>NZ_JACHMS010000001.1:4853333-6066666 GCF_014205055.1 Streptomyces luteogriseus
TCTGCTTCCGTTTTGGCGATCGAAGGGCGTGGTGGTGACCTTCAAAGTGACCGGCGGCGAGCAGGGCGAGTGGGCCGTGCTCCAGGTGTCCGGCGAACTGGATCTGGTGACGTCACCGGTGCTGCGTCAGCGCGTGCACGACGTGGTGGCCGAAGGGCATCACTGTCTCGTCCTGGATCTGTCCGAGGTGTTCTTCTGCGACTCCAGCGGCGTCGGCGTGCTCATCGCGGCCCGCCGGCTGATCCGTTCCTGCCAGGGCCGGCTGCGCCTCGTGCTGCCCGCCCGGGGCGCGGCCGACGGCTCCCATGTCAACCGGGTCCTCGGCGCGCTGGGCGTGCGCAGGCTGTTCGACGTGTACGGCGACGTGGACGCGGCGCTCGGCGACGAGGGCGAACCGCTGTCCGCGTGACGGCCCGACGACGCACGGTAGGCCGAGTGTCGCCGTTCCGACACGCCGTTGTCCCGGAATTCCCCCGGTCTTGGCACAAGTGACGTTTTCCCGCGCCCGAACGGCGCCCTCCGTCGTACGCTCCGACCGAGACGCACCCCACCTGACGTAAGGCGGCCTGAAAAAGACATGGTCAGCAGCGAGTACGAGCGCCGGATCGCCGCCCGGTTCGCCACCTTCGACCAGGACGGCAACGGCTACATCGACCGCGAGGACTTCTACGGCGCGGCCAAGGCGCTGCTCACGGAGTTCGCGGTGGCGGCCCGCTCCGACAAGGGGCAGGCCCTGTACGGCGGAGCCGAGGCGTTCTGGCAGGGCATGGCCGGGATAGCGGACCGCGACGGCGACCAGCGCATCACGCGCGAGGAGTTCGTCAACGGCGCGGTCAAGCGCCTGCGTGACAACCCCGACCGGTTCGCCGAGATCGCCCGCCCCTTCCTGCACGCGGCCCTGGACGTCGCCGACACCGACGGTGACGGCGCCGTGACGACCGATGAGGCCGGCCGCGTCCTGAAGTGCCTCGGCGTCCCCGAGGACTCCGCGGGCCCGGCCGCGGCCGCGCTCGACGCGGACGGCGACGGCCAGGTCGGCGAGGCGGACGTCGTCCCGGCCTTCGCCCGCTACTTCACCGTGCCCGAGTAGGGCCACGCGTCCACGCCGTGGGGGTGGTTCCCTGACGGGCGGCTGCGGGTTGTCGGTGGTTGTTCGCGCCGTTCCCCGCGCCCCTGAAGGGGCTGCCCACAGCGGGTCACGTGCCCGAGTAGCGCTCGCGGAGCTTGTACTTCAGCACCTTCCGCAGGGTGTCGCCCCGCGGAAGGGCGTCCACCACCTCCAGCCGCTCCGGCAGCTTGTGCACCGACAGCCCCTCGGCGCGCAGGAAGGCGGTCACGCCGGCGAGCGTCAAGGCCTCGGCCCCCGGCGGCTGTTCCACCACCGCGCACACCAGCTCGCCGCGCGCCGCGTCCGGCAGGCCGATGACCGCCACGTCCCCGACCGCCGGATGCCGGTGCAGCAGGTCCTCGATCTCCTGGGCCGAGATGTTCTCGCCCTTGCGGATGATCACGTCCTTCAGCCGGCCGGTGAGGACCAGGTGCCCGGTCTCCGTGAGCCGCCCGAGGTCACCGGTGCGCAGGAACCCGTCCTCGTCGAAGGCCTCCGCCGTCTGCCCCGGATCCAGATACCCGCGGCACACGGCCTCCCCGCGCAGCCGCACCTCCCCGTCCACGATCCGGATCTCCATGCCCGGCGGCGGACGCCCCTCGGTCGTCGCCAGCAGCTCGGGACCGTCGTCCGGCGCCCCCATGGTGATCATCGGCACCTCGGTCATGCCGTACCCGTGGGTGAGCTGCACGCCCATCTCGCGCACGACGGCGTGGTACAGCTCCGGCGGCTTGGGCGCCCCGCCGCCCGCCAGCAGCCGCAGGGTCGGCACCACGGGCTCTCCCGGATGCTTGCGCTGCTCCGCCAGGAACATCGAGTAGAAGGCCGTCGACCCGCCCGCCACGGTCACCCCGTGGGCGCGGTACGCGGCCAGCGCCTCCGGCAGCGCGAACTGCTCGAACAGCACCGCCGGGAAGCCGTACAGCAGCAGCATCACCGTGTAGTCGGGCCCGCCGATGTGGGCGTACGGGAAGGCGATCGAGCCCACGTCCTGCGCCGAGGGGCGCAGCGCGTGCGCCAGGCAGGAGCCGCCCGCGAGCAGGGAACGGTCCGTGTGCAGCACGCCCTTGGGGTCGGAGGTCGTCCCGGACGTCCAGTAGATCCAGCGGACGGCGGTGCCGTCGGAGGGCGGGGGAGGCAGGAGGGACGGATCGCCGTCGGGCAGGTCGTCGTAGGCCTCGAAGACGCCCTTCGCGCCCAGCCGCCGGGCCATCTCCGCGTGGTCGAAGCCGCGCCAGGCGCCCGGCACCGCGAAGAACTCGGCCTTGGACTCGCGTAGCGCGAAGCCGGCCTCGCGGTCCCGGTAGAAGGGGATCACCGGGGTCTGCACGGCGCCGAGCCGGGCCAGGGCGAAGGACAGCACGGCCGTCTCGATACGGGTGGGCAGCTGCCAGGCGACCACCGTGCCGGGCCGTACGCCCATGCCGTACAGCCCAGCCGCGACCCGCTCGGCACGTGCGCGCAACGCCTCGAAGGTGAGCGTGCGGTCGTCCTGGAGGAACAGCGGCCGGTCGGGCGTCAGAGCGGCACGGCGGGTGACCAGCTCCCACAGGGTGCGGGACGAACTCAGGGCGTGCGGGGTGTCGTTCACGGCTGCCCCCTGCTCCTCGGCAGTGCTCCTTGGCTGACGGATCGTCAGGTGGGATGCTATCTGACGCTGCATCAGATAAGTACCGTCCGGCGGAGGGGACCCATGGCGACCGAACTGCCCCGCATCATCAGCGTCGACGACCACGTGATCGAGCCCGCACACCTCTTCGACACCTGGCTGCCGGCCAGGTACCGCGAGCGCGGCCCCAGGGCGCTGACCGCCGGGATCGGTGAACTCGCCTACATCGGCGGCAAGTACCGGATCACCATGGACCCGGACGGCCAGCCCACCGACTGGTGGATCTACGAGGACCTGAAGTTCCCGTACAAGCGCAACATCGCCGCCGTCGGCTTCGACCGCGATCAGATGACCCTGGAGGGCATCACCCGCGAGGAGATGCGGCCCGGCTGCTGGGACCCGAAGGCCCGCCTCGAGGACATGGACCTCAACCACGTCGAGGCGTCCCTCTGCTTCCCGTCCTTCCCGCGCTTCTGCGGCCAGACCTTCGCCGAGGCCCACGACAAGGAGGTCGCCCTCGCCTGCGTGCGCGCCTACAACGACTGGATGGTCGAGGAGTGGTGCGGCGACAGCGGCGGGCGGCTCATTCCACTGTGCCTGATCCCGCTGTGGGACGTCGGCCTGGCGGTCGAGGAGATCCGCCGCAACGCCGCGCGCGGGGTGAGGGCGGTGACCTTCTCCGAGATCCCCACCCACCTCGGGCTGCCGTCCATCCACTCCGGCTACTGGGACCCGTTCTTCGCCGTCTGCCAGGAGACCGGGACGGTCGTCAACATGCACATCGGCAGCAGTTCCCAGATGCCCGCCGCCTCACCGGACGCCCCGCCCGCCGTCCAGGCCTCCCTCAGCTTCAACAACGCGATGGCCTCGATGATGGACTTCCTCTTCAGCGGGGTCCTGGTGCGCTTCTCCCGCCTCAAACTCGCCTACTCCGAGGGGCAGATGGGCTGGGTCCCGTACGCCCTGGAGCGTGCCGACGACGTGTGGGAGGAGCACCGTGCCTGGGGCGGGGTGCGCGACACGATCCCCGAGCCGCCGTCGACGTACTACTACCGGCAGATGTTCTGCTGCTTCTTCCGCGACAAGCACGGCGTGGCGTCGCTGGACGTGGTCGGCCGGGACAACGCCACCTTCGAGACCGACTACCCGCACGTCGACTCGACCTTCCCGCACACCAAGGAGGTCGCCCTCGACCACGTCAAGGGCCTCGACGACGAGACGGTGTACAAGCTGATGCGGGGCAACGCCATCCGGATGCTCGGCCTCGACCTGGACCGGGACCGCTGAGGCCCGCCGATGGACCTGTCGTACACGCCCGAGGAGGAGGACTTCCGGGCCCGGCTGCGGGACTGGCTCGCGGGGGAGCTTCCCACCCTCCCGCCCAAGCCGTCCCCCGACGACTGGCCGGGGCGGCGGGCGTACGACCTCGGCTGGCAGCGGCGGCTCCACGACGCCGGATACGCCGACGTCCACTGGGACGCCTCCCCGACCCTGCGGCTGATCTTCCTGGAGGAGACCGAGAAGGCGGGCGCGCCCTATGTGGGCGCCAACTTCGTGGGCCTGCTGCACGCCGGTCCGACCATCGCCGCCGAGGGCACGGCGGAGCAGCGGGCGCGCTGGCTGCCGCCGATCCTGCGCGGCGAGGAGATCTGGTGCCAGGGGTTCAGCGAACCGGGCGCCGGATCCGATCTCGCGGCCCTGCGCACGCGCGCGCGGCGCGACGGCGACACCTATGTGGTGACCGGCTCCAAGATCTGGACCTCCCACGCGGAAGTCGCCGACTGGTGCGAGCTGTTGGTCCGCACCGACCCCGGGGCCCCCAAGCACCGGGGAATCACCTGGCTCGCCCTGCCCATGGACACGCCCGGCGTCACCGTACGGCCGCTGCGCACGCTCACCGGGTCGGCGGAGTTCGCCGAGGTGTTCCTCGACGAGGTGCGGGTGCCGGTGGCGAACCGGGTCGGGGACGAGAACGACGGCTGGCGCGTCACCATGGTGACGCTGTCCTTCGAGCGGGGCACGGCCTTCGCCGGCGAGGTCGTCGCCTGCCGGCGCGTGCTGGGCGAACTGGCCGTCGAGGCCCGCAAGAACGGCCGGTGGGACGAGCCGGCCATCCGGCGCCGGCTGGGCAGGCTCCATGCCGAGTTCCGGGCGCTGTGGCGGCTCACGCAGTGGAACGTCAGCGCGGCGGAGGCATCCGGCGGGGTGCCGGGCGCCGGCGGCTCGGTCTTCAAACTCCGCTACTCGCACGCCCGCCAGGAGCTCTACGACGCCGCCGCGGAGGTGCTGGGCCCCGACTGCCTGGACCTGGACCGGCCCTGGGCCCTCGAACGACTGAGCTCCCTGTCGTACACCATCGCGGCCGGCACGTCGCAGGTGCAGCACAGCATCATCGCCGAGCGCATCCTCGGCCTGCCGAAGGGACGGTGAGGTGCCGTGCGGTTCCGGCTGACGGACGACCAGCGGGCGCTGCGGGACGGGTTGCGCGAGGCGCTGGCCCGGCGCTTCTGCGCGGACGCCCTGCGGGCGGCCGTGGTGGGGGCCGCCGGGACGGAGGGCGGCACGAAGGGTGAGGGGATGGGTCGTCGCGGCGCGGGCGGTGGGGGCACGGAGCGTGACGGGGCGGGTTCCGGCGGGGGTGGCGGTGCCGCGTCGGGCGGGGTGGGGGCGGCCGGCTGTTCCGGGAGCAGCGGCGGTGGGGGGACGGGGCGTTCCGCAAACGGCGGAGGCGGTGCGGACGGTGACGGGACGGTCCGTTCCGGGAAGGGCGGGGGCGGGGTGAGCGGTCCCGCGTCGGCCGGCGGGCGGGCGGGTGTGTCCGGGGCCGGTGGTGAACGGGTGGGCCGTGCCGGGGCCGCTGGCCGGCCGATAGGCCCTGCCGAGGTGGACGGGGGCGCCGCGGGGGCCTGTCGAACGGCCGGGTCGACGCGGCTCGACCGGGCGTTGTGGCGGGCGCTCGGGGATCTCGGGTTCTTCGCGCTGCGGGTGCCGGAGACGGACGGCGGCGTCGGACTCGGGCTGCCGGAGGCCGTGTTGATCTTCGAGGAGGCGGGGCGGGCGCTGCTGCCCGGGCCGCTCATCGCCACCCACCTCGCGGCCGGTGACGTACCGGGCGCGGCCACCGGGGAGACGGTGGTGGCGGCCGTGGACGGCGGGCTCGTGGAGTGGCTGGGCGAGGCGGACGTCGTACGCGGGGACACCACCGGGGCCGTACCGCTGCGTTCGCTCGACCCGCTGACGCCCCTGCACCGTGTCCCCGCCGGGCGGGCTGCTCCCGACCCCGTCGCCGTCCTCCTCACCGCCGCCGAACAACTCGGCACGGCCGGCCGCGTCTGCGAACTCGCGGCGCAACACGCCCGGACCCGCGAACAGTTCGGGCGGCCCGTCGGCGCCTTTCAGGCGGTGGCACACCTGTGCGCGGGGATCTTGGTCCGGGTGGAGACGGCCCGCGCCGCGGTCTACGCGGCCGCCGTCACGGCCGCCCCGGCCGACATCGCGGCGGCCCGGATCCTCGCCGACGAGGCCGCCGTGCGCGGCGCCCGCGACTGTCTCCAGGTGCACGGCGGCATGGGCTTCACCTGGGAGTCCGAGGTCCATCTGCATCTGAAACGCGCATGGGTTCGAACCCAACGTGCGGGCGGAGTCACGGAGAGTGAGGAATTTCTCGCGGCGGCTCTGACGGCTGAAGCGGCCTGACGGGCCGTCTGGCTGGGCTGTCGCCGTACGCGCTCCCGGAGATGTCGCGGATCGTGGCATACCGGAATCACGGAGCGTTGATATCGGCTTGTGTCCTCAGTGTGACTCGTTACGGCCTGGAGTCGATTGCCCGCTCCGGTACCTTGTGTCAAATGCGAGTGGCTCCGAGCGCAGTGCGACCCCGTGGCGCCGCCTGTTCGACTGCCCGCGGCGAGCGTCGCACAGTATGCCGCACGGGTACTCCTTCGCGCTGGAATATGCCCGAAGCGCTTGTTGGCGTGACTGTACGTCAACCATGCTGTCCCACAAGGGATTCACGTTCCGTGATCCTTGTCCCGGCCGTTGTTCTGGCCATGCAGAAAATGGCTACGATCGTGGCCCTCGTGAGGCGCGAGCCTAAGTGTCCGCCGGTTCGGATGGTGTGAGCGGTGCAGGTGCTTCAAGTGCAGCTGGAGATCCGGCCCGACCCCGCAGAAGTGGGGCGCGCCCGGCGGTGGGCCCGCTCCCGCCTGGCCGGGTCCGGCATACAGGCCGACGAACCCCTTGCCGAGACGCTGATCCTGCTCGTCTCCGAACTCGTCACCAACGCCGTGGTGCACACCGGCCGTCCGGCGGTCCTGCGGCTGTCGCTGCCGCACATGGTGACGGAGGAGGCCACGGTCCGTCTCGAGGTCGCGGACCACAGCGGCCGGGCCCCCGTGCCCCGGTGCGCCGGTGACGACGCGACCGGCGGCCGGGGGCTGGCGCTCGTCGACGGCCTGGCCGACCGCTGGGGCTGGAGCGTCGAGGCCACCGGCAAGCGCATCTGGTGCGAACTGGACCGGTGCGCGAAGTCCCGCGACCTCACGGCGTCATGCGGGGGTGGCACGGCGGCGTACGGCGGCGGTGCGGCGTTCGAGGGGCTGGCGTACGAGGCGGTGTAGCACCGTCGGCCGGCGCCCGAGCCCGCCGGGCGACGGCACATGCCGTGGGTTCGTGCGCCGGGTCCGGGGCACGCACGCGCGGCGAGTCGGCGGGTTCCCTCGGAGGGTGCGGCGATGCGCCGGGACGTGCTTCCGTGCGCGCCCAGGGCAAAAACCTCATCGAGTGACATATCACCGAACCGGTGTTGACGCGTCGTGACCGTTTGCTCACGCTTGTGGTCAGCGATTCGCCGTGAGGGGACGACGAGGGCTTCGGTGGACGGCAGCCCTCGGCGAGTGCGAGTCGCGATTCGGCGTCGGCTTCCTTCAGGGCCGGGAAGTCGGGGCGGGAGCGCCGGAGTCGGGTGGTGGCGCGCGCTGCCGTGCTCGGGGCGGGCAGCGCGGCGCCGCCATCCAACTGCAGCGGATGGCGGCCCGGCTCGGCCTAAAGGACGGCGACGGGCGCCACCGGGGAGCCGGTCGCCCCGGTGAACGGCTCGGGGGTCGCCGTCAGCAGGAATGCGAAGCGGCCCGCTTCTCCACAGGCTGTGGACAACTTTTCGAGATTCCAGTTCTGGCCCTGTGGCATGCCCATCTCCACGAGATCGAGGGCGTGCACGGGCAGCCAGAGGTTCTCCACCTCCGGCGGGAACACCTCGAAGGTCAGGGTGTCGTTGGCGACGGCCGCCACATCGCGCGCGTGGAACCACTCCGGCGTGCGGATCGACAGCCCCGGTGACGGATACGCGTAGCCGTGCCGGTCCCCGGCCAGGCAGGCCTGGATCTGTCCGGTCCGTACGAGCACGATGTCACCGGCCCGCACCCGCGTGCCGGCCAGTGCCTCGGCGGCGTCCAGATCCTCGGGCGTGACGGCGTACCCACCGTCGAGCCGGTCCGTGCCCCGGGCCCGGGCCACGTCCAGCAGCACCCCGCGCGAGACGACGTGCCGGACCGTGCCGATGCCGCTGAACCCGGCCCCGCCGTGCGCGGTGACGGTGTGCGCCGGTCGGCCGTTGTAGAGCCGGCCCGCGTGCGAGACGTGGGACAGGGCGTCCCAGTGGGTGGCCGCCTGGAGCCCCATGGTCACGATGTCGTCGCTGCACGCGACCGTGCCCGGGCCGAAGATCTCCTGGTTGATCTGCACCATGGCGTGCAGGGGGTCGACCCGGCCGGGGATCATGCCGGTCTGTACGCCGTCCTGCTGGAGAGGCAGGGCCAGCGGGACACGGTGGCCGGTGCGGACGGTTGCCGCGGCCTGCCTCACGACCTCGTCGGTGATCAGGTTCAGTGTGCCGATCTCGTCGTCGGATCCCCAACGCCCCCAGTTGTTGACGCGCTTGGCGATGTCGTGGAACGCGTCCGGCAGTGACATGGGTCCTCCCCGGGGCTTGCCCTCCCGTATCTGACGGGTCGTAGAATTCGGAAATCGAGAATCTAACGGTCCGTCAGAAACCGTGGGACGGGAAGGGGCCGGGCGTGGGGAACTTCTTGGCAGGCAAGGTCGTCGCCGTCACGGGGGCGGGCCGGGGCATCGGCCGGGCGGTCGCGCTCGCCGCGGCGGCCCAGGGAGCGAAGGTCGTGGTCAACGACTACGGCGTCGCGGTCGACGGTGCCTCACCGACGAGCGAGATCGCCGAGGCCGTAGTCAAGGAGATCGAGGCGGCGGGCGGGGAGGCGGTGGCCGTCGCCGACGACATCTCCACGATGGCGGGCGGGCAGCGGGTCGTCGACGTGGCGCTGGCGTCGTACGGGCGGCTGGACGGGGTGGTCTGCGTGGCCGGGATCCTGCGCGAGCGGATGCTGTTCAACATGACCGAGGACGAATGGGACCCGGTCGTCGCGACGCATCTGAAGGGCACGTTCACCGTGTTCCGGGCCGCTTCCGCGGTGATGCGCGGGCAGCGGGCCGGGACGCTGATCGGCTTCACCAGCGGCAACCACCAGGGGTCGGTGTCGCAGGCCAACTACAGCGCCGCGAAGGGCGGGATCATCTCGCTGGTGCGCAGCGCGGCGCTCGGGCTGCACAAGTACGGGGTGAGCGCGAACGCGGTGGCGCCGGTCGCCCGGACCCGGATGTCGGCGGGAGTGCCGATGGAACTGGCGGAGATCGGAGAACCGGAGGACGTCGCCGCGCTGGTGGTGTACCTGCTGTCCGACGCGGCCTCCCGGGCGGGGATCACCGGGCAGGTCTACACGGTGGCCGGGGAGAAGATCGCGGTGTGGGCGCAGCCGAGGGAGCTGCGTGCGGCGTATGCCTCCGGCGGATGGACGGTGGAACGGATCGCGGAGTTTCTGCCCGGGTCGGTGGGGGTGGATCCGATGCCGTTGCTGGAGCGGGTGGAGGGGATGGAGAGGGCTGCGGCTCGAGGGGAGCGGCCGAACGCCCAGTAGCTCGGGAGGTGGCGGTCGTGTGGCGGGTGCGGGTGGGTTGTGGCTGGTCGCGCAGTTCCCCGCGCCCCTGAGGGGGTGCCCCCGCTGCCCATGTGCAGGGACCTGGCCAATCTAAGGCGGTCGAGCGTGGAGTTCGGGTTCGGGCAAGAGGATGAGGACTTTCGTGTCGAGGCGCGGGAGTGGCTGGCGGCGCATGCCGAGCGCGCCACCGACCGGCGCACCTGGGAGCGCACCCTCGGCGCAGCCGGTTGGATCGGGCTGGGGTGGGGCGAGGACGGCTACGGGAATCGCAGGGCCACCCTCACCCAGCAGGTCGTCTGGGCCGAGGAGTACGCGCGGTCGGACGCGCCGCCGCGCTCCGGCCACATCGGGGAGAACCTGCTCGCGCCCACGCTCCTCGCCCACGGCACCGACGAGCAGAAGGCCCGGTTCCTGCCGCCGGTCGCCGCCGGCGAGGAACTCTGGTGCCAGGGCTACAGCGAACCCGGCGCCGGGTCGGACCTGGCCGGTGTCCGTACCGCGGCCGTGCGCGAGCCGGGCGGCCGTGCGTACCGGGTGACCGGGCAGAAGATCTGGACGTCGCTCGCCCGCGAGGCGGACTGGTGTTTCGTGCTGGCCCGGACCGAGCCCGGCTCGGTGCGGCATCACGGGCTGACCTTCCTGCTCGTCCCCATGGACCAGCCAGGCCGGATCGAGGTCCGGCCCATCCGCCAGATGACCGGCACCAGCGACTTCAACGAGGTCTTCTTCGACGGCGCGCACGCCGAGTACGTGGTCGGCGGTGAGGGCGACGGCTGGCGCGTCGCCATGAGCCTGCTCGGCTTCGAGCGCGGGGTGTCCACGCTGGCCCAGCAGATCGGGTTCGCCGAGGAACTGGACGCTGTGGTGCGGACGGCCGTGGAGTCGGGCGCGGTGCACGACCCCGTCGTACGGGAGCGGCTCGTGCGGCAGTGGGCCGAGCTGCGGACGATGCGCTGGAACGCCCTGCGCACGCTGGGGGGTTCCGGTGACGCGGGAGCCCCGAGCGTGGCCAAGCTGCTGTGGGCCGGCTGGCACCAGCGGCTCGGGGAGCTGGCGGTGCTGGTGCGGGGCGCGGCGGCGGGGGTGGGCCCCGCAGACTGGTCGGCCTCGGCGCCGTACGAACTGGACGCCGCGCAGCACCTGTTCCTCTTCTCGAGGGCCGACACGATCTACGGCGGCTCGGACCAGATCCAGCGCACGATCATCGCCGAGCGTGTGCTCGGCCTGCCCAGGGAACCCAAGGGGGCCGCGTGATGCGGGGCGTGATCTTCGACGGGAAGCAGGTCCGGGTCGTGACGGACCTGGAGGTGCGGAAGCCGGGGCCGGGCGAGGTGCGGGTGGCGATCTCGGCGGCCGGACTGTGCCACAGCGATCTGTCGGTGGTGGACGGGACCATCCCCTTCCCCGTGCCCGTGGTGCTGGGCCATGAGGGGGCCGGTGTCGTGGAGGCGGTGGGTGGGGGCGTCACCCATGTCGCGCCCGGTGACCATGTGGCGCTGTCCACCCTGGCGAACTGCGGGACGTGCGCGGAATGCGACCGGGGCCGGCCGACCATGTGCCGGCAGGCCATAGGACGCCCGGGTCGGCCGTTCGCCCACGAGGGCTCGCCGGTGCACCAGTTCGCGTCCAACTCCGCGTTCGCGGAGCGCACGGTCGTCAAGGCCGTCCAGGCGGTCCGGATCCCCGACGACATCCCCATGACATCGGCGGCGCTCATCGGGTGCGGAGTGCTCACAGGGGTGGGCGCCGTACTGAACCGGGCCCGGGTGGACCAGGGCGACAGCGTGCTGGTCATCGGGGCGGGCGGCATCGGCCTGAACGTGCTCCAGGGGGCACGGCTCGCGGGCGCCGGGCGGATCGTGGCCGTCGACGCCAACCCGGCGAAGGAGGAGATGGCACGCCGGTTCGGCGCGACCGACTTCCTCACCTCGGCCGGCGGCGTGCGCGACCTGCTGCCCACGGGCGTGGACCACGCCTTCGAGTGCGTCGGCCGCGTGGAGCTGATCCGGCAGGCCGTCGACGCCCTGGACCGGCACGGCCAGGCGATCCTGCTCGGGGTCCCGCCCGCCACCGCCGAGGCGTCCTTCCGCGTCTCCTCGATGTACCTCGACAAGTCCATCCTGGGCTGCCGCTACGGCTCCTCCCGCCCCCAGCGGGACATCGCCCTGTACGCCGACCTGTACCGCCGGGGGCGCCTCCTGCTCGACGAACTGGTCACCCGGACCTACCCGGTCGAGGACTTCGAGGAGGCGGCGGCGGACGCCGAGGCGGGCCGGGTGGCGCGGGCGGTGCTCACCTTCTGACGGCCTCGGCGGTGTCGTTCTCCGCCCGGAACGTGCGCCGGTAGGCGGTGGGTGTGACGCCGAGGGCCGACTGGAGGTGCTGGCGCATCGACTGGGCCGTGCCGAAGCCCGCGTCCCGGGCCACCCGGTCGACGGAACGGTCCGTGGACTCCAGGAGGTGGCGGGCCCGCTCCACGCGCTGCTGGGTGAGCCACTGGCCGGGGCTGACGCCGGTCTCCTCACGGAAGCGGCGGGTGAAGGTGCGCACCGACATCGACTCCTGGGCGGCCATGTCGCGCAGCTGGATCGGCTCGTGGAGACGGCCCAGGGCCCAGGCGCGGGCCGACGTCGTGGTCGCCTGCTGCGGGTCGGGCACCGGCCGGTGGATGTACTGCGCCTGACCGCCGTCGCGGTGCGGCGGTACGACCGTGCGGCGGGCCACCTCGTTCGCGACCGCCGTGCCGTGGTCGCGGCGCACCATGTGCAGGCACAGGTCGATGCCCGCCGCGACGCCGGCGGAGGTCAGGACGTCGCCGTCGTCGATGAACAGGACGCCCGGGTCGACCTCGATCCGCGGGAACAGCCGCTGGAAACGGTCGGCGTCGGCCCAGTGCGTGGTGGCGGGGCGGCCGTCGAGGAGACCGGCGGCGGCGAGGACGTAGACGCCGGTGCAGATGGAGGCGAGCCGGGTGCCGGGGCGGATGCGGTCGAGGGCGGCGGCCAGTTCCGCGGTGAGCACGCCCTGCTCGAAGACCGGGCCGAGTTCGTACGACGCCGGGATGATCACGGTGTCGGCGGTGGCGAGGGCCTCGGGGCCGTGCTCGACCCGGATGGCGAAGTCGGCGTCGGTCTGCACCGGGCCCGGCGGGCGGACCGAGCAGGTCACGACGTCGTACAGCAGGCGCCCCCGGGCGTCCCGGGGGCGGCCGAAGATGCGGTGCGGGATGCCCAGCTCGAAGGGGAGCAGGCCGTCGAGGGCGAGGACGACGACCCGGTGCGGGCGGAACTCCGGCTCACGGCTCATGGCCCGATCCTAGCGAATGCTGTCCTTCGGGCCACTCGATGGAGCGTGCCGCGAATCGGAAGCTCTATGTCGTGACCCAGACAACCGAAGCCGCGGCCGTCCAGCAGCCGCCGAAGCCGACCCGTGCCCGGGTGCACCGTGCCTGGTTCGTCGCCGCCGTCACCTTCGTGACGATCATCGGCGCCGCAGCCTTCCGTTCCGTGCCGGGCCTGCTCATCGACCCGCTGCACGCCGAGTTCGACTGGTGATGCTTGGGGGAACGAACTTGCGTCTCGTTTCTCTCACGAGGGCGGGTGATCTTGTCAAGCCCGAGGGCGTGGAATGTGGCCGAGCTCACAACTGTGAGTAGGGTCCCGGTCTCAACCCTCGCGAGGAGAGATGAGCCGGGGCTCTGGTCTGTCTTGCTCGCTTCCGCCTGTCGGCTCTCGTCGAGCCGCTGAGAGTCGCTGTGCTGGGCGTTTGAGCGAGTGGCCGAGCGGGTCGGGCCCGAGGCTGCGTGATCGTTCGCCAGTGCGTCGCGTGCGCCGTCCTCGGTTGCCCTGATGCCTGCCCGTTCGGTCGGGCGCCGGTCGGGGTGGGGGTATGACCCCCTGAGCGCGTCCTTCCGTACCGCTACGTCTTACCGCCCGTCCTTGCGCCACGGTTTCAGGGTCGATCTGAAGCACCGTCCGGGCGGTGCTACCTCAGTGTGGAGTTCGTTGCAAACACGGCAACCACTCCAGCGGTAGTGAGCGCGGGGACGACGATCGTCGACAGGAGCCGAGAGGACGACTCCTGGATGCCCGACCGAACGGCCACATCCACCAGGGGCGCTTGAACACAGCACACCTCCGCTCGCGGGCCATCCACAAGGAGGGCAACACGGAAGACCTGCTTACGAGCCAGAAGGCTCGGCGGAATCGCGATCACCCGAGGCGTCGCATGGGGCAACTCAATCGACGGGGCGATTGTCCCCGAAGGTTCGGATGCCATGCCGAGCACCCCGACCACGTCGGCGCCGAGGTTGAATTTCAGCGGCTCGTTGGCATGGAATTGCGCCGCAGTAATGTCGCGACGGCCGGAGTTCCGTAGCTCCAGCTCGACGATTCGTGGGCGGCTTACGGGAGTGCCGTTGTGAGTCACTTGCAACGCCCCCGACTGACTGTGGGAGGCGATCAACAGCGAAGCGTTTGTGCGTGTCCCGTAGTTGAGTCGCCGCTTCGGGTTGGCGGACCGCATGGTCGCCCACGCCGCCAGTGCACCCACGGCCACGGCAACGATGGTTGTGATGGCGAACTGCCAGAACGAGCCGGACTCGTACCAGGACTCTGCGATCAGCATGGCCCGGATTGTAGAGAGTTGGCGCGTGTTACGTCTGATCTTCAGTTTGACTCACGCGGCTACCGCCGCACGAGCGGCCTTCGAGCCGCTGGGGTAGGTGATGGGGTCCGTCTCGGCGATGACGACGAGAGCGCCGTAGCGATGGCTGGTCAGGTCGAGCTTTCGGGGTGCCACTGTGTGTAAGTCCTCCTTGTGATGGGGCGCCCTGTCGGGCGCCACTTGGTAGAGCTGCAACGGCAAGGTGAAGTGGCTTGCCGTGAGCGTCTTCGGGAAGTGGCCGCGTACGCGGCCCAGTGAGTAAGCGGGCATGCGTCAGGGGCGCCCGTAGGGCGCCACAGAGCAGAGCTGTAAGACGTCTTCGGATGGTGCCGGGCGGGAACCCGGCCACAGCGCAGAGCCAATTACTGCTTGCTCTCGCCGTTGCCCGAGACGGACTGTGTCTGTCCGCGCGGAGACTCCGCCAGGAGTCGAGCACGACAGTGCTCTTACTCTGGCCAAAACTTCTCAACAGGCAGGGGCTCTTACTCTGGCCAAAACTTCTCAGGCGGCATCGTCGAGCCAGTCGTCAGCATCGACCCAGCCCAGCCACTCCGTGGCCCGGTCTCCGGGCTCCAGACTGAACGTCGTCTTCGCTCCGCGCTTGGCGCCGATCGTCTCGACCGTCAGCCACCCGGCATCGACGAGGACCCGAACGCCTCGCTCGGCGTAGGCGCGCTCTCTTCCGGCACTGTCGCGGACGCCCACGGCATCGGCGAGGGAACGCCACGACACCGTGACGCGGGAGTCTTCGCCGCAGAGTCGGGCGAGTTGCTTCGCCACCCGTTGGCCGCTGCGAGGCACGCACTGGATGACGTCGGCGTACCACTGCGCAGCCTGCCCGGACGGCGGGAAGTGCTCGGCTGCCAGGGCGTAGCCGCGCTTACGCAGCCTGTTTCGGTTCTCCTCGATCTTGGGGAACAGGTCTTCGAGCACGGGTCACCCCACCGGCCGAGAGAGCTGCCAGGTGTCGTAGTCGAGCCGCCGAAGCCACCCCTCCTCTTGTAGGGAGCGAAGGCCAGACTCGAACTCGGCTGCGGGGATGGAGCACTTCCGGGCCAGCTTCCGCGGGGACAGGCGGAACGGCTCGCTTGCGGGGATCGTGAGGTGACGGGACGTGTAGCCGACCCAGGAAGGGGCGGCGGGGTTGGTCTTGGGCACGGGTGTGCGACCTCCTTCGCGTGAGGGGAGATCGCGCGTACCGCTACGCACTGCCGGACACTGACCGTCCGGGTGGGATGCCTTCGGCGTCCCTTGGCTTCTCTCGGAGGAGCCGACTCGACCACCTCAGAGGGTGGGAGTCACGGTGTCCGCCCTCGGTGGGCGGAAGGGAGTTTGTGCATGATCGGGCGGCTTGTCGTCAACTTCGCACATCGTGCGGTTCGGTGTTCGGAACCGTGCGACTCTCGGCGGCGTTCTCAGTTTCGACCCGTTGACCAGCCGAGGAGGAACCGTGGCCGAGACGATCTACCGGGTGACGTGGAAGGACGTCGACACGGGCCCCGACGTGGACCACGTCAGGGACTTCCGCGACATCGACCAGGGTTACGACTACTACCAGATGATGCAGCGGCATGCGGGCGCCTACAAGGTGAGGTGGGATCACGTCGTCTTGTGATCACTGGTGGTGGGTTCGGTCATGCTCGGTCGACTGCCGGCTGAACCCCGACGGCATCCGCCCGCAGACCAAGTGCGAGCGGATCGCCGTCAACGAGTTCATTCCCTACGGGGCCGGTCATCCGCCGATGGCGGCACAGTTGCGGGCGGCATCGACGAAGAACGCGCATCAGGCACCTGCCCCGCGCGATCACCCGTCGACGGCGCTCCCGACGGGTCCTGAGCGGCGGGCGCCGTGGTGCTGTCGTTCGGGGGTGCCGTGTCGTCATCCTCGAACTTGAACGCGGCGATGATCCCGAGACTGATGCCCAGGCCGGAGCCCAATACGGCGCCCGCGACCTTGAGGCTGTCCAGCCCGGACGTGCCGTTGACGTAGAACACCGCCCACGCGATGAGCGAGACGACGGTGGACAGCAGGGCGCCGTACCCAAGGACGATGAGCTTCTTCTTGTTGGCGCTCACCAACATTCCCTCCCTGTTGGGCGGGATTCGGTGGCTGATGAATGCGCGACGGCCTCGACCAGCCACCTGCACCCGCAGATGACGTTGACTTCCTTCGGTTCGCGTCACTGGACGCGCCTCCAGAGGAGTCGGTCGAGCCCTGTCGCCCCAGTCCGGCGTCGGTACTCGGTACTACACGGACACACTGTGCCCGTTTGCCACCCCAGAGCGGGGTTGGCTGCCACCCCAGAGCGGGACGGCCTGGTCTCTTGTCTCCTTCGACCTGTTGGGGACTGGCACCAACAAGCCTGTCCGGTTCGGTAAGTTCCGTTCCGGTATGGGTAATGTAACACAAGGTGCTCAGGTGATTACAAGTCTGTCGGTGACCCGCCAGGCTCGGGATGGTCACAGCGCCAGCAGTCCGGACGCTGCCGATGGGCGAGTGCAGGGGCGCGCGGTACGTCAAGCGGGAGACGTACGTACGTGACCGGGCATGCGGTCGACGTGCGCGGCCGGGGCGGTCAGGCGTTGCGGGCCGTCTCGCGGACGTAGCGGTCGTGGGTCATGTGGCGCCGCAGGGCACCGGAGTACGGGACTCCTCGGCCGACAGGCTTCGCGGAGGACAAGACGTTGACGCCGACGCGAGCGAGGGTGAAGACCTCGACGAGTAGGGCAACGTACAGGGCGGCGACGGCGACGGTCATGGGGCGGGCTCCTTCGGGACCGGCGATCCACGGTGGACCGCTCAGCACCGCCCCCGAGGCGGACCACTCGGGGACGACACTCAGCGGGCCAGCGTCACGCGGTCTTGCTCGCCAGCGCCACACGCACCCCGACGCTCTCGGGGTTGTCCGTCTGTGACTCGAAGTGCGACACCTTCTCGACCACACCGACGCCGGGGAAGAACTTGCCCACCATGGCTTGAGCGCCCTTGCCCGCAGCCGCGCGCACGGAGTCGATCGGGAAGTTCGGGGTGTTGGAACGAACCTTGTACTGAGCCTCGACGATGACGGTTCGGGTACTGCCGTTGGCCGTGACCGTGAACCGCTTCGACTCGGGGCGAGCGCTCATGTCCGGGGAGGAGACGCCACCGCCGGGGGACACGGTGAGGCCACCAGCGATCTCGCGGCGAATCGGGAACGCCTTGACCATTTCGACGGACAGGGTGCCGACGACCGCCTTGACGTCACGCTCGACGGGCTCCTTCGCGATGACAGGGACCGAGGCGTACGCGCCGAGCTGCTGCACTCGGATCACGTCCACGGTGAACCCGTCCTGTCGGTCAGTGCTCTGCGAGGGCTCGAAGCGCATGTTCCAGCCTCGGGCGCCGAACTCCCGGATCATGTCGCGCTTGTCGATCTGCTGGAAGTGGGGGAGGCGGAAGCTGCGGATGGTGATTCCAGCAGTGAGGATGCCGCCCTCCTCGGTGGCCTTGCCTTCCTGCGTGATGACGACGACCGGGCCAGCGGCCAGGTTCTCGGGCGCCTCGGCCGGACGGAGGAACGAGGGGATCACCTCGGCCGCGTAGGGGACCACCTTCGCCATGGCCTCGGTCACCAGGACCGACAGGCTCTTGTCGACGTTCGGGGCATCCTTCGCGAGCCGGTTTGCCTTGGCCTTCTGCCCCTCGGCCAGCAGGGCGGAACGCTCGACGGCGGCGCGCGCCTCGGCCAGATCGGCGGCGGTGTAGGTGTCGTTGCCCTGCTTGAACGAACCGAGGATGCCGGACAGGTGATCCTGTGCGTCTTCGTGCTCCTCCTCGCGGGATGAGATCAGGGCCTTCGCCTCGGCCGCCTCTTCAGCGAGGGCGGGGGCGGTCTTCAGGACCTCGGCCTCTTCGTCGGCGACGAGGGAAGCGAAGGTCTTCGGGGCCGTCTTGGTAGCCACTGTTCGGGTCTCCTGTTCTGGCACGGGATACGTGCCGGTCATGGGGTTTGGTAGGCGCCCCCGCGCGAGCCGGCGGCCTGTCTGTGCGGCGCTACGAGGCTGCGTGCGGGCATGAGAAAGCCCCTTCGGCCAATCGGTGGCCAGAGGGGCGAGAGGGAGGGTGAGAGGAGCTGTCAGAGGGTGGTGCGGCCAGCCTCCCGCTCACGCTTGCGGCGCCTTTTGGCTGAGCGCGTGGACCACGGCGCCCGAGTCTTCGGCCAGGACATCCGCTCAGGGGCGCGAGCCATGATGTCCGCAAGCGCGGTGACGTCGATCAGACAGCCACCATCCGGGCCCGTCGTGAACAGCGGCTTCCAGAACTCCGCGTTGACCCCGAAGTCCGCTCGAAGCCAGCTCTGATGGCACCCGACGAGGTAGGCGGCGGTATCTCTGACCGTCCAGTAGTCGTGTCCGTCGCTCACTGGCTGGCCTCCCGCTTGCGGGCGAAGTCCTCGACGACGTCTTGTCGGTAGACGACGTTCGCGCCGAGCTTCACGTAGTCGGGGCCTCGCCCTTCGGAGCGCCAGAGGCGGAGTGCGGCCGAGGACACGCCGACGATGGCGGCGGCCTCTCGGGTGCCGATGTACGTTCCTGCTTCAAGGTCCACTCGCGGACCTCCTTCCTTGCTGCGTTGTTGTGAGTGAGTGCCGAAATGAGAGAGGCCCCGAGCCACCTACCGGAGCAGGCGGCCCAGGGCCGTTCCGCCCCCACGCGCGAGGGGCGGACGAGTGATCCCCCTCGGTCGAGATCCGGCGAGCCGCGAAGAACGCCAAGGAGCCAGAGGGGGAAGCCTGTGTGCGTCACCCCCGCCTCGCTGATCAGTGACCGGGACCGACGAGGCGAGGGTGACCTGTGGGGAGCGCTCGGACAGGAGTGAACCGAGGCTCGACCCGAGAAGGACGCGCAGGAGGAGGACGCGTCCGCGAGGTCTGATGGCTGCGCCGTCGTTACCGAGCAGCACAAGGAGGAGGGGCCCGACCGTGTAGGCCAGGCGAGCGAGGGGCGAACCCTCCTACCAAGAAGGATGCAGTGGGCGGGGTGGGAGTTTCCATCGCCCCAACGTGGTGCCGGTCACCCGCCGAATCGGGAGCGAAGCACTCTCACTTACTGTACGGAAGTCGATCATGGTCCCACAAAGGCGGCTTCGAGTGACGCCGGTCACCTGTTGGCTGAGGGGTCAACTGCCCTCACTTACAAAGAGCCAACGAGCAGGGTGTTCCACAAGCGACCCGTCGAGACTGCGAGCGGGCTCACTTGCGGCCTTCGAGCCGGTGCCCCAAGTGCCCTCACTTACTGGTGGGAGAACGATCTTGGTTTGACAAGGTCGGCCTGCCGTGACGCCGGTCACCCAACTGTCAGACCCTCGATCTACGGTCTCCGCATGGACATGAACAACCCGCATGACGTAGGCGCCGCGTTCTGGGCACAGGCGCTCGGCTTCACGATCAGCGAGGAGCCGCCCCTGCCAGACTCCCCCCTCGGTCGAGTGCGCGCCTTCACTGCCCGGTACGGCGAGGAGGCGCTGAAGCCCGAGCACATCAAGGCCGCGCAGGAGGGGCGCCCCCTTCTCCCATGAGGCGGTGTCACGCCGGGCAGTTCATGCAACAACGTGCATACCCACGAACGTGCATGGACGGCCGAGCATGACGCTCGTACGGTCGTGTCCAACGGCCCAGCCGGGCCGTCAGACAAGGGAGTTTCGCATGGCACGCGAAGAACTGACTCGGCTTACCGGCAACGGAAACGGCGAGTGCGGCGAAGACGACTGCCCGAATGTCTACCGGACCGAGCGGGGAACGTTCGTCGTGCAGGGCGACGTTTCCAGTGCCTTCGCTCCGCCGCAGGGGGAAGGGCTTGTGGAGATTCCCGAGAGCGTTCTTCGGGAGGCTGTTCGTGCTCTTGGATGGTGACGACTGGAAGGCCACCCTTCGGGGATTCCAGTCCGAGGCGTGGCGACTGGAAACCTTGCCGCAGTACCTCGTACCGCAGGAATCCGGAGAGCTCGAAGCCTTCCGATCGGGTAGGCGAGTCGACCCGGAAACCTACTCGTCGCCGTACACGGAAGACCTGAAGAGGCTTCGCAGTGAGGGGAGGCGTAAGGGGCGAGTGCACATCGTGACTCGGCCACTCTCCGAGTATCTGCAATTCGAGTTCTCCCGGTACTACGCCCCGCACGTACTCGCCGGGGAGGACATCCGAATTCTCGACGTGACCGAGCGAGAGAATCCCTTGCCGGGAGTCCAAGACTTTTGGATGTTCGATCGCTCGACGGTCGTTCTCATGCATTACGAGCGCGACGGCACGCAGGTGAGTCGAGAGCTGTTCGAGGGCGAGCCGGCCGCCTTCATCGAATACCAGCGCATCGCCGTGGCTGAGTCGGTCCCGTTCCTGGAGTACGTGAAGGGGTGACGTTCGAGGCCGAGCAGCTCGGCGAGTCCGGCCCGGAACTTGCCTCCCTGCTCCGAGAGCTACGCAAGCGAGCCGGTCTCTCAGGGGATCGGCTCGCCGCGCGCTGCAACATGTCTCAGTCCAAGGTGAGCCGGATCGAGAACGGCCGGACACGGCCGTCCCTGGTCGACGTGGAGGCGATCCTCAGAGCCTTGGAGGCGCCGCCCGAACTGGTCGCCGAGGCGTCCGCGCTCGCCAGGATGGCCAACACGGAATGGCGGAACCTGCGGGAGCTTCGCCGTAAGGGGCTCGGAACACGACAGGCAGAGCTGAAAGGGCTTGAAGCATCCTCGACGGACATGCGCTACTTCCTGCTCTCGATGATTACCGGTCTCCTCGCCACGCCGGAATACGTACGGGCGAGCCTCGCTCACTCCCCGGCAGATACGAGTAAGGCAGTCGCGGGAAAGCTGGAACGGCAAGCCGTTCTCTACGACGTGTCGAAACAGTTCACGTTCCTACTGACCGAGCAGGCCGTTCGCTGGCCTGTCGTTTCGCCGTTGGCTTTGGCCGAACAGATGGACCGCTTGTCTTCCCTGTCCTACCTTCCGAATGTGCACATCGGCGTGATTCCCGTGGGTGCGGTAACTCCTCGGGCGCCGTTGAATACCTTCACCATCTACGATGCGTCGTTGGTTACCATCGAAACATCGGCGGGAAGTCTCGTACTGCGTGACGGCCGAGACGTGCAGTCCTACTTGAAGGAATTCGCGGGATACGAGGAATGCGCGCTGTTCGGTGAGGAACTTCGAGCGAGGCTCGCCGAGTGGTCGGCTGCCTGCCGTGCATGACTTCAGTCGACAACGCGCATGAACCGAGGACCGGTGCACATTCCGCGGGATCATGCTTCGGCAGATACGAAGTCCGGGAGGCCGTACGGTATGAGTACACCGAAGACGACGATCACGGGGCCGGTACACCTGACGGCCCCGGATCAGGAGCCGGAACCCGTAGCAAGCTGCCGGGAATGCCTCGGCCACGCAGTGACTCGAACCAACGCCCGATCGGTCGGGGACTACTCGAAGGTGTCGGACGCGAACGTCGTGCTCCGTACACACCTGCGGGAAGACCACGGGGCCGAGTGATGGACATGCGGACGTGGCGAGACGGCCGAGCTACGGCCGTTGCAGCGACCGAGGCACTGCGGGCGGCTCTCGTCTCTCTCGGCGTCCCAGAGAGCGTCTGGGGGACGGTGCGCCCTGTTGTCACCCACAAGGGCACGGCCTACGTACAGGTAGGCATGGTTCGAGCGGACGTTGCCGAGCTGCTGGCCGAGGCGATGAGGGCCCGAGAGGGCGCGCAGTGACCCGCTCCGTCATGCGGTACGTGAAGCATCGGATCACCCAACAACCGGACACCTGGCTGACGTTCGCGGCCGAGTGCATGACGTGCGACTGGAAGGCGAAGTCGTCGACAGATGGTGCGCCGGTCGACGTCGAGTGCATGACCCACACCGGCCGGACAGGGCACGCGACCTTCCGGCGGTCGTGCACGTCGCTCGCTCTCGTCGAGCGAGCCGAGTAGCCGAACGCAGAGACCCCGCCAGACGCCCAGTGATGGGGTCTGACGGGGTCGAGTCGGCGGCTGGGGAGGGTTCAGCCGGCCGTCACTCCTTCTCGTCGGCGAGGGCTTGGGCGTACAGCTCGACGCCTTCGCGGGTCACCTCGACCTCGGGGTGATTCCACTCGCTCGTCATGTAGTCGTCCACGGTCATCTTCACCGCCTTCTTGAAGCCGTTCGGGTGCATCTCGATGGTGAGCACGAACTTCACCCATGCCCGACGGACGGGGAGCGGAGTCTTCGGCCAGTCCTCGATCAAGGCAGCAACGCCCTTCACGGGGTCGATCGGAGGCAGGCCCGTAACCCCGGACAGCTTCTCGTCGATCTCGTCGAGCCGGGCCCGGATCGCCGCGGTACCGGCCGTCATCTGCGAGAGGGTGATGGCTCCCGAGGCGTAGGCCACGGCCAACCCGTCGAGCCGTTCGCGCAGCGTCTGCGCCTCGGCATGAAGGTGGGCCGAGTCGTCGCCCTGCTCCTGTCGGGCGGCGAGGATCGAGGGCAGGAAGTCAGGGAAGACGAGCCGGGCGAGGACGGCGTTACCGGCCCGCTTGTCGGCCAGCTCTCGGGGCACCCTGACGTGCTTCTGTCCGCACCGGTAGACCGGCGTCCCTCGGTACATGCCACCCCGTACGGCCTCCCCGCACTTCGAGCAGGTGGCCAGTCCGGCGAGGAGGGTCTGAGGGGCCGAGCCGGTACGGGCGCCACCCGTGAACCGCTTCGGGTTGGTCAGTGCCGAGATGAGAGCGTAGTGAGTCGCTTCGTCAAGGATGGCGGGCCACTGGCCCTCGCCGACGACTTCCCCCCGGTAGGTGGCCTGAGCGATGTACCGGGGGGAGACGAGCACCTTCTTCACTCCGCCGACGCCCCACCCCTTCGCCTCGCCCTTCGCCTTGCCGGACGACGAGCGGGGAGCGAGCAGATCGAGGCTGGTCCAGTAGCGAGCGACGGCCGCCAGGGTCTCGCCCTGAAGAACCATCTCGGCACCCTTGCGGATCGCTTCCGCCTCGGCCTCGACCACGGTCACGTAGTCGTTGGCGTACCCGAAGGGGCGGATGCCTGCCTTGTGCGGGGTGCCGTTCTTCGCTGCCTGAAGGTTGCTCGCCTTCTGTCGCAGCGCCTTCTGCTCACCCTCGTATGTCGCCCACGCCGTAACCGTGCGAGCCGTTGCCCTACCGGCGGGCGTTGACAGGTCCAGGTGTCCGGCGTGGATGGCGTGGACGTTCACACCCAGATTGATGACTCGTTCAAGATCCTCGGTCTTACGGATGAGCCGGTCCGTGTGCCAACTGAGGATCGCTTCAGGCTTGGACGCCAACAGTCGCTCGAACCCCGGACGCACCTTGCCCGAGGTGGCACTGATGTCGTTGTCTGCGATGACCTCTCGCACGGTCCAGCCTCGCGACTCGGCGAACGCTCGACACTCGTCCGCCTGCCGCTGAACACCCAACTCGTCCCCGTGCTGATCGAGGCTGAGCCGTACGTAGATGGTGACGTTCACCGGGTCTCTCTCCTGCTCTGGTCTGTGTTCGATGATGAGGGAGCGGGGAGGCCAGCCGGTACCGGCCTCCCCGTGACGTGCGTCTCTCAGAGACCGGCAGCCTGCCGCAGCGCCTCGACGGATGCGGCCACCTCTTCGAAGTCCGGCTCAGTCGTGATGCAGTACGAGACGAAGAGGCTGAACACCTTCCGGCCGTCATCGGTGACCCCTTCGAGGGACAGGCTGCCGTCCTCCCCTTCGAGCGGCTCGACGCCGAGCGAGGAGAGGCGGCGGCAGGTGTCGGCGAGCAAGGCGTCATGCAGCGTGGCGCCGCCCTCAGACAGGGGCAGGTCTTCACTCGCCGGGGGAGAGATCAGGACGCCGGTACCGGCGATCACGTCGACAACGGCGATGAACGGGTGAAGGTCGATCGTCTGCATGCCCAGCGCCTCGGGAGCGAAGCGCTCGCCTGCCTCGGCCTCGGCGAGAGCCTGAGCGTCCGCAGGGTGATCGAGAGTGCGGACGGGAGCAGACTCCTCGACCGGCTCAGGCTTGCGCAGACGCTCGAACGTGGAACCGGGGTAGACCGTGATCGTGCTGCTCTCGCCATTGAAGAGGGTCGTAACCCGAAGCTGTCCGAGGTTGTTGCCCACCTCCTCAACGGCCGTAACCGTGCCCTCCCCCTCGTAGAAGCGCAGGGTGTCCCCCTCGGCCAGCACCTCGGCCCGTACGCTCTCCCAGCGCTGGTCTTCCAGCCCTCGGGCCGCAACCTCCCGAGCCTGCCGGTACGTGCCGACCTGCCGGACGCGGTTGTCGTGCGCCACCTCGACGTGCCAGACCTTGGCTTCCTTGTGCGCCGTGGCGACGACGTTGCCGCTCTGGTTGGTGGCGTAGTAGCTACTGGCCGCTTCCTTCTGCCAGGTGAGTTCCATCGGTGACCTCCTCGGTAGTGCCCCAGAGGCTCACCACTTGTTCGACTGGTCGCGCGGCACGATCGGCGCCGCCGTCTCGGTGAACCTGGCGCTCTACGGTCTGACGGCCCCGTTCGCGGCGGCCCTGATGGACCGCTTCGGCATCCGCCGGGTCGTCGCGGTCGCCCTGACCGTGATCGCGGCCGGATCCCTGCTCACCGTGTGGATGACCGAGGCCTGGCAGCTGATGCTGTGCTGGGGCCTGCTCGTCGGTCTCGGCTCCGGCTCCATGGCGCTGGCCTTCGCCGCGACCGTCACCAACCGCTGGTTCACCGCACGGCGCGGCCTGGTCAGCGGCATCCTCACCGCCGCCTCGGCATCCGGCCAGCTGATCTTCCTGCCCCTGCTGTCCTGGATCATCGACCGCCACGACTGGCGCCCGGCGGCCGTGACGGTCGCGCTCGCCGCGCTCGCGGTCGTCCCGTTCGTCTGGCTGCTGCTGCACGACCACCCGGCCGACGTGGGCCAGAAGCCGTACGGCGCCACCGAGTTCGTGCCCAAGCCGCCGCCCGTGCCCGGCGCCGCCCGCCGGGCCGTGACCGTGCTGCTGTCCGCCGTACGCACCGGCCCGTTCTGGCTGCTCGCCGGCACCTTCGCGATCTGCGGCGCCTCCACCAACGGCCTGATCCAGACCCACTTCATCCCCGCGGCCCACGACCACCACATGCCCGTCCAGGCCGCCGCGTCCCTGCTCGCCGTCATCGGCGTCTTCGACGTCGTCGGCACGATCGCCTCCGGCTGGTTCACGGACCGCTTCGAGCCACGCCGCCTGCTGGCCGTGTACTACGCGCTGCGAGGCGTGTCCCTGATGTTCCTGCCGCTCCTGCTGGGCCCCGCCGTCCATCCCCCGATGATCTTCTTCATCGTCTTCTACGGCCTCGACTGGGTCGCCACGGTCCCGCCCACCCTCGCCCTGTGCCGCGAGCAGTACGGCGAGGACAGCGCGATCGTCTTCGGCTGGGTCCTCGCCTCCCACCAGGTCGGGGCGGCCCTCGTCGCCTTCCTGGGCGGTGTCGTGCGGGACGCCTTCGGGTCGTACGACGTGGTCTGGTACGCCTCCGGGGCGTTGTGCGCGGCGGCGGCGCTGATGGCGCTGGTGATCCGGCGCAGGCCGGTGCTCGCGACGGTGGCCTGAACACCGCCGGTTCCGCGCCCACCGCGCGCGTGTGCTCGGCAAGTTCGTTCGCCCTGCTGGAGGAGGACCACACGGCAGGGGCGCCAGTGCGACGAGGTCGACGTACTCGCCGCTGGTCGGTGCGAACACCCCGTTGGCGCGTGGATCTGCGCGCCCAGCGCCGGTACGGCAACGCCCTTCCGGCGAGGGCTGGCTCGTCCTGTCCGACCTCGCCGAACGGCTCGGGCTGCGCGACCGGGGCGCGTTGCCGGCCGCCATCGAGTCGGCGGGGCTGCGCGTCGCCGACCGGCTCGACACCCGCCCGCGCCACTCCCGCGCAGGGGACACCGGCGATCCGCTCCATGCCGCGCGGGCCGGCGAAGTCACCTCGTTGTGGCGGCTGACGACGGTGTGAGCTCTACGAGGGCGCCAGCCGGGCGAAACGCCCCCGGTGGAAGAGCAGCGGGCCGTCGGTGTCTTCTGCGCCGAGGGCGTTCACCCGGCCCACCACGATGAGGTGGTCGCCGCCGGTGTGCACGGCGTGGATCGCGCAGTCGATCCACGCCACGGCTCCCGTCAGACGCGGCGCGCCCGACACCGGCGCCGCGTCGTACGCCACGCCCGCGAACTTGTCCGCGCCGCTCACCGCGAAGGCCCGGCACAACTCGTCCTGGCCCTCGGCCAGCACGTTCACGCAGAACAGCCCGGCGCGGGCGATCCGCGGCCAGGTCGTCGACGAACGGCCCACCATGAAGGCGACCAGCGGCGGGTCGAGGGAGAGGGAGGTGAAGGACTGGCAGGCGAAGCCGGCGGGGGAGCCGCCGCCGGCGGCCGGGGGTGCCGTGATCACGGCCACGCCCGTGGCGAAGTTCCCCAGCACCCTGCGGAACTCCCGGGCGTCCAGCGGAGCCCGTTCGTCGGCGCCGACGCACCTCAACTCGGGGCGCGGCAGCGGTTCGACGGGCTCCGGGGCGGCTGTGCGGACCGACCTGAGGTAGCGGACGGCGGCTTCCGCCATCCCTGCTTGTCCCATCACCCCGTCATTGAAACTGACAGACCGTCAGATAGGAAGGGTCAGTGTCCTCTGAACTCCGGGCTCCGCCGTTCCACGAAGCTCCGTACACCCTCCCGCGCGTCCGCCGTCGTCATGTTGATCTCCTGTGCGGCGGCCTCGGCGGCGAAGGCGGCGGCGCGGTCGCTGTCGAGGGAGGCGTTGACGAGCTGCTTGGTCAGGGCGAGGGCGCGGGTCGGGCCGGAGGCGAGACGCTCGGCCCAGGCACGCGCCGTCTTCTCCAGTTCCTCGTCCCTTACGACCCGGTTGACGAGCCCGAGGCGTTCGGCGTCCGCGGCGGTGAGCGTGTCGCCGAAGAACATCAGCTCCTTCGCGCGCTGCGGGCCGACCAGGCGCGGCAGGAGATAGGCGCCACCGCCGTCGGGGACCAGTCCGCGCCGTACGAACACCTCGGTGAAGCGCGCGGATTCGGCCGCGAGGACCAGATCGCAGGCGAACGCCAGGTGCGCGCCGAGGCCGGCCGCCGTGCCGTTCACGGCCGCGATCACCGGTTTCTCGCAGTCGAGCACGGCGGCGATCAGACGCTGGGCGCCGGTGCGCAGGGTGCGGGCGACGTCGCCCGCGAGGCGTTCGCCGGGAGCGCCGGCCGCCCGGAGGTCCGCCCCGGCGCAGAAGCCGCGGCCCGTTCCCGTGATCACCACGGCCCGCACCTCCGAAGCCGCGGACGCCTCCGACAGCAGCCCGATGATGTCCTCGCGCTGCCCGGGTGTCAGGGCGTTGAGGCTCTCGGGCCGGTTGAGGGTGACGGACAGGATGTGGTCGCCGGTCGAGTGCAGTACCGCCATCCGCGTCATCAGCGGCACACCGCCAGCGCGTCCAGCGCCACGGCACCCTGCCCGTGCGGCAGGACCACCAGCGGGTTGATGTCCAGCTCCGCGAGCTGGTCCCCGAGTTCCAGGGCCATGCGCTGCACGCGCAGGACGACCTCGACCAGCGCGTCCAGATCCGCGGCCGGCCGCCCCCGGACCCCGTCGAGCAGGGCCCGCCCGCGCAGCCCGGCGAGCATGTCCCGTGCCTGCTCCTCCCCGAAGGGCGGCACCGCCACGGCCGTGTCGCGCAGCACCTCGACGAGCACGCCGCCGAGCCCGACGGTCACGGTCGGGCCGAACAGGTCGTCGTGGGCGACACCGACGACCATCTCCACGCCCTGCTCCACCATCTGGCAGACCAGGACGCCGTCCAGGGCGATGTCCTCGTAGCGGGCGATGTCGGTCAGCTCGCGGTAGGCGTCGCGGACCTGGCTGGCCGAGGTCAGCCCGATCTTCACCAGGCCCAGCTCGGTCTTGTGGGCGATCCGGGCGCCGGAGGCCTTCATCACCACCGGGTAGCCCACCAGCCCGGCCGCGCGGACGGCCGCCGCCGCACTGGTCACCAGTTGCTCGCGCGGTACGCGGATGCCGTACGCCCGCAGCAGTTGCTTCGCCGCGTGCTCGCTGAGCTGCCGGCCGGGCTGCATCAGGGCCTGCGCCTTGCGGTACGACGGCGAGGGGGTGCGCGGGGCCTCGTCGAAGGGGGAGCGGTAGGAGGCAGCGAAGCGGTGGTGGGCGAGGTGGGCGCGGACGGCGGTGAGGCAGTTGCCGACCGTGCGGAAGGTGGCCACGCGGGAGGAGCCGAGCAGGACCTCGCGGTAGGCGGGTTCGGTGCCGACCGGTGAACCCCACACCACGCAGACGAGTTTGTCGGTCTGCTCGGCCGCGTCCACCAGGTCCCGTACGAGCCGGTCGCTGAGCGGGGGGAACGGCCCGGTGACCGGGCAGATCAGCACGCCCACCGCGGGGTCGTCGAGGATCGCGTCGATGATCTTCCGGCCGCGTTCGTCCCCGACCGGATGCCCGCCGTTGTCGACCGGGTTCGCGACGCTCAGGTACTCGGGGATCCACTGGTGCAGCTCGGCCTGCTTGGCCTCGCACAGGACCGGCAGGCTCAGGCCCGCCCCGGTCGCCAGGTCGGCGACGTGTGCGCCCGTGCCGCCGGAGATGGAGTAGACGACGACCCCGTCGGCGCGCGGCGGACGGGCCCGGGCCAGGAGGGCTGCCGTGTCCTGGAGTTCGTCGAGCCCGTCGACCCGGATCACGCCGTACTGGCGCAGCGCCGCGTCCACCACGGCGTCCGCGCCGGTCAGTTTGCCGGTGTGGGAGGCGGCCGTGCGGGCCCCGGCCTCGGTGCGGCCCACCTTGACGGCGACGACCGGCACACCGAGCCGGGCGGCCCGGTCGGCGGCGAGCAGGAAGGAACGGCCGTCCTTCAGGCCTTCCAGGTAGCAGGCGATGGCGCCGACCTCGGGTTGCTCGGCGAAGTAGGAGAGGAAGTCGGCGCTCTCCAGGTCGGCCTCGTTGCCGGTGGGGGCCCAGTGGGAGAGGCGGATGCCGAGTTCCTGCAGGGCGAAGACGGGGCGGCCCTGGTGGCCGGACTGGGTGATCAACGCGATCGCCGGCCCCTGAAGGTCGTCGCGGAACCGTTCGAAGGCGTTCAGGTTGGTGTTGGGTCCCAGCAGCCGCAGCCCGGACCGCTCCACGGCGGCGGCCAGCCGTCGCTGGGCGGCCTCGCCCTCCGGCCCGGTCTCCGCGAACCCGGAGGCGAAGACGACCGCGAACCGCGCCTTGGCCTCGGCCAGTTCCTCGATCACCGGGAGGGGGTCACCGACCAGCACCACGGCCAGGTCGACCTGTTCGGGCAGGCCGGCGACGGAAGGGGAGCAGGGGATGCCGAACACGGACGGCCGGCCGGGATGGACCGGGTACAGCGTGGCGCCGACCCGCTCGGCCCAGTCGATCAGTTGTCGTGTGATCCCGGTGTTCGGGCGCCCCTCGGCGTCCGAGGCGCCGACCACGGCGACGGACCGGGGGCGGAAGAAGCGGTCCAGATCGGGGACGCCGGCGTGCAGCGGCCGGCCGCTGACGTCCAGGTCGCCCGCCTGGGCCGGCCTGCCGTGCACGGCGGGCCCGGACCGCTCGCCACAGGCGATGGCCCGGGTCCGGCGGGAGTCGGTGGTGAGGGTGCCGTGGGTCGATCCAAGCATCGTTTCCGCCCGCTCCTGTGAGACAGCAGCCAACTGACGCACTGTCAGATTACTGAACTGATGCGACGTCAGGAACGGTGTGGGCGCATGAAGTTGTCGAGGGGACCGACTCAGGGCATGCCGGCCATGGCGGCGGGTGCTCAGCCCGGCAGGCGGGAGACCGTCCCCGTGCCGCTCTTCGCCACGGCCTTCGCGATCTTCATCGCGTCGAGCGCCATCTCGCGGAGATTGCCGCTGATGGGGTTGGTGAACCCGGTGAAGTACAGGCCGGGGGCGGTCTTCGGGGGGCGGGGGCCGTGGGCGACGGGCCTGCCGTGGTCGTCCAGGACGTCGAGGTGACCGACCAGGTCCTCCAGGGCGCGGACGTACCCCGTGGCGGCGATCACCACGTCCGGGGAGATCCGGGTGCCGTCGGCGAGGACGACCTTGCCGCCGTCCTCGAAACCGTCCAGGGCCGCCACGATCTCCACCGTGCCCTGGCGCACGGCGTCGATCAGGCCGACGTCCTGTACCGGGATGGCCCCCTGCCTCACCCGCGTGTACAGCCCGGTGTCGGGACGCGGCAGCCCGTGGGCCGACAGGTCGGGCACGGCCACCCTGGCCTGCGCCCGGGAGATCCGGTCGACCAGGCCGACCGGCAGCCGACGGACCAGGACACCGCTGTACTGGGCGGCCCAGCCGGCGGTCGAACGGCGCACGATGTGGGGGACGGTGCGCACGGCGAGCCGGACCCGCGAGGCGCCGCTCTCCACCAGGTCGACGGCGATCTCGGCACCGGTGTTGCCGACGCCGACGACGAGGACGTCCCGGTCGGCGTAGGGCTTGCCGCTGCGGTACTCGCCCGCGTGCAGGAGCTCGCCGGTGAAGCCGTCGCGGCCGGGCCAGTCCGGCAGGCGCGGGGTGTGGTTGTAGCCGGTGGCGACGACCACGGCCGCGCCGGTCAGTTCCCGGCCGCCGGTGGCGCGCAGCAGCCAGCCCGTGCCGTCGGGGGTGCGCTCGATGCGGGACACCTCGACACCGGTGACGATCTCCAGGCGGTGGTGCTCGGCGTACTTCTCCAGGTACCGCACCACGTTGTCCCGGGACACCCACCGCCCGAACCGGCGCGGCATCGGCAGCCCGGGCAGGGCCGAGAGGCGCCGGGTGGTGTGCAGGTGCAGCCGGTCGTAGTGGCGGCGCCAGGAGGCCCCGACGCGGTCGGACTTCTCCAGGACGACGGCCCGTATGCCCCGGGCGCGCAGCGCGTACGCCGCGGAGAGCCCGCCGGGGCCACCGCCGATGACGTAGACGGGGCGGTCGGGTGGGGGCTGTGCGGAGGCGTGTGTGGGGGGTGTGGAGTCGGCCATGAGCGCGAGCGTAATCACGGGACCGCTTGATGGGTCTCGGTCAAGACCGGAATTGGTTTCGGATTGATCACGGCTGTAGGAGGAGAGGGTGGGGCTCGTGGTGTAGCGGGCCCGGTTGTGGCGGGGCGGTGATCGTCCCTGGTCGTTCCTGGTGTGGGGCGGGCACGGCTTCCGGTGCCGAGGGGGGGAGGTCGGAGGCCGTGACGGATGCCGGCCGACCGGCCGGCCGCGCTGGTGGCTGGTGCCCGGTGCCCGGTGCCCGGTGCCCGGTGCCCGGTGCCCGGTGCCCGGTGCCCGGCGTCCGGTGTCCGGTGTCCGGTGCCCGGTGTCCGGTGGGCGACGGCGGTGGCCGGTGGGCAATGGTGCTCGCCGGGTCTTGCGCATCCGCCCATCTGACGTACCGTCAGATTGCATGGACGCGATCTGGCTCACCGGGGCGGAATGGCTGGCCGTGCTGCGGATCGGGCTCGGGCTGTGGTGGCTGGAGAGCTGGCGGCACAAGGACCGCAAGGCCTGGTTCGAGCGGGGAACCGGCATCGCGTGGGCGGTCGGCATAGCCGCCGAGCACCGCTGGAGCGCCGTCCGTTCGGGCTTCGAGAAGGCCGTCGCGCCGCACCCGCGCGTGCTGGCGTACGTCGTCGTCTACGCGGAACTGGCGCTCGGACTGGGCCTGATCACCGGCTTCCTCACGCCGATCGCCCTGGTCGGCGGCTTCCTCCTCAACGCCCTGTACTTCACGCTCATGGTGCACGACGTCGCCGAGCAGGGGCAGAACTCGATGATGGCGCTGATGTCGGTGGTCGGGCTGTTCGGGATGTCCTGGCAGACGTGGTCGCTGGACAGCGCGCTCGGACTGTTCCTGTGACCGGCCGCCGCTTCGACCTGCCCGAGCCCGACGCCTTCACGCGGACGTACTGGGACGCCGCCGCCGAGGGCCGGCTCCTGATCCGCCGCTGCGGGGCCTGCGGCCGGGCCCACCACTACCCGCGCGAGTTCTGCCCCCACTGCTGGAGCGAGGACGTGACGTGGGAGACGGCGAGCGGCCGCGCCACGCTCTACACCTGGTCCGTCGTCCACCGCAACGACCTGCCCCCCTTCGCGGAACGCGTCCCCTATGTCGCCGCCGTGGTCGAACTCGCCGAGGGGCCGCGGATGATGACGGAGATCGTGGGGGAGGGGGAGCCGCCGGCACCGCTCGCGGGCGAGGACCCGGACCTGTCGGGCGGGGCGGAACTGGCGGTGGCGTTCCGGGCAGGGGTGCCGGTGTTCCGGAGGATGCCGAGGGGCTGAGGCGGTCGGGCGGGAGGCCGCTGCCCACGGCCCAGTCGGCTCCCCCACTCCTTGCCCGCCCTTGGCGCACGGGAGGCCGGTTTCCGCGAACCACGGGTTTGAATGGGACCCATGGCCCCCATACGTGACCAGTCCCTCACCGGCCCCCACCCGGATCTCCACGGCCACGGTCTCCGTCTGCGCCCCTGGGACGCCGGATCCGGTGCCGACGTCGACACCTGGCTGCGGGGGCTGCGCGATCCGGAGTTCCGGCGCTGGAACACCCCGCTGCGGCTGGTCACGGACCGGGCGAGTGCGCGGGAGTCGCTGCGGGCGCGGGCGCAGAGCGCCCTGGAGGGGACGTCGGTGTCGTTCCGGGTCGCGGACGCCCGCAGCGACGCGCCGCTGGGGCACATCGGGGTCAACGAGATCAAGTACCACCTGAAGGTCGCCCGGGTCGGCTACTGGGTCCTGCCCGAGGCCCGCGGCCAGGGCGTCGCCACCCGGGCCCTGCTGCTCGCCGCCCACTGGGCGTTGACGGAACTCGGCATGCACCGGTTGGAGTTGGACCACGCGGTCGGTCACGACGCGTCCTGCCGGATCGCCGAGAGGTGCGGGTTCCCGTACGAGGGCACCCTGCGCGGTGCGATCTTCCAGGAGGGGCGGCACGACGCGTTCCGGGACGCCCATCTGCACGCCCGCCTGGCCACGGACCCGGAGCCGGCGGATCCGTGAGGAGGGCGGGGCAGGCCGATGTGATGCGTGTCACGTCGACTGGCCGATCAGTCCGCCCGGCCCCGCCGGTCATACCCGGCAACCGCAGCGCAACCGCCGCCGCACCGCCGAGAAGTGAAGGGACCGGCCGAGATGACCGCACCCGTGAAGGGCCCCGCCTCCTACTTCCCCTCCATCGAGAAGAAGTACGGCCGACCGATCGCCGACTGGCAGGAGCTCATCCGCTCCTCGCCGCTGACCCGGCACATGGAGCTCGTCACCTGGCTCAAGACCGAACACGGCCTGGGCCACGGCCACGCCAACGCGCTGGTCGCGCACACGCTTGCCGAGAACAGCGGCAAGTGAGCGGGCGGGGGGCCGCCGGAAAAGCGGGTGAGCCGTGGCGGGGGTCCGCGGCACCATGAATCATGGACACCGGAACCGGAATTGACCCCGAAACCGAAACCGAAACCGATACCGACGCCGATACGGGCGGCTGGCACCTCACCCATGACCTCGACGACTTCCTGACCCGCGCCGGCGCGTTCCTCCGCTCCCGGCCGGCGCTGCACACCGTGCCGCTGACCGTCACGGAGACCCTGCGGACACGCGGCCGGTGCGTGTACGGCGACGGCGCACCGGAGTTCGGCGTGCTGGAACGGGCGGGAGAGGTCCGGGCGGCCTTCTTCCGCACCCCGCCGCACTGGCTGAACCTCACCGCCCTCACCCCCGAGGACGCCGACTCCCTCGCGGCGCGGCTGGCCGCCCTCGGCCGTCGTCTGCCCGGCGTGAACGCGGAGTGCGACACCGCGGCCGCCTTCGCCGAGGCCTGGCAGCGGCACACGGGCACTCCGGCGGTCCTCCGCCAGCGCCAGCGGCTCTACCGGCTCGGCACCCTGACCCAGCCGGGCCCCGTGCCGCCGGGCGGCCCCCGGATCGCCGTCGAGGCGGACCGCGAGCTTCTGCTGCGCTGGCACGACGAGTTCAGCGTGTCCGTCGGCCTGGGCAGCGTCCGCGACTCCGCAGAGTGGGTGGACGCCCGCATCGCCGGCGGCGGCATCACCCTGTGGGAGACCGCCGACGGCACACCCGTCGCCATGGCCGGCACCGGCCCCCGGGTCGCGGGGCAGGTCCGTGTCGCCCCGGTCTACACCCCGCCCCACCTCCGCGGCCGCGGCTACGCGGGCGCCGCGACGACCGAGGTCAGCCGCGCCGCCCTGGCCTCCGGCGCGGACGAGGTGCTCCTCTTCACCGACCTGGACAACCCGACCAGCAACGGCCTCTATCAGCGCATCGGCTACCGGCCGGTGGCGGACTTCGACGTGTACGACTTCACGTAGAAGGAGGTGGGTGGCCAGGCCCCTGGCCCCCGCCCTTCACGGCCACAGCAGCTCGCGCGACCACTCCTCCCCGTCCTGCTCCTCTTCCCGCCGGTAGCGGAGCCGGACGTGCCGCCGTCGCTCGTCGCCCTGGAAGAACTCGACCTCCTCGGCCCGCAGCCGGTACAGCGTCCAGGACGGCACCGGCGCCTCCGGTTCCCGTGACGCCCGTTCCCACGCCGACTGCGAGGCACGGGCCAGGTCGTCCAAGGACGGCAGGACCTCGCTCTGCCGCCCGGTCAGCGCCGCGGCCAGCGCGCCCGTCGAGCGGGCGTGCAGATCGCCCTGGGCATCCCCGGACGGCGCCGCCGTCACCGGGCCGCGCACCCGGACCTGGCGGCCCAGCACCGGCCAGTAGAAGCCGAGCGCGGCATACGGGCGGGCGGCGAGGTGCCGTCCCTTGCGGCTGCCGGCGTGGGACGCGAAGGACCAGCCGTCGGCGTCCGCGCCGTGCAGCATCACGATCCGCACGTCGGGCAGGCCCGACTCGTCCGAGGTCGCCAGCGACATGGTGTGCGGCTCGGTCTGCCCGGCCGCCACCGCCGCCGCGAACCACTCGGCGAACAGGGGCAGGGGAGTGGCCGGGGCGGTGGCCGGCTCGAAGGAGGGCAGGTCCGTGACCTTCGGGTCCCAGACCCGCAGTGACCTCAGCAGCTCGTGAAGATCGGTTGCCATGCCTCGATTGTGTCCCGTTCCGCCCGGCGCCGGGGAACGCGGGCCTCCCCGGCTCGCCGGTCCTGGGTTTCTCCGGCCCCGCTTCGCCGGTCCTGGGTTTCTCCGGCCCCGCTTTCGCCGGTCCTGGGCTTCTCCGGCCCCGCTTTCGCCGGTGCGGGCGCCCCGCCCCCGCCTTCGCCGTCCCGGGCCTCTCCGGCCCTGCCCCAGCGCCTCACCCCGCCCAGCGCCTCACCCCGCCCCCAGCACCACCGTCCCCGACGAGCAGAACCACCCCCCCGTCCCCGACGCCACCGCCAGTCGTGGCGGTGAGCCGTCGCCCCGCCGCACCTGCCGTTCCCCGCACTCCCCGCGCAGCTGCCGCACCGCCTCCACCAGCAGGAACAGCCCCCGCATCCCGGGATGCTGGGCCGACAGGCCGCCCCCGTCGGTGTTCACGGGCAGCTCACCGCCCTCGACCCGCAGCCGCCCCTTCGCCACGAACGCCCCGCCCTCGCCCTTCCCGCAGAAACCGAGGTCCTCCAGCGTCACCAGCGTCATGTAGGTGAACGCGTCGTAGATCTCGGCGACCTCGATCTCCGCCGGCCGCACCCCCGCTCGCTCGAACGCCAGCCGCCCGCTCACCGCCGCGGGCGACACCGTGAAGTCCGGCCATTCGGACATCGTCGCGTGCGACACGGACTCCCCGCTCCCCAGCACCCACACCGGCGACGTCCGGCAGTCCCGTACGTACTCCTCGGCCACCAGCAGCACCGCCGCCCCGCCGTCGGAACGGACGCAGCAGTGCAGCTTGGTGAAGGGGTCCGCGATCATGGGCCCGGACAGCACCTCGTCGACCGAGATCGGGGTGCGGAACATCGCCTCCGGGTTGAGGGCCGCGTTGGCCCGGGCCTGCACCGCCACCTCCGCCAGCTGCTCGATCGTCGTGCCGTACTCGATCATGTGGCGGCGGGCCGCCATGGCGTACTTGGCGATCAGGGTGTGGCCGTACGGGACCTCGAACTGCATGGGCCCCCGGGCGCCGAAGGACAGGGTCCCGGTGCGGCGGCCGGCCCTGACGTCCGCCCGGGCCGTCGAGCCGTAGACGAGCAGGACCGCGCGGGCGTGCCCGGCGGCGATGGCGTCCGCCGCGTGAGCCGCCATGACCTCCCAGGCCGAGCCGCCCACGGAGGTGGAGTCGACCCAGGTGGGGCGCAGGCCCAGGTACTCGGCGACCTCGACGGGCGCCAGGGTGCCGAGGCCCGCCGAGGCGAAGCCGTCGACCAGCGACCGGTCCAGGCCCGCGTCCGCCAGGGCACGGCGGGCCGCCTGGGCGTGCAGCGCGTACGGGGTCGCGTCGTCCACACGGCCGCAGTCCGAGAGGGCCACGCCGACGACGGCCACTTTCCTCCGGGCCACCATGAATCTGACGGTACATCAGATGACGGTGGGGGCGGCAGGGCTCTGGGCTTCCCCGTTCCGCAGCCCTAATATGACGCATCGTCAGATGCGGAGAGAGGTGCCCCATGGACGCCCGCTTCACCGACGAACAGGACGAGATCAGCCGCACCCTGCGCGAACTCCTCGGCAAGCGGTGCGGTCCGGACGAGCTGCGGGCCGCCGTCGACACCCCGGCCGGACACGACCCCGCCTTGTGGACCACCCTCGCCGAGCAACTCGGCCTGCCCGGACTGGCCCTCCCCGAGACCTACGGCGGTGTCGGCTGCACGGCGACCGAACTGGCCCTGGCCTGCGAGGAGACGGGCCGCACCCTCGCCCCGACCTCGCTGCTCGCCACCGCCGTCCTCGCCGCCCCGCTGCTGCTCGACCTCGGCACCGACGCCCAGCGCGCCGAGCTCCTGCCGCGCATCGCCTCCGGCGCACTCACCGCCACCCTCGCCGTACCGGGGCCCGCCCTCGCCACCGCCCTCGCGCTCACCGGCCACGACCCGCGCGGGGAGTGGGCCGGCGGGGGACGGGCCGGGGGCGTCCAGGCCCGGCGGGCCGAGGGCGGCTGGCAGCTGTACGGGCAGGCCGACCAGGTGCTCGACGGGCACAGCGCCCCACTGCTCGTGGTCGCCGCGCACGCCGGGGGGTTCGCCCGCTCCCGCGTCCTGCTCTTCCTGGTGCGCGGTGACGCCGCCGGGCTGACCCGCGTACGGCAGACCGCGCTGGACGCCACCCGCCCGCAGGGGCGGATCCAACTGCGTCATGCAAAAGCCGAGTTGCTGGGCGACGAGACCGTGGACACCCTCCCCGCCCTCGCCCGGCTCGGCGGCACCGCAGCCGCCTGCCTCGCAGCCGAGGCCGTGGGGGCGGCCGGCCGGGTGCTGGAGCGGACGGTCGAGTACGTGGGGCAGCGCGAGCAGTTCGGGCGGCCGGTCGGCTCCTTCCAGGCGGTCAAGCACCGGCTGGCCGACGCGTACGTCCAGGTCCAGACAGCCCGCTCGGCGGCGTACTACGCGGCCTGGGCGGCCGCCACCGAAGCCACCGCCACCCCGAGCGGCGGAACCGCCCCCGAGGAGACGGCCGGGGGTCTCGCCCTCGCCCAGGCGCTCGAAGCGCTGCGCCGCGCCGCCGCCGAGGGGATCCAGCTGCACGGCGGCATCGGCTTCACCTGGGAGCACGAGGCTCATCTGTACTTCAAGCGTGCCGCGGGCGACGAGCTGCTGTTCGGGCCGGTGCACCGGCTGCGGGCGCACGCGGCCGACGCGGCACACGTCTTCGAGGAGGCCGGCCCGTGAGGGGTGCGCGTGTGGTGCAGAAGGTGTCGTCGACCAGGGGCTTCGCCCGCGTGGCACCGCATGTGGTGCCCGCCCTCGACCGTGCCGTCCACCGGCTCACCAGGGGGCGGGTGCTGCTCAGCGCGCAACTGCTCCCCGGGGTGGTGCTGACCTCGACCGGGGCGCGCAGCGGACTGCCCCGCCGTACCCCCCTGGCCTGCATGCCCGAGGACGGCGGGCGCTGCTGGATCCTCGTCGGGTCCAACTTCGGGCGGCCCGGGCACCCCGCCTGGAGTCACAACCTGCTGGCGCATCCCGATGCGGAGATCAGCTGGAAGGGCCGGGACGTCCCGGTCACGGCCCGGCTGCTGGCGGGGGAGGAACGGGCTGCCGCGTGGCAGGCGCTGCTGCGGTTCTGGCCGCCCTACGCGGCGTACCAGGCGCGGGTGGAGCGGGAGATCCGGGTGTTCCGCCTCGTGCGGCGTTGACGGCGGGCGGAGAAAGCGCAACAGGCGGTGGTCCACCCGGGTGGACCACCGCCTGCCAGACAGGACAAGGGAACGTAAGAGGCTGGTGCGCCGCGCTACTTCGTCGGCTTCCGGCCGGTGACGCCCAGGTGCACCAACAGGGCGAGGTTCGGCTTCAGTTCGGCCTGCTTCACGCCCCAGGAGGAGAAGCCCTTCTGGTGGGAGGCGACAGCCGCGAGCATCGCGACCAGCGAGCCGGCGACGGCCGCCGGGTTCACGTCCTTGTCGACCCTGCCCTTGGCCTGGAGCTCGGCGACGGCGTCCGCCAGGGAGTTGTTCACCGAGTTGAGGATCTTCATCCGGAGTTTGTAGAAGCGCTTGTCGCCCTCGGCGGCGCCGAGATCGACGACCCGGAGGATCGCGTCGTTCTTGCGCCAGAACTCCAGGAAGCCGTCGACGAGCTCCTGCGCCGTCTGCCAGCCGGCCTTGCCGGCCCAGGAGCGGCCCTCCAGGAGCTCCGTCAACGCGGCGCCCTCGGTGGCCATTTGCTCGGCGATCTCCAGGACGGCGCCCTCGACGTCCGGGAAGTACTGGTAGAAGGTCGCGGGTGAAGTGCCCGCTTTCCGGGCGACATCGATGACTTTGACGTCGCGGTACGGGGAGGAGCTGAGCATCTCGCTGAGGCAGTCGAGCAGCTTCTGCCGGGTCGCCTGCCCACGTCGGCCGGCCACGCGGCCGTCGACGGTACGCACTTGTCCTGTCATGCCGTCAGCTTACCGAGGCGTGATCGGGGCGCGATTCGGCCGACTGCAAATGGGGTGCGGGAGGGTGCCGGGGCTGGTGTGCCTGGTCTGCGGGGTGCGGCAGTCGCGGTTACGTTGTCGGCATGGCCGAAAACAGGGCATCGGTGTACGGAGAGGGCGTCCCCTGCTGGGTGGACGCGCAGCTTCGTGACGTCGAGGCGGGCAAGCGGTTCTACGGTGAACTTTTCGGGTGGACCTTCGAGGACGAGTGGTTCGGCTCCTTCACCGAGGCGCTGAAGGACGGCGAACCGGTGGCCGCCCTCGTCCGCAAGGTGGACGGACGGCTGCCCACCGTCTGGACGGTGTACTTCGCGACCCCGGACGCCCCGGCCCTGGCCCGGCGCATCCGGGACGCGGGCGGGCAGATCGTCTCGGCGCCGGTGCCGGCCGGGGAACTGGGCGTCACCGCGCTCGTCACCGACCCCGAGGGCGCCGTCTTCGCCCTGTGGCAGCCGGAGGAGCACCCCGGGTTCGGCAAACGGCACGAGCCGGGCACCTTCGCCTGGGCCGAGCTGTACGCCCGGGACACCGAGGCGGCCAACGCCTTCTACGGCGACCTCTTCCGGGAGGCCCTGTTCGGGCCGGACGCGGCACCCGACTTCGGCCGCGCCCCCGTGACCGACGTGTACCCGGCCGAGATGCCGCCCCACTTCCTCGTCCACTTCGCCGTCGAGGACGTGGCGGCCGCGCTGGAGGACGTGACGCGGCTCGGCGGCCGGGTCCAGGTTCCGCCTTTCGAGACGTCGTACGGCGAGGTCGCCGTCGTCACCGACAATCAGGGGGCGTCCTTCGCGCTGCTGCACCGCTGACCAGGCAGGCTTTGGTCAGCGTTTGATCTCTTCTGTGCCGAGACATCCCAATTGTCACCGGGTTCGCAACCGGGGCTCCGGCCAGGAAGAATCAGGGTGCGTGCCGCCATGGCGGTGCGGTGGTGAGACGCTGCACGGGGTCGCGTGGAACATGTGGCTTGGCGCGGCTCGTACGGGGAGGTGGCAGGCAGAGTGGTGGATCAGCTGACGCAGCACGATCCGCGGCGGATCGGGCCGTTCGAGGTGCTGGGACGGCTGGGTGCCGGCGGCATGGGGCTGGTCTATCTCGCGCGTTCGGCGTCCGGCCGGCGCGTGGCGATCAAGACCGTCCGGACGGAGCTGGCCGAGGACCAGCTGTTCCGGGTCCGCTTCACGCGTGAGGTGGAGGCGGCACGCGCCGTCTCCGGCTTCTACACGGCCGCGGTCGTGGACGCCGACCCGCGTGCCGCCGTGCCGTGGCTGGCCACCGCGTACGTCCCCGCGCCCTCCCTCGAGGAGATAGTGAACGACTGCGGGCCGATGCCGGCCCAGGCGGTGCGCTGGCTGGCGGCGGGTGTGGCCGAGGCGCTTCAGTCCATCCACGGTGCGGGTCTGGTGCACCGGGACCTCAAGCCGTCGAACGTCCTCGTCGTGGAGGACGGCCCCCGGGTGATCGACTTCGGTATCGCGTCGGGTGTGTCGAACACGCGTTTGACCATGACGAACGTCGCCGTCGGTACCCCCGCCTACATGTCGCCCGAGCAGGCCAAGGACTCCCGCAGCGTCACCGGCGCCAGCGACGTCTTCTCCCTCGGCTCGATGCTGGTCTTCGCCGCCACCGGACACCCGCCCTTCCACGGCGCCAATCCGGTCGAGACGGTCTTCATGCTGCTGCGCGAGGGCCCGGACCTGGAAGGACTCCCGGACGAACTGCGTCCGCTCATCGAGTCCTGTATGCAGATGGACGCGACGGCCCGCCCCAACCCGGCCGACCTCCAGTCCCAGCTGGCCCCGCACCTCTTCGGCTCCGGCTCCGACGACAGCGGCACGGCCTCCGCGTGGCTGCCCGAGCGGGCCGTGAGCCTGATCGAGTCCCGCCGCAACGGCCGCCCGGCCGGCAAGCCCGCCCCCGGCGCGGGCCGCAGCGGTGGCGGACGCCCCGCCCCGGGCCCCGCGCCCGTCCCGCCCCCGCCCTCGCACGACCCCGTCGTGCCCGTGCCCGCGCCCGCCGGTGGCCCCGACACCGGCCCGGTGCGCCTCGCCGGCGCCCCGGTGCCCATCGGCCCGGGCCCGCGCGTCGCCGACGTGCGCGCCGCCGCCGTCATGGCGCCCCGGCCGGAGGCCGCCCTCGCCGCTTCCTGGTCCAAGCCCCGCCCCGGTGTCAACGGCACGGACCCCGCCGTGGGCCCCGCCGTCGCCGCCCCTCCGGCCCCGGCCGCGCCCCCGGAGCAGGCCGGTGGCTGGCGGCCCTGGCGCTTCCGCATGTCCAACGACGTCTGGGGCACGCCCTCGGTCGCCGACGACCTGGTCTACGTCACCTCCTTCGAGGTGCACGCCCTGGACGTCGCCACCGGCCGCCGCCGCTTCAAGACCCGGGACGTCGCCTGGTCCATGGCGGTCGCGGACGGCCGTATCCACGCCTCCGACGGGCCCACCCTGTTCGCCCTGGACGCCCGTGAGGGCGCCGACCTGTGGCGGCTGCAGACGGACGCCTGGGTCTACTCGCTCCAGGCCGGCCGCGGCACCGTCGTCACCGGCACCCGCGGCGGCGGCGTCCAGGGCTGGGAGGCCTCCGGCGGCCAGAAGCTCTGGGAGATCACCGGCTGCCAGTCCGACTTCGAGTCCCCCGAGGCCGGACCCGCCCTGCACGACGGCACGGTCTATGTGTGGCAGGACGCCCGGCTGCGTGTCCTGGACGCCCGCACCGGCGAGGAGCGCTGGTCGTACCCGATCGGCGACGCGGCGTCCTGCGGCGGCGTGCCGATCCGCCTCACCCAGGCCACCGACGGCTACGTCTACGTCTGCGCCGGCACCCGCGTCCTCGCCCTGGACGTGGCCGCCGGACACGTGAAGTGGCACTTCGAGGCCCCGGCCGTGTTCCTCTGCCCGCCCACCTTCGTCCCCGGCCCGGCCGTCACCGGCGGCGGCATCTACCTCGCCGACTACCTCGGCACGGTCTACGCCCTCGACGCCACCGACGGCCGTGACCGCTGGCGCATCGCCACCGAGTCCCGCTCCTCCGTCGACTCCGTGCTGGTCGCGGCCGGCCATGTCCACGTGGGCAGCGGCAAGGGCCTCTACACCCTCGACGCGGTCACCGGCACGCCCAAGTGGCGCTTCCAGGCGGGCGGCGACATCGTGGGCACCCCCTCGGTGGCCGAGGGCCGGATCCACTTCGGCTCCACCGACCACCTGCTCTACACCCTGAAGGCCGACGACGGCCGGCTGCGCTGGAAACTCGCCACCGGCGGCGAGATCACCGGCTCCCCGGTCGTCCGGGACGGGGTGGTGTACGCGTGCAGCAAGGACCGCTGTGTGTACGCACTGGACGCGGAGAAGGGCACGGGCACGGCGCGCACCACCTGACCGGCCCCGGGACGGCCGTCGTACCGGCGTACCGGAAGGGGCTCCGGACGGCGGCCGTCGCTTGTCGGGAAGCGGTCCGTTCACCGCTTCCACCCACGAAGCTACGCCGGGGACGCACCGGTCGCCACGCAGTGACATGGTCGTGACAGGCGATCACTAGGCTCTTCGCCATGCAGACACGGGGGCGCAGGCTCAGGTTCACAGCGGTGCTGGTCCTGGTGGTGCTGGCACTGACCGGCTTCTCGTCCGGCCGGGGCCGCGGCGGCAGCCACGGTCACGGCGGCGGAGGCGGCGGCGGGTGCAGCAGTTCCAGCCAGGACCACGACAGTTCGAGGTCGTCGACGTCGAGCGGCGGCTCGTACGGCTCCAGCGGTTCGAGCGGCGGGTCCTATGGCTCCGACGACGATGACGATGACTACTACGGCGGCAGCGGTGGCAGCGGCGGCGGCAGCTCCTACACCCGCAGGCCGGGCTACGGCTCCACGCCGACGTCGTCCTCCGGATCCGGCAGCCGCAAGGCGCTGGAGGACGGCACGGCGCGGCTGGTGAGCTGCGCGACCTCCGCACGGCCGTACGCGACCGTCGAGGTCCGCAACCCCAACGGCCGCAAGGCGGACTTCTCCGTCTCGGTCACCTTCGAGGACGCCCAGGGCATCACCGTCGTCAGCCGGTACGGGGACGTCACCGTCCCCGCGAACGGCACGGCCACCGTCGACGTCCGGGTGGGCGGCGGCGCGGCCCTGGTGGACTCCGTCGACCACTGCGAGGTCGACCGCCAGGCCCTCGTCGACGACTGACGGAACCGGGGCTCAGCCCCGCAGCTCCGTCAGGAAGTCGATCAGCGCCTCGTTCACCTCGGCGGGGCGCTCCTGCTGCGTCCAGTGGCCGCAGCCCGGCAGCACGAGCGGCTTGCGGCGCAGGTCCGGCATCAACTCCGGCAGCCGCTCGATCAGTTCGGGCGTCCCCGGGAAGGCCGGGACCAGGTCCCGGTCGCCGTACACGTACAGCGCGGGCGGGGACACGACCGCGCCCTGCCAGGGGGCCGTCAGCTCCCAGTTGCGGTCCAGGTTGCGGTACCAGTTGAGGGCGCCGGTGAAGCCGGGCTCGAAGCTCTCGGTCAGCACGTCGAGGTCCTCCTCGGTGAGCCAGCCGGGCAGCACCTCGGGGTCCGGCGCGTCCGTGAGCCAGCCGCGCTCCAGGTCGACCAGGGCCTGCTCGGGGCGCCCGGCGCCCGGCGCGTCACCGGAGGCGGAGTACAGCAGCTTGCGCAGGGTCGTGCGGGTGTCGGCGAACTCGGCCTCCGCCACTCCGGGCCGGTTGAAGTAGTTCCAGTAGAAGCGGCCCTGGAACCGCTCCTGCATGGTCTGAAGCGGAGGCCGGCTCCCACGGAAAGGCGGCGGCACGCTCAGCCCCGCCACACCGCGCACCACGTCCGGCCGCAGCAGCGCGGTGTGCCAGGCCACCGGCGCGCCCCAGTCGTGCCCGACGACGAACGCCCGTTCCTCGCCCAGCGCGTGGATCAGCCCGACCACGTCCCCCACCAGGTGGAGGATGCTGTACGCGGATACGTCCTCGGGGCGGTCACTGCCGCCGTATCCGCGCTGGTCGGGCGCGACCACCTGGAAACCGGCCTCGGCCAGCGGACCGAACTGGTGCCGCCAGGAGTGCCAGGACTCCGGGAATCCGTGCAGCAGCACCACGAGCGGGCCCTCGCCCTGCTCCGCGATGTGCAGCTGTATGCCATTGACGTCGATCATCCGATGCTCAACCACACCCCGAGCATACGCATGTATGAGGAAACGACTTTTACTCCCGCAACCGGTACTCCCGCGACCGCTCCCCATACAACCGGGCCTGCCGCTCGCCCGCCGCGTTCCCGAGTGCGATGAGGTGGGGCGCCTGCGCGACCCCCTGCGAGCGCCCCGCCTCGCTCGCGGCCCACAGCGCCCGCACGGTCCCCTGCACGGCCTCGGTCGGATACCCGGCGAGAACGGCGGCGCACGAGTTCGCCGCCTCCAGGGCCTCGCCCTCCGCCACGAGTTCCGACACAAGCCCGACCTCGTACGCCCGCCGGGCCGAGATCCGTTCCGCCGTCCCCATCAACGCCATCCGGGCGACCTCCCCGTACGGCATGCGCTGCGCCATCAGGACGGACTCGTAGGCGCTGACCATGCCGTAGGTGGTGTGCGGGTCGAAGAAGGTGGCGGTGGTGTCCGCGACGAGGAACTCGGCCTCGCCGAGCAGGTAGAAGGCGCCGCCGCAGGCCATGCCGCGCACGGCGGCGACGACCGGTTTCCACAGGTCGTTCGCCTTGGGGCCGATGCCGAGCAGGGGATCGTCCTGCGCGTACGGCGAGTTCGGCTGCGGCACGACGGCGTTCCGGTCGATGCCGGTGCAGAAGGCGCGGTCACCGGCCCCGGTGAGGACGATCGCGCGCACGGTGTCATCGAACCGCAACTCGTGCCAGACGGAGGCGAGTTCATCGGCCATGGCGAGGTCGACGGCGTTGAGCCGCTCGGGCCGGTTCAGCGTCACCACGGCGACCCCGCTGTCCCGGTCGGCGCGTACGAGCACGCTGCTCATGGCCGCTCCGGAACCCACTGGGGAAGGCCGTCGTGGAAGACGGCCCGCACCCGGGCGCCGATGCGCAGACTCTCCCGCGGGAAGGAGCCGAGCGGCTGCCCGGCCCCGGCGACCAGGTTGCCCACCAGCCGGATGCGCGGCGCCTCGTCCAGCTCGACGACGACCACGTTGTACGGCGCCTGCGCCGCGTAGTCGGGCAGCAGCGGCGGATGGGCGACGACGTACGACCAGACCCGGCCCCGGCCGGACACCGCACGCCACTCGCTCTCGAAGGACTGGCAGTGCGGGCAGCAGGGCCGGGGCGGGAAGCGGAGCTCTCCGCACGCGGCGCAGGCCTGGACGCGCAGTTCGCCCTGGGCGGCGTACTCCCAGAAGGGGGCGCCGTCGGTGTCGGGGACGGGACGCAGCATGAGCGGCTCCTCAACTCCTCAGCAGCAGGGCGGAGGTCGGGACCCCTTCCCCCGCCGTGACCAGACAGGCGGCGGCGCCCGGCACCTGCGCGGTACTGGTTCCGCGCAGCTGCCTGACCCCCTCGTTGATGAGGTTGAAGCCGTGCACGTAGGCCTCGGACAGCCCGCCGCCGCCGGTGTTCAGCGGCAGCAGCCCGCCGGTCTCCAGTGCCCCGCCCTCGGTGAACGCCCCGCCCTCACCGCGCCCGCAGAAGCCGTAGCCCTCCAGGGAGAGCAGGACCAGGGGCGTGAAGGCGTCGTAGATCTGGGCGACGTCGATGTCCTCGGGGGCCAGGTCGGAGTGTTTCCACAGGTGCCGGGCGGCGCTCCAGGCGGGGCCGGAGAGGGGGTCGTCGTTCCAGTAGTTGACCATGCCGTGGTGCTGGGCGGGGAGCGACTGGGCGGCGGCGTGGACGTAGACGGGCCTGCGCCGGCAGTCGCGGGCGCGCTCGGCGGAGACCACCACACACGCCAGCGCCCCGTCCGTCTCCAGGCAGTTGTCGAACAGGCAGAGCGGCTCGCTGATCCAGCGGGAGGTCATGTACATCTCGCGGGTCAGCGGGCGGTCGTACATGATCGCGGCGGGGTTCTGGTTGGCCCGGTTGCGGCAGGCGAGGGCGACGTTGAACAGGTGGTCGCGGGTGGCGCCGTACTCGTGCAGGTAGCGGCGGGTGAGCATCGCGATCTCGTCGGCTGGCCTCAGCAGCCCGTACGGGCGGGTCCACTGGGCCGGGGTCGGAAGCTGGACGGTCGTGTTGGTCCAGGGCCGTGGCCCACTGCCCCGCTTGCGGGACCGCCAGGCCACCCCGACGCTCGCCTGCCCGGCGGTGATGGCGGCGGCGAGATGGGCGACGGTGGCGCACGAACCCCCGCCGCCGAAGCCGACCTTGCTGAAGAAGGTGAGGTCGCCGAAGCCGCAGGCCTTGGCCAGCTCCACCTCGTCCGTCTCCTCCATGGTGTAGGAGGCGAGGGCGTCGACCTCGCCGGGCGCGATCCCGGCGTCGTCGAGAGCGGCCAGGACGGCACGGCAGGCCAGGGTGCGCTCGTCCTCCGGGAGCCGTTTGGCGAAGGGTGTCTGGCCTATGCCGACCAGGGCGGTGGCGTCCTTGAGGCCTCCCGATCCTGCTGCCATGCTGCGCGCACCTCCAGGCCCGAACGGTCGCTGACAGGCCGTCAGATTACAGATAATCTGACGGGTAGTCAGCTCCTATGGCGTGGGGAGGCGTGCTGTGCGAGCGGATACGGCATGGGAAAGCGTTCCGGACCTGGTCAGGACGGCGGCCGAGCGCTACGCGGACGTCGAGGCGGTCGTCGAGGGCCGCACCCGCGTCACCTACGCGGAACTCGGCGCACGCGTGGAGCGCGCGGCGGCGGCCTGCATGGCGACCGGTGTCGAGCCGGGCGACCGGGTCGGCATCTGGGCCCCGAACTCCCTCGACTGGATCGTCGCGGCCCTGGGAGCGGTGTCGGCGGGCGCGGTGCTCGTGCCGCTGAACACCCGCTTCAAGGGCGCCGAGGCGGCGGACGTGCTGCGCCGCAGCGGCGCCCGGCTGCTGTTCGTGACGGGCACGTTCCTCGGCACGTCGTACGTGGCGTCCCTGCGCAGGGCGGCCGGGGACGGCCCCGGCACCGGCCCGCTGCCCGGCCTGCCCGCCCTGAAGCACGCGGTCGTCCTCTCGGAGGACGCCCCCGCCGACTTCCTGACCTGGAAGGACTTCCTGGCCGGCGGGGAGGGGGTCGGAACGGCGGACGTACGCGACAGGTCCGCGGCCGTACGGGGGGCCTGGCCCTCGGACATCATCTTCACCTCGGGCACGACGGGCCGCCCCAAGGGTGCGGTCATCACCCACGACCAGACGCTGCGCGCCTACGACATCTGGGGCGGCCTCGCGGGCCTCGCCCGGGGCGACCGCTACCTGATCGTCAACCCCTTCTTCCACACCTTCGGCTACAAGGCCGGGGTGATCGCCTGCCTCATGCGCGGCGCGACGATGATCCCCCAGCCGGTGTTCGGCGTGAACACGGTCCTGGCCAACATCGCCGCCGAGCGGGTCTCCGTACTCCCCGGCCCGCCGACCCTCCTCCAGTCCCTCCTGGACCACCCCGCACGCGACGCCCACGACCTCTCGGCCCTCCGCCTGGTCGTGACGGGAGCGGCGGTCGTGCCCCTGCGCCTGGTGGAGCGCCTGCGCACCGAACTCGGCGTCGGCACGGTCCTCACGGCCTACGGCCTCTCCGAGGCGAGCGGCATCGTCACCATGTGCCGGCGCGGCGACGACCCCACGGTCATCGCGTCCACGTCGGGCAGGGCCGTCCCCGGCACTGAACTACGGGTCGTGGACCCCGAGGGCCGGCCCCTGGAACCCGGCCTGCCGGGCGAGGTCCTGGTGCGCGGCTTCAACGTCATGCGCGGCTACTACGAGGACGAGCGGGCCACCGCCGAGGTGCTGTCGCCCGACGGCTGGCTGCGTACCGGCGACATCGGCGTCCTGGACGCCGCGGGCAACCTGCGCATCACCGACCGCCTCAAGGACATGTTCATCGTCGGCGGCTTCAACGCCTACCCCGCCGAGATAGAGCAGCTCCTGGGCCTGCACCCGGACGTGGCGGACGTGGCGGTGATCGGCGTACCCGACGCCCGGCTCGGGGAGGTCGGCCGGGCCTACGTCGTACGGCGACCCGGCGCCCTGCTGACCGCCGACGACCTGATCGCCTGGTCCCGCAGGGAGATGGCGAACTACAAGGTCCCGAGAACGGTGGAGTTCGTCGCGGAGCTGCCGCGCAACGCGAGCGGGAAGGTCGTGAAGGGCGCTCTGCGGGATCAGGTCACCGGCTGAGCGGCACGGCCGGGGTGCCGGTGACCGACATCATCAGGGAGTACAGGGTGGTGTCGGCGGCGATGAAGAGCCGGTTGCGCCGGGCACCGCCGAACCGCACGTTGGCGACGGTGCCGGGCACCAGGATGCGGCCCAGGAGCGTGCCGTCGGGGTCGTAGCAGTGCACGCCCCCGTCCATGGCGGCGGCCCAGAGCCGACCCTGGTCGTCGAAACGGATGTTGTCGAAGGTGCCCTGCGCGCACGTGGTGAAGACCTCGCCGCCGTAGAGCGAGGTCCCGTCCTCGTGCACGTCGAAGACGCGGATGTGATTGGCGAGGCTGTCGGACACGTACAGCCGCCGCTCGTCCGGCGAGAAGACCAGCCCGTTGGGCCCCTCGAACCCGTCGGCGACCAGCCGCACCTCGCCGCTCGCGGGGTCGACCCGGTAGACGTTCCGGGCGCCGATCTCGCTCTCGGCGCGATGCCCCTCGTAGTCGGTGGCGATCCCGAACTCGGGGTCGGAGAACCACACCGACCCGTCCGACCGCACGACGGCGTCGTTCGGGCTGTTCAGCCGCTTGCCCCGGAACCGCTCCGCGATCACGGTGACCGAGCCGTCGTGCTCGGTCCGGGTCACCCGCCGATTGCCCTGCTCGCAGGTGACGAGACGCCCCTGGGCGTCCAGGGTGCTGCCGTTCGGGTAGCCGGCGGGGGAGCGGAACACCCCGACGGACCCGGTGGTCTCGTCCCAGCGCAGCAGCCGGTCGTTGGGGATGTCGCTCCACACGAGATACCGCCCGGCCGGCACGTACACCGGCCCCTCGGCCCACCGGCACCCCTCGTAGAGGATCTCCAGCCGCGAGTCCCCCGCCTGACACCGCCCCGTCCGGAACCGCTCGTCGAGGGTCTCGTAGAGATGGGGCTGCTCGCCGGGCATGGGGGGCCGCCTTCATGAGTGGGCCGACGGGTGATCTGCGCGAACCCACTATCGCGCGCCGCGGCCGGCGGCGCACCACGCCGGGCCGACGGCGCTCAGGGCCGGTATGGTAAGCGGTATGGCAACGAAGAAGTACACCGTGACGCTGCCGGAGGAGCTCGCCGAGGAGATCCGGCAGGAGGTCGGGTCCGGCGGCTTCAGCGCCTATGTGACGCGGGCCATAGAGCGCCAGCGGGAGCAGGACCGGCTGGGAGAGCTGGTGACCTGGCTGGAGCACGAGCACGGCCCCGTCACCGAGGCCGAACTCGCGTCGGCCGAGGCCGAGCGCCGGGAATTCGAGCGCCACTTCACCGAGCAGGGCACGGGGACCGGCGAGCGGGACCGGAGGGCGAGCTAGTGGTGCCGTCCTGCTACGTGCTGGACTGCGAGGCGCTGTCCCGGGCCGTTCTGGGCGACCGGGTGATGCTCGCGCGGCTCAAGGACGCGCACCGCTCTGGGATCCGCGTCGTGACCAGTTCGATGACGCTGATCGAGGCATACCACGGCCGGGTGAGGCGCGCGGCCTGGGCGTGGGCGATGTCGCGTGTCGTCGTGGAACCCGTGACCCGCGAAGTCGCCGACGCCGCTGTCACCCTGCTCCAGGAAACGGGTCTGCACGGCCACAAGTACGCGATCGACGCGGCCTTGGCCGTGATCGCGGGCCGGCAGCCCGCAGGCGCGGTGCTCTTCACGTCCGACGAGGACGACATGGGAAAGCTGTGCGGGCCGGGCGTGCGGGTCGTTCCGCTGTGACATGACGGCACCTGCCCGCGGACACACCTCGGCCGCGACGGCTCCCCCTCCGCGCCGCCGCGGCCGAACCCCGTGTAACGGTGGCTTACTTCGTCGGCTTGAAAGGCTCCGACGTGGCGTGCAGGTCCTTCGTCTCCAGCGGCTCGTCCGTGGCGTGCAGGTCCTGCTTCTTGAGGGCGCCCTCGTCCGTGGCGTGCAGGTCCTTCGTCTCCAGCGGCTCGTCCGTGGCGTGCAGGTCCTGCGGCTTGAGCTCGTCGCCCATGATCGTCAACTCCCCTTGGCGTAAATCAAGCAGTGAGGTCGGCGGGCCGCCCGGTCACTCCCCCGAGTGCGGCCGGGCGGGCCCGCCCGGGCTCACCCCGGAACGTCAGAGCGAGGCCCGTGCAGCGACCCGTCTGCCCCCCGACGCGACGGATCGACTACGTCAATCATGACGTGCGGCGATAAACGAATGATGAACGCCCCGACGACGCCTCAGGCCGCCTGCACCGGGGACAGCAGCGCGCGCACCTCGGCGGCCTCGGGTGAGCCCAGCTCCTCGTAGATGCCGGCCGCTTCCTGCCAGCAGACCTGGGCCCGGCCGGTCTGGCCGATGCCGCTCAGCGCGCGTCCGAGGACCGTGAGGACGTTGCCCCGCCGCCACTCCCCGCCGATCCCGCGGAGCACCGTGAGGGCCATCTCGGCGTTGGCGGCGGCCCGCGCCGCGCGGCGGGCGGCGAGATCCACCTCGGCCAGCCGGAACAGGCTCATGCCCTCCCACAGGCGCTGCCTGCTGTCGCGGAAGACCTCCAGCGCCTCCTGGAGCCGGTCGGCCGCGTCGTGCAGCTCCCCGCTCTGGGTGAGGGCGAGGCCGAGGGCGTAGCGGGCGTTGGCCCCGCGCAGGGCGTTGCCCATGGCGTCGTAGATGTCGATGCCCTCCTGGGCCAGCGCGACGGCGCTCTGGGTGCGCCCGGTCGCGAGATGGATCCGGGAGAGGTTGCAGAGGGCGGCGGCGACGCCGGGGCGGTCGCCCAGGGCCCGGAAGTGCTCGATGGCCCGGGAGAGGTGCTCCTCGCCGTCCGCGTGGCGGTTCTGGTAGAGCGCGATGATGCCGCGCGCGTTGCGCGCCCAGCAGACGGGGAGCAGGTCGTCGGACTCCTGCGCGAGGAGGATGGCCCGTTCCGCCTCCTCCTCGGCCCGTTCGAAACGGCCGCTCACGTGATGGACGTTGACGAGCGTCATCAGCGCCCGGGCCTCCGCCCGCCCGAGCCCGTGCGACCGGGCCGCGCCCACGAGCGCCTGGGCGGTCGCCTCGTACTCCTTGGAGTTGGCCCCCGACTCGGAGAGGTCGTGCGCCGCCCACAGCATGTCGATCGCCCGGGGGAGGGTCTCCGGCCGCCCCGCGGCCTGCCGTACGCAGGCGAGGAGGCAGATGGCCTCCGCGTACAGCCAGTCCTGCGCCGCGTGCCGGTTGCCGAAGCGAAGCCCCGGGTACGACGTGGGCTCCAGGTGATCCACCAGCCGGTCGCCCGGCCGCTCGATCGCGTACACCCCGGCCGCGGACGCCAGGTAGAAGTCCAGCAGCCGGGACAGTGCCGAGCCCCGTTCGCTCGGCGGGAGTTCGTCCCTTTCCGCACAGGCACGCGCGTAGAGCCGCACCAGGTCGTGGAAGCGGTAGCGGCCGGGGGCCGCCGATTCGAGGAGGGAGGTGTCCACGAGGGACTCCAGCAGGTCCTCCGTGTCCTCGACGGGCAGGTCCAGGACCGCCGCGGCGGCGGCGAGGGAGATGTCGGGGCCGTCCGCCAGGCCGAGCAGGCGGAACGCGCGGGCCTGGGCGGGTTCCAGCTGGCCGTAGCCGAGCTCGAAGGTGGCCTTGACGGCCAGGTCGCCGGCCTGGAGTTCGTCCAGGCGGCGGCGCTCGTCGGCGAGCTTCGCCGCGAGGACCGACACCGTCCAGGTGCGGCGGGCCGCCAGGCGGGACGCCGCGATACGGATCGCCAGCGGCAGGAAACCGCAGGCCGCCACCACGTCGAGCGCGGCCTTCCGCTCGGACGCCACCCGCTCCTCACCCACGATCTTCGTGAACAGCGCCAGCGCCTCGTCCGGGGACATCACGTCGAGGTCGATCAGGTGGGCGCCCGCCAGGTCCAGCATCCGCACCCGGGAGGTGACCAGCGCGGCGCAGCCGTCCGTGCCGGGCAGCAGGGGGCGTACCTGGGCGGCGTCCCGGGCGTTGTCCAGCAGGACCAGCACCCGGCGCCCGGCGAGGACCGAGCGGTACAGGGCCGCGCGCTCCTCCAGGGAGTCGGGGATCGCCGAGTCGGCCGTGCCGAGGGCGCGCAGGAAGGAGCCCAGGACCGTCTCCGGCTCCGCCGCCCGGGCGCCCGCGCCCTGGAGGTCGACGTACAACTGCCCGTCCGGGAACGCCGCGCGCGCCTGGTGCGCCACGTGCACCGCGAGGGTCGTCTTGCCGACGCCGCCGATGCCGGCCAGGGCCGAGACCGCCATGACCCGGCCCTCGGCGGAGGCGAGGATGTCGCCGAGTTCACGCACGAAGGCCGAGCGGCCGGTGAAGTCCGGCACGGTCGCGGGCAGTTGTGCCGGGCGGACCGGGGCGGAGGCCGGCTCGGGCGCCGGTGAGGAGGGCTCCGCCAGCCCGGGGTCCGCCTGGAGGATCCGCTGCTGCAGCTCGCTCAGGCCGGGGCGCGGGTCCACGCCGAGTTCGTCGGCGAGCAGGCGGCGGGTGTCGGCGTAGACGGCGAGGGCCTCGGCCTGGCGGCCGCTGCGGTAGAGCGCCAGCATCAGGAGCTCCCGGAGGCGCTCGCGCAGCGGATGGGCCGCGGTGAGGGCCGTGAGTTCCGAGACGGCCTCGGTGTGGCAGCCCTGCTCCAGGTCCATGTCCAGGCGCGATTCGACGAGCTGGAGCCGCCACTCCTCCAGCCGGACGCGCTGGGCCTCCGCGTACGGGCCCGGCACTCCGGCCAGGGTCTCCCCGTCCCACAGGGCGAGGGCGCGGCGCAGGGTCTCGCGGGCGTGGCTGAGCTCGCCCGCGGAGCGGGCCTTCTCCGCCTCGGTCACCAGGTCCTGGGCGACGGTGAGGTCCAGGGCGTCCTCGGCGAGGTCGCGGACCGCGTAGCCGCCGGACTCGCTGACCAGGACGGCCGAGGCGGTGGCCGCGGCGTCGCCGGAGCGGCGGACCTCGCCGCCCGGGTCCAGCACCTTGCGCAGGCGGGAGGCGTACGTCCGTACCGCCGCCAGCGCCTGCGAGGGCGGTTCCTCGCCCCACAGGGCGTCGATCAGCTCCGCCGCCGTGGCGGTGCGGCCCTCGCGCAGCAGCAGGGCGGCGAGCAGGGCGCGTTGCTGGGGGGACCCGGTGGTGACCGGCTCGTCACCGCGCCAGGCGCGCACGGGCCCGAGCACGCTGAAGCGCAGGGCCGCGGACTCCGCGGGCCTCTCCGCCTCGGTCGTCATGGCCGGCTCCGACGGCGTCGGCGTGGAGTCGGGACGCCGCTGCTCCGGTACGCGCGGCACACCGTCCGGTACACCGTCCATGCAGTCCCCCTAGACATCCTGAGCAACCACGCCAGTTTGCCTTGTTGGCGGCGGATACGTCAGCCGTGGGAGACACCGATCACAGGGCGGCACACGGGAGTCCACCAGGTCTGCACACTCTCTCCGCACCCACCCGGCCGAGTCGGGTGAATCACGCCATCGTGGCCGGAATCGACCCCCGCAGGCATAGCTGACGCCCCGTCAGATCAGCGCTACCGTGAGCGGCATGGACACCCACGACAGCACGTTTCCGCTGATCATCTCCGTGGACGACCACACCGTGGAGCCCGCGAGCGTCTGGCAGGACCGGCTTCCGGGGAAGTACCGGGAGGTCGGACCGCGCATCGTCCGGGCCCCCGTGAAGGAAATGACGTTCCTCGGAGGCCGCTTCAAGCCGGTGATGGGGCAGCCCGGGGACGACGGGCCGGTCGGGGACTGGTGGGTTTACGAGGAGCTGCGGCGGCCCCTGACCCGGCTCGACACCGCCGTGGGGTACGACAGGGACGAGATCAAGCTCGAGGTCATCACCTACGAGCAGATGCGGCCCGGGTCCTACGACGTCACCGCGCGGCTCGCCGACATGGACGTCAACCACGTCCAGTCCGCCCTGTGCTTCCCGACCTTCCCGCGCTTCTGTGGCCAGACCTTCACCGAGGCCAAGGACCACGAACTGGGCCTGCTCTGCGTGCGCGCCTACAACGACTGGATGGTGGAGGAGTGGTGCGGCCCGGACGCGCACGGGCGGCTCATACCCCTGCCCCTCATCCCGCTGTGGGACGCCGAGCTGGCGGCGGCGGAGGTCCGGCGTAACGCCGCCCGCGGGGTCCGGGCCGTCGCCTTCTCCGAGATACCGCCGTTCCTCGGACTGCCCTCGATCCACACCGACGGCTGGGACCCGTTCCTCCAGGCCTGCGACGAGACCGGCACGGTCGTCGCCATGCACATCGGCTCCAGCAGCCGCATGCCCTCCACCTCCGCCGACGCCCCGCCCGCCGTCGGCTCCACCATCACCTACGCCAACTGCTGCTTCTCCATGGTCGACTGGCTGATGAGCGGCAAGTTCGAGCAGTTCCCGAACCTCAAGGTCATGTACGCCGAGGGGCAGATCGGCTGGATCCCCTACATCCTGGAGCGGGCCGACGTGGTGTGGGAGGAGAACCGCGGCTGGGGCGGCGTCGCCGACAAGGTGCACCGGCCGCCGTCCGAGCTGTTCGCCGAGCACGTCCACGGCTGCTTCTTCGACGACGCCTTCGGGCTGCGCAACCTCGACTCCATCGGCGTCGGCAACGTCCTCTACGAGACCGACTACCCCCACTCCGACTCCACCTGGCCCAAGTCCCGCGAGGTCGGCGAGGCGCAGATGGGGCACCTGGAGCCGGAGGTCGTGGAGCGGATCGTGCGCGGCAACGCCATCGAGCTGCTCGGGCTGACGAAGGAAGGGCTGTGGCCGGGCGGCGCCGGTGGTGCGCGGTGAGCCTGCGGTACGGGATGCAGTTGCCCGTCCAGTCGCAGAGCACCCTCTACGCCGAGGGCTGGGAGGCGGAGGCCGGGCCGGACGACCTGCTGGCGATCGCCCGCGCCGCCGACCGTGCCGGCTTCGCCTACCTGGCCGGTTGTGATCACGTCGGCATCCCGCGTCGCCTCGCCGCCGCCATGAGTACCGTCTGGTACGACCCCGTCGCCACACTCGCCTTCCTGGCCGCCGCCACCGAACGCGTCCGGCTGCTCAGCCATGTCGCGATCGTCGGGCTGCGGCACCCGCTGCTCACCGCCAAGCAGTACGCCACCCTCGACCACCTTTCGAGCGGTCGCCTGATCCTCGGGGTCGGCGCCGGGCACGTCCAGGAGGAGTTCGAGGCCCTGGGCGTGGACTTCCGGCAGCGCGGGTCCGTGCTCGACGAGTGTCTCGACGCCCTGCGTGCCGCCCTCGGACCGGACGAGTTCCCCGAGCACCACGGCAAGCTGTACGACTTCGAGGGGCTCGGGCAGCGGCCCCGGCCGGCGCAGGTCCGGGTCCCCGTCTGGGTGGGCGGCTCCTCGCCCGCCGCCGTACGCCGGGCCGCGCTCAAGGGCGACGGATGGCTGCCGCAGGGGGACCCGAGGGACCGGCTGCCCGCGCAGATCGCACGCATCAGGGAGCTGCGCGAAGAGGCCCGTGTGCAGGGCCCGTTCACCGTCGGCGCCATCGTCGAACCGCTCTACGTCGGCACGCCCCGGTGGGAGGTGGGGCGCCGGACCCTCACCGGGGGACCGCGGGAGCTCGCCGAGTCGCTGCGGGCGTACCGGGCGATGGGTGTGCACCAGATCCAGGTGCGGTTCCGCAGCCGGAGCCGTGTCGAACTCACCGACCAGATCTCGGCGTTCGGCGCCGAGGTCGCCCCCGAGTTGTGAGGAGACCCCATGGGCAAGCTCGACGGCCGGGTCGTCATCGTCACCGGCGCCGCACGCGGCCAGGGTGAGCAGGAGGCCCGGCTGTTCGCGGCCGAGGGGGCCCGGGTGGTCGTCGCGGACGTCCTCGACGACCGGGGCGAGGCCCTCGCGAAGGAGATCGGCGCGCGGTACGTCCATCTCGACGTCGGCAGCGAGGACGACTGGCAGGCCGCCGTCACGGCCACCAAGGACGCCTACGGCCATGTCGACGGGCTCGTCAACAACGCCGGCATCCTGCGCTTCAACTCCCTCCTCGACACACCCCTCGACGAGTTCATGCAGGTCGTCCAGGTCAATCAGGTGGGCTGCTTCCTCGGCATCAGGGCCGTCGCCCCGGAGATGGCCGACGGGGGCACGATCGTCAACACCGCCTCCTGTACGGGTCTGACCGGGATGGCCGCGGTGGGCGCCTACGCGGCGACCAAGCACGCCGTCGTCGGTCTGACCCGGGTCGCCGCCCTGGAGCTGGCCGGGCGCGGGATACGCGTCAACGCCGTCTGCCCCGGGGCCATCGACACGGCCATGTCCAACCCGGCCCGGCTGGACCCGGACGCCGACCCGGCCGAGACGGCGAAGGGCCTGGACCGGCTGTACCGCAAGCTGGTGCCGCTGGGCAGGGTCGGGCGGCCCGAGGAGGTGGCCGGCCTCGCGCTCTTCCTGACTTCGGAGGACTCCTCGTACATCACGGGGCAGCCGTTCGTGATCGACGGCGGGTGGCTGGCCGGGGTCAGCGTCATCTGACCTATCTGACGCATCATCAGCTATTGACGCTCCCGGAGGCCGGTGGAACAGTCGGAGCTAAATCTGACACTCCGTCAGAAACGATGGACCGATCGTGGGGCGGTGAACCTCCTTGGAATTCGGCATCTTCGTTCAGGGATATGTCGGCAAGCGGGCCGAGACCGACCCGCTCGCCGAGCACAAGGCGCTGATGGAGGAGACCGAGTACGTCATCCAGGCGGACAAGTCCGGCTTCAAGTACGCCTGGGCCTCCGAGCACCACTTCCTGGACGAGTACTCGCACCTGTCCGCCAACGACGTCTTCCTCGGCTACCTGGCCCACGCGACCGACCGGATCCACCTGGGCTCCGGCATCTTCAACCCGCTGGCCCCGGTCAACCACCCGGTGAAGGTCGCCGAGAAGGTCGCGATGCTCGACCACCTCAGCGGCAACCGCTTCGAGTTCGGCAGCGGGCGGGGCGCCGGATCGCACGAGATCCTCGGGTTCATGCCAGGAGTGACCGACATGAACCACACCAAGGAGCTCTGGGAGGAGACCATCGCCGAGTTCCCCAAGATGTGGCTCCAGGACGAGTACCAGGGCTTCCAGGGCAAGCACTGGTCGCTGCCGCCGCGCAAGGTCCTGCCGAAGCCGTACGGAGGGGCGCACCCGGCCATGTGGTACGCGGCCGGGTCGCCGCCGTCGTACGCCATGGCCGCGAAGAAGGGGCTCGGCGTGCTCGGCTTCAGCGTGCAGAAGGTCTCCGACATGGAGTGGGTGCTGGAGCAGTACAAGACGGCGATCGTCGACGCCGAGCCCGTCGGGGCCTTCGTGAACGACAACGTGATGGTGACGACCACGGCGATCTGCGCGCCGACCCATGCGGAGGCGGTGCGGATCGCGGCGAGCGGGGGGCTGCACTATCTGCCCTCGCTGGTGTTCCGGTACCACGACACGTTCCCGCGGCCCGAGGGGTTCCCGGTGTGGCCGGAGACGTTGCCGGAGTACACCGAGGAGTTCGTGGAGGTGCTGATCGAGGAGGAGTTGCTGGTCTGCGGCGATCCGGACGAGGTGCTGCGGCAGTGCGAGCGGTGGGAGCGGGCCGGGGCGGATCAGCTGAGTTTCGGGTTGCCGGTGGGGGTGCCGAAGGAGGAGACGCTTCAGACGATCCGGCTGGTCGGGGAGCACGTGATTCCCAAGATCGATACGGATCCTGTGCATCGGACTTCGCGGTTCCGGCAGGGTGTTTGAGCGTCATTGGCGGGTGCGGGTGGGGTGTGGCCGGTCGTGCAGTTCCCCGCGCCCCCGAGGGACATGCAGCTCAGGGAGTTGAGTGGTCATGCTCGATCACGTCATCAAAGGGGCGACCGTCGTGGACGGGTCCGGTGCGCCCGGCTTCATCGCCGACGTCGGCATCAGGGACGGCCGTATCGCCGTCGTAGGGACGGTCACCGAGGAGGCACGGTCGGTCGAGGACGCCACCGGCCTCGTCCTCACCCCCGGCTTCGTCGACCCCCACACCCACTACGACGCCCAGCTCTTCTGGGACCCGTACGCCACACCCTCGCTCAACCACGGGGTCACCACCGTCGCCGGCGGGAACTGCGGGTTCACGCTCGCGCCGCTGCACCCCGACCGTCCCGAGGACGCCGACTACACGCGCCGCATGATGTCCAAGGTCGAGGGCATGGCGCTGGTGGCGCTGGAGGAGGGGGCGCCCTGGAACTGGCATTCCTTCGGGGAGTACCTGGACGCCCTGGAGGGGCGGATCGCCGTCAACGCCGGGTTCATGGTGGGGCACTGTGCGCTGCGGCGGTACGTGATGGGGCCGCAGGCGGTGGGCGGGCAGCCGAGTCAGGAGCAGCTCGCCGCGATGGTGCGGTTGCTGCGGGAGGCCATGGACGCCGGGGCGTGGGGGCTGTCCACCACCCAGTCCACCAGCCACTCCGACGGCGACGGGCAACCCGTCGCCTCACGGCACGCCCAGCCGGCCGAACTGCTGGCGCTGTCGCGGGCCGTCGGGGAGTGCGAGGGCACGCAGCTCGAGGCGATCGTCGCGGGCTGTCTGGATCAGTTCAGCGACGCGGAGATCGATCTGTTCGTGGAGATGAGCGCGGTGGCGGGGCGGCCGCTGAACTGGAACGTGCTGACGATCGACGCGGCCGTGCCCGAGCGGGTGCCCCGGCAGCTGCTCGCGAGCGAGCAGGCGCGGAAGGCCGGCGGCAGGGTCGTGGCGCTGACCATGCCGATCCTCACGCCGATGAACATGTCGCTGGGAACGTTCTGCGCGCTCAACCTCATCCCCGGGTGGGGGCCGGTGCTCGGTCTCCCCGTGCCCGAGCGGATCGAGAGGCTGCGCGACCCGGAGGTGCGGGCCGAGCTGCTGCGGCGGGCCCGGTCCAAGGAGGCGGGCGTCTTCCGGCGGCTGTCGAACTTCGGGCGGTACGTCATCGGCGACACCTACAGCGAGGCCAACGCCGGGCTCACCGGGCGCGTGGTGAACGACATCGCCGAGGAGCGCGGGCAGGAGCCCTTCGCCTGCCTGGTGGAGATCTGCGCCAACGACGGGCTGCGCACGGTGCTGTGGCCGATGCCGACCGACAACGACCCGGCGTCCTGGGCGCTGCGGGCCGAGACCTGGCAGCACGAGGACGTGCTGCTGGGCGGGTCCGACGCGGGTGCCCATCTGGACCGGATGTGCGGGGCGCCGTACACCACCCGGTTCCTCGGGGACTGCCTGCGGGGGCGGAGGCTGGTCGGTCTGGAGCAGGCCGTGAAGATGCTGACCGACGACCCGGCCCGGCTCTTCGGGCTGCGCGAGCGGGGGCGGATCAAGGCGGGCTGGCACGCCGACCTGGTGCTGCTCGACCCCGAGCGGATCGACGCGGGCCCGGCCACCCTGGTGCACGACCTGCCGGGCGACAGCCCTCGGCTGGACTCCCGCGCGCTCGGCGTACGGGCCGTGTGGGTCAACGGGGTCGAGGCGATCAGGGACGACGTGGTGACCGGGGCCGTACCGGGCCGGGTGCTGCGCTCCGGGCGGGACACGGAGACGGTGAGCACGCGGTGACGGTTCGGCAGCCGCTGTTCGTCGGTGGCTTCTGGGTGGAGCCGGACGGCGGGCACTACGAGGTGATCGACCCGGCGGACGAGCAGACCGTCGGGTGGGCGCCGGAGGCCTCGCGGGATCAGGTGCTCGCGGCCTGCGCCGCGGCCCGAGAGGCCTTCGGGCCGTGGTCGCGCACCTCACCGGAGGAGCGGGCCGCGGTGCTCGGCCGGGCTGCGGGGATCATCGCCGGGCGGCTGACGGAGTACGCGGAACTTGCCCGGGCGGAGACGGGCGCGACGCTCGGCACCGCACGCGGCATGCAGGTCGGTGTCGCCGCCGCCCGCTTCCGTCGCTACGCGCGCGTGGAGCCCGCCGAGTGGGCGATCCCGCCCCAGATCAACGAGGCCGGACCGATGGGGAAGGCCGGTGTGATGGGCGCCCTGGCCGTCCGCCAGCCCGTCGGGGTCGTCACCTGCATCACCTCGTACAACAACCCGTGGGCCAACCCGGCCGGCAAGATCGCCCCGGCCCTGGCCATGGGCAACACGGTCGTGGTGAAACCCGCCCCGCAGGACCCGCTGTCGGTCTACCGGATGGCGGAGGCCCTGGAGGCGGCGGGCGTGCCACCGGGCGTGGTGAACGTGGTCAGCGGCTCCCGTACGGAGACCGGCGAGGCGGCCGTGGCCTCACCGGACGTCGACATGGTCAGCTTCACCGGCTCCACCGCGGTCGGGCAGCGCATCGCCGAGGTGTGCGGGCGGGGCATGAAACGGCAGTTGATGGAGCTGGGCGGGAAGGGCGCCGCGATCGTCTTCGACGACGCCGACCTCCGCTCGGCCGTCGCCGGGATCGGCACCACCTTCTCCTTCTACAGCGGGCAGATCTGCACGGCACCGACGAGGGTGCTGGCGCAGCGCGGGGTGTACGACCGGCTGGTGGAGCAACTGACCGCTTATGCGGCCCGGTTGAGGGTCGGGGACCCGCGCGAGCCGGACACCGTGGTCGGGCCGGTGATCTCCGCGGCGCACCGGGACCGGGTGGAGTCGTACGTCGAACTGGGGCGCAAGGAGGGAGCGGTGGTGGTGGCGGGCGGCGAACGCCCCGATCTGCCCTCGGGCTTCTACGTCGCCCCGACCCTCCTGGCGGATTGCACCAACGACATGCGCGTGGTCCGCGAGGAGATCTTCGGGCCGGTGGTGGCCGTCGTCCCCTTCGACGACGAGGAGGAGGGCATCGCGCTCGCCGACGACACCGACTACGGGCTCATCGACTACGTCTGGTCGGGCGACGTGGCCCGGGCCTTCCGGGTGGCACGGCGGCTGCGGGCCGGCGGCGTCGGGGTCAACACCGTCGGACGGAACATGGAGGCGCCCTTCGGCGGCTTCAAGCGCAGCGGCGTCGGCCGGGACGTCGGCAGCTACGCGCTGCACGCCTACAGCGAGGTGCAGGCGATCGTGTGGCCGGGGTGACGCCGCTCAGGTGTCCAGGTCCACCCGTACGGTCAGCAGGTTCGTGCCGAGGGCCCGCACGCCCAGACTGTTGACCCGGGGCAGCCCCCGCAGCCGCGCCACCGGATCGTCCTGCGGCATCAGATGGGCGGTGCCCCCGTGCCATCGCCCGCGGATCCGGACCCGCACCCGCGGATCGGCCTTGATGTTGCGTACGTACTGCGACCGTTCGCCGAACTCCGACACCAGCCAGAAGGAGCCGCCGACGCGGCGCCCGCCCACCGGCGTCCGACGGGGCAGCCCCGAGACGCGGCCCGTGGTCTCCAGGACCGTCTGGAGGGGGAGGCGGCGCAGGATCGGGTTGAGACGGCGCTGGAAAGCCGTGGTGGCGCGGAACCTCAGGTCGGTGCGGCGGGACATCGTCTGCCAGTCTCCTTCGTGCAAAGCTCTTGATTGAAGCAGGCACCAAATGCCGAGGGTATCTCCGCATTGATTGACAGGTGAACCGCTCGCATTAAGTCCCAAAGTGGACGTAATGTCCATTGCTCGCTAGGATCGAAAGAGTCGTCATCCCTTTTAGAAGCGCTCAGTCGCAAGGGAGTTGGCGAAACAACCGGCGCCGATGGCACGAACCCTCGGCCGACCCTCAGGCCGTACATTGCGGATGGCCGGCTGTGGCTCTCAGCGGCAGGCGCATGGACCGAGGCGTACTCGGTCGTGTTCACGGGGGTTCCGAAGAACGGTACGCGGGCCACCGTCGAGATCGTCTGTGCGGACGGCGGCAACTAGAAGCACTCGTACGCCAAGTCGTCAGGTCAAGAAGCCCGCGGCAGTCGGCCCCATGACCAGGAACCTCACGTAACGGCCGAGTTCCTGCTCCCATGTTCGACCCTCAGGAGGCGGCACATGTCCGAGAACGGCTGGGGAGACCATACTGGTGCACCCGTCACCCCCGACTGCGGCTCACCCGGAGACGGGCAAGGTCTCTGGCTCTGGCTCCAGGTGCAGCACTGGGCGCCGCTGAAGGCCGGTCCCTGTAACCCCTGCATAGAGGTCGACACGACCAACAAGTGGGTGCTGTGGAACGACGGGACGAGCGGCGGTGTGCAGATCTATCTACTGATCCCTACCGACCGCAAAAAGGGAATAGAGTGCCCGGCCATCTGGGAGCATCCCAATCCGAACTACTGGGTGGGGGCATTGACGTACGCCGCGAGACATATGAGCCCCAGCAGCATCGGATTGGGAATCAACTCGAAGTATGCCCGCAAGGAGGACCAGCTCCACATCCATCTGGCCCCCTTCGAGCCGGAGGCGAAGAAGTATCTTGACGCCAACTTCGGCAAAGTCGCCCAGAAGCCGGTCGATTGGCCCAACAGCATTCTGCGTGTGCCAGGCAGAAAGGACACGCAGACGCCGCCGCAACCGCAGGTGCGCTCCTATCGGGTCCTCTTCGTCAAAAGCCTCGCCGCCGACAACCTCTTCCACCTTCTGCGGGACATGCTCCCGGCGGCCGACCAGATGGGAAACCAAACAATGACCGTGATCCCGACGACGGCACCACAGCCGCTCGGGTTCTACGTACTGAACAGCGAGACGACACTGGACCTGAACAGGGGCACCAGCACCTGCGACCTGCTCCTCGCGTGCAACTAGGGTCTCCTGTCCCGGCGTCGCGGGGTCAGGGCCTCGAGAGGCCCCGCACCTCACGGCCGGGCTGATCCGGACGACAGGCCTCAGCGGCGCCCCAGGAAGACCGGATTGGTGAACGCCGCCAGTGGCCCGGGCAGCGGTCCCGCCGCCGCCTCGTGCCGCAGTTCGGCCCGTACGTACGCGGCGTACGACGGGGTCGTCCGCCACTCGACCACGCCCGAGCCGGAGACCGGCAGCGGGCCGCTGGTGTGCACGACGCCCTGGTCGGTGACGAGGCGGACCGTGCAGCGCGGGGCGCCGGTGACCTCCAGGCGGACCGTGACCGGGGTGTCGCGGCCGACGGTGAGCCGCTCGCCGATGCCCGCGTGCTCGCCGCGTCCGCCGGACGCCCGCAGCGACAGCGCCACCCGCGCGGACTCGGCGACGTAGGACCGTCCCGCCCGGATGCCCTCCTGGATCGCCTCCCGGGTCAGGTCGTCGGCCAGGACGACCGTCTGGGGGCTGCCCACCGCGTCCGGGGAGCGGTGGGCGTCGCTGCTGCCCATCGCCGGGAGCCAGCCGCGCCCGTCCCGTACGGACGCCACGAGCATGCTGTCCCAGTCGGCCAGCGCCACCTCGTCGTCGGGCGTGTAGGGGCCGTTCCACACCTCGACCGCGTCCGCCTCGTCGAAGCCGAACTTCCAGTTGCAGCCGACGCAGGTGGCGTGCGGGTGGGCCGGGACGACCAGGCCGCCGGCGCGGCGGATCTGCCGGGCGAACCGGCCGAAGCGGTTGTCGCGGGCCCGGTAGCGCCAGTCGACGAACGTGCCCGGGTCGGTGCCGAGCGCGACGACGTGCCCGTTGCGGGTGGTGATCTCCTCGCCCAGCATGACGAGCAGGTCGTCCCCGGCCACGTCGGCCCAGTGGGCGTGCGCGGAGTGCGTGTTGTGCTCGGAGGAGTTGATGAAGTCCAAGCCGGCCGCCCGGGCCAGCTCCCCGATCTCGGCGGGGGTGCGGCGGCCGTCGGAGTGCCAGGAGTGCAGATGGCAGTCGCCCCGGTACCAGGCCCGGCCCCGGCCCTTCGCCCGCTCCGGCGGATACACCGGCTCGGCGGTCTCGCCCGGCGCCCCGTACGTCAGCGTGATCGTGATCTCGTAGGACAGCCCCTGCGGGGCGACGGTGTACGGGCCGAGCGCGATGTGCCAGGTGCCCTCGCGTACCGGGCCGGGGAGGTACCCCGGGGTGGCGTCGTCCGCGCGGATGAAGAACTCGGTGCGCGCCCCGCCCGACCAGCCGCGGAAGCCCCGGCCGCCGAGCTCGGTGCCGCGGTCGTCGAAGACGCCGATGTCGAGGGCGTTGCCCAGAGTGCCGGCCGGGACGGACGGCCGGTCGTAGGTGTAGGCGACCTCGAGCTCCCGGACCCCGGCCGGGACCTCGACGGGCACGTACACGAAGTCCGGGGAGCCGGGCGGCAGCGTGCCGCGCACGGTTCTGCTCTCCTGGCCCCCGTCGGCCGCTGAAGCGAAGCTCACGCTTCCCAAGGTAAGCGCGGCCGCCGCTCCCGTCGCGAACAGAGCGCGCCGACCGAGCCCGCCGTGGCTGTCCTCGCACATGCTGCTGCTCCCCAGGTGTCGTCGGTGACATGGCACGGGTGGTGCGGGGGTGGTGCGTACAACCTTGTGTCCAACCTCGTATTGAGCCGTGAACTCCGGTGCAAGGGAAGGGGATCGGCAGATTTCACCCGCACGGCACCCGGTGAATGCCGACCGGTCGGTATCGACACCGTCCCGTCCCTCGGGTACAGGTGGGTCATGCGCATCGCCGTGACGATCTTCCTCACCGACGAGACGATCACCCCGACCCGGCTCGCCCGGGAGCTGGAGGAGCGCGGTTTCGCCGGGCTGTACCTGCCCGAGCACACCCACATCCCCGTCGAGCGGACCACCCCGTACCCGGCGGGCGGTGAGCTGCCGCCCGAGTACGGCCGCACCCTCGACCCGTTCGTCGCCCTCGGCCAGGCCGCCGCCGTCACCGAGCGGCTCGGGCTCGGCACGGGCATCACGCTCGTCGCGCAGCACGACCCGATCGCCCTGGCCAAGCAGATCGCCACCCTCGACCACCTCTCCGGCGGCCGGTTCACACTCGGTCTCGGCTTCGGCTGGAACGTGGAGGAGGCCGCCGACCACGGCGTGCGGTGGAGCTCCCGGCGCGAGCTGGTCCGGGACCGGATGGCGCTGATGCGGGCCCTGTGGTCGGAGCGGCCGGTGGCCTACGAAGGGGAGTTCGGCGGTGTCCGGGCCAGCCACGCCCATCCGAAGCCCGTGCGGCAGCCGCGCGGTCCGGTCGTCGGCCCGCGCACGCTCGTCGGCGGGGCCGCGGGACCCCGGCTGTTCACCCACATCAGCGAGTACGCCGACGGCTGGCTGCCGATCGGAGGGCGAGGTCTCGGCGAGGCGCTGCCCCTCCTGCGCACCGTCTGGGCCGACGCCGGCCGTGACCCCCGGGCCCTCCAGGTCGTCCCCTACGCCGTCCACCCCTCCCCGGGCAAACTCGCCCACTTCGCCGACCTCGGCATCGAGGAGGTCGTGGCGCAGCTGCCTCCGGCGGGGGAGACGGAGGTGCTGAAGGCGCTGGACGGCCTCGCCGCTCATCTCTGACAACTCCCCTGCCCGGCAGGCAGGTTGGCGCCGCCTCTAAACTGCCGGTCAGTTCGCCACGGGGGAGAGAACGTCATGAGGCTTGCCTGGTTTTCCTGGCTCCTGCGCCATTTCACCGAGTACGGGTACAGCCAGGGGCTGCTGCGCGCCGCGATCGGCACCACGGCCGTGCTGGTGACCGCCGCGCTGGTCTGGTTCGCCCTGCACCGCCACAGACCGGCCGCCGTCGCCGCCGCCGGCCTCACCTCGGCCCTGGGCATCGGGTGGCTGGCGTTCCACTGACGGGGCTTCCCCGGCTCTGATCAACGCACTCGTATGCTCGAAGGATGACGACCTCCGCGACCTCCGGAACCGGCCCCACCGACAACTCCATGCGTCGCGCCCTGAAACGGGCCAGGGACGGTGTCTCGCTCGACGTCGCCGAGGCGGCGGTGCTGCTCCAGGCCCGGGGCGGGCAGCTGGAGGACCTGTCGGCCTCGGCCGCCCGGGTGCGGGACGCGGGCCTGGCGGCGGCCGGACGGCCCGGCGTCATCACGTACTCCAAGTCCGTCTTCATCCCGCTGACCCGGCTGTGCCGGGACAAGTGCCACTACTGCACCTTCGTCACCGTCCCGGGCAAGCTGCGCCGGGAGGGCCACGGGATGTTCATGTCGCCGGACGAGGTGCTGGACATCGCCCGCAAGGGCGCGGCCCTCGGCTGCAAGGAAGCCCTCATCACCCTCGGCGACAAGCCCGAGGACCGCTGGCCGGAGGCGCGCGAGTGGCTCGACGCGCACGGCTACGACGACACCCTCGCCTACGTCCGGGCCGTCTCCATCCGGATCCTGGAGGAGACGGGCCTGCTCCCGCACCTGAACCCGGGCGTCATGAGCTGGACGGACTTCCAGCGTCTGAAGCCGGTCGCGCCCAGCATGGGCATGATGCTGGAGACCACCGCGACCCGCCTCTGGTCGGAGCCGGGCGGCCCCCACCACGGCTCTCCGGACAAGGAACCGGCTGTCCGCCTGCGGGTGCTGGAGGACGCGGGGAGGTCCTCCGTGCCCTTCACCTCGGGCGTCCTCATAGGCATCGGCGAGACCTACGAGGAGCGCGCCGAGTCGCTGTTCGCGCTGCGGAAGGTGTCGCGGGCCTACCACGGCGTCCAAGAGCTGATCATCCAGAACTTCCGCGCCAAGCCGGACACCGCGATGCGCGGCATGCCCGACGCGGAACTGGACGAACTGGTCGCCACGGTGGCCGTCGCCCGGCTCCTCATGGGCCCGAGCGGCAACATCCAGGCCCCGCCCAACCTCGTCGACGACGAGTACGAGCGGCTGATCGGCGCCGGTATCGACGACTGGGGCGGGGTCTCCCCGCTCACCATCGACCACGTCAACCCCGAGCGCCCCTGGCCGCAGATCGAGCAACTCGCCGAGAAGTCCCGCGCGGCCGGTTTCGAACTGCGCGAACGCCTCTGCGTGTACCCGGAGTTCGTGCGGCGCGGCGAGCCCTGGCTGGACCCGCGGCTGCGTCCGCACGTGGCCGCGCTGGCCGACCCGGAGACCGGCCTGGCCCGCCCGGAAGCCCTGCCCGAGGGCCTGCCGTGGCAGGAGCCTGAGGAGGTCTTCACGGCGTCCGGCCGCACCGACCTGCACAGCTCCATCGACACCGAGGGCCGTACGTCGGACCGCCGGGACGACTTCGACGAGGTGTACGGCGACTGGGGTGCTCTGCGGGAGGCCGCCGCCCCGGGCATGGTCCCCGAGCGCATCGACACCGACGTGCGCGAGGCCCTGCGCACGGCGGCCGACGACCCGACGAAGCTCACCGACGACGAGGCGCTGGCCCTGCTGCACGCGGACGGCCCGGCGCTGGACGCCCTCGCCCGCGTCGCCGACGACGTGCGCAAGTCGGCCGTCGGCGACGACGTCACCTACATCGTCACCCGCAACATCAACTTCACCAACGTCTGCTACACCGGCTGCCGCTTCTGCGCCTTCGCCCAGCGCCGCACGGACGCCGACGCCTACACCCTCTCCCTGGACCAGGTCGCCGACCGGGCCCAGCAGGCCTGGGACGTGGGCGCGGTGGAGGTGTGCATGCAGGGCGGCATCCACCCGGACCTGCCGGGCACGGCGTACTTCGACATCGCGCGGGCCGTGAAGGAACGGGTCCCCGGCATGCATGTGCACGCCTTCTCGCCGATGGAGGTCGTCAACGGCGCGACCCGCACCGGCATGTCGGTCCGCGAGTGGCTGACCGCCGCCAAGGAGGCGGGCCTGGACACCATCCCGGGCACGGCCGCGGAGATCCTCGACGACGAGGTCCGCTGGATTCTCACCAAGGGCAAGCTGCCCGCGGCCGACTGGATCGACGTCGTGACGACGGCCCATGAGCTGGGCATCCGCTCGTCCTCGACGATGATGTACGGCCATGTCGACCAGCCCCGGCACTGGCTCGGGCACCTGCGCACCCTCGCCGGCATCCAGCAGCGCACGGGCGGCTTCACCGAGTTCGTGACGCTGCCGTTCGTGCACACCAACGCGCCGGTCTACCTCGCGGGGATCGCCCGCCCGGGCCCGACCATGCGGGACAACCGCGCGGTCACGGCCATGGCCCGGCTGCTGCTGCACCCGCACATCCCCAACATCCAGACCAGCTGGGTGAAGCTGGGCACGGAGGGCGCCGCCGTGATGCTCCGCTCGGGCGCGAACGACGTCGGCGGGACGCTCATGGAGGAGACCATCTCCCGCATGGCGGGGTCGTCGTACGGGTCGTACAAGTCGGTGAAGGACCTCATCGCGGTGGCGGAGGCGGCCGGGCGTCCCGCCAGGGCCCGCAGCACCCTCTACGGGGACGTCCCGGAGGAGCGGCAGCGGGCGGCGGCGGCCTCGGACGGGCATCTGCCCGAGCTGCTGCCGGTGCTCGACTGACCGGCGCCCTAGCGGCATCCGGCGCTACCGGCCTCCTGCTCCCTACTGGCTTCCGGCGTCCGCCGGCTGGTGTGCCGGCAGGGCGCGGCCGGCCGTGGCGCCGGGAGCCGCGGGGGGCGGTGCGGTCCTGCCGCGTCCCAGCCGGAGCAGCAGCAGGCCGAGGGTGCAGGCGAGCGCGGGCCAGTACACGTAGCGGAAGTCCGTCGCGGGCATGATCGGCAGATAGCCGAGGACGTAGGCGGCCGAGCTGATGCCCAGCGCCCGCACGGGCATGGCGAACAGGCCCCGGCCGGGGCGGACGGCCAGCACCAGCGCGACCGTGAGCCAGAACCAGCCGCGGAACAGCCACCGCAGGTCCGTGGCCATGCCCTCGACGTACGTGCCGAGCATGTCCGCCAGCTGGGGGTGCGCCACCTCGATGCCGAGGTCGTTGCGGGTGATGCCCGCCTTGTACACGTAGTCGGTCTCGAACAGCAGCGTCGCGAAGAGCCGCAGCCGGTACTGGAGATAGTCCGGAACGTGCCCGCTCATCTCGCGCAGCCACAGCGAGGTGATCTCGCCGGAGTCCCCGCGCAGCCCGTCCGCCGGGCGCTGGTAGCAGGCCCAGTAGGCGTCGGAGAGGGCGCCGACGCGCTCGCACTCGCGCGCCGAGTCCACCAGTCGGTCCCGCAGTGTCGGCGGCACGTCCGCGGAGCGCAGGTCGTCCACCGTCAGTACGTGGACGAGGTCGTCGAGCATGATCTGCGCGCCCTGTTTCGTCTGGAGGGGGTTCGCGAACAGGGAGATCGCGGCCGCGGGCACCACCAGGGCCGCGACGAGCGCGGCCGTGCAGGTCAGCCACGTTCGGCGTCCCGGAGCGCGCCACAGGGCGAGGACGAGCATCACGAACACCGGGATCGCGGCGACGAAGGCGTTCTTGCGCACCAGCATGGCGTAGGCCAGGAACAGCGCCCCCAGCCCGAGCAGCGCCCACCGCACGGCCGGACGCGGGTCCCTGTCGCGCAGCCGCAGCCCGGTGAAGGCGACCGCGCAGGCGGCGAGCAGCGCGAACGCCGCGTGCACGTCCTTCCACACCACCCCCGCGAAGTTCAGCACGAAGGGCGCGAGCCCCACGCCGAGCACGGCGAGTGACCCGCCGCGGCTCCGGGTCAGCTCCCACACACATCCGGCCAGCACCCCCAGCGCGCCCCAGAGGACGGCGGACTGGAGGACGAGCATCGACGTGATCGACCCGGTCACGGCGATGAGCGCCCGCCACACCAGGCTCAGCACCGGCGGATGCCAGTCGGTCAGGGGAGCCTTGCCCTGGGCCTGACGGAGCTGGTCGAGACTGTCGGGGCTCAGGAATCCGGGGGCGAAGACGAGGACCGTGGCCAGGCAGCAGAGCGCGGCGACGGCGGCCAGAACCCAGACCCAGCGCTGCGCACCCGCCGTCAGTGGCTTTTGTCCCATATGCCGGATGTTAGCGGCTCAGGATGCGACGAAGACGTAGCGCCGGTAGGCGTAGAAGCGGAACAGGGTCGCGAGCACCCAGCCGAAGATGCGGGCGGTGTTGTCGCTGAGCGGTGAGTCCAGCCCGAGCAGGTGCCGTGAGGCGTAGACCGTGCCCGCGGTGATGGCGAGCCCGACGCCGTTCGCGACGAGGAACAGCAGCAGCTCGCGGGTCACCTTCTCGCGGTGGCGGCCGCGGTAGGTCCAGTAGCGGTTCCCGATCCAGCTGAAGAGCGCGGCCGCGGTCGTCGCGATGACGGACGCCTGCACGGGAGCGGTCCGCATCACCCCGCCCTCCGCGCCGCCGGGCAGGCCGAAGACGAGCAGGTTGTAGCCGCCGTTGTCGACGACGAAGGCCAGGGCCCCGACGACGCCGAACTTGGCGGCCTCGCGCCAGATGCCCTTGATGGCGTCACGCGCACGCAGCGTCACAGAGTCGAGGACCGGCACACGGCGAGCCTAACGACCCGGCGCGCACCATCCGGTCAGGCGCGCTCATATCGCACTATGTCCGACTGTATGAGGTGCTGATGTATGAGGTGCTGACGGTTATGCGGAACCGGTCGAGTGAGGAGTGGTCGTGGAACCGACGATCGCGTGTGTCGTGCCCTGCCACAACGAGGAGGCGGCCGTCGGCAAGGTGGTCCGCGACCTGCGCGCCGCCCTGCCCGAGGCCGTCGTCTACGTGTACGACAACGCCTCCACCGACCGCACCGTGGAGGTCGCCCGGGCCGCGGGCGCGATGGTCCGGCAGGAGACCCGCAAGGGCAAGGGCAACGTCATCCGCCGCGCCTTCGCCGACGTCGACGCCGACGCGCTGCTCATCATCGACGGCGACGACACCTACGACGCCTCCCGCGCCCGCGACCTGGTGGACCTGCTGTTCGAGGGACCGTACGACCAGGTCGTGGGAGCCCGCCGGGTGACCGACGACGGGGCCTACCGGGCCGGGCACGCGGTCGGCAACAAGGTGCTCACCGGGGCGGTCAGGTCCCTGTTCGGCAACGACGTGACCGACATGCTCAGCGGCTACCGGGTCTTCTCGCGGCGCTTCGTGAAGTCGTTTCCGGCGCTGGCCCGCGAGTTCGAGACCGAGACCGAGATGACGATCCACGCGCTGCACCTGCGGCTGCCCACCGCGGAGATCCTCACGGACTACCGGGTCCGGGCCGCCGGCGGCGAGAGCAAGCTGCGCACCTACCGGGACGGCTGGCGCATCCTGCGGGTCATCCTCGACCTGGCGCGGCGCGAGCGCCCCTCGCTGGTCCACACCGTGCTCGCCGGCGTGCTCGCCCTGGTCTCGGTCATCCTCGGCATCCCCGTCATCGCCGACTTCGTCGAGACGGGCACCGTCCCCCGGGTCCCCACGGCGATCCTCGCCGCCGCGATCATGACCATCGCGGCGCTCGTGCTGCTCGTGGGCTACATCCTCGAGTCGCTCATGCACATGCGCCAGGAGCAGACCCGGCTGGTGCACCTCTCCTACCCGGCCCCGGTGCGCACGCCGCGCTACGCCGTCCGCGGCGCCGGCACGGGCCCGGTCCCGATCCGCAAGGCCGTCGACGGGCCCTGAGGGCACTGACGGGCACGGCGTGCGCAGTACGATGATCGGAACCCCGTTTCGGTGCGGGGTCCCGTGACTGAGGAGATGCGTGCCGGTGCCTGCCCGACTTCCTTCGTGGGCCTGGGTGACCGGGCTGACCGTGGGAGCGATAGCCGCGGTGACGGTCCTGGGCGTGCAGGCGGACCGGGGCTCGCACCCCACCGCCACCTCGGCCAAGCCGAGCAGCACGGCCTCGGCGCAGCCCACCCCCACGGCGTCGGCCCCGGCGAGGGTGCCCGACGGCTCCGGCACCGGCCGGCGCGTCGTCTACTCCCTCGGCGAGAAGCGGGTCTGGCTGGTGGACGCGAGCGAGGCGACCCGCCGCACGTTCACCGTCTGGCCGGGCTCGGTCAGCCCCGACCCGGGCAGCTACACGGTGTCGTCGCGCAACGCGGCCACGACCGGCTCGGACGGCGTGCAGATCGAGCACATCATGTACTTCGCCGCGAAGTCAGGCATCTCGGTCGCCTTCTCCAACGCCGTCGACGGCGCCTCGCCGCCGCCCGCCGCCTCCGGCACCAAGACGGGCGGAGTCAGGATGCGGAAGGCGGACGGCACGGCACTGTGGGCGTTCGGCACGGTCGGCACGACCGTGACCGTGGTCAAGTAGCGGGCGTCTCCCTCGGGGCCGAGAGCTGGTTGACGATCAGCACGACTCCGCTGAACAGGAAGATGCGGGTCGCGGCGTCCAGCCCGTTCCAGTTCTTCGACTGCCACATCGAGAACCACTCACCGCCGATCGCGATGAACCCGGCCCCGAACAGCAGCATCACCATCAGCAGCCCGTACGTGGACATCCGCCGGGCGCGCAGATCATCGCGTCTGGCCCACAGCCAGCTCCCGTATATGAGGACCAGCGCGGCGATCGTCTCCCAGGCGATGATCCCGACGTAGGCGGCGTCCTGGAGCCCCTGGCTCGTGACGGCCCGCCACATCAGGTCCTCGTCCTTGAACGTGGTGTCCATGGCCAGCACGTGGCGGACGAACTGCTGGTTGGTCCCGAAGTCGGTGATGTTCCCGAACGCGACGAGCGCCATGTAGAGGGCGATGGTCGCGGTGAGCAGGGTGGCGGCGAGCGACAGGGCGCCGCGTTGGGGGGTGGAGGTGATCATGTCGGTCATTCTCCCCAAGCGCGGCCGTCCGGTGTACCCCGCCGGTCAGCGCCCTGCCGTGAACTCCAGGAAATCGGCCCAGACTTCAGCGGGGAACGCCAGGCGGGCGTCCTTGGTCTTGGAGTCGCGGATGTGGATGGTGAGTTGAGGGGAGGGGGATATGGCGGCTTCGACGCAAGCAGGACCGTCGTTGCTGCTGTAGCTGCTCTTGAACCATTCGAGCTCAGTGGTCACGTCTCTTCTCCCAGAACTTTCTCAATGAAGGCGAGGGACTCCCGCGGTGAGAGGGCCTGCGCCCGGATCATTCCATAGCGCATATCCAGAACCTGGGCGTCGCGAGGGTCGCTGATCACGCGGTTGTGCAGGTGGGCCTCGAAGTGCCCCAGCGTCTTGCCTTCCTGGAGTTTCAGGACCCCGAACGGCCCCGCCATGCCCGCGTGATCCTCCCGATCCGTTGGCATGACCTGGATCGACACATGACGCAACTTGCCGACCTCCAACAGGTGTTCGAGCTGTTGGCGCAGCACCATTCTGCCCCCGATCGGCCTCCGCAGCGTCGTCTCTTCCTGGACAAAGGTGATGAGCGCCCGCGGCGCGCGATCGAACACGGCCTTCCGTGCCATGCGTGCGGCGACGTGCCGCTCGATCTCGTCCTCTGTGAAAGCCGGACGCCTCATGGCGTACAGGGCCTGGGCGTACTCCGGCGTCTGGAGCAGTCCGTTGATCTGGTGGTTGTCGTAGGCTCCGAGCTCGACGGCCTCCTCCTCCAGCCTTGCCAGGTCCCTCACCTTCTTCGGGTACCGAGCCTTCTGGACGTCCTCCTTCATCGCCGACAGTTTGCCGCCGGCACCGAGCACCTCATCGGCCTTGTCCAGGAAGTCGGACTTGGGAACGCGCCGCGCCCGCTCCACGGACGACACCATCTCCTCCCCGTACCCGATGGCCGCCCCCAACTCCGCCTGCTTCAGACCCGCGGCCTCGCGCCACATCTTGATCTGCCGTCCGACCGTCCTGAGCACAGCCGCCGCTTCCTCGTCCTCCACGCCTTCCCCTCCTGACGTACGAGCCGTACGACCCCGCCACGCGTCCGGACAGTCACGCTCCGTACCGAGGTCGTTGCTGTTCAGAGTAGGGACGGACGACCACGCTGGGTGACATGAGTCGGAAATCCCTCGCTGAAATCAGCACCCCCGTACGCCACTTCACGATCCAGCTGTCCGCCACTCGAAGAGGTGCTCGACTGGCCCGCCTGCTCGCCGAACGCCAGCTCGACGAATGGGGCGAGACGTACGACGCCGCCGCACAGGTGGTGGCCGAGCTCGCCTCGAACGCGGTGCTGCACGGACGCGTCCAGGGCAGGGACTTCCGGCTGACGCTGAAGCTGCACGCCGACCGCACGCTCCGTATCGAGGTCACCGACGCCCGGGGCGACCGGATCCCACAGCTCCCGGGGCCGGTCGTGGACGACACGGAGAGCGGGAGAGGGCTGCGGATCGTCTCGGCGTACGCGCATCGGTGGGGTGTGGTGGAGGCGCCGGCTCACGGCAAGACCGTCTGGGCCGAAGTGAGCCTGGAGCAGGAGGACTTGCCGGGGCCCGCCGTCTAGGCTGATCCGATGGACGTGGGGGCGGTGCTGATTGCCGTGGCCGGTGTGGCGGGGACGCTCGGGGGTGCCCTGCTCACTCAGCGCGGCGCCGAGAAGGCCAAGCGGCGCGAGCTGGAGACGGCGCAGGCGCTTCAGGAGGCGCGGGAGAGCCGTGAGTTGCGGCGGAGCTGCTACTCGGGCCTGCATCGCGATGCACGGCAGTTCTGTACGGCGCTCAGCAGGCATCTGTACGTCATGCGCGACCGTACGCCCGGTGACGAGGACATCCAGGCGCTGGAGTCCGCGAAGGACACGTACCGCGACCGCTGGTCCGAGGCGCTGATGATCGCGCCGGACGGTGTGGTCGCCCCGGCCCGGGAGGTGAACGGCGCCCTGAACCGGGTGTACGGACAGGTCAAGCGGCTGGAGCAGGGAAACCCTCGGCCCGGCGAGACCCTGCGGTCGGCCGCCGAGGCGCAGCACGGCGTCTGGCCGCTGATCGCCGCCATGCGGGAGGCGATGCGCCGGGACCTGGGTGTGACGGAGGGCTCCGGAGCAGATCACGCGGTGGAGATGCCCTCCTACTACGGTGACTCCACCGCCCTGCTCCGCGACTTCGGGGAGCAGGACCGCACCCCGTGACGGAGATCGGCATGAGTGAGCAGCGCAAGGTGTCCGAGGAGGCCGGGGAGGTCCGTCGGTTCTGGGGTCGGCTCGGTCTTCCCGGGTTGATCGACGTGCACACCCACTTCATGCCCGAGCGAGTCCTGCACAAGGTGTGGGCCTACTTCGACACCAACGGGCCGCTGGTCGGCGGGCTGGAGTGGCCGATCACGTACCGGAAGGCCGAGGAAGAGCGGGCGGCACTGCTGCGGGAGTTCGGCGTGCGGGCCTTCACTTCGATGCTCTACCCGCACAAGCCCGGCATGGCCGGGTGGCTGAACGGCTGGGCCGCCGACTTCGCCCGCCGCACTCCAGACTGCCTGCACACCGCCACCCTCTACCCCGAGCCGGACGTGGAGACGTACGTCCGCGAGGCCGTGGCGGCGGGGGCGCGTGTGTTCAAGGCGCATGTGCAGGTGGGCGCCTACGACCCGGCCGACGAGCGGCTCGACCCGGCGTGGGGAGTGCTGGCCGAGGCCGGGACACCCGTGGTGATGCACTGCGGCTCCGGGCCCGCGCCCGGCAAGCACACCGGCCCCGAGCCCGTCGCGCGGGTGCTGGCGCGGCACCCGAGGCTGCGGCTGATCGTCGCGCACATGGGCATGCCCGAGTACGAGGAGTTCCTCGGCCTCGCCGAGCGGTACAACGAGGTGCGGCTGGACACGACGATGGCGTTCACGGACTTCACCGAGGGCTTCATGCCGTACCCGCGTGCGGCCCTGCCCCGGTTCGCGGCGCTCGGCGACCGCATCCTGTTCGGCTCCGACTTCCCCAACATCCCCTACCCGTACCTGCACCAGCTCCAGGCCCTGGAACGGCTGGGGCTCGGCGAGGAGTGGCTGCGGGCCGTGTGCCACGACAACGCGGCCGCGCTGTTCACCGCAGCAGATCCACATACGTGTCCGTCCCCGGCACCGTCGGGATGAACGGGGCCACCAGCTCCACCCTGCCCAGGCCCGACTCCGTCACCGCCGCGTCGAGGTCCGTGAAGTGGGGGTTCCAGCACTCCCTCGGGTCCGATTGGAGGAACCACAGGAGCGTCAGGCGGGTGTCGATGCCCTCGACCTGTTTCACGTAGGTCATGCGGTCGCCCGGGAGGGGCGTCGGGCTGAAGACCGTCACCAGCGCGGCCGGGGAGCCGGCCAGTCGTTTGGGGAGGTGGCGGGTGCGCAGCCACTCCAGGAGCGGGGCGCGCTGCCCGGGGGTGTCCGCCTCGACGACCTGGAGGACCAGGCCCGCGTAGGGGTGGTCGAGGGCGTGGACGTCCCGGGGGCCGGCCGCGCCGTCGCGGTACACCGTCGCCTCGTGGTTCTGGAACGCCGTGAGGACGTGCGTGCGGTCGTGGTAGACGCGGGCGTCCCGGTTGAGGCGCTTGTTGATGGCGACCGTCCAGCGCATGTGGTCGTCGTAGCGGCCGGCGGTGATCCAGTACGTGGAGAGGTAGCAGCCCGCGGTGACCGGCTGGGCGATCGCCGACTTCTCGGGGTAGCGCAGGAGTTGGAGGTCCCGGGTCGCCACCCAGCGGCGGCCCGCGTACATCCAGGGCATGGCCATCGCACCTGCGTAGTAGTGGTCGTCCTCGTACCAGCGGTTGTAGGCGTACTCGTGGCCGGGATGCGGCTCGACCATGGTGATGAGGGCGTGCCCGGGGTGGGTGCCGTAGGGGCCGACGGCTGCCAGTTCGGCGTACAGCTCGCTGCGGGTGTCCTCGCTCATGGCCTTCCCCTTCGTCGGTGGCTCGCTCATACTCTGACGCTCCGTCAGATAGAACGCCAGGGTCCGGGTCCGGGGAGGTCTCGCCATGTCACTGCTCGCGGGGAAGACGGTCGTCGTGTCGGGGGTCGGGGCCGGGCTCGGGCGGCAGGTCGCGGCGGCCGTCGTGCGGGACGGCGGGCGGGCCGTGCTCGGGGCCCGTACGGAGGCGAACCTGGCGAAGGCGGCCGCCGAGATCGACCCCGGCGGGGCGTGCACCGCGTACCGCGCCACGGACATCTCCGACGAGGCGCAGTGCGAGGCGCTGGCGGCGGTGGCACGGGAGCGGTTCGGCGGGATCGACGCCGTCGTCCATGTGGCTGCGTTCGACGGCTACTTCGGCGGACTCGAGGACGCCGACTTCGAGTCCTGGCGGTCCGTCCTCGACGTGAACCTGCTGGGCACGCTGCGGATGACCCGGGCCTGTCTGCCGTCGCTCAAGGAGGCCGGCGGGTCCGTCGTGTTCGTCGGGACACAGTCGGCGGTGGCCGCCCCGTCGCAGGTGCGGCAGGCGGCGTACGCGGCGTCGAAGGGGGCGCTGACGAGTGCGATGTACTCGCTCGCGCGGGAGCTCGGGCCGCACCGGATCCGGGTCAACACCGTGCTGCCCGGCTGGATGTGGGGGCCGCCGGTGCAGGCGTACGTCCGGTTCACGGCGCAGACGGAGGACGTGGACGAGGCGACCGTCCTGGAGCGGCTGGCCGGGCGGATGGCGCTGCCCGAGCTGGCCACGGACGCGGACGTGGCCGATGCGGCGGTGTTCCTGGCGTCGGACCGGGCGCGGGCGATCACCGGGCAATCGTTGCTGGTCAACGCGGGGGAGCTGATGCGATGAACTGAGACGATCGGTTCATGTAGATGAACCAAGGCCATCACGCCGAACGATTTTGCCTCCCCTTGACCTTACGGTTACTTGTCGTGTCCACGCGGCAGCACTCACGATGAGCGCCGGGCTGATCCCTGGGAGGGCGCACATGAACGGTCTCGACTGGGCCGTGCTCATCGGCTACTTCGCCGTGATGGTCGCGATCGGCGTCTGGTCGCACAAACGCGTCGACAACGTCAGCGACTTCTTCACCGCCGGCGGCAAGATGCCCTGGTGGCTGTCCGGCATCTCGCACCACATGTCGGGCTACAGCGCGGTGATGTTCACCGGGTACGCGGGCATCGCCTACACCTACGGCGTCACGTCCTTCGTCACCTGGTCCTTCCCCATCGCCCTCGGTATCGCCATCGGATCGAAGCTGTTCGCGCCGCGCATCAACCGGCTGCGCTCCCGGCTCCATGTGGCCTCCCCGCTGGAGTATCTGAAGAACCGCTACGACCTGAAGACCCAGCAGGCGCTGGCCTGGTCCGGGATGCTGCTGAAGATCGTGGACGTGGGCGCCAAGTGGGCCGCCATCGCCACCCTGCTGTCCGTCTTCACGGGGATCTCCCTCAACCAGGGCATCCTCATCACGGGCGGCATCACGGCGATCTACTGCACGATCGGCGGCCTCTGGGCGGACGCGCTGACCGAACTCGGCCAGTTCATCATCCAGTTGCTGGCCGGCATCGCGATGTTCGTGGCGGTGTTCGTACGCCTCGACGACCACGGCGGCTTCTTCGGCGTCTGGGACTCGCCCGAGCTCCAGGGCCACGAGAAACCGCTCGTCGGGCCCTACGGCACGGTGTTCCTGCTCGCGTTCCTCTTCATCAAGCTCTTCGAGTACAACGGCGGCATGCTCAACCAGGCCCAGCGCTACATGGCCACGCCGAACGCCAAGGAAGCCGAGCGCTCCGCCCGCCTCTCGGCGATCCTCTGGCTGGTCTGGCCGCTGGTGCTGTTCTTCCCCATGTGGATGTCGCCCCTGCTGGTCGAGTCGCAGAAGCCGGACGGCTCGGACTCCTACGCCCTGATGACCGAACAGCTCCTGCCGCACGGCCTGTTGGGCCTGGTCATCGTCGGCTTCTTCTCGCACACCATGGCCATGTGCTCCTCCGACGCCAACGCCATCGCGGCGGTCTTCACCCGGGACTGCGCGCCGGTGATCTGGGCGCGGGCCCGGGCCTGGAACCAGAGCCAGGGCCTGCGGGTGGCCCGCATCGCCACCGTCGTCTTCCTAGGTCTGTCCATGGCGGCGGCGACGCAGGTCAACTCCCCCGCCTTCAAGGACATCATCACGGTCGTCATCAAGTGGGTGGCCGGACTGATGGGCCCGATGGCGATCCCGATGATGCTGGGCCTGCTGCGGGCGTTCCGCCGCTCCGGCCCGACGGCCGCCCTCGCCAGCTGGTCGATGGGTCTGCTCGCGTTCTGGCTGGTGAACTACCCGATCAACTGGAACGTCGAGGGCGGCGTGCCGCTCCAGTACCAGGTGTCGATCCCGCTGGCCGTCTCGCTGGTCCTGTACATCCTGGTCGGCTACATCAGGCCGGAGGACACTCCGGAGCGGCTGGCGATCATCGAGAAGATCAACACGGACGACGACGGCGCGGCATCGGCCGCCGTCCCGACCCCGGCTGGTCCGGCGGACGAGGTGGTACGGACGACGACCAGGGATTGACTGCTCCCCTCAAGGCCGACCGCTCCATCCGGTCGGGGTCACTCGGCCTCGAGGGCGCGGCATACAGTCAAGCCCTTGCAAGGAAAAGGCAAAGCCACCGCAAAGGGTGTCCATCGAGATCCCGGACAGACGGGGCAAGATCGAACACATCTCCCGCCGCTCACTCTGTGACGGATGTTAATTTTCACCGCTGCTCTGACTTGACCACCAGAGCCACAGAAAAGAAAACAAACGGGAGAAAATGTGCGTAAGTTGGCAGTAGGCGCCCTCGCGGCTGGCCTCTTCGCCATGGGGGCGGGCACGGCATTCGCGGCCTCGTGGCACGACATTCCGACGCTCTCGACCGGCGGCGCGAAGTTCCACCATGGCCAGTACAAGTGGCACCCCGCGGGCGTGAACCACGGCGCCTTCGAGTGGAAGGGCCAGCTCCAGGACGCCGATCACGGTGACGGCCACAATGTGTACGTCCAGGTGAAGGTCGAGGGCTACGACTGGAACCGCTACGACGGCAAGCAGAAGAAGACCGTTCCCGTGGGCGCCTCCAACTGGGCGCCCCCGCAGCGCTACACCGACGACGCGTACATCCGTGTCTGCCGTGACAAGGGTTCGTTCAACCCGGACAACTGCTCGACCACCAAGCACTACCAGAGGTAAGCGCAACCACAGCTCCACGTACCGGGCCCAGGCTTGTCTCCTGGGCCCGGTCGCTTCTTTGGGGGAAGCCATCAGTACGTCAGAAGTCCTGACCGCCACGGGCATTGACCTCTCCTACGGCGAGCAGCTGGCTGTCAGTGACGCCCATCTCTCGATCTCCCGGGGGGAGGTCGCGGCCATCACCGGACAGAGCGGATCGGGAAAGTCCTCGCTGCTGTACTGCCTCGCGGGAGTGCTGCCTCCGGCGCGCGGACAAGTGAGGTTCGAAGGGCAGTCGCTCGGGGATCTCACCGATGACGAGATCAGTGAACTCCGCCGTGAACGCTTCGGCTTCGTCTTCCAGTACGGCGAACTGCTCCCGGAGCTGACCATCGAGGAGAACACCGCCCTGCCACTGCGCCTGGCCGGGCAGCGCAAGCGGCCCGCGCTCGCGGCCGCCGGCGAGGTCCTCTCCCGGCTGGGACTCGGCGAGCTGCGCGAGCGCCGTCCGTCGCAGGTGTCAGGTGGTCAGAACCAACGCGTCGCCGTCGCACGGGCCCTGGTCCACCGCCCGGCCGTCGTGTTCGCCGACGAGCCGACCGGGTCACTGGACAGCGCCAACGCATCCGCCGTACTGAAGGAGTTCCTCGGCCTGGCGCGTTCGCAGGGCACTGCCGTCATCCTGGTCACCCATGACCCCACCGTCGCCGCACAGGCCGACAGCCACTACACGATGTCCGACGGAGTCCTCACCCCCCAGGGGGCGGTGTGAGGGAGCTCCTGCTCGGTCTGCGCCTGCTGTTCGGCGCGGGCCGGGGCAACCGCATACGCTTCTTCCTCATGGCGGCCGGCGGCTCCCTCGGGGTCTGCTGCCTCGCCCTCGTCCTCACCATCCCGCAGATCCTCGACGCGCACGACGGTCGGGCCGCCGCGCGCCAGCCGCGGACCACTTCCGCCCAGGCCGCGGGTTCCACTCTGCTCCTTCAGCGCACCGACCCCTACGGCTCCAAGGCGTTCACCCGGGTGTTCATCGCCAAGGGGACCGAGAACGCCGGCAAGTTCCCGCCAGGGCTGAAGGAGCTCCCCGACCCCGGCGAGGTGGTCCTCTCTCCCCGCGCACACGACCTGCTGCGTGACCAGCCCGGCATCAAAGGACTCCTGCCAGGTCACGAGAAGGGTCTGATCGGCGCGAGAGGGCTCGCCCATCCCGACGAGCTGTTCGCCTACATCGGCACGACACGTGACAAGATCGCCGACGATGGCCGCGCCCTGAAAGGCTGGGGATACGACTACGCCCCCTTCCCCGCCGTCGAACCCTCGACCCTGACCTACATCCGCTTCGCCCTCGGATCACTGGTCCTGCTCCCCCTCGGCATCTTCCTCTCCGTCTGTGCCCGGCTCTCCGCCGCCAGCCGGAACCGCCGCCTCGCGTCCCTGCGCCTGCTGGGCCTGAGTACCAAGGGCACCCAGCGGGTCAACGCCGCCGAAACCGTCGTCGCGGCCCTCCTCGGCGCGCTTCTCGGCCTCGGTGAGTACTGGGTCCTCAACCAAGTCATGACCCGGACCGGGCTGCCCAGTCTGAGGTGGTACCCGGCCGACGGCGCGCTGTCCGTGACGACCATCGCCGTCTGTCTGATCGGGTGCCCGCTCCTCGCCTGGTTCGTCGGCCGCGCCAGCGCACGCGAAGCCGCCGCCAATCCCCTGGCGGTACGCCGCACCGCCGCCCCCAAACGCCCCACCAAGTGGGGCGGTCTGCTCCTGGTGACCGGCTTCGGTATCGTCGCCGGCTACTGCGCCACCGGCTTCACCGACCACCCCGCCAACAGCCTCGGCCTGAACGCCATCGTGATGCCGGCGGGCATTCTGCTGACGGGCCTGGGGCTGGTGCTGACGCTGCCTCTGATCTCCTACAGCATCGCTCGCGGGCTCGCGCGCACCACCCAGTCCCTCACCCTGAACCTGGCGATGCGCCGCAACGAGGTCGAGCCGGGCAGCACCATGCGCGTCGTCACCGGCCTCGTGCTGCTCGTCTTCTCCGCCTCCCTCGCCCAGGGCGTCCTCATCCAGCTGGAGCAGGTCACCCGGCCGTCCGCTCCCGTGCAGGACTACTCCGTCCCCCTGACCTCGCTGACCACGCGACAGCAGCACGAAGTCGCCGACGTACCAGGGGTGCGCGCGCACGCGGTGACGGTGATGTCCTGGACCGACCCCGACGGGCCCTCCGACCAGCCCTGGGCCAGCGCCGTCGTCGCCACCTGCGACCAGCTGACCAAACTGGTACGGCACTCCGAGGGCTGCGTGGACGGCAAGGTGATGCGGCTCAGCGACCCGAACGCGGGCACCGGCCAGGGCGCGCGCCCTGGTGACGAGCTCCCGTTCCGCCTGTCAAAGGGCGGTCGTGTCACGACCCTGACCATCACCCTTCCGCAAGACGAGATCACGTACAGCGCCTACGACCCGTCGGCGGTCCACGGAGCTGACGTGCTCATCCCGCCGTCGGCCGTGCTCGCCGCGGCCCGCCCGCAGGGGGCGCAGTACGTCCTCACCGGCAGCTCCGACCACGACGAGGTCCGCAAGGTCCTCGACGGTATCGCCGCCGTCGCCCCGACCGTCGCGGTCGAACCCATCGGCGTGAACATCGAGGGCCTCCAGCAGATCGCCGTCCTCGAGACCCTGCTTGCCGTCGGCATGATCATGGGTCTCGTCATCGGGACCGCGGCCTTCGTCGTCTCGGCGACCGACCGGGCGGTGGAGCGGCGCCCTCAGGTCACCGCCGTCACGCTGATCGGAGCACCGGCGCGGACGATGCGAGCCGTGCAGTGCGTACAGGTCGTGCTGCCCCTGAGCGTCGGGCTCGTACTGGCGCTCGTGACGGGAAAGCTCGCCGAGTCCTGCTATCTGATCACCGGGGGCAGTGAGATCTACTGGGACTCCGCCGGTCTCCCGGTGCTCGCGCTGGCGGCAGTGGGCGTGGCGGCCGTGTCCGCCGTCGGCACACTTCCGCTCGTAGGACGGCGCATCGACCCGGAACTGATCCGCCGCGACTGACCACGCGCGCTCAGCCGCCGACGGCTCACCGGCGACGCGGGCTCAGGCCCTCGGGTAGCGGGCGAGCCACCCCGGCGACGAGCCGGCCGGGCCGTGCAGGGCCGGGCCCTGGGTCATCTCCATGGCGAAGTCGTCGGCGAGTTCCAGGATGGTGGGGCGGCCCTCCAGCTCGGCCAGCCAGGCCGGCGGCAGGGCCGTCTCTCCGTGCAGGGCACCCAGCAGGCCGCCGGTCAGCGCGCCGGTGGTGGCGGACGGGCCGTCGTGGTTCACCGCGAGGCACAGCCCGTGCCGGACGTCCGCCGCGACCAGCGCGCAGTACACGGCGGCGGCCACGAGTCCCTCCGCCGTACCCGCCCCGCTCAGCTCGGCCACGCGCTCCGGGCCCGGCATGCCCTGCCGCACCGCGCCCAGCGCATGTTGCAGCGCGTCCGACACCGGTTGGTGCGCCGGCCGGACGGCCAGCAGTCCCAAGGCCCGCTGCACGGCCGCGTCGAGGCTCTCGCCCAACGCCAGCGCATGCACGATCACGGCGTACGCACCCGCCGCGAGCGAGGCCGTGGGATGGCCGTGGGTCTGCGCGGCGCACTCCACGGCGAGCTGGACGACCAGTTGCGGCTCCCAGCCCACGAGCAGCCCGAACGGGGCCGACCGGGCGGCGGCCTCGGCCCCGGCCTCCCCGGGGTTCTTGGGCGCCTCCGGGGTCCCCATGGTCTCGTCGCCGAGCCCCAGCAGCAGGGCGCGGCTGGGGTCCCGGCGCGCGTACAGCCACTCCTCCCGCGCCAGCCACCCGTCTTCCTTGCGGCGCTCGTCGGGCCCCCAGTCGCGCTGCGTGGCGGCCCAGCGCAGATACGCCCGGTGCAGGTCGGTCGGCGGATGCCAGGCGCCGGTGTCCCGCCTGACCTGGGCTCGGATCAGCCCGTCGACGGAGAACAGGGTGAGCTGGGTGAGGTGCGTGACCGCGCCGCGTCTGCCGTAGGCGGGGGCCAGGTCCACCAGGCCCTCCGCCCCGTGCGCCTCCCGAACGGCGTCGACCGTCAGCCCGTCGACCGGCGTGCCCAGCGCGTCTCCCACGGCCACGCCGAGGAGGGTCCCGCGCACCCGGCTGCGGAAGTCCTGCTGCTCTGTACGGCCCCAGACGGCGCCGGCAGTCGCACCCACCTAGACCTCCCCGGGGCACCGTTCACACGTACGACAGCTCAGCACTGTAATCGAACGGGAACGAGGGGTTCAGAGGGGAGCGACGGACCGGTTCAGCGCAGTTCCTCCGGGCACGGCGTGCCCCGGGGGAACTGGTACGGCGCCGCCAGACGGTACGTCCCGGCCTTCGGGGCCAGCAGCTCCGTCCACTTGTCGCCCTGCGCGTCCTCCTCCGTCTCCGCCAGGCAGCCGTTGACGTTCACATACGTCTTCGGCTCATCCTCGGGACGGCTCCGGGACTCCTCCGTCTCCTGCGGCGGCTTCAGGCTCTTGCCCTCCGCGTCGACGATGCTCAGCCACGGCGAGTACGGGATACGGACCAGGACCCGGCCCGCCTTCTTCACCTGGAGGACCATCTCGCCCTGCTCGGCCCGGTCGACCACGGCGTTCGGCTCGGCCAGCGGGGTCGGGGCGGTCACCCTGAACAGCTGCCAGGTGTCGTTGCCCCAGATCTGGGTCAGATACGGCAGCCCGCGCCGCACCAGCGCCCGCTCCCGCTGACCCCCGTCACCGTCCGGCTCGCCCTTCGGCAGCACGACGTAGTGCACCGCCCAGCGCTTCAGCCACTCGTGGTAGTTCGCCGAGTTGAGGGTGTCGTCGTAGAAGAGGGGGTTGCGCTCCATGTCGGCCTGGCGGTTCCAGCCGCGGGCCAGATTGACGTACGGGGCGAGCGCGGAGGCCTCGCGGTGGGAGCGGGCGGGGACGACCTCGACCCGGCCCTTCTCGGCGCCGACCTCCTGCAACTCGTTGACGAGCGGCGCGAGCTCACGGGACCAGGACGCCGCGGGCGCCGTGTGCACGATGTCGTCGACCGTCTTGAAGCCGATCCATACGCCGAAACCGCAGAGCGCCACGACGGCCGCGTACCACTTGCGGCTGCGCGGCACCGTGAACGGCAGCGCGGCGACCAGCGCGACCCCGGCGAACAGCATCGCCAGCCGGGTGATGTTCGACCCGATCTGGGAGCTGATCAGCCACACCAGCACGACCCCCAGGCCGTACACGGCGGCCGTGAGCCGGACCGTCTTCCAGTCCTGCGGCACCAGCACATAGGCGAGGACCGAGAACGCCAGCGGCAGCAGCACCGAGCCGATCATCATCGGCTGCGTGCCGGAGAACGGGAACAGCCACGCCGACACCGCCACCACCGCGCTCGGCGCCAGACCCAGCGCCCACGCGCCCGGCCGCCGCTTCTGCAGGAACAGGGCCACCGCCACCAGACCCACGAACAGGCCCGCGACCGGCGACGCCATGGTGGCCAGCGCGGCCAGCGGCGCCGCGCTCAGGGCCTTCGCCCAGCGCTTGTACCGCCACCGGTACGGCCAGCAGAACACGACGGCGACCGCGCCGAGCGCGAACATCATGCCGAGACCGAACGTCACCCGCCCGGACACCGCGTTGCAGAACAGCCCGAACACGCCCGCCATCGACGCCCACAGGGGGTTGAGCACGGAGCGGCTGCGCAGGAGGAGCAGGGTCAGCAGACCGGCGGAGACCGTCCCCGCGATCATCATCGTCGTCCGCACGCCGAGCACCGACATCAGATACGGCGACACCACGCTGTACGACACCGGGTGCATGCCGCCGTACCAGGCGAGGTTGTACGCCGAGTCCGGGTGCCGGCCGACGAACTCGGCCCACGCGTCCTGCGCGGCCAGATCGCCGCCGCTGTTCGCGAACGTGAAGAACCAGAGGATGTGCAGCGCCGCGGCCAGGCCCGTGACGGACAGGACCGGATGCCGCAGCATGCGCTCACGCAGCGCCAGGACGGGGGCGGGCCACTCGAACCGCGAGCCGCTGTCACGGCCGCCGCCTTCAGTTGCCGGGACGGCCTCCGGCGTCTCGTCTTCCGGCGTCTCGCGTTCCGGCGTCTCGCCTTCCGGTGTTTCGGGCAGGCGTATTCGCGGGCCTGGTACCGAGCCCGGTTCGGCGTCGTCTGCGCGTGTCGGCTCCGCAGTGGCCACTCGAAGGCACTCCCCGTGTCCCGTCTTCTGTTCTCGGCTTCCGCTGCCGCGCCGCCGCGAGCGGCGACCTGTCCCGGTTCGGGACGCTAGCACGCACCCCGCCGGTCAGCGCCCGGACGGGCCGTCGCCGGCGGAGTGCGGTGGTGCGACCGCCCCGGGGTCAGCCGAGGCGCGTGAGCTTGGCCGCGAAGCCCGGCTCCGCCAGGTCCTTCTGGAGGGCGACCGGGACCTTCACGGCACTGGTCGTGCCGTCACCGACGGTGAGCGTGCCCACCTTCGTGCCGGCCTTGGCCGTGTGCGGCAGGTCGTCACCGGCGAACGTCAGCTTGACGGACAGGCCCGCCCAGCCGACGGCCGTGACGTCCTCGGTGACGGCGACCGGCGTACGGCCGCCGAGACCGTCGTCCGCGTATCCGACGACGTCGCCCTTCTTCAGGATCGTCGCCGACTCCAGCGCGCCCTGCGCGGCCCGGATCAGCTTGTCGCCCTCGTGGAGCGCGGCGCCCAGGATCGTGTTGTCGGGGCCGCCGGCGGGTTGGCGCACGACCGCGCCGATGATCCGGTGGACCTCACCGTTCACGTCCTTCCTGGCCGAGAAGACGAGGTTGCCGAGCGCCGAGGTGGTGGTGCCGGTCTTGATGCCGGTGACGTCGTTGTAGCCGACCAGGCGGTTCCAGTTGTCGTGCTTCTTCTGCTTGTAGTCGACGTACGACATCATCGTCGCGACCTCGCGGAACGCCGGCTGGAGCATGGCGGCCTTGGCGAGCTTCACCTGGTCCACGGCCGTGGAGACGGTCGTGTTGTTCAGGCCCGACGGGTCGGTGTACGTCGTGTTCTTCATGCCGAGGTCCTTGGCGGCGTCGTTCATCTTCTGCACGAACGCCTTCTCGGATCCCGCGTCCCAGCGGGCGAGCAGTCGCGCCACGTTGTTCGCGGACGCGATCAGGATGCTCTCCAGGGCCTCCCGCTCGGTGATCTTGTCGCCCTTGGTGACGTCGACGGTGGACTCCTGCCCGGCGTCGGACTGGTCCTGCGCGGCCTGGTCGATCAGGATCTTCGGGCCGTCCTCACCGCTCTTGAGCGGGTGGTCGCGCAGGATGACGTAGGCGGTCATGACCTTGGCGACGCTCGCGATCGGGACGGGCTTCTGCTCGCCGGAGGACCCGAACGTGCCGATGCCCTGGACGTCCAGCGCGGCCTGGCCGTCGGTGGGCCAGGGGATGTCGACCTTGCCGCCCTCGAAGGTGTAGCTGTCCTTGGCGGTCAGTTCGAGGGTGGGGGCGGGGAGCGGGCGCACGCTCTGCACGACCGCGAAGACGACGACCAGCAGCAGCACCAGCGGCGTCCAGATCTTCACCCGCCGGGCCGCCGTCCGCAGCGGGGTCTCCGGGGGCGGCGGGGTGTTGGTCAGCTCGGCCAGCAGATCCAGCGGCGGCCTGGGCGGCAGCGGCTGCTGCGTGGTCCGCTCGGGGCCGACGGTGGGGACGGGCGCGGTGGCTTCGGCCGGGGCGACGGGCTTCTTCGCCGCCGGGTCGTCCAGGGGCTTGAGCGCGACGAACTTGCTGGTCCGCTCGGCGTCCTTCTCCGGGACGTCCTTCTCCGGGACGTCCTTCTTCGGAGCGTCCTTCTTCGGGGCGTCCTTCTTCGGAGCGTCCGTCTTCGGGAGGTCCGACTTCGGGAGGTCCTTGGCCGCGCCCCCGAGCTTCAGCATGGTGGTGGGCTGATCGACCGGCGGCCGCAGGGTCTTGAAGACGGCGGTGGGCTGGTCGACGGGGCGTTCGGCGGGGGCGTCGTCGTCGGTCGAGCCGTCAGCCTTGTCCGGCTCGCTCGACTTGGGGCCTTCGTCCGGGGCCTTGGTCTCGGCGGCGTCGTTCTCGGCGTCGGCGGTCTTGGGGGCGGCGGCTTTGGGTGCCGTCTTGGCCGCGGGGGCCTTCGACTCGGCCTTGGCGTCGCCGGAGACCCGCGGGTCGGCGGGCTTGGAGGCGCCGTCGCCGGTCTCCTCGTCGGCCCCGGCGGTGCCGGTGCTGCCGCCCTTGGCGGAACGGTCCGCCTGGGGCTCGTCGGCGTCGTCCGCGGCGTCCTGGGCCACCTTGTCGCGCCTAGCCTCGCGGCGGTCGTCGGAGTCGTCCGCGCCGTTGTCCGCGTCCTCGGCGTCCTCGGCGTCCTCGGCGTCCTCGGTGTCCTCGGTGTCCTCGGCGTCCTCGGCGTCCTCGGTGTCCGACGGGGCCTTTGACGCCCCTGCGGCCTTCCCGGCCTCCTGGGTGTCCGTGTCGGCCTCGGCGGGCTCGTCCGTGCGCTCGGCGGCCTCTCGGGCGTCCTTGGCGTTCTTGGCGTCACCCTTGGCGGCGGCGGACTCCTCGCCCCCGTCCGCCGAGGCGACCCACGCGGCGACGGCATCCCGCAGCCGCCCGTCGCTGCCCTCGGCGTCGGCGGCCTCCTTGTCGGTCCCGGACTCCTCGGACCCTTCGGAGGAGCCGGAAGCGCCCTCCCCGGCGTCAGCCGCGGCCTCCTCGGTGCCCGAGTCGCTCACGTCCCCCTCGGCGTCCGAGTCATCACTCGCACCGCGCTCGGCGGACTCGTCCGCGTCCTCGGCGTCCGAGCCGCTCCCGGACCGCCCGGCGTCACCCGCGGCGCCGTCGGCCGCGTCCGCCGCGCCCTCGGTGCCCGAGTCGCTCTCGGCCCCCTCGGGGTCCGCGGCACCCGCAGCCCGCCCGGTGTCGCCCGCGGTGCTCTCCGTGTCCGAGTCGCTCTCGCCCCGGTCCGCGTCGTCCTCCGGCTCCGAGTCGCCCGCGGCGCGCCCGGTGTTCTTCGGCTCCTGGGCCGTGCGTGTGGACAGCACGCGCGTCGCCGTATCGGCACCGCCTCGTGCCGAGGACCTCTCCGCGTCCCGGGCGACCGCGAGCCGCGGGTCGGCCGCTTCACTCCTGGCCTCCGGAACCGGACTCGCGCTCCCCGACGTCCTTCGTGCCGACGACTCGCGCTGCTTCGACCTGTCGGGGGACTCGCCCGCCACCGATGCCTCCTCCTCGCGCCGCTGATCCCCGCGTGCGCGTACCGAACCGTGAACCGCCGCCCGTGACACCGCTCCGGCGCTGTCCGAACCATGTACCAGTGTCCTGTGTGCGGGCCAAACCCATCCGGTAGACGAGAACGACATACCTACTGGTTCCACTACGAACCGGTCACGCACCCTCGACAGACCAATGTGAGAGGGGTCACCCTGTCTTTCATCCACGCGGGGAGGCATGGATGGGCAGGAGCCGCAGAACACTTCCGGAGGAGCTTCTGCTGCTGGCGTTGGACCCGACCACGGGTACCACCGCACAGCCGCAGTCGCTCGACCTCGGTCTGGCCGGAGCGCAGCTAGTGGAGCTGGCGCTGGCCGGACGGATAGCCCCAGACGGGGATCGTATCGCCGTGGTGGCCCCACGGCCGACTGGAGATCCAACTTTGGACTGCGCGTTGGAGTTGCTGCGAAGGCGTGGCGCTCCCGTACGTGCGGTGAACTGGATTGGCGGGCCGCGTCTCGGGCTGCGCCAGACCTACCTCTCGCATCTGGAGCGGTGCGGCATGGTGCATGCCGTGGCGGGCCAGATGTGCGGGGTGCTGCCGACGACTCGCTACCAGGCGACGGACACCGAGATCAGCCGGGAGATCAAGGCCCGGCTGGACTCCGCGATCCGCACCGGCGTCCCGCCGGACCCGCGGACCGCGGCACTCGCCGCCCTCGCCCACGCGGTCGGCCTCGGCAAGCACCTGTACCCGGGCAACGAGGGACGCTCCTCTCGCTCCCGGCTCAGGGACCTGATCAGGCACGACCCCATGGGCGGTCTCGTCGCGCACGCGGTGATGGACGTCCAGAACGGCGTCGCGGCCCAGCCGCGCCGCAACCCGGCACCGTCCGGCCGTCAGGCCGCCGGCGGCACCAGGCCCGCAGCGGAGCCCGCCCGAGGCGTTCCGATGCAACCGCGCCACGGGAGCATGGCGCGCGTCGCGGCCCACTGAGCCGCGCCGCACCCGCACGACCTACGACCGGACCACGCACCACGGGACCCACCGACCCGGTCACGGGAGCCGCTGTCCGAGCGGGGCGGAGAGAGCACACACTCTCTCCGCCCCGCTCGGCGTGCCGTGCCCGAACTGGCGTGTACCCGTCGCATATCCACCGTTTCCCAGCGGTAGTAAGCACCTTGGTGGCAGTCTGCTCAACAGCAGATACGCAAAGTAGAGGCACGCAGCCGGAGGTGCACGTCCCGTGGCGTCCAATGTCAATCCCACCGTCAGGCGGCGCCGGCTGGGCCAGGAGCTCCGCAGGCTCCGTGAGCTCAAGGGCATGACGGCCGAAGAGGTGGCCGAGCGGCTGCTGGTGTCGCAGTCGAAGATCAGCCGGCTGGAGAACGGCCGGCGCAGCATCAGCCAGCGCGACGTCCGCGACCTGTGCGGGGTCTACGAGGTCGAGGACCAGCGCATCGTCGACTCGCTGATGCAGATGGCCAAGGACTCCCGGCAGCAGGGCTGGTGGCACGCCTTCGGGGACATCCCCTACAGCGTCTACATCGGCCTGGAGACGGACGCCGAGTCGCTGCGGGTCTACGAACCCCAGATCATCACCGGCCTGTTGCAGACCCGGGCGTACGCCGAGGCCATCATCCGCGGTGGTTCGCCCGAGGCCTCGGACGCCGACAACGACAAGCGGGTCGAGGTCCGGCTGCGCCGCCAGGGCCGGATCACCGCCGACACCGAACCGCTGCGGCTGTGGGTGGTCCTGGACGAGGCGTCCCTGCACCGGATCGTCGGCAGCCGGCCGGTGATGCGCGAGCAGCTGGAGCACCTCATCGAGATGTCGCAGCTGCCCCACATCACCGTGCAGGTCCTGCCGTTCGAGGTCGGCGCGCACGCGGGCATCAACGGCCAGTACTCGATCCTGGAGTTCGCCGACGCGGCCGACTCGAGCGTGGTCTACATCGAGGGCGTCACGAGCGACCTGTACCTGGAGAAGCCGCTCGACGTGCAGAAGTACACGGTGATGTACGAGCACCTGCGCGCCCAGTCGCTCAACGTGGACCAGTCCCGGCAGCTCATCGAGAACGTCGCGAAGGACTACGCGCGCTGAGCCGCCGCCGGATGACCTTCCGTCGGGCAAAGCGCGGGATGTTACACCCGTGACACGCCTGACTGGAAGTGTCCTCTGGAATATGCCATCCAGTCGAGTGAATGACTGCTCCGAACGAGGATGTTGGCGAGTAGCGTCGATCACGCCAACCACCAGCACAGGTTGGCGTAAACGCAACTGGCAACGGAGCGAACATGGCAATTCGTCTGGGCGCCACGGAAACGTGGACGACGTCCTCCTACACCAACAACAACGGCGCATGCGTGATGGTCAGGTCGACCGTCGACGAGGCCCTGGAGCTCGGGGACACCAAGGTCCCCGAAGGTCCCAAGCTGGCGTTTCCCGCCGACGCGTGGAGCGCCTTCGTGGCCTCGGTCAAGGCCTGACCCCGCGATCACAGCGCCACAAGCACCACCGACAGAGCCCTCTCGACCAGCATCGCCGTCCTTGCCGAGAGGGCTCCGCTCGTGCCCGGAGATCCCTGAGGGAGCTCAGCTCACCGGGAACGCCACGTCACACACCGGGTCCCCGGGCCCCGTCGCCGCCCAGTCCGCGAAGTAGAGCTCCCGGCAAGGGCCCGTCGCCGTCAGCCCCCGCGCCTCCACCCACTCCTCCACCGCCTCGAACGCGGCCAGGATCTGCGGGTACGCCACCTGCGCCTTGGTGATCCTGGTGTACGCCAGCCGCCGGGCCGGCTCCACCCGCACGGCCGTCTCCCACGCCCGCCCCCGACGCTCCGCCCACGCCCGGGCCGCCGCCTCGTCGGCCACCGGCACACACGCCTCCGCGGGCCCGTCGCTCTCCATCGACACCTCCGCGTGATAGGCGACGTACGGCACCCCGGCCACGCCCCCGCACTCCCGGGCCGCCTCCTCCAGCCGGCCCAGCGCCGCCCCGATCCACGCCGGCAGCTCGTCCGCCAGCGTGTGCCGCTTCTCGGAGATCACCACCTGCGCAGGTGTCTCCACCGTCTCGACCGCGAACTTCCCGTGCATCTCGGAGCTCCTCCCCGACAGCCGTCCACGGAGGTACTCGGCGAGCGTCCGCTGCCCCGCCACCCGCGCCTCGACATCCGCCCAGTACGCGCCGAGCAGCTCGGCGGCCCGGGCCCCGTCGCCCGCCTCGACCACCTCGGCGATCCGGGCGAGCGGCATGTCCAGCTGCCGCAGCATGGCCACGAGCCGGGCCCGTTCGGCCTGGCCGACGCGGTAGTAGCGGTAGCCGGTCACCTCGTCGACGTGCGCCGGCGCGAGCAGGCCGAGCCGGTCGTACAGCCGCAGGGCCTTGGCCGACAGGCGGGCGCGCGCGGCGAACGCCCCGATGGTGAGCAGCTCCAGGTTCCGTTCCGGTCCGTCCACCACGGCATCCTCCGTCACCGGGCGGCTCTTCCGCCCGATGACGAGGACGCTCGGGCCTGACCCAGGGGCAAGGTCAAGCAGCGGGCCGTCAGGCCAGCTGGGCCTCGATCGCCGCCACGACCTCGGCCGCGTCCGGCTCGGTCTGCGGCGAGAAGCGGGCGACGACCTGCCCGTCGCGGCCGATGAGGAACTTCTCGAAGTTCCAGCGGATGTCGCCGCTGTGCCCTTCGGCGTCGGCGAAGCCGGTCAGGCGCTCGTACAGCGGGTGCCGGCCCTCGCCGTTCACCTCGACCTTCTCGGTCATCGGGAACGTCACGCCGTACGTGGCCGAGCAGAACTCCGCGATCTCGTCGGCGCTGCCGGGCTCCTGCCCGAGGAACTGGTTGCAGGGCACACCGAGGACGCTGAAACCGCGCCCGGCGTACTGCTCGTGGAGCTTTTCCAGGCCCGTGTACTGCGGGGTCAGGCCGCACTTGGAGGCGACGTTCACCACGAGCACCGCCTTGCCCGCGTACTGGGACAGGTCGGCCGGGCCACCCTGCAGCGCACCGATCTCGACGTCGAGGGGAGAGGAACCGTTGGTAGTCGTCATGAGCAGACCCTAGCTCCGCCGGGTGCCGGACCGGTTGCGGGCCTCGGTGGCCTCCACCAGGACCTGCCCCGCCGCCGTCCGCGAGTACAGCACCGACCTGCCCGCCCGTCGCCGCTCCACCAGACCAGCGTCCAGCAGCACCCGCAGATGCCGCCCGACCGAGCCGAGACCCTGCCCGGTCACGGCGACCAGCTGGCTGGTGCTCAGCGGCGAACCGAGCCGGACCAGCACCCCGGCACGGGCGGTGCCGAGCAGCGCGCCGAGGCTCGCGGGCACGGGCCTGCCGCCGGGGTCGGCGAGCGCCCCGGCGCACGGGTAGACCAGGGCGTACCGGTCCGTGCCCTCCCAGGCCACCCAGCCGATGCGCTGCGTCGTGATGGGCACGAACACCAGCTCGGCCCCGGACAGCTCGCGCGGCGGGTATTCGTGCGCGTTCACCTGGAGCCGGTTCTCCCCGAGCCACTGCGTGCCCGGCCGCAACGTGTCCAGCGCGCTCGCCCAGCCGCCCCGGCTGACCTGCGCGGTCCGCGCGACCACATCGGCCTCCAGGACGCGCCGGCGCTGGGGCCAGTACGGCAGCACGGCCGTGGTCCAGACCCACGTCAGCAGGTCCGCGGCGCGCTCCGGCAGGTCGCCCCGGTACAGCCGGGCCGGAACCGGGCCGCGCAGCGAGACGGTGAGGTCGGCGCGGGCCGACTGCGGATCGGCCGCCCGCACCCGCCCCACCCCCTGCTCGAAGGTCTCCCCGTCGCGCGGGGCGGGGGAGAGGAAGTCGGCCGTCCACTCCCGTCCGATCCCGGCACGGACCAGCTGCGCGGTCACCGGGTCCCGCGCGAGGCGCCGCCGGTAGTCCGGCAGATGGGCGTCGAGCCACCGCCGCTCGCCGGGATGCGCCGCCTCGGCCCCGTGCAGCAGCCGCAGACTCGCGAAGGCCTCGGCGAACGGCGAGATCACGAACCGGCTCCCGGCCAGGGTGTCGGCGTTGATCTGCCACCAGCCCACGGGCCGCCCCCTCCCCGAGGTTTCGCGTCTGCGCGAAACAATAACCACGCGGACAGGGGCGTCGAAGACTCCGCGTATGCGCAGCTACCGCGATCTGTTCCGCACGCCCGAATTCACCCCGTTCTTCCTGGCCGCGTCGGCGCAGACGGTCGCCCAGACCATGGGCGGACTGGCCCTGGGCACCCTGGTCTACCGGGCGACCGAGTCACCGCTGCTGTCCGCGGTGAGCATGTTCGGCTCCTCGCTGGTGCAGGTGCTGGGCGCGACCTTCCTGCTCTCCGCCGCCGACCGGCTGCCCCCGCGTGCGGCCCTGACGGCCCTGCCCCTGCTCTTCGCCGCGGCCACCGCCGCCCTGGCCCTGCCCGGCCTGCCCCTCTGGGGCCTCTTCGCCGTCGTCCTCGCCAAAGGGCTGGCGGAGTCCGTGGGCGGGGGAGTGCGCTGGGGTCTGCTCAACGAGGTCCTCTCCAAGGACGGCTATCTGCTCGGCCGCTCGGTGTTCAACATGATGAGCGGCCTCATGCAGATCGCCGGCTACGCGACCGGCGGCGCCCTCGTGGCCCTGCTGTCCCCGCGGCCGGCCCTGCTGGCCGCCGCCGCCCTGTACGTCGTGGCGGCCGTCGTCGTCCGGTTCGGCCTGACCCGCCGCCCGCCCCGCACGACGGGCCGCCCCTCGGTGTCGGCGACCTGGCGCGCCAACGCGCTGCTCTGGTCCTCCCCGCCCCGCCGCCAGGTCTATCTGGCCCTGTGGATCCCCAACGGCCTGGTCGTCGGCTGCGAATCCCTCTACGTCTCCTACGCCCCCGACTCCGCGGGCACCCTGTTCGCCTGCGCGGCGCTGGGCATGCTCGCCGGTGACGTGCTGGTCGGTCGCGTCCTCCCCCCGCCTCTGCGCCCCCGCCTCGGCTTCCCGCTCCTGCTGCTCCTGGCCGTCCCGTACGTGCCGTTCCTCCTGCACCCGGCGCTTCCGCTCGCGGCGGCCGCGGTGACACTGGCCTCCGTGGGGTTCGGCGCGAGCCTCGTGCAGCAGGAACGACTGGTGGCCCTCACCCCCGACGAACTGTCGGGGCACGCCCTGGGACTGCACTCGGCGGGGATGCTCACGACGCAGGGGGCCGCGGCGGCACTGGCGGGATCATTGGCCCAACTCACCTCCCCCGCCCAGGCGATGACGATGATGGCCGTGGGGTCGGCGGGAGTGACGGTCCTGCTGATGCGTGCGGGGAAGCGGGAGGAGCTCAGGACGGTGAGCTGCGCGACCGGCTCAGGAGGGTGAGCCGCCGAGGACCGACGCCGTCCCGGCCTCCACGAACACCTCGGGAACCTCGTTGTCCGCCACGACCCGCGACAGCAGGACGGCCAGCCGGTCCCGCTCCGCGCCGCTCAGCCCGGACGGCAGTGCCTCCATGCGACGGCAGGTCTCGGCGTAGAACTTCTCGGCGAGCGCGGCCCCTTCGTCCGTCAGACCCACCCGCACGGCCCGCCCGTCGCGCGGGTCGCCCTCCCGCCGTACCAGTCCGCGCCGCACCGTCCGGTCCACCAGCCCGGTCAGGCTGGACTTCGCCAGCCCGAGCGTCTCGCCGAGCTCGCTCATCCCGTACGGCTGGGGCATCAGCACGCACAGCAACTGCCCCTGCTGCGGCGTCAGTCCGTACGCCCGGCTCGCCTCCGCGTACACACCGTCGACCAGGAACGCCGCGCGCACCAGCGCGGCGACGACCCCCACCTGCCCGGCTGCCCCGTTCCCCATCGGCTCAGGGTACCGACCGGTAGGTCCACGCACGGGGCGTGCGGGTCGCTCCTGCGTCACTCCTCGGCGGGGGCCTCGCCCTCGATGAGCCGTTCCGCGATGTCGTCGGCCCACTCCTGGGCCCAGCGGCGCAGCCCGGCGACGGACGGTCCGTCGAGGCCCTGCACGGTGAACGCCCTGTCGTCGAGCCATTCCGTGCCGGTCAGCCGGGCCTGGAGGTCGGTGAGGTCGAAGGTGTCGGGGGCGTGGCGGCGGCCGAGCTCCTCGAGTTCGGGGTGGCTCCAACGGGCCGAGGCGGCCCGGACGTCGACCAGGTCGCGCGCGAGACCGCGGTCGGCCAGGTCCCGCACCCGGGTGCCGACGAGGTCGTCGAGGGAGAGCGCCGGCCCGAGCTCCGTCTCCACGGGCGGGCGCCACAGCACCTCCTTGTGGAGGGCGACCTCGCACTCCACACCGCTCGGCGCGTCGGTCACGAGGAACTGGGCGGACAGTGGCCCGGCCTCCAGGGTCTGCACCATCCAGCCGCGCCCCACCAGCCCGCTCCGGACGGCGTCCGCGACGCCCTCCAGCGCGGCCGGGTGCTCGGTGGCCACGTCCACGTCCGGCCCGGTCCGCTCCACCAGCCCGTGCGCCAGCGCCGCGTACCCGCCGGCGAGGACGAGGGAGTAGGCCTCACCCACCGCCAGCAGATCACCGAGAAGCCGACCGATGGGCTCGGGGACGGCGGGAGCGTCGGGCATGTCCTGATTATCCCGTGAGGGCGGTGGAGAGCTGAGGCGACCGGCCCGGACGGGTGACAGGGGACTGGCCCGAGGCGCCCTCCCGGAGGCGCGGGGAACTGCGCGATCGGCCCCCACCCCGCCGCACCGGACCACGCGCCTACGCCTTCCGCCCCACCCCGCAGTACGCGTCCACGGCATCGGAACCGACCCCGGAACCGGCATCACCGGAAATCTCAGGCCGCCACTCGGAAACCCTCACCACGCCCGGCTCCACCAGCTCCAGCCCGTCGAAGAACCCGGCGATCTCCGCGACCGGCCGGACGTAGTACGGCACCGCCCCGCTCGCGTTGTACGCCTCCGACGCGGCGATCATGCCCTCACTGGTCGCGGTGCTGTCGCTGATCACCAGGTGGCTGCCGGACGGCAGCCCGGCCATGAGCCGCCGCACCAGCTCACGCGCCTGCTCGTAGTCGGCGACGTGGCCGAGGGTGTTGAGGATCATCAGGCCGACCGGCCGGGACAGGTCGAGCGTGCCGGCGGCGGCCTTCAGGACGGCCTCGGGGTCGTACAGGTCGGCGTCCAGGTACGCGGTCCTGCCCTCGCGGGTGCTGGTGAGCAGGGCGTTGGCGTGGGCCAGCACGATGGGGTCGTTGTCGACGTAGACGATCCGGGCGTCGGGTGCGACGCGCTGGGCGACCTCGTGCGTGTTGTCGGCCGTCGGCAGCCCGGTGCCGATGTCCAGGAACTGGCGTACGCCCTGCTCACCGGCGAGATGGCCGACGGCCCGCCCCAGGAACCGGCGGCTCGTGACCGCCACGTCGACGAGGCCCGGGAAGATCGACTTGATCTGGTCGCCGATCTCGCGGTCGACCTCGTAGTTGTCCTTGCCGCCGACGAAGTAGTTCCAGAAGCGGGCCGAGTGCGGCTTGGAGGTGTCGATGCGGTCGCGCGGGCTGTCGTCGGACACGGCGGGGCCTCCTGGGGGGCGGGGAAGGGACACCGGCCCACCAACCTAGGCGAACTTCCAGGAGGAGTACGGATGTTGCCACTCCCCGGGGCCGGCCCGCCGTGGGGTTTCGGCCACGGCCCGCTGGTGCTACACCCCGCGGGAGGCGATGCCGCCCAACTCGCCGCCACTGTCGTGCCCGCGGCCCTGGGTGACCAGCCAGAACGCCCATGCCAGGGACCACAGCAGCAGCCCGGCGGCGATCGGCGTACCGAAGATGATGAGCAGCCCGGCTCCGATGTTGGCTCCGATGCCCCCGGCGGTCAGGATCCGCCACCCCACACCGGCCATGAGCCCCAGCGCCACCAACGGCCCGAGCACCCCCCACCACCGCCCGTCCAGCGCCCCGCGCAGGGAGCTCCGCACGAGCACCACCGCACCGGCCACCGCCAGCACCAGCCCGAGCCCCCCGGCGACGGCGGCCACGCCGTCCCCGATGTCCCACGGCCGGAACGCGTAGTCCAGCTCACTCGCCGGCAGCCCGGCGTAGTTCTGCTGCCCCATCAGCCCCCAGGCCGCCACCGGCACTCCGCCGACGAGCGCGGCCCCGGCCGCCACGATTCCCCGATTCGTCATACGCCCAGGATCGGGGTGCGGTGCCGGGGGCGTCATGAGCACGCGTACTCAAGTACGACGTGCGTTCATGTGTCCGCACGTCGCCCGCCCCGGGCCGCCCCGCCGGAACGACCCGTGGCGCGGCGGCGGTGGCCGCCGCGCCACGGGCTCTCAGGGGGCGACCGCGCGGCCCGTCTGCGGGGAGATCGTCCCCGCGCACAGGCCTCGGGAGGCCAGGGTCTGGGCGATGCGGGGGATGGCCGCCAGGGTGTTGGCCGGCCAGTCGTGCATGAGGATGACCTGGCCGTTGGTGAGGCGGGCTGCGGACTGGACGATCGCGTCGGTGCTCGCGCCGTTCCAGTCCTGGGAGTCGACGTGCCAGATGATCTCGGTCAGGCCGTACCGGGCCGCGACCGACTTCACCGTCGCGTTGGTCTCGCCGTACGGGGGGCGGAACAGTTTCGGTGTGCCGCCTCCCCCGTTGGCGACGGCCTGCTGGGTGCGGGAGATCTCGGAGTCGATCTGCGCCTGGCTCAGCCGGGTCAGGTGCGGGTGGGTGTAACTGTGGTTGGCGACCCACATGCCGGCCGTCACCTGGGCCCGGACCAGGGACGGGTTGGCGGCCGCGTACTGGCCCTGGTTGAACATGGTGGCCCGCAGGCCGTTCTGCCGGAGCGCGCCGAGCAGTTTCGTGGTGTTGCCGGACGGGCCGTCGTCGAAGGTGAGTCCGACGTAGCCGTTGCAGGCGGCGGCCTGGGCCGGGGCGGCGGTCGCGGTCGTGGCGGCCGGGACGGTGAGGGCCGCGGCCGCCGCGAGGACGGCCAGCACCCGTTTCGTCGTCACGACCCGACCCGGATGCTGGAGCTGCCGCTGCTCTGGTAACCCTCCGTCGCCATGATCATGTAGTACTTGAAGTTGCCCAGGGGCATCCCGGCCCGGGCCCACGCGTCGAAGTGGTTGCCGGTCGTGATGGTGCCGCCCGTCCGCTTCGACTGCCGCACGCTCCAGTACTGGTCGAAGGTCTTCGTGCCCTCGACCGACGGGGCGTTGTACCGCGTCGTCTTGTAGATGTCGTACGTGCCGCCGTCGCTGGTGACGGTGCCCTTGTAGGTGCCCGTGGGCCGGTAGGTGCCCCAGTTGTCGACGATGTAGTACTCGATGAGCGGGTTCGCCGTCCAGCCGTACAGGGTCAGGTAGGCGTTGCCGGACGGGTTGAACGAGCCCGAGTAGGTCACGGTGCGGCGGGCGCCGGTGCTCCAGCCCTTGCCGGCGACGAAGTTCCCGGTGTTCCGCCAGGACGTGCTGTAACTGCCGCCGGAGGACAGGTTCATGGAGACCGTGCCGGGCGCGTCCGTCCAGAACGAGTAGTAGTAGCCGTTGTCGGTGCCCGTCTGGTTCCTGGTGACGACGGTGTCGGCGTGGGCGGTGCCCGGCAGGGCGAGGGCGGCGACGGCGACCAGCAGCAGGGTGACGGTGCTGCTGAGCAGCAGCCGTAAGCGGCTGAGTGCATGAGTCATGGGGGTGCTTCCTCCTCGTATGCGGGGGGTCGATGGAGGCGCTCTGTCACCCGGGAGTGTTGGTCTGACCCTGTCAACTGTCAATGGTTTCGACGCCGATTGCGAAATATTCGCCGACCACACGGAGTGCCTGAGGGTTGTTTTGTACTGTTCGGTGGGGTTTTGAGTTCAAGAGGTGAGGGGAACTCTGCCCGGCAGGTTCGGAGGGCAGAGTTCCGGTCGTCGAATGTTTCGCCGAACTTCCGGATCAAACGGTGGTGCTGGTCCCACGCGTCCGCATGATCCGCTCCATCCTCGCCTCCAGTTCCGCCCGTTCCGCCACCGCGCGCTCCGCCTGGGCCCGCTGGTACTCCTGGTCCAGACGGCTCATGCGGTCGGCCGTGTCCAGCTGGACGCGGTGGCGACGGACGTCGTGCTCCAGGCGGGCGCAGGTCTGCTGGACCTCGAGTTCCTCGGAGTACAGCTTGCGACTCGTGCGGTGCCGGGCGCCGAGGAGGGTGTCGTAGGCCGTGGCGCCGCTGAGGACCTTGGCGAGGACGGGCATGGCGTCCAGGCAGAGCAGGAGCAGGTGCAGCACGATCGTCAGGAAGAGGGCGAAGCCGTCCGACTCGGCGACCTCCTTGAGGCCGTGGGCGCGGGTGAGGATGCCGTCGGTGTCCAGGTCGGCGGCCCGCTGCCGGGTCTTGTCGTCGATGGCCTTCTGGAGCGCGGGCTGGTAGCCGTCGGCGGCCCGGTCCTTGCGGGCGGACAGGGTCCGGCCCTCCGCGACCATGTTCTCCAGCTGCTTCTCGTACGTCTTGACCTTGCTGTTCTTCTCGTACTCGGACGTGGCCTTCCGGGCCCGTTCGCAGGTGATGGTGACGTCCCGGACGCCGCCCCGCCAGATCCAGTACTTCGGGCCGCACAGGCGCTGTTCCGTGGCGAGCTTGTCGTTCAGGGTCTTGTTGATGCCGGCGACCTGGGTGCGCAGGGCTGCCGCACGGTCGCTGTTGGTGTCGATCTGGCGGGCCAGTTCCGCCGGGGAGCCCGCCACCTTCAGCTGGTAGCGGGCGCACTCGGCGCGGCCGGTGGTGGCGGCGCCGTCGGTCGGGTTGCAGGAGACGAGCATGCCCCGGTAGTCGGCGACCCGCTGCTCGTTGCCGACGGCGATCTCCTGGCGGATCTCCTTGTCGAAGATCTGGAAGAGGATCGGTTCGGCGATGAACAGGCCCAGCAGCACCGAGAGGAAGAAGCGGACGAGGAGCGTCCATTTGCGGACTCCGGTGCCGTGGGTGCTGGAGACCAGCCAGCTGTCCAGGGCCAGGATCACCCAGAACCAGACCACGGCCACCCCGAGGACCGCCGCCAACGGCAGGTCGGAGCGGAAGCTGGAGAGCGCCAGGACCATCGAGATCGCGCCCAGCAGCGCCGTGTTGACGACGAGGGCGCCGTACCAGGTGTAGCGGGGACGGTCCTCAGGCACCCAGGAGAGGAGACCCTCCTCGATGCCGATGAGGCGGCGCAGCCGGGGGGCCCAGCCGTACGCCGGGGGCGCCGGGCGCGACTGGCTGCCGCCCCGGTCGTCGTCGTAGGCGGCGCTGTCGGCCGGGCGGAGCGGGGTGTCAGTGGCCAAGGCTCCCCTCCTGGTTCGCGGGGTCGAAGTCGTCGACGTCGGTGTCGTCGTCCACGGCGGTTCCGGTGTCGGGGGCGGGCCGTCCGGGCGCCCGGCGCAGCGCACCCTTCACCTCACCCTTCAGCTCCTGCTGCGGAGCCCCGGGCCCGCCGCCCTGTGGCGTGGTCTGGTTGTACGGGACGTCGCCGACGCTGTTGATGAAGGCGCCCGCGTCGTACATGGTGCTGTCGAACAGGCCCCGGTCGATGGCCTGTTTGCCGAGGGTGGCGCGCACCGTGAGCTGCTGCTTGGCCAGCTCGTGCTGGTCGCGTTGGAGTTCCTTGGCGTCCTCGCGCTTCTCGATGCGCCGGCGCAGGCTGTCCTGGTGCTCCAGATCCCAGCGCCGGGCCTTCTCCTCCCGCTCGGCGGCGGTCTCCTCCCGCTCCTCCTTGCGGGTCAGCTCCTGGCGCCGGTCGTCACGTTCGACCTTCCAGCGCTCGTCCTCCCGGTCCAGGCCGCGGCGGGTGAGCTCGTAGTCCCGATCCAGGCGCAGCCGGTCGTCCTTGCGGGAGTCCCAGCGCTCCTCGGCCTGGTGCAGCCGCTGGGACAGCTCGTCGGCGCTGATGTCGCCGTTGCGCCAGGCGAGGTAGTCGGCGGCGACCGGGTCGGAACCGATCAGCTTGATGTCGTCCTCGATCTCGGCCCTGGTGAAACGGTTGCGCCGACGCTCGATCTCCAGCTCGTAGTTCTGCTGATCGGCACCGGACTCGCGCTCGTAGCCGGTGCGCAGCGTCTCCTCCTGCTGCCGGTTGCGCTCCTTGCGCACCGCCTGCAGGCTGCGGATCTCCTCGCGCTTCAGCTCCAGCTCGGCCTCGCGCAGGGCCCGGTCCAGGGCCGCCTCCTGCTCCATCTCCTCCCGCTGGCGGTCGCGTTCGCGGTCCCGGCGGGTCCGCTCCAGCTCCGCGACGTACGCGGACATCTCCTCGGGCGTCAGAACCTCGATCACCCCGTGCCGGGCGCGGATCCCCGACACGACGGAGGGCCGCATCTCGTGGTACGCGGTCAGCCGGGCGTCGATCCGGTTGCGCACGGCGGCGGTCTCGACGACGGGCAGGTCGCTGCCGTCCTCGGTGAGGCCGGGCACCTCGCGCAGATGCGAGAGCAGCAGTGCCTCCACGTCGGTCACGCCGTCGCGCACGACCGCGCACGGGTCGGTGACCGTGCAGTGGAACCAGGCCCGCACGGTGAAGTCACCCGCCTCCGACGAGGGGATCCGCGTCTCCACGACGACGGGGACCTCGATACGCCGGTCCACGACGGTGACCGAGCTGGCGTCGAGCACCACCGGGTCGTCGGCGCGCAGCTGTCCGTGGTCCTCGACGTACTCCTCGCCGACCCGGAAGACCCGCACCTGGTGGGCGGCCACCTTGGGCAGCTCGTCGTCGCCGCGCGTCGTCCGCTTGCGCCAGAGGCCGCCGCGCTTCTCCGGCCGCCCGTACTCCCGCTGCTCGACGAGCGGGTATTTCTCAGCCATGCCTGTCAGCCCTTCGTGCTCAGTACGGCGGTGAGGAAGATCTCGACGAGGGCGGTGACCGCCTCGTCGGCGCGGGCGGCGACCTGCCGCAGCGCGCCGGCCAGCGGCGGACGGTCGTCCGCCGGCAGGGCCGCGCCCACGGCGTGGCCGAACCGCTCGGCCAGCCGCTCCGGATGTTCGGACACGGCCGGCAGCTCGCGCAGGGTGGCGAACAGGGCCGCCAGGGCCCGGCCCCGGCGCGGCAGGTTGTCCAGGACGCCCGCCCACACCTGGCCGATCGTGGTGGTCTGCCGGTCGTCCCGCTCCAGCAGCGCGGCGCACACCAGCCGCTCGGTCCGCGCGTCCCGGGCACGCAGGACGGTCATCGCGGCGCCCAGGATGTTCTCCTTGGGCTGACCGGTCAGCGTCTCGCGCTGCTGCCGCAGCCGGTAGGCCAGCGGCCGGAGCACCGCGCCGGTGTCCTGCCCGCACTCCGCGAGCACCGCGACCAGCCCGGCCAGCGCGAACGCCGCGTCCACGGGCAGCCCGCCGCGCCGGACGATCAGCCGGAGCAGGTGGGTGACGGCGTCCGTGGGGAAGCGCACGCCCAGCGCGCCGCTGAACGCGGCCGCCGCGGTCGAGCGCAGCGCCGGGTCGTAGGAGCGGGCCCAGCCCCGGGCGAGACCCAGCGCGGTGGCGGCGAGGCTCTCGTGCAGGCACATGCACTGCAGCACCAGCGTGGCCGTCGACTGCCCGGCGGGCCCGGCCGTGCCGCTCGCCCACGGGTGCAGGTAGTTGTCGGCGACCTCGTCGAAGGCGGGCCGGGCGAGCAGCGCCAGACCCTGCGCCACCGACAGCTGGAGCCCCAGCCCGGGCTGGGCGGCGACGAGTTCGGTGAGCCAGTCCCGTACGCCGTTCCAGTACGGCGTGGACCGCTTGGTCCACAGCTCCTCCAGGGCCCACTGCCGGTACTGCGGATGCGGGAAGACCAGCGCGGTCCGGGTGAGCGCGCCGTTCTTGCGGTCCTCCACGGCGACGAGCGCGTTGCGCGACAGCGACAGCCGGCGGTCCACGGCGCGCCGGGCCGCCGCGTGCTGCTCCTCCTCGGTGACGGGCTCCGGGAACGCCGGGGCCACCCAGCCCTCCAGCCGCTCCTGGCAGGTCTCGAAGTCCCGGTAGCCGGCGCCGTTGACGAAGGCCAGCGTCGTGACCTCGGCCCATTCCTGCGGCGTGCGCTCCTGGAGGAACCACTCGCGCACGGGCTGCGCCGCGCTGCTGCCGTAGTCCTGCCAGACCTCCTCCGGTGCCCCGCCGCACGCGATCCGCCCGGCGGCCGCCGCGACCTCCGCGATCCTGCAGCCTGCGGGCATCAGCGCCGCGGCCCGCTCCACGGTGTCCTCGGCGCACCCGGCCCGCGCCAGCCGAACCCGCAGGACGGCCGTGAGGTCCGGCAGGTGCCAGGGCACGTGCCGTACGGACTCCACGACAGCGCCGTCGACCGGGTGCACGGTGGTGACGACCAGGTGGGCGTCGTGCTCGCGGACGGTGTCGCGAACGCGCCGCCAGTCGAAGTCCGCCGTCTGGGAGCTGTCCTCGCCCGTCCGGTCGAGCAGGACGTAGCCGACGCCCTTCTCGAAGGCGACCTTCCCGCTCGCGAGGTCGTCCAGGCTGCGGCCCGGGGAGAGCACGACGTACTCCGACCCGTCCGCGAGGGCGTCGACCAGCGCCACCGCTCCGGACCGCTTGCCCGAACCCGGGGGCCCCACCAGGACCACGACCGCGTCCTGCTCCAGGGCGAGTACGGCCTGCTCGAAGCAGGCGGGCTTGACGTACGGCGCGAGGATCGCGTCCGCTTCCCCCGCGTCGAGGCGGCCCACGGCGCGGCGGCGGGCGTTGTCGGAGCCGGCCGTGCCGAGGCCGAACTGGGCACCGGAGGCGTTGAGTTCTCCGTAGAAGTACTGGTTGACGTTGTTGTGGTGGACCTGCCCGGGCGGGCCGGCGGGGGCCGTCGGCTTCGCCGGGTCGGGTGGGTCCTGCCGGTGCTCGGGCTCGACCGTGCTCGCCGGTTCCGGTTCCGGTTCCGGTTCTGCTTCTGGTTCCGGCTTCGGATCGGGCGGCGTCCGTGCGGCCGGGGGGTCCGGCGCGTCGTCCGAGTGGTGCGCGTCCGGTTCGGGCCGGGGCGCGGCGCTGTGCTCGCTGTGTTCCTCGTGTTGCTCGTTCATCCTCGGCCGTCACTCAGGTCACTTGGAGATCCCGAAGACGGCACCCGGGGCGTGGACGGTTCCGTTGATGACGTGAACTACCGTGTCTCCCGGAGCAGTTGGGGTACTCCGGGGGCGCACGGCGGCAGCACCCGCGCCCCCCGAGCCCCCTTCCGCGCCGGGTCCGGTGACCCCGAGATCGAGGCGCTCCACGTCGTACCCCGGCACCCGGATCCACGCCCGCCCCGCGTACTCCTTCTCCGCGATGCGCACCTCGCGGAACTCCTGGGGCCGGATCGTCGTGTACGCCTCGCCGATCACGTCGTTGAAGACGGTCGCCGAGACCGCGAGCGCCAGGTGCGCCTCCGGAGCCGCCGCCAGCGCCGCCCTCAGCACCCTGCTGTCCAGCAGCCGGCCGATCTCGACCGGGGCGCGGCCCTCGAAGCCGTTGGCCGCGGGCGAGGCGGTGCCGAAGTGCACCGCGGCCCGCAACCGCAGCCAGGCCTCGTCGCGCCGGTTGCGGTTGAACATGCGCAGGCCGGACTCCAGTTGCCGCATGAACGGGTCGACCAGAGCGGGCTCGGACGCCCCCTGCGGCAGAACCGCGAACACGGAGTCACCGCCGACCTGCGTCACCCACTGATCCCAGTCGAGCCCGGCCACGTGGGCCGCCTCTTCGAGCAGCCGCCGGATCGCCTCCTGCCACTCGCGCTGCGTCACCACATCGACGCCGCCGTACCCTTTCGCGTCGACCGCCAGCAGCAGTCTGCGACCGAACGTTCCCATGCCTGAACTCCCCGCTCACTGAAAGTGGAGCCGCACCCCGGGATCGGATCTGAGGGCGCACTCCGGCAGACACCGGCGTCCGCTCCCCCCAGAGGCGGACGCCGGTAGGCCAGTCCTACACGCGCCGTCCGCCCGGAACCCCGTCGAAATACGGGATGCGGAAAGGTGCGGAAACATACAGCGGTGGCATGAAGTTACGGACGGGTTCGGCCGGTTGGTGCCGACGACTGACAGCCGAAGTCCCAAAACCCGCAGAAATCCCGGGTTCCGTGGCCGGTTTCGGGGCGTACTGGAAGCACCCGGCCCACCACAGGGTGAACAGCCCACCGGCCCCAGAAGGAGCAGCATGCCGTCGTCCACCGGTACCCGCCCCGACAGCCGCCCCGCGCAGTTCATGTTCAGCGCCCTGCAGACCACCCACCAGCACGCCGACACCAAGGCCGGGATCCTCGCCGCCGCCCAGGCCGCGCTCGTCGGCACGGCCGGCTACTGGAGCGCCCCGGCCCTGCGCGCCGCGTCCGGGGACGGTCCGGCGGCCGTCGCCGCCGGTCTGCTGCTCGCCCTGTTCCTGTGCGCGATGTTCGGCGGCGCGGGCTTCCTCGCCGCCACCCTGCGCCCCCGGGTCCTGCGCCCCGACGGCGCCAACCGCTACAGCTTCGTCCACCTCGCCGAGGGCCCCGACATCCTGCCCGCCCGCGGCTCCGGCGACCGCGACACCGACCAGGAGCGCAAGGAACTCTCCCAGACGATCCGGTTCCTGTCGCAGGTGGCGGTGCGCAAGTACCGGTGCGTCACGGCGGCCGTGGTCTGCACGGCGGTGATGGGCCTCAGCGCGGGGCTGCTGGTGGTGCTGCGGCCGGTGCTGGACTGACCGCCTCACTCCTCCGGTGGCAGGTCGCCGATGTCCCGGAGCCGGTGCAGATCCCGTATCACCGTGGAGCCGTAGCCCGTCTCCAGCAGCCCGTCCCGGCGCAGGTCGCGCAGCCCCTTGTGGACGGTCGTCTCGGCGGCGCCGGTGAGCGCGGCCAGCTCGGGCTGGGTGAGCCGGCAGCCGAGCACCATGCCGCCCTCGACGGGACGGCCGTACAAGGTCGCGAGTTCCACCAGGAGCCGGGCGAGCCGTACCTTCGCCGGGTAGCCCTTGAAGTCGAGGCGCCTGCGGTTGGCCCAGCGCAGCCGTTCGGCCAGGATCCCGGTCAGGGCCAGATGCACCTCAGGCCGCTTGGCCAGCAGGGCGTGCAGGGCGGCCGGCTGGACGACCCGGGCGCTCAGCGGCCCGCACGCGGTCACCGTGGCCGAGCGCGGAGACCCGTCCAGCGCGGCCATCTCACCGACACTGTCCCCTCCGACCCGCACCGCCAGCAGGGACTCCTCCCCGTTCTCCACCCGGGCCGTCACCTTGGCGAAGCCGGACAGCAGCACCAGCAGGTGCCGGTCGCGGGCGCCCTCGCCGATCAGTACCTTCCCGGCCTCGAACCGCGTCGGCACCCCCAGGCCCAGCAGCTCCCGCCGCGCCTCGGACGGCACCGCCCCCAGCAGACTGCGCGCGGGCCACTCCACGGAGTCGTACGGCATGGCAGGCTCCCCCCGGCCGGTCGGCGAACCACGAGCTAGGTGCATCCTGCCCGCTGTTCATGCCGGGGGATGCGGAACACGGGAAAGTCCGGTGTCCCGCTCACGCCGGTACGGGCACCACACTGCGGCCCGTCTCGTGCGCGTAGAGCGCGGCCCGGTCGCGCAGGGCCGCGTGCACCGCCATCTGCGCGTCCCGGCGGCGCTGGGCAGGGCCGTCCGGGAGGTGCAGGATGCCAGCGTTGCCGCGGGAGCCGCGCTGGACCTCGGCGGTGCGCGGGACGCGCAGCGCCTCGTAGTGGGCCAGACGGTCGCGGATCTCCCCGGCCGGGGCGCCGGCCAGGCAGGCGGCCAGGTCCATCGCGTCCTCGATCGCCTGGTTGGCGCCCTGCGCCATGAACGGGAGCATGGGGTGGGCCGCGTCGCCGAGCAGCGTGATGCGGCCGGTGGACCAGGTCCGCAGCGGCGGCCGGTCGTGCAGCGCCCACTGGTGGGTCGTCTCCACGGCCGCGACGATGTCGGCGACCAGACCCGTCCAGGAACCGAAGACCGCCCGCAGTTCGTCGGGGTCACCGGGCCGCGACCAGGACTCGCGGGGCGGCGCGTCGGAGGGCAGCGGCACGGTCGCGGCGTAGCTGAGGTACGCGCCGGACGCGACCGGGTAGGCGACGAAGTGCCCGCCCGGCCCGAGCCACAGCCGCACCAGCCGCTCGCGGGCCTCGGCAGGCAGCGCCTCCACGGGCACCAGGCCCCGGTAGATGCCCAGGCCCGAGTAGACCGGCTCGTCGCGGCGCAGCGTCTCGCGGACCGTGGAGTGGATGCCGTCCGCGCCGACCACCACGTCCGCCTCGCGCACCGAGCCGTCGTCGAAGGTGAGCCGCACGCCCGTCCCGCCCGGCAGTTCGCGTGCCGCGCTCAGCTTCCGGCCGAGGCCCAGCCGGTCCCGGTCGACCAGGGAGAGCAGCGCGTCGTGCAGATGCGCCCGGTGGATGGTCAGATACGGCGCGGCGAACATGCGCTCGCAGTCCGCGCCGAGCGGCGTGCGCGCGATGGGCCGCCCGTTCCAGCCGCGCACCTCCATCGCGTCGATCCGCACCGCGTGCTCCTCCAGCGCCGGGCCGAGGCCGAGGCGCAGCAGCGGCCGGATCGCGTTGGGGGAGAGCTGGACGCCGGCGCCCACCTCGGCCAGTTCGCGGGTCTGCTCGTGGATCACGTACGGCGTGCCGCTCGCGCTCAGCGCGCCGGCCAGGGTCAGTCCGCCGATGCCCGCGCCGACGATGTCGACCGTCGGCAGCTGTCCGCCGGCCGGCTCCGCGGTGTTCCCGGGCAGCCGCCGCCCTCCTGTGTCTTCGCCCAACAGCACCTCAGGGACCGCCTTCCGGGTCTTCGCGCCCTGCCGGCGCACCGCACCATCGCGGGCGACGTGGACGCACTGTCATCGGTCGTGTCCCCGAGCATGTGGCGCCCGGCACCGGGCGGCAACGTCACGCCCCACCGTGCTGACAACTGTCGCCGCTCGCGTGACGGACGTCATCGAAACCCCCGTCACGCCTGCTGCCGCACCCCCGCCCGGCCCTAACTTCCGGAGGGAGAAGACCGGTTACGACACCTGGAGGCATGCGGTGACACGCGAACGAGAAGTGGAGCGACCGCGGTGACCGCGGTGGCCGTCGAGGGCCTGCTCAAGAAGTACGGAGACCACGAGGCCGTGCGCGGCGTCGACTTCGCCGTCGAGGAGGGCGAGATCTTCGCCCTGCTCGGACCGAACGGCGCCGGCAAGACCACCACGATGGAGATCCTGGAGGGCTTCCGCCACCGCGACGGCGGCGACGTCCGGGTCCTCGGCCGCGACCCCGGCGACAAGGCCGACGGACGCCGGCTGCGCGGGCAGATCGGGCTCGTGCTCCAGGACATCGCCGTGGAGCCCTACCTGTCCGTGCGGGAGACCATCGCCCGCAACGCCGGCTACTACCCGGCCCCGCGCGACATCGACGAGGTCATCAACCTCGTCGGCCTGGAGGAGAAGCGGGACGCCAAGGTCAAGGACCTGTCCGGCGGGCAGAAGCGGCGGCTCGACCTCGCCCTCGGCGTGATCGGCGACCCGAAGCTGCTGTTCCTCGACGAGCCGACCACCGGCTTCGACCCGGGCGCCCGCCGCGGCGCCTGGGAGGTCGTGCGGAGCCTGCGCGACGCCGGCACGACCATCCTGCTGACCACCCACTACATGGACGAGGCGCAGGCCCTGGCCGACTCCGTCGCCGTCATCGCCGCAGGGCGGATCGTCGCCGCGGGCACACCGGACACCATCGGCGGTCGCGACAGCGCCCTCGCCCGGATCCGGTTCGCCCTGCCGGCCGGTGCCGCCATCGACGACGTGCCCATCCAGGTCAGTGACGCCGAGGACGGCCTCGTCACCGCCGAGGCCGAGGAGCCCACCGCCGCCCTGCACCGGCTCACCTCCTGGGCCCTGGACCGGGGCACGCCGCTGGAGCGGCTGACCGTCGAGCAGCCCACCCTGGAGGACGTCTACCTGGGGCTGACCAGTTCGTACGCACAGCAGGACGCCTCGTCCCCGTCCACCGAGCGGGGCAGCACACCGTCCTCGGCGGCGCGTGCGCGCCGAGGGCGCCGACCCGGACGGAGCCGACGATGACCAGCACCCTGCCCCCCACGACCACCGAGACCACCCGGCGGGCCGACCGCGCCGGGCGCGAACGGCCCGACGAACGCGGGTCCCTCGCCCTGCTCGCCCACCAGATCCGCTACGAGCAGCTGTCGTTCTGGCGCAACCCGCAGTCGATGGTGTTCACCTTCGTCCTGCCCATCGTGATCATCTCGGTCTTCGGCGCCGTGTTCTCCGGCAGCCAGAGCGAGGACTTCTTCTTCGGCCTGAGCGGCCTGCAGTACTACACGCCGACCATCGCGGCCGTCTCCGTGCTCGGCGCCTGCTACGGCCAGCTGGCGATCGTCCTCGCCATGCGCCGGCAGACCGGTGTCCTCAAGCGGCTGCACGCCACCCCGCTGCCCGCCTGGGTGTACTTCGCGGGTCTGCTCGTGCACTGCGTCGTCGTCAGCGTCGTCGACGTGGCACTGGTCATCGGCATCGGGCGCCTGTACGGGGTGCCGTGGCCCGCCGACTGGCCGGCCCTCGCGCTCACCCTGGTGCTCGGCGCGGCCAGCTTCTGCGCCCTCGGCGTCGGTGTGGCCTCGCTGATCCGCAACTCCGAGGCGGCGCCCGCGGTCGTGCAGTTCATCCAGTTCCCGTTGGTGTTCATCTCCGGCAGCTACTTCCCGATCCACTCGGACGTCATGAACAACATCGCCGGGCTGCTGCCGGTGAAGCCGTTCAACGACGCCATGCTCGCGCCGTTCGCGCACCAGGGTGGCTTCCAGTGGAAGGAACTGGCCGTGCTGGCGGCCTGGGGCGTCGTCGGCGCCCTGATCGCCGTGCGCAGCTTCCGCTGGGACCCGCGCCCCGAGTAGAACGCGCTCCGTCCCGACCATCGAGGGGGCCTCCGGGAGGCCCCCTCGGCGCGTGCCCCGGCCTCCGCCCCCCCACCCCCGTACTCCCGTACTCCCGTACTCCCGTACTCCCGGAAGGATTCCCCCACCATGTCGCTCGACCACACCGCCCGCCCGCACCGGGTCCCGACCGGAGCGTGGCGCCTCGAACCGGCCGACTCCACCGTGGAGTTCACCGGCCGGCACTTCTTCCTCCTACCCGTACGGGGCTCGTTCCCGGTGCGCTCGGGCCGCGTCGAACTCGCCCCGGACGGCGCGTTGCGCCACCTCGAGGCCACGGTCGCCGCCGCGGGCTTCGAGACCGGCAACCCGCAGCGGGACACGGCGGTGCGCGGCCCGCGCTTCCTGGACGCCGAGCGTCATCCCGAACTGCGTCTGGCCGGAGAGGGCCTGGCGGACGACCTGAGCCTCACGGCGCGGCTGGAGGTCAAGGGCCGTGCGACCCCGGTGCCGTTCACGGTCGACGAACTCACCGAGCGGGGCGACCGCGTCGTCGTACGGGCCACCGCCCGGGTCGACCGGCACGCCTGCGGGGTCGGTGGCATGCGGGGGCTGGTCGGGGCGGCGCTGCTCGTGCGGGTCCGGGCCGTGTTCGTGCGGGAGGGATGAGCCGCGCGGCGCACACGCCGAAGAGGCCCGGCCGGTGAAGGGGAATCCGGCCGGGCCTCTGCGTGGGCGCCCACGGGGGCGGGGGATCACCCCGTGGATGCCAGGTCGGGTGTCGGGGTCGGGGTCGGTGTCGCTGTCGGTGCGGGCGCTGGTGCCGGTGCGGGGAAGACGTGGGACAGCCAGGCGTAGGTGCGCAGTTCCTCCAGCAGGCTCAGGCCGAGGCGGTTGTGGAGCATGTGAGCGTGCGAGAAGAGGATCATGCCCGGGTGGACCGGCGAGTGCCGCCGGATCTCCTCCGCGTGGGCGGTCAGGGCCTCGAACCAGTCGGTGAACGGGCCGTGGGCGTCGGGGGAGACGCCTGCCGAGGCGGGGTCCTGGTCGACGGTGGTGATCCGGTCCAGCAGCTCGTCGGGGTGTCCGGCGTCACGGGCCCAGGCCCGCCAGGCGTCCCGGCCGCGCGCGAAGTAGTGGGCCCGTTCGTCCGGGCCGCCGAGGGCGACGGCGGCGGACAGCGTGCCGCGCAGGGCGAGCCGGGCGCGGCGGGCCTCGGAGGTGACGAGCGGGGCCAGCCGCAGGACGAGTTCGCTGGAGCGGTGGAAGAGGGACTCGGCGGCCGGCATGAGGGTCCGGCCGCCGTAGCGCTCGTACTCGGGGTCGTAGTCGGCCCGGTGCACACCGGGCGGCAGCAGCGCGTGGACGGAGGTGTTGACGCCGGTCTCCCCGGCGGCGGCGAGCCGGGACGCGCCCTGCTGGTAGGCCTCCTCCGCGAGCGGCTCCTCACCGGGGGCGAGCCGGCCCGCCCCGGCGAGCCGGTCGCGCAGGGCCCGCTCCACGCGCGCGTGCGCGTCCGTGCCCTCGGGCAGGTCCGCGATGCGCAGTCGCAGGTGGGGCCCGGACTGCCAGTAACGGATGAAGAACCAGGGGGTACCGGCCGGGAGTTCGGCGGCCGTGGGGCCGATGACGTCCGTGAGGACGCGGTCGTGGGCGCTGCGGGCCGTGGTGCCGAGGTGCAGGTGCCAGGCGCTCCAGCGGTGTGGTGTGGTGGGCATGCGGGGTTCCTTGTCGTCCGGTCGGATGTCGCGTCGTCACGTGCGCAGGTCCAGCACGGCACCCCCGGTCTCGCGCGGTACGCCGACCACCGCCGACAGGACGATCGTCTCGTCCTCGTCCAGTCCGATGACCTCCTTGGTCTGGATCTCCTTGAACGCCCGGACCGGCCGGGCGAAGAGCCCCTCCGCGGCGGCGGCCAGGCACAGTCCGTGGACCGCCCAGCCGCAGGCGTGCTGGGCGGCGCTCCAGCCGGCCGGGCCGAAGCGGGCGAAGAGTTCGCGGGGGCGTACCGAGAAGAAGACGGTGACGGGGGCGTTGGCGATGCCGCAGCCGTTGACCGGGGTCAGGCCGTAGCCGTAGCTGGCCTCCAGGCCGGCGGCGGCGGTGGGGTCCTGGCGGAGCAGGTGCGCGGTGCCGTCGTGGACGCGGTGGATCCCGGGGGTGTGGCCGTCGATGTGCTGCACGACGGCGGTGACGGTGACCGCGTCGAAGGCGGCGGCGAGGGTGGGGTGCGGTGGGGGGACGCCGAGCCAGGCCAGGGCCGTGGTGAGGGTTCTGGTGGGGAGGGGGGTGAGGCACGTGGCCGAGTCCATGCCGTGGAGGGCTCTGGGCATGCGTCCGGAGTGGCGGTGCCAGAGGAGTTCGGACCAGGTGGGGGTGCGTTGTGAGGGGGGCAGGGCGGGGGGTACGGCGGTGGTGACGGGTGCGGGTGCGTTGTGGCTGGTCGCGCCCGCGCTGCGGTAGCCGCATATCGAATGCTGCCCCGCGCCCCTTAGGGAACCCCTGTTGACGTCGATTACATGCCTGAGGGACGGATCCCCCTCAGGGGCCGGCGGTTCCGGCTCAGTCGGTCGGCGTACGGCGGGGTGTGGTTGGTCCAGGTCGATCAGCCACGGGAGCGACCACTCCCAGGTCTGCTCCGCGCCCAGCTCGCGCAGCAGTTCCGGGCCGTCCGCCGTCGGCGGTGTCAGCGTCGCCGGTATCCCGAAGAGCTCCAGGCCCAGGCTCAACGCGCGCAGCACCATGCCCGTCTCGATCGCCACCAGCGAGCCCCGGAACCACTGGTACGCCAGGGGGATAGCGGTGTAGCGGCCGGTCAGGGCGATGCGGGTGGGGGTGCCGGTGCCGGGGCCCGTCAGGGTGTGCCGGGTGGGTTCCAGGAGTCGCCAGGCCGCGCCGTCCCCCACGAAGGCGTGGACCGGGAACAGGCAGCGCGGTGAGGCGTAGGGGCGGTGTTCGTTGTACGGGTTCTCCGGTTCACGGCGCAGGGGCGCGAACGTGGTGGTCAGGGCGTGGGCCAGGGCGTCCGGTGAGGCAGGGCCGCCCGGGGCCGGGACGCGCGGGTACGGGAGCGCCGACAAGCGGTCCGTCGTGCCCGGCGGCAACGGGGTCGCCGGCCCCGCCGGGCGTGGGGGCGGCGGCGGCACGTGGGAGTCGGGCGGCGGTGTGGCCGCCCAGGTCCACGGCGGTGGTTCCGGGGCGTCGTCGCCGGTGCCGTAGGCGTACCAGAGGGGTTCGCGGGCGATGCTGTTGTCGCCCTCGGGGCCCGGCAGGTCGACCGGGGCGCGCCGCGTCCAGGGCTCGGCGGGGGCCGTCACGGGAACGGGTGCGGGTCGTAGGGGATGGCCCGGTGCTCCTGACCCGTGCCGCGCAGGGCGGCGCGCAGCCGGGGCAGTCCGTCCAGGCGCTGCTGGGCGTGGCCGAAGCACATCGGCACGATGCCGGGGACGACGGCACGGGCGACCGCGATTCCGGCGTCGGCGTGCTCCCGGCTGGTCTGGTCGACGATGACGATCCGGTCCAGGCCCGCGTCCGCGAAGAGCGAGGCCACGTACCGGAGGGTGCCGCGCAGGTCACCGCCGGCCGCGCGCTCCAGCCGCCCCGGCCAGTCCGGGAACGCCTCCTCCAGCGTGACGGCCGGACCGCCGAGCCCCGCCAGGGCGCGGTCGCGGGTCTCGGGGATGGAGGAGAAGCGGACGTGGTCCTCCAGCTCCTCCACCAGCCACGGGTCCTCGACCATGCGCTCCACCTGCTCGCGCGTCCAGTCGACCGGGTTGGTGACGAGCTGGGCGACCTCGCGCAGCGCGCCGCGGATCGCGGACTCGGGCTCGGCGCCCGAACCGGCGGAGGAGAAGGTCGCCGGGAAGGGGTCCTTCTCGTTCACGGCGATCACCCACACCACCGGCAGTCCGATGTCCCGGGTGGCGACCAGGAGATGGACGTCGTAGCCGCGGGCCCGGATCAGCTCGACCATGGCCCGGCTGGTGGGGTCGGTGAGCGTGCCGACCGGGATGTGGGGGAGCGGCGCGGCCCGGTACCAGGAGGTCAGGAAGGCATCGCGCTCCGCCAGTTCGAACAGGGAGTGCAGGGCGGCCTCTTCGTAGTTGGCGCCGACCGCGCAGCCGCTGGAGCAGTCGAAGAAGTAGTGCCGGCGGTTCGCGGCCCCGGCCACGCGGGCCGCGCGCCGGTCCCGGCGGAAGGCGTACTCGTACTGGTAGAAGGCGTGGTCGGCCGGGACGAGCAGGGGAGTGCCGTCGGCCAGGTCGTGGCCCCAGGCCCAGTCCATCGGGGTGTCGGCGGTGAACGGCGTGGCCCTGCTGGTCGGGTGGGCGAGCTGCTCGGCGGTGTAGCGGCCGAGGCTGCCCGGGTCGACGGCCCGTTCGGCGACCTCGCGGTACGAGCGGCCGGTCAGCAGGGGGATGTCGTAGGGGTAGCCGCCGAGCCGTTCGTACGCCTCCAGGACGGCGACCGGTTCGGTCTCCGTGAACGTACGGGCCCTGCCGTGCCCCATGGCCGGGGCGTCGGCGACGACGGCCATGCTCATCGCGAACGGTGCGTGCGACTCGCGCAGGATCGCCCGGACCGGCCCGAAACGGTCGTCGACGAGCCGGTCCCGCAGGAAGCCGGGCTCGACGAGGCGGCTCGCCGCGGTGCGGGTGGCGTCCCCGGGGACGGCGGGCCGGGAGCGCAGGGGGCGGGGCGCCGGGGGCTCGGTCGCCACCAGGTCCTCGGGGGAGGGGCCGCAGGCCGGGCAGTGGAAGCTGCGGGCGATGCGGTGCCGGCGGGTGCCGCGGACCGTCACCGAGTAGGCCTCGCCCGGCGCGAGGGGGTGGGCGGCCAGGTGGTCCAGGCCGGTGCGCAGGAGCTCGGGCAGGAGGGGCGCGGGGGCGGCCGGAACGCGGGTGGCCTGGGTGAGGTCGCCCACGAGCGGGTGGTCGAGGACGGTGCGCTCGCGCACCTCGGCGCAGGCGGCGCAGCCGGACGTGGTGCCGGGCACCCACAGGGGGCCCACCATGACCTCGTCGTCGTGGACCCGCACGGACAGGTGCGGACCCGTCGCCCCGGTCACGCCGTCGCGCTCCCAGTCCAGGTCCCAGCCGAGGTTGACGGAGACGGTGGCCCCGGTGGCGCGGGCCAGGCGCGCGAGGGCGGGCAGCCAGGTGTCGTACGCCGTCACCGGCAGGCCGGGGCCGGCCCGCACGGCGGTCGACGGCTCGGTCGTCAACGGCTCAGTGGTCGGCATCGGTGGCCTCCTCGGCGTTCGTGGGGACGGCGTGGGCGGTCACCGGGCCGTGCCAGAAGGGGAGTTCGCCGAGCACCGGGTCGCTGCGGCGGGGCCGCCCCTCGTGGACGCCGCGGGCCGTGAGCTGCTCGCGCAGCGCCGCCCGGGTCACGTCGTCCGCGGTCAGCAGGGCGTCGGTGGAGAGCCGGCCGGCCGTGCCGCCGGTCTGCGCGACGGCCAGTGCCGTGCACAGCGCGGCGTACGTCGCCTCCACGGCGGTCGGGCCCCAGCCGGCGCCGAGCGGACGCCCGTCGACGGTGACCTCCGCCAGCGGCCAGCCGACGTGGGCGTACCGGGCCACGGCGAGGACCGGTTCGGCACCGCCGAGCAGCGCCGCCAACTCTGCGGCGATGCGCCGGCCTTCGGCGTGCAGCGGCGCGTCCGTGTCGAGGACGTCCCCTTCCGTCCGGGCGAGTCGGCGCAGGGCGCCGTCCAGCAGCCAGTGTTCACGGGTGAGACCCGCCGCCGGGGTACCGGACCCGTCGGTGACGCGGTCGCGCAGGGCTGCCAGGGCGGCGGCGATGGTCGCCGTCTCCTGGTGGGCGGCCCATGCGGTGACCGTGCCCGTGCGGTCCGCCCGGTGCTCCGCCGCGCGCAGGGCGAGGGGCATCTGCGGCAGGTCCTCGCCCTGCGCGGAGGCGAACAGGCCGGTCCAGCGGGCGCTGAGCACACCGGCGGCCTCGAGTGCGTCCTCGGGGGCGGGGAGGGGTTCGGCGGGGGCGTCGTCGAGACGGACGGCGACCGCTTCGTTCACGGGGGCGCCCGTGACGGTGACGCGGTCGGCCGTCAGATCGGGGCCGTGCACGACGTGGGCCTCACCGGGCTCCGCGACACCCGTGAGGGTGTCGGTCAGGAGCTGTGCGGCGAGGGCTCCCGCGAGGGAGTGGGCGATCGGCCCGGTCGCCGCCTCGACGCCCTCGGCGTCCGCCCAGGCCCTGGCCCGGTCCCGGAAGACCTCCCAGACGCCGGGTGTGACTCCGACGGGCCCGACCAGCACCGGCCCGGGCCCGAGCAGCACGGGCACGTGCAGCGTGCCGGCCTCCTCCGTCCACGTCCGGTCACCGTCGAGGAACTCGACGACGACCCTGGGCACGCCCTCGGTCGTCACAGGTGCCGTCACCGCCGGGTCGCCGACGGGAGTTGTGGCACCGTGTCCGTTCACCGCCGGGTCGCCGACGGGAGTTCGTGTACCGGTTCCGTTCACCGCCGGGTCGCCGACGGGAGTTCGCGTACCGGTTCCCTCCACCGCCGGGTCGCCGACGGGAGTTCCAGCACCGTGTCCGTTCACCGCCGGGTCGCCGACGGGAGTTCGCGTACCGGTTCCCTCCACCGCCGGGTCGCCGGCGGGAGTCGAAGGAGGGCGCACCGCCGGGTCGCCGGCGGGGATCAGGGCCCGGGAGCCGCCTGCCGACCCGCTCCTGCCGGACAGCAGGGCGGGGTCCGCGTACATCGCGGGGTCGCAGACCGGGACCAGGGGTGCCGGCGTCTGTGGAACAGCCGTCGCCGTCACGTCGGTCACGCCCGCCCGGCGCAGTCCGCGCAGGGCGGGAGCGGTCGCCGTCGTCGGGCCGTGCAGCCGCACCCGGGCCCGGCGCAGACGGGCGAACGCCGCGTACGGGTCGTCGAGGCGGGCGGTGAGGCGGGCCAGCGTGTCGGCGTGCCGGGCGGCCAGTTCGGCCGGCGGTTCCGGCTCCGTGAGCGTGGCCGGGTCGAGCAGCAGGCCGTTCTCCCGGAGCTTGCCCAGAAGATGCCGTACGGCGGGCCGGGCCCGCTCGGTGCCGAACTCGGCGACCAGCGCGTCCTCCGTCGTCCCCGCCCGCAGCAACGGCACACAGCCGTCCGCCACCGCGTACAGCAACTCCGAGCCGCGCAGCACGAACTGCCCGCGAGTGCCGCTGAAGTAGACGCCCCCCGGCACGGGCGCGTAGTGCAGCCCGGGCCGGGCCGTGAGCGGCGCGGCGGCCGGGGGCGACTCGACCGCGCTCCTCTCCACATCGGTCACGGTCATGGCCGGACTCCTTCCGCTGCCCCGGTGTGCGCCGGGTCGTACACGAAGCGGCCACCGGCCCGCCGCCCCACCTCGAGCACCCACTCCGTGGCGTGGGTGCCGTCGGTGACGCCGGGCAGGGCCTCCTCCAGATAGCTCGTGCCGGCGCCGCGGCGCTCCAGCATCCGCGGCAGGACCCGCACCGCGAGTGCGCTGGACAGGTCGACGTACTGCGGCTTCTGCGCCAGCCGCTTGGACTGGACGTCGGGGGCGCCCACCGAGAGCGGGCCCTCGTCCTCCGGCGCCGACTTGATGACGACCTCCTCGGGGACGCCGTGGCGGGAGCGCCAGGCGGTCAGTCCGAGAAGCCGTTCGTGCTCGTCGGGCCCGGCGGCCACCGCCGTGTCCAGTTCGGCACCGCCGTACCAGCGGCGGCGTCCGATGAGGACGTCGCCCACGGCCATGCGCGGTGCGACCCGCGTGTGCTTGCCGTCCCACGGGGTCGCCGCGTGCCAGGAGTTGGGCAGGCTGTTGAAGAGCCGGCCGCTGATCACCAGCCCGGAGGCGACCGACAGCGGCGGCGGGAACAGGCCCGGGTGGCCGGTGCCCAGCGGCAGCACCCGCAGCGGGGCACCGTCGGCGTCCTCGACCCGCAGCGTGTCGGTCTCCGGGTCGTGCGCCAGGCGCAGCGTGAACCAGTCCTCGGCCGTGAGCCCGCCCGGCAGCACGGGGGTGTGCGCGTTGACGTTGAGGCGGTGCAGGCCCAGGTCCTCGGTGATGCGGGTGCCGTCGTGGCCGTAGAAGCGGTTCAGACGGTCGGCCAGGCGGGGCAGGGCGCGGCCGCCCTGGCGGCGGTCGGCCTCCAGGAAACGCGCGTACAGCATGCCGTGGCCCGGCAGTCCGTCGTTGAGGACGAGCTGGTTGCCGGCCTGCTGGAGCAGTACCCCGTAGATCAACGGGTCGCTGCGGAAACGGTCGGGCAGCGCCCGGGTCAGCTCGGCGACGTCCGCCGCGGTGAGCCGCAGGGTGTCCTCACCGGCCTGGGCCGTCTTGGTGAGGAGGGCGTGCACCTCCTCGGACAGCTCGCGGCGCAGCAGGTACATGCGCTCCAGGCAGCCGTCCGCCGGCCCGATCCCGGACAGCGCGGCGGCCTGGCCGGTGCCCTCGGGCCCGTAGACGGCCGCCATCGCGGCGGCCCGCCGGGAGACCTCCCCGACGATGAACGCCGCGTGCTCGGCGAGCGGCACGTTCGCCCCGGCCCCGAACCGCTCCGTGAACGCGGCGGTCATCAGGACCCGTACGTCGTGCAGCCAGTCGAAGACGGTCAGGAGTTCCACCGCGGGGCCGAGGTCGGCCAGCGGGGCGTGCCAGTCGGAGGCCGCCACTTTGAGCGGCGGCATGACGTAGTCCTCCTCGACCGTGATGTGCGCCGGGCGTCCCGCCGCCTGGCTGAACCGGCCGAGGTCGCCGCGCAGTCCGGCCAGCAGCGCGCCCCGCTCGGCGGCCGGGGCCTCGGTCACCCGGGGCAGCCCGGCGCGCACCCGCGTCGCCAACTCCCGCACTCCGGGAGGCTGCTCGGCGTCGGCAAGCGACAGCAGGTCGTCGTAGTCGCCCGCCGCGGTCTCCTCCTCGGGCCTGCCGAACGTGCACAGCACGCCCTGGTGCAGGGCCTGCCGTACGCGCCGCGCGGCCTCCTCGGCGGGGCAGCCGGCCCGGGCGGCGACGTGTGCGACGACCGCCGGGAACCTGCGCGGGCCCATCGACAGCGCGTCGAGCAGGTCCCCGACCGGCCCGTCGAGCGGGACCGCGAGGCGGTGCATGCCCTGCTCGGAGAACTTCAGGAAGAACAGCTTGCCCGTCTCCGGGTCGGGGGCCGAGGTGGGCGGCATCCCCACCCACAGCGCGGTCAGGTCGGTGTCGCCGGTGGGCAGGCCGCCGAGGACGTAGTGGAGCATGACCCGGTCCAGGCCCGGCACGGCCCGCGCGCCGGTGAAGGGCACGTCGCCGGGGCGGACGGCCTCCGGGTCGCCGGCCGGGGCCGGTTCGGCGATGCCCACCGCGGTGAACCGGGAGAGCGGGCTGGTGCGCACCATCGCCCGGGTCACGTACTGGATCAGGCCGCGCTCCGACTTGCGGGTGCGGGCGGACACCTTGCCCGGGCCCTCGACCGCGGCCCGGTAGCGCTCGGCCTCCTGGTGCACCTCGGGGGCGATGAGCGCCAGCGAGCGCAGCAGGTCGCCGTCGCCCAGCAGGGCGGCCAGCACGGCGCGTTCGCGGTCGGCCGCGGCCGGGTAGCCCTGGGTGATCGTGGTGCGCAGCCGCTCCCGCCCGGTCCAGGCGGCCAGCCAGCGAGCCACCGACGGGGTCGCTTCGAGGCTCTCGGGCGTCTTCTTGGGGGCGCGGCCGTTGTGGATGGCGCGGCGCAGCGCGATCAGCTCGCGCCGCTCGGCGTCCGAGGCGGCGGCGCCGATCCGCTCGTACAGCTCCTGCGAGCACACCTCGGCGGCCTCCGCCAACTCGGCTTCCGCCACGGCGAGTTCACCGAGCAGTCGGCGCTGCTCCGGGTCGGCGAGGCGGGACCTGCGCAGCGGGTTGACGCGCAGGAACCACTGGGGTTCGGGGCTGGTCATCGCGGGGCTCCCGTCGGTTCCGTGGCGGTGAGGCGCTCCCGCCAGCTGCTGCCGAGCACCTCGTCGACGGTCTCGGCGAGGGCGAAGCACATGTAGTAGCGCTGCATCGGCGAGACCGTGAGCAGGGGCAGCTGCTGGTAGAAGAGGTTCGTCAACAGGCGGTAGGCGGCGAAGAACGGGGACGGGGTGCTGATCGCCCCCGAGCCGTGCACGGTCCGGTGGAAGTCGGTGTCCGGCTGCTCGCCGCGCGGCACCACCGTCTCCGCGCCGGGCGGGCCCATCCGGCTGCGGTCGACACCGTCGGTGACGGAGTCGAGCAGGTCCGGGGTGAGGGCGCCCGTGGCGACCGCGTGGTCCAGGACCCCGGCGCCGTAGGCGAACGCCGTGCGCCACTGGGCCGCGGCCGGGGACACCGCCCCGTTCAGGCGCTGTTCGACGACCTCCCGGATGCGGGGCCCCTCCTTGGCGAGCCGCTCCCGGAAGACCGGGCGCATGTCCTTGCGCGGGGCCGCCCAGGCGAGGAAGGCCTCCACGTGCGAGCGGGGCGAGAACACCCCGTAGGCCGGCCCCAGGGCGTGGGTGTCGACGAGGGCGGCGAACGCCTCCGCGAGGCGGACCGTGCCGCTGCCCGGCTCCTCGGCCATCCCCTCGATCATCGTCAGCACGGGCGTCGCGAGGGCGCCGTACACGACCGTGCGCAGGGCGTCGAGACGCGGCTCCCGGGAGCGCAGCGCGGGGTCGCCGGGTTCGACGCGCAGCACCGCGCCGTGCTCGCGCAGCGGCAGATACGGCGGTTCCACCGCTTCGAGGCGGCCGAACTCGCGGGCCTGGTCCAGGTATGCCTCCTCGGTCAGCGCCCGGGCCGGATCGAGGGGGCCGGCGTCCAGCGCGGCCTCGATCGGCGCCCAGTCGACGGCGCCGCCGGGCGGCACCGCGCCGGCCGGGGCGAGCACGTCGACGTGCGGTCCGTGCAGCCAGCCGCGCCGCACCTGCACGCCGGGCACGCCCCGCCCGCCCAGTTCGCGGGCGACCGGGACGACGTGCCGAGCCAGCCAGGCCGGTGTCACCGGCATCCGGGTATGGAGTCGCACCCCCGTCAGGCCGGCGGAATCCGGCCTCACGGCAATGCGCTCCGGAGCGTGAACCCCCATGTCCTTTCACCTTCCGAGAAGAGTCACAATGAATTCGTGAACCTGAATCCCATGATTGGCGCCGGGAATTCGAGCCGGAAGGGAAAACGGTCCGGCGCTTACATACGTCATCGTTTCCGTGACGCCCGACTGCGGGCCAGGATGACGGAATGTCGTATTCCACTTCGAGGGTTCCGGTGGGATGATCCGAGGGTGCCGGTGAACTGGCCGGAAACCGTCAAGAAGGCAGGCCGGCCGGTGTACTCTCCGCGAGTGACATCTACGTCCCCCACAACACCCCCCACCCCGTCCGCCACGGACGCCGAGTGCCTCGCCCTCACCCGCAACCTGCGCCGCCGAGGCGTGGCCGTGCTCTCCGTGTTCGGCCTGATGTGGGCCGTGGCGGCGGCCTCCGGGACCGGCTCGGCGACGGATGTCGCGCCCCTCGGCATCGAGGTGGCGGCGCTGCTGATCACCGCGGTGGCGATCTACCTGGGGTACCGCAAGGACGCCGCGCCCTCGCCCCGGATGGTCGACCTCCCGGCCAACTGGGCGCGCGGCGTGGGCATCGTCAACACCGTCGAGCTGGCGGCCATCTTCGCCGTCATCGCCGCGTCCAACGCCGCGGGCCGGCCCGAGGTCATCCCGGCGGGCATCGCTCTCGTCGTGGGCCTGCACTTCTTCCCGCTCGCCCGCCTGTACGACCAGTGGCAGTACCGGTGGACGGCGTCGCTGCTGACCGTCGTCGCGGTCGCCGGGTTCGTGCTCGTCGCGGCCGGCGTCGCGACCGAGACCGTGCGGATCGTGGTGGGCCTGGGCAGCGCGGTGGTGCTGTGGGCCTCGTCGTACCACCTGGCCCTGCGCGGCTGACCTCGCCGTTCGCGTGACGATCCGAACGCAAGGATGTGCCCGACCGGCCGAGGCCGGACAGGCGCATCCTTGACGCGTTCAGGCTGTGGTGCTTATGCGCTGACGCCGGTTCAGCAGGCCGAGCAGGTGCTGGACGAGGAGGACGAGGTGCCGATCGAGCCGCTGGAGGCGCCCATCTCCGGCAGGGCGACGCCGTCGGTGACCTCGAGGGTCTCCAGCTCGTCCGCGTCGAAGCCCTCGAACGCCTTGTCCGCGTCCTGGTTCTTGATGTCCTTGGCGGTCATGTCGAAATCCTTCCGAAGATCCTGGATGAGTGGTTCAGCAGGCCGAGCAGGTGCTGGAGGACGAGGAGGAGGTGCCGATCGAGCCGCTGGAGGCGCCCATCTCGGGCAGGGCGACGCCGTCGGTGACCTCGAGGGTCTCCAGCTCGTCCGCGTCGAAGCCTTCGAACGCCTTGTCCGCGTCCTGGTTCTTGATGTCCTTGGCGGTCATGTCGCATTCCTTTCGTCGAGGCCGTGGATTCCGTCACCGGAAATCCCGGCCATGAATTCCTGGTCGCCTTCCGGGATTTGTTTTCTCCCCGTCCGGCTCTGACATCCATATTGCTCGGGCAATCACCCCGGCGCCAGGGTTCGCGGCCGCCGGCTGACATTTATCACGGGGCGGATGACTTTTCGCCGCCGCCCGGCTTTCCGGGGCCGTCGAGCGGAATTGCCCAGTCAGGGCTGTTCACCATGTGCCATTCCTCGCCCGGGTCCGCGGGCAGCTCGGTGCCGGTGGCCGGCGTACCCAGCAGGAAGTCGCCCACCGAGGACTCCCGGAGGTAGTCCAGGCCCAGCACCCGGGCCGACAGGTCGGCGTCCCCGTTGCCCAGCCCGCAGGGCGCCAGACCCATCGCCGTGGCCACCAGATACATGGTCTGGTAGAGCACCCCGGTGTGCCGCAGCGTCGTGGCGTAGGCCATCGCCCGGTACTTCCACGCCATCCGCTGGAACCGCGAGGTCACCGTGAAGAGCACGTCGGGGCGGACGTCGAAGCCCACCGAGCGGGACGCGACGCCCAGCAGGGCCCGCCGGTCCGCCTCCTCGGCGCTGACCTGGACCAGGCGGTGGGCGTAGGAGTCGTAGTGGTAGACGCCCGGCTCCAGCCCGTCGCAGCGCAGCACCGTGACGTACAGCTCCAGTTCGTACAGCGAGCCGCCGCTCGGGTACGGCCGTGAGACGACCTCGTCCTCGCCGGGGGAGTCCGCGCCCGGGGTGCGGTGGACCCGTACGCGCTGCACCCGGTACAGGAATTCGCCCAGCTCGCGCGCCGTCAACGCCCGCTCCCCGAAGGTGCGGTGGGAGCGGCGGGACTCGATGGCGGCGGTCAGCGACGGGTCGGCGGCGTCGAGGTCGGCGCGGCGCGGGCGGTACAGCTCGGTGACCGGGCCGGGCGGCGCGGGCTTCACGGCGGGCAGCGGGTCGATCTCGCCCCGGTAGGGGTAGACGGCCCCGAAGACGCCGTCCCAGCGCCCGGAACGGACGCGCGAGTGGAACAGCAGATCGTGGAAGTCCCACTGCCGCAGCACCGGTTCGCAGTCCGAGGCGAACGTGCCGTCCGGGCCGGCGACCTCGGCGAAGCCCAACCCGACCAGGTGGGCCAGGACGTCGAGGGTCTCCGCCTCGCTCAGCCCGGTGACCTCCCCGGCGCTCCCGGCCCGGCCCGGCTGCCCCAGGGCGGCGGCGAGTTCACGCGCCGCCCGGTCGACCAGCACCGCGCGGAACGTCACCAGAGGTGACTCCAGGACGAGCACGCCCTCGCGCGTCCGGCAGAACGCGAACCGGGAGAGGCGAACACGGTCGCCGGCGGCCACGTCCACGACCCGGTGCCCGGCATCCCGCGCCGTCGGCTCCAGCCGCAGCAACTCCCGCCGCAGCGGCGGCTCGTCGTGCGTCAGCACGCTGTACGCCAGCAGCTGCCCGGCCCGCTCCAGCAGGGCGTCGGCCCGCTCCCGGCCGGCCGTGTCCAGCCCCTCGTACAGCTCCTCCCACGGCAGCGGTCCCTCGGCAAGCCGGAGCAGGACCGTGCGCAGCGGGCCGCGCACCGGGCGCAGGACGAGGGAGGTGACCGGCCCCCTCAGCAGCGCCGTGGCCGTTCCGTCGTCGAACGTCACCCGCACATCGGTGCGCAGCGCCCGGGCGATGGACCCGGGGGGTTTCTCGGTGATCGCTTTCGTGCCTGCGGGATTCATCGGGCCTCCGGTACTCAACTCGCGTGGGCGGACCTGTCGAAATCCACTCTGCGGCCCGCTACACCGGCTCCCCCCTCACCGGCCGCACCGAATGACAGTCGCCATTCCCGCTCGTGACCGGGGTCATGGAATGCATGACAGATGACAGGGGCGGACTTCAATCGCTCGGACATCCGGCACCCGAAGCGCATCCTCGGAACAGGAATTCTCCCCGCAACTCACCGACAGTGAAGGAAAACCTCGTGTTCAGTCGTCGACATGCGATACGTCTCGGCCTCACCACCGGCGCCGTCGGCGCGGTCGGCGCGGCGGGCGGGGTCTTCCGGACGCTCACCGCCGGACAGTCGGCCGCGGCCGCCGGCGCGGCGGCCGGGAAGGCCGCACCGGCCGGCGCTGCGGCCGCCCCGGTCGAACCCTTCTCGCTGCCCCTGACGACCCCGCCGGTCCTGGCCCCCTACCGCCGCACCAAGACCGCCGACTTCTATCGGATCACGATGCGCCGCGCCGGCGTGGAGATCCTGCCCGGCACCCGCACCGACGCCCTGACCTACAACGGCTCGTTCACGGGCCCCACCATCCGCGCCCGCACCGGCCGCACCACCGTCGTCCAGCAGGTCAACGCGCTGGACATGCCGACCTCGGTGCACCTGCACGGCGGCAACAACCCGGTGGCGCACGACGGCGGGATGATGGACATCATCGCCCCCGGCCGCAAGCGGACCTACGTCTACGAGAACAAGCAGCCCGGCGCCACCTTGTGGACGCACGACCACGCGCACCACATGGAGTCCGAGCACGTCTACCGGGGCCTGTCGGGCCTCTACCTGCTGCGCGACCCCGCCGAGGACAAGCTGGGCCTGCCGTCCGGGAAGTACGACATCCCGCTGGTGCTGCGCGACGCGCACTTCGACGCAGGCGCGCAGATGGTCTACACGATGGACGACGCGGAGAACCGCACGACCATCCTGGTCAACGGCCGCCCCTGGCCCCACCTCAAGGTCGAGGCCCGCAAGTACCGCTTCCGGCTGGTCAACTCCTGCAACCTGCGCATCTTCATCCTCGCGCTGTCCGACGGCTCGGCCACCCAGCACCCCGTGCGGCAGATCGGCACCGACGGCGGCCTGCTCGCCGCGCCCGCCGAGACGCCCGTGCTGGTCCTGTCCCCGGGTGAACGCATCGACTTCGTCGTCGACTTCTCGAAGTACGCGCCCGGCACCAAGCTCACCCTCGCCAACATGCTGGGCCCCGGCCCGACGGAACTCGTCGGCCAGGTCATGCGGTTCGACATCGGCGAGCGCACCGCCGACACCAGCAGGGTGCCGGACACCCTCGCCACGCTGCCGGCACTGCCCGAGCCGACCGTGGAGCGCAGCTTCGAGCTCTCCATGGACGAGCCCGGCTCCGGCGGCCACCAGGCCTACATCAACGGCAAGACCTTCGACCCGGACCGCATCGACACCCACATCGAGTGGGGCAGCACCGAGGTGTGGACGGTCACCAACAAGAGCGCGACCGTCCCGCACAACTTCCATACGCACCTGGTGCAGTTCCGCATTCTCGAACGGGACGGGCAGCCGCCGTATCCGGCGGAGACCGGCTGGAAGGACACCGTGCTGCTCTTCCCCGGCCAGACGGCGAAACTCCAGCTCACCTTCGATTCGCACCGCGGTGTCTATCCGTACCACTGCCACATGATCGACCACAGCGCCATGGGAATGATGGCGCAGATGAAGATCGCCTGATTCCCGGAAACGTTTCTTCCTGAATGCGTTCTTCCCGAAAGCGTTTCGCGATTTCGGAAACACTTCCTTATTTCTGGAGAGGAGGACCATGACCACCGAAGCCATTCCCCGCCCCTATGCGCGCCGCGTCCTCGCGGCGCTGGGCAGGGACCCGACCCGCATCGTCCTGCACCGGCCGGAACGCACGGTGACGGCAGGCGAGTTGCGCTCGTCCGTCCTGGGCAGCGCAGCGCTCCTGCACTCCCACGGCGTCCGCCCCGGCACCACCGTCGCCGTCCTGACCGGCCCCAACCACCCGCTGATGCTCAGCGCCCGCTACGCCGTCCACCTGCTCGGCGCCACCTCCGTCTACGTCCGCTCGATGAACCCGCGCACGGACACCGAGACCTTCTCGGTCGCCACCCAGACCGGGCTCCTGCGCGATCTCGGGGTGTCGCTGCTGCTCGTGGACGACACGGACGAGGAGAGCACGGCCCGCGGCAGATGGCTGGCGCGGCGCCGGCCCGGCCTGACCGTGCGGGCGATCCCGCGCACGGCGGACGGGCACGACACCGTGCCACCGGCCCCGCCACCGCACCCCGACGACCTGGCCGTCGTCGACTTCACCAGCGGCAGCACCGGCCGGCCCAAGATGGTCGCCCAGCGCTACGGCACCCGCGAACACCTCGTCCACCGACTGGCCTCCGGCCTCGACCCCCGGGGCCCGGCGACACTGCTGTCGGTCACGCCGGTCAGCCACACGACGGCACCCATGGCCGACGCCGTGCTGTGCGGAGGCGGCACGATCGTCCTGCACGACGAGTTCGACGCCGACGCGACCCTGACGGCCATCGCCGAACTGGGCGTCACCGACGTCTACTTGGCGGTACCCCACCTGTACCGCCTGCTCGACCACCCGCTGGTCACCTCGTTCGACCTGTCCTCGCTGCGCCGCATCACCTACAGCGGCACCCCGGCCGCCCCCGAGCGAGTCCGGCAGGCGGTCCGGGTCTTCGGCGACGTCCTCATCCAGGTGTACGGCACCACGGAAGCGGGCGGCATCAGCAGCCTCACCCCGCTCGACCACCGCGAACCCGAACTGCTGGGCTCGGCGGGCCGGCCCTTCCCCTGGGTGCGCGTGGAGATCCGGGCACCGGAGTCGGGCACCCCGCTGGGCCGCGGCCGGACCGGCGAGATCTGGGTCAACTCGCCCACCGTGTCGGCCGGTTACCTCGACGACGCGGAGCTGACCCGGGCGACCTACCGGGACGGCTGGCTGCGCACCGGCGACCTCGGGCACTGGGACCGCTACGGCTACCTCCGGCTGGACGGCCGGGTCGGTGACGTCATCAAGCACGGCGGCCTCAAGCTCGACCCGGCCGCCATCGAGGCGGCCCTGCTCCAGCATCCGCAGGTGCGGCAGGCGGCGGTGTTCGGCGTACGCGACGAGGACCTGGTGGAGCAGGTCCACGCCGCCGTCGAACTCCACTCCGGCGCCGGCCACACCTCCTGCGACCTGCGCGGCTACGTCGCCGCGACGCTCACCCCGGAACACGCGCCGGTCGACGTCTCGGTCTGGCCCGAACTCCCCCTCACCCCGTCGGGCAAGCCGGACCGTGCACGGCTGCGCGAGGTCACGGCCCCGGTACGGGCCCGCCCAGCGGGGGACGTTCCGCCGACAAGGGTCATCGGCTCCCCGACGCGGCCGGTGCCCGGCACGCGGCCGGTGTCCGGGACGGGGCCGGTGTCCGGGACGGGACCCATCCCCTCGGCTGGAGGCCGCCCGGCGGGACACCCTCCGGCCGAAGGCCTGCCGCCGACAGGCCCGACGGGCGGCCCCGCACCGCCGCCCGCGGAGCGACGCGGCACCGGTCCGCCCGACCCCGGCGGCTCCGCCGGACCAGACGCCCGCCCGGCCACCGACCGGCGTACGCGTACCGATCCGCGCAACAGAAAGGGCATCCCATGACCGCATTCGGCCACTTCGCCAGGTCACTGAGGCTGCGGCGGCTCTACCGCCACAGCACGGCAGGCCTGATGATCACCCCTCTCGACCACTCGATCAGCGACGGGCCCGTCGCTCCCAAGGGCACCAGCCTCGACCACCTCGCCGGGCAGCTCGCCGCCGGCGGCGCGGACGCGGTCGTCGTGCACAAGGGCAGCGTCCGGCACATCAGCCCGGAGCGGTTCGCCGCGATGTCGCTGATCATCCATCTCAACGCGTCCACCAGCCAGGCGCTCGACCCCGACGCCAAGTACGTGGTGACGCAGGTCGAGGAGGCCCTCCGGCTCGGCGCGGACGCGGTGAGCGTCCACGTCAACGTCGGCTCGGACGACGAGCGGCAGCAGATCGGCGACCTTGGACGGATCGCCGACGCCTGCGACCGGTGGAACCTGCCGCTGCTCGCCATGGTGTATCCGCGCGGCCCCCGGGTCACCGACCCGCGCGACCCGGACCTGGTGGCGCACGCCGTCACCGTCGCCTCCGACCTGGGCGCGGACCTGGTCAAGACCGTCTTCCTCGGCTCGACCGCGGAGATGCTCGACCTGACCGCGGCCTGCCCGGTGCCCGTCCTCGTCGCGGGCGGTCCCGCGATGCCCACCGAGGAGGACGTGCTGGCCTATGTCCGGGACGCCCTGGCCGGCGGTGCGGGTGGGGTGGCGATGGGCCGCAACATCTTCCAGGCCTCCGACCCGCGGCAGCTCGCCGCCAAGGTCGCCCGGCTGATCCACCACTTCCCGGAGCAGCACTTCGCCCCGCTGGCCTTCCCGGCCGACGCACACCGGGCCGAGCGGCTGACCCCCGATCACCTGGACGCCCCGGCCGGCGCGCCCGGCTCCCCGCTCGACCACGACACGCACCACCTCGCCGACCCTTCGTACACCTCACACCCGACAGGAGGTCCGCATCATGACGGACGCAAAACTGTGCTGGCTTGACATCCGAGGCGCCGGCTCCGCCACCCAGGCCGTCCTCGAAGAGGCCCTGCACCAGCGCATCGACGGCATCGTCGCCGCCGACCCGGCCGCCTTCACCGGCCTGCCGCCCACCGTCCGCAAGGTCCTGCTCTTCGAGGACGGGCTCGACGCCGTCCCCGCCGACCTCGGCGCCGCCGACCTGGTCGTCGTCCCCGGCCCCCGCGAGGAGCGGGCGGCGCTCCAAAAGGCCCACCCGGACGTCGAGTTCGGCCGCTACGTGGAGATCGTCGACGCCGACACCCTGGAGGACGCCTGCCTCGCGGCCCGCCTGGAGCCGTGGAGCGTGCTCGACTTCCGCGACCCCACCAAGATCCCGCTGGAGATCGTGATCGCCGCCGCCACCGGCGCCCCCGGCTCCATCATCACCACCGCGTCCAACACCGAGGAGGCCGAGATCATCTACGGCGTCCTGGAACTGGGCTCGGACGGCGTCCTGATGCGGGCCAACACCGTCGGCGACGCCACCGCCCTGCGCACCGCCGCCAGCGCCCGGGGCGGTGAGATCGACCTGGTCGAGCTCACCGTCACCCGGACCACGCACATCGGCATGGGGGAGCGGGCCTGCGTCGACACCACGACCCACTTCCGCAAGGACGAGGGCATCCTGGTCGGCTCGCACTCCAAGGGCATGGTGCTGTGCGTCAGCGAGACCCACCCGCTGCCTTACATGCCGACCCGCCCCTTCCGGGTCAACGCCGGCGCCCTGCACTCGTACACCGTCTCGCAGGCCGGCCGCACCCACTACCTCAGCGAACTCCACGCCGGCAGCAAGGTGCTGGCCGTCGACGTCAAGGGCCGCACCCGGCCCGTCAGCGTCGGCCGTGTCAAGATCGAGACCCGTCCGCTGATCTCCATCGACGCGGTCGCCCCGAGCGGGCAGACGGTCAACCTGATCCTTCAGGACGACTGGCACGTCCGCGTCCTCGGCCCGAACGCCGCCGTCCTCAACTCCACGGAGCTGAAGCCCGGCGACACCATCCTCGGGCACCTGCCCACGGCCGACCGCCATGTCGGTTACCCGATCGACGAGTTCTGCCTGGAGAAGTGACCCCGGTACCTCACCGCACACCCACCGCCGCAGCGACCGCACCAGCCCGACCAGCGCTCGCACGGCACCAACGCCCCGCCCCGGCACCCCTTGTGCCGGGGCCGGCGCGCGTTCGCCCACGCCCCGGACACCCCTCACAGCAGCCCGTGCTCCCCGGCGATCCGCGCCGCGTCGAACCGGTTGCGTCCGCCGAGCTTCTTGATCGCGGCGGACGTCAGATTCCGCACCGTGCCCGCCGCCAGATACAGCTCGCCCGCGATCTCCTTCACCGTCGCCCCGCCGGCCGTCAGCCGCAGCACGTCCATCTCCCGTGTGCTCAGGGACAGTTCACCGACGGAGACCGGCCGCAGCAGCGAGGGGTCGACGGTCAGGCAGCCACCCGCGACGCCCATCAGCGTCGTGACGAGCTGGGGGAGGCGGGCGTTCTTCGGCACGACACCCAGCGCACCGGCCGCCACCGCCCGGTCCACCACCGACGACGTCGCCGCCCCGACCATCAGCGCGACCCCGCACCGGGGATGCCGGCTGCGCACATCGGTGGCGACGCGCAGCGCCTTCCCACCCATCGTGGACTCGCCGAGCAGCAGCACCGTCGGCCGGTGCCGCTCCACGGCCGGCTGCACGGAGTCGTACGACGTGGCCAGGCCGACCACCTCCAGCCCGTCGACGCCGTTGAGCGTCTCGGCGAAGGCCTCCAGCACGAGTTGGTGATCACCAGCGAGGACTATGCGTATCGACATGCTCGACCCCCGTACGGCAGGACTAAGGCAAAGACTCTGAAAAACATGACAGGTGGTGTCCGTCAGCCGGAGGGGGTGCGCCACCGCTCGTGCAGTCGCACCAGCCGCTCCACCACCGCCTGGGCCGCCTCCTCCAGGCCGAAGCCCTCGTGCCCCACGTCGACCTCGATGTGCTCGGCGCCGCCCGGCAGGGAGGCCGCGACGACACCCGACAGCACGCGGAACGCCGGGGCCAGTTCCTCGCCTCCGCTTGCGGACGGCACGACCACGACACTGGCGGTGACCGGGCCGAGGTCGGCGGCGATCTGGCCGGTCAGCGCGCCGAAGCTCTCCGGCCGTTCCACATCGGCCTGATAGGGCAGTGCGACCAGCCCGATTCCGGCCAGTTCCTTGCACAGGAACGCCGCGTTCGTGGCGGCGTCGTCGTCACGCCCCGGGTGCCCGGCGCCGACCACGGCGACCGCGGCGCCCAGCGCGCACAGCTGACTGGTGACCCGCCGGCCGACGCCGGTGGTGGCGTCTACGACGAGGACGACACAGCCGTGCAACGGCGGTGGTACATGTGCGACTGTGTGCGACACCGGAACTCCTGAGCGGGTAACGTGACCAATATGTGAACGATCTACGGGGGATCTTCGTCTGACTCGCGACGACTCCCCCGAACCGCGCCTTCGCTCTCGAGCCGGCGCGGCGGTCCGGTCCAGACATGCGGTTCACATGTGGTTCAAGGGGGAGACGCCACGTGGACGACGTATCGCCGCTCGATCAGCAGACCCTCGCGGTGTACCGCGCGATCCTGTTCCACAAGCAGCATGATCCGGACAAGCTCGCCGAGCTCCTCGACATCGGTCCCGACGATGTGCACGCGGCGCTCGTGCGCCTGTCGGACCTGTCCCTGCTCGCTCCCTCGGGCGACTCACCCGGCACGCTGCGCGCGGTGAACCCCTCGCTCGGCCTGAAGGTCCTGCTCCAGCGGGAACAGGACGAACTGGCCTGGCGGCAGCAGCGCATCGAGCAGAACCGGGCGGCACTCGCCGCGCTCGCCGCCGAGTACACGGCGTCGGGCGGGTCCGGCTCGGACGGCACCGAGCAGCTCGACAACGTCGACGAGATCCGCATCCGGCTGGAGGCCCTCGCCGAGTCGTGCCAGCAGGAGTCCCTCGTCTTCCACCCCGTGGGCGGCCTGACCAAGGAGGCCATCGAGGCATCCCGGCCGCTGAACGAACGGGCGCTCGCCCGGGGCGTACGGTTCCGCTCGATCTACCTCGACAGTGCCGTCAACGACCGGGTGACGCGGTCCCACGCGCAGTGGATGGCGGAGCACAACAGCGAGATCCGCACGTCGCCGACCCTGCCGATGCGGCTGCTGATCATCGACACGACCGCGGCCATCGTGGCCAACCTGCCCGGCCAGACGGGCCCCGCGGCGCTGATGTTCCACAGCCGGCCCGTGGTGCTCGCCATGCGGGCCCTGTTCGAGGCCTACTGGGAACACGCGACGCCGTTCCATCAGCACCCCTCACCCGACGAGGACCCACAGGGCCTCACCCCGCAGGAGCGCAAACTCCTGCAGCTCCTCGCCACCGGCCTCACCGACGAGGCGGTGGCCCGGGCCCTCGGCATCGGCGTCCGCACCGAACGCCGCATCATGGCCGAGCTGATGGAGCGCCTGGGCGCCTCCAGCCGCTTCGAGGCGGGGGTCCAGGCGGCCCGCCGCCAGTGGATCTGACGGCGGCTCATGTCCTGGCCGGCGGGCCGACGGGCCACGGTCTCGGCAGCCGTGGCGATCGCGATCGCCGGAACCGCCGTGGTCGCCGAGATCACCGCTCGCCCACCGGACCGGGCTGCCAGGTGAAGTCGTCGGGGCCCTCGGCCGGCGACTGGTGCCAGGTGAAGTCGTCACGGTCGTGCAGCGGGACCGGCGTCCAGGTGAAGTCGTCACCGCCCAGGGGCAGCGGCGTCCAGGTGAAGTCGTCGGGCGTACCCGGCAGGTGCGGCAGTACGACGTCGCCCGGGACCCCGGCGTGCGCGGCGACGGCCGCGCCGGACGACCCCTGCTGGTCGGCGGCCTGAGCCGGCGCCGCCCAGGCGAGCGTGGCGAGCACGGCCGAGCCGACGACCACGGCGGCGGCGGAACAACGCTTGGTGATGCGGATCATTTCTGGTCTCCGTTTCCCTGCGTGAGTCAGGACCTCTGCGACGATGCGCATGGAGCCAGTGGTGCTTCAGCTCCCCCGGACCGTTCCGCGTTCCCCGCGCTTCCCGGCCGCTGAGAAGAGAGAACCATCCCGCCGCCCCCGCTGTCCGCATCCGGCCACGCCAGGAAGCTGCCTGGCAGGGAGTTGCACGCCGGGCCCCGACACGGGCCGGCCGGCAGGACGGCGAAGGCCCCGGACCATGGACAGGTCCGAGGCCTTGTCGCAGGCGCAGCCCTTCCCGCCGACGAGGAGCGGTCAGAAGTTGGTCTCCCCGCGCCGTATGGGCAGCACCCGCTCGTGCCTGCCGTTACCGTCCCGCCAGCGCAGGACGACGATGAACCGACGTGCGCCCCTGTGCATGTCTGCGGTGGGAAGCCAGGGAATGGGGTACCGGCCCGAGACGTCGAGGCGTTCCAGAGGGAACTCGCCGTCCAGGCAGTCCGCCAAGGTCACGGTGACACCCTCAGGGTCCCTGACCTCCACCTCCACGTGCTCCGCGGAGGCGGGGCCCTGGTTCCAGATGACCAGGTGGTATCCCGCCTGACGCAGCGTGCCGTCAGGAAGCCGGATCTTGGCGAACGCGGACGTACGGTGGAAGTACGCCGTCACCCGGGCCGCGAGGATCTCCTTCTTGCGGTTGTGATGCTGTGCGAACGCCGTCACGCTCGACAGACCCAGGGCGCACAGGGCGATGATCGTGCTGATCCACTCGGTCAAGCGTCCCCGCCTTCCCAGTCGGCGAGCTGCCAATGGTGCTGGAGAGCCGAGCAGAGGATCGTGCTCAGGGTGATCGCGAACCAGCGCTGGGGGACGGACATCGTGCTGTAGCGGGCCATGGGGATCAACGCCCCGGCGAGCGCCAGCTGATACTCCTCCTTCCGGATCGGCCAGTGCCCTTGACCGCAGCCTTCGGCGATCTCCCTGACCCGCTGACTGACGGTGAGGGCGACGCGCTCCGAGTGGGTGAGCAGGTCCATGTCCTCCTGGGGCAGCAGCAGGCCGGCCTCCGGTCGGAAGCAACTGTCCGCGATCCGGGCGGCGATGCGCGTGGCCGCCGCCTGGTCCCAGGTGAACACCTGGCACAGCACACTGGCCTCGAGCCGGGCGAGGTCCTTGCACACATGACCGTAGTGGGCGCTCTCGAAGTCGATGAGCACGGTCTTGGGCAGATGACCGCCGGAGGTGCACAGCACGTTGTCCAGATGCAGGTCGCCGTGGGACAGGGTGAGCAGAGTGTCGAAGTCCCGCAGTCCGACCTCGAACGAGTCGATGACGGCGGTCAGCGCTCCGCTGCCGACCTCGGCCAGCTCCGCGGCGAACCAGAGCGGGCTGATCCACTCGACGGCGTCACCGATGCGCGCCATCGCCTCCGGAAGCCCGGGCGCCTTCTGCGTCCAGTCCCCGGCGGCGCGTTCGTGGGCGTTGAGCGGCGCACCGAGTTCCGACCGCACACGGGGATCGGTGATCCGGGCCAGTTCCACGCTGGCCCAGCTGTCCGGCGACTGCTTGTCCGACGCGGGCGCGGGCCGGAAGATCGGGTACTCGGACCGCAGATCGATCCGGTCGCGCCGGACGTGGGCGACCCAGGGCCGCATGGTGTTGAGCAGCAGCCGGTCCACGATCGCGGTCGCGTCGTCCGGTTCGGCCTGCTGGATCCAGGAGCTCAGGGTGAGGGGTTTCTCCCCCTCCTCGAAGGCGTATTCGGTCTCGATGGCCCGCAACGGGTCGCCGTTCTCCCCGAGATACATCTCCATGGCGTGCGAAGCGCACTCACTGGGCCGGTTGCTCTGGTGGAGCCGCTTCGCGTACCGCTTGAAGTTGCCGACCTCGCGTACGACCTTGTCGCGATAGTCGACCTTCAGCACCGAGAGGGGCCCGTAGCGGTTCGTGAGGAGAAACGTGGGCATCCGGCGCCCTTTGAACAGGTTGCCGTGCACGGTGATCACGTCACCGGGCGACAGCCCCTGCGCCACGGCCGCTTGGAGCACGGGAGACGGGATGCGCAGGCGCCCGGCGTCGTCGCTGCTGATGACATTGCCGCGGGAGGAGCCCGACTCCTCGTGTGACCACGGGTTGGTGGCCACACGTACCTTGCGGGCGGCGCTCATCAGTTCCTCGACGGCCTGACTCCAGAAGTTCCTGTCCAGCTCCTTCCGATCGTCGTTCGACGCCTCGAAGATGCGCTCCACCAGCCACTGGGCCCGGACGTCGTCCCAGCCCGACACGGAAGCCAGGGCGAAGCAGGCCCCCTTCAGACTCTCCTGATCGCGCCACTGACGGAGGAGGATCTCCGGCCAGTGCTCCCGCTGCGCCCGGTGCAGACCACGGTTGGTCGCGTCGTCGCTGTGGATGCGAGGGTCGTAGTAGCTGTCCTGTGGGCGTGACGGGTTGGGGCCGGCCAGCATCAGATAGGTGCCGACGGAGGCCAGCAGCCAGACACGCAGGTAGGGGAAGCGGCCGAGTACCACAGCGGGCAGCCGGTGCGCGAGGCACACCTGGGCTTCCGTGCAGTCGAGGAGCAGGTCACGTGCCGAGTCCTGGTAACGCTTCTCGCTGCTGAGGATGGCACCGATGTAGCCCATGAGGTCGATGAGTACCTGAGGGCCGTTGGTGGGGATGCCGCCGGGCATCTTCCAGACGAGGTAGTTGGTGGTGGCGGAGGCCAGCCACCGCACGCGGCGCTCCCCGCGCTCCTCCAGTGCCCTGCTGTCGAACGCGAAGCGGCGCATCCGCTGGGCCAGTGCTTCGAGGTCCTGACGGTCCTCGGGTAACCCGTCCGGGAAGACCGCCGTGACCGCCTCGACGTCAGCCCGGTACTCGCGTCCCAAGTCTCGGTCCAGAGCGCCGAGTTGACCGCTTATGCCGGCAAAGTGATCGAGCAGAACGTCGTTCTGCTCGCGGATCGGGACCCGCCCGGGGGCCCAGCTTCTGGTGAGCTGGGCGACGAGTTCTCCCGCAGTGGAGGGCTCCCGCTCGGCGCCACTGTGCCGAGGTCCTTCCGTGTCCCGCTCGGTCCTCTGTTCGTGCCCGGCTCCCTCGGCCTGAATGGATTCCGCGCCCCCGAGGATGTCACCGAGGACGAGGATCGGCGAGCCGACCGGATCGGGGAGCGCCGTCGTGGTGTCGGCACCGAGTGACTGGAGGTTACGGCGGCTGAAGAATGCCGCCTTTTCAATATGCTGCGCCGGCGGGCCCTCGCCCGGGTCGCCGGTCAGCACAAGATGTGCCACTTGGAAGGAGAGTGCGGCGTCCTTCTCTCTCCCCTGCTGTACGAGCTCCTTGGCCAGTCCGTTGAGACCCGCGCCCAGCCAGAACGGGACCTGGTCGACCTCGACCTGGCGCCGATGATGATCGTAGGCGCGCGCCAGGTTCGCCGCTGACTGCACGATCCCTTGCGGCGACTTCCTCGGGTCGGGGTACGTCGCCCCCTCCGGATACGGAAACGCACTCTGCGCCCAAGCAATGTGTGAAGAGATGTCCACGTCCTTGCCCCCTCCTCGGATGTGACCTGCATCTCCAGGGCGGACAACGGTATCCACCCCTATGGCGCCGCGGGGGCGAATCGCGCAAAAGAGGAAGGAGGCGGATCTGCCGTGACCGTGGGACGGGTGAGACGCCTCAGCGGCCGCGGCCGGGAAGGACCGTCGCCGCTGAGAGGTGACCGGGCAGCCGCCGGCTCACGGTGACGGCCCCGGGCAGGGGAGCCCGAGGCCGGTCGGCGCGTCCACCGGACCCCTCGGGTCAGTCGCCGACCCGAGGCAGCTGCGAGACGATCGTGCTGCCGTTGCGCGCGATGAGCACGTCCTCGTAGAGCAGGAGCTGGGGCGCCCCGAACCCGGGCCGTGCCTCGCCGGTGTCGACGTGATCGCGCCAGACCTGCTCACCCGTGCGCAGATCGAGGCCGGACAGATCCCCGGTCGGGCTGTAGAAGTACACGACCCCCTGCGCCACCGACACCACGGGCGACGGGAAGCTCGCCATCGTGTCCCGGTCGGGCAACTTGACGCCCACCGGACGGGTCCACAGGGTCTTGCCCGTGGTCAGCGAGTAGGCGGAGGCCTTGCCCTGCCAGGACACGGAGAACAGCCGGTCACCGATGACCTCGGAGGTGGCCGTCGCCCCCATGGTCCGGTAGGGGCGCGAGACCCGCTCCCCCGAGCCGCTGACGGTGGTCAGCCGCAGATCCTTGCCGTCCGCACCCTGCGCCGCGATCAGAACCATCCGGTTCCCGGTGGTGCCGACGAGCTGCTGCCCGCCGGGGAGGGCCGCGATCTTCGTGGCGCTCCCGTCGGCGGGATCGAGCCGGAGCACCTCGGTGGCGTCCGGCTTCTCGACGTCCCGCATGCACAGGAGATACGGCACACCACTCAGCACGGCCCGCTGACACGCGGTGCCCTTGTCCCAGGTGTGGCGCCACTTCTCCTTACCCGTACGCGGATCGAGCGCCGACATCGTGCGCACCGAGGGGGTGTTCGCCAGCACCGCTCCGTCGATGAGCATGGCGGCCTGGGCCGTGCGGTCGTCCTGCGGCATCTCGACCTTCCACAGCACGTCACCGGTACCGGCGTCCACCGCCATCAGATCGGTACCGCCGGCGTAGTCACCGTCCGGCAGATTCTCCGCGGTGTGGTTGCGGTAGGCGTACACGACCCCGTCACGCACGGCGAAGGGGTGGTCGATACTGTCGCCCTCGCGGTTGACCGGTACGGTCCACAACCGCTTGCCGGTGTTGGCGTCGACCTTCGCGGCATCGTACTCGGACCCGCTGCAGTACAGCGCGGAACCGTCCACCAGACACCCCCGCTCGCTGGCGCCCGGGCTGCTGCTCCGCCACGGCTCCCAGCCCTCCGGCGGAGTGGCGGGCGAAGCCGCCGGCCGCACGGGCCGGTCGGGCCCGGCAGCACCCCCGTTCCCGAAGCCGAACACCGCCCCCACACTGATCGCGGCAACGGCGACCGCCGCACCCGCGGCCTGCGAGAAACGCCGTCGGCTGCGCCGCCACACCACCCTCTCCGCCAGGTCCCCGGGCGCCCGCACCCGGTCCAGGGCGACCGCGTCCAGCGTCTCCCGGACCTTCTCCTCCACGCGCTCCGTCGTCATCGCTGGGCCTCCTTCGGCGTGCAGGTGAGCGGCTGGACCCGTCCCGCGGGCCCTTCGGGCCCGAGCTCCGGCACGAGCGTCCGCAGCTTGGCGAGCGACCGGTGCGCCGTACTGCGCACCGTGCCGACCGGACACCCCAGCAGCGCGGCGACCTCGGCCTCCGGCAGGTCCTCGAAGTAGCGCAGCACGACCACGGCCCGTTGCCGCTTCGACAGACGACCCAGCGCCGCCCACAGGGCGATCCGCAACTCGGAGTCCGCCCCGGTATCGGCGCCGGTGCCCGACTCGGGCAGCACCGGCACCGTCGTCTCCGCGCGATGTCTTCGCAGCCGCCACCGGTTGACCTGCTGGCGATACATCACCTGCCGGACGTAGGCCTCGTGCTGCTCGATACGCGCCCAGCGCCCGTAGGCCTTCATCAGCGCGATTTGCAGCAGATCCTCCGCGGCGTGCCGGTCCCCGCCGGTGAGCAGCACGGCGAGCCGCAGCAACGCGGTGGACCGCATCGCCACGAACTCCCGGAACCCGTCATGACTCGACGCCTCCATCGACCCTCCCCTTCTCGAACATCACGACGTGACGAGAGGCGCGCGGCTATCCCTCATGGGACGAGATTGCGCGTTCACACCGAGGTGACGGCCTCGATGCAGGGCCGGGGGAGGAGCGGATCCCCGAGGACGCCGCAGGGCCGGCTCGGGGGGAAAACCCTTGTGAACCGGCCCTTCACCTGTGTGCCCGACAGGATTCGAACCTGCGTTGAGTGACGCTGTGGGTGCTGCTCCACGGGGGCACCCTGAGGCGTTCGCTTGAACGGCCGTGAACGGGCTGAGTGAGAGCCCGCGTTCCTGATCGATTCGTACTTTCTGGATCGGGGCCGCTCCAGGGCGGCGACGACACTGGTGGACCGCCCGCCGCGCGAGGCGCCTCTCTGCGGGAGATCGGGGCGGCCCAGCAGAGCGCCCAACGATCAGCACCGCACGAAATACCAACGTCTTCAGAACTTCCCGCGTGCAGGCGTCAACTCCCGGATCCGGTAAGAGATCGACTTCCCGACACCAGGGGATCGTCTCCGACCCTGGGAGCCGACAGGAACTGCCTGACACGAGGTCCTGCACTGCGATCAGGAAGCCAGATCTTGTTCTTTCCCTGGCGAGTTGGAACCGCAAGGCCCTCTTGTTGCAAGAGTTGCATGGCGGGAGTGACCAACGCTGCGTCATTTCCGCCCATGCCCCTGGTCAGAGCACTGTCCTTCCTTCCGCGGCCTCGCTGCAGATAGAGCTTACGCAGCAAGGTCATCACCACACGCGTACCGGCGGGAAGAATGGCAGAATCCATGATCGCGGCATTTCGGTCCGCAGCGTCCGGGAAGCTTTCGAACGTGCAGTCAGTGAAGCGACCGAGTGGCATGTCGGTCTCTCCAAGCCTCCCGATCACGGTAAAGAACGTGCATTGGTTGAAAAGAGGAAGCAGTGAAGGGTCGGGGTCGCCGGACAGGACGAGCTCCTCGAACATGCAGTCCGTGAATTCGACGCCGCTCAGATTCGGTCCCCCCTCGCCCAGGTCCAGACTCGGTATCACGGCCCCCGAGACGGTGTGCTTACTCGTCCCCTCGTTCGTGATGTCGAATCCAGAGGCGATTGCCATACCGACGAGATCTGCGGCCAATTCGTGGCAGTCGGTCTTGATGGCCCGACCCAGCGCGGTCCGCAGTATGCCCGGCTGAACCTGGAAGTTGCTGATCTGTTCTGTGGCCACTTCCACGCCCAGCGGCTCCATGGCAGAATGCCATTGCGTCGGCTGGAATCCGGCGTAGTCGCCGTAAGGGTCGATGACGAACCGGCTCACATGTGCGGCTTGGGCGGCACTCGCCAGGTCTTGGTCGACAAAGCGCCGTGTGCCGTTCTCGGAGTCCTCCTCCTCGCCGCCCAGCCCCGGCAGGCGCTGCAACAGAGTCAGTTCGCGATCGCTGGGCGGCCTCTTTCGAACGATCGTGAAGGCGTCCACGATGTCCCGCATGGACACGGGTCCCACTCCCAGGGACGTCTGCCGTGCGAAGCTCGCCAACTGCTCGATCACCTGTCGCACCGCAGGCCCGTCGACGCCTTGCTTGATGAAGGACTCCCGCTCGCTAATCCGGTCGAGGAGCCACTCCCAACCGGGAGCGGGTGCCAGCCCAGCGCTGTCCTCAAAGCCGCGTAGGATTCCTTCGGCTGCTAGGTGCCCAAGAAGCAGGGGTCGCTGAGGAAGCCAATCAGGGACCGCCCCTTTCTCGTTGAATTGAGCCAAGAAAGTTTTGGCCTGGTCTGCCGAGAAATCACTCAGGGTGGCGATGACATGCGGAGATCCATCAAAGAGGTAATCGCCCAGTTCACCCAGGGTGTCGAAATAGAAACGGCGCCCTGCCACGATGATTCCAGTGTCCGGCTGTGACTCGCGACTGAACTCCTTGACCAACACGGTGGCAGCGCGCCGGTTCTCCCGGATTGCTTCGGGCGAACCGCTCCAGCCCGGAGCTGCGAGCTCGTCGAACCCGTCGAGGAGAATATGGGCGTAGCCGTTGCGCCACGCGCTGACGAGTTTTGCCGGGTTCTGGAATCCCAAGTAGTTCGCGTGGCGCGTGAGAGCTTCCGCCGGGTCGTCCTGCCCGTAGTGGCGACGCAGGCTCAAGGTGATGGGAAAGATGTGCGTGTCGCCCTTTAGGTAGCGCTTTCTGAGGTAGGTGTGAACTTCACGCAGCGTCATGCTCTTCCCGGCGCCGTAGTCGCCCAGAAGCGCAATCCTTTCGCCCGACTCGACGGACATGGAGAGATCGCTGACGGAGACGTTCTTCGGCTCCTCTCGCTGGACCCTCCGACCGGAATCAGCAATCCTTGGGCGCACGACCCCGGAAGAGCTGTAGATGCCCAAAGGAACGTACTTCACCAACTCGGTGGTGCTGTTGGTTTTAGGGTTCGCCGCACTTCCCCACCCGACGAGATCACGCAACTCCAAGTACTCGCGAGCGTTGATGATCTTTGACCTGAACTGATCGTAGGAGATGACCTCGATTGATCGGTCATACTGATTGTGCAGGATCTTGCGCTGGTCCGCGGTCGGGGGGTGGTAGGTGACGAACCAGGACTTGGCGAAATAGCCTTGCTTGCGCGCCGTCTTCAGATGGCCCAACAGTTTCGGCCCGACATTATGGGCTTTGTCGATGCGGCGATCCATAGTCGCCTCGACCATGTGCGAAACTTCTTCGGTTTTGAAGATCCCGTCGACCTCGCGACCATTCACCATTTCAGGGCCGCCATGCTCTGCTTCGGGCCATAAAGCTCGCGCTACTCGGCGTACTTCCTCTTCGAATTCATCAGGTGTCATTGTGTTCACTGACCGCTTCCTCTCAAGCCGGCAGACGCCTATTTGGGTCTCGGCGTGCGGCTCCCGCCTTGGGTCGCCAGCGCAGCATATGGTGGCAGATGCGGAGATGTCAGTTGTTGGTTACAAAAAGCTGCCTCGGTTTCAGGCGGTACGGGCGTAGCGACGAGTCTTGTGCTCGACCGCGGAGGCGGTGCGCAGGTGTGGGGCAGGAAGGCTGCTCCTTCTTGCCTGATCATTTCGGGGATCTTACTGATCGGTCTTCTTGCTGCTCAGGAGTGGTGCTCCGGAGCTCCCAGTGGTGGTCGTCGACCGTCCCCGGCCATTGGCGAGCGGCTTCGGCCACCCCCGGAGATACGGCCCAGCGTCGCTGCCTGGAAGGGCGGTCGGCCAGCCTCAGCGTGAGGAGCGCTTCACGCTGGCGTTGGCCTGACGGGGTCCATGGCGTGGTTCGCCCGGGGCGTCGCACGGACGCTGGTGCTCCTCGGGGCCTGCGGGCGCCCTCCGTTGTCCCGACCATCCGGAGCGATGTCATGCCGTTCCGTTCGGTCGCTCCTCTGTGAACTGCGGCCCCGACGGCTCCCCATTTGATCGCCATACCCCGCTTCGGGTATGTGTTGCGGGCCGCGATCTGACGGGCGGGGCGATGGTAGGCATCCGACGATCTCACGTGATGCATCGGTGCGCTGCGAGAGAAATGAGGGCAATACAGTGACGACAGAGACGGATCGGGCCCGAGTCTATCTTTGGGAGTTACAGGCGCAGGTCGCGGAGGCACTCGGACGACGAGGACGGAACGCGAACGAACGACAGCTAATGCAAGACTTGATCAAAACACGGACCGCCCAAGAGTCGCTGGACGCACGATACGCTGAGGCCTTGAGACTTCAGCAGTTCTGGCCGCCCTGCGGGCCCGAGGAATCCTACTGTGAATTCTCCATTATCCATGGTCTCGCCGACCGGCTGGAGAAGTACACCCCAGACCACTTCACTCGTCCTGTGCTTGGCTCGCTGGAGACCGGCGAGATCAACGCTGTCACGCTATTAGCACCCGATGCCCGCACCCATCTGGTCGTCTTCGAGAGTGAACTCACCACCTTCGCCAACCTGTTCAGCAAAGCCGTGGCCCTGGCGATGCCATTCAATTCCTTCGGAGAAGGGATGAACGCCTTCTTCTTCGCCCCCGACAAGGTGCGCAGGCATCTGCAGGATTTCCCAGAGGCCCTGCAACGCTTTCAGGAAGTCGTTCTCGCCTACCTCCTCAAGGGCAGACCGCGCCGAGCTCCCCAGTACTTCGCTCCACCCTCCGTCGAGGTGCCTGCCGCCTTCCTGCTCGAAGGGCTGGAGTTTTTCGTTCTCGGTCACGAATATGGTCACGTCCTGGCCGGCCACCTGGCAGACGGGCACGGCCCACGTCGGTTGCTGGGAGCCGACGATGGGGAGGTCACCGAGGTCACCTGGAAATGGGAGCAGGAGCATGAGGCCGACCTGCTCGGCTGGCACTTGTGCATGTCGGTGATGACTGAGGAATGCGATCTGGCGGTGGCGCATGCAGGTGTCGAGCTGTTCTTCTCCGCCTGTGAGACCCTTGAGCGGGCCCTCTCGATGCTGATCACGGGCCGGAGCGATGTGCATCGGTCTTCTGCGACTCATCCGCCGGTCGCCGAGCGACGCGATGTGCTGCAGATGTCTCTTCGGGAATTGTACGAGGGTGAGGTGGAGCCCGCCATCACCCTCGGAACAGCGATTCGCCACATAGTCAACATCCTTTGGGAGCACACGGCCCCCGTCGTCCTCGACCGGTACCGGCGTGGTGTTCAGCCCGACCCGCGCTGGACAACCCCGTCTTCGAAGGCTTAGGAACAGCCCCCCGATTTCACCGACTCGAGCCGTTGCATCGGCACACGTCGTTCCGCTCCGCCGACCCGCAACCGCACGCCTTGGGCGTCAACTCCGACCAGCGCCCCACACAACGTGCTCCCGTCCTTCTCCACGATGCGCACCCCCGGCTTCCCGGCTCGCGGTCCGTACCAGGTCAGCCCGATCCCGGTGGTGACGAGAGCGAGGGCCAGGAATCCGGCGCCTATGGCCAGCCTGAGATCCCTCACTGCCTCCCGTGTGCTGAGGCGCTGACGGGTGAGTAGTTCCTCAAGCGAGGCTTCCGCGAAGCGGCGCCGCGGCAGCCCGAACGCTGCCCGCATGGCGAAGAAGGCACCGCCTGCCGCGAGCAGCAAGCCGCCCAGAAGCAGCAGCCCCACCATGGCGTGTGCCACGCCCGACAGTCCCTGCACAGTGTCGGGTCCCTTGACGACCCCGACCGCCGTCAGCAGACCCAGTAGAGCCGCCAGACCGTTGCGCCAGTTCTCAGCTTGAGCGCGAACGCGGTCGAGTTCGTCTTCCATCAGGCGGCGAGACTGGTCGGCTCTCAGCCGGCCGGCTTGCGTACTGGGAGTGCCGGCTGTAACGCGGACCGCCATCACACGCCCCATTCGATGTGCAGCACCCAGGAAGCCCCACATCCTTTGAGCTCACCAGCCTCCGGGTGAGCAGCGGGACAAGCACAGATGACCTCAACGTCCCGAGAGGCTGGTCCGGTTGCGCGGCGTTGCATCAGGCGAGCCAACAGGCCGGGACGAGGGAGCGCGCTTGCGTACGCGACAAGCGGCTCGGAGTGAACAGTCTCATGCTGGCAGCGCGGGCACGGTCCGCTGATCACGATGACCTCGGGCACCCTCTCATCCGGATGCAGGCTGACTCGTGCAGTGCCGGCGGCGATCGTGTTCCACTGCCGATCCGACTCCGCTCTGTAGGAGAGCTCTTGTTGGCTCGTCATTCCTTGTCCCCGTACCCCATGCCAATAACCTAACGTTGTCGGGGGCCCGGGCACACGGAAGTCTGGAGCATCGGTTCCGCGACAAAACCCTCGTGGATCAGCTGCTTCATCACCTGACGTCCTACGACGCCATTGGCTCCGGTGATCAAGATCATGATGGTCGCTCCTTCACTCGATGCTCGGGCGGGACCGTGAGGTTCGCTCATCACGCGACGGGCCGAGGCGGTCTACGAAGACCCCGGTCGGGTGAGTGGCTGCCGACGCGCCTGGGCCACCGGCGCGTGGGACGGCGGGGAGTCCGCGAGCGGAGACCGGTCCGTGTACCTGACCTCGTAGACGCGCTCGCTGAACTTCCAGCCGTCAGAGGTGCATTCATAACCGTCGTGGTACAGGCCGTGGTTCAGATGCGAGCTGCCGTCACGCATCCGCCCGAAGTCCTGGATGTACGCACGGCCGACCGCGGTGTCGCCGTCCAGCCGGGTGAAGCCCGGATGGAGGTTCTGCACGAAGAACTCCCAGAGCCCCTGCCCCCATTCGCTCCCCGCGCGGATCTCCTCCCGGCCGACGAATTCCTTGTCGATGTGCGGCCATCGCACGGCGCCACAGGGAGTGAACAGGGATGCGGTTCGGTCGTAGTCGCGCATCATCACCGCGTCGGTGATCTCGACGCGCAATGCCTCGATCTCGAAGTGGTCGGCGACGGCCTGCATGTCACTCATCGACCCCCTGCCTTGTCGACGACGGGTCAGGCGTGTTCCACCCTTCCGGTGGGCTGCGCTTCCAGCGCACCGGCGAGCATGACGTGAACGTGCTGTGGCTGCCCGTCGCCGAGCCGGATCTCACCGTGGGCCCCACCGTACTGACCGGAGGCCGCGGGCTGGCCGTGCCGGCAGGCCATCCACTGGCCGCGCGCGGCACCGCGTCGCTGGAGGACCTCGGAGACAACCGAGTCGTCGACTTGGGTCCCGACGCCCCCGAGTACTGGGTGGCGTCCATGCTCCCCACGCGTGCGCCGCTCGGCCGACGTGTCCCGCGCGGACCTGTCGCGCGGACCTTCCATGAGGTCCTCACGCTGGTCGCCTCCGGGGAATGCGTTCAGCCGCTGGGTGAAGTCGCCGCCTGGTACAACAACTCATTGGCATAGTCTTCCTGCCCGTCCCGGACGCCCCACCCCTTCAATGGGCCCTCACCTGGCGGCCGGCCGACGGCAACCCCACCATCCGCGCAATGGCCGAAACGGCCGCGGACCTCGGCCCCATCGCGTCGTGACCCCCACACGACCTCCCGGTCCGCTCACGCAGACGGGCCCCGGACAAGGAGCCCGAGACCGAACGGAGCGCCTCCCTGGAGAGGGGATACTCCAGGTCGGGCCGGTAACACGCTGGTCGGTGCCGTCGGTTGCTTCCCCAGGAGGGCACGTCCGTGGCACGACCCTCAGGCACAGGATTTCCCGGATCCCCCCTGTGGCACCAAGGGGCCGTGCGATGATCTTCAGGCGATCGGGGGGCCGTCAACTCTGCACGAAACGGTCGCTTCGGGCCGCACCATCGCAGCCATCGACGAAAGGCCATCCGTGCGCAGGCTCGTCTACTACATAGCCACCACGATCGACGGTTTCATCGCCGGGCCGGACGGCGCCGATCCCACCGGCCCGAACGGCTTCTGGCCGATCCCCGACGACTACCTCCAGCACATCGTGACCGAGTACCCGGAGACTCTGCCCGCTCCGGCCCGGGCGGCCCTGTCCGTCACGGACGAAGGAACACGCTTCGACACCGTCCTCGAAGGACGGCGTACCTACGAGATCGGCCTCGCGGCCGGGATCACCGACGCCTACCCGCACCTGCGGCATCTCGTGTTCTCACGCACCCTGTCCGAGAGCCCGGACCCCGCCGTCGAGCTGGTGGCCGACGATCCGGTGGCCACGGTACGAGAGCTGAAGCAAGAGGGCGGTAAGGACATCTGGCTGATCGGTGGCGGGGCGCTGGCCGATGCCCTGTACTCCGAGATCGATCAGCTGATCCTCAAGGTGGGAGCCCTGACGATCGGTGCCGGGATACCGCTCTTTTCCCGCAACGCCACCTTCGATCCACGTCGCTGGGAACTCACGGACCACACCGTCTTGAAGAGCGGAGCGCTGTTCCTCACCTACACGCGCGTCACCGACCAGGCGTGATCCAGTCCCCGAGGCCGGTGCAGCGGCTCTGGCCGTGGACGGCGACCGGGTGCGCGAAGACCGTTCAGGAAGGACGCTGGATCGTTGACGCGCCCCGCCTTACGGTGACGCCATGAGCGATCACTCGGAAGCGCCTGTCACGCCCGTCGAGGCTTATGAACCCCCCTACTACGTGGCTGTCTTCACGACGGTGCGAACCCAGGACCAGAGCGGCTACAGCGAGACCAACGCACGCATGGAAGACCTGGTGAAGGACGTCCCCGGGTTCCTGGGGATGGACCACGCGCAGACTCCTGGCGGCCTGGGCATCACGGTGGGGTACTTCCGCGACGCCGACGCCCTCACGGAGTGGCGGAACAACGCCGAGCACCGCGCGGCGCAAAAGCGCGGGCAGGCCGAGTGGTACCAGAGCTACACGCTGCATGTGGCGAAGGTGGAGCGGAGCCAGGGGTTCACGCGAGGGTAGGCCCCGCGGCTGCCGACTTCCTGGTGGAGCGGGCGTGGGCCGCGACTGCTCGGCTCTGCCTGGTCGCCCGCTCCTGGGAGTGTTGGTGTCGTGCAGCCGCAGCTCTGGGTGCCGTGCCCCCAGCTCATGACGCAGCCTCTTGGCGAGACCGGAGTGGACTGCCCAGCGCTCGCCGTACCGGTCCCCGCAGTACGGGGACGCGCCGCACTCCGTTCCGGTGCCGGGGCCAACGGGTCTGCGCAGCCTACGGCTTGGGCGCCTGCTGTTCCCCCGATCCTCGGACGATCAGGCGGGTGGGGACGGTGATGGTGCGCGCGCGGGAGCGGTCGCCGTCGAGTCGGGACAGGGCGGTGGTCGCGGCGCTGCGGCCGATTTCCTCGGGGTCCTGGGAGACGACCGTCAGGGCCGGTTCCAGTGCTGCGGCGAGGGCCACGTCGTCGAAGGCCACGACGGCCACGTCCTTGCGTTTGGCGCGGGCGAGTTCGGCGATGATGCCGAGCGCCATGATGTTGTTCCCGGCGAACAGGGCCGTGGGGGGAGCGGCCAGGTCGAGAAGCTGGGATGTCACGGCTTGCGCGCCCTGCTGATCGTGCGCACTGACGACCAGCGAACGGTCGTAGGGGATGTCGGCTTCCTGCAGGGCCGCGCGGTATCCGGCGAGGCGTTCGCGGCGGGTGTAGAGCTTGGTGGGCAGGTCGCCGACGAAGCCGATGCGGCGGTGGTCGTGGGCGATCAGGTGGGCGACGCCCTCCTGAGCGCCCGCACGGTTGGAGCTGACGATGCTGTCCGTGGAGAGGCCGACCCCGGGCCGGTCGAGGAAGACGACGGGCAGCCCGGCCGTACGGTGCGACTTGAGGTCGGAGTGGTCGGCGCCCACGGCCGGCACGACGATCAGGATGCTGACGCGCCGGGCGAGGAACTGGGCCGTCAGGGCCCGTTCGCGCTCCGGATCGTCCGCGGACGATCCCATGAGCAGCGTCAGTCCACGGTCCCGCACGGTCTCCTCGATACCGCGGGCCACGGCTCCGAAGAAGGGGTTGGCCAGGTCGGGGACGACCAGCCCTATCGTCGTGTCCGGACCGCCGACGCGGATGTTGCGGGCCATGAGGTTCGGCTGGAAGCCCAGTTTGGCCACCGCGGCGCGTACCTGTTCCCGCGTCCGCGTCGAGACGGGCCCGTCCTCGTTGAGGACCCGGGAGACCGTCTTGGCGCTGACACCTACTTCTCGTGCGACGTCGGCCAAGGTGGGGCGGCGGCTCGCTGCCATGGAGGAAACCGTCTCCTGGATGCTCTCGGGCCCCGGGCCGCGGCCTCGGCCGGGACATGCGAGAGCGGGTTGCGCTGTCAGGTGGCCTGTACTCCGGCGGCCTTCGCGGCCTCGGAATCCGCTACGACAGTATCTCCAGCCGCGTCGACGCCGAGCGCGCCGGTCATGATGGCGACGACCTCGGCCATGGAGTAGTCGGAGGGCTTGATCACCGCGGCGCGCCGGCCCAGCCGGTGGACGTGGATCCGGTCCGCGATCTCGAAGACGTGCGGCATGTTGTGGCTGATCAGGACGACCGGCATGCCCTTGTCTCGGACGCGGCGGATCAGATCGAGGACCTGTCCGGACTCCTTGACGCCCAGGGCGGCGGTGGGTTCGTCCATGACGACGACGCTGCGGGCCCAGGCGACGGCGCGGGCCACCGCGACGGCCTGGCGCTGTCCGCCGGAGAGAGTCTCGACCGACTGGGTCAGCGAGCGCAGGCCGATCTTCAGGTCGGCCATGTGCTCGGCGGCCTCCTGACGCATGCGCTTCTTGTCGAGCATGCGGAAGGCACTGCCGAGGAACCCCGGGCGGCGCAGCTCACGGCCGAGGAACATGTTCGAGGCGATGTCCATGGAGGCCGCCACGGCTAGGTCCTGATAGACCGTCTCGATGCCGTGGGCGCGGGCGCTCTGCGGGCCGGAGAACTGGATCGGCTTGCCGTTCAGGCGTATCTCGCCCTCGTCCGGCACCACCGCGCCGGTGAGGGCCTTGATGAGGCTGGTCTTGCCGGCGCCGTTGTCGCCGATGACGGCCAGCACCTCGCCGGGCAGCAGGTCGAAGTCGGCACCGTCGATGGCGGTGACGTGGCCGTAGCGCTTGACCAGACCGCGGGCCTGCAGGACGGGGGTCTCGGTGGTGGGGGTCGTGGTCATCGGGCCTTCCTCCGGGAGATCTGGTCGACGGTCACCGCGAGGATCACCAGGACACCGGTGATCAGGGTCTGGTAGATCGAGGCGACGCCCATCAGCTGAAGCCCGTTGCGGAAGACGCCGACGATGAGGACGCCGATGAACGTGCCCAGGACCGACCCGCGTCCGCCGAAGAGGCTGGTGCCGCCGAGGACCACGGCGGTGATGCTGTCGAGGTTGTCGGTCTGCCCGGCCTGCGGGTCGCCGACGCCGGTGCGGGAGATGAGCAGCAGGGCGGCGATGCCGTAGAGGACACCGGCCGCGGTGTAGACGCCGATGGTCAGGCGGGAGGTGCGGATGCCGTTCAGCCGCGCCGCCTCCGGGCTGTTGCCCAGGGCGTAGACGTGCCGGCCCCAGCCGGTGCTGCTCAGCGCGTAGGCGAGGAGGAGGAACAGGGCGATGGTGACCAGCGAGCCGTAGGTGATGTCGGTCTTGCCCAGCGGGAAGGTCTGCCCCAGGGCCGTCAGCGGGCCGGGCAGGTTGGTGACCGTCTGCTCCTCGGAGTAGATGTGGGTCAGCGCGAAAGCCACGTTGAGCATGCCGAGGGTGACGATGAACGGCGGCAGCGGGATCTTCTTCACCAGTGTCCCGTTGAGCATGCCGAAGCCGCCGCAGACGACCAGGCCCAGCGCGATGGCGGCGAGCGGTGGCAGGCTGCCCTCGGCGGCCATCTTCGCGATCACGATGCTGCCGAACGCCATCACCGCTCCGCAGGACAGGTCGATGCCCGCGGTGAGGATGATCAGGGTCTGGCCGATGGCCAGCGTGCCGACGACCATGACCTGCTGCACGATCAGCGAGAAGTTCCCGCCGGTGAGGAACTGGTCGGTCGAGACGGAGAAGAAGACGCAGGCCAGCAGGAGCGCGACCAGCGGGCCGGTGGTCGGTTGCGTGAGCAGTCTGCGGGCCGTGGTCGGCGCTTTGAGCCCCGCGTACGGCGCGGACGTGGAGGGTGGCGTGGACGTGGCAGTCATGCGAGGTCCTTGTCGGAAGACAGAAGTCCTGGTCCGTCCCTGCCGGACGGCAGGAGGACGAGGGGGCGGCCGTCCCAGGTCGGGGAGGTGGGGCCGGCCGCCCCGCCGAGAGGTGACGAACGGCGGTGGCTACGGGGGCGGCTGGGGGCGGCGGCTCAGCCCCAGCAGTTCTCCAGGCCGTAGGCGGTGTCCTTGGCGGCGACCCCGTCCTGGGCCTTGTCGGTGATCAGGGTGACGCCGGTGTCGGTGTAACCCGACGCCTTCTTACCGTCCTTGGCGTACGTCACGACGGCCTTGACGCCCTCGGCGGCCATCTTTAGCGGGTACTGCTGCGAGGTCGCGGCGATCTTGCCGTCCTTGACGGCCTGCGTGCCGGTGCAGCCTCCGTCGACGGAGACGATCAGGACGTCCTTCTCCCGGCCCTTGGCCTTGAGCGCGGTGTACGCGCCCAGAGCGGCGGGCTCGTTGATGGTGTAGACGACGTTGATGCCGGGCTCCTTCTGCAGGCAGTTCTCCATCGCGGTCTGGCCCTTGGACTGGTCACCGCCGGTGTCCTGGGCGCAGGCGACATCCTTGTCGGTGACGCCGAAGCCCTTCAGGAAGCCGTTGTGCCGCTGGACGCCGACGGAGACGCCCGGCGCCAGGTCGAGGGCGGCTATCTTCGCCGTCTTGCCCTTCATGGCGGCCTTGGCGTACTCGCCGATCAGCTCGCCGGCCTTCAGGTTGTCGGTGGCGAAGAGGGCGTCCACCGCGCTCTGCGGCTCGGTCGGAGTGTCCAGGGCGATGACCAGGACACCCTTGGCCTTGGCCTTCTCGATCGCGGGCACGATCGCCTTGGAGTCGCTCGGGGTGATCAGGATGCCCTTCACACCGGAGGCGACCATGTTCTCGATGGCGGTGACCTGACCGGCGTTGTCACCGTCGAACTTGCCGGCCGCCGTCATGAGCGTGACGCCTTCGGCCTTCGCGGACTTCTCCGCGCCCTCCTTCATCTTGACGAAGAAGGGGTTGGTGTCGGTCTTGGTGATGAGACCGACCTTGACGTCGCCCGAGCCGCTGCTCGTGCTGCCCGATCCCGATCCGGATCCGCAGGCGGTCAGGGCGAGCGCTGCGACACCCGTGCACGCAGCGGCTCTGAGCAAGGAGGAGGGCAGACGAGAGGTGCGTGACATGAACGACTCCTGCGGATGTCGGGCGGGTGGTCGGCAGTGGGGCCTGCCGTCCCGCGATGTCAACGATGACTGATGTCATCGTTGACACTGCTTGGCGAGGATGATGGACTCCGTTCCCCGGCAACGTCAATGCCTTGCACTCGTCACAAATCGGCAACGCCCCGAGGCCGAGTCCGCACGGGCCGCCCGCCCGAAGCCGCTCGTCCGCGTGCCCGGGTCATGCCCGTTCCCGCTCCGCGCGTTCCCAGAGGACGCGTCCTCAGAGAAGAGCCGCCCATGAGCCCGCGCCAGATCACCGTCCTCGGAGAATGCGTCGCCGACGCGTTCACCGAAGCGGCGCCTGCCCAGAACGAACTCGCCCTCCGCGTCCTGCCGGGCGGCGGACCGGCCAACACGGCGGTGGCCCTGGCCAGGCTCGGCACCCCGGCCCGCTTCCTCGCACGGCTGTCCGGCGACGTGTTCGGCCGCCTCTTCCGGGCCCACCTCACGGAATCCGGAGTGGACCTCTCGCACGCCGTCGAGGCCACCGAGCCGAGCACGCTCGCCGTGGCCGAACTGGACGACCGGGGCCAGGCCGCGTTCTCCTTCCACGCCCAGGCCACCGCCGACTGGCAGTGGACCAGCACGGAACTGGCCGGGGTGGACCTGGCCGGCACCGCCTGCGTGCACACCGGGTCCCTGGCCCTGGTCAAGGAACCCGGGGCGGCGGTGGTGGAGGACTTCCTGGCAGCGGCCGCCCCCCGGGCCACCATCAGCATCGACCCCAACGTCCGCCCGCTCCTGGTGCACCCCGAGGTCTACCGCGCCCGGCTGGCGCACTGGTGCGGCCTCGCGGACGTGCTGCGGCTGAGCGAGGACGACCTGGACCTCCTCCTGCCCGGCACGCCACCCGAGCAGGCCTGCGACACCTGGCACGCGGCGGGGGCCCGGCTCGTCGTGATCACGCGCGGCGCCGACGGCGCCCTGGCCTCACTCGACGGGGAGCGCGTCCAGGTACCGGCGGTGGCGACGCCGGTCGTCGACACGGTCGGCGCGGGGGACTCCTTCACCGCCGGACTGCTGCACCACCTCGGCACCCACGGACTCCTCGGCGGCAGGCTGACGGACCTGAGTCTCGGCGACGTAGAGGCGGCCTGCCTGTTCGCCGTGCAGGTCGCCGCCCTGACCTGCTCGGTGGCCGGACCCAACCCGCCCTGGCAGGACCAGACGGCGCCGCACACGACGGACGCCCGAGCCGTCCTGCATCTCGACGCCGCCCACTGAATCCCACGATCTCCCCGGATGGACAAGGACGGAAACCCAACCATGACGAAGACCCTGCTCGCCGAATTCACCGCCCGAGAGGGAACGGAGGCCGAGGTCACCCGCCTGATCCGGGAGTACGCCCGGAAGGTGCGCGAGGAGGAAGGCAACCTGGCCTTCGACGTCTACACCAAAGCGGCAGCCCCCCGCGCCTACTGGATCTTCGAGGTCTACCGGGACGAGGACGCCTTCCAGGCACACCTGAACGCCCCCTACGGCGCCCCGTTCAACGCCGCCCTCATCCCGCTGATCGAGGAGGACGCCTCCGTACTCACGTTCCTTGAGGGGATCGACCGCGGATGAATCGGCTGCGCTTGAGTCCGCGGGCCTGCCTCTGCGCGTCGCTTTCTTGAACGCATGCCTCGTCGGAAATGGCGCGCCGGAAGCCGCGTGTCGGAAAGCCGCGTGTCGGAAGTGGCGCGCCGGAAGACCGCGCGCCGGAAGACCGCGCGCGGCCGACCGCGCGCGGCCGACCGGCGCACGGCCTCGGCCTCGTCACCGGTCACCGATCACCGGTCACCGGTCACCGCCAGATGAACCTCCGCCGTATCACCGGCGGATGTATCTCCGCGGCATGAACCTCCGCCGCATCACCGCCAGATGGACCCCAGCCGCCACGCGCGCAGGTCGTCGAGGGTGGCGGTGCCTCCCTCGGCGAACACCTCGACGCCGGTGCTGGTGGGGTCGGGGAAGATCTGGTCGGTGATCACGGCCTCGCCGTCGCCGCCGAAGACCTCGACGGACGACCAGTCGACGAGGACACGGAGCTTGACCTTGCCGTTCCTGGCCTTCAGCGGCGCGGTCTGCACACCGGGGAAGGTGTTGTTGAAGTCCCCCGCACCGGAGCGGGTGCGGTCGACGTACAACTCCTGGGTGGTGGTGTCGTAGCCGATGACGGTCTCCTCGCCGCCCGCTCCGGTACGCACCTTCAGGCCGAAGCGGTCCGCGTCGTCGAGGGAGAAGGTGGCCTCGATGTCGAGTGCCTTGCCCTTGGCCCCGGGGCCGGTCAGTGACGTCGAGGCACTCTTGAGGGTGAGGCCGGACGCCGTCGCCGGGCGCTTCTGGCGGAGGGACTCCAGACCGCTCACCGGCTTGCTGGTCAGCCGGATCCGGCCGTCGACCGTGCGCAGGGCCATCTCCCGCGGAACGCTCTGAGCGCCGCGCCAAGGCGAGGTGGGAACGGACTGGCCGTAGTCCCAGTTGTTCATCCAGCCGATCATGCGGCGCTTGCCGCCCGGCGCGTTCTCCCAGGACACCGCCGCGTAGTAGTCCTTGCCGTAGTCGGCCCAGTCGGCGCGCTGTACGACCGACTTGGCGGGCTTGTCAGCGGCGGTGAACCGGTCGGCCATGACGTGGCCCCAGCCGGCGGTGTTCATGTCCACGACCTGGATCCGCGCCGTCCGGCCCTCGTAGGGGCGCATGTCGAAGGACGCCCAGTCCAGGGTCTCGCTGTCGGCGCCGGTCGCGCTGCGGACGACCTTGCCGTCGACGATCAGGTTGACGGACGTCTCCTGGGAGACTCGCGCGGCCCGGGTGTCGGACAGGACGATGTGGTCGACGTTGAGATGGCCCCAGCCGCCGGTGTTGTCGTCGACGATCCTGATTCGCGCCTTCTTGCCGGCGAGGTCGCCGACGTCCCACGAAGCCCAGTTGAGCGCCTCGGCGTCCCTTCCGGTGGCGCTGCGGACGACCCGGCCGTCCACGAGGAGCTCGACGGCGGTGGGCTCGGCGGAGCCGGCGGGGTGGTTGCCGCCCCCGATGAGGAAGTTGATGTGCTTCTTGTCGACGGTGAACTCGGGCGAGGTGAGGGTGCCGGTGGTGGCGTCGCCGTGCAGGAAGGTGTTGGCCAGGCCGTCTCCGAGGAAGCCGGAGACCTGCTGCTGGCCGGGGAGGGTGCCGCCGGCCGGTGCGGTGCCGAAGGCGTCCCCGGTCGCCGTCCAGCCGCCGTAGTTTCCGCCCTCGAAGTCGGCGAGGACCGTGCCTTCGGGCGCGGGGTTGTCCAGGACGGTTCCGGCCTCGTGCGGATGCCGCCCGCCGCCGATCCTGAAGTTCAGGTAGGGGCTGTCGACGGTGAAGGACGGGGAGGTGAGGAGGCCGGTGGCGCCGTCACCGCCGTGGAAGCTGTTGGCGAGGCCATGGCCGTCGAAGCCCGAGACGGGCCCCTGACCGTCCACCGCCCCGGCTGCCGGTCCCTGGCCGAAGGCGGTCCCGGTCGCCGTCCAGTCACCGAAGCCGGCGCCCTCGAAGTCCTGCACGACCTCGCCCACGGGCGGGGTGTAGCTGCCCTTGTCGTCGGGGGTGAACTTCTTGCCGTCGAAGTCTCCGACGAAGTACTGGGCGGCCGAACCACCCGCGATGCCCCCGGGGTTGATGTTGACGACCAGAACCCACTTGATCTTCTTCTTGTCGCCGTCGACCGCGAGGGGGAACAGGTCCGGGCACTCCCACACGCCGCCCGTCGCGCCGGCCGGCCCGAACTCGCTCTGCAACTCCCAGTCCTTGAGGTTCTTGGACGAGTAGAACCGCACCTTGTGCTCGGCGGACAGCGACACCGCCATCAGCCAGCTCCGGGTGGGCGCGTACCACTGGACCTTGGGGTCGCGGAACTCCGTGGAACCGATGTCGATCACGGGATTGCCCTGGTACTTGGTCCAGGTGCGGCCCCGGTCGGTGCTGTAGGCGAGCGACTGGGCCTGTTTGCCGCCGTTCTTGGAGGCGCTGGTGTAGATCGCCACCATGGGCGGGTTCTCCTTCGTGCCGAACCCGGTGGTGTTGTCCCGGTCGATCACCGCACTGCCGGAGAAGACCATCTCCTCGTCGTCGTGCGACAGGGCGAGCGGCAGCTCCTTCCAGTGCACGAGGTCCTTGCTCACCGCGTGCCCCCACGACATGTCGCCCCAGGAGTTGCCGTTCGGGTTGTACTGGTAGAAGAGGTGGTACTCGCCCTGGTGGTACACGAGGCCGTTGGGGTCGTTCATCCAGTTCTTCTGCGAGGTGTAGTGGAACTGGGGTCGGTAGGTCTCGGTGTACGCCGGGGGGTCGGCCGCGACCGCGGTCCGAGGGGCGAGCGGGGCAGCCGACAGGGCGCAGACGGTCGCCACCGCCGCCATCATCCGTGTGCGGGCATGCCGGGATACGCGTACAGAGCTCATGGTCTCTCCTTGTCCCGCGGCCGTCGGCGCGGTGGTGACCGCGGCTTCCGCGCGACGGGCCGAGTAGTGCGCCTCGGGCCGGTGCCGGCCATCCCTTGCCGTCGACCCGAGATGTCATCGTTGACATGAGTCATCGTTGACATGTGTCATCGATGACAGCGAGTGCCCGATTATGGGGCACCGTCCGGCCACCGCGTCAACGGTCCGGACGTGATTGCTCTGACGCGGAAGTGCCCGAAGCCGTCCGGGACTTCGAGGGGGATCAGGGCTGGGTGCGGGGTTTGGTACGGGGCTGGGTGCTCTCCATGGCGAAGCGGCGGCTGACGGTGATCTCAGGCGAAAGCAGGCCGGGGTCCGTGATCACCGTCAGCTCGTACTCCCCGTCCCGCAACGCCTTCACATCGAGCACCCGGTGGTTGCCGATCCCGGCCGCGAGGGGCACGTCTTCGTCGGACACCAGGGCTGGCAGTTGAGCCGCAGCAACTTCCGCGGCGACTGGGTCAAGGCCCGGAAGGCAGGCGGCGTCACGGCCGAACGGCACCTTCACGACCTGCGGCACACGGGCAACACGCCGGCCTCCACGGCCGGGGCCGGCACGCGGGAGCTGATGACGCGGATGGGACACAGCAGCTCCCGGGCGGCACTGATCCACCCGCACATGACCAGTGACCGGGACCGAGCTATCACGGACCGGCTCGGGGACATGATCCGCAAAAGCGGATGAAAAGCCCGCCTGGAAGAAGGGGGGTGGTCACGCCCGGTCTCCGGCGAGACGGCCGGACTGTAGGGTCCCCGCCAGCAGAGGGGGAAACATGGCTGATCGCGGCTGGTATGACGACAGTGACTACCACGAAGCAGTGCAGCGGGCGGAACGAGCGACACGGTTCGGATGGTCAGCGATCGCCTTGACTACGGGCGTCCTCGGCTCTGTGCTGTTCACCGTCGCAGTTCTCTGCGTAGTCGCGGTTGTCGCATGCCTCTTCGTTGTGGTGTCGAGCCATTACTGAGTGACCACCAAGCGGGGTACGGGCGCTGATGATTCAGGCGCTTCGGTTGTCGACGTGCCCGGCCGCCCCCGCTCGCCCGGCGCATCGCTGGGCGGTGGCTGGTCATGGCAGGCGAGACAGCGTCCGGAGCTGAATCCGGATGTGCTGCCTCGGTGCGCCCGATGCCCAGCCCCTCAGGTGCGCGCCGTGCGACGAGGGGCGCCGCCCCGAGCCGAGCCGTGGTCCGGGCGAGGCGTCCGGTGTTCGCGATCCCCTCCCGTGGGCGGTAGCAGGCAGGGACGGGTCGCCCGGACGCGGCGCTGCCGGATCTGTCGCCGTCATGACGGTGCCCTCATTTCGTGGCTCCGACCCGGACCAGCGGGCAAGGAGGGACCGTCAGCAGGGCTCGTCCGGGATGTCGTACGCGGTTCGATACTTCGCCCGGCGATCGAAAGTATGGGCATGTCTGCCGAGCGTCAATACCTCTGCCGAAGAAGCCGCTTTCGCGCCGGGCAGCCGGCAGGCAGCCCGCCTCGCCCGCTGCCCCGTGTTACCCAAACGTGATGGCCTGCTTCTCGCGCAACCTCTTGACCAGGGGGGACGGTGGGCGCTCATATGACCTCCCCATCACCGACACATTTGAGGGAGGTACGGCCGTGGCACATCCGGCGCACAGCAGTACCTCCCCGGCAGGTTGCGGCCAACGATTAGCTCGCGCCTCTCCCTGCGGAAGCCGGGCGAAGTGAGCGCCCGGACTCCCTGCGACGCCACCGGGTCCGGGTTCGCGCCCCGGAGCCGGAGTTCTCGGCACCTCTGCTGAGCGCGGTCCGCCTCTTCACAGTGGCGGAATGAAGCCGCGCTGCTCCTGGAGCCGTCGAGGAGTGGAACGAGGGTGCGGCCCGACCGGAGCACCTCCGGTCGTCATCGAGCCCGGACCCATCGCCCGCGTCGGCCGGGCGACATCAGCGCCACGACCACTTCGCCGGCCCCTCCCTGATCCCGCCCTGCCCGCCGATCTGCTCTTCCGGAGCCGAGCACCTCGCCGGCTCCCCGCCCTCCGTGTCCGGCCGTTCCTGGCCGCAGTCCACCCTGACCACCCTCAGACGGCGCGCGCCACGCATGTTCAATATTTCGAACATTGGTCGGCCCACAGAACATCATCACTCCCCTGGTTTCCGACGGAACGTCAGAAGTCGCAGCAACCGAGCCCCATCCCCGGGCCGGCTCAATGAAGGAGATCAAGCATGCTCAGCAGAAGAAACTTCCTCACCGCCGCGGTCGGTGTGGCGGCTGCGACCGGACTCGCGGCCTGTGCCAAGGAGGACGGCAGCTCTACTGCCGCCGCCGCCGGCAGTGGCAGCGGCAGCGGCAGCAAGGCGATCACCCTCGGCTTCTCCCAGGTCGGCTCGGAGAGCGGCTGGCGCACCGCAAACAGCGACTCGGTGAAGTCGGCCGCGAAGGAGGCGGGGTACACCCTCAAGTTCTCCGACGCCCAGCAGAAGCAGGAGAACCAGATCTCCGCGATCCGCAACTACATCGTGCAGAAGGTCGACGTCATCGCCTTCTCGCCGGTGGTCGTCACGGGTTGGGACGCGGTGCTCAAGGAGGCCAAGGCCGCGAAGATCCCGGTGGTCCTCACTGACCGCTCCGTCGAGACCTCCGACGACTCCCTGTACGTGACCCTGGTGGGCTCCGACTTCACGGACGAGGGCCGGCGCGCCGCCAAGATCCTGGAGAAGGTCCTGGAGAAGGCAGGACACAAGGGCGCCGTGAAGATCGCCCAGCTGGAGGGCACCACCGGCGCCGCCCCCGCGATCGAGCGCGCCAAGGGCTTCAAGGAGGTCATGGACGCGGACCACGCGGACGACTGGAAGATCGTCGTCAGCCAGACCGGTGACTTCACCCGGGCCGGCGGCAAGCAGGTCATGGCGGCCTTCCTCCAGTCCAACCCGGACATCAACGTGCTCTTCGCGCACAACGACGACATGGCCATCGGCGCCATCCAGTCCATCGAGGCGGCCGGCAAGAAGCCCGGCAAGGACATCCTCATCGTCTCCATCGACGGCGTGAAGGACGGCTTCGTCGCCATGTCCGAAGGCAAGATCAACGCCATCGTCGAGTGCAACCCGCTGCTCGGCCCGCAGTTGATGGAGGTCGTGAAGAAGGTCAAGGACGGCGAGACGGTCGAACGCTGGATCAAGACCAAGGAGAGCGACTTCATGCAGGACCAGGCCAAGGACGCGCTCCCCACCCGCAAGTATTGACCGACCGTCCCCACCGGCGGGAGCCTCCGGCCGGCCGACATCCCTCGGCCGGGCGGCTCCCCGCGGACCTGGACCATTCACGAGGAGCGCTGCCATGGCAGAGCCGCAACCCGTCCTGGAGATGACGGGCATAGTCAAAGGGTTTCCGGGGGTACGTGCTCTGTCGGGCGTCGACTTCCGGCTCTTCCCTGGCGAGATCCACGCCTTGATGGGCGAGAACGGTGCGGGGAAGTCCACTCTCATCAAGGTGCTGACGGGCGCCTACTCCCTGGACGGCGGCACGATCACCCTGGACGGCGAGTCCGTACGGTTCGGCAGCCCGCTGCAGGCGCAGCAGGCCGGCATCAGCACGGTCTACCAGGAGGTCAACCTCTGCCCCAACCTGTCGGTGGCGGAGAACATCTTCATCGGACGCGAACCCACCCGCGCCGGCCGCATCCAGTGGAAGCGGATGCGCAAGGAGGCGGCGGAGCTGGTCGACCGGCTCGGACTCGACATCGACGTCGCCGCGCCGCTGTCCTCGTACCCGTTGGCCGTGCAGCAACTGGTCGCGATCGTACGGTCGGTGGGCACCGGAGCCCGGGACGGGGCGGGACTCGGCACCAAGGTGCTGGTCCTCGACGAGCCGACCTCCAGCCTCGACCGCGACGAGGTACTCGAACTGTTCCGCCTGATGAGGCAGTTGAGGGACGAGGGCGTCGCGATCCTGTTCGTGTCGCACTTCCTCGACCAGATCTACGAGGTCTGCGACCGGATGACCATTCTGCGCAACGGCACCCTGGTCGGCGAGCACCTGGTCCGCGACCTCGACCAGGTCGGGCTGATCGAGCTGATGATCGGCAAGGCCCTGGACCAGCTCGAGGAACTGCACGAGCACCAGATGCGCACCGACGTCGGCGACACCCTGGTCAAGGCCGAGGGGCTCGGCCGCACCGGCGGGGTCGCCCCCTTCGACCTGGAGATCAACAAGGGCGAGGTGCTCGGACTCGCCGGCCTGCTGGGATCGGGCCGCACCGAACTCGCCCGGCTGCTGTTCGGAGCCGACCAGCCCGACAGCGGCAAGGTGACCATCGGCGGCAAGCAGGTCTCGATGAGCGCCCCGAACGACGCCATCGAGGCCGGTGTGGCGTTCTGCTCGGAGAACCGCAAGAGCGAGGGCCTGGTCCCCGACCTGACGGTGCGCGAGAACATCATCCTCGCTCTCCAGGCGGCCCGCGGTTGGACCCGGCCCATCCCGGCCTCCCAGCGCGACGCACTCGTCGCCACGTACATCAAGGCACTGGACATCCGCCCCGCCGACCCGGAGGCCCGCGTCGGCCGGCTCAGCGGCGGCAACCAGCAGAAGGTACTGCTCGCCCGCTGGCTGATCACCCAGCCCAAGCTGCTGATCCTGGACGAGCCGACGCGCGGCATCGACATCGGCGCCAAGACGGAGATCCAGAAACTGGTGGTGTCCCTCTCCGAGGAGGGCGTGTCGGTGCTGTACATCGCGGCCGAACTGGAGGAGGTGCTCCGGCTCAGCCACACCATCGGAGTGCTGCGCGACCGCCGGCTGGTGGCGCGGCTGACCAACGGGCCGGAGATCACCACCAGCAAGATCCTCGAGACCATCGCGAGCGGAGATCACCAGTGACCACCACCTCCCGCCGGCGAGCACTGACGCATCACCACCTGTTCTGGCCGGTCGCGGTCCTGATCGCCCTGCTGCTCGTCAACGTCCCCTTCACGCCCGACTTCTTCTCGATCAACATGACGGACGGCCACCTCTACGGCAGCCTCGTCTCCATCGTGCTGTTCGGCTCACCGCTGATCCTGGTCGCGGTCGGCATGACCCTGGTCATCGCCACCGGCGGCATCGACCTCTCCGTCGGTGCCGTGGTCGCCATCACCGGCGCCCTGACCTGTTCGTACATCAGCGACCAGGCCGACCAGAACACCTTGTCCGCGGTGTTCCTGGCGATGGGCATCGGGCTGGTGGCCGCCGTCGTCTGCGGTCTGTGGAACGGCTTCCTGGTGGCCAGGATGGGAATCCAGCCCATCATCGCGACCCTCATCATCATGGTCGCGGGCCGAGGCGTCGCCCAGCTGATCACCGACGGCCAGATCATCACCGTCAACAGCGAGCCGTACAAGCTGATCGGCGGCGGCTACTGGCTGACCCTGCCCTTCTCCGTCTTCGTGGTGGCCGCGGTGGTGGCCGTCACCGTGGCGCTGACCCGCCGCACGGCGCTCGGCCTGCTGGTCGAGTCGGTCGGTGGCAACGCCGAGGCCAGCCGCCTGGTCGGCATCAGGTCCACGCGCATCAAGATCATGGTCTACATGTTCTGCGCGCTGTGCGCGGGCATCGCGGGCCTGATGATCAGCTCCAACACCTCGGCCGCGGACGGCAACAACGCCGGTCTGTGGATCGAACTCGACGCGATCCTCGCCGTGGTGATCGGCGGCACGTCGCTGCTCGGCGGCCGGTTCTCCATCGGCGGCACGGTGGTCGGCGCCCTCGTCATCCAGACCCTGACCACCACGATCTACACCATCGGCGTGCCGACCCAGACCAACCTGGTCTTCAAGGCCGCCGTCGTCATCGTCGTCTGCCTGCTGCAGTCCCCGAAGTTCCGGGCCAAGGTCTTCGGCGCGAAGGGCCCCAAGGGCCCGCAGCGGGACACCGCCCCGGTGGAGCCCGCTCCGGCGGCCGACGCCGCACCGAAGATGGAGGTGTCGCGATGAGCGCGACCGCCCAGACCCCCAAGGCGGCTCCGCGCGGCAGCACCGCCCCCCGTGCCCGTGCCGCGCGCCTGCTCGGCGACCGGCGTCTGCCCGTCCTGGTCACGGCCGCCCTGTTCATCGCCATGTATGTCGCCGGCCTCAGCCGGTACCAGAACTACGGGTTCGGCGAACCCCAGGTGTTCCTCAACCTGTTCATCGACAACGGCTATCTGCTGGTCGCCGCCATCGGTGCCACCTTCGTCATCATGTCGGGCGGCATCGACCTGTCCGTGGGCTCGGTGATCGGGTTCACCACCATGTTCACGGCGTGGCTGGTGGAACGCCAGGGACTGCCGCTGCTCCTCGTCGTCCCCCTCGCACTGGCCGTAGGCGCCTTCGGCGGCTTCCTGATGGGCTACGTGATCCACAACTTCGAGATCCAGCCGTTCATCGTCACGCTCGCCGGGCTCTTCCTCTTCCGCGGACTGTGCCTGGTCATCAGCAAGGAGTCGATCTCCATCAGCGACGCCTCGGTGGGCACCCTGGCCCAGACGCGAGTGTCGCTCGGCATGGGGGAATTGTCGATCGGCGCCCTCGTGGCCCTGGTCGTCCTCGGTGTCGCCTGCTACGTGCTCCACTACACCCGCTTCGGACGCCGTGTGTACGCCATCGGCGGCAACGAGCAGTCGGCCCTGCTCATGGGCCTTCCGCTGGGCGGCACGAAGATCGCCGTATACACGGTGAGCGGCTTCTGCTCGGCCCTGGCGGGTCTGCTGTTCATGCTGTACATCCAGTCGGGCGACCCGCTGCACGCCGTCGGCATGGAACTCGACGCCATCGCCGCCGTGGTCATCGGCGGCACCCTGCTGACCGGCGGTTCCGGGTATGTGCTGGGCACGCTCTTCGGGGTGCTGGTGCTCGGCCTGATCAAGAGCGTCATCACGTTCGAGGGGACGCTCAGCTCCTGGTGGACGAAGATCGCCACGGGTGTGCTGCTGTGCGCCTTCATCCTGATCCAGCGGACCATGACGGCACGCCGGAAGACCTGACGGGCACCGCTGAGAGCCGCCACAGCGTCAAGTGAGCCGACGCCGTCGGCGCAGCGGTCACGAGTGCAACGAAAAGCCGGAGAAAGGACAGGAAACGCACATGCGCACGCTTCTCTCCAGGCTGTCGGCGATATCGCTCGCCGCCTGCCTCCTCTTCACAGGCCAGGCCCTGACCACACCTCAGCGGGCCGCCGCCGCCGACCCGGGCTACCTGATGACGCACTTCATCGGGGAGGGCTCGACCGGTCAGCAGATCTACTTCTCGCACAGCACGGACGGCCTGAACTGGAGTGACCTCAACGGCGGCGGGATGACCCTGCGTTCCACGGTGGGAACCCGTGGGGTGCGCGACCCCGCACTGGTCAGAGCCCCCGGCGGTGACAAGTACTGGATCATCGCGACCGATCTGTGCATCGGCTGCGGGCAGTCATGGGACGACGCCGTGAACAACGGCAGCCGCAACCTCGTGGTGTGGGAGTCGACGGACCTGGTCACCTGGTCGCAGCCGTGGCTGCTCAACGTCGCCGGCGCGATCCCCGACGGGCGCAACGCCTGGGCGCCGGAAGCGATCTGGAATTCCGAGACCAACGACTACGTCCTGTACTGGGCGACGAACGCGACCCGAGGCGGCGTGCTCAAGCACCGCATCTACTACGCCCGCACCACCGACTTCCGCACCATCACCACCCCGCAGCTCTACATCGACCGCCCCGGAACCCAGAACATCATCGACACCCAGATCGTCGAGGTGCCGTCCGGCGTCGGTGACTTCCGTTACGTGCGGGCCTCCGGCGACGGCCAGATCACGCTCGAAGGCAGCAACTCGATCCTCGGTACGTGGACCGACCTCGGCAACCTCTCCGGCATCGGCCTGACCGGCTCCCAGGTCGAAGGTCCGATGTGGATGAAGTTCAGGGACCGCAACGAGTGGACCCTGTACCTCGATCAGTACGCCTCCGGACGCGGCTACATGCCGGTCACGACGACCAACCCCTCCGCCGCCGGCACCTACCGGCTCCCGGCGTCGGGAAGCTACAACCTGGGCGGGACCAAGAAGCGCCACGGTGCGATCCTCGACCTGACGGCCGCCGAAGAGAGCCGCGTGCTCGCACGCTGGGCCAACACCCCGGCCAAGCGGCTCCAGTCGTTCAACTTCCAGGACCGGTACGTACGGCACGCCAACTTCGACGTGCGCATCGACCAGAACGTCACGGGCCCGGACGCCCAGTTCCGGCTGAGGCCCGGCCTGGCGGGCTCGGGCACCGTGTCCTTCGAGTCGGTGAACTTCCCCGGCCACTTCCTGCGGCACTCCAACTACGACTTCCAGCTGGCCTACAACGACGGCACCACCCGGTTCGCCGCGGACGCCACCTTCCGCCAGGTCGCCGGCCTCGCCGACCCGACATGGTCGTCCTTCCAGTCGTACAGCCACCCCGACCGGTACATCCGCCACTACGCCTACGAACTCCGCCTCGACCCGATCACCACCACGACGGCCCGCAGCGACGCCACCTTCCGCGTGACGAACTGACTCACGCCGACAGACGATCCCACGAAGTGACGCGCCCGACGCCTGCGCGACGTCCCTCGGCCATGGCGGGGCCGCGGCGGTCGTGTCCGCGGCCCCGCTCGGGGGTTGGGGCAGGGCGGGTCGCCGTACCGGAGGCCGCGTCCGTTGGTGCCGACATGGACGCGGCCGCGGCGGCCGGCGCCGCTGCCGCTCTTCGACACATTGGGAATGCAGCACATGGTCAACGGCCGTGACCGTGTGGCACGACCGTGATCATGCGAAAGGGCCAGTTCGAGAGGATCAAGCCTCTGAACTGGCCCTCAGCTCTGTGCCCCCCGGCAGGATTCGAACCTGCGACACCCGCTTCAGGAGTTCGATCACCGGGGCCTGACAGAACTCGGAATCGCGGGATTGGGGGCCGTCGTCGGCCGTCCGGGGCTGCTGTTGTCCACCGTCGTTGATGTCAGGAGTGGATGTCGGAACGGGAGCCGTTCCCGCTCTTCAGAGATCCGCCGGGCGAACTCGTCGACGACCTGCGGTACGACTCGTTGGGCGTCTTTCGCGCTGGCGGCCCATGCTGTAGTGCTTCGAGGAGGGCTTGCCGAACCGTCGTGTATGGCTGTCCGGTGTGAGAGGAACGGGTCCGGCTGAAGGCCCGCCCGACCTGCGCCAGATGGGCCGCCACTATCGGCATCGCCTTGCCGTACTCGATCGGGTCGGTGGCCATGGGGCCAGCCGACCAGGGCCTACCTACAAGGTCAAGGCGGGTGGCAGACCATCAGCTTTGCCTTCTGGCGACCATGGCGACGCCCCCGGCCATGGAAGTCGCCTTGGAGCCGGGGGCGTCGGTGCCGATATCGGGGCGGCGATGGCGCTTTCAGTTCATCGCCGCCGGTGGGGGGTCAGCGGTGGCCGTGCCCGTGCCCGTGCCCGTGTCCGTGGCCGCCGCCGTGGCGGTGGTGGCCCCAGGACTCGTTGTCGATGAAGCGTCCGCGGTCGTTGCGGAGGGTGGCGGTGTCGGAGCGGTTGTCCCACACGTAGTCGCGGCGGTCCTGGTACAGGTCACTGTCGGTGTCGCGGCCGATGCCGGCGTGGATGCGCACGGTGGCGCGGCCTTCGAGGCGGTAGTGGTTGAAGGTGTAGGTTTGGCCGTCTTCGTTCCGGAGGGTCCAGCCGTCGAGGTTCACGGCGCGGCGGGTGGTGTTGGTGATCTCCACCCACTCACGGTTCAGGGAGCGGTTGGAGTGGTCGTCGCGGCCGGGGGAGTTGTACTGGACGTCCGAGATCTTCACCTTCGGCCGCTCGGGGCGGGCGTGGTCGGCGGCGGATGCCGGGAGGGTCACCACCGAGACGAGGGCGCCGGCGGTGAGTGTGGCAGCGGCGATACGGCGAGCGGTGACGGATGCGAAAGCGGACATGAGGTCCCCTTACGGTGCGGACACCCTCCCCGGCGCAGCCACCGTGGCCTTCCGGGGATGTTGGTGCGTGTGCGGTCGCGGCCGGCTGGCCGCACACACACTCTGTCCATCCAGTGAAGAAGCCGTGGGGGAAACATGGCCTCTGTTACCTGTTGTCCAACTTTCTATGACTCTCGGATGTAACGTCCACCTATTCACCTCGGGCGCGAAGTTGACGCCTTCGCAGACCCACACCCCTTGTGGGCGTTGCGGTGCGAGGTCTCTTCGCCAGGTTCCACCACCCCCCAAACGGCAGGGGGTGTCACCCGAAAGTGAGTAACAGCGCAGCTCCAAGTCGCCATCGCCAGCGACCCCCGACACACAGAGGGCCGGTCAGCCGGTCCAGCTCCTCCGTTCAACGAGCAGCGGCACCTCACCGGCTCCGTTGGCGTCGTAGGCACGAGGGCATGTTCAGGGGGTGAGTCAGCGGCGCCGCAGATCCGGCCGCCGGAGCCGAGGCCGGTGGAGGTGGTCAACGAGTGGGCTGCGGTCTCTGGGTTCCTGAACGGCTTCGGCACTGTGCCCGGCAGTGCCCACCGGCCGACCGCAACGAGCTGAGATGAGCCGCTACTCAAGCCACCGCATCGTCGCCAGAATGACTGATATGACGTCGTTGCTGGCCTTACTGGCGGCTCCGGTCGGGGCCGTGCTGACCACACTGATTGGCGTATTCGTTGGGAGCATCGTCAGCAGAAGGGCTCAAGATCGCCACTGGATCAGGGAACAGCAGGCGGCAGCGTGCGTCCGCGTACTGCGGGAATCATCCTCAGTGCTTGTAGACCTCAGCGACATGGACCGCAACCGGCCTGACGACATCCCTCAAGGCGTGCTGGCCCCGACGACAGTCGACTGGCGCCCCTGGGGCGAGGCCCTCGGCAGCGTCAATCTCGTTGCCAGCAGGGACATTGCAGCAGCCGCGCACGCCATTGACGAGCAGATCTGGCGGTTTCACATTGCCATTCGGCGGGGTCTGACTCCCGAGGAGAACTGGATGGTACTCAGAGGGAGAGTCGTTGCCGCACAGGGGCACTTCATAGCCGTCGCTCGTCGGCATCTCTCGCTCACCGGAGAACCCCTCCAGCGCCTCGACGGACGCCCCGCACCGGACGACCCGATCTGGCAGACGGGTCGGCTCTAGAGCCTGGCCTGAGCTAAGTGGCCGTGCGTGCGCCTCGATGCGAACTACTCGCAGCAAGGTCGCTGAGGTCTGACGCACTGATCAGATCGTCTGTCAGAGTCACCGGCGGTCTGTGCCAGTCGCCATAGTTGCTGTACCTGGCGCGGCTCCGGAGGGCGCTTCTGCCCTACGAAACGTTGCAGGTTGGAGCCATGTCTGCGGCCGGCTGAGCGGACCTGTCCATGGATGGTCCACAACGCCCTACTGGAACAGTGCCCGCTCCCAAGACCCTTACAAATTTGCTGTGTCGGGCTTACTCAAGCCTAACGTCGTGATCTCGTTCTGGAGCCGGCCTGGCCAGCTTGGATACCGGCGGATGTGATGTCCGGTCCCGGACGGGGCGTGGAGCCGAGGTTGGTCAGGAGGCCTAGCCGGGACGGCCACTGCGGCGCGCATCTAGCCGAGGAGTTCGGTGACGTGGCTCAGGCGGGCAGTCTTCTGGAGCGGGAAGAAGATCAACCGGGGGTGTCTGTCCCTAAAGCGGGCCCGGACTCAGTTGGAGAGGGTACCGACTGGATGTAGCGGTACTCGTGCGCACGAGGGCCGGAACGGCGTGACGACTTGATGGGCAGAAACCGGTGCCTGCAACGACGTGCTCACCATATGGTCTGCGGATGGTTCTGGGATCGATTGACTGGGGCGATGCTCCTACCTGGTTCGGAAGCGTCGCCGGTGCGGCAGCGCTCGGCTTCACAGCTTTCACTGTGCGTCAACAGACCAAGCAGTTGAGGGCCCAACAGGAGCTCAACGAGGAACAGCTTAAGAACTTGCGGCTGGAGCAGAAGGCCCTTGCTGCTGAAGTCCGAGACCGGCACACCGCCCAGGCGCGGAGGGTGAAGTTCAGCCTTCAGATAACACCAGGTCAGGACTTTCCTGATGGGCCGGAGAGCTGCTGGTATTCCGCTGAAGTCACGAACCAGTCGGACGAAGCCGTCACCGATGTGACCGTTGATTACGACGGCTGGGAGGAGCCACAGGCGGTACGACTGCGCCCTGATCACATCCTGATGGATCAGCCATGCGTCGTGGGTCCGGGGCATGTGGTCGCCTTCGCTTCCCAGTCGACTCACATCGACCGCCTGGAGGAGATCTATCCGACGTGCAAGTTCAAGGACGCCGCCGGCGTCAGGTGGATCTTGGACACGGACGCTCGGCTGACTGAAGAAGCGAGCACCGCGCCCTAATCCTGCTCAGGGGCCGAGCGGACGTAGTGGCACGCCTGTGGCACGACCCCCGGAACGAGGGAGGGCCAGCCTGGGAGGAAACCCCTCCTGAGCTGGCCCTTCTGGCTGTGCCCCCGGCAGGATTCGAACCTGCGACACCCGCTTTAGGAGAGCGGTGCTCTATCCCCTGAGCTACGAAGGCAGTGGCAGTGGACGCAAGCAGCGACGTGCCCGTGGTCTGGGAGGACCACAGGCGTCAGCGTACCGGATGTGGGTGGGGCGGGTGTGGGGGTCAGGTCAGGGGGACGTGGGTGAAGCGGGCCGCTGTGTGGAGGTCTGTCTGGATGCGGGTCGCCGTGGCCGTCAGTTCCGGGACGAGGTCCGTCACGCACTCCCTCGGGGTGCGGCGGCTCGCGTGCATCGCCGTGTTCAGGGCCGCCACCACCTGGCCCGAGCGGTCGCGGACGGGGACCGCGATCGAGCGGAGGCCCTCTTCCAGTTCCTCGTCCACCAGGGCGTAGCCCTGCGCGCGGACCGAGGTCAGGGCCTCCGTCAGTGTCCGCCTGTCCGTGATCGTGTGCGAGGTGAAGGCCCGCAGGGACTCCGGTAGGGCGTCCCCGGAGGCGTCCGCCAGCAGGACCCTGCCCAGTGCCGTCGCGTACGCCGGCAGCCGCGTGCCGACCGTGATGTTCACGCTCATCACCCGGGCCGTGGCCACCCTGGCCGTGTACTGGATCTCCTCGCCGGAGTCCGACAACACCGCCAGTGACGTCGACTCGTGGATGCGGGACGTCAGGTCGGCCAGGTGCGGCTGGGCGATCTCGGGGAGGGAGGTGCGGGACAGGGGAGGGTAGCCGAGGGAGAGGACCCGGGGGGTCAGCATGAAGGTGCGGCCTGCCGTGGCGACCAGGCCCAGGTGTTCGTAGGTGATCAGGGCCCGGCGCGCCGTCGCCCGGGCCAGGCCCGTCGCCTGGGACACCTCCGTGAGGGTCAGCTCCGGCCTGCCCTCGCCGAAGGCGGTGAGGACCGTCAGGCCCCGGGCCAGGGATTCGATGAACTCGCGGCCCAGCTGCTGCTTGGACGCGCCCGTCCAGAGCGCCAGGTCCGACGGGGGCGGGCCGGGCTCGGGGGGCCGGGCGGCGTGGAGTTCGCGTTCCATCGCCCGTACCGCGGACCGCAGTCGCGGCAGCAGCGTCGTCCGCAGGCCGCGTGCGGTGTGGCGGCTCGTGTGGCTGACCACGCTCGCCACGCTCGCGATGCGGCCGCCCGGGGTGGAGCGGACCGGTACCGAGATCGCCACCAGGCCCGGCTCGATGAGCTGGTCGTCCAGGGACCAGCCGTGCGCCGACGCCTCTCGCGTGCGGTGTGCGAACGTCTCGTCGTCCTCCGCGTCCCCTCCGTACGTGCGGGGCGGTACGGCCGTGAAGGACAGGTCCCTCGGGTCCGCCGCCCGGCGCTCCCGCCAGCGTTGCCAGTCCGCCGCCGTCCACTGGGTGGCGAACAGCGGGCCGGGCGCGGTGCGTTCGGCGGGGAGCAGGTCGCCGATGCGGAAGCTGAGGGACATCGCGCGGCGGCGCGTCGCCTGGTGGATGAAGCGGATGCCGTCGCGGTCGGCGACCGCGAGGGAGACCGACTCGTCCAGTTCGTCGGCCAGGGCGTCCGCGTGCGGGGAGAGCAGGGCGGGCAGGCGCAGGGCCGACATGTAGGCGTTGCCGAGTTCCATCAGACGGGGGGACAGATGGACGTCCCGGCCGTCGAAACGGACGTAGCCCATGCGGGCGAGCGTGGCCGTGACGCGGTCGACCGTGGAGCGGGCCAGGCCGGTGGCGCGTTCCAGACCGCTCAGGCTCAGCGTGCCGTTCGCCTCCGTCAGCTCCCGCAGCACCGTGACGCCCCGGATCAGGGGAGTGACCGCCTCGGCGGGGGCCCCTGTCTGCGCGGCGGATCCGCCCGTCCCCGCGGTCGAGCCCGTCCCAGTGGCCGATCCGCCCTTCCCCGAGGTCGAGCCGCTCGTCCCAGCGAACGATCCACCCTTCCCCGAGGTCGAGCCCGTTCCAGTGGCCGATCTCCCCGCCCCAGCGCCCGGCTCGCCCCTCCGAGTCGCCGACGCGGTCGTTTCCCCGGCCGGCGGCTGCCACTCGGCGGCCGGTGGGGCGGACCCCTCCGGGGTCTCGGGCGTGCGCTTCGCTGGCATCGGTTCTCCGGTACGGCGCTCGCGACGGTCGCGGCAGGCCCACCGTAATCCGGAATCGGTGACCCGTAGGCCGGGAGGCCGCCGTGACCTCCCGCCCCTGTGTGTCGAGGTGACCCCCTACCCGACTCCCTGTTCCCTCGTCACCCGCACCCGGTACCCCTCCTCCACCCCTGCCCCGGCCCCCGCCGCTCCCGCCCCCGCGCCCGTGACCTCGATCGTGATCCCCCTCGCCGCGTCGCGGAACGTCTCCCCGGGCGTGAAGGGCGCGTCCGACAGCTCCGCGTGGACGTTCGGCGCGCGCGTGCAGCCGCCGCTGTCACGCCGGGAGTCGACGACCGATACGGGGCCCATGCCCGTGTCCACCTCCGCGTCGACCTTGTAGATGAGGACGCCGGGACGGCACACCGCCTCGTCGTTGCCGGCGCGGGTGCGCAGTTCGACGGCGTAGCCGGTTCTGCCGTCCAGGGGGACGAAGACCAGCTTGGAGCCACCGGCCAGGGCCAGGGGCGTCAGGGTGTACTCGGTGGTGCCGGGGGAGGCCGCGCAGTGGACCTGGGCGGCGTCGAGCCAGCCCAGCTTCCACTTGTGCCAGCCGAGGAAGTCGTTGTTGGCGCCCCAGTCCTCGCTCATGATGTCCCAGTGGCCGACCGCGCCCCCGCCCTCCGCGGTGTACAGGTCGGGCAGGCCGAAGACGTGACCGTTCTCGTGGGGGAGGACGCGGTAGCCGGTGCGGCCGTAGGAGCCGGAGCCGTCGTCCTGGCGGGAGTAGACGAAGGAGGCGTTGGCCACGGGTATGCCGTCGGCCAGGGGCGCCTCCGGGTTGCCCGCGAAGGTGACGGACAGGACGGTGTCCAGGGCGGAGGGGCCGGCGTTGGGGCTCACCAGGACGTTCAGCAGGTCGTACGCGCGGAAGTCGACCTTCGGGTCGGCCTCGGCCACGAGATCCTGGACCAGCGCGCGGTAGCCGGGGTCGAACGGAGCGCCGCGCTCGATGCCGTACTCGTGGAAGGACTTCGGCATCCGCAGCCAGCCCGGTATCGGGGTCTCGGGGCGGTAGTCGAGGCGGCCGTAGGAGCTGGTGCGGAACCACTCGCGGGTCTGCGGGAAGAACTCGTGGTAGCGGTCCTGGGCGTCGCCCTGGCCTGGGGCGTCGGAGAAGTCGACCATCAGGGTGAGGGCGCGGACCGTGCCGGTGGAGCGGGTGTAGCCGGTGGAGGTGGGGATGCCCTCGGACATCTGGACCTCGCGCGCGCCACGGATCATGCAGGGGCCGTGCTCGGCGGTGTGGGACAGGGTGATCGGGCCGGACCCCGCCGTACTGGTGCCCGGGGTGAGACGGCCCGTGCCGGCCGAGGTGCTGACCGTGAAGGTCAGGGCGGTCACGCAGGCCAGGGCGGCCAGCCGGCGCCTGGGTATCCGGCCGCCGGGCGGCCCCGTGCCGTCCGGGCGGGGGCGCCGGGGCCGCGGCTGTGTGCAAGGGACCTGCAAGGGACCTCCCGCGCCGCGGCAGCCTCCCGTATCCGGCTGCACCCTTGCGATCACCCTGCGTCGCGGGGTGGGGGGACGCGCGTTGGAAGAGACCGATCGTGGGTTTCCCGTCAGTAGCGACCGGTGGGGTTTGTGAGCCAGGTCACAAACAATTTCCTCAGGGGCGGGAAATACCGGGGACCCACTCCCCGTTTAGCCATGTGTCGGAACGAAACGGGGACCCGCTCCCCGGATCGAACCGAGAGGCACCTTTCAAGCGCCACACACGTCAACACCGACATCAGGAGTACGCCGTGCAGACCGCCAGCCCCGTCACGCGCAAGGCGCCCCGGCCCCGCGCCGACGCCCTGCGCAACCGGGAGCGGATCGTCACCGCCGCCCGCGAGATGTTCGTCGAGCACGGCCCCGAGGTGCCGCTCGACGACATCGCCCGCCGGGCCGGCGTCGGCAATGCCACGGTGTACCGCAACTTCCCGGACCGCGACGCGCTCGTCCGCGAGGTCGTCTGCTCCGTCATGGACCGTACGGCCGCCGCCGCCGAGGCCGCGCTCACCGAGACCGGCGACGCGTTCGAGGCCCTGGAGCGCTTCGTGCACGCCGCGGCCGACGAGCGGATCAGCGCGCTGTGCCCGATGGTCTCCAGCACGTTCGACCAGCACCACCCGGACCTGGAGGCCGCGCGCGAACGGGTCGAACGACTGGTCGCGGAGGTCATGGAGCGGGCCGGGGCGGCCGGGCAGCTGCGGTCCGACGTGGACGTCGGGGACGTCATGATCGCCGTGGCCCAGCTCAGCCGGCCCCCGGCCGGTACGGACTGTTTCCGCGCCGACCGCTTCGTCCACCGCCATCTTCAGCTGTTCCTGGACGGGCTGCGCGCTCCGGCTCGCTCCGCCCTCCCGGGCGCGCCGGTGACCCTGGAGGACCTGCGCCGACCTTGACCGATTAGTTCAGGCCGCCCCACCCGTCTGAACCCCGACCACCTGCTACCTGCCACCTGCCACCTGCCACCTGCCGTCTGACCGCCAGATCGTCTGATCGCCTGATCCGCAGTCATCACGGCCGTCCCCGCGGACGAGCCGTCACCTTTCGTCACCCTTTTCCGTCACGACGTCCCGTTTTTCCGTCACGAAGTCCCGAAGTGGGTATCCCCATGTCTGAAACAGCCTCAAAGGCTCTCCGCGATCCGGCCGCAGAACCGGATGCCGGCCGCTGGAAAGCGCTCGTCTTCATCGCGCTCGCCCAGCTGATGGTCGTCCTGGACGCCACCATCGTGAACATCGCCCTGCCCTCCGCCCAGCAGGACCTCGGCATCTCCGACGGCAACCGGCAGTGGGTCGTCACGGCCTACGCCCTCGCCTTCGGCGGTCTGCTCCTGTTCGGCGGCCGGATAGCCGACCTGTGGGGCCGCAAGAAGGCCTTCGTCGTCGGCCTGGGCGGCTTCGCCGCGGCCTCCGCGCTCGGCGGCGCGGCCACCAACGAGGCGATGATGTTCGGCGCCCGCGCCCTCCAGGGTGTCTTCGGCGCCCTGCTCGCGCCCGCCGCGCTCTCCCTGCTCGCCGTGATGTTCACCGACGCCAAGGAGCGCGCCAAGGCGTTCGGCATCTACGGCGCGATCGCCGGTGGCGGCGGCGCCGTCGGTCTGATCCTGGGCGGCTTCCTCACCGAGTACCTGGACTGGCGCTGGACGTTCTTCGTGAACATCCCGTTCGCCATCGTCGCAGCGGCCGGCGCCTACTTCGTCATCCGTGAGCCCGAGGGCGGCCGCAACCGCTCCGCGCTCGACATCCCCGGCGTCATCCTCTCCACCCTCGGCCTGGTCGCCCTCGTCTACGGCTTCACCCGCGCCGAGTCCGACGGCTGGAGTGACTCCGTCACCGTCGGCATGTTCGTCGCCTCGGCCGTGCTGCTGGCGTCCTTCGTGCTCGTCGAGTCGAAGGTCAAGGCCCCGCTGCTGCCGCTGCGCGTGATCACCGAGCGCAACCGCGGCGGGATCTACCTCTCCCTCGGTCTCGCGATCATCGCGATGTTCGGCCTGTTCCTCTTCCTGACCTACTACCTGCAGATCGTGAAGGGCTACTCGCCGGTCAAGACCGGGTTCGCCTTCCTGCCGATGATCGCGGGCATGATCACGGGCTCCACCCAGATCGGCACCCGTCTGATGACCCGGGTCGCGCCGCGCCTGCTGATGGGCCCGGGCTTCCTGGTCGCCGCGCTCGGCATGCTGCTGCTGACCCAGCTGGAGATCGGCTCCTCGTACGCCGCGCTGCTGCTCCCGGCGATGCTGCTGCTCGGCCTCGGTATGGGTACGGCGTTCATGCCGGCCATGTCGCTGGCCACCCAGGGCGTCGAGCCGCGGGATTCCGGTGTCGCCTCCGCGATGGTCAACACCTCGCAGCAGGTGGGCGGCGCGATCGGCACGGCCCTGCTGAACACCATCGCCGCCTCGGCGACCACGGCGTACGTCGCCGACCACATCGCCGGTGCGACCAGCCGGTCCCAGCAGCAGCTGGTCCAGCTGGAGGCCATGGTGGAGGGCTACACCAGCGCCATCTGGTTCGCCGTCGGCATCCTCGTGGTGGCCGCCGCGATCGCCCTGACCTTCGTCAACGCCGGCCGCCCGGGCGGTACGACGGTCACGTCCTCCGGCGAGGACGCGGCGGACGAGGTGAAGATCCCGGTCGTCGCCCACTGACGGCCGCGCACGACACCCCTTCGGGCCCTCCGTAGGCACGGGGAAGGGGACGCCCCGTACCCACGGAATCCAGGACCTGCCCTGCCCCCGCCTCAGCGGAGCCAGGGCAGGTCCGCACCCGCTTCGGCCGGCTGAAGTCCCTCGGCGACGATCCGCATGATCTCGCCGAGGGACTTCTGCTGTTCCGGGGAGAGCCGGTCGAAGACCGCCTGCCGTACGGCCTCCACATGGCCCGGCGCGGTTTGCCGCAGCACCTCCAGGCCCTCGTCCGTGAGGACGGCGAACTGGCCCCGCTTGTCGTCGGGGCAGTCCTCGCGGTGCACCCAGCCGTTCTTCTCCAGCCGCGCGATGGCGTGCGAGAGGCGGGACCGGGTGATCTTCGCCAGCATCGCGAGCTCCGTCATCCGCAACCGCCGCCGCGGCGCCTCGGCGAGCTTGACCAGCAGGCCGTAGTAGACGTGCGGCATGCCGGCGTCGCGCTGCAGCTGCCGGTCGAGATGGTCGTCCAGGAGGGTGACGCCCTCCATGAACGAGCGCCAGACGCGCTGCTCCTCGTCGGTGAGCCAGCGGGGTTCCTTGGGCTCCGCGGCGGAGCCGTTTGCCGGTGCGGATGCCGGTGCGGGTGCGGGTGCCTTCATGCGTTCCACTCTACGTGGACCCTCCTTGAACTTTAAACAAATGGCCCGTACAGTTTTGTAGGGAACCATGTTTTGGAAGGAGCCGCAGCATGTCCGCCGCCACTCAGGAGCGCATGCCCGCTCTGTACCTCAGTCACGGCGCACCGCCCCTGGCGGACGACCCGGTCTGGCCCGGTGAGCTGGCCGCCTGGTCCGCCGGACTGCCGCGACCCAAGTCGGTGCTGATCGTCTCCGCCCACTGGGAGGAGGCCCCGCTCGCCCTCGGCGCCACCGAGACCGTCCCGCTCGTCTACGACTTCTGGGGCTTTCCGGAGCACTACTACCGGGTGACGTACGACGCCCCCGGCGCACCGGAGCTCGCCGAGTCCGTACGTAAGCTGCTGCGCGCCCCCGGCATGCCCGTCCAGGACGTCCCCGACCGCGGCCTCGACCATGGTGCGTACGTGCCGCTGGTCGAGATGTACCCGGAGGCCGACATCCCGGTCCTCCAGGTGTCCATGCCGACGCTGGACCCGGTCCGGCTCCTGGAGATCGGCCGCAAGCTCGCCCCTCTGCGGGACGAGGGCGTGCTGATCGTCGGCTCCGGCTTCTTCACCCACAACCTGGCCGCGCTGCGGCAGGGCGGCATCCCCGCCTGGTCGGCCGAGTTCGACGACTGGGGCCGGCGGGCGCTGGAGGCGCGTGACGTGGACGCGCTGCTCGACTTCACCCGCAAGTCGCCCGCGGGGCAGCTCGCCCATCCGCGCACCGAGCACTTCGCCCCGCTGTTCGTGACCATGGGCGCGGCCGACGCGGCCGGGGAGCTGGACGCGCAGAAGTCCGTGATCGACGGGTTCTGGATGGGGCTGGCGAAGCGGTCGGTGCAGTTCGGCTGAAAAGGGGCTGCGCGTCAGGCCGGCCGTTTACAGCGGCTTCTCGTACCAGGCCACGTCCCAGTAGCGGCCGAACTTGCGGCCGACCTCCCGGTAGGTGCCGACATGACGGAAACCGAAGCGCTCGTGCAGCCGGGCCGACGCCTCGTTCGGCAGCGCGACGCCGGCGTAGGCGCGGTGCAGGTCCTCGCCGGACAGGGCCTCGAAGAGGGCCGTGTAGAGGAGCGTGCCGACGCCGCGCCGGCCGGCCTCCGGGGCGACGTACACGGTCGTCTCCACGGAGGTGGCATAGGCGGGCTTCGTTCGGAAAGGGCTTGATGTGGAGTAGCCCAGAATCTCCCGTGGGTCCGCCGTCGTGGCAACCATCAGGCGGTGCGGTCCGTCTTCAGGGTGGGAGAGCAGCCAAGGGCGGCGCTCCTCCGGAGTGAAGATCGCGGTATCGAATGTGATCGCCGTCTCACGTACATAGTGGTTGTAGAGGGCCGTGAGGGCCTCGAGGTCACCCTCGACTCCCGGCCTGACCTGCACCTCTGTGCGTTGCGACGGCATCGTGCCTCCCTGTGTGGCCGGACAGGGTACTGCATGATCAGAAAAATTGGAGGCCGGGTTGGGAATTCTGTCCTGATTCCAGTCGTTGTTTCCATCGGATGCAGGGCACCCGAGGAGAGTCCGGAGAGTCCCGGAAGACGGAGTCCAGCGTCCGAAGGACCACCCGCTGACCTCACCATCGCAAGGGAGCTCGCATGGCAACCCGTGCCGTCGCCCGTCGTCAGTCCGCCACCGGCGAGACGGCCGACGCGGCAAGCAGTGTTCGCGCCCATGGCGGCGAGATCGCCGACCGCGACCTGGTCGGCATGTACCTCGACGAGATCGCGCGCACACCACTGCTCGACGCCGCCAAGGAGGTCGAGCTGTCCCAGATCATCGAAGCGGGTGTGTTCGCACAGCAGATCCTCGACGGCCTCGAGGAGAACAAGGCCGGGGCCTCGCCCGAGGAGCTGCAGGCCCTGGTCGACGCAAGCGAGCGGGCCAAGGACGTCTTCATCCGCTCCAACCTGCGCCTGGTCGTCGCGGTCGCCCGCCGCTACCCCCGCAGCGGTCTGCCGCTGCTGGACCTGATCCAGGAGGGCAACGCCGGCCTGGTGCGCGCGGTCGAGAAGTTCGACTACCGCAAGGGCTTCAAGTTCTCCACGTACGCCACGTGGTGGATCCGCCAGGCCATCACCCGCTCGATAGCGGACCAGTCCCGTACGATCCGTCTGCCCGTCCACCTCGTGGAGGAGCTCGGCCGGATCCGCCGTGTGCAGCGCGAGTTCAACCGCGAGCACGGCCGGGACCCGGAGCCCGCGGAGATCGCGACCGAGCTCGGCTCGACGCCGGAGCGCGTCACCGACGTCCTGGACTGGGCCCGCGACCCGGTCTCGCTGAACATGTCGGTGGACGACGAGGGCGAGACCCAGTTCGGCGACCTCCTGGAGGACACCTCGGCGGTGTCGCCCGAGCAGTCGGTGCTCACCCTGCTGCGCAGCGAGGAGCTCGACGACCTGATCGGCCGGCTCGACCAGCGCACGGCGTCGATCATCAAGATGCGCTACGGCATCGAGGACGGCCGGGAGCGCACGCTGACCGAGGTCGGCAAGGAGCACGGCCTGACCCGCGAGCGCATCCGGCAGATCGAGAAGCACGCGCTGCTGGAGCTGAAGAAGCTCGCCCGCAGCACGGGGTTCGACGCGGCGGCGTGACACCGTCCGCGGCGGCCCGGTGCGCGGCGGCCGGCACCGGTGAGACGGTGAACGTCCGGGCGTACGACTCGCTCCCACGGCCAGTGGGTGACGCAGCGTGTACGCCCGGAGGGCACCGCGTACGCCGGGTGGCGAAAGACCGCGCAAACATGGCGATGTAACGCCGCTTCAATTCGCGGACTCAGGGAACAAGACTTCTGGGTCCACCAGTTCGGGCCCGGGGCCACGCCCCTCGCCCCCCGACAGCCAAGTCCCGTCGCACTCCCCCCGGCGCCGGGACTTTCCCCGAAGCCGGGCTTCGGCGTCCTTCCCCCCGGACGCCGGGGCCCGGCTCTCTTCGTGCGGAATGGAGGGCGGGCCACCCCGTACCTGAACCACGGGGTGGCCCGCCAGATGGCAGATTGTGCCACATGGGCATAGCCTGCCGGGCGTGAGCAGCACCACCCCGACCCCGCCTCCGTCCTCGCTGACCGAGCGGCGGAAGACCGAAACGCGTATGGAGATCGCCCGGGCCGCGGCCGGCCTCTTCGTACGGCACGGCCTGCGCGCCACTCGCGCGGAGGACATCGCCCAGGCCGCCGGTATCGCCCCGCGCACCTTCTACCGGTACTTCGCCACCAAGGAGGAAGCCGTCGCCCCGCTCTACGCGGCCGGCGCCCAGCGCTGGGTGGAGGCGGTGCGCGCCGCTCCCGCCGAAGCGGGCGTGCTCCACGCCTTGGAGCAGGGGGTCCGCCACACCCTCACCCCGGACGTCGGCGTCTCGGCGTCCTCCTGGGAATGGGTCCGCGCACTGCTGTGTCTGGCCGAGTCGACCCCGTCCCTGCGCAGGGTGTGGGCGGAGGTCTGCCAGACGTCCGAGCGGCTGCTGGGGGAGGTGCTGGCGCAACGGGTGACACGTGCCGGGGCGGCTGAGGATCTCGGGATGTCCGCGGTGGCTGACAGTGACGACAACGTTGGCGCAAGTCCTGTCCCGGCCTCCGCCGCGCCTCCTTCCCCGGCCTCCGCCGCGCCCCCTTCCCCGGCCTTCGTCGCCACCCCCGAGCTGCGCTTCGCCGCCGCCGTGGCCAGCGCCGCCGTACGTGCCGCCCTGGAGGCCTGGGCCGCGGGGGACGGCCCCGCGGAGGGGCCGGACGGACCGGCGGAACTCGCCCTGCGCAATCTCACGGCGCTGCGGGACTTCCCGTGGGGGCGGTGAGGCGTGAGCGCGTGAGGCCGTGAGGATTGCCGCGGGGATGCCGGGCGAGGGCTCAGCCCCGTGGCTCACGCCCCGCCCGCGTCCCCTCCCGCCGCCGCCCTGCTCAACCGCGCCCCCAACTCCCTCACCGCCGTCACGAGTTGCTCCGGCTCGTGCACCACGAAGTCGCACTCCAGCATCGCCAGCCGGAACGCCACCCACTGCACCGCGTCCCCTACGGACCCCCGCAGTCGGCAGCTGCCCTCGTCCAACGGCTCGGGCGTGCCCAGCCAGTGGGGCACTCGGGCCGCGACGAAGTCGGCCGGGGCGGCGAACGTGACCTCGAAGTCGTAGGACTGCTGCTGCCGTTGCATCGAGCGCCGCAGGTACTCCGCCGCGTCCCCCGTCGGCAGCTCGCGCGGCACGAAGCGTGCCCCGGTGGCGAACGGCTCGCTGACCCGGTCGACGCGGAAGGTGCGCCAGTCGTCCCGGTCGATGTCGTATGCCACGAGGTACCAGCGGCGGCCCGTCGACACCAGCCGGTACGGCTCCGTCAGGCGCCGGGTCTCCGTGCCGTCCGCCGCGCGGTAGGCGAACCGCAGCCGCTCGTGCCCGGCCACCGTCGAGGCCATGACGGTCAGGGTCTCGGGTGCGATGCTCGGCCCGTCCCCGCTGGTCCATGGTGTGGTCGCGGCCTGGAGGGTGGTCACGCGGTGGCGCAGCCGGCCCGGCAGGACCTGTTCCAGCTTGGCCAGCGCCCGTACCGACGCCTCGTCCAGGCCTTCCACCGCGTGCCCCGCCCCGGCGCGTAGCCCGACCGCGATGGCCACGGCCTCCTCGTCGTCGAGCACCAGCGGCGGCATGGCCTTGCCGGCGACCAGCCGGTAGCCGCCGTCGGCGCCCTTGGTCGCCTGCACGGGATAGCCGATCTCCCGCAGCCGGTCGATGTCCCGCCGCACCGTGCGGCGGGACACCCCGAGCCGCTCGGAGAGCTCACCGCCGGGCCATTCGCGGGGCGTCTGGAGGAGGGAGAGGAGGGTCAGCAGCCGAGCCGGAGTGTCCGTCGTCATGACGATGAGGATGGCGCACCACTAGGACACGACCTGACCTAATGGGGGTCTACCTTCGAGGCATGAACTCCACCGACACCACTCTCGGCACGGCGGGCGGCGGGACCGACCGCCGACGCTGGTTCGCCCTCGCGATCGTGATGACCGCGGCCTTCATGGACCTCGTCGACGTGACCATCGTCAACATCGCCATACCGTCGATCCGGCAGGAGTCCGGCGCCTCCTTCAGCCAGATCCAGTGGATCACCGCCGGTTACGCCCTCGCCTTCGCCGCGGGCCTGATCACCGGCGGACGGCTCGGCGACATCCACGGGCGCAAGCGGATCTTCCTCGTCGGCATCGGCGGGTTCACGGTCGCCTCGGCGCTGTGCGGCCTCGCGGTGAACCCGGAGATGCTGGTCGCCTCGCGATTCCTCCAGGGCGCGATGGCGGCGCTGATGGTGCCGCAGGTGCTGTCGATCGTGCACGCCACCTTCCCGGCCCATGAGCGCGGCAAGGTGTTCGGGCTGTTCGGCGCGGTCGTCGGTCTCGGGGCCGTGTCCGGTCCGCTGCTGGGCGCGCTGCTGACCGAGTGGAACCTGTTCGGCTGGGAGTGGCGGTCGATCTTCCTGATCAACCTGCCCGTCGGTGTCGCCGGACTGGTCCTGGGCAGCCGCTTCATCACCGAGTCCAAGGCGCCGCGCGCCCTGAAGCTGGACCTGGTGGGCGTCGCGCTCGTGACGCTGGGTCTGCTGATGCTGCTCTACCCGCTCATCCGCGGCCGCGAGCTGGACTGGCCCGTGTGGGGGTACGTCTCGATGGCCGGCTCGCTCGTCGTCCTCGCGGTGCTGGTGGCGTACGAGAGGCGCAAGGGCGCGCGGGACGGTTCGCCGCTGGTCGAGCTGTCGCTGTTCAAGGTCAAGAGCTTCGCGGCCGGTATCGCCGTGCAGACCGTCTTCGGGATCGCGCTGGGCGTGTTCTTCCTCGTGTGGACGCTGTACATGCAGGTCGGGCTGGGCTGGAGGCCGCTGAAGGCGGGCCTGACGGGGGTGCCGTTCTCGATCGCCGTGTCGGCGGCCGCCGGGATGTCCGTGCAGATGCTGGTACCGCGTTTCGGCCGCAAGGTGCTCCAGGCGGGCGCGCTGGTGATGGGCGCCGGGGTGCTCCTCTACATCTGGGAGTCCGGGCACTACGGCCTCGCCATCGCCCCCTGGCAGATGGCGCTGCCGCTCGTCGTGATGGGCGTCGGCATGGGTCTGATCGTCGCGCCGCTGACCGACGCGATCCTCTCGGAGGTGCCGCGCGAGCACGCCGGTTCGGCGTCGGGGCTGATCAACACCGTGCAGCAGATGGGCAACGCGCTGGGGCTCGCTCTGGTGTCGGTGGTGTTCTTCGGCACGATCTCCGACCACCTGCGGCCGGAGCAGATCGGACCGGCCTTCGTGGACGCCTTCCAGAACGCGCTCGGCTGGGTCGTCGTGGTGATGGGCGCCATCTTCCTGCTGATGTTCGCGCTGCCGAAGCGGCCCGCACAGCACGTGGAGGGGGAGCAGGCGCCGGTGGAGGGGAAGGAACCGGCGCTTGTCTCCTAGGAAACCGGTGCCCTCGGGGGCGGGGACACAACGGGCTCGGCACCTCGGGTGCCGGGCCCGCCCGCATCTCTGCCTGTGCCCGATTGGGTCCGAACCTGTTTACTTTGCGGAAATCTCGGCGTAGCCTCCCGCTGAAACCACACGTTCGGGCACGAGGCGGAGGCGAACGGACATGTACGCACCGGAGCGGCAGCAGGAGATCCTCCGGCTCGCCCGTGACGGCGGCCGAGTGGATGTCGTGTCGCTGGCCGAGCAGTTCCAGGTCACGGCCGAGACGATCCGCCGGGACCTCAAGGCCCTCGACCGCGCCGGACTCGTCCGCCGGGTGCACGGCGGGGCCATCCCGGCCGGACGCCTCGACTTCGAGCCGGACCTCGCCGAGCGCGAGACGACCGCCGCCGACGAGAAGGACAGCATCGCCAAGGCGGCCCTCGCCGAACTGCCCGGCGAGGGCACGGTGATCCTCGACGCTGGGACGACGGTGGCCAAGATGGCCGCCGCCCTCCCGCTGGAGTCCTCCCTCACCGTCGTCACGCACAGCCTCCCCATCGCGGCCCGCCTCGCCGACCACCCCGGCATCCAGCTCCACCTCATCGGGGGGCGCGTGCGGCACCGCACGCGCGCCGCCGTGGACGCCTGGGCGTTGCGGGCGTACGGCGAGATCCGCGCCGACGTGCTGTTCGTGGCGGCCAACGGCTTCTCCGCCGAACACGGCCTGACCACCCCCGACCTCGCCGAGGCCGCCGTGAAGCGCGCGGCCGTGGCCGCCGCCCGTCGCGTGGTGCTGCTCGCCGACTCCTCCAAGCACGGCCAGGAGCACTTCGCCCGCTTCGGCGACCTGAGCGATGTGGACCTGCTGATCACCGACAGCGGGCTGAGCCCCGAAGACGCCGTCGCGATCGAGCGCGGCGGCACGGAAGTAGTGCGCGCATGATCCTCACCGTCACCCCGAACCCGTCCCTGGACCGCACCTACGAGGTGCCGTCCCTCGACCGCGGCGAGGTCATCCGCGCCACCGGCGAGCGGATGGACCCGGGCGGCAAAGGCGTGAACGTCTCGCGCGCCGTCGCCGCGGCCGGACAGCGCACCGTGGCGGTCCTGCCCCTGGGCGGCGCCCCGGGCGCACTCGTCGCCGACCTGCTCCACCAGCAGGGCATCGAGGTCGCGCCCGTCCCGGTCACCGGGGCCACCCGCTCCAACATCGCCCTCGCCGAGTCCGACGGCGTCCTGACGAAGATCAACGCCCCCGGACCCGAACTCTCCGGCGCCGAACGGGAACTGCTCCTGGAGACCGTGCGGCAGCAGTCCCGCGACGCCTCCTGGATCGCCTGCTGCGGCAGCCTCCCCCGCGGACTCGCCCCCTCCTGGTACGCCGACCTGGTCGCCCGCGCGCACGCCGCCGGGGTCCGGATCGCCCTGGACACCTCAGGGCCCGCGCTGCTCGCGGCCCTGCGCGAGCGGCCCGACGTGGTCAAGCCGAACGCCGAGGAGCTCGCCGGAGCCGTGGGCCGCCCCCTCGCCACAGTCGGTGACGCGGTCAAGGCAGCCGAGGAACTGCGCGAGATGGGCGCCCGGGCCGTCCTCGCGAGCCTCGGCGCCGACGGTCAGCTGCTCGTCTCCGACGAGGGTTCCTGGTTCGGCAGCGCCCGGGTGGCCGCCGTCCGCAGCAACGTGGGCGCCGGCGACTCCTCCCTCGCCGGCTTCCTGATCGCAGGCGGCAACGGCCCCGACGCCCTGGCGTCCGCCGTCGCGCACGGCGCCGCGGCCGTCCAGCTGCCCGGCAGCGTGATGCCGACGCCGGGCGACCTGGACCCGGCGGCGGTGACGGTCACGGCCGAGGTCCCGGCGGACCGTGTGCTGACGGAGCCGGCCTCATGACCTGCAAGGAGCCGGCCTCATGATCCACGACGAGCAGTGCGGACCGACGCGCGAACAGCGAGCCCCCTCCCCGTTACCCACCGGCCCCGCCTCCCTCCCCGTCACCCCCCACCGCACCCCCGTACCCCTCCCCGCCCACCCCTCCCACCGGGCGATACGCGTGCTAAGGAGCCCGCGATGAGCGACATGATCACGGCGGACCTGGTCGACCTCGGCCTGTCCGCCGACACCAAGGAAGCGGCGGCGCGTGCCCTCGCGGAGCGCATGGTGGCCCTGGGCCGGGTGACCGACCTGGACGGCTTCCTCGCCGACGTGGCCGCCCGCGAGGCCCAGATGCCGACCGGCCTCGACGGCGGCATCGGCATCCCGCACTGCCGCAGCGAGCACGTCACCGAGCCGACGCTCGCCTTCGGGCGCAGCGCGGCGGGCATCGACTTCGGTGCCCCGGACGGCCCCGCCGACCTGATCTTCCTGATCGCCGCGCCGGCCGGCGCGGACGACGCCCATCTGACGATCCTGTCGTCGCTGGCCCGGCAGCTGATGAACAGCGAGTTCACCGACGCCCTGCGCGCGGTGGGCGACGCCTCCGCCGCCGCGGCCCTGATCCGCGGCGACGAGCCGGACGCACCCGCCCCGGCGGGTTCCGAGAACACCGTGGCGTCGGCGGGAGCGGCCTCTCCCGCCGCCGCCACGGTCACCGACGACGACACCGCCGCCGAAGAGCCCTCCCCGGAGCGCCCGTTCCGCATCGTCGCCGTCACCTCCTGCCCCACGGGCATCGCCCACACCTACATGGCGGCCGAGTCGCTGGAGAACGCCGGCCGCGAGGCGGGCGTCGAACTCACCGTCGAGCCCCAGGGATCGGCCGGTTTCACCCGGGTCGCCCCGGAGGTCATCGCGGCGGCGGATGCCGTGATCTTCGCCCACGACGTCCCCGTCCGGGAGAAGGAGCGCTTCGCGGGCAAGCCGACCGTCGACGTCGGCGTGAAGGCGGGCATCAACCGCCCCGCCGAACTCATCGCCGAGGTCCGTGAGAAGGCCGCGCGCGGCGAGGTCACCTCCGGATCCGCCCCGGCCACTCCGGTGGAGCGCGCGGGCGAATCCGGCGAGGGCTACGGCACCAAGCTGCGCAAGTGGCTGATGTCCGGCGTCAGTTACATGGTGCCGTTCGTCGCCGCGGGTGGTCTGCTCATCGCCCTCGGGTTCGCGATCGGCGGCTACAAGATCAACAAGGCCCCCTCGGTGATGGACCACTTCCTGTGGACCCAGGCCGACAGCTGGGCGGCCCTGCTCTTCCAGATCGGCGGCGTCGCCTTCGGCTTCCTCGTCCCGGTCCTGGCCGGCTACATCGCCTACGGCATGGCCGACCGGCCCGGCATCGTGCCCGGCTTCGTCGGCGGCATGATCGCGTTCAACATCAACGCCGGCTTCCTCGGCGGCCTGGCGGCCGGTCTGATCGCCGGTGGCGTGGTGATGGCGATCCAGAAGGTGAACGTCCCGGCGGCGCTGCGCGGCATCATGCCCGTGGTGGTGATCCCGCTGATCTCCTCGGCGATCGTCGGGTTCCTGATGTTCGTCGTCATCGGCAAGCCCATCGCGGAGGCCCAGAAGGGCATGACCGACTGGCTGAACGGCCTGTCCGGCAGCAACGCGATCCTGCTCGGCACCCTGCTCGGCCTGATGATGTGCTTCGACCTGGGCGGCCCCGTCAACAAGGTCGCCTACACCTTCGCCACGGCCGGCATCGCGGTCGCCAGCCCCAGCGACTCGGCCATGAAGATCATGGCCGCGGTGATGGCGGCCGGCATGGTCCCGCCGCTGGCGATGGCGCTGGCCACGACCGTGCGCGGCAAGCTCTTCACCCAGACCGAGCGCGAGAACGGCAAGGCCGCCTGGGTGCTCGGCGCCTCCTTCATCTCCGAGGGCGCCATCCCGTTCGCCGCGGCCGACCCGCTGCGCGTCATCCCGGCCTCGATGGCGGGCGGCGCGGTCACCGGCGCCCTGTCGATGGCCTTCGGCGCCACGCTGCGCGCCCCGCACGGCGGCATCTTCGTGGTCCCGCTGATCGGCAACCCGTTCCTCTACCTGGTCGCCATCGCCGCGGGCGTCTGCGTCACGACGGCCCTGGTCGTCGTCCTCAAGGGCATGCGCAAGCCGGCCCCGGGCGCCGCACCGGCCTCCGGCGAGGGCGGCGCGGTCCAGGCGGCGGAGACGAAGCAGCCCGTCGCGGCCTGAAGCGGCTGGAGGTTCGCCCCTTTCGAGGCGTGTGAGCCGTTCATGCCACCTGCGAGATAGATCACGAAAATCACGGCCCGGGACCGTAGTCCCGGGCCGTGGTGTCTACTGGGGCGCATGCCCGAGCACATCTCCCGATGGCCCGAAGATCACCCTCTCCCCGCCCTCCCGCAACAGCGGCAGACGGGCCCCCGGTCGGAGTCCGTGGAGCTGACCCCCGAGGAGAGAAACGCCTTCGCCGTCCTGGTGCGCCAACTCGGCGACCGAGGTATCTAGGACCCGCTCCACCCGGCAGGTCCGGGGCCCGCCTCAGGAGAGCTGCGCCGCCCGCCGCTCCATCGCCTCGCGCGCCGCGTCCTCGCTGACGTACACCTCGCACATGTGCCGCCCGTCCGGCGTCGCCGTGTGCTCGACCTCCCAGAGGGAGACCTCCGCGCCGTCGCGCAGCAGGAACGCGTGCTCGTAGAGCGAGAAGCCCAGCCCCGCCCGGCCGGCGCGGCACGGCCGGCCGAAGGCCTGGGTGATCTGGTGCCCGGACGCCGTGGCCAGCAGGGCCGCCGTGTCCGCGCCCGGCCGGTCCGAGTTCTCCGCCCGGCGCAGTAACCTGCGCGCGTGGTCCGCCGAGTCCTCCGCGGCGTACGCGTGCCGGGGCGCGGGGACCGGAGACAGCTGCACCGTCACCGGCAGCTCGAAGTCCGGGGTGTCCGGCGGCAGCGGCAGCCGCGCGGTGGCGGCGCGCAGCTCCTCCTCGTCGACATACACCTCGTGCTGCGGCTCGCTGCCCGGCGCGGTGTTGTGGACGAGCTCCCAGAGCGTGAGCGCCGAACCGTCGGCGAGCAGCCACGTGTGCCGGTACGTCTCCCGGTGCAGGCCCGCGCTGTGGTGCGCCGAGTGCAGCGAACCGTCGTGCGCCAGCGCGCAGTCCAGGCGCCTTATCGCCTCGTCCGGCAGCTCGAAGGAGTTCAGCGCACGGCCGAGGAGTCGCGCGAGGTGCTCCTCCGGAGACTCGGGCGAGTCGTGGGGTTCGTACGCTGCCGTCTCGTACGGAACGCTCAAGGTTTCTCCCGGCGTTGCTGCATGTCACCTTGTGGGTGCATACCGTAGCCCCTCGGTCGGACATCATGTCCGGGAACCGAGAAAACGTACGTCCGGGAAAACGCGCGGGCCGCGCGAAAAGTTCCCGCGCGGCCCGGTCGGTCCGTCAAAAACCCCAGGAGGGGCGGACTTTCAGCAGGTCAGGACGTGCCGCCCGCGACCCACTGGCTCCACGGCATGTTCCAGCCGTTGAGCCCGTTGTCCGGCGCCACCGTCTTGTCGGGGGAGTTCTTCACGATCACCACGTCCCCGATGAGGGAGTTGTCGTAGAACCACTTCGCGGACGTGCTGCCCCCGGCGCCCTGGACGTCGGCGAGACCCACGCAGCCGTGGCTGGTGCCCTGGCGCCCGAAGGGCGGGTTGCCCTTGTTGTACCAGTAGTTGCCGTGGATGAAGGTGCCCGACGTCGTCAGACGCATCGCGTGCGGCACGTCCGGGATGTCGTACTCCCCGCCCAGCCCGACCGTCCGGCTGTTCATCCGGGTCTGCACGAACTTCTCGGAGATCACCATCTGCCCGTTGTACGTGGTGTGCTCAGGGCTGCCCGCCGAGATCGGGACCGACTTGACGGTCTTGCCGTCCCGCACGACCGTCATGGTCTGGGTGTTGACGTCGACCGTGGAGACCTGCGAACGGCCCACCGTGAAGGTGACCGTCTTCTTCTGCACCCCGAAGACGCCGTTCGCGCCCTCGACCCCGTCCAGGTCGATGTTCATCGTGACCTTGGAGCCGGCCTTCCAGTACTCCTCCGGCCGGAAGTCGAGCCGCTGCCCGTTGAACCAGTGCCCGACGACCTTCTGCCCGCTGCTGGAGGTCACCGTGATGTGCGACTGCACGTCCTTGCGGGCGGTGATGGCCTTGTCGAAGGTGAACGACACCGGCATGCCCACACCGACCGTCGTGCCGTTGTCCGGCGTGTACGTCCCGATGAAGCTGTTCGACGTCGTCACCGTCGTGAAGATCGAGTTGGCCGCGGCCGTCCGGCCGTCCGCGTCCTTGGCGGTCGCCGATATCTGGTACTTGGTGCCGCGCTCCAGCTGCTCCTTCGGCTTCCACACCTTGCCGTCGCCGGAGACCGAGCCGGCCACGGTCTGCCCGCTGCCCGCCACCGTCATCTTCACGTCGGTCAGCTTCCCGTCGCTGACCTTCACGCCGGTCGAGTTGATGGACGCGCCGGTCGAACCGTCCTTGGCCGAGATGGCGATCTTCGCGACGGACGTCTTGGTGCCGCCCTTGCCGCCCTTCTCGTCGTCCTCGGCGTTGGCGCTGCCACCGCAGGCGGTGAGCGTCAGGGCGCCGACCATCAGGGCGGCACAGGCCCCCAGAGTGCGCCGCGCTGAAATGTTCGGCGTTGTCACGGGCTGCTCCCAGTTCGTGTGATGTTGCGTGATCCGCTCCAGTACGTGGGAGAAGAGGGGCAGGGGAGCCGGTCGGGTTCCGTCCGTTTCCCATGAGGGCCGTCACGTGACAGAACCGCGACAAATTCCGGCCCGGCTGTGGATCCGCTGTGCGCCGCAGACCTGTTCAGCGGCCCACGTACAACTCCCCGTACGACGGCCACGCCCCGCCCGGACCGTCCACCGGCTCCGCCGCCCGTACGGCGCGGACGATCGCCCGCGTCACCATGTCCGCGCCCGCCGCCAGGATCTCGTTCAGGGCGAGCGGGTCCGCGGCGTCCAGCGCGCGGTCACCCGTCGCCAGCGCGAACACCGTGTCCCCGTCGTTGAGGAGATGCACCGGACGCACCGCCCGGGCGATGCCGTCGTGCGCCGTGCCGGCCAGCTTCTGCGCCTGTGCCTTCGACAGATCCGCGTCCGTGGCGACCACCGCGAGTGTGGTGTTGAGCGGGGGCGGGGTGCTCCGCGCGGCCGTCTCCGCCAGACGCCGCCGCGCGGCCGCGTGGACCTCCGCCCCCGGGTACTCCACCCGTCGCCCCTCGAACAACTCCCCGTACAGCACCCCCGTTTCCGGATCCACCGTCGACCCCGCCGCGTTGGCCACCACCAGGGCGGCCACCGTGATCCCCGAGCCGAGCACGGTGCTCGCGCTGCCGACACCGCCTTTCACCACCCCGGTCACCGCTCCGGTGCCCGCGCCCACGCACCCCTGGGGCACCGGCGCGCCGGGCTCGCTCGCCGCGGCCGCCTCGACCGCGGCCCGGCCGGTCGCCGCGTCCGGCCGGGCCCGGAAGTCGCCGCCCCGCCCCAGGTCGAAGACGCAGGCCGCGGGCACCACCGGCACGACATGCGCCGGATCCGCCCCGACCCGGATACCGCGCCCCCGTTCCTCCAGCCAGGCCATCACCCCCGACGCCGCGTCGAGCCCGTACGCGCTGCCCCCGGTCAGCACGACCGCCTCCACCGTCCGCACCACGTTGCGCGGATCCAGCGCGTCCGTCTCCTTGGTGCCGGGCCCGCCGCCCCGCACGTCCACGGCGGCCACGGCCCCGCCCTCCGGAGCGAGTACGACCGTGGTGCCGGTGAGCCAACCGTCGCCGGTGCGCGTCGCGTGCCCCACCCGCAGGCCGGAGACATCCGTCAGTGCGTCAACTGTCATGACACACAGTCTCGTCCAGCCGCCGACCCGGACGGGCGTGCCGACCCGGACGGGCGTGCCGACCCGGACGGGCGTGCCGACCCCGGCGGGCGTGCCGGGCCGGTGAGTGCCGCGTCAGCCCGTCGATGCGCCATTCGATGTGCCGGGGGGATCAGCCGCCACGACCGGGCGCGTGGCCGCCAGTGTCTCTGCGGCCGCCACCGACAGCGCACAGACCACACCCGCCGCGAGCAACGCCCAGTGCCCCAGGAACGTGCAGCAGATCACCAGCAGGGCCGTCGTCGGCAGCACCAGCTGCTGGGTGATGCCCCGCTTGAAGTGGCGCGAGTGCAGGGCCCACACCGTGAGCAGATACAGCGCCGTCGGCAGGGTCACGGCAGCCGACGCCGCCAGCGTGGAGATGTGCGCCTTGCCGACCGTCTCCTCCACCGCCACCTCCAGCCCGGCCCCGATCGCCGCCGCCGACGCGAACACCAGGTAGTGGCCGTAGCCCCAGAGGAACGCCTGCCGGTTGGACCGCAGATGGCCATGGACGGGCACCGCGAAGTAGATCCACCACGCGGCGAAGATGATCAGCAGCCCGCCCGCCGCGAGGGGGAGGAGCTCGCCCAGCGCGTCGTTCTCGTCGATGCCGGACTTCACCGCGACCGTGGCCGCCGCGATCGTCTCGCCGAGCACGATGATGGTGAACAGCCCGTACCGCTCCGCGATGTGGCGGGGATGCCAGGACGTGGTGTGCCCCCTCTCCGCGAAGGGCGGCACGCACATCTCCAGCAGCGCCATCACCAGGAACCACCAGGGCCTGGCCCCCTCGGGCAGGAACAGCAGCCCCAGCCAGCCGACCTGGCACGTCAGCACGCCGCCCGCGTAGCGCAGGGCCGTCGTCCGCTCCGGGCCCCCGGCGGCGCGGGCGGCCCGCAGCCACTGCGCCGCCATGGCCACCCGCATGATCGCGTAGCCCAGCCAGACCACGAGGTAGTCGTGCTCCTCGAACGCCCGCGAGACCCCCGCCGCGAGGACCAGCACACCGGCGATCTGCACCAGCGTGACGACCCGGTAGAGCACGTCGTCGTTGTCGTACGCCGAGGCGAACCAGGTGAAGTTCATCCACGCCCACCACAGGGCGAAGAACACCATCGCGTAGTCGAGGATCCCCTGGCCCGCGTGCCCCTCGGCGACGGAGTGCACCAGCTCGATGCCCGCCTGGGCGACGGCCACGACGAAGCACAGGTCGAAGAAGAGCTCCAGCGGCGAGGCCGTCCGGTGCGCCTCGTCGCGGCCACGGGCCCGGAGCCTGCGCAGCGGTCCCCGGCCGCCGGGCGCGTCGGAGGGGACGGGCGGGGGAGTGGTGCTGGACGTCATGCGTCCCAGCACAGCAGAAGGCGCGGGGAATTTCTCCGCGACCGTACCCTGGTTGCATGAGTCGAGGCCGTCCGTCACCTGCGCCAGATCAAGAACGAGATCGCCCGCCTGCGTGTACCGTGCCCGGCCCCGAGCCGCGCGAGCCGAAGCCCGCGCTGGTCTTCGACGACCCGCTCGACCAGCAGTCCTCCGACGACACCGACCGCGGCTGGGGCGAGCGCACCGACTCCGGCGGCAGTGCGGCGGACCTCAAGCGCTTCCTGGACGAGAAGCCGCCCCACCACCTCTGAGGCCGTCGCGCTACTCCCGGTCGTGCCCGGAGCCGCGCTGGGCGACCAGGGCGTCCCGGATCTCCTTCAGCACCTCCAGCTCCGTGACCTCGAGGACCTCCTGGGTGTTCTCCTTCGCCTTCCGGCGCGCTTCCTGCCGGGCCAGGTACTTCGCCATGGGCAGGACCATCAGGAAGTAGACGACCGCCGCGGTGATCACGAAGCTCAGGGCGGCGCCGAGAACCGAACCCCACAGGATCTGGATGCCCTCCTCGCCCTGGCAGGTCGAGCTCAGGCACGAGCTGTAGTGGTCGAGGTTCTTGGTCCCGATCGCTCCGACGACCGGGTTGATGATCCCCTTCACCACGGCGTTGACGATGTTGGTGAAGGCGGCACCGATCACCACCGCCACCGCCAGGTCGACGACGTTGCCGCGCATCAGGAAGGTCTTGAAGCCCTGCCAGACGCTCGGTTCCTTCTTCTCGCTCACCTCGGGGCCTCTCCTCGCACAAGCAGCTTGTGGAACAAAACGCTCCGCAACCTACGTCACGCCTGGGCCGGACCGAGTACTCGGGTCCCTCGAACGAGGGCCTTGACCGGATCACGCACAGCATCACCACAGCGTCACCGCCAGCCGCCCCGTGGCACTCGCGCCGGCCAGCCGCGCGGCGGTGGCCCGCGGCACCGACAGCACGACCAGCGCCCCGCTGTCGCCCGCGCCCGCCACCGGCTCGGGCACCTTCGTCACCCTCGCCCCGCGCGCGACCACCCGGGCGTCGCCGCCCGGCACCGCCGCCTCCGCTGCGATGACGTCGACCCGGTCCCCGGGCCGCAGCAGACGCACCGTGGCCGCGTCGGAGATCCGGACCGGGGCCGTCACCGACCCGGCGGCACGGCGCGGGGACGCGGACTGCCCGCCGGACATCGAAGCCGTGGGCGCGGGAGGCCGGGCCCGGGGATGACCGCGGGCCCCGTCGGTATCGCGCGGGCCCGCCGCCACGAGTGCCGTCGCGGTGACGGCGAGCCCGACGGCCACGGCCCGTCGCCGGTGCCGCACGAGCCGGCCGGACCGGTGACCGCCGCGAACCCGGACCGGATCGAACCGCGGCACCTCACGGGTCGCGGGCACCTCGGCCCCGGGCGGGCACGAGGCGAGCGACCAGGAGGGCGACGAAGGCACGACCGAGGAACGAGCGAGGGACACGGAGACCACCACCTGCGACGAGGGACCGGCTTGCGCTCCCCACGATGAGGCTTCCCGGCGCCGCCCGCTCAGGCCTGTGGACCCGCCGCCCGCCTGTGGACAACTCCCTTACCCGAACGGCACGTTCCGCCCTCCCCCGGATACCGGGGCCTGCACGCTACGGCAGCACGAACCCCGGATCCATCCCACCCAGCGCGTTCACACACAGACAGTCCCGCTCGCCCTCCCCGGGCAGCCCGGCCACCGCGTCGAACAGCACCCCCCGCAGCCGGTCCACGTTCGCGGCGAAGACCCGCAGCACCTCGTCGTGCGAGACCCCCTCGCCCGTCTCGGCACCCGCGTCGAGGTCGGTGACCAGCGTCAGGGACGTGTAGCAGAGCTCCAGCTCACGGGCGAGCGCCGCCTCGGGGTGGCCGGTCATGCCCACCACCGACCAGCCCTGCGCCTGGTGCCACAACGATTCCGCACGGGTCGAGAAGCGCGGCCCCTCGACGACGACCAGGGTGCCGCCGTCCACCGGCTCCCAGTCCCGGCCCCGCGCCGCCTTCAGGGCGACCGCCCGCCCGGACGGGCAGTAGGGGTCGGCCAGCGACACGTGCACCACGTTCGGCACGGAGCCGTCGGGCAGCGGCAGCCCGTCGAAGTAGCTGCCCGCGCGGGACTTCGTGCGGTCGACCAGTTGGTCCGGCACGAGCAGCGTGCCCGGGCCGTACTCGGGGCGCAGACCGCCCACGGCGCAGGGGGCGAGGACCTGGCGTACGCCGACCGAGCGCAGCGCCCATAGGTTGGCCCGGTAGTTGATCCGGTGCGGCGGCAGGTGATGGCCCCGTCCGTGCCGCGGCAGGAAGGCGACCCGCCGGCCGGCGACCTCACCGAGGAAGAGGGAGTCGCTCGGCGGCCCGTACGGGGTGTCGACCTGGATCTCGGTCACGTCGTCGAGGAAGGAGTAGAACCCCGAGCCGCCGATGACGCCGATCCCGGCGCCTGCCTGGTCCGTCGCGTTCGCCTTGTTCGCCATGCCCGCACCCTAACCGCACGCGGAAACGCCGAGGACCCCGTCGCCCGAAGGTGACAGGGTCCCGTAAGAATCAGGCCTTACGCGGCAGTGGTGCTGCTGCTGGAGGAGCTGCTGGTGCTCGACGACGAGCTCGAGCCGGAGCTCGACGAGCCGGAGTCGGAGGACGACGAGCCCGAGGACGAGGTGCTCGACGACTTCGCGGCCGGGGAGCTGCTCGACGAGGAGCCGCGGCTGTCGTTCCGGTAGAAGCCGGAGCCCTTGAAGACGATGCCGACCGCCGAGAACACCTTCTTCAGGCGGCCGTTGCAGTTGGGGCACTCGGTGAGAGCGTCGTCGGTGAACTTCTGCACCGCCTCGAGGCCTTCGCCGCACTCGGTGCACTGGTACTGGTAGGTCGGCACTGTCTTCCTCCTGGCACTCTCACTCGATGAGTGCTAACGACGATCCATAGTGACGTATTCCGGCCGCTCAGTCCACTGCCACCGGCACGCGGTGACCCACGCCACGTGCGACCGTCCGGCCGTTGCCCCGCGCCGCAAGCCGGGAACGCAGGACCAGGAGGGTCGCCAGGGCCAGGATCGTGCCGCCCATCGGCACCAGGAAACCGGCGCCCGACCAGAAACGGTCCTCCAGCTGTCCGGCGGCCGTGACGGCCGCGGCCTGGCCGAGCGCCACCGCTCCGGTCAGCCAGGTGAACGCCTCGGTGCGGGCGCCGGCCGGGACCAGGCTGTCGACCAGGGTGTAACCGGTGATCAGGGCAGGCGCGATGCACATGCCGACCAGCAGGCCGAGGCCGGCGAGGGCCGGCACCGAGTGGGCGGCCCACAGGCCCGACGCGGTCAGGGCGAGCGCCGTGTAGCCGACGACCAGGCGCCGCTGCGGGGCCGCCTTCCAGGCGATCGCGCCGCAGACCACGCCGGACAGCATGTTGCCCGCGGCGAAGACGCCGTAGAGGACGCCGTTCATGCCCGGTTCACCGATCGACTCGGTGAACGCGGCCAGCGAGACCTGCATGCCGCCGAAGACCGTACCGATGCCCAGGAAGGTCACGATCAGCACGCGCACCCCGGGGACGCGAAGGGCCGAAGCGCGCTCCACGCGCGCGTGCCCGTCGGCGGCGACGGAGGGCTGTGTGCTCTTCTGCGCGGCGAACAGCAGGCCGCCGACCAGGGTCAGCGACGCTTCCGTGACGAGTCCGGCGGCCGGGTCGACGGCCGTGCACAGGGCGGTGGCCAGCAGCGGTCCGACCACGAAGGTCAGCTCGTCCGTGACGGACTCGAAGGCCGCCGCGGTGGTCATCAGCGGCGAGTCCTTGAGCTTCACGCCCCAGCGGGCCCGCACCATCGGGCCGACCTGAGGGACCGAGGCGCCGGTCGGGACGGCCGCCGCGAACACCGTCCACAGGGGCGCGTCCAGCAGCGCGAGCGCGGTGAGCGTCAGCCCGGACAGCGCGTGCAGCAGCACTCCGGGGATCAGCACGGCGCGCTGCCCGTAGCGGTCGGCGAGGCGGCCGCTGTAGGGCGCGAACAGGGCCATGGAGACACCGGTGGCGGCCGCGGCGGCGCCCGCCGCACCGTAGGAGCCGGTGGTGTGCTGCACCAGCAGCACGATGGAGATGGTCAGCATCGCGAACGGCTGGCGTGCCGCGAAGCCGGGGAGCAGGAACGTCCAGGCGCCGCGGGTGCGCAGCAGCCGGCCGTATCCCGGGCGGGCGGAAGCCGTCGGGTTCTCCGGCGCCTTCGAGGTGACCGTGGACACCACGGCCCGTGCCTTTCTGCCGCCTGGTAGCGCGGCCCCCGTAGCGGGCGGCGCCGAGAGCTGTCCTCTTGCGCGGAACTGCGGTAGATGCCGGGGCCCGGTGAGGAGGGGTGTCCCGACCGCCATACGGTCGCGCCAGCTCTGCGTCAGGCAGAGTTGGTTCGATCTGGGTAACGCCTTCATCGTACAGGGATCAAGGGGTGCGTGCCTGTGAAAGTGAGCACCACGGGCCGCTCCGCCCTGTAAATCCCAAAAGGTGCAAAACCCCCTTCAGTGCCCCGCCCCGTCCGTCCCCAGCCAGCCGGCCAGTTTGCCGCCGTGTCCCACGGCGCGCAGCCGGCTCTCGGTCGCGTCCCGGACGGGGTCCGTGGCGATCACCAGGAGCTCGTCCCCTCGTTGCAGGATCGTCGTCGGCAGCGGGACGAACGATTCGCCCCCGCGCACGATGAGCGTCACGGCCGCGCCGTGCGGCAGCCGCAACTCGGCGACCTCCACGCCGTGCATCTTGGATCCGTCGGGGATCGCCACGGACAGCAGGTGCCCGCGCAGCCGCTCCAGCGGTGCCGACTCGATGCCGAGATCGGCGGCCTCCGAACCGTCGCCGAGGCGCAGCTTGCGGCCGAGCCAGGGCAGTGTCGGGCCCTGGACCAGGGTGTAGACGACCACCAGGACGAAGACGATGTTGAAGATCCGGCGGCTGGCGTCGACGCCCTGCACCATGGGGATGGTCGCCAGGATGATGGGCACGGCCCCGCGCAGTCCCGCCCACGACATCAGGGCCTGCTCCTGCCAGGGCACCCGGAACGGCGACAGGCAGAGCACCACGCTCAGCGGTCGCGCCACCATGGTCAGCACCAGCCCGATGACCAGCGCGGGCACGATGTCGTCGCCCAGCTCGTGCGGCGTGACCAGCAGGCCGAGCAGGACGAACATGCCGATCTGGGCCATCCAGCCGAGCCCGTCGGCGAACCCGCGCGTGGCCGGCCAGTGCGGCAGCCGCGCATTGCCCATCACCATCGCGGCGAGATACACCGCGAGGAAGCCGCTGCCGTGGGCCAGCGCGCCCGCCGCGTAGGCCACCACGGCGATCGCCATGACGGCGATCGGGTAGAGGCCGGACGCGGGCAGCGCCACGTGCCGCAGCCCCCAGGAGCCCAGCCAGCCCACCGCGAGCCCGATGGCCGCGCCGATGGCCAGCTCCAGCAGGATCACGCCCAGCAGCGAGTACCAGTGCTCGACCGGCCCTGCCGTGGACAGGGACACCACGAGGATGACCACCGGGGCGTCGTTGAAGCCGGACTCCGCCTCCAGCGTGCCCGTCACGCGCGCGGGCAGGGGGATCTTGCGCAGCACGGAGAACACGGCCGCCGCGTCGGTCGAGGAGACGACCGCCCCGATGATGAGCGCCTGCCGCCACTCCAGCCCGATCAGATAGTGCGCGGCCGACGCCGTGACCCCGACGCTCACCGCGACACCGGCCAGCGCCAGTGCCGTGGCGGCCGGCAGGGCCGGCTTGATCTCCTTCCACTTCGTGCCCAGACCGCCCTCGGCCAGGATCACGACCAGGGCCGCGTATCCGATGACCTGGGTCAGTTCGGCGTTGTCGAAGTGGATGTCGCCCACGCCGTCCTGGCCCATGGCGACGCCTATCCCCAGGTACACGAGCAGGCTGGGGAGCCCGCTGCGCGAGGAGATCCGTACCGCTGCGACGGCGACGAGCAGGACGAGCGAGCAGACGAGCAGGAGCTGGTTGAGGTGGTGAACAGTCAGCGGCCGAATCCTTCCCTGGCCCGCACGCACCCGCGCGTGGGCTCACGTACACATCGCACATGAAGCTGTGGCGCACCGCGCCAACTACTTCGTTACCTTACCTAACTCTTGACGATTTCTTGACGCTTCCGGGGGCAAGATCGAACGTCCGTCCGCGCCGGTTCCCGACTCCGCGTCAAGGGGCGCAAGGCCCTGCGCCTATCGTTGCTCCAGCGCTCAGTTAAAAGCACAGCCGAACCTGCCGCTCGCGTTAGGACAGCAAGGACAGCGATGCCCCCCAACACCACCGCCTCCACGGGTCAGCAGCCCGGCAAGTCCGGCAGGAGAAAGGGGCGCAAAGCCCGACTTTTCGTGCTCGTCCTGGTGCTGGCCCTCATCGGAGGAGTGGCCTACGGGTCGTACTGGTCCATCAGTACCGTCCGGGCCTCCTTCCCGCAGACCAAGGGCACCCTCACGTTGAAGGGCCTGTCGGGTCCCGTCGAGGTCAAACGCGACAACTACGGCATCCCGCAGATCTACGCCTCCTCCGACGCGGACCTGTTCATGGCGCAGGGCTACGTCCAGGCGCAGGACCGGTTCTACGAGATGGACGTCCGCCGCCACATGGCCTCCGGGCGCCTGTCGGAGATGTTCGGCAAGAGCCAGGTCGACAACGACGAGTTCCTGCGCACCCTCGGCTGGGACCGGGTCGCCAAGCGGGAGTACGACACCAAGCTGTCGGCCGCCACGAAGAAGTACCTCCAGGCCTACGCCGAGGGAGTCAACTCCTACCTCCAGGGCAAGGACGGCGAGGACATCTCCCTGGAGTACGCGGCGCTGGGCTTCACCAACGACTACAAGCCGCAGGCGTGGACCCCGGTCGACTCGATCTCCTGGCTGAAGGCGATGGCCTGGGACCTGCGCGGCAACATGCAGGACGAGATCGACCGCGCCCTGCTGACCAGCCGCCTCGGCCCGAAGCAGATCGCCGACCTGTACCCGCAGTACCCGTACAGCCGGAACAAGCCGATCGTCCAGGAGGGCCAGTACAGCGAACTGGCGGGAGCGTTCCAGCAGGGCGGCGCGAACGGCACGTCCGGCGCGAACGGCACCGGCGGTACCGCGGGAGCCTCCGCCGGAACCGCAGGCACCCAGGGCGCGGCCTCCGGCACGAGCGGCACCGCCTCCGGCGCCTCGGGCACCGCGGGCCTGGACAGCCAGCTCGGCGGCCTCACGAACGTCCTGGACGACCTCCCGCCGGCCGTCGGCGTCAACGGCGACGGCATCGGCTCCAACTCCTGGGTCGTCGGCGGGACGCACACCATCAGCGGCAAGCCGCTGCTGGCCAACGACCCGCACCTGTCGCCGTCCCTGCCGTCCGTCTGGTACCAGATGGGCCTGCACTGCCGCAGCGTCTCCAGCACGTGCCAGTACGACGTCAGCGGCTACACCTTCGCCGGCATGCCGGGCGTGATAATCGGCCACAACCAGAACATCTCCTGGGGCATGACCAACTCCGGCGTAGACGTCACGGACCTCTACCTGGAGAAGATCACCGGCAACGGCTACCTGTACGACGGCAAGGTCAAGCCCTTCGAGACGCGCGAGGAGACCATCAAGGTCGCCGGCGGCGAGCCGAAGAAGATCGTCGTCCGTGAGACCAACAACGGTCCCCTGCTGTCCGACCGCGACGAGGAGCTCGTGAAGGTCGGCAAGAAGGCAACCGTCGACACCGCCGCACCCGACAGAGGCGACGGCTACGGCGTGGCGCTGCGCTGGACCGCCCTGCAGCCCGGCACCACCATGGACGCCGTCTTCGCCATGGACAAGGCGAAGAACTGGACCGACTTCCGCAAGGCCGCCGCGCAGTTCGAGGTGCCCTCGCAGAACCTGATCTACGCCGACACCGAGAATCACATCGGCTACACGCTGCCGGGGAAGATCCCCACGCGCGAGAAGAGCGACGACGGCTCCATCCCGGCGCCCGGCTGGGACCCGAAGTACCGCTGGACCGGCTACATCCCGCAGGACGCGCTGCCCTACGAGTACGACCCGGAGCGCGGCTACATCGTCACCGCCAACCAGGCCGTGATCGACCCGGACACGTACCCGTACACGCTCACCGCGGACTGGAGCTACGGCGCGCGCAGCCAGCGGATCACCGACCTGATCCAGTCGAAGATCAAGGACGGCGGCAAGATCTCCACGGACGACATGCGCCAGATGCAGCTGGACAACAGCAGCGAGATCGCCCGGCTACTGGTGCCCACGCTGCTGAAGATCGACCCCGAGAACAAGGACGTCCGCGAGGCGCAGAAGCTCCTGGAGGGCTGGGACTACACCCAGGACGCCGACTCCGCGGCAGCCGCCTACTTCAACGCGGTCTGGCGCAACGTCCTCAAGCTCGCCTTCGGCAACAAGCTGCCCAAGGAGCTGCGCCCCAAGGGCCAGTGCCTGTGGGTCGAGCCGGTCAACACCACCGGCCCCGCCGACGAGGCCGAGAAGGTCCGCGAGTGCGGCCAGCGTGACCCCGACCGGGCGCAGCCGGACGGCGGCGACCGGTGGTTCGAGGTGGTCCGCAAGCTGATGGACCAGCCGGACAGCGACTGGTGGAGCACCCCCAAGGTGGGCACCCGCCCCGCCGCCCAGGACCGCGACCAGCTGTTCAAGCGGGCCATGATCGACGCCCGCTGGGAGCTGACCGCCAAGCTCGGCAAGGACATCGATTCCTGGAGCTGGGGCCGACTGCACCGCCTGTTCCTGAAGAACCAGACCCTCGGCACCGCGGGCCCCGAATTCATCCAGTACGCCCTCAACCGCGGCCCCTGGGAGCTCGGCGGCGGCGAGGCCACGGTCAACGCGACCGGCTGGAACGCGGCCGGCGGCTACGGGGTGGTGTGGGTGCCGTCCATGCGGATGGTGGTGAACCTCGGCGACCTCGACAAGTCGAAGTGGATCAACCTCACCGGCGCCTCCGGGCACGCGTACAGCGCCCACTACGTCGACCAGACCGACAAGTGGGCCGACGGCGAACTGCTGCCCTGGTCCTTCTCGGACCAGGCGGTCGAGAAGAGCACGGCCGACAAGCTGGTGCTCAAACCGTGAGCCACTGACGCCAGTAGGACGAGCGGCCCTCCACACGCGCGTGGGGGGGGGCCGCTTCGCGTCAGGGCCCCGGGTGGAACCGCCGTACGCCCGAGGGTGTCACCACCGCGTGCACCGGCCGGTCGTGCGGCTCCTCCGGGACGTGCGCGACGACCTCGGAGTCGTACAGCAGCACCACCAGGGCGGGATGAGCGCCCGCCCGTTCCAGTCGTGCCAGGACCCGGTCGTACGAGCCGCCGCCCCGCCCGAGCCGCATTCCCCGTGCATCCACCGCGAGCCCCGGCAGCAGCACCGCGTCGGCGGAGGTCACGGCGTCCGGCCCGAGACGACCGCCCGTGGGTTCGAAGAGGGCCATCCTGCCGCCGTGTTGCACCCGCGCCAGGGACCCCTCGCCTTCGTACGCGCCCCAGTCCAGGTCGTTGTCGGGCAGCAGGGCCGGCAACAGCACGCGCACGCCCCGGGCGTACAGCACGTCCAGGAGCGCGCGGGTCCCCGGTTCGCTCCCCACCGAGACGTACGCCGCCACCGCTCCGGCCCGCCCCAACTCGGGCAGCTCCAGCGCCCGCCCGGCCAGCGCGGCCGAGGTTTCCCGCAGGTCATCCGCCGTCAACCTGTTCCTCACCGCGAGGATCTCGCGCCGCAAACTCCGCTTGTCAGGCTCGCCCGGACGTGCGATAGGCCTCAATGGTTGCTCCCGTACTATGGCAATACGCTCATATGAGCGCCTATGAACCGGAGCCGCAGATTCCATCCAAAGGCACCGGATAGGGTGGCGGACATGACTCAGCACCCTCGGATCAGCAAGGCTGTCATTCCCGCAGCAGGCCTCGGCACCCGGTTCCTTCCGGCCACCAAAGCCACTCCCAAGGAGATGCTGCCGGTCGTGGACAAGCCCGCGATCCAGTACGTGGTCGAGGAGGCGGTCGCCGCGGGTCTCGACGACGTCCTCATGGTGACGGGCCGCAACAAGCGCCCCCTCGAGGACCACTTCGACCGCAACTACGAGCTCGAGTCGGCCCTGCAGAAGAAGGGCGACGCCGACCGTCTCGCCAAGGTGCAGGAGTCCAGCGACCTCGCGACGATGCACTACGTCCGCCAGGGCGACCCCAAGGGCCTCGGCCACGCCGTCCTGTGCGCCGCCCCGCACGTGGGCGAGGAGCCCTTCGCGGTCCTCCTCGGCGACGACCTCATCGACCCCCGCGACCCGCTGCTGCAGCGCATGGTCGAGGTCCAGGAGCAGCGCGGCGGCAGCGTCATCGCGCTCATGGAGGTCGCCCCCGAGCAGATCCACCTCTACGGCTGCGCGGCCGTGGAGACCACCGAGGACAGCGACGTCGTCCAGGTCAGCGGACTCGTCGAGAAGCCCGACCAGGCCGACGCGCCCTCCAACTACGCCATCATCGGCCGCTACGTCCTCGACCCGCACATCTTCGAGATACTGCGCAAGACCCAGCCCGGCCGCGGCGGCGAGATCCAGCTCACCGACGCCCTCCAGCAGCTCGCCGAGACGTATGCATCAGCGGCCACCGCCGCGGAGAAGATCGGCGGCCCCGTGCACGGCGTCGTCTTCAAGGGCCGCCGCTATGACACCGGCGACCGCGGCGACTACCTGCGTGCCATTGTCCGACTCGCATGCGAACGTGAAGACCTGGGCCCGGACTTCCGGACCTGGCTTCGCAGTTACGTAGCCGAGGAGATGTAGCACGTTGAGCAGCGCCGCGCCCCACGTCACCGGCCAGGACCACGTCGGCCCCGACCACCTCTGGTCGGTGGACGAGCACCTGGACGACATCCTCGCCACCGTCCGGCCCCTGGAACCCATCGAGCTGCATCTGCTCGACGCCCAGGGCTGCGTCCTCGTCGAGGACATCACGGTGCCGGTGTCCCTGCCGCCCTTCGACAACAGCTCGATGGACGGCTACGCGGTACGGGTCGCGGACGTCGCGGGCGCGAGCGAGGAGTTCCCGGCGGCCCTGGAGGTCGTCGGGGACGTCGCCGCGGGCCAGGCCGAACCGCTCCCTGTGGGCCCCGGCCAGGCCGCCCGCATCATGACCGGCGCCCCCCTGCCGCCCGGCGCCGAGACGGTCGTGCCCGTCGAGTGGACCGACGGCGGGCTCGGCGAGGGCCCGGTGCGCGGCATGCTCGCCCGCAGCCTCGGCCCCGAGGGCGCCACCGGGCACGTGCACGTCTACCGCCCGGCCGAGGCGCGCGCGCATGTGCGCGCCAAGGGCAGCGACGTGAAGGCCGGCGCCCGCGCCCTGGAGGCCGGCACGATCCTCGGCCCGCCCCAGATCGGCCTGCTCGCCGCGATCGGCCGCGGCACCGTCCGCGTCCGCCCGCGCCCCCGCGTGGTGGTGCTCTCCACCGGCAGCGAACTCGTCCAGCCCGACGCGGAACTGCGCACCGGTCAGATCTACGACTCCAACAGCTTCGCCCTCACCGCCGCCGCCCGTGACGCCGGCGCCATCGCCTACCGCGTGGGCGCCGTCGCCGACGACGCCGAGACCCTGCGCTCCACCATCGAGGACCAGCTGGTCCGTGCCGACCTGATGGTCACCACGGGTGGCGTGAGCGTCGGCGCGTACGACGTGGTCAAGGAGGCGCTGTCGCACGTCGGCGACGAGGACGAGCCCGGCAGCGGCATCGACTTCCGCAAGCTCGCCATGCAGCCCGGCAAGCCCCAGGGCTTCGGCTCCATCGGCCCCGACCACACCCCGCTGCTGGCCCTGCCCGGCAACCCGGTGTCGTCGTACGTCTCCTTCGAACTGTTCGTCCGCCCCGCGATCCGCGCCCTCATGGGCCTGCCGGACGTCCACCGCCCCACGATCCGGGCGACGCTGACCGCCGACAAGGCGCTGACGTCCCCGAAGGGTCGCCGCCAGTTCCTGCGCGGCACCTACGCCGAGGGCAAGGTCACCCCGGTCGGCGGCGCCGGATCCCACCTGGTCGCCGCCCTCGCCCACGCGGACGCCCTGATCGCCGTCCCCGAGGACACCGTCTCCGTCGAGCCCGGCACCGAGGTCGAGGTGGTCCTGCTCGGCCGATAGCCCCTGGTTGGGGGTACCGTGTCGCGCACAACAGGCCCGTGCGCCGCACCGCGACGGGCCCGGACCGGGAGCGCCACACAGCATGAGCACGCAGGACCCATCCCCGCCGGACGCCCGTACGCCGGACCGGCTGACGCACATCGACGAGGCGGGCGCCGCCCGTATGGTCGACGTGTCGGAGAAGGACGTGACCGCGCGCACCGCGCGCGCCAGCGGACGCGTCCTCGTCTCGCCCCGCGTGATCGAGCTGCTGCGCGGCGAGGGTGTCCCCAAGGGTGACGCCCTCGCGACCGCGCGGATCGCCGGGATCATGGGCGCCAAACGCACCCCCGACCTGATCCCGCTCTGCCACCCGTTGTCGGTGTCCGGTGTGAAACTGGACCTGTCGGTCGCGGACGACGCCGTGGAGATCCTTGCCACCGTCAAGACGACGGACCGCACGGGTGTCGAGATGGAGGCCCTCACCGCGGTCTCCGTCGCCGCGCTCACCGTGATCGACATGGTCAAGGCGGTCGACAAGGGAGCGGTCATCACGGACGTACGGGTGGAGGAGAAGACAGGCGGCAAGTCGGGCGACTGGAGCCGGGCATGACCTACCGCGCTCTCGTCGTCACGGCCTCGAACCGGGCCGCCGCCGGGATCTACGAGGACAAGGGCGGCCCGATGATCTCCGACGCCCTGAAGCGCTTCGGTTTCGAGGTCGAAGGCCCCCAGGTCGTCCCCGACGGCGACCCCGTGGAGGCGGCCCTGCGCGCCGGGGTCGACGCCGGCTACGACGTCATCGTCACCACCGGCGGCACGGGCATCTCCCCCACCGACCGCACCCCCGAGGCGACCCGCCGGGTGATCGACCACGAGGTGCCGGGCATCGCCGAGGCCATCCGGGCGTTCGGCCGGGAGAAGGTGCCGACCGCGGCGCTCTCCCGGGGCCTGGCCGGAGTGGCGGGCGGCACGCTGATCGTCAATCTGCCCGGCTCCAGCGGCGGCGTGAAGGACGGCCTCGCCGTCCTGGAGCCGCTGCTCGTGCACGCGGTAGAGCAGCTCCGGGGCGGCGACCACCCCAGACCCGGCAGCGGGGGTGCGAGCTGAACAGCCCTTCCTGGCCCGTGGAGCTGGTGGACGGCGACATCGTCCTCCGGCCGATAAAGCTGCGCGACCAGCGGGCGTGGCGCGAGGTCAACCGGCGCAACCGCGACTGGCTGCGCCCCTGGGAGGCGACCATCCCGCCGCCCACGCCCGGCGGGCCGATGACCCACCGCCCGACCTTCCGCCAGATGGTCCGCCATCTGAGGTCGGAGGCGAACGCGGGCCGGATGCTGCCCTTCGTCATCGAGTACCAGGGGCGGCTGGTCGGGCAGTTGACGGTCGCCGGCATCACCTGGGGCTCGATGTGCTCGGGTCACGTCGGCTACTGGGTCGACGAGTCGGTGGCGGGACGCGGCGTCATGCCGACGGCGGTGGCGCTCGTCACGGACCACTGTTTCCGCACGGTCGGACTGCACCGCATCGAGGTCTGCATTCGCCCGGAGAACGGGCCCAGCCGCCGGGTCGTGGAAAAACTCGGATTCCGCGAGGAGGGGCTGCGGCCGCGCTATCTCCACATCGACGGGGCCTGGCGCGACCATCTCGTCTTCGCCCTCACGGCGGAAGAGGTCCCGGACGGGTTGCTCAGACGCTGGCACCGGGCACGATCGCAGAGTAATCCGGGAATGCGGCACCACCCCGGAAATTGAATAAGTGTTCGAAATTGATCGGCCGGTGACCGTCTCAGGGCAATGAATTCCCGGCCTGCGCGGTCTGCTGATCGCATCGGTCACAAGAAAAGTTCGAAATATCAGCCAGATCGTGCGACACACCGGCTCAATTGGCAGATGGCCTCACGCAAACCCCTCTACCGTGTGAGGCGTGAGCAGCAGCGGCCTCATCTACGCAGTCATTGTCGGGGCCTGGGCCGCCTACTTGGTGCCGATGTGGCTCCGTAGGCAGGACGAGCTGAACGAGGCCCGTCCGACGGAACGCTTCAGCACCGCCATCCGGCTTCTGTCCGGAAAGGCGGCCATGGAGCGCCGTTACGCCAAGGACCTGCAGGCGCGCTCCACCGAGGAGGGGGAGCAGGACGCCGACGACCTGGACGCCGTCACCGACTCGGTGGACGTCCGGGCCTTCGCCGTGTCCAAGACCCGCCGGCAGACCCAGGCGCCCGTCCCGTCGCCCGCCCCCGAGCCCCAGGCCCGGCCGGCGGCCCCCGAACCCCCCGCCCGCCAGTCGCCCGCACCGAACGCGGCGGCATCCGGGCGCCCCCGGGAACGGGTGCCCGCCGCCCGGCGCAACGCCTCGGCGCAGGCGAACGAGGCGGCCGCGGCACGAGCCCGGCGCTCGAAGGTGCTCGCACGCCGCCGGCGCACCACCACCATGCTGTTCCTCGCCTTCACCCTCGGCGCGATCGTCGCAGCGGTCGGCGGACTCGCGTTCCTCTGGGCCCCCGGCGTGCCCGCGGTCATGCTCAGCGTCTACATCGCCTACCTGCGCTCCCAGGAGCGCCGCCGCTTCGCCTACCAGATGGACCGCCGCATGGCCGAGGCCGCGGCCCAGCGTCTGCGGGAGCGCCAGCGCCAGCCGCGCCGGCGCGCCCTGGCCGCCGAGGAGAACGACGAACCGGAGGAGGGACCCGAGCCGGTGACCGACCCCGGCCTGTCGGCCCTCGCCGCCGACCGGCGTGCCCTCGTCGAGCAGACCGACCACGCGGAGTGGGTCGACCAGCAGCGCGAACGGCAGCGTCGGCCCGGGCAGGGCGGTGACAGCTGGGACCCGGTGCCGGTGCCGCTGCCGACGTATGTGACGGCCCCGGTCGCCCCGCGGGCCACCAGCGACGTGGACCTCGGCGCTCCCGACACCTGGAGCGCGGCCCGGTCGAGCACGGTCACCCCGAACGCGGAGAACGAGCCCGCCGTGGATCACCACCCGGGCGAGCCGGACCCCTCCGGCCCGGACACGGACGACGGCGACGGGCGCACCGACGCGCGCCGGGCGGCCTCCGCCCGACGGGCCCGGGAGCGCGGCCGCACCCCGCTTTTCGACCAGTACGAGGACGGGGAGCGCCCCCGGGCCGCGAACGAGTAGTCCCGCGAAGCCGCAGGTGACCGCCCCTCGGGAACGGATTTCCAAGCAGGCCGATCGGGGTGCTAAAGTTTCACTCGTTGCAAGGGCCTGTGGCGCAGTCCGGTAGCGCACCTCGTTCGCATCGAGGGGGCCAGGGGTTCAAATCCCCTCAGGTCCACGCAGCTCAGAGCCCCGGTCGGGATCCCCGACCGGGGCTCTGACGTGTGTTCAGCACCACATGTCTCAGAGGCCCTTCGCGAAGCAGCGGCTCGCGTCGTGGAAGCGGTAGTAGCCGAACTTGGCGCACGGCTCGTAGCCGCTGGACGTGTACAGGGCTATGGCCTCCGGCTGCTTGGTGCCGGTCTCCAGGACCATGCGGATGCGGCCCGCCGCGCGGGCGTCCTCCTCCAGGGCGGCCAGGATGCGGCGGGCGAGGCCCCGGCCGCGCATACCGTCGATCACGTACATGCGCTTGAGCTCGGCGTCGCCGTCGACGTTGCCCTCGCCGTTGTCGTCCTGGGCGCGCCAGCCGCCCGAGGCGACGGGGGTGCCGTCCTCGTCGTACGCGATCAGGTAGATGCCGTTCGGCGGGTCGAAATCCGCGGCGGCCATGGGCGTGGCGTCGCCGTCGTCGCCGTAGCGGACGGCGTACTCGGCCTGGACCTGGTCGTTCAGCTTCATGGCGTCGGGGTGGTCGAAGGAGACCCGGCGTATCTGCATGGCCGCTACCGTATTCGATCCGGAACTGGACCTCGTCCAGTGTGCCGGTATCGTGCCGGGGTGCTCACTGTGACCTCTGTGAATGTGAACGGGCTGCGTGCCGCCGCGAAGAAGGGCTTCGTGGAGTGGCTCGCTCGGACCGAAGCCGATGTGCTGTGCCTTCAGGAGGTGCGGGCCGAGCCGGAGCAGCTGCCGGAGCACGTCCGCGCGCCCGAGGGGTGGCACGTGGTGCACGCGCCGGCCGCCGCCAAGGGGCGGGCCGGGGTGTCCCTGTACAGCCGCCGCGAGCCCGACCGGGTGCAGATCGGCTTCGGGTCGGAAGAGTTCGACGGCAGCGGACGGTACGTGGAGGCCGACCTGCCAGGGGTCACCGTCGCCTCCCTCTACCTGCCCTCCGGCGAGGTCGGCACCGAGCGGCAGGACGAGAAGGAACGCTTCATGGATGAGTTCCTCGCCTACCTCAAGGAGTTGCGGCAGCGGGCCGCCGCCGAGGGGCGCGAGGTGCTCGTCTGCGGTGACTGGAACATCGCCCACCAGCGGGCCGACCTGAAGAACTGGCGCGGGAACCAGAAGAGCTCCGGGTTTTTGCCGGAGGAGCGGGAGTGGCTCGGGCGGGTCCTCGCCCCGGCCGACGGCGGCTACGTCGACGTCGTCCGCGCGCTCCACCCGGACACCGAGGGGCCGTACTCGTGGTGGTCGTATCGGGGGCGTGCCTTCGACAATGACACGGGATGGAGGATCGACTACCACGTAGCGACCCCTGGGCTCGCCGAGCGGGCGGTCAAGGGGTTCGTGGAGCGGGCCGCCACGCATGCCGAGCGGTGGTCCGACCATGCGCCCGTGACCGTCGTCTACGAGCGTTAGGTCCACCGCCTGCTAAGGCCTGCGCATCCTCCGGTCCAACGCCAGCGACAGTTCCGCTTCCACCACGCTGCGGGCCAGGGGGCGCAGGCGGGGGAGGTCTTCGGGGCCGGCGTGGTCGAGGACCAGTTCGGTGAAGAGTTCGGCCAGGGCGTCGGCGTGGGTGCGGACCTGTTTGGCCGCGGCGAGGACCGCGGCGAGGGGGATGCCCTCGCGGACCAGGGCCGAGGAGACGTCCAGGAGGCGGCGGCTGACGTGGACGATCTCCTCGCCGTCGGTGCCGAGGTAGCCGAGGTCCATCGCGGCGGCGAGGTTCTCCGGGGTGGCCTCGCCCGCGAAGTGGTCGGCGAGCTCCTCGGGGGTGAGGTGGACCGGCTCCTCCTCGGTGGGGCCGCCGACGCCGAGCAGGTCGCCGACGTCGCGGCCGTGGTCGAAGGCCTCCGCCAGTTCCGCGATGCCGCTGAGGGTGTGGCCGCGCTCCAGCAGGGCCGTGATCGTGCGCAGCCGGGCCAGGTGGTGGTCGTCGTACCAGGCGATGCGGCCCTCGCGGCGGGGTGGCGGGATCAGTTTGCGTTCGCGGTAGAAGCGCAGGGTGCGCACCGTGATCCCGGCGAGGCGGGCCAGCTCTTCCATGCGGTATTCACGCTTCTCGGCCACCTGGGCACCTTAAGGCGTACCAGGGGTAACTTTCCTGGCCCCGCCCCCTACCCATCGGTACGTCGTTGTCCTACGCTCCCATTGCGCCAGTGTTCACTGGCACGGTTCTCGTGGTGTGGAGGTGTCGGCATGGGCGAGCGCGAACACGAGCATGTGCGGGTCGCGGTGGTCGGGTCCGGGTTCGGCGGGCTGGGGGCCGCCGTGCGGCTGCGCCGCGAGGGCGTCACCGACTTCGTCGTCCTGGAGCGGGCGAGCAGTGTCGGCGGCACCTGGCGGGACAACAGCTACCCGGGGTGTGCCTGTGACGTGCCGTCCCACCTGTACTCATTCTCCTTCGCGCCCAACCCCGACTGGCCGCGCACCTTCTCGGGGCAGGAGCACATCCGCGCCTATCTGGAGCACGTGACGGACGTGTTCCGGCTGCGGCCGCACATCCGCTTCGACTCGGAGGTGAAGCGGATGGCCTGGGACGGCGAGCGGCTGTGCTGGGACATCGAGACCAGCAGCGGGAGCATTTCGGCGGACCTCGTCGTGTCGGCGACCGGCCCGCTGTCCGACCCGAAGGTGCCGGACATCCCCGGCCTGGAGTCCTTCCCGGGCAAGGTGTTCCACTCCGCCCGCTGGGACCACGACGCCGACCTGCGCGGCAAGCGCGTCGCCATGGTGGGCACCGGCGCCTCGGCCATCCAGATCGTGCCGTCCATCCAGCCCGACGTCTCCCGGCTCACGCTCTTCCAGCGCACCCCGCCGTGGGTGATGCCGCGCATCGACCGGGCCATCAGCGGCGCCGAGCGGTGGGTCCACCGGCAGCTGCCCTTCACCTCGCAGGTCAGGCGCGGACTGCTGTGGGGCATCCGGGAGTTGCAGGTCCAGGCGTTCACCAAGCGCCCGAACGAGCTCGGCTTCGTCGAGCAGCTGGCCCGGCGCAACATGGCCCGCTCCATCAAGGACCCGGCCCTGCGGGCGAAGCTCACCCCGGACTACCGCATCGGCTGCAAGAGGATCCTGCTGTCCAGCGCCTACTACCCGGCGCTCGCGCAGCCGAACGTGGACGTCGTCGCCAGCGGCCTCGCCGAGGTGCGCGGCTCGACCCTGGTCGCCGCCGACGGCAGCGAGGCCGAGGTCGACGCGATCGTCTTCGGCACCGGCTTCCACGTCACCGACATGCCCATCGCCGACCGGGTGGTGGGCGCCGACGGGCGGACACTCGCCGAGACCTGGAAGGGCGGCATGGAGGCCCTGCGCGGCGCCTCGGCAGCCGGCTTCCCCAACTGGATGACGGTGATCGGGCCCAACACCGGCCTCGGGAACTCCTCGATGATCCTCATGATCGAGTCCCAGCTGAACTACCTCGCCGACTACGTCCGTCAGCTCGACGTCCTCGGCGGCCGGGTCGCCCTGGACGCCCGCCCGGACGCCGTGCGCGCCTGGAACCACCGGGTGCAGGAGCGCATGAAGCGCACCGTGTGGAACACCGGCGGCTGCACCAGCTGGTACCTCGACGCGAGCGGCCGCAACACCACCATCTGGCCCGGTACGACCGCCGAGTTCCGGCGGGCGACCCGGCGGGTGGACCTCGCCGAGTACGACGTCCTGCGGGCGCCCGCGACGAAGAAGACCGCCACCGCGGAGAAGGCGGGGGTGGACGCGTGAGCCGCCTCCTGCACGTCGACTCCGGCCCCTACGCCCCGCCCGCCCCGGCGCGTGAACTGACCGCCGTCTCCGCCGACGGCGCCCGGCTGCACGTCGAGGTGCACGGGCCCGAGAGCGCGCCCCCGGTCGTCCTCGCCCACGGCTGGACCTGCTCCACCGCCTTCTGGGCGGCGCAGATCCGCGACCTGGCGGCCGACCACCGGGTCATCGCCTACGACCAGCGCGGCCACGGACGCAGCCCCGCGAACCCCACGTGCAGCGCCGACGCGCTCGCCGACGACCTGGAAGCCGTCCTCGAGGCCACCCTCGCACCCGGCGAACAGGCCGTGATCGCCGGGCACTCCATGGGCGGGATGACCGTGATGGCGGCCTCCGCCAGAGCCGCCTTCCGGGCGCACGCTGCCGCCGTCCTGCTGTGCAGCACGGGCAGTTCGCAGCTGGTCGCGGCCTCCACCGTCGTGCCCATGCGGGCCGGGCGGGTACGGACCTGGCTGACCCGGCGGATCCTCGGCTCCCGCGCCCCGCTGGGGCCGGTCACACCGCTGGCCCGCCGGATCCTCAAGTACGGCACGATGGGCCCCGGTTCGGCCCCGGACATGATCGAGGCCTGCGCCCGGATCGTGCACGCCTGCCCCCGCACGGTCCGCCACTCCTGGTCGCAGGTGCTGGATCTGCTCGACCTCGACCACGGCGTGCGGGAACTGGACGTGCCCACGGCCGTGATCGTCGGTACGGCGGACCGGCTGACCCCGCCGGCCCAGGCCCGGGCCCTGGCCGCGGCGCTGCCGCGGTGCACCGGGATCGCCGAACTGCCCGGCATCGGCCACATGACGCCCGTCGAGGCGCCCGAACTGGTCACCGGCACCATCCGGGACCTCGTCCACGCACACATCCAGGTCGTATCCGAGGAGAGCGCATGAGCAGGGTGAGCCTCGAAGGCAAGGTCGCCGTCGTGACCGGGGCGGCGCGCGGCGTCGGGGAGTTGCTGGCCCGCAAGCTCTCCGCGCGGGGCGTGAAGGTGGCGCTGGTCGGCCTGGAACCGGACGCGCTCAAGCAGGTCTCCGCGCGGCTGCACAGCGACAGCGACCACTGGCACGCCGACGTCACCGACCACGAGGCGATGGCCCGCGTCGCGGGCGAGGTCGAGGAGCGCTTCGGCCGGGTCGACATCGTCGTCGCCAACGCCGGTGTCGCCACCGGCGGTCCGTTCGCCGACTCCGACCCGGAGTCCTGGCGGCGGGTCATCGAGGTCAACCTGATCGGCTCGGCGGTGACCGGCCGCGCCTTCCTGCCACTGCTGACGGCGAGCCGGGGCTATCTGCTGCAGATCGCCTCCCTCGCCGCGATCACCCCGGCGCCGATGATGAGCGCTTACTGCGCGTCCAAGTCGGGCGTGGAGGCGTACGCGCACAGTCTGCGGGCCGAGGTCGGGCACCGGGGCGTGAAGGTGGGTGTCGGGTACCTGTCGTGGACCGACACCGACATGGTGCGCGGGGCCGACCAGGACGACGTCATGCGGGAGTTGAGGCAGCGGCTGCCCTGGCCGTCCAACAAGACGTATCCGCTGGGGCCGGCCGTGGACCGGCTGGTGGAGGGGATCGAGCGCCGGTCGAGCCATGTGTACGGGCAGTGGTGGCTGCGCGGCATGCAGGGCGTGCGCGGCTATCTGCCCGGGGTCATCGGGACGGTCGGCCAGCGCGAGATGCGGCGGTTCGCGGACCGGCTGACGGGCATGCGCACGGGCCTGGTCGGGGCCGGTGGGGCGGCCGACGAGCAGCAGCGGACCACGCTGCGTGAGTGATCGACATGCGCAGCGTCACGGCCCGTGTGAATCTGATCGAGCCAGATCCCCTCACCCCCAACGGGAGTGAACCCACATGGGTATGAAGGACCAGTTCCAGGAGAAGTCCGAGCAGTGGCAGAACCAGGCTCGCCAGAAGGCGGACCAGGCTCGCGAGCAGGTGCAGGGCCGCGGTCGCCGGCGCGACGAGGACATGGACCCCTCGCAGCCGCAGCGCGACCGTGAGCGCTCCGAGCCGCAGCGCGACCGTGAGCGTGAGCGTGACCAGGAGGACCGCTTCGACCAGGACTACGACGCCTGACGTTGCGTGCCGAAGGGAAGGGGCTCCCCCGAGCGGGGCGCCCCTTTCCCTTGCGCGGCACAGGCGTTCACGTCCTGGGCGGCAGCTTCGGGCGGGAGCGGTCCGGCACGTCGCTGTAGGTCGGCGGTGTCGCGGGCGGGTTGCTCTCCAGCAGCCCGAGTGCCAGCTCCACCGCGTCGGTCAGCTGGGCGTGCCGCCCCTCCGCCCAGTCCAGCGGGGTGCGCAGGACGTCGATGTCGGGGGCGACGCCCCTGTTCTCCACCGACCAGCCGTACGCGTCGAACCAGGCCGCGTTCATCGGCACCGTGATCACCGTGCCGTCGCCGAGCTCGTGACGGCCGGTCATGCCGACCACGCCGCCCCAGGTGCGCTGCCCCACGACCGGGCCGAGCTTGAGCAGCTTGAACGCGGCGGTGATCATGTCGCCGTCGGAGGAGGTCGCCTCGTCCGCCAGGGCCACGACCGGGCCCCGCGGCGCGTTGGACGTGTACGACACCGGCTGGGCGTCCCGGGTCAGGTCCCAGCCCAGGATCGTCCGGCTCAGCGTCTCGATGACCAGCTCGCTGATGTGGCCGCCGGCGTTGCCGCGCACGTCCACGATCAGTGCCGGGCGGGACACCTCCATGCGCAGGTCGCGGTTGAACTGGGCCCAGCCCGAACCGCCCATGTCCGGGATGTGCAGATAGCCGCAGCGTCCGCCGCTCAACTCACGCACCACGACGCGGCGTTTGGCCACCCAGTCCTGGTAGCGCAGCGGCCGCTCGTCGACGAGCGGGACGACGGCGACCCGCCGGGGAGGCCCCCCGGCCTCCACCGAACCCTCGACCGGGCTCGCTTCCGGGCTCGCTGCCGGGTTCGCGGCCGGGCTCGCGGCCGGGCCCTCTGCCGGGTTCGCGACCGGGCCCTCTGCCGGGCCCTCTGCCGGGTTCGCGGCCATGCTCTCCGCCAAGCCCACGGCCGACTTCCCCGCCGAGCCTCCCGCCGGATCGAACGTCAGCTCCACCGTCGTGCCGCCCGCGCCGGCCAGCAGCGGATACGGGCCCGCGTCCGGATCCACCGGGCGGCCGTCCACGTGGGTGAGGACCGCGCCCTCCCGGATGCCCGTGCCGGCCAGCGGGGAGCGGGCCTTGGAGTCGGAGGAGTCGCCGAGCAGGATCCGCTTGACCGCCCAGCCGCCGTCCCGGCGTACGAAGTTGGCGCCCAGCAGGCCCTGCCGGCGCTGGTAGTGCGGTGGGCCCTCGTTGCGCCGGGCGGCGGTGACGTAGGCGTGTGACGTGCCCAGTTCGCCGAGCACCTCGCGGAGCAGATCGGCGAACTCGTCGGGGGAGGCGACCCGTTCGACCAGCGGGCGGTACTGGTCCAGCACCCCGTCCCAGTCGATGCCGCACATGCCCGGATCCCAGAAGTAGGCACGGATCAGCCGGCCGGCCTCCTCGTAGGCCTGCCGCCACTCCGCCGCCGGGTCGACGGTGTGCAGGATGCGGCGTGCGTCGATCCACACGGTGGAGTCGCTGTCGCCCGGCTCGTTGGCCGGGACCGCACGCAGCTCGCCCTCGTCGACGATCACCAGTCGGCTGCCGTCGCCGCTGACCGCGAACCAGTCGAGGTGCTGGGCGAGTTCGGTCTTCCTGGCCTTGGTGATGCCGAAGTGCTCCAGGGTCGGCCGGCCGCTGGTGTCGTCCGGGTTGGCGAAGGTCTCGCCGAGGGCGCCCGAGATCGGCCAGCGCAGCCACACCAGCCCGCCGCCCGCGACCGGGTGCAGCGCCGAGTACTTGGACGCGGCCACCGGGAACGGCGTGACGCGGCTCTCCAGCCCCTCGACCTCGACGGTCACGGCCCCGTTGTCGCCGTTGTCGTCGTCCTCGACCGGGTCCAGGCCTCCGGCGGCCGGGCGGCCCTCGGGGTTCACCGCGAACGGGGAGGGCGTCGCGGAGGACAGCGGTACGAGGTAGGGGCGGCAGCCCAGCGGGAAGGACAGGTCGCCGGTGTGCACGTCGTAGACGGGGTCGAAGCCGCGCCAGGACAGGAAGGCGAGGTAGCGGCCGTCGCGGGTGAAGACCGGGTTCTCGTCCTCGAAGCGGCCGTTGGTGACGTCGACGATCAGCCGCTCGGCGTCCGCCGTTCCGGCGAGCCGGGCCATCTTGATCTGCCGCAGGCTCCGTCCGATGCCCGGGTGAGACCAGGTGAGCCACGCCCCGTCCGGGGAGAACGCGAGGTCGCGCACGGGCCCGTTGACCGACCGGATCAGCTCGGTGACCTCGCCGCCGGAGTCCTCGGTGACGTCGACGAGGAGGAGCCGCCCGTCGTGCGAGGCGACCGCCAGCCGCTCGCCGTCGGGGTCCGAGACCAGCTCGCGCACCCGGCCCAGCGCACCGGAGGCCAGCCGCCTGGGCGCACGGTTGCCGCTCGCCCGGGGCAGGGAGGCGATCTCGACGGCGTCCTCGCCCTCGGCGTCCGTCACGTACGCCACCCGCCCGCTCCCGCCGAGCATCTCCGGCATCCGCACCCGGACGCCCGGGGTGTCGGTGAGGGTGCGGGCCGGGCCGTCGCGGTGGGTCAGCCAGTACAGGCTGCCGCGCACGACGACGGCGCTGGCCCGCCCTGTCTCGTCGACCGAGAGCCCGTCGACGTGCCGGGACGCGGCCACCTGGTAGGGGCGCCGCCCCGCCCGCGACCCGCTCAGCCGTACGTCCAGCCGGCGCGGCACGGAGTCCGGGGACAGGTCGTCGACGATCCACAGGTCGCCCGCGCACTGGTACACGACCCGGGTGCCGTCGCTCGCGGCGTGCCGGGCGTAGAAGGCGTCGTGGTCGGTGTGCCGGCGCAGGCCGGAGCCGTCGTGGGCGCAGGAGTAGAGGTTGGCGACGCCCTCGTGGTCGGAGAGGAACGCGATGCGGTCGCCGACGAACATGGGGGAGTGCAGATGGCCGCCGAGGCCCTCCAGCAGCCGTTCGCCGTGCAGCCACAGCCTGCCCATGGCACCGCCGCGGTAGCGCTTCCAGGAGGCCGGTTCGTGCGGCGGGGTGCCGGTGAGGAGGAGGGACTTGCGCTCTCCGGCCACGTCGGCGACCTGGATGTCGGAGACCGGCCCCCAGGGCAGTTTGCGGCCCGGGTCGCCGGCCGGGGCGACCTTGTAGGCCCAGGTGAAGTAGGAGAACGGCTCGCCGTGCGAGGCCACGGCCAGGATCTCGCCGTCCGGGGTCCAGCCGCAGACCCGGGTGTCGGCGCTGCCCCAGTGGCTCACCTGGCGGCCCGGGCCGCCGTCCACCGGCACGACATGGACCTCGGGCACCAGGCTGCGCCAGCTCGTGTACGCGAGGTGGCGGCCGTCGGGCGAGAAGCGCGGGTGGCCCAGTTTGGTGCGGTCGACGGTGAGCCGCCAGGCCCGGCCGGGGGCGTCGAGCGGGGCGAGCCAGAGGTCGTCCTCGGCCACGAAGCACAACAGGTCGTCATGGACGTGCGGCAGGCGCAGATAGGTCACGTCCTCATGCTTTGCCGGAGGACGGAACGGGGCAACTCAAGGCAAATGACCGGTCGTGAGCCAGCACACGTACGAAACGGTTTCGTTTTCATGAGAGGGTGCGCTACATTCGTGACGTACGAAACGGTGTCGTTCGGAGGAGGCAGGTGAGAGAGATGGCTGAGGTCGCCACCGCGCGTCGCAGTCGGATCACCCCCGAGCGTGAGGCCGAGCTCTACGCGGCCGTGCTCGACCTGCTCCGCGAAGTCGGCTACGACGCCCTCACCATGGACGCCGTGGCCGCGCGCACCCGGTCCAGCAAGGCCACCCTCTACCGCCAGTGGGGCGGCAAGGCCCAGCTGGTCGTCAAGGCGCTGCGCCACAACAAGCCGGTGAAGAACCTCGACGAGATCGACACCGGCTCGCTGCGCGGCGACTTCCACGCCCTCTTGGCGCGTGCGGACGACACCGAGATGGAGCAGAGCGGCGCGCTGATGCGAGGCCTGGCCACGGCGATACACGCCAACCCGGACCTCCACAGCGAGTTCCGGAGCCAGATCATCGAGCCGGAGATCGCGGACTCGCGCCGTGTACTCCAGCGTGCCGTGGACCGGGGTGAGATCCGCGCGGACTGCCCCGCGCTGGACTTCGTGGTGCACATGATGCTCGGCGCCTTCGTCACCTGCGCGCTTGTCGACGAGCGGCCACCGACGGTGGCCTTCCTCACCTCGTACATCGACGCCGTGGTCCTCCCCGCCCTCGGCGTGCCCACCGAGTAGTCCCCCTCAACTAGCCCCTACCTGACGTCTCCGCTCACGTCGTCGGGCTGATCACCCCTGCCCTGAACACCCCACGACTGACCGGGAGGGCCCTCGTGGCCACATTCCTCTACAAACTCGGCCGGCTCTCGTTCCGGCGGCGGCACTTCGTCGCCCTGATATGGGTGGCCCTGCTGACTCTCGCCGGTGTCGGCGCGGCCAGCGCCCCCGCCGCGGGCAACAGCTCGTTCTCCATCCCCGGCACCGAGGCCCAGAAGGCCTTCGACCTGTTGGAGCAGCGCTTCCCCGGCACCAGCGCCGACGGGGCCACCGCACGTGTCGTCTTCAAGGCGCCGAGCGGCGAGAAGATGACCGACCCCGGCAACAAGGCGACGGTCCAGGACACGGTGAAGGAGCTGTCCGACGGCTCCGAGGTCGTCCGCGTCACCGACCCGTACCAGGCGAAGGCCGTCAGCAAGGACGGCACTATTGCCTACGCGCAGGTGTCGTACAAGGTCTCCGGCATGGAGCTGGACGACGCCGCGAAGGACGCCCTCAAGGACAGCGCGCAGGACGCGCGGACGGCCGGGCTGACCGTCGAGATCGGCGGCGACGCCCTCCAGGCCGTGCCGCACACCGGCTCCAGCGAGATCATCGGCATCGCGGTCGCCGCGGTCGTCCTGGTCATCACCTTCGGTTCGCTGGTCGCGGCCGGTCTGCCGCTGCTGACGGCGCTCATCGGCGTGGGCATCGGCGTCTCCGCGATCACGGGCCTGGCCAGTGCGCTGGACCTGGGCTCGACCACCTCCACCCTCGCGATGATGATCGGCCTGGCCGTCGGCATCGACTACGCGCTGTTCATCGTCTCCCGCTACCGCGCCGAACTGGCCGAGGGCCGCGAGCGCGAGGAGGCGGCGGGCCGGGCCGTCGGCACGGCGGGCTCCGCGGTGGTCTTCGCGGGTCTGACCGTGGTGATCGCGCTGGTCGGCCTGTCCGTCGTCAACATCCCGATGCTGACGAAGATGGGCATCGCGGCGGCCGGCACGGTGGCCATCGCGGTCCTGATCGCCCTGACCATGATCCCGGCGCTGCTCGGCTACGCGGGCCGGAAGGTGAAGCCGATGGGGGAGAAGGGCAAGCTCCTCGGCCGGGCGAAGAAGCAGGACGAGCCGGGTGAGCAGGGCAAGCCGGCCAAGCCCAACCTGGGCACCCGCTGGGCGAGCTTCGTCGTCCGCCGCCCGCTCGCGGTCCTGCTCCTCGGCGTCATCGGCCTCGGCGCGGCGGCCGTCCCGGCGGCCTCCCTCGAACTGGGCCTGCCCGACGACGGCTCCCAGCCGACCTCCACCACCCAGCGCCGCGCCTACGACCTGCTGTCCGAGGGCTTCGGACCGGGCTTCAACGGCCCGCTGATGGTCGTCGTCGACGCGAAGGACAGCGACGACCCGAAGGCGGTCTTCACCCAGACCGGCGACGAGATCAAGGGCCTGAAGGACGTCGTCACGGTCACACCGGCGCAGCCCAACAAGGCCGGCGACACCGCCACCATCACCGTCATCCCCGGCTCCCAGCCGTCCTCCGTCACGACGGAGAACCTGGTGCACGGCATCCGGGACGCGGGCGCGGACATCAAGGCCGACACGGACGCGAACGTCCTGGTCACCGGCAGCACGGCGATGAACATCGACGTCAGCGAGAAGCTCAACGACGCGCTGGTGCCGTATCTGGTGCTGGTCGTCGGCCTGGCCTTCCTCCTGCTGATCGTGGTCTTCCGCTCGATCCTCGTCCCGCTGAAGGCCGCCCTCGGCTTCCTGCTGTCGGTGATGGCGGCCCTCGGCGCGGTCGTCGCGGTCTTCCAGTGGGGCTGGCTGTCCGGCCTGATGGGCGTCGAGCAGACCGGGCCCGTCATGTCGATGATGCCGATCTTCATGGTCGGTGTGGTCTTCGGCCTGGCGATGGACTACGAGGTGTTCCTCGTGACCCGGATGCGGGAGGCCTACGTCCACGGTGAGAAGCCCGGGCAGGCCGTGGTCACCGGGTTCCGGCACGGCGCGCGGGTCGTCACCGCCGCCGCGGTCATCATGATGGCGGTCTTCGCCGGCTTCATCGGCTCGTCCGAGTCGATGGTCAAGATGATCGGCTTCGGCCTCGCGATCGCGGTCTTCTTCGACGCGTTCATCGTCCGTATGGCCATCGTCCCGGCCGTCCTGGCCCTCCTCGGCCGCAAGGCCTGGTGGCTGCCCAGGTGGCTGGACCGGGCCCTGCCGAATGTCGACGTGGAGGGCGAGGCCCTGCGCGCCGCCTCCGGCGACGACGACGGAGACAGGGAACTGGTCCGCGTCTGACGGATCGCGCGAGACCGGCCGGTGAGGGCACCGTGGGGACGGTGCCCTCACCGGCCTCTCAGCGGCGGCGTGAACGACCGCGGAGAGGTCGCGTGGGGCGTGCCCGGGGTCTTGGATTCGCGGGCCGGGGCCGCCCGCCTTCGCTGACGGCGAGCGGCCCCGCCCCTGGCTCCTTAAGCCGCCTGTGGGTGGAGGACCACCTTCGTGTAGCCCTCGATGCGCTTGTCGAACTTCTCGTACGCCGACGAAGCCTGGTCGAGCGGCAGTTCGTGCGAGACGACGAAGCTGGGCTTCGCGCGATCCTCGATGATCATGTCCCGCAGGTGGCGGTTGTACCGCTTGACGTTGCACTGCCCGGTGCCCATGCGGAGCCCCTTCTCGAAGAGGCGCCCGACGGCGACCATCAGCATGCCCTTCTTGGACTGCTCGTCCGGACCGCCCGGGTCGCTCGGGACGTACAGGCCGGGCACGCCGAGTGCACCCGTCGGCCGGACCGTGTCGACCAGGGAGTTCAGCACGATCGCCGGTTCCTCGCGGTCCTCGCCCTGAGCCTGGGCCTGGTAGCCCACGGCGTCGATGCCCTTGTCGGTCCCCTCGCCGCCCGTCTGCTCCTTGATCTGCTCCGCCGGGCTGCCCTGGGTGAAGTCGACCGGGATCGCGCCGATCTCCCGGGCCTTCTGGAGGCGTTCCGCCACCCGGTCGACCACGAAGACCTTGCTCGCACCGCGCAGCATCGCGGAGTAGGCGGCCATCAGCCCGACCGGACCGGCGCCGTACACGGCGACCGTGTCACCGGGGCGTACGTCGGCCAGCTCGTTGCCGTGGTAGCCCGTCGGGAAGATGTCCGCGAGCAGGACGAAATCGGTCTCCTTCTCGGTGCCCTCCGGGAGCTTGAGGCAGTTGAAGTCGGCGTACGGGACCCGTACGTACTCCGCCTGGCCGCCCGTGTAGGGCCCCATGGCGACATAGCCGTAGGCGCCGCCGGCGAAGCCCGGGTTCACCGTCAGGCAGAAGCCCGTGAAGCCCGCCGAACAGTTCTTGCAGAACCCGCAGGCCACATTGAACGGCATGACCACCCGGTCGCCCTTGCTGAGGGTGGTGACCCCCTCTCCTGTCTCCTCGATCACTCCGAGGTTCTCGTGGCCGAACACGATGCCCGGCTCCGCGGCCGTGCGGCCCTCGTACATGTGCAGGTCGGAGCCGCAGATGGCCGTTGACGTGACCCGGACGAGCACATCGTTCGGGTGCTGAATGCGTGGATCCTCCACTTGCTCGATCGCTACCTCGAAGGGCCCCTTGTATACGACAGCCCTCATCGTCAAGCACCTCCGTCTGTGCCGTGGCTCATATACCAGGCTGGTGCATGATGAGACGATTTGCACCCAGAGGAGAAAGGAAGTAGGGCTTTGTCTCGTCGTATCGGCACCCTTCTCGTGGCGGTCTCCGGACTGTCCGGCACCACCTACCCCGTCGGGACCCGCGTGGCCATCCAGGGCAACGGCGGATCCGTCGACGGCTTCGTCGACGGCGACTGGCTGCCGCTCGCCTGGTGGGAGTTCGCGGACGTCCGGCCGGAGGACGCCACCAGCTGAAACGGTCTCGCGTGCCCCGTACACGGACCGCTAGCGTGCAGGGCATGACGACGACAGCCGCCACTGACGCCGAAGGTTCCGGAGCTCATCCCCGTTTCGCCGAGGCCCTGCGGGAGCTCGGGCTCGGAGATCTCGTGCCGCAGGTCCGCCGGTTCCCGGAGGCCACGCGCACCGCCGCCGAGGCCGCCGCCGCGGTCGGGTGCGAGCTGAGCCAGATCTGCAAGTCGCTGATCTTCGCCGCGGACAGGGTTCCGGTGCTCGTGCTCATGGACGGGGCCTCCCGGGTCGACCTCGAACTCGTCCGCAAGGAGCTCGGCGCCGACAAGGTCACCCGGGCCAAGGTGGACGTCGTCCGGGAGACCACCGGGTACGCCATCGGCGGAGTGCCGCCCTTCGGGCACAAGACCAGGACCCGCGTGCTCGCCGACCGCTCCCTGCTGGAGCACGACGTCGTCTGGGCCGCGGCCGGGACGCCGTACACCGTCTTCCCCATGGCCCCCGAGGACCTCGTCGCCCACGCCGACGGCACCCTGGTGGACGTGCGCGAGCGCACCTCGTGACCCCTCTGGTCACCGCCGCCGTTCTGCTCGCCGCCGTCACGCACGCCAGCTGGAACGCCATCGCCCACAAGATCACCGACAAGCTGGCCGGGTTCGCGCTGATCTCGGGCGGCGGCGTCCTGATCGGGCTGGCCCTCGCGCCCTTCGTGGCGTTCCCGGCGGCCGCGGCCTGGCCGTACCTGCTCTCCTCCGCCGCCATCCACATCGCCTACTACGCCCTGCTGATGAAGTCCTTCCGGCTGGGCGACTTCGGACAGGCCTACCCCATCGCCCGGGGCACCGCGCCCCTCGTCGTGACGGTGCTCGCCGCCCTCTTCGCACACGAGGTGCCCGACGGCTGGGCCGCCGCCGGGATCGCCCTGTCGTGCGCGGGGCTGACCGGCGTCGCCCTGTGGGGACTGCGCGGGCGGCGGCCCGACTGGGCGGCGATCGGAGCGGCCCTGGCCACGGGACTGACCATAGCGGTGTACACCGTCGTGGACGGGCTGGGCGTGCGGGCCTCCGGGTCCGCCCTCGGCTACATCGCCTGGCTCATGGCGGTCCAGGGGGTCGTCATCCCGGCGTACGCCGCGTGGCGCTGGCGCGGGAAGACCCTCGCCCTGCTGCGGCCGTTCGCCGGGGTCGGGCTGATCGGCGCGGCGCTGTCCGTCGCCGCCTACGCCCTCGTCCTGTGGGCGCAGACCAGGGCCGAACTCGCCCCCATCGCGGCCCTGCGCGAGTCGTCGATCATCGTCGGCGCGGCGATCGGCGCCGTGTTCTTCAAGGAACGCTTCGGGGTGCCGAGGATCGCGGCGGCCGGGCTGCTGGTCGTCGGCATCGGGTTGATGCTGCACGCCGGATAGGGGCCCGTCAGGCGGGTGCGCCCGGCCCGTGCGAGGAGCACCCTGGAACTAAGCGTTCCGGAGGTGATCGTCATGATGCACACCACCGTGGGGTGGCACGTCGAGATGGAGTTCACGGAGGACGACCAGCACACGCGGGCGGCCGCGATGGTCCGCCTTCCCGACGGCAGCGAGGTACGGGCGCACGGGCACGCCAGCCGGCACCGGACCGACGCGAATCAGCCGCGGGTCGGGGAGGAGATCGCCGGGGCCCGGGCACTCAACGAACTCGCCATGGCGTTGCTGACCAAGGCCCACGAGGAGATCGACCAGGCGTCCGGCCGGACCTCCCACCCCATCCACGTCTGACAGCCTCGGGGCTCACAGGGCCCGCACGAGTCACAGAGGCCCTACAGCCCCAGCACTCCCCGCACCGCCCGCACCAGCCCCTGCGCCCGAGGGTCCGCCGTCACCGTCTTGCGGAAACCGTTGGTGACGTAGCCGAAGGCGATCCCCGTCTCCGGGTCGGCGAATCCGAGGGCGCCGCCGCGGCCCGGGTGGCCGAAGGAACCGGGGGTGAGGAGCGGCGAGGCGCTGCCGTGCAGCATGTAGCCGAGGCCGAAGCGGGTGCCGACCACCAGGACCCGGTCGGGGCCGGCCGACTCCTCGGCCCGGGCCATGTCCACCGTCTCCGGCGTGAAGAGGCGCGCGGCGCCGGCCGTGTCGCCGATCAGGATCGCGTAGAAGCGGGCCAGTCCGTCCGCCGTCGCCATGGCGTTGGTCGCCGGGAGGGCGGTCGCGCGGTAGGCGGGGTCGTTCTGGTCCGGGAACGGGGAGATCGCGGCGAACGCCCGGCGCGTCAGGGAGGTCGGGTCCTCGTAGGCCTCGGTGACCGAGCGCTTCGGGCGGGCCCGCAGCCCCCCGGCCGGCTCGGCCCCCTCGACCCGGCCCACGCGCCCGACCCGGCCGGCCTCCGACTCCGGCAGGCCGAGCCAGAGGTCCAGCCCCAGCGGGCCGGTGACCTGCGACGCCAGCCACTCCCCGGTGTTCTGCCCGGTGACGCGCCGCACCAGTTCGTCGAGCAGCCAGCCGTAGGTGAGCGCGTGGTAGCCATGGCCGGTGCCGGGCTCCCAGGCCGGTGCCTGCGCCGCGACCGCCGCCGGTCCACGCAGCGGATCGAGGGCCTCCTGCGGGGTCAGCGGCCGGTCGAGGACCGGCAGCCCGGCCCGGTGGTTCAGCACGTGCCGGACCAGCACCCGCTCCTTGCCCTGCGCCTTGAACTCGGGCCAGTAATGCCCCACCGGCGCGTCCAGGTCCAGCTGCCCGCGCTGGTGCAGCAGCAGGAGCACGGCGGCCGCTACCCCCTTCGTCGCCGAGCGCACGACCTGGGCGGTGCCGCGCTCCCACGGGGCCGTGCCGTCGACGTCCTTGGTGCCGCCCCACAGGTCGACGACCTTCTGCCCGTCCCGGTAGACGGCGACCGCCGCGCCCCGGTCCCCGAGCGTCTCGAAGTTCCGTACGAACGCTTCCCTGACCGGCTCGAAGCCCTCGGCGACTGTGCCGTTCACGTCCACGTCCGCACTCCTCGAATGGCTCGGCTGCTCCGCTCTAGCCAAGCAGGATGGCCACGTCGATGTTCCCGCGGGTCGCGTTGGAGTACGGGCAGATCTCGTGGGCCGCGTCCACCAGCCTGGTGGCGAGGTCCGGGTCGACGACCGGCAGGGAGACGGTGAGGGCGACCGCGAGACCGTAGCCGCGCTGCCGGTTGGGGCCGATGCCGACCTTGGCGGCGACCGTGGAGCCGGCCAGGTCGTAGCCCTCGCGGTTGCCGACGAGGATCAGGGCGTTGTGGAAGCAGGCGCTGTAGCCGGCCGCGAAGAGCTGTTCCGGGTTGGTGCCGTTGCCGTCGCCGCCGAGCTGCGGGGGCATCGCGACCTTGAGGTCGAGCCGGCCGTCCTGGCTGGTGACGTAACCCTCGCGACCGCCGTGGGCGGTGGCCTCCGCCACGTACATGATCTTCGTCGGGCGGGTGTCGACGGCGGGTCCGTCAGTCATGCTGTCCTCCCCCGGAACCAAGTGTGCACAAACACATCGTGCACAAGGTACTGGCCGGTAACACGTGGGTCGCCACCAGGGGGTGGGCAACCGGGGGTAACCCTCAGCGGGCCCGGTCCGCCGCCGACTCCGCCCGCTCGGCCAGCCGCCACAGCTCCGCACGCAGCCGCCCGGCCTCCGTCCCGTCGAAGCCGGTCGCCGTGAGCAGCGCGCCGGGCACCCGCCCCGCGCGCTCCCGGAGGTCCTCCCCGCGCCCCGTCACGGCCACGAGCACCGACCGCTCGTCCCGCGCCGACCGCTCACGCCGGACCAGACCGGCCGCCTCCAGCCGCTTCAGCAGCGGCGAGACCGTGCCGTAGTCGAGGCGCAGGGCCGCGGCCAGCTCCTTGACCGTGGTCTCGCCGCGCTCCCAGAGCACCAGCAGGACCAGGTACTGGGGGTAGGTGAGGCCCAGCTCGTCGAGGAGCGGGCGGTACGCCGCCGTCACCGCGCGCTGGGCGGCGTACAGCGCGAAGCACAGCTGCTCGTCCAGCAGCAGCGATCCGTCGCTCTCCTCGTTCGTCACGCGCCCATTGTCACGGACGGGCCGCGGCCGCCGGGACGGAACGCGGATCGAAACCGAACGGCAGCTCCAGGCGGTGGGCCCGCATCAGCTCCTCGTCGGAGAGCAGCTCGCCGGTCGGCCCGTCGGCCGCGATCACCCCGTCGCTGAGGATCAGGGAGCGCGGGCACAGCTCCAGCGCGTAGGGCAGGTCGTGCGTGACCATCAGCACGGTCACGTCCAGGGAGCGCAGGATGTCCGCCAGTTCGCGTCGGGAGGCGGGGTCGAGGTTGGAGGAGGGCTCGTCCAGGACGAGGATCTCCGGCTCCATCGCCAGCACCGTCGCCACGGCCACCCGGCGGCGCTGCCCGAAGGACAGGTGGTGCGGCGGCCGGTCCTTGAACTCCGCCATGCCGACCCGCTCCAGCGCCCGGTCCACGCGCTCCTCCAGCTCGGGTCCCTTCAGCCCGGCCGCCGCCGGCCCGAACGCCACGTCCTCCCGGACCGTCGGCATGAACAGCTGGTCGTCCGGGTCCTGGAAGACGATGCCGACCCGGCGCCGGACCTCGGCCATGTTCCGCTTGTCGACGGGCAGCCCGGCGACCCGCACCGTGCCGGCGCCGCCGGTCAGGATGCCGTTGAGGTGCAGCACGAGGGTCGTCTTGCCGGCGCCGTTCGGCCCGAGCAGCGCGACCCGCTCACCGCGCGCGACCGAGAAGTCGACGCCGAAGAGGGCCTGGTGTCCGTCGGGGTAGGCGAAGGCGAGGCCGGAGACCTCCAGAGAAGCAGTCACAGGGACCATCCCAGCAGACAGACGAGCAGAGCGGCGCAGGGGAGGGCGAGGGCGTACGACCACTGCGCCCGGGACGCGGTCACCTCGTCGATGACCGGCATGGAACCGGCGTAACCGCGGCTGACCATGGCCAGGTGCACGCGCTCGCCGCGCTCGTAGGAGCGGATGAACAGCGCGCCCGCCGACTTGGCGAGCACGCCCCAGTGCTTGACGCCCTTCGCCTCGAAGCCGCGTGACTCCCGGGCGATCCGCATGCGCCGCATCTCGTCGGTGATGACGTCGCCGTAGCGGATCATGAAGGAGGCGATCTGCACGAGGAGCGGCGGGAGCTTGAGGCGCTGCAGGCCGAGAAGCAGTTCGCGCAGCTCGGTCGTGGCGGCCAGCAGTACCGAGGCCGCGACGCCGAGCGTGCCCTTGGCGAGCACGTTCCAGGCGCCCCACAGGCCGTTCACGCTCAGGGACAGACCGAGGACGTCGACCCGCTCGCCCTCCGCCACGAACGGCATGAGCACCGCGAACGCGACGAACGGCACCTCGATCAGCAGCCGCCGGAGCAGGAAGGCGGCGGGCACGCGCGCGATGTACGCGACGGCCCCGAGCAGTATCGCGTACAGCCCGAACGCCCACATCGCCTCGCGCGGCGTCGACACCACGACCACCACGAAGGCGAACACGGCGGCGAGCTTGGTGTGCGGCGGCAGGCCGTGCACGGGCGAGTGCCCGTGCCGGTACAGCTTGTGCGCGTGCCCGGCCCCCATGTCAGACGCTCGTCATGCCGGTGGTGTCCGACGGGGAGGCGTCGGCCGTACGGCGGCGGCGCACGGTCCAGAACACGCCGGTGCCCGCGACGACCGTGACGCCCACGCCGATGACGCCCGCGAGCCCCCCGGACAGGCGGGCGTCGTCGACGTCCTTGACGCCGTAGTCGGCGAGCGGGGAGTCGGCCACCGCGTGCTCCTCGGCCTTCTTGTCGATGCCGTGGTCGGTGGCGACCTTCTCCAGACCGTCGGGGTCGGCGGATGCGTAGAAGCTGACGAACCCGGCCAGCAGCAGGGAGGTGACCAGGCCGGCGGCCCACACCTTGCGGTGCGAGGTCCGGGCGGCCACCGGTGCGGGCTCGGGCTCGGCGCCGGGTGCGTCGACGAGCTCGCCGTTGACCCGCAGCTTGAGCTTCTGCGTCAGTCCGCGCGCCCCGTACACCAGGTCCGGGCGCACGGCGATGACCGCGCCGACGGTGAGGGCGGTGATCACGGCCTCGCCGATGCCGATGAGGACGTGCACACCGACCATGGCGGTGGCGACCTTGCCGAGGGAGACGTCGGTGGTGCCGCCGATCGCGTACATCAGCGTGAAGGCCAGCGCGGCGGCCGGGACGGAGACCAGGGCCGCGACGAACGAGGCCACCGTGACCGACCGGCGGGTGCGGGGCAGCAGCTTCACCAAGCCGCGGAAGAGGGCGTAGGCGACGACCGTCGTGACGATCGCCATGTTGGTGATGTTGACGCCGAGCGCGGTCAGGCCCCCGTCCGCGAACAGGATGCCCTGCATCAGCAACACGACGGAGACGCACAGCACCCCGGTGTAGGGGCCGACGAGGATCGCCGCCAGCGCGCCGCCGAGCAGATGGCCGCTGGTGCCCGCCGCGACGGGGAAGTTCAGCATCTGCACGGCGAAGATGAACGCCGCGACGAGTCCGGCCAGCGGCGCCGTGCGCTCGTCGAGTTCGCGGCGTGCGCCGCGCAGGCTCACGGCGACGGCGCCCGCGGCGATCACACCGGTGGCGGCTGAGGTGGGCGCGTTGATGAATCCGTCAGGTACATGCACCGTCCGATGATGTGGCTTGATGCGAACGATTTGCAAGAGCGTGCTGCTCGTTTTATCTCACCCGTGATATATGCACCCCAAAGCGCGCAATACGGAAAATATGCGACATTGGAGGAGGAGTGGACGGAGAGTTTCCACTCGGATCGCGCACGGTGAAGGGGCTGTCCGATGTCCGTAGTCGAGCAGTACGCACGAGCCCACATCGTCTCGGACGCGGCCGTGCCGCTCGTCGACGAGCTGGAGGCGGTCCCGGTCACCCTGCGGTACGACCCCGACCACGATCCCCGTTCGGTCCGCATGGCCCTGCCCGGCACCGGGGGACACGAGTGGATCTTCAGCCGCGATCTGCTGGAGGAGGGGATGCGGGCCCCCACCGGGAGCGGCGAGGTGCGGGTGTGGCCGTGCGGCCGGGTCCAGGTCGTCGTCGAGTTCCACTCCGCGCAGGGCGTGTCGGTGGTGCAGTTCGAGCGGCAGGCGCTGCTGCGGTTCCTGCGGCGGACGTACATGGCCGCCGCGGAACCCGTGACGCACTGAACCCGAGCCCTGCCCCGCCCTCTGCCGAGGTGTTCAGCCGCCCATCTTCAGCAGCGCCGCCACGATCGGGCCGGCCGTCGAACCGCCGTGCCCGCCCTGCTGGACGACGCCCGCGGCGGCCAGGTCGCCCCGGTAGGCCGTGAACCAGCCGTTCGGCTTCTTCTGCCCGTCCACCTCGGCGGACCCGGTCTTCGCCCCGACGTCGCCGCCGACCCCGGCCATCGCCTCCGCGGCCGTGCCGTACGCGGCTGTGTACGACATCAGCTCACGCAGCTGGGAGAGGGTGCTCGCCGGCATCGTGCGCGAGGCCTTGGCCAGCGTGCGTCCGTCCACGTCCGGGGAGACCAGATAGGGCTGGTGGAAGGTGCCGGACTTGACGGTCGCCGACACCGACGCCATGTTCAGCGGGTTCATGCGGACCCCGCCCTGTCCGATCAGCGACGCGCCCATCTGGGCCGCCGACTGCACCGGCACCGCGCCGTCGAAGCTCGGCACACCGATCGCCCAGTTGTTCAGCCCCAGGCCGAAGACCTGCTGGGCCTCCTTGGTCAGGTCGTCGGCCTTGAGCTTCGGCGCCTGGCTGATGAAGGCCGTGTTGCAGGAGCGGGCGAAGCTCGCCTTGAAGGTGCCGTTCTTGATCTCGAACTTGTCGTCGTTCTGGAACTTCCAGTGGCCGTACGTGAAGTACTTCGGGCACGGGTGTTTCTTGTCCGCCAGGGCCAGGCCCTTCTCCAGCAGCAGCGACGAGGTGATGACCTTCATCGTGGAGCCCGGGGCCAGGGAACCCTGGAACGCGGTGTTGAAGCCGGGGGAGGCGTTGGCGGCGGCCAGGATCTCGCCGGTCGACACCCGCAGCAGGACCACCGACGAGCGCGCCTTCTTCGCGACCTGCTTCTCGGCGGCCGCCTGCAGGGCCGGGTCCAGCGTGGTCTTCACCGTGCCCGGTGTGCCCTTGCTCAGCTCCAGCAGGGTCTTGTCGGAGAGATCCTTGGCCTTGGCGGCCTTGCCACGCACGACCCGGAGCTCGATACCGGCCTTGCCGCCGGCCTTCTTGCCGTACTTCTCGCGCAGCCCGTCCAGGATCGGGCCGATGGAGGCATACGTGGCCTTGGTCAGCTCGCCGCCGTCCCGGTCGAGGGCCTTGACCGGGGGCGTGCCCGCCTCGCCGGTGACCAGCTCGTCGCCGTCCTTCAGGTCCGGGTGGACGATCGCGGAGTGCCAGTCGACCAGGGGCTTTCCGTCGGAGGTGCGGCGCGTGACGGTCAGTGCGCTGTCGTACGCCAGCGGCTTGTCCGTGCCCTTGTAGGACACCGTGCCCTTGACGGAGAACGGCACCTTGTCACCGGCGGGCCTGCCCGGGGTGAGGGTGACGTCCTTGATGTGGGCGTCCTTGGTGTAGCCGGTGAGCAGCGGCCGGGCGGCGGAGGGGTCGTCGGTGACCGCGGCGGCCCGGGGGACCCTTCCGGACTGCCAGGCGGTGAGGAAGGTGCGGGCGGCGCCGGTGACTTCGGCCCGCGACAGCGGGCCGGTCTTCACCTTCGCCTTCTGGTCCGCCGCCCGCGTCCCGTCGTCGGCAGCGGCGCCGCCGCCGAACAGCGCGTAGGCCCCCGCCCCGGCGCCCACGACGACCACGGCGATCATCCCGCCGACCACGGCGGGTCTCGTCTTCCGTCGCTCGGCGACGCGCCTTCTGTTGCCCACTGCTGTTCGTTCCTCCGCGAATCTCCAGGGTCCCCGTTGCCCTCAGCTGTCCCAACGACGGCCACCACCCTAGAGTCCCGTCCTCCTGAGGTGAGATCAGCCACCTGTTCGTAGCACGGCTGCGACAATCGGCCCGGCCGCGTCGCCGCCGTGACCGCCCTCCTCGCTCATGGCCGCCGCGGCGATGTCGTCGCGGAACCCGGTGAACCAGCTGTTGGACTCGGCGTTGCCGTCGACCTCGGCGGAACCGGTCTTGGCGCCGATGTCACCGCCGAGCCCGGCCATGGCCTCCATGGCGGTGCCCTGCGTCGCGGTGAGCCGCATCATCTGCTTGAGCTGGGCCGCGGTGCTCGACCGCAGACCGCGGGCCTGGGCCAGATCCCGGCCGTCCAGCTCCGGCGAGACCAGGTAGGGCTGACGGAAGGCGCCGGTGATCGCGGTCGCGGTGACCGAGGCCATGTTCAGCGGGCTCATCTGGACCTGGCCCTGCCCGATGGCGCCCGCCGCCCGGTCCGGCCCGTCGACCGTGGGGACGCTGCCGTCGAACGACACGATGCCGGTCTTCCAGTCGTCCTGCCCCAGGCCGAAGCGCTCCTCGGCCTCCTGGGTCAGCGACGCGTCCGTGAGCGGCTTCTCGTCGATGAGCTTGATGAAGGCGGTGTTGCAGGACCGCATGAAGCTGTTCGCGAGCGTGGCGTTCTCGTTGGGCTTCATGTTCGTGAGGTTCTTGAAGGTCTGGCTCTGCCACACGGCGGTGTCGGGGCAGGGAGCCGGGCCGTTCATCGAGGTCACGCCGTTGTCGATGAGCATCGCGGCGGTGATGATCTTCATGGTGGAGCCGGGTGCGGCCTGGCCCTCGAAGGCCGCGTTGAAGCCGTCCGTACGGTTGTTCGCCACGGCCAGCACCTCGCCGGTGCTGGGCTTGACGGCCACCACCGACGACTGGGCGAACCGCTTGACCGCCTTCTCGGCCGCCGCCTGCGCGCTCGGGCTGATCGTGGTGGTGAGCTTGCCCGGCCTGCCCTTGGCCAGGGTGAGCAGCGGGGTGTCGGGAGAGCCGTCACCCTCGTGCCGGATGACGAGCTCGATGCCCGGGCTGCCGCCGGCCTTCTCGCCGTACTTGTCGCGCAGGGCGTCCAGGACCGGGCCGAGGGAGGGGTACTTCTCCTTCGTCAGCTCGGTGCCGTCGCGGCCCACGGCCTCGATGGGCGGGGTGGCCGACCGCTCGGTGACGAGGGTGTCGTTCTTCTTCAGCTCGGGATGCACGACGGAGGGCTGCCAGTCGACCAGCGCCCGCCCCGTGGTCAGCCCGCGCACGACCTTCAGCTCGCTCTTGTAGCTCAGCGGCTCGGACTTCCCGCCGTAGGCCACCTTCGCCTTCACCGTGTACGGCACGGTGGTGCCCCGGGCGGCGCCGGGCGTGATCTTCACGTCGGTGATGTGCGCGTCGTCGGCGAAGGCGCCGAGCAGCTGCTCGGCGGCCGCGTCGTTGTTCGTGTACGACGCCGCCTCCGCGGTCGCTCCCGTCCGCCAGGCCGCGAAGAACCTGGCGGTGGTCTCCTCGACCTCGTCCTTGTCGGGCGCCCCCGTCCTCTTCCCGGAGGCGACCCCGCCGGTGCCGCCCCCGTCACCGTTCAGCGCGTTGACGACGTTGTAGGTGCCGTACCCGGCCCCACCCACCATCACCGCGAACACGCCGCCTATGACGGCGGCTTTGACCCCCTTGCCCATCGGTACGTCCCCTCCCCGTTGAGCCCCCCGCGCGCTTCCTTTGAACGCGTTCAGAAAGCTCGATCCCGGGAGCACTCTATGCGCAAGCGGTTACCACGGGGGCGGGCGTTTCGATTTTTGACCGAAGGCCGGTCAGACCCAGGTGTCCAGCCACATCCGCGACCGCCAGTCGTCGATCGGGATGGCCTGGCCCGTGTACAGCGGCCAGAAATAGATGAAGTTCCAGGTGATCAGCAGGACCAGGACGCCCGCGGCCGTGGCGCCCGCGACGCGGCGGGTGTCGGTGGAGCGGGGTGGGCCGATGATCGCGCCGAGGAGCATCGCCACCGCCAGGCACAGGAACGGCAGGAAGACGACGGCGTAGAAGAAGAAGATCGTGCGCTCCTGGTACATGAACCAGGGGAGGTAGCCGGCCGCGATGCCGCAGGCGATGGCGCCCGCGCGCCAGTCGCGGCGGAAGAACCAGCGCCACAGCACGTAGAGGACCGCGAAGCAGGCGACCCACCACAGCAGCGGCGTGCCGAGGGCGAGGACCTCCCGGGCGCACTTCTCGCCCGCGTCGGCGGGGCAGCCGTCCTTGCCGGGTGCCGGGGACTCGTAGAAGTACGACACCGGGCGGCCGAGGACCAGCCAGCTCCACGGGTTGGACTGGTACGTGTGCGGCGAGGACAGCCCGACATGGAACTCGTACACCTGGTGCTCGTAGTGCCACAGGCTGCGCAGCCAGTCGGGCAGGAAGGACCAGGTGCCGCCCTTGCCGCTGGTCGCGGCCCAGTTGCGGAAGTAGCCGCCGGAGCCGTTCGTCGCGGAGAGGATCCAGCCGGTCCAGGACAGGACGTAGGTGAGCAGGGCGACCGGGACCGTGGCGAGGAACGCGAGGCCCGTGTCGCGCTTGAGGACCGCCCCGTACGGGTGACGGGCGCCGGCGACCCGGCGCGAACCGACGTCCCACAACACCGCCATCAGGCAGAACGCGGCCAGGATGTAGAGGCCGTTCCACTTCGTGCCGATGGCCAGGCCCAGCATCAGGCCCGCCGCCCAGCGCCAGGGGCGCCACCCCAGGCGGGCCGTCTCCGCCGCGTGCCGGTCGGGCCGGGCCCGGCCGTCCTCGTCCAGCGGCAGCGCGGCGGCGAGCTTCTCGCGGGCCCTGTCCCGGTCGACCAGCAGACAACCGAACGCGGCCAGCACGAAGAACATCAGCACGCTGTCGAGCAGCGCCGTGCGGCTCATCACGAAGTGCAGCCCGTCCACCGCCATCAGCGCGCCCGCGAGACACCCCAGGAAGGTGGAGCGGAACAGGCGCCGGCCGATCCGGCACAGCAGCAGCACCGACAGCGTGCCGAGCAGCGCCGTCATGAACCGCCAGCCGAAGGGGTCGAACCCGAACATCAGCTCGCCGAGCCCGATGACGTACTTGCCGACCGGCGGGTGCACCACGTACGCCGCGTCGGTCGGAAGCGTGACGTTCCCGCCCGAGGACAGGACCAGGTCGTTGGCGTTCTTGTCCCAGTTGAGCTCGAACCCGCGGTGGACCAGCGCCCACGCGTCCTTCGCGTAATACGTCTCGTCGAATATCACCGCCCTGGGGCTGCCCAGGTTCCAGAACCGCAGCACCCCCGCCAGCAGCGTGACCAGCAGCGGGCCGATCCAGCCCGACCAGCGCACCAGCCGGCCCGCGAGCTTGTGCGGGACGCCGAGCGCCGCCCACAGGCGCGGGGAGGGCTCGGTGTACGGCGGCACCAGGCGGTCACGGACGTCACGGGCGTCGCTTCTGGGCTGCCCCTGGTAGCCGAAGCGGCGCAGCCGCTGCTGCCAGGACGGTCGCTGGTCGAGCGGCGCCTGGCCCTGCCGGGTGTCCGTGGAGGACGCGGTACTGGTCACCGCGCCATCGTAGGGAACCGTTCTGTGTGAGTCCCGTGCATGGCCGGTATGCGTCCGCATCCTCCGCCCCTGGGAGGAGTCCGCACCCTCCGCCCCTGGGAGGATGGGGGCGTGATCGGAACCCTCGTACTCGCAGGCACCCCCATCGGCGACATCGCGGACGCCCCGCCCCGGCTCGCCGAGGAACTGGCCGGAGCCGATGTGATCGCCGCCGAGGACACGCGGCGGCTGCGCCGGCTGACCCAGGCGCTCGGCGTCACGCCCAAGGGCCGGGTGGTGTCGTACTTCGAGGGCAACGAGTCCGCCCGGACGCCGGAGCTGGTCGAGGAGCTCGTGGGCGGGGCGCGGGTGCTGCTCGTCACGGACGCGGGGATGCCGTCCGTGTCCGACCCGGGGTACCGGCTGGTAGCCGCCGCGGTCGAGCGGGAGGTGCGGGTCACCGCCGTGCCCGGGCCGTCCGCGGTGCTCACCGCGCTCGCGCTGTCCGGGCTGCCCGTCGACCGGTTCTGCTTCGAGGGGTTCCTGCCGCGCAAGGCGGGGGAGCGGCTGGGGCGGTTGCGGGAGGTCGCGGGCGAGCGGCGCACGCTCGTCTACTTCGAGGCTCCCCACCGGCTCGACGACACGCTGTCGGCGATGGCCGAGGTGTTCGGGGCGGAGCGACGGGCCGCGGTCTGCCGGGAGCTGACCAAGACGTACGAGGAGGTCCGGCGGGGCGGGCTCGGGGAGCTGGCCGAGTGGGCCGCCGAGGGCGTGCGCGGGGAGATCACCGTCGTCGTGGAGGGCGCGCCGGAGAAGGGGGCCGAGGAGGTCGGGCCGGAGGAGCTGGTGCGGCGGGTGAGGGTGCGGGAGGAAGCGGGGGAGCGGCGCAAGGAGGCGATCGCCGCGGTGGCGGTGGAGGCCGGGGTGCCGAAGAGGGTTGTCTTCGATGCCGTGGTCGCTGCGAAGAACTCGGCGGGGTGACCCGGGGGGGCTCCGGGTGGTTCGCGGGGGGCGGGTCGTGTGTGGTTGATCGCGCAGTTCCTCGCGCTCCCGGACAGGTAGCCCCTGTCTGAGCAGGGCGCATGTCGTTTGAGCGTGCGCCCCATGGGTGGGCAAAGCGCAAGGGGCGCAGGGGCAAGGGAAGCCCAAATCGGGGCCAACAGTCGACAGGTCTGCTGCCATCGGTCCGGCCGAGGAGTCCACTGGGTCGCGGGGACGGAATCGTCCTCACGCCACAGCGGACCAACAGGAGCTGGCATGAGTGAGATCGCAGGGCAGACCGGGCTCCGCGCCGGTGCGACCGCAGTCGTCAACGAGTCCTACTCCTTCGCCTGCATGAGGTGCGGGCACGGCTGGGAGCAGTCGTACGAGATAGAGCACCACACGGACGCCGCGGGTCACGAGTTCGTCCTCTACGTCGCGGACGGCAAGGTCGTGCCCTCCCCGTTGAGCAAGCCCGAGTGTCACAACTGCGACAGTCACGTCGTGCGGATCATGCGGCCCGGGCGGGTCGCCTCGGCACGTGACGCGGCGCACCGGCCGTCCCGCGTGCCACCACGCGCCGGCCCCGCGGAGGCACCCAGGGCGGACGCCGAGACCGGGGCGAGGGCCGACCGGGAGCAGCGCGAGCACCACCACTGGCACCTGTCCGACCTGCTGCACCCCTTCCAGCGCAAGGCGAGCTGACCCGTCCGGCTTCCCTTGTCGACGCCCTCCCCGGGCCTCCTCCATCGGGGAGGGCGTGCCCCTTTCGTAGGATCGGGGCATGCCTTCGAACGTCTCCGGCCGCCAGGACAAGAACGCGGCCCCGCCCCTCCCGGAGCCCCTGCGGGTGCCGGTCGCCGACTCCCACACCCACCTGGACATGCAGTCCGGCACGGTCGAGGAGGCGCTGGCGAAGGCGGCGTCGGTCGGAGTGACGACGGTCGTGCAGGTCGGCTGCGACATCAAGGGGTCGCGGTGGGCCGCGGAGACGGCGGCCGCGCACGACGCCGTCCACGCGACGGTCGCCCTGCACCCGAACGAGGCGCCCCGGATCGTGCACGGCGACCCCGACGGCTGGTCGAGGCAGGGCGCGCGCGAACCCGGCGGCCCGGCGGCCCTGGACGACGCGCTCGCCGAGATCGACCGGCTCGCCGCGTTGCCCCAGGTCAAGGGCGTCGGTGAGACCGGCCTCGACTACTTCCGCACCGGGCCCGAGGGCAAGGACGCGCAGGAGCGGTCCTTCCGCGCCCACATCGAGATCGCCAAGCGGCACGGCAAGGCCCTGGTCATCCACGACCGCGAGGCCCACGCCGACGTCCTGCGCGTGCTGAAGGAGGAGGGCGCCCCCGAGCGGACCGTCTTCCACTGCTACTCCGGCGACGCCGAGATGGCGGAAATCTGCGCGGGCGCGGGCTACTTCATGTCCTTCGCCGGCAACGTCACCTTCAAGAACGCCCAGAACCTGCGGGACGCGGTGGCGGTGGCCCCGATGGAGCTCCTCCTCGTGGAGACGGACGCGCCCTTCCTCACCCCGGCGCCCCACCGCGGGCGGCCCAACGCCCCCTACCTGGTGCCGATCACCGTGCGGGCCATGGCCGAGGTGCGCGGCATCGACGAGGACACGCTGGCCGCGGCCCTCGGCGCGAACACGGCACGCGCGTTCGGGTACTGACCGCTGCCGCCGACCCCGCCGCACGACTGTGCGTAGTCGCGTCGCTTTGGAGAGTGACGACCGCTCCGCTAGGTTCTGGGGGCCCGATCCGGACCCCTCTGGACCCCTCCGGCCCCTGGAGCGGCGTGAGCAACGCGCGGTACGAGACGTACGAGACGTATGGCCCGGCCTACGCCGACCCGGTGTACGGCGGTTTCGACGGGCCACCGGCCGGTCTGCACGGCGCAGAGACGCTCGCCCACCGGACACCCGGAGCCCCCGGCGCCTACGAGGACACCTACCGGCCGGCCTACGAGGCGCCGACCCTGCCCGCCTACGAGGCGCCGACCCTGCCGGCCCATGAGATGCCGACCCTGCCCGCCTACGAGGCGCCGACCCTGCCCGGGCTGCCCCGGCAGGGCGCTCCGGACGGCGAGCCCGCGCCCGGACTCGCGGGGTACTCCGACCCGGGCACGGGTGCGCGCGCCGGGTCGCGTGCCGCGGCGCGCAACGGCTCGCACCGCAGGTCCGCGCGCCGGCGCAAGGCGCGCTACGCCGAGCGCCCCGACAGCCCCATGCGGCGACTGCTCCCGCAGGCCCTGGTCGTCGCCTTCCTCGCCGGCGGCACCACGGCGTTCGTCGCCGAGGACAAGGCGATCGAGCTGAACGTCGACGGCGAGACCCGCACGCTGCACACCTTCGCCGACGACGTCACCGAGCTGCTGACGGAGGAGGGCGTCGAGATCGGCGCCCACGACGTGGTGGCACCCGGGCCCGGCACGGAGATCAGCAGCGGCGACGAGGTCACCGTGCACTACGCCCGCCCCGTGCGGCTCACCCTCGACGGACACCGCCGTGAGCTGTGGACGACCGCCCACACGGTGGAGGGGGCGCTTCGGCAGCTCGGGGTGCGGCAGGAAGGCGCGTACGTGTCCACCTCACGCTCGCGGCGCATCGGGCGCGAGGGGCTGGCGCTGGACGTGCGGACCGAGCGCACGGTCACGATCATGGCGGACGGCCGCGCCCGCACCGTACGCACCAACGCGGCGACCGTACGGGAGGCCGTCGCGGAGGCCGGGATCACCCTGCACGGCCAGGACACCACCTCGGTCCCGCAGGGCAGCTTCCCGCGCGATGGGCAGACCGTGACCGTGCTGCGGATCACCGGCGGCAAGGAGGTCCGCGAGGAGCCGATCCCCTTCCAGGTGCGGCGGACGGAGGACCCGACCCTGTTCCGGGGCACGGAGGTCGTGGAGCGGGCGGGCGAGCCCGGACTGCGCCGGATCACCTTCTTCCTGCGCACGGTCAACGGCGTGCGGCAGAAGCCGCGCCGGATCAGCTCCGAGGTGGTGCGCGAGCCCCGCGCGCAGGTGGTGAAGGTCGGCACCAAGCAGCGCCCGGCCTCGGTGCGGGGCGCCGACCACCTCGACTGGCAGGGCCTCGCGGCCTGCGAATCCGGCGGCCGGCCCGACGCGGTCGACTCCTCCGGCACCTACGGCGGCCTCTACCAGTTCGACACCCGGACCTGGCAGGCCCTCGGCGGCACCGGCCGTCCCCAGGACGCCCCGGCGGCGGAGCAGACGTACCGGGCGAAGAAGCTGTACGTGCGGCGCGGGGCCAGCCCGTGGCCGCACTGCGGGGGACGGCTGCGCGGGTAGGCCCCGGCGCGGCCCCCGTACCCTTGTCCCGTGACCAGCAGCCCCACCCCCGACGCCCTTCTGGGCCCCGCCGACATCCGCGAGCTCGCGGCAGCCCTCGGCGTGCGCCCGACCAAGCAACGCGGACAGAACTTCGTGATCGACGCGAACACCGTCCGCCGTATCGTCCGCACCGCACAGGTCCGCCCCGACGACGTGGTCGTCGAGGTCGGCCCGGGCCTCGGGTCGCTCACCCTCGCGCTGCTGGAGGCCGCCGACCGGGTCACGGCGGTGGAGATCGACGACGTGCTGGCCGGCGCCCTGCCCGCGACCATCGCGGCCCGCATGCCCGAGCGCGCCGACCGGTTCGCCCTGGTCCACTCGGACGCCATGCACGTCACCGAGCTGCCGGGCCCCGCCCCGACCGCGCTGGTCGCCAACCTCCCGTACAACGTGGCCGTCCCGGTCCTGCTGCACATGCTCGACACCTTCCCGACCATCGAGCGCACCCTCGTCATGGTCCAGGCGGAGGTCGCCGACCGGCTCGCCGCCCCGCCCGGCTCGAAGGTCTACGGCGTCCCCTCGGTCAAGGCCAACTGGCACGCCGAGGTCAAGCGCGCCGGTTCCATCGGGCGGAACGTGTTCTGGCCGGCGCCCAACGTCGACAGCGGCCTGGTCTCCCTGGTCCGCCGGAGCGAGCCGCTGAAGACGACGGCGTCCAAGCGCGAGGTGTTCGCCGTCGTCGACGCGGCGTTCGCCCAGCGCCGCAAGACGCTGCGGGCCGCCCTCTCCGGCTGGGCGGGTTCCGCCGCCGCGGCCGAGGAGGCCCTGGTCGCCGCCGGGGTCTCGCCGCAGGCCCGGGGCGAGTCGCTGACGGTGGAGGAGTTCGCGCGTATCGCCGAGCACAAGGCGACCCCTCACCAGGAGAAGGAGACCGCGTGAGCGTCACGGTCCGCGTCCCGGCCAAGGTCAACGTCCAGCTGGCGGTCGGCGCCGCCCGCCCCGACGGCTTCCACGACCTCGCCAACGTCTTCCTCGCGGTCGGCCTCTACGACGAGATCACCGTCACCCCGGCCGACGGGCTCCGGATCACCTGCGACGGCCCGGACGCCGACCAGGTCCCCCTGGACCGTACGAACCTGGCCGCGCGGGCCGCCGAAGCGCTCGCCGCACGGTACGGCCGCAGCCCCGACGTCCACGTCCACATCGCCAAGGACATCCCCGTCGCCGGCGGCATGGCGGGAGGCAGCGCGGACGGCGCCGGCGCCCTGGTGGCCTGCGACGCGCTGTGGGGGACCGGGGCCTCCCGCGACGAACTCCTGGAGATCTGCGCCGAGCTGGGCAGCGACGTGCCGTTCAGCCTGGTCGGCGGGGCCGCCCTCGGCATCGGCCGGGGCGAGCGGCTGACGCCCCTGGAAGTCGGCGGCACCTTCCACTGGGTGTTCGCGATGGCCGGGCGGGGCCTGTCCACCCCGGCGGTCTTCCGCGAGTTCGACCGGCTCGGCGAGGGCACGGACATTCCCGAACCGGTCGCCTCCGGGGAACTCCTCGCCGCTCTCGCCAAGGGCGACCCGGACGCGCTCGCCGCCGCCGTCTCCAACGACCTCCAGCCCGCCGCGCTCTCCCTCTTCCCGGAACTCGCCGGCACTCTGGCCGCGGGCCGGGCCGCCGGCGCTCTCACCGCACTCGTCTCGGGCTCCGGGCCGACCACCGCGTTCCTGGTCCGCGACCCGGAGGCGGCCGCCGCGGTGGCGCAGGCGCTGATGTCGTCCGGGACGTGCCGGACGGTGCGCACGGCAGCGGGCCCGGTGCCCGGGGCGACGGTCGCCGGGCGTTAATCACGTGCCCCGGCGGCTGCCGGGCGCCTAGGCTCTCCCGGTTGTTTCATGAGGGGGGCGCGGGCGTGCGGGAACTGGTCGCGGCGGTACGGCGCGGGGACGCGGACGAGGTCACGGCACTGCTGGAGTCCGGGGCCGACCCCGACACCCTCGCCGACGGCCTGCCGGTCCTCTGCCTCGCGGTGGAGGCGTACGACGAACCCGTCGCCGAAGCGCTGCTTCGGGCCGGAGCCGACCCGCTGCGCCGGCTGCCCGACGGGAGCACCCCGCTGCTGCGGGCGGTGGACGGCGGGTCACACCTGCTGACCTACGCGCTCGCCACCAGTCGGATCCCGCTCCCGGCACCGGCGCGCGCCGAACTGCTGGCCCGGGCCCGGCGATGGGCCGAGGCGGGCGCGGAGGCCGGACTGCGCCGCGTCACCGGACTCATCGGGCCCATCGAGCGGATCCGGGTCCGGCACGACGAGATCGGCTGGTGGTGCGAGCAGTTCACGCTCGGCGGGATGACCGTGCGCGACGAGCACCGGGCGGTGCTCACGTCCATGGAGGAGCGCTACGGGATCCGTACGCCCTTCGACGAACTGGTCGCCCGGGCCCTCGCTCACCCCGACCGTGGCCACGTCGTCTGGTCGGACGTGGTCTTCACCCTCGGCCGCCGACTGGACGAGGAGACATGGCAGTGGACCAGGGACCTCCTCAACCACCCCGACCGGCTGCACCGCCTGCTGGCGGCGGAGACGCTGCTGTTTCTGATCCTCGGCGACCCCGTCAAGGGAAGCGCTCCGTTCTGGGAGCGGGGCAGGGAGCTGGTGCCCTGGGCCGAACAGGAGGAGGACCCGGAGGTGCTGGCAGCCCTCCTGAACGCGATCACCCATGACAGCGCCCCCGAGATCGAGGCCGTGGGGCTGTTGCACCTCACCCACCCGGATCCGAGGGTGCGCTCCCTGGTGCCGGACACCCTGGAGCGCTCCGAGGACGGCCGCTTCCAGGTCCGCCCCGAGAGCCTCACCACGGTGCTCACCCTGGCCGGTGACGAGGACCCCGGCGTGCGCGAGGCCGCCTGCCGCTGGCTCGGCCACTACCGGGGGATCGAGCCCGAGGTGGGGGACGCGCTGGTCGCGCTCACCCACGACGAGACGCAGCCGATCCGCATCTGCGCCGTCTCCGGCCTGGCCTACCGCGACGACCCGCGCTGCGTGGAGGCCGAGCACCGCATCGGCCCCGTGGCCCCGGAACTGCGCGGCGACGAACGACTGCTGGACGTGTGGCGCTACCGGCGGCGCCGGGAGGAGGCGGACGGCGGCTGACCGCCCCGGCCGGAGCACCCCTGCGCGCGACTACCCTGGAGGGTCGATCCATCCCCCTTGGCAGGAGAGTAATGGCCGTCAACCTGGTCAATGTCGAGAACGTCAGCAAGGTGTACGGCACCCGCGCCCTGCTCGACGGCGTCTCCCTCGGCGTCTCCGAAGGGGAGCGCATCGGTGTCGTCGGCCGCAACGGCGACGGCAAGACCACGCTCATCCGCATGCTCGCCAAGCAGGAGGACGCCGACACCGGCCGCGTCACCCACTCCGGCGGGCTGCGCCTGGGGGTGCTCACCCAGCACGACTCCCTCGGCCCCGAGGCCACCGTCCGCCACGAGGTCATCGGCGACATGGCCGACCACGAGTGGGCGGGCGTCGCCAAGGTCAGGGACGTGCTGACCGGCCTGTTCGGCGGGCTCGACCTGCCGGGGTTCCCCAAGGGGCTGGACACCGTCATCGGCCCGCTCTCGGGTGGTGAGCGGCGCCGGATCGCGCTGGCCAAGCTGCTCATCGAGGACCAGGACCTGCTCGTCCTGGACGAGCCCACCAACCACCTCGACGTCGAGGGCATCGCCTGGCTCGCCCGGCATCTGCAGACCCGCAGGTCGGCGCTGGTGTGCGTCACCCACGACCGGTGGTTCCTGGACCAGGTGTGCACGCGCATGTGGGACGTCCAGCGCGGCACGGTCTACGAGTACGAGGGCGGCTACTCCGACTACGTCTTCGCCCGGGCCGAGCGCGAGCGCATCGCCGCCACCGAGGAGGCCAAGCGGCAGAACCTGGTCCGCAAGGAGCTGGCCTGGCTGCGCCGCGGGGCGCCCGCCCGTACGTCCAAGCCGCGCTTCCGCGTCGAGGCCGCCAACGAGCTCATCGCGGACGTACCGCCGCCCCGGGACAGCAGTGAGCTGATGAAGTTCGCCTCCACCCGGCTGGGCAAGACCGTGTTCGACCTGGAGGACATCACCGTCCAGGCGGGCCCCAAGGTCCTCCTCAAGCACGTCACCTGGCAGCTCGGGCCCGGCGACCGGATCGGCCTCGTCGGCGTCAACGGCGCCGGGAAGACGTCCCTGCTGCGGGCCATGGCCGAGGCCGCCCGGTCCGACGGCGAGACCCAGCCCGTCGGCGGGCGCGTCCGCGTCGGCAGGACGGTGAAGCTGGCCTACCTCTCCCAGGAGGTCGCCGAACTCGACCCGGCCACGCGCGTGCTGGAGGCCGTGCAGCAGGTGCGCGAGCGCGTCGACCTCGGCAAGGGGCGCGAGATGACCGCCGGGCAGCTGTGCGAGACGTTCGGCTTCACCAAGGAGAAGCAGTGGACGCCCGTCGGCGACCTGTCCGGCGGTGAGCGCCGCCGGCTCCAGCTGCTCCGTCTGCTCATGGACGAGCCCAACGTGCTCTTCCTCGACGAGCCCACCAACGACCTCGACATCGAGACGCTGAACCAGCTGGAGGACGTACTCGACGGCTGGCCCGGCTCCATGATCGTCATCTCCCACGACCGGTTCTTCATCGAGCGCACCACCGACCGGGTGTTCGCCCTGCTCGGCGACGGCGCCCTCAGGATGCTGCCGCGCGGCATCGACGAGTACCTGGAGCGGCGGCAGCGCATGGAGGAGGCCGCGGCCGCCTCGGCACCCGCCGCCGTGTCGCAGAACGCCGCCCCGGAGAAGAGCGCCGCCGACCAGCGCGCCGCCAAGAAGGAGCTCCAGAAGATCGAGCGGCAGCTCGACAAGGTCTCCGAGAAGGAGACCAAGCTCCACGCTCAAATCGCCGAAAACGCCACGGACTTCGCAAAGGTTGCCGAACTGGACACCGAGCTGCGGGAGTTGGCCGGTCAGCGCGAGGAGCTGGAGATGCGCTGGCTGGAACTCGCCGAGGACGCGTGAAGGGTGCGTGAAGACGCATAACGACGGCATCACGGGCCGGTCCTCCCTTGGGAACAGGGGATGATCGGCCCGGTGTGCTGTCGGAACCTGGTGATAGAAAGAGGCGTCTTAGAACTTTATGAAGCGACTCTGAGCGTGTTGAGCATCTCAGGGCGTGGCTAAAAATCAGTGATCGAACGGGGGAGCCGCTGATGACTCAGCCGCCCAGTCAGCCGCCGCACGGTGGCTTCGGAGCACCGCAGAACCAGCCGCCGCAGGGCGGTGGGTACGGGGCACCGCAGCCGCCCCAGGGCCCGCCCCAGACGCCGCCGCCCCCGCAGGGCCCGCCGCAGCCGGGCTACGGCTACCCGCAGCAGCCACCGCAGCAGCCCGGTCCGTACGGGCAGCCGGGACAGCCGGGGCCGTACCACCCCGGCCCCTACGGCCAGCCCCAGCAGCCGGGGCCGTACGGCCAGCCCGGCTACGGCTACCCGCAGCAGCCGCAGTACCCCGGCGCGCCCGGCACCCCGCCCGGAGGCGGCTCGAACAACCCCTTCAAGGGCAAGCCCGCCTTGATCATCGGCGCCGCGGTCGCCGCGCTGCTCGTGGTCGGCGGCACCGTGTGGGCCGTCACCGGCGACGACGGCAAGAGCAAGAAGAAGCCCGTCGCCCAGAAGACCGACGACCCCAAGGCCGGCTCCTCCGCGCCGGTCGACCCCGGTGACGGCAGCGGCGACGGCGGCGAGGACCCGGAGGACCTCAACGCGGGCCGCCAGGCCGGCGAGGCCAAGGTCCTCTGGTACAAGGAGGCGCCCGACGCCCCCGGTTCCGGCGCCGACGCCGACGGCATGTGGATCACCGACAAGACCGCGGCGAAGGCCGCCTACAAGCAGCTCTTCGGCTACAACGTCGGTGACGGCAAGCCGTCCTGGGACGCGATCACCTTCCCGCAGAAGATCTGCGCGACGACTCCGCAGAAGACGTCCGACGACAAGATCGTCGTCGCGTACATGAGCGGCAGCAGCGACCGCGCCAAGTGCAACCAGCTCCAGGAGATCGACCTCGTCACCGGCGAGAAGGGCTGGAAGGGGGAGGTCGGGGACGGCGCCCTGTTCGACTCCACGCTCTCCGTCGAACTGTCCATCACCGGCAAGACGCTGATGGTGGGTCGCTCCCAGTCCGGCACGGCGTACGACGTCACCAACGGCGACAAGCTCTTCGACAAGAAGAAGTACGGCAACGCCTGCTTCCCCGCCGCCTTCGCCGGCGGTGAGAAGCTGATCGCCGTCTCCTCCTGCGGCGCGGGCACCGACAAGGAGCACGACGAGATCCAGGAGCTCGACCCGAAGACCGGCAAGGCCAGGTGGACCCAGCCGTTCGACAAGGGCTGGCGGGTCGCGCGCACCTACTCGGTCAGCCCGCTGGTGGTCTACAGCACCAACGAGGACAAGAAGGCCTGGAACATCTCCACCTTCACCTCCGGCGGCAAGTTCCGCTCGCAGGTCGGCTTCGACGAGGACTTCGCCCCCGAGTGCGGCTGGGCCATCCTCGAGCGCAACCTCACGGGCTGCCAGGGCGTCGCCGCCGACGACTCCACGCTCTACCTGCCGACCAAGGCCACCACCGGCGCCAACGAGATCGTCGCGGTCGACCTCGCCAACGGCAAGGAGAAGTGGCGCGTGAAGTCGCCCGCCGACGAGTCGATGCTGCCGGTGAAGACCGAGGGCGGCAAGCTCATCGCCTACGTGCAGCCGTCGTACGACGCGGGCGGGCAGATCGTGTCCATCCCGACCGGAGGCGGCAGCCACAAGCCGTCCAAGCTGCTGCAGAACCCCGAGGGCGCCGCGGACATCGAGGACAGCTTCTTCTCCAAGGACGTCGACTGGGTCGACGGTCGCTTCTACATCTCGACGACCCGGCTGAGCGGGAACGACGACACGAAGGAGAAGTTGATGCTCGCCTACGGCAAGTGACTCTTCCTCCTTCTTCCGAGATCCCCCCGTCGCCCGTCCCCTTCCCCGAGGTACCCACGCCATGACCCAGCCGCCGCCCCCGCCGCCCCAGCAGCCCCCGCAGGGGGGCGGCTTCGGACCACCCCAGGACCAGCCGCCGCAGGACCAACCGCCCCAGACCCCGCCGCCCGCGGCCGGGCCGAACCTCGGCAAGACCCCGGAGCCGGGGTACGGCTACCCCCAGGCCCCGCAGACGCCGCAGGCCCCGCAGACGCCTCCGCCGGCCGCGCCGCAGACCCCGCCCACGCCTCCGCAGGGGTACGGATATCCGCAGGGCGCTCCGGCGCCGCAGGCCCCGCAGAGCCCGCCCGGCTACGGTTACCCCGGTCAGCAGCCCCAGCAGCCAGGGGCGTACGGGCAGCCGCAGCAGGCGCCGTACGGACAGCCGCAGGCGCCTTATGGGCAGCCCGGTTACGGGCAGCAGCCCGGTTACGGCTATCCGCAGCAGCCGACCATGCCGTACCAGCCGCAGGCCGGACAGCCCGGCGGCGGCAAGAAGCTCAACGCGCAGCTGCTGATCATCGTCGCCGCGGTCGTGGCGATCGCCCTGATCATCGGCGGCGGCGTCTGGTACGCCTCGTCCGGCAAGGACGAGGGCAGGGAGAACGACACCGCCGGCCAGAGCGGCGGCACCGGCGGCACGGACGACGACAACGGCGGCACCACCTCCGGCAAGGAGAAGGCGCCGTCCGACCCCAACGCCAAGGTCCTCTTCCAGGTCCCGGCGCCCGAGGTGAAGAACGACAGCACGGTCGTCGTCTCCGGCTCGTGGCTCACCGACAAGGCGTACGTCAAGAGCGGCATCGCCCGGATCGTCGGCTACGACCGCGACAAGGGCAGCGAGCTGTGGAAGCTCCCGCTGGCCGGCCCGGTCTGTCAGGCCAGCCGCCACGTCACCGACGACAACCTGACGGCGATCCTCTACCAGCCGGCGATGCCCACCAAGGCCGATCCTTCGCACGGGTGCAGCCAGATCGCGCTCATCGACCTCGACGCCGGCAAGAAGCTGTGGACGAAGACCGTCAAGACCGGTGACCAGCTGATCAACTTCGACAACATCACGCTCAGCGGGAAGACCGTCGCCGTCGGCAGCACCAGCGGCGGCGCCGCCTTCGACGTCTCCGGCAAGCTCCTGTGGAGCCCGAAGCCGGCCGACTCCTGCTACGACGCCGGGTACGGCGGCGGCGAGAAGCTGGTCGCGGTGCGCAAGTGCGGCTCGTACGACCAGCGGCAGCTGCACATCCAGACCATCGACCCGAAGTCCGGGAAGGTGATCTCGGAGTACAAGATGACCGAGGGCATCGAGTACGCGAGCATCGTGTCGACCAACCCGCTGGTCGTGGCCGCCGACGTCGGTGACTCCGCGGGCGACGGCAGCGGCATCTCCGACTTCTTCTCCATCGACAACAAGACCGGCAAGCTGCGCACGCGCATCTCCGCGCCGGGCGAGCAGTTCGCGGCCCGCTGCGAGGGCATCACCCGCGTCGAGGCCTGCAACCTGCTGGCCGTCGGCAACGACCGGCTGTACCTGCCGACCGAGGAGCACGACGGCACCGGCAAGTACAGCCAGACCAACGAGATCGTCGCCTTCGACCTCGCCACCGGCAAGCAGACCGGGCAGCGGGCCGACGCGGGCGACGGCTACACGATCTCGCCGCTGCGCATGGACGGCGGCAACCTGATCGCGTACAAGCGTCCCCCCTACGACAAGGGCGGACAGATCGTGAGCATCGCCGGGGACAGCTTCAAGCAGACGACGCTGTTGCAGAACCCCGCGACGGAGTCGGTCCGCGAGGTGGAGACCAGCATGTCGCCGGAGTACTCCGAGTTCCTGTACGCCGAGGGGCACCTTTACATGTCCAAGGTGTACGCGAGCAAGCGGTCGACGGTGCGGGAGAAGGAGTACCTGGCGGTCGGCTTCGGCACGAGCTGACCAGGCCCGGGCCGGGCACTGATTGGGTTCCTGCCGGGCTCTGATCGGGTACTGACCGGTTCTTGATCGACTGATGGCTGATGTGGCCCCGTCCCTGTTCAGGGGCGGGGCCACAGCTGTTTGGCGCGGTCAACCTGGAACGAGAGGTATTTCGGCGATCCGGGGCGATTCTCGCCGGTAGGGGGAGCGCAACGTCGAACAAGCGTGTAGCTTCCGGGGGCATGAAGGCGGGGGAGCCGGGGGGCTTCCATGGGGGGCTGGGGTGACTGGGGGGTTGCTCGATGGGAGTGCGGCTCATGGTGGTCGACGACCACCGATTGCTGGCCGAGGCGCTGGCTTCGGCGCTGAAGCTGCGGGGGCACCGGGTGCTGGCCGCGGCGGCGCCGGCCGCGGGGGCGGCGGATCTGGTGATCACACGGGCGCCGGAGGTGTGCCTGCTGGGGACGGCGACGCCGGCGGAGCCGGGGATCTTCGACCCGGTGGTGAAGATCAAGCGGGAGCGGCCGCAGGTGGCGGTGCTGGTGCTGGGGCCGGTGCCGAACCCTCGGGGCATCGCCGCGGCGTTCGCGGCGGGGGCGTCGGGGTACGTCCGGCACGATGAGCGCATAGAGGGTGTCGAGCGGGCGATCATGAAGGCGCGGTCGGGGGAGGCGGCGGTGGCGCCGCAGCTGCTGCAGGGGGCGTTCAGCGAGTTGCTCAACCCGGCGGCCCAACCGGACGACGAGGGCCAGCGGTTGCTCCAGATGCTCACGCCGCGGGAGGTGGAGGTCCTGGTCCGGGTCGCCGACGGCGAGGACACCCGCCTGATCGCGGCGGGCATGGGCATCGCGCCGTCGACGGCGCGTACGCATGTCCAGCGGGTGCTGATGAAACTGGGCGTGGGTTCCCGCCTGGAGGCGGCGGCGTTGGCGGCGCGGACGGGGTTGCTGGACCGGGCGGGCGCGGTGACCCGGGGCACCGGGCCGGAGACCTGACCGGCTGCCCGCCGAGCCGAGGGGCAGGTGCGGGTTCTGGTCGATCTCAGCCCTGACCGGCACCCGACTCCCCACCGTTTTCACGGGATGCGCACAGTAAATCCACAGCTGCCAGCGGGAGTTGTGGCTCCGGGTCGGTGAACCCCCAGGGCTCTTTCGCGCCACTCCACTCCTGGGTCGACAAAACATCCTGGTCGATTCGAACTCCTGTGCCTAAAGTGATCGTCGCGCTCGGCGGAGCTGACCACTCCGCCACGGGCGCGTCAACCGGCGACCGGGGGAACATCGTCGCCACGGGGGGAGGGGCGCACCGGTATGCCGCGGCGGCATCGCCGGTTCGTCACGCGTCTCTCCGCGTATGCCGACCTGACCCCCGGACGCCTTCCTTTGCGAAGAGGGGGAGTTTCCTTGCGCCCGAGACCAGGGCCTTTCCTGCCCAGAACCAGATTCCGGACCGGATCGGGCAGACCCCGGTTCCTGACGTCCGTCGTCACGTCCGCCACGGCGGTGGCCGTACTGGCCGGTGTGGCCGTCCAGTCCGGCGCGCCGGACCGGCTCACCGGCACGCAGGCAGCAGCCGTCCCAGGCGCCCCGTCCGCGTCCGACTGGTCCGACGACACGGCGGCCGAGCAACTCCGCCAGGATCAGTGCCTCATGGCAGAGGTGCTGCGCCTGGGCGGACCGTCCATGGCCGCGACCGCACAGGACGGGCTCAACCAGCCGCCGGACAAGCTGCACGCCCTGGCCGACCGGGAGCACTGGGAGGACACCCCGCTGGCCGTCGCGTTCCAGCGGGACAAGGACGCGGCCCGGAAGGAGCTCGACGCCCTCAACGACCAGCTTGCGGAGTGGGAGAAGCCGCTCAACGGGCTGGAGCAGCCGGGCGGCTTCGACTCGTTGGCCGACTGGCAGGACCCGCCCGGCTCGATCGGCAGTGATCAGGACGCCTTCCATACGCAGACAGGGTTGACGTCGTGGGTCGCCGACAAGTTCTGGAAAGACGAGGGCGACTTCTACGAGGATTCCACCCCCAAGGCCGACGCGAAGACCCTGAAGGTCGTCACCGATCTAGGTGGCCCTCTCTATGGCGAGAAGCCCTACGATCCGGACCTGCCCAATGACGAGCGGCAGCGGCAGTACGAGGAACAACGGGCGTTTGAGGGGTTGTTCGACACCTTCAACGGCAAGGGCGCCGACGACGCCCGCCTCTTCCTTGCCTCCGGCGGATTCCCCCGCACCGCCCCGGAGCCCGGCACGGCGGAGCACCGGATCGCGGTCGAGGACCTGAAGACCAGGTACGCGTCGTGCGCCTGGCGGGACCCGATCGACCCGAACAAGGTCCTGGACGGCATGGCCGACGCGGCCGCTTCGGAGTGGCAGCGGGAGATCACCTCCCAGGCGGCCCAGCGCAACCAGATCCTCACCTCCAGCAAGAACGCCACCAATGCCCTGGCCGCCGGCGCGAAGGCGCTGGGGAGCCTCCTGGGGCACTCGTGGGTCGCCGACCGTCTGGTTCGTTGGCAGGACTACTGGGCCCCCGGCGGTGCGGGCTGGATCGGCGACGCCCCGGCTGTCATCCAGGTCGAGGCGGCCCAGGGCAAGTGCCTGGACGCGGAGGGAGGCAAGACGACCTCCGGCACCCCGGTGCAGATCTACACCTGCAACAACGCCTTGGGGCAGCAGTGGCGGCTCCGCGCTGCTTCCGGTGACAGCTACGCCCTCGTCAACGTGAAGTCCGACAAATGCCTGGACGTCGAGAACAGCAACCCTGCCAACGGCACGAAGATTCAGCTCTGGACGTGCAACGGGAGCAAGGCGCAGGAATGGAACTTCGATGTCCGCGCCGTCAGTGAGCTGCGCAACGTCGCCACGGACAAGTGCCTGGACCTGAACAAGTTCGACAACAGCCACAACGCCTGGCTGTGGGGCTGCAACAGCACCAACCCCCAGAAGTTCAGGATGGTCCCCAAGGGCCACAACGGCACGGACAGCCAGTTCTACCCGGACAAGGCGCAGTTCGAGAAGGCTAAGAGGGGCGTCGCTGCGGCGCAGACGCAGGCCAAGAAGCAGCTCGACGTCCTCAAGGCCCAGTTGGCCACGGCGCAGAAGGACGCCGCCGCCAGCGACACCGCGCAGAAGGCCGCGTACCTCATCGCCGACGAGGCCGGTGCTCCGCGCGGCCGTGGTCTGCTGGTCGGTCAGCAGAAGGCGCAGGTCACCAAGGGATCCGTGGCCGCTCTGCAAGCGCTGGTGAAGGCCGGTGAGACGGCGGAGTCCGCCACCCGCGCCTCCGCCGGGGACAGCGCGACCATCGCGCAGCGGGCTCTGGCGCAGGCCGCGCAGTCGAAGGCCGAGTTCCGCAAGGCCGCCGCGGCGATGGCCGAGTCCCAGGCCAAGGCCGCGTCCGACGCGGCGAAGGTGCACCGCGACAACGCCAAGAAGGACAAGGAGACCGCGGAGGCCGAACTCGCCGAGGCGCTGAAGGCTGAGGGAGAGGCCAAGTCGGCCGCCGCCACGGCCAAGGCCGAGCGCCTGGCCGCCGAGGCCGAGGAGAAGACGGCCGAGGCGGAGAAGAAGAGCGCTGCGGCCAAGCAGGCCGAGGCTGCCCAGCACAAGAAGAACGCCGAGGCGGAGGCGACGAAAGCCAAGGACGCCAAGGAGAAGGCCGAAGAGGCCGAGGGCACCGCGGTCGAGAAGAAGAACGCTGCGGTAAAGGCCCGAGACAACGCCAAGGCCAAGCGGGACGATGCGTGGGAAGCCGAGCAGAAGGCCGACGCCGCCCGCGCCAAGGCGGATGCCAAGGAGGCGTACGCCGACTCACTCGAAGCCGGCGAAGCAGCCGACGACGCCCGCGCTGCGGCCAACGCGGCGGACCAGCACGCCGACGACGCCGAGGCAGCCGCCACCAGGGCCCGCTCCGAAGCGGACGCGGCGACGAAGGCGGCAGCGGACGCGGACGCGGCGGCCACGCGTGCCGAGGCGGCGGCCAAGCGCTCCCGCGCGCACGCGGACGCCGCCCAGGCCGCGAAGCTGAAGTCCGATGCCGCGGTGAGGACCGCGACGAGCGCCGCGGCCGACGCGATCGACGCCTCCGAGCACGCCTCCTCCGAGGCGAAGGCGGCGGTCGCGCTGGCCGACGAGGCGGAGAAGCAGGCCAAGACCGCCAAGTCCCACGCGGACGAGGCGAACAAGGAGGCCGCCAAGGCCGTGGCCGCCTCGGCGAAGGCGGCGGGCTTCGCCCACGTCACCGCCCGGGCCGCCGTGGACGCCGGCAAGGCCGCCGCCCAAGTCGCCACGCCGGCCAACGACGCGATCCAGCTCGGTTCCCCGTACGTCGACACCGACTCGGCCGCCGGTCTGGTGATCCTCACCGGCCAGGCGTCCAAGACGATCGCCGAGCAGCAGAAGGCGGTCGCCGACGCGCACGCCAAGAACGCCGCGGCGGAAGCCTCGGCCGCCAAGAACCTCGCCGACCAGGCGAAGGGCGACGCCAAGGCCGCCTACCAGCACGCCGCCAATGCCGCCGGACACGCCTCGACCGCCCGCACGTACGCCAAGGAGGCCCTCGACTACGCCGCGGACGCCGCCAAGGCCGCGTCCAAGGCAGCCGCGTCCCTGGCCCGCACCGTCGAGTACAACCGCCAGGCCACCGAGGACGCCGAAGCCGCCGACAAGGCGGCGGGCCGCGCCGAGAACCACGCCAAGGGCGCCCGGGACTCGGCGGACCAGGCAGCCCTCGACGCGGAAGCCGCCCGCACCGCCGCCTCGCAGGCCGAAGAGGCAGCCAAGGACGCACGAGCAGCGGCCAACCGCGCTGACACCGCCGCGACGGAGGCTGAGGAGGCAGCCAAGGACGCGGAGAGATACGCCAAGGAAGCCCAGGAAGCAGCCAGCCGCGCGGAGACAGCGAGCAAGAACAGCAGCATCCGGACAGGTGCTTCGGCAGGCGGCATCGGCAACGTCTTCTACGTCGACCGTATCCAGGTCGTCGGCGACCCGGAGAACGTCAAGAAGGACAACTGCGGCGTCATCAGCCACACCGGTGACTGCAAGGTCACGGCCACCATCCGGTACAAGGCCGAAATCGATGTGTACCTGTGCACGGCTCTGGACCTGCCCGCCACGCAGGCAGGATGCCCCGAATGGGAGACGCTGTTCCTCGGGACCCAGCCCGTCAGGGAGCAGAAGAGCACAGTCACCAAGACCATCTCGATGGTCGAGTTCAACTCAGGCATCGATCCTGTGGACGTCCTCCTGGGGCACTGGATCGACTGTGCCCAGAAGGTGGCCCCGGGCGGCGAAAACGGAAGCTGGGGAGGCTGCGGCTGGGCAGCATTCGATGTCGGCACCCTCATCTTCGGCGGCAAGATCACCCACGCCGTGGTCGACGGCATCCGTGCCCTCGACGCGTCACTGCGTACCGGCATCGGAGTCAGCGACGCGTACAAGGCCTTGAGGGCGCTGAACATGGACGCCAGTGCCCTCGCCAACATAAGTCGTACGGTGGCTGCGTACGAGGATGATGTCGCGGCGGCCTGCAAGGCGGTCGACGATTCCGCCCGGCTCTCGCGAGCGTTCGCTGCAGCGGCAGGTGGGCCGCCTTGCAAGTTCTGGAAGCTCACCCAGTTCCAGGGCCAGCGTGTCTACCAGCGGGACGACCTGATCCGCCCGGACTACGTGTCGCCCAACGACAACTACGGCCGCACAAACCTCAAGAGGATGCAGCAGGGCTTGGCCCCCATGGGCCCGGACGATAACCCGCTCAACCTCCATCACATGCTCCAGACGCAGGACGGGCCCATCGCCGAGGTGACGAAGAAGATGCACCTCGACGAGAACTATCATCAGCTGCATTGGAAGTCGGGGACCAAGATTCCCAGCGGCATCGACCGACCGGAATTCGACGCTTGGAAGAAGCTGTACTGGAAGAATCGAGCCAAGGAGATTAGTGCATGACGCCCGCTGTAGAGGCGAGTGAGCAGGTGATCGCGCTCATTCGTGATAACGAGGACATCGCAAACCATGCAGACGGCTGCGACACCGAGACACTGGCCGCCGCCGAGCACGCCATGGGCCTCGCCTTCCCGCCGTCCTATCGCTGTCTCATCGAGGCCTTGGGCACCTGGGACGTCCCCCCGAAGGAGTTCCTCGGCGTGTACCGGACATCCGCCAGGGGCGATGTTCTGCTGGGCTCCGTCGAGCAGACCCTGACGGCACGGAGCAAGGCCGGACTTCCGGCCGACTTGATGGTCGTCATGGTTGACGATGTCTGGGGTTACGTTGTCCTCGACACCTCCCAGCCGGACCAAGATGGTGAGTACCCAGTGTTCGCCTGGAACCCTGGCCTCCCGGACCGCGACAGCATGGAGAGACTTGCGGACGACCTCGGCTCCTTTGTCCTCAAGGAATGCCGACAAGCCATAGATCAGTGAGGTTGTAACGTAACGACGTTCCACGAAGGCGGGCGGGAAAACTTCTTGCCCGCCTTCACCCTCTGCTCTGCAGGACAGGTGCCGCACCTCACCACCCGAACCGCTGCCACGGCAGGCAAGGACGAGGTCACCGCTCTGTCCGGACGTTGCTCAGCGCCAGTCCGTCCGACCTGCCGTCCCCCCTCTCGGCTCCGCTACCCGCTATTTGAGAGCCGCCCTTCACTGAGCCGATGAGAACGGCGAACGCGTCAGCGCTCACTATGAGTCGGTTCCGGGTGAAGGGCCTTGGAGTGACCTTGTAGACGAAACCTTCCATTACGCGCTCGCCCTGGCCTGCCACCGCTATGACAGGCCATTGGAGAGGAGCCTCATGAGTTACAGCCCGTCGATCTATAAATTCATCGACGGTGGTGACATGCCCGTTGCGCCGGACCTGGAACTGGTACTGGCAGTCCTGGAGCCTCACGATGTCGGAGACCCGCAGCTTGCTGTGGGCGAGGACGGAAGTCTGCGGTTCTGGGTTCGAGCCTCTGACGGCAGCGAGGCCGAGATCTCCGCCGATGAAACCGGAATCCTGGTGGAGCGCCCACAGCCCGGTGAAGTCTTCGCCATTCTTGCTGAACTGGTCGTCAAGCTGAGGGCTGTGATCATCGATCCGAGTAGCGGCAGAGCAGTATGCCGTGAGGAGGAGCGAACGCAACTTCCCGCAGACATGCAGGAGGAGGTGATCGTCATCGACATGACCGGTGAGGCCCTTGAAGCTGCACTCACAGGACCGACTGACCGGGCGTCACAGTGACAGCCACCGCACCGTAAGTACCCATCGCATCACCCGCCGTCGCGCCTCTTGGACCATGTGGAGCGAGGGGCGCGGCCTGCGAGCCAAGGTAATCGAGAGTCACCTTGTGGGCGGCCGTCAGGCCGTACTTCGGGAAGTGAAAAGCAGAGCGCTGGAATAGCAGTGTGCAGGTGCCGATTGACCGTATAAAGGGATGAATCTGGCGCAGCGCGTCGCATATGAGCTGGAGCCGGCCCGAACGGTGGTCTGCCGAGGCCTGGCTCACGGTGGTCTGACCGCATTGACGGCGAGTGCTTGGGGGGGCGACCGCCGGTTGCAGACGCCTGCCGGCTCCGGTGGAGCGGAGAGGGCGTCTTCCCCTCCGCTCCACCGGCAGGCGATGCCCACATGTGCGGATGCGGAGCGGGGGGCAGACGCCCTTACTCCCTCGGCTCATCCCCCGGCGGCGGCGGAGCCACCGGCCGCAGCTTCAGCCACGCCAGGAAGAACAGACCCAGGGCCAGCATCCCCAGCCCGGTCCACAGGTTGATGTTCACCCCCGCCGCCTTGTCGATGTCCGCGTCGGACGCCGTCAGCCCCGCGATCGTGACGATGACGCCGTAGACCACGAACAGCCCGCCGATGATCCGCCGGATGTCGAACAGCCGCGCGGCGGTCGCCGACTTGCCCTGCAGCTCGGTGATTTCCCGTTGCAGGTCCTTCTCGGAGTGGGACTCGGACATGTGCGATCAATCCTCCGTCGGTCAGAACGAGAACGGGATGTAGCAGGCCGCGGCCAGGACGATCGCGCCCCAGCCCAGCAGCGCCGGCTTGCGGTACCAGGCCTCGTCCCCCGGTGCCGGGGGCTCCGCCATGCCGGGCGAGGTCGTGCCGTAGACAAGTCCCTGCAACTCCTCGGCCGGCTTGGGCGCCGTGAACAGCGACACCGCCACCATGACGACCGCGCCCGCGACGAATCCCGCGATCGCCGAGACGAAGTTGGCGCCCTGGTCGGAGGGGATGTCGATGATGTCCTGCTTGTAGAGGACGAAGTAGTTGACCATCGCCGCGGTGGTGCCCGCGAGCAGCCCCCAGAAGCCCGACTTCATCGATGCCCGCTTCCAGAACATGCCGATGATGAAGACGACGAACATCGGCACGTTGAAGAAGGAGAACAGCGTCTGGAGGTAGGCCATGATGTTGGAGAAGGACCGCGCCAGGAACGCCGTGCCGATGGAGGCCAGGACGCCGACCGCGGTGATGAGGCGGCCGAAGCGCACGTAGTACTCGTCCTCGCGGTCCCTCACGATGTACTTCGCCCAGATGTCCGTGGTGAACACGGTGTTGAAGGACGACACGTTGGCCGCCATGCCCGCCATGAACGCCGCCAGGAGGCCTGTGACGGCGATGCCCAGCACACCGTTGGGCAGCAGCTGTTCCATCAGGTACGGGATGGCGTCGTTGTACTGGAGGTCGGAGCCCGAGGTGCCGATCTTGGGGACCAGGACGGCGGCCACCAGACCCGGGATCATCACCAGGAACACGATGAAGATCTTCGGGAACGCGGCGATCAGCGGGGTGCGCTGGGCCGCCGAGAGGTTCTTCGCGGACAGCGCGCGCTGCACCTCGGCGAAGTTCGTCGTCCAGTAGCCGAAGGAGAGCACGAAGCCGAGGCCCAGGACGATCGTCAGCCAGTTAGCGCCGAGCGGGTTGTCGCTGCCGATGCCCGTGCCGCCCCAGGAGGTCATGAAGTCGGCGCCGTGGCTCTTGGTCAGGGAGTCGGACAGACCGTCCCAGCCGCCGACCTCCTTCAGCCCGAGGACCGTGATGGGGATGAGCGCCGCCAGGATCACGAAGAACTGGAGGACCTCGTTGTAGATCGCCGAGGACAGGCCGCCGAGGGTGATGTAGGCGAGGACGAAGAAGCCGGCCACGACGATCGCCACCCACTCCGGCCAGCCCAGCAGCGCCTCGACGACGATGGCCAGGGCGTAGAGGTTGACACCGGCGATGAGGATCGCGGCGAAGGCGAAGAGGATCGAACTGAGCAGGTGCGCCGCCTTGTCGAAGCGCAGCAGCAGGAACTCGGGGACCGAGCGCACCTTGGAGCCGTAGTAGAAGGGCATCATCACCAGGCCGAGGAAGACCATGGCCGGGATGGCGCCGATCCAGTACCAGTGCGTGGTGTAGACGCCGTACTGGGCGCTGTTGGCGGCCATACCGAGGATCTCGGTGGCGCCCAGGTTGGCCGCGATGAAGGCGAGGCCGGTCACCCAGGCGGGCAGCGAACGGCCGGAGAGGAAGAAGTCGAGACTGGTCTTCACCGAGCGCCGTGCGGCGAAGCCGATGCCGAGGACGACGACGAAGTAGATCCCGAGGATCGTGTAGTCGAGCCAGTTCGTGGGGAGTCGCAGCTCGGCCGACAGATATGTGGGGGTCTGCATGAGCCCTCGCTTCGTTGCGTGAACCGATACATCGCGGAATCTCCTTCTCCGCCTTCAGCGATTGAACACGTCCGATGACGCTCTTTGTTTGATTGTGATGTTGACGATTGGGGTGAGTCGTGTTTAGGTATGTTGGGTTCTGTTTGAAGGACAAGGAGTCCGGCGTGAAGAAGACCTCGACCCGGCTGGCCGACGGTCGCGAGCTCATCTACTACGACCTGCGTGACGACAGCGTGCGGAACGCGACCGACCGACGCCCGCTGGACCGCACCGTCACCACGTCCGAGATCCGCCGCGACCCCCTGCTCGGCGACTCCGTCGCCATCGCCTCGCACCGCCAGGGCCGCACCTACCACCCCCCGGCCGACGAGTGCCCCCTGTGCCCGTCGGCGGGCGATCGCCTGAGCGAGATCCCGGACTCCTCGTACGACGTCGTCGTGTTCGAGAACCGCTTCCCCTCGCTCGCCGGCGACTCGGGCCGCTGCGAGGTCGTCTGCTTCACCTCCGACCACAACGCGTCCTTCGGTGAACTCACCGAGGAGCAGGCGGGCCTGGTGCTGGAAGCGTGGACGGACCGCACGTCGGAGCTCTCGCATCTCCCCTCCGTCGAGCAGGTGTTCTGCTTCGAGAACCGGGGCGCCGAGATCGGCGTGACCCTCCAGCACCCCCACGGGCAGATCTACGCCTACCCCTTCACCACGCCCCGCACCGCCCTGATGCTCCGCTCGGCCGCGACCCACAAGGAGATGACCGGCGGGGAGAACCTCTTCGACGCCGTCCTGGAGCGTGAACTCGCCGGTGAGCGGGTCGTCCTGGAGGGTGAACACTGGGTCGCCTTCGTGCCGTACGCCGCGCACTGGCCGTACGAGGTCCACCTCTACCCCAAGCGCCGTGTGCCCGACCTGCTCGGCCTGGACGAGGGCGCGCGCACAGAGTTCCCCAAGATTTATCTGGAACTCTTGAGGCGCTTCGACCGGATCTTCGGTGAGAGTGAATCCCCGACGCCGTACATCGCGGCCTGGCATCAGGCACCGTTCGGCTCGCTGGAGGAGTTCGACGGGGTCGTGCGCGAGGACTTCGCGCTGCACCTCGAGCTTTTCACCATCCGCCGCACTTCCGGCAAGCTGAAGTTCCTCGCGGGTTCCGAGTCCGGCATGAACGTGTTCATCAACGACGTGCCGCCGGAGCGCGCGGCCGAGCGACTGCGAGAGGTAGCGAGTTCATGAGCGGGAAGTACCTGGTGACGGGCGGCGCGGGATACGTCGGCAGCGTGGTCGCGCAGCACCTGCTGGAGGCCGGTCACGAGGTCGTCGTCCTCGACAACCTCTCCACGGGCTTCCGTGAGGGCGTCCCCGCGGGCGCGACGTTCGTCGAGGGCGACATCCGCGACGCCGCCAAGTGGCTGGACCCCTCCTTCGACGGCGTGCTGCACTTCGCCGCGTTCTCGCAGGTCGGCGAGTCGGTCGTGAAGCCCGAGAAGTACTGGGACAACAACGTCGGCGGCACCATGGCGCTGCTGGCCGCGATGCGCGAGGCGGGCGTGCGCACGCTGGTCTTCTCCTCCACGGCGGCGACGTACGGCGAGCCGGAGCAGGTCCCGATCGTCGAGTCGGCGCCCACGTCCCCGACCAACCCGTACGGCGCCTCGAAGCTCGCCGTCGACCACATGATCACGGGCGAGGCCGCGGCGCACGGACTCGGCGCGGTCTCCCTGCGCTACTTCAACGTGGCGGGCGCGTACGGCGCGTACGGCGAGCGCCACGACCCCGAGTCCCACCTGATCCCGCTGGTCCTCCAGGTCGCGCAGGGCAGGCGCGAGGCGATCTCGGTCTTCGGTGACGACTACCCGACGCCGGACGGCACCTGCGTGCGCGACTACATCCACGTCGCGGACCTGGCCGAGGCCCACCTGCTGGCCCTGACGGCCGCCGCCCCCGGCGAGCACCTGATCTGCAACCTCGGCAACGGCAACGGCTTCTCGGTCCGCGAGGTCATCGAGACGGTCCGCACGGTGACGGGCCACGCGATCCCGGAAGTGGTCGCCCCGCGCCGGGGCGGTGACCCGGCGGTCCTGGTGGCATCGGCCGGCACGGCCCGCGAGAAGCTGGGCTGGAACCCGTCCCGCGCGGACCTCGCGGGGATCGTCGCGGACGCGTGGGACTTCGCGCAGAACATCTCAAGGGAGCAGTAGTGGGCGCACAGCAGGTGCGGGACGGTTTCGAGGAGCTCTACGGAGCCGCCCCCGAGGGTGTCTGGGCGGCCCCGGGCCGCGTCAACCTCATCGGTGAGCACACCGACTACAACGACGGCTTCGTGATGCCCTTCGCGCTGCCGCACACCGCCGTGGCGGCCGTCTCCCGGCGCACGGACGGCGTGCTGCGCCTGCACTCGGCGGACGTCGAGGGCGGGGTGACCGAGCTCCGTCTCGACGATCTCGCCCCCGAGTCGGACAAGAACTGGACGGCGTACCCGGCGGGCGTGGTCTGGGCCCTGCGCGAGGCCGGCCACGCGGTCACGGGCGCGGACATCCACCTGAGTTCCACGGTCCCGTCGGGCGCGGGCCTGTCGTCGTCGGCGGCCCTGGAGATCGTCGTCGCCCTGGCCCTGAACGAGCTGTTCTCCCTCGGCCTGCGGGGCTGGCAGCTGGCCCGCCTGTGCCAGCGCGCGGAGAACATCTACGTCGGCGCCCCGGTCGGCATCATGGACCAGACGGCGTCGGCCTGCTGCGAGACCGGCCACGCCCTGTTCCTCGACACGCGCGACCTCTCCCAGCATCAGATCCCCTTCGACCTGGCCGCCGAGGGCATGCGGTTGCTGGTCGTCGACACGCAGGTCAAGCACTCCCACAGCGAGGGCGAGTACGGCAAGCGCCGCGCCGGCTGCGAGAAGGGCGCGGACCTGCTGGGCGTCGACGCCCTCCGGGACGTCCCCCACGCCGACCTGGACGCGGCGCTGGCCCGCCTTGGCGACGAGGAGGAGGTCCGACGCCTGGTCCGCCACATCGTCACGGAGAACGCGCGCGTCGAACGGGTCGTCTCCCTCCTGGAGTCGGGCGAGACCCGCGCGATCGGTCCCGTCCTGGTCGAGGGCCACGCCTCGCTCCGCGACGACTTCCGCATCTCCTGCCCCGAACTGGACCTGGTCGTCGACACGGCCCTGGCCAACGGGGCCCTGGGCGCCCGCATGACGGGCGGCGGCTTCGGCGGCTCGGCGATCGTCCTCGCGGAGGAGCCGGACGTCGACGCCATCACCAAGGCGGTGACAGAGGCCTTCGCGACGGCGGGCTTCACGACCCCCCGCGTCTTCGAAGCGGTCCCGTCGGCAGGCGCCCACCGCCTCCTCTGACCGGCCCCGGCGAGCGATGCCCTCCCTGCGACTGGGGGAGGGCATCGCCGTCACGGTCAGCGGTTGACGGACGCCGTCCTCGTTCTTCTTCAGGCCGAGGTTGTGGACGACGTAGCTGTTCGGCGTGGTCCTGGTGCCTTGCAGCTTGTTCGCCTGGCGATTCCTGAGGTCCGCCTTGCTCTCGTCGACGCAGTAGGTCAGGGCTGCCGACCGCTTGCCGACCAGCGTCACCTTGCGGTCGTAGTAGCGCAGGGTGCCGGCCCAGCTGGTCTTCTCGTCGATGGCGCGCTTCGCCTACTGGTAGACGCCGACCAGGGCGTTGTCCGTGTAGTAGAGGGCCATGCCCGACTTCTTCATGTCGCCGTACGCCATGGCCCGCCAGACCGTGCTGACGGTTCGTTCGCTGTCCGCGAGGATCGTGTCCTTGGTGGCGTCGCCGGTCCGCTGATCCTCGAGGACCAGCTTCACGGATCAACGCCATCCCGTCGCCGGAAGGCCTCAGCCCAGCCTCTTCGTCAGCATGTACTCCGTGATGCCCGGGGGATAGTCCGGCACCACGGACACCACCTCGTACCCCTGCTTCTCGTAGAACCGCGGGGCCTGGAAGTCCCAGGTCTCCAGGCGGGACGCGCGGCAGCCGCGCGAGGTTGTCGCGATCTGTTCCGCCTGCGCGAGCAACCGCGCGCCCAGACCCCTGCCGCGGTGGCGTTCGTCGACCCAGAGGTAGGTCACGTGGAGCCAGGTCGCCCAGGTGTGGCCGACCAGGCCGCCGGCGAGGGCGTCGTCCCGGTCGTTCACAGCCCACACATGCAAGGGGGCGTCCCTTTCGTCCGGTGTTCCGCGCAGGGCGCGCAGGATCGGAGAGGCGGCTGTGTTCGTGTCCCGCAGGCGTGTGCGGAGCAGATCACGTCGGGCCTTGTCGACTTCTGTCTCAAGACGGAACATGCGGCACACCATAAACGCGTCGGACAGTCAGTTCTGCAAATAACCTTCCGCTCCGGGCCCCCGTCCGTACCCTGATGAACAGCACCGGTGGGGGCCGGTGCCGCTCAGGGGGCGAGACAGCCGGGTACGACGCCCGGGGTGGGGGTAGCGGTACTGCACGGCGGCGGCCGTGCGGCTGCGGCGACCCGAACAGGCTGCCGCGGCACCGACCCACGGTCGGACGCGGCGGATCCGGACACTCCGGCGTCGTACCCGCGCGGTGTCCTCCTCCGACGATGGGGTAGCCCCTGCTCTTCGGGAGCTCGGGGAAGGGGGTTTCGTGGTTCGCATCCGTGTCCTGGTCGTCGACGACCATCGCATCTTCGCCGAGTCACTCGCGGCGGCCCTGGCGGCCGAACCGGACGTCGACGTCTCCGCGGCCGGCAGTGGTCCGGCCGCGCTGCGCAGTCTGGAGCGGGCGGTCGTCGAGGGGCGGCGTTTCGACGTGCTGCTCGTGGACGCCGATCTGGGCGGCAAGGTGCCGGGCGCCCGCCCGGCCGTACCCGTGCAGGAGGGCAACGAGGACGGGCTCGTCGACGGGATCTCCCTCGTCACGGGCGTGCGCTCCGCGCAGCCGCACGTACGGATCGTCGTGCTCGCCGAGAAGGACGATCCGCGGCGGGCGGCGCTCGCCCTGCAGGCAGGCGCCTGCGGATGGGTGGCGAAGGACTGCTCGCTGTCCCGGCTGCTCACGGTCATCCGGGGCGTGCTGCGGGACGAGACGCACCTGCCGCCCGCGCTGCTGACGGGAGTGCTGCGAGAACTCACCGCCGCCCGCAAGCACCGCACCGAGAGCGAGCGGCTCGTCGAGTCCCTCACTCCGCGTGAGCGGGAAGTGCTGCGGTGCATGGTCGCGGGGCTGGGGCGCAAGGCCGTCGCCGAGCGCCTGTATCTGTCGCCGCACACCGTGCGGACCCATATGCAGAACGTGCTCGGCAAGCTCGGCGTGCATTCCACCCTCGCCGCCGTCGCCCTCGCGCGGCGCGCCGGGGTCGGACCCGTGGACCTAGCCGGGGATGTTGTCGAACGGGGCGGTCAGCTGGCGTAGCAGCCCCGCCAGTTCGCCGCGCTGGGCCCGGGATAGCTCCGCGAGGATCGCGCGCTCCTGGTCCAGCAGACCCGCCAGGGCCTGGTCCGCGCGGTCCCGGCCCTCGTCCGTCAGCCGGACCAGGACACCGCGGCGGTCACTGGGGTCGGGAAGCCGTTCCACCAGGCCCTTCTTGGCCAGGCGGTCGATGCGGTTCGTCATCGTGCCCGAGGTGACGAGCGTCTGGGTGAGGAGCTGACCCGGCGAGAGCTGGTACGGCGTGCCCGCGCGGCGCAGGGCCGTCAGGACGTCGAACTCCCACGGCTCCAGCTGGTGCTCCGAGAACGCCAGCCGGCGCGCCCGGTCCAGATGCCGGGCCAGTCTGCTCACGCGGCTGAGCACCTCGAGCGGTTCCACGTCGAGGTCAGGGCGCTCCCGGCGCCATGCTGCGACCAGCCGATCGACCTCGTCCTCCATGACGATCAGTGTAGTGGTTGTGTCGACGTAGAGTCTCTTGACGTCCAGTTTCTTGACATCGAGATATTTGAGAGATCACGCTGGGTGTGCGTCCCGACGGTCGCCACGAGGACACACAGGACACACAGGACACCAGGAGGACCCATGCCCGCAGCCATCCCCACCTGGGACCCCACCCAGTACCTCCGTCACGCCGGCCACCGCGCCCGCCCCTTCGCCGACCTCCTCGGCCGCGTCCCCGACCTGCCCACGCGGCCGCCCGCGGACCGCCCCCGCATCGCCGACCTCGGCTGCGGCCCCGGCAACGTCACCACGCTGCTCACCGCCCGCTGGCCCACCGCCCGGATCACCGGCTACGACAACTCGCCCGAGATGCTCGACAAGGCCCACGTCGACCACGAGGGGCCGACCTCGGGCGGCGGGCGTCTCGACTTCGGCCACGCCGACGTACGGACGTGGACGCCGGACGAGCCCCACGACCTGATCGTCAGCAACGCCACGCTCCAGTGGGTGCCGGGGCACGCCGAGCGGTTCCGTGACTGGGTGGCAGGGCTGAAACCGGGCGGCACCCTCGCCTTCCAGGTGCCGGGCAACTTCGACGCCCCCAGCCACCGGCTCATGCGCGAACTCGCCGGTTCACCGCGCTGGCGCGGCCCGCTCGCCGACACCCTGCGCCACACCGACGCCGTCCACACCCCCGAGGCCTACCTGGAGCGGCTGACGTCCCTCGGCTGCGCGGCCGACGTGTGGGAGACGACGTACATCCACCTGCTCCAGGGCGAGGACCCGGTGCTCGACTGGGTGAAGGGGACCGGCCTGCGGCCCGTGCTGACCGCGCTCGCCGACGAGCCCGAGGCGCGGGAGGCGTTCCTGGCCGAGTACCGGGCGGCCCTGCGCGAGGCGTATCCGGCAGGACCGCACGGTACGCCGTTCCCGTTCCGCCGGGTGTTCGCCGTCGCCCGGAAGGAGGGCTGATGATCGCCGCTCCCGCTTACGCAGGCGATGCGGCAACGCCACGGGTTCAGGCCTTGCGCCGCCCTATCAGATGCGGCTTGGCCTCTATCCCGTCCAGACCGTGCCATGCCAGGTTCACCAGGTGCGCGGCCACCTCGGCCTTCTTCGGCCGGCGCACGTCCAGCCACCACTGGCCGGTCAGGGCGACCATGCCGACCAGCGCCTGGGCGTACAGCGGGGCCAGCTTGGGGTCGAAGCCGCGGCTCTTGAACTCGCGGCCCAGAATGTCCTCCACCTGCGTGGCGATGTCCGAGATCAGCGAGGCGAAGGAGCCCGTCGACTGGGGGATGGGGGAGTCACGGACCAGGATGCGGAAACCGTCCGTGTACTCCTCGATGTAGTCCAACAGCGCGAACGCCGCCTGCTCGCACAGTTCGCGGGGATGACCGGCCGTGAGGGAGCTGGTCACCATGTCCAGCAGGCGCCGCATCTCACGGTCCACCACGACCGCGTACAGCCCTTCCTTGCCGCCGAAGTGCTCGTACACCACCGGCTTGGAGACCCCGGCCTTCGCCGCGATCTCCTCCACCGACGTGCCCTCGAAACCCTTCGCCGCGAAGAGCGTGCGACCGATCTCCAGCAGCTGCTGACGGCGCTCGGCACCGGTCATCCGGGTGCGACGCGCTCGCCGCGGCTTGTCATTGCTGGGGGTGCTGCTCGAGTCGGTCGCCACAGCGCCCATCATGCCGCCTCGACGGGCTCCTTTCCGCGCGGGGAGCCGCCTTCCCCGGTGTCACGGCGCGAATCGATACGCGAGCGTGACGGCCACCGCACGTCGTAGGCCCAGCCCGCCATCTCGAACCAGCGGATCAGCCGGGCGGACGAATCCAGCTGCCCGCGCATCACGCCGTGCCGGGCGGACGTCGGGTCGGCGTGGTGCAGGTTGTGCCAGGACTCACCGCAGGACAGCACCGCCAGCCACCACACGTTGCCCGAACGGTCCCGCGACTTGAAGGGGCGCTTGCCGACCGCGTGGCAGATCGAGTTGATCGACCAGGTCACGTGGTGCAGCAGGGCCACCCGCACCAGCGAGCCCCAGAAGAACCCGGTGAACGCGCCCCACCAGGACATCGTGACCAGACCGCCGATCAGCGGCGGCAGCCCCAGCGACACCACCGTCCACAGGACGAACTGGCGCGAGATGGCGCGGAGCGTCTTGTCCTTGATCAGGTCCGGGGCGTACTTCTCCTGCGACGTCTGCTCCTCGTCGAACATCCATCCGATGTGCGCCCACCACAGACCCTTCATCAGGGCCGGAAGGGTCTCCCCGAACCGCCACGGCGAATGCGGGTCGCCCTCCGCGTCCGAGAACTTGTGGTGCTTGCGGTGATCGGCCACCCAGCGCACCAGCGGACCCTCGACCGCCATCGACCCCGCGATCGCCAGGGCGATCTTCAGCGGCCGCTTGGCCTTGAAGGAACCGTGCGTGAAGTGACGGTGGAAGCCGATCGTGATGCCGTGGCACCCCAGGTAGTAGAAGAAGACCAGCAGACCGAGGTCCAGCCAGCTCACTCCCCAGCCCCACGCCAGCGGCACGGCCGCCAGCAGCGCGACGAACGGAACGGTGATGAAGAGGAGCAGGGCGATCTGCTCGATGGACCGCTTCTTCTCGCCGCCGAGCGTGGCGTGAGCGGCATCGGTGGCCTGACCGGGCGCCTTCGGGGCGTCCTCGATCACATCGGAACTACTGGTCATACGCGTCCCCTGGGGGGTATGTGGACGGAGAAGGAGTGGCCGGGGCACGCGAACCGTGACGTGCTTCCTACGGTTCCGTAACCTACGGCATCGTAAGTATGGCAGTGCGTCGCCGGGCGGCAAGAGCCCGCGAACCTGCGCGTCTCGGCCGACACCTATCCTGGAGTCGGTCGGACAGCGCGGTCCGCTCTGATTTCTTCCCGGATGTCCGGACCGTAAGCGGCGCCCCGCCGCGCGAGACGCCGTCCGGGTTCCCCTCCCAGACGAGCTTCAACACTGCAAGGAGCCGCACCTGTGAGCAGTGCCGACGACCAGACCACCACGACGAGCAGCGAGCTGCGTGCCGACATCCGCCGGCTGGGCGACCTGCTCGGCGAGACCCTCGTCCGCCAAGAGGGCCCCGAGCTGCTGGAACTCGTCGAGAAGGTCCGCCGCCTCACCCGCGAGGACGGCGAGGCCGCCGCCGAGCTGCTGCGCGGCACCGAACTCGACACCGCGGCCAAGCTGGTCCGCGCCTTCTCCACCTACTTCCACCTGGCCAACGTCACCGAGCAGGTCCACCGCGGCCGCGAGCTGCGCGCCCGCCGCGCCGCCGAAGGCGGACTCCTCGCCCGTACGGCCGACCGGCTCAAGGACGCCGACCCCGAGCACCTGCGCGAGACGGTCGCCAACCTCAACGTCCGCCCCGTCTTCACGGCCCACCCCACCGAGGCCGCACGCCGCTCGGTCCTCAACAAGCTCCGGCGCATCGCCGCACTCCTCGAGACCCCGGTCATCGAGTCCGACCGGCGCCGCCTGGACACCCGTCTGGCCGAGAACATCGACCTCGTCTGGCAGACCGACGAACTGCGCGTCGTACGCCCCGAGCCCGCCGACGAGGCCCGCAACGCCATCTACTACCTCGACGAACTGCACGCGGGCGCCGTCGGCGACGTCCTGGAAGACCTCACCGCCGAACTGGAGCGCGCCGGGGTCAAGCTCCCCGACGACACCCGCCCCCTCACCTTCGGCACCTGGATCGGCGGCGACCGCGACGGCAACCCCAACGTCACCCCCCAGGTCACCTGGGACGTCCTGATCCTCCAGCACGAGCACGGCATCAACGACGCCCTGGAGACCATCGACGAACTCCGCGGCTTCCTCTCCAACTCCATCCGCTACGCCGGCGCCACCGAGGAACTGCTGACCTCCCTCCAGACCGACCTGGAGAACCTCCCCGAGATCAGCCCCCGCTACAAGCGCCTCAACGCCGAAGAGCCCTACCGGCTCAAGGCCACCTGCATCCGGCAGAAGCTGGAGAACACCAAGAAGCGCCTCGCCAAGGGCACCGCCCACCGCGACGGCCGCGACTACCTCGGCACCGGCGAACTCCTCGACGACCTGCGGATCATCCAGCGCTCCCTGCGCGAGCACCGCGGCGGACTCTTCGCCGACGGCCGCCTCGCCCGCACCATCCGCACCCTCGCCGCCTTCGGCCTCCAGCTCGCCACCATGGACGTCCGCGAACACGCCGACGCCCACCACCACGCCCTCGGCCAGCTCTTCGACCGGCTCGGCGAGGAATCCTGGCGCTACGCCGACATGCCCCGCGACTACCGCGCCAAGCTCCTCGCCAAGGAACTGAGGTCCCGCAGGCCGCTCGCACCCACCCCGGCGCCCGTCGACGCCCCCGGCGAGAAGACCCTCGGCGTCTTCGGCACCGTCAAGCGCGCCCTGGAGGTCTTCGGACCCGAGGTCATCGAGTCCTACATCATCTCCATGTGCCAGGGCGCCGACGACGTCTTCGCCGCCGCCGTCCTCGCCCGCGAAGCCGGACTCATCGACCTCCACGCCGGCTGGGCCAAGATCGGCATCGTGCCGCTCCTCGAGACCACCGACGAGCTCAAGGCCGCCGACACCATCCTCGAGGACATGCTCTCCGACCCGTCCTACCGGCGCCTCGTCGCGCTCCGGGGCGACGTCCAGGAGGTCATGCTCGGCTACTCCGACTCCTCCAAGTTCGGCGGCATCACCACCAGCCAGTGGGAAATCCACCGTGCCCAGCGCCGCCTGCGTGACGTCGCCCACCGTTACGGCGTACGCCTGCGCCTCTTCCACGGCCGTGGCGGCACCGTCGGCCGCGGCGGCGGCCCCACCCACGACGCCATCCTCGCGCAGCCCTGGGGCACCCTCGAAGGCGAGATCAAGGTCACCGAGCAGGGCGAGGTCATCTCCGACAAGTACCTCATCCCCTCCCTGGCCCGGGAGAACCTCGAACTCACCGTCGCGGCCACCCTCCAGGCCTCCGCCCTGCACACCGCACCCCGCCAGTCCACCGAGGCCCTCGCCCGCTGGGACGCCGCGATGGACGTCGTCTCCGACGCCGCCCACGCTTCCTACCGCCGCCTCGTCGAGGACCCCGACCTGCCGACGTACTTCCTCGCGTCGACGCCGGTGGACCAGCTCGCCGACCTGCACCTGGGCTCCCGGCCCTCCCGCCGCCCCGGCTCCGGCGTCTCGCTCGACGGCCTGCGCGCCATCCCCTGGGTCTTCGGCTGGACCCAGTCCCGGCAGATCGTCCCCGGCTGGTTCGGCGTCGGCTCCGGCCTCAAGGCCCTGCGCGAAGCCGGCCTCGACACCGTCCTCGACGAGATGTACGGACAGTGGCACTTCTTCCGCAACTTCATCTCCAACGTCGAGATGACCCTGGCCAAGACCGACCTGCGGATCGCCCAGCACTACGTCGACAGCCTCGTCCCCGACGAGCTCAAGCACGTCTTCGACACCATCAAGGCCGAACACGAACTGACCGTGCGTGAAGTGCTGCGCGTCACCGGCGAAGAGGAACTCCTCGACGCCGCGCCCGTCCTGAAGCAGACCTTCACCATCCGCGACGCCTACCTCGACCCCATCTCCTACCTCCAGGTCGCCCTCCTCAAGCGGCAGCGCGACGCCGCCGAAGCCGGCGAGCAGCCCGACCCGCTCCTCGCCCGCGCCCTCCTCCTCACCGTCAACGGCGTGGCAGCCGGCCTGCGCAACACCGGCTGACCCATCCCGGACACGAGCGTGCCCCCGAGCCGTACAGGCTCGGGGGCACGCTCGTTCACCCGTCAGCCGCGGCCGGCCCGCCGGCGCCGCAGCACCAGGAAACCGCCCGCCGCCACCAGCGCCGCCGCGACCCCCGACAGCGCACCCACCGGGGCCCCGTTGCCCGTCTCGGCGAGGTCACCGTCCGCACCGCCCTGCGGGGACGGCGACGAGGACGCCGACACACCCCCGCCCGCCGACGCACTCGGGGACGCCGACACACCCGGCTCACCCGACGGCGCCTCGGACGCCCCCGACGAGGACGACGGCGAAACCGACCCGGACGGCGTCGCACCACCCGGCTCCTGCTCGTCCTCGCAGTCCGTCCAGAACACCTTGTGCTTGGCCGACCCCTTCTCACCCCCGAAGTTCCAGAACAGCTTGTAGTGCCCGTCGGGCAGCGACAGGTCCTCGCTGCGGCCGTGACCCCGGGCGTCCAGCGTCAGCGCACCGGACTCCACCGTCTCCCCCTTGTTCTCGCTCGGAGGGATCGCGTCGATGTGCCAGTCGACCTGCTGACCGCCGTCGAAACCGAAGGCATCCAGATAGAACGTGCACACATGCGGTTCGTTGCGGCGCAGCTCCTCACCCGTCGAGGCGTCATGGATCTTCACCGTGCCGTTGTCACCGGGAGGCGTGGCGTGGGCGGCCGGAGCGAGCAGAAGGACCGCGGAAGCGGCGGCGCAGACAGCGCCGAGGCGAGAAGGCATTCGCATGGGGAGGTCGTCCATCTTCGAGAAGTGACCGGGAAGATGTGGAGGGGGCGGCTCAGCTTCCAGCCTCGCCCGCCGACACGTCAATCACGAACACACAACGCTCGCCCCTCCACCGAAGGAGAGAACGCCCCAGCCCCTCAGACGGTCACGAACGCCGCCGTCAGCAACCCCACACCCGACAACGCCATCACCCACGCCGCCCGCGTCCGCAGCAGACCACCCGCCACCACGACCGACGCCAGCAACAACGCGCCACCCAGCGGAACCCACGCGTACAGCACACCCGCCGGACCCGAACGCACCGCGTCATCACCACCGGGCTTCAGGACCACCGAATAGGTCCGGCCCCTCTCCACCGCGACCGAGTTCTCCAGCACCACCCGCGCCCGCGGCTGCGACCCCTCCGACAACGGCGTGTACCGGCCCCAGCACGCATCCGGCCCGCACCGTGCCACATCGACCGTGCCCCGCTCCCGGCCCTTCGTCAGCATCACATGCTGCGCCGTACCCCACGACGCCCACACACCCGCGATCAGGATCAGCACCGCGACCGTACCCATCGCCGCGAACCGCCCGAACCGCAGCACGGCGGCCGAGCCCTGGGACGACGAGGTGGCAATGGCAGGCATGGCCGGGATCATTGGCCATGCCTGAACGACCCGTCAACTCGACGGGTGACAAGTCAGGAGTTGTACGTACTCTGCGCCCGCTCCAGCCCCTCGATCACCAGAGCCTCCACCGCATCCGCCGCCCGGTCCACGAAGTAGTCCAGCTCCTTGCGCTCCGACGACGAGAAGTCCTTCAGCACGAAATCCGCCACCTGCATCCGCCCCGGCGGCCGCCCGATCCCGAACCGCACCCGGTGATACTCCGCACCGAACGCCTTCGTCATCGACTTCAGCCCGTTGTGCCCGTTGTCCCCGCCGCCCAGCTTCAGCCGCAGCACCCCGTAGTCGATGTCCAACTCGTCATGCACCGCCACCACATGGCCCACCGGCACCTTGTAGAAATCCCGCAGCGCATTCACCGGCCCACCCGACAGGTTCATGTACGACATCGGCTTCGCCAGCACCACCCGCCGGTTCAACGGCCCAGGAGGCCCGATCCGGCCCTCCACGACCTGCGCCTGCGCCCGCCCGGCCCGCTTGAACCGCCCCCCGACCCGGTCCGCCAGCAGATCGGCCACCATGAAACCCACGTTGTGCCGGTTCCCCGCGTACTCCGGCCCCGGATTGCCCAGCCCCACGATCAGCCAGGGAGCGGCGGCATCGGTCGTCACGTCCATGTCTCCTTCATACGCGTCGGCCGCTGCCCCGCACGGGAACAGCGGCCGACGCAACGACGACGAAGAGGATCAGGCCTCGGCGGCCTCGTCGCCCGCGGCCTCTTCACCCTCCGGGGCCTCCTCGGCCTGCGCGGCCAGGACCTGAAGGACGACGGTGTCCTCCTCGACGGCCAGGGTCGTGCCCTTCGGCAGCGGGATGTCCTTGGCGAGGATGGAGTCACCGGCCGCCAGACCCTCGATGGAGACGGTCACGGACTCCGGGATGTGCGTCGCCTCGGCCTCGACCGGCAGCGCGTTCAGCACGTGCTCCAGCAGGTAGGCACCCGGGGCCAGCTCACCCTCGGTGTGGACGTAGATGTCGACGTTGACCTGCTCGCCGCGCTTCACCAGCAGCAGGTCCACGTGCTCCAGGAAACCCTTCAGCGGGTCACGCTGCACCGACTTCGGAATCGCCAGCTCGGTCTTGCCGTCGATGTCCAGCGCGATCAGCACGTTCGGCGTACGCAGCGCCATCAGCAGGTCGTGACCCGGCAGGGTCAGGTGCAGCGGGTCCGAACCGTGCCCGTACAGGACACCCGGAACCTTGTCTTCACGACGGATACGGCGCGCGGCACCCTTGCCGAACTCGGTGCGCGTCGCGGCGGAGATCTTCACCTCGGACATAGTCACTCCTCGAAATCAGAACGGACGTGGTCACCCGGCCACGAACGGCCTGCTACGAAGAGCGCGTCGATAACGGAGAGCCGCACATCCCGAAACGGGAACGGCCTCCCTCGCCGAGCAACTTCAGCAGTCTACTCGGCAAGACAGGCCGCACCCAAAACGATCTACAGAAGCCCGACCACGGACTCCTACTGCTCGTCGAACAGGCTCGTCACCGAACCGTCCTCGAACACCTCACGCACCGCACTCGCGATCGTCGGCGCGATCGACAGCACCGAGATCTTCTCCAGATCCCGGCCCAGCTCACCCGGCGTCGGCAGCGTGTCCGTGAACACGAACTCACTCACCCGCGAGTTCTTCAGCCGGTCCGCCGCCGGGCCCGACAGCACACCGTGCGTAGCCGTCACGATCACATCCTCCGCACCGTGCGCGAACAGCGCGTCCGCAGCGGCACAGATCGTCCCACCGGTGTCGATCATGTCGTCCACCAGGACACACACGCGACCCTTCACCTCACCCACGACCTCGTGGACGGTGACCTGGTTCGCGACGTCCTTGTCACGCCGCTTGTGCACGATCGCCAGCGGCGCACCCAGCCGGTCGCACCAGCGGTCCGCGACCCGCACCCGGCCCGCGTCCGGCGACACGACCGTCAGCTTCTCCCGGTCCACCTTCCGCCCCACGTAGTCCGCCAGCAGCGGCAACGCGAACAGATGGTCCACCGGACCGTCGAAGAAGCCCTGGATCTGATCCGTGTGCAGATCCACCGTCAGGAGCCGGTCCGCACCCGCGGTCTTCATCATGTCCGCGATCAGACGCGCCGAAATCGGTTCACGTCCACGGTGCTTCTTGTCCTGCCGCGCGTAACCGTAGAACGGCACGATGACCGTGATGGAGCGCGCCGACGCACGCTTCAGCGCGTCGATCATGATCAACTGCTCCATGATCCACTTGTTGATCGGAGCCGTGTGGCTCTGGATCAGGAAGCAGTCCGCGCCACGCGCCGACTCCTGATAACGCACATAGATCTCACCGTTCGCGAAGTCGAAGGCCTTCGTCGGGACAACCCCGACACCCAACTGCTGGGCGACCTCCTCGGCAAGCTCGGGGTGGGCGCGGCCGGAGAAGAACATCAACTTCTTCTCGCCGGTCGTCTTGATCCCGGTCACAGCACTGTCTCCTCAGAGGTGTCGCAGCTAGGGGTCGAGAAGCCTCGCAGCCGGCTTGCCGGAGGCCGTCTCAGCTGGTGGGGGTGCGGGTGTGCACTTATCACCGTACGCCGTGTTTCAGGCATCGGTTTCCGGTCAGCCCTCGCCGGCCGACTCCCGGGAAGCCGCCTCCGCCGCCTTCGCGGCCGCGCTCCCCGGACGCTTCCGAGCCACCCAACCCTCGATATTCCGCTGCTGACCACGGGCCACGGCCAGCGAACCCGCCGGCACATCCTTCGTGATCACGGACCCGGCAGCGGTGTACGCGCCGTCCCCCACCGTGACAGGCGCCACAAACATGTTGTCCGAGCCCGTCCGGCAGTGCGAACCGATGGTCGTGTGGTGCTTCTCCTGGCCGTCGTAGTTCACGAACACGCTCGCGGCACCGATGTTCGTCTGCTCGCCGATCGTCGCGTCACCCACGTACGACAGGTGAGGCACCTTCGTCCCCTCACCGATCGACGCGTTCTTCGTCTCCACGTACGTCCCGATCTTGCCCTTCGCACCGAGCCGCGTCCCCGGACGCAGATACGCGTACGGACCCACCGTCGCCTCCGCGCCGACCTCGGCGCCCGAGGCCACGGTGTTGTCGACCCGCGCACCGGCACCCACCCGGGTGTCGGTCAGCCGCGAGTTGGGCCCGACCTCGGCGCCCTCGGCCAGGTGCGTCGAGCCGTGCAACTGCGTGCCCGGGTGGACGACGGCGTCCTGCTCGAAGGTGACCGTCACGTCGATCCAGGTGGTCGCGGGGTCGATGACGGTCACACCGGCGAGCATGGCCTCGGTCAGCAGCCGGTCGTTCAGAATCCGGCGGGCCTCCGACAACTGCACACGGTTGTTGATCCCGGCGATCTCACGGTGGTCGCCGGCCACCGATGCCCCGACCCGGTGCCCCGCCTCACGCAGGATCCCGAGCACGTCGGTCAGATACTCCTCGCCCTGGCTGTTGTCCGTCCGCACCTTCTTCAGCGCATCGGCCAGCAACTGCCCGTCGAACGCGAACACACCCGAGTTGATCTCACGGATCGACCGCTGCGCGTCGGTGGCGTCCTTGTGCTCCACGATCGCCGTCACGGCACCCGTGGCGTCGTCCCGCACGATCCGCCCGTACCCCGTCGCGTCCGGCACCTCGGCGGTCAGCACGGTCACCGCGTTGCCGTCGGCGGAGTGCGTGGCCGCCAGCGCCTGGAGGGTCGCACCCGTCAGCAGGGGCGTATCACCGCACACGACGACGACCGTCCCGTCGACGGCCCCGCCCAGCTCCTCCAGACCCATCCGCACGGCGTGCCCCGTGCCGTTCTGCTCCGCCTGTACGGCGGTGCGGACGTCGGGGGCGATGTCGCCGAGATGGGCGGTGACCTTCTCGCGGGCGTGGCCGACCACGACGACCAGGTGCTGTGGCTGCAGCTCACCTGCGGCGGCGAGCACGTGCCCCACGAGACTGCGGCCGCAGAGCTCATGCAGGACCTTGGGTGTGGCCGACTTCATACGGGTGCCCTCACCCGCTGCGAGAACGACGACGGCTGCCGGGCGGTTGGCGCTCACGGGATGCCCTTCGGCTGTGGATGGGGTGGGGTGACATCCGCAGGATACCGGGGGGTTTTGTGGGGGGTGTGGGTGTGGGGCCTGACCGGCATTGGCATCAGCCAGGACCCGAACCGAGTGTGTGCTCCCCTGCCAGGACTCGAACCTGGAACAAATCATCCAAAGTGACCCGTGTTGCCGATTACACCACAGGGGACTATAAGCCCGGCTAATCGGACATCTCGCCGATTGGCTGGGTGGCTCCCAACACTATGCCGTACCAAGAGCCTTCGATGCGACGGTACAGGTCGGCACTCTTCCGGACCTTGATCGCAAGGCAGCCCCGGTATGAGTCGCCGGTGTTCTTGCGGACCGTCTTGGGGTTGTGTTTCTTGAGTGTCGTCTTGTGGAACGCGGAGCGATCGGCGCCGACGAGTTCAGCCCAGTACAGTTCGGCGCCCGGGATGTCGGCAGACTCGTGGATCATCACCGCGTACCGAATGCGATCTCGCTCCACGCCCAGCAGATCGAGCCAGGCCAGGAAGACCCGGATCATGCCGGGATCGCTGTTGACGAAGCAGACGTTCTCACGGCGGTCGTAGGGCTTGTCCTTGCTGCCCTCTGCCCAGTACAGGCCGACACCCAAGAGGAACAGCTCGCGCGGCGACAGTGCGCCGACGGCTTGCTTGGCTGCCTCCTTAATCTGCTGCCGTTCTTCGTCCCGTAGGCGCAGGGTGACTTCCCAGCCCCGCCTCGCGATAGCCGACGCTTCCTCGGTTGAGCGCTTGCGCTCAGGCTTCGGCAAGTCCCGCACCCACAACGAGATCGAACTCTTCGAGCACCCCAGCTCCGCCTGGATCTGGTCGTAGGTCCAGCCCTGGAGTCGGAGTTCCCTCGCCTTCTCCCTCAGGTCGTCCTTCGCGTTCGGGCGCTTCGTCCAGGCCGGCGCGGGTTCGCCCTCCAGCAGTCGGTTGAGGATGTCGTTGTTGTCGACGTGCAGGCGGTCGCGGATCTGGCGTCGGCTCAGCCCTGCGCGCCGCAGCTCCACCGCCCTCTCGCGCAGCCCCTCGAAGTCGGCGTACTTGCCGGGTGCATGTGTCATACGCATACCGTCCGGGCGGAATGATCGCTTCCGGGGTCGAACGGTGAGCGATTCAGCAGTTCGAGGGATATCGGGCGGTATCGCAGCCGAACGGTCACGGAGTGTGATGCGGGCCAGTCCCGGAAACTCGCCGGAAAGCGGGCGGGGGGCGCCTTTAGGCTGGGAGGCATGACCGCGACGGGGGAAGAGCATGTGACGGCCCGGGGAGGGCCGTGGTGGTGGGCCAGGCGGCGTAGCGCCGTGTTCGATGTGAGCCTGGCCGTGGTGTCCGCGCTGGAGTGCGCGCTGGAGGGGATCCCGTTCGCGCGGGACGCGGGGATCCCGGTGGCGGCGGGGGTCGTCTTCGGGTTGGTGGCCGGTTCCGTGCTGCTCGTCAGGCGGCGGTGGCCGATCGCCGTCGTTCTGGTGTCGATCGCCATCACGCCCGCCGAGATGGGCTTCCTGATGGGCGTCGTGGGTCTGTACACGCTGGCCGCGGCGGAGATGCCCCGTCGGATCATCGCCTCGCTGGCGGGGATGTCGCTGGTGGGGACGTTGATCGTGACGTTCGTGAAGACGCAGCAGGACATGTCGCGGGGAGATCTGGAGATAGGGGACTGGTTCGTCCCCTTCGCGGCGATCACGATGTCGCTGGGCTTCACGGCGCCGCCGGTGCTGCTGGGGCTGTATGTGGGGGCGCGGCGGCGGCTGATGGAGAGTCTGCGGGAGCGGGCGGACAGTCTGGAGCGGGAGCTTCAGTTGCTCGCGGAGCGGGCGGAGGAGCGGGCCGAGTGGGCCCGGAACGAGGAGCGGACGCGGATCGCGCGGGAGATGCACGATGTCGTGGCGCACCGGGTGAGTCTGATGGTGGTGCATGCGGCGGCGCTGCAGGCGGTGGCGCGGAAGGATCCGGAGAAGGCCGTCAGGAATGCGGCTCTGGTGGGGGACATGGGGCGGCAGGCGCTGACGGAGCTGCGGGAGATGCTCGGGGTGCTGCGCAGTGGTGGCGGTGAGCGGCGGGAGCCGGGGGCTTCGGCGCCGTTGGCGGCGGTGGGGGTGGCTGCGGCGGTTGCTGCGGCGGCTTCGCGGGCGGCGGATGACGAGGGGCCGTGTCTGGCGGAGATCGACGAGTTGGTGGGGCAGTCGGCTGCCGCGGGGATGGTGGTGGCGTTGTCGGTGGAGGGGGATGTCCGGTCGTATGCGCCGTTGGTGGAGCAGACGGCGTATCGGGTGGTGCAGGAGGCGTTGACGAACGTCCACAAGCACGCGGCCGGGGCGAAGACGTATGTGCGGTTGGCGCATCGGGTGTCGGAGATCGCGATGCAGGTGGAGAACGAGCCGCCTGAGGAGGCGGCGTCGTCGGCGCGGTTGCCGTCCGGGGGGAACGGGCTGGTGGGGATGAGGGAGCGGGTTGCGGCGCTGGGTGGTGTGTTTGTGTCGGGGCCGACGGATGCGGGGGGTTTTCGGGTGTCGGCGGTGATTCCGGCGTCGTGATGCGGCTGGGTGCTCAGCCGGTGGTGAGGCGGGCGGGTGCGGTGCCGCCGATGAGGGTGGCGAGGGCTTGGTCGATGTCGGGGCCGAGGTACCAGTCGCCGGTGTGGTCGAGGGTGTAGACGCGGCCGTCGGTGTCGATGGCGAGGAGGGCCTGGCTGTCGGTTTCGGCGCCGAGGGGGCAGACGTCGGTGCCGAGGGCGCGGCCGAGGTCGCCGAGGGTGCGGGCCATGTGGAGGCCGTGCAGTGGGTCGAGGTGGAGGTGGGCGGGGGCGACCTGGCGGCCGGGGCCGGTGGGGGTGATGTGGAGTCCGCCGAATTCGGCCCAGGCCTCGACGGCGGCGGGGAAGACGGTGTGGCGGTGGCCGGCGGGGGAGGTGTGGTCGCGCAGGGCGTCGGCCCAGATCTCGGCTTGTTTGATGTCCCAGCGTCCGGGTTGCCATCCGGCGGCGCGCAGGGCGGCGTCGACGGGTACGGCGAAGCGGGTGGTGGAGGTGCGGTCGGTGTGCATCTGCCCTTCGTCTCGTCGAGGTCATGGGGTGGTGGTGTGCGTGGGGGCGCGCGTGTGTGGGGTCGTGCGGGTGTGGGGGGTGGGTGGCGTCAGCCGTTCTGGGATGCCGGGTCGACTATGCGGACGCCGAAGTGGGCGCTGAGCGCGGTGCAGGCGCGGCAGGGGGTGGCGAAGCTGCCGTGGAGGGGGTCGCCGTCCTCGCGGATGCGTCGGGCGGTGAGTTTGGCCTGCTTGAGGGCTTTGCGTGCCTCGCCGTTGGTCATGGGTTTGCGTGCGGCGCGTTTGCTGCGGGCGGTGTCGGCGGCGGCGATGTGGCGGGAGATGAGGATGGTTTCGGCGCAGCGGCCGGTGTAGCGGTCGCGCTGGGCGCTGGTGAGGGTGTCGAGGAAGTCCTGGACGAGGGGGTGCAGGGCGGGGGGTGTGTCGCCGCGGGCGGCGGTGCCGGTGAGGGTGGCGCCGCGGACGGAGAGGGCGGCGGCGACGGTGGGGAGGATGCCGTCGCGGCGGTGTCGGAGGGTGGGGGCGTGGGCTGCCTCGGTGGCGCTCCAGCCGATGCGGGGGTCGCCGCTGCGGGGGTCGGTGGCTCGTGGGTCGCCGGCCTGGGGGCCGGTGCCGTGGGGGCCGCCTCGGGGGTCGCCGTTTCGTGGGTCGGCGGACCTGCCGGTGTGTGGTCCCGTCTGCGTGGCATTCATGATCGTCTTCCCCTCCGTGCATCCCCCCGGGGGGCACAGACTGCCAAATGCCGTGGCTGGTGCGGAAGCTGGGGCGCGGCGACACGCCCATTGCGGGGTGTGCCGTCACGGTGGGGTGACGGCTGGTCACGGAAGCGGAGGGGGTGCCGGCCGGTGCCGGTGACCGGTGCCGTCGTACCGCATAGGCTGTCGGCACCGCGGGCGATGCGGTGATCCGTTCGGAGCTCGATGGAGTGAACCGGAGGGTGATCCGCGGGTCGGCGCGTGCAGTGACAGTCGATACGGGTCGTAGTGCGCCAAGGGTGGTCAATACGGGTCGTACAGAGTGCCGCAGGGGGCAACCGCCATGACGACAGGTCGGCTCGGGCAGCAAGCCGCGCCGCCGAACGCGGCCTACGCCGGGCAGGTCGTGCATTTCCCGGATCCGGTCCGGGCGGCACGTCACCCGAGAGGGGTACGGGTCGACGAGCACGGTTACCCCGACTTCTCGGCTTACGCGCGCGCGGCCGCGGAGATCGCGGAGCCGCCGGAGGGCTTCGGTGTCGACGAGTTGCGGCTGACGGACTACGTGTCGGCGAACACGGCGCTGTCGGCGTCCGGGCACGAGTTGTGGGACACGGTGCCGGCGGTGGCGACGCCGCACGGCTGGACGTGGCACCACGTGGTGGGCACGCGGCGTCTTGAGCTGGTTCCGGTCGAGGTGAAGGCGCTGCTGCGGCATCACGGGGGTGTGGCGACGTCGGGTGTCGACCATGCCAAGCGGGGCACGCGGCCGTTGCAGGAGACGCGTCCGGCGCATTTCGGGCTGCCGAAGTCGGGTGTCGCGGTGACGGAGTCGCAGGTGCAGGGCGTCGAGGAGGACCTCGGCTACCGGTTGCCGGGTGCGTACCGGTCGTTCCTGAAGGCGGCGGGTGGTTGTGCGCCGGTGGGTGCCGCGCTGGACGCGGAGCTGGGGCTGCTGGTGGACCAGCCGTTCTTCACGGTGCGTGACGAGGCCGCGGTCAATGACCTGGTGTATGTCAACAAGTGTCTGCGTGACCATCTGACCAAGGACTATCTGGGGATCGCGTTCGTCCAGGGCGGGCTGCTGGCCGTGAAGGTGCAGGGCGAGCGGATCGGTTCGGTGTGGTTCTGCGCGTACGACGACGCGCGGGACGTGGATCCCTCGATGCCGCCGCCGGAGCGGGTGGAGCGGTTGCTGCTGCCGTGCGGGGACGACTTCGATGTCTTCCTGTCGCGGCTGGCGGGCAATCCGCCGGAGTTGGAGACGGTGGCGAACCTGATGGTGGACGGCGGGTTCGCGCGTGTGGTGCCGGTGGGTGCGGTGTCGTCCTCGGCCGTGGGGGAGTGAGGTCGGCGATGGTGACTTTCGCGCAGGCGCAGGAGCGTGCGGAGGAGTGGATCAACGGGGATCTGCCGTCGTACCAGCATCGTGAGGTGCGGGTGCGTGAGTTCGATCTCGGGTTCGTGGTGTGGGCCGAGGACCGGGCGGACGGGCCGCGGTCGGACGGTGGTGCGCAGCGGCTGGTGATCGCGCGGGACAGCGGCGAGGCGACGCTGTGGCCCGGGTTGCCGGTGGGTGAGGTGATCCGCCGGTACGAGGAGGAGTACGGCCGTCCGGACGCGGTGGACGAGCCGGCTCCGGCGGCGCCTGCCGCACGGGTGGATCTGAATCAGACGTCGTTCCTGCTGACTCCGCCGGAGTGGTTGCAGGATGCGGCGGACAAGCTGGGTATTCCGGATCGTCGGGGTGCGGGTGCGGGTGCGGGTGCGGGTGCGGGAGCCGCGGGTCAGGGGCCTTCCGCTGCCGGGGAGCCGGATTCCGGCTCTGGTTCCGGGCCTGGCTCGGGCTCCGGTTCCGGGCCTGATTCCGGGTCGGTGACTCCTGCGCAGGGCGCGCCCGCCGCGCCGGGCAGTGGAGCCTCGTGGCCGGCGGCCGGGGGCGGCGACTCCGACGCCGACACGGGTGCTCCCGGGGCTCCGGCGGCGCCCGGTGTGCCCGCGGGGGCGACGCCCTGGGCCGGTACGGACACCAACGCGGACGCCGGTGACGACCGTTCCGTGCCACTGCCTGCGACGGTTTTCGCTCCGCCGCTGAGCGGGGCCGACAGCGACGGGGCGCCGCCTTCGGCGACGCCCGGGGCCAAGACGACTCTGATGTCGGGTGGCAGTCAGCTGCCGCCGACGGCGCTGTCGCCGGCGGTGGACGACCCGAACGCGCTGGGATCGGGGGCCGCGCCGGCGTCCGGTGGTCCCGGGTACGGCTCTCCGGCGGGGCCGGGGGGTGCTCCGGGTGTGCCGGGGACGCCGCCGGGTGGGATCCCCGGGACGCCGCCCGGTGGTGTGCCGCAGGGCAGTACACCTCCGCCTGTGCCCGGCGGGCAGCCGTACGGGTATCCGCAGGCCCAGCCGGGGAGTACGCCTCCGCCGGCCGCCGGGCCGGGGGCCGCTCCGAACGCCGGGGACATTGCCGACGCAGCGACCAGCAAGGCCGCTCCGCCGCCCGGGCGCCGGGGTACGGGTCCGTCCACTCCGCCTCCTCCGGGTGCCCCGGGCACGCCCGGTGCTCAGCCGGGCGGTACGCCTCCGCCGTCGGGGCCCGGGGCGCCGGGCACCCCCGCGGGTGGCTACGTGCCCACGCAGATGGTGTCGGCGCTCGGGCCTGACGGTCCGGGTGGATCCGGGTCCGGGCCGGCGTCCGGGGACTCTTCGGGTACGGGCATGCCCCTTCCGCCGCCGGGGGCTCCTGGCGCTCCCGGTGCCCCGAACCCGCCCGGCCCGCCGGGGGCCCCGGGCGGTACGCCGCCCGGCGGTGTCCACCACGCTGCCACGATGTTTGCCGACCCGGGCCGGATGGGCCCGGGTGCGCCGCAGCCTCCGGCTCCCCCCGGAGCGCCCGGCGCTCCGGGCGCGCCCCAGGCCCCGGGGGTGCCGCATCCGCCGGGCGCCCCCAACCCGCCCGGCCCGCCCGGTGCGCCGGGTGCTCCCGGCGGTCCGGGGCCCGTGCACCACGCGGAGACCATGCTGGCCACGCCCCCGGCGGGCGGCCCCGGCGTGCCTCCGCCGCCGCAGGCTCCCGGCGCGCCGCCCGCCGCCCCGGGTGCCGCCCCGGGCGCCCCCGGCACACCCGGTGCGCAGCCGCTGCCGCCGGGGATGCCGGGTGCGGTGCCGCCCGGTATGCCGCCCGGCGCGATGCCCCCGGGGGCGATGCCTCCGGGTGCGATGCCGCCGCCCGGCATGCCCCTCCCCGGGCAGCCGCAGGCGTACGGCTATCCGCAGCCGCCGACCGGGCAGCCGACCGTGGGCCCCGGCTACCAGGCCGTGCTGCGCTACCGCGCGCAGGACGGTTCCGAGCAGCAGCTGATCCGGCGTTCGGCGCCGGGTACGCCGCACCCGGAGTGGCAGATCTTCCACGAGCTGCGGGCCATGAACGTGCCCCCGGACCAGGTGCTCGAGCTGCACACCGAGCTGGAGTCGTGCGAGCTGCCGGGTGCGTACTGCGCGCGGATGATCCGGGAGCAGTGGCCGCAGGCGCGCATCACGAGCATCGCGCCGTACGGCACGGACCATGCGAGCCGGCAGCAGGGCATGCAGCAGCTGCTGGCCCACCAGGGCGAGTTGCACCAGGTGGCGGACGGCCCGGCGCGTCCGGCCCCGGTGCGCGCTCCGCTGCCGCCGGTGCAGGCGGTGCCGCCGATCCCGCCGGAGGCCATCGGGCAGGAGCTGGCGGCGGCGTTCGGGCCGGGGGTCTTCCGGTTCGAGCAGGCCGCCGTGTCGCGGCAGGGTGTGCCGCCGGTGGTCGCGCACACGCTGGTGGCGGCCGGACTGCCGATGGACATGGGCCCGTTCTTCTGGGCACAGGCGCAGCCGGGCCGTCCGGTTCCGACGCTGGCGGAGCTGGCGGGCGAGCGTGGTGTGCAGCCGGCCTCGGACGCCGGTTCCTACCTGGTGATGGGCAGCGACTTCGGCAAGGCGATCTGCGTGCAGTACGGCACGGCGAACATCGTGGCCGTGCCGGTGGAGGCGGGACCGGGCGGGGCGCCCGTGCCGCCGCAGTTCGTGAACACCGGGCTGCCGGAGTTCGCGCGCTGTCTGGCGCTGCTCGGGCGGATGTGGCGGCTGCGGTTCGGGCTGAACCAGGAGCAGGCGGGCCGCTGGACCGTCGACTTCCAGGCACAGCTGGCCGCGCTCGACCCGGCGGCACTGGGGTCGCCGGAGAGCTGGTGGTCGGTGCTGCTGGAGGAGATGTGGGACGGACTGCTGTGACACGTCGCCGCTGACGTGCCCAAGGAGCCGGGCCCGGTCGTTCGTACGACCGGGCCCGGCTTTTCCCGTCCGTGCCGAAGATTTCTCGCACCGGGCTGTCACATCTCCCTCCGCCGTTCCGTCAGTGCAGTGACAGCGACGCACCGCCGACCCAGGAGGCAGAGATCATGCAGGCACGGATGACGAACCCGGCGTACGTCCTTTCCGGCGCGATGAAGGGCATCGGCACCCTCTTCCAGGCGATCGGGGAGGGCGGCCTGGCCCAGGACGTGGCGGAGATGGCCGGGCTGCGCGCCAGCCAGATCAACGGCTGCGGGGCCTGTGTGCACGGGCACGTCGCCAATCTCCGCAAAGCCGGGGTGAGCGAGGAGCGCATCGCGGCCGTCGCCGCGTGGCGGCACGCGCCCTTCTTCTCGGACGCCGAGCGCGCCGCGCTGAAGCTGACCGAGGCGATGACGCGGCTGTCCGACCTCTCGGGGGAGTCGGTGCCGGACGCGTTGTGGGACGAGGTGGCGGACCACTTCGACGAGAGGGAACTCTCCGCGCTGATCCTCACCGTCTCGGTCACCAACATGTTCAACCGCATCAACACGACCATCCAGGAGCCCGCGGGCACCACCTGGGGCTGACGGGGAGTACGGCCCGTACGGCCTGGAGGGCTTGGCGGCCCGTACGGCTTATGCGGGTCGGCCGTGGGACCCTGACCTCTGTGCGGAGTGTCGCGTTATGAACACTTCCGTCTGATCCACCAAGATGTGCGCGAAATCGTCCCATTTCTAGCGCTACTTCACATCGGTGCGCGCCTTCGCATCGGTGTGGTGGAGAGGGGTCCGGATGAGCAGCGCGACGGTGTCACCGCACGGCTTCACGGCCGTGCGGGGGCGCGGCTACCGTCCCGAGCAGGTCGACGCGTACGCCGAGGCCCTCTCCGCGGACCGGGACGCGGCCTGGGAGAGGGCGGCCCGCCTGACGGTGCTCGCCCGGCGGATGGACGAGGAACTGGAGCGGCTGCGCGAGACCGTGGCCGGGCTGGCCCCACAGACCTACGAGACGCTCGGGGAACGCGCGCAGCGGCTCTTCGAGCTCGGCGAGCAGGAGGCCGTGGCCGTACGGGAGGGGGCGCTGCGGGAAGTGCGGCAACGCGTGGACGGGGCACGGTCGTCCGCGGCCGGTGCGCGCGAGGCCGCGCAGGCGCACGCCGATGCCGTGCGTGCCGACGGCGACGAACGCGCCCGGCAGCGGCTGCTCGCCGCGCACGCCGAGGCCGACGAGATCCTGGGCGTGGCAGGGCGTGAGGCGGATGAAGAGCGGGGCGAGGCAGTGGCCGCGCTGCGGGAGATGCGCCGGCGCACCGCCGGGATGCTGGCCGAGCAGGACAAGGAGCACGCCGAACGGTGGGCGGAGGCGGAGCGCGAGGAGGCCGCCCGCGAGGCGGCGTTGGCCGCGCACGAGGAGGAGGCGCTGACGCGCGCCGGGGAAGCGCTGTCCGACGCCGAGCAGGTCTTCGCCGACGCGGAGGACTCCGCCCGAGACCTGGAGGAGGAGGCCCATACCCACGCGGCGGAGCTGGTCGCCCGGGCCCGCGAGCACGCGGAGGCCGTGGCGGAGGAGACGGACCGCCTCCTCGGTGAACACGCCGAGCAACGGGACGATGCCCGCGCCCACATCGACCACGTCCACACCAGCCTCACGGCCTGGGCGGGTCGGGTGGCGGCGGAGTGAGACCGACGACGGCCGCACACGACCGCCGCCGCCCGGTTGTGGGGAGTGGGTGCCCCGCGCTCCGCGCATGTGTGTCGGTCGGTCTTTTTCCGTCCCCCCGGCGGCACGGCGGGGCCGTTCTCGGCTGCCGTGCCGCCGGCCGCGTCACTGGTCCCTGCGGACCGCGCCCGCCAGGATCCAGCCCTCCACCGCCTCGTACTGGTGGCGCTGTTCCTCCGACTTCCGGTGGCCGGAGGCCATCGTGCCCAGCCAGCCGCAGGCGAAGCCCAGGGGGATGGAGACCAGGCCCGTGGTGGTGAACGGGAACCAGTTGAAGTCGGCCTCGGGGAAGGCCGAGACGGGTGAGCCGGAGACCAGGTTGGTGCCCGGCATCAGCAACAGGACCGCGAGGGAGCCGCCGATGAGCGTGCTGAGCAGGCCCGTTCGCGTGAAGCGGCGCCAGAACAGGCTGTAGACCAGCGCGGGCGCGATGGCCGAGGCGCCCAGGCAGAAGGACAGGGTCACCAGCCATTGCAGGCTGCGATGCTGGACCTGGGTGGCCAGCAGGATCGCGGGGACGCCCACGGCCAGTGCCGACAGCCGCGCCACGGTCATCTCGCGCCGCGGCGACATCTCCTGCACCCGGGCCGCGAACACGTCGTGCGCGAGGGAGTTGGCGCAGGCCAGGATCATGCCGGCGACGGAGGCGAGCAGCGTGAGGAAGACCGCCGTGGTGACGGTCGTGAAGAGGAACGTCTCCGCCGACGACACGTCCGCGCCGAACGCCGCCTGTGACCCCAGCAGATACGCCGTGTTGCCCTGCGGGTCGACCTGCGCGATCAGCTCCCGCCCGACCAGGGCGGTCGCGCCGAAGCCGACGACCGTGATGACGAGCACGAACAGGGCCACGCCCGACACCGCCCAGGACATCGAGCGCCGCACCTGCCGGGCACTGGAGGCCGTGTACATGCGCATGGTGACGTGCGGCAGGACGCCACCACCGAGGACCACCGTCAACTGCGCGGTGATCATGTCCAGGTCGGGGCTGGGGCCGGCGGAGAACTGCAGACCCGAGGAGAGGAACGCCGAGCCCACGCCGCTGTTCCGGGAGGCCGCGGTGAACAGGGCGCCCGGGTCCCAGTCGAACCGGTTGAGGATCAGCACCGCGACCACCATGCCGGAGCCGAGCAGCATCACGATCTTCAGGATCTGGATGAGGGCGGTGCCCTTCATGCCGCCGATCGCCGCGTAGCTGATCATCAGCGCGCCCACGCCGATGATGCAGCCGGTCTGAAGTGACTCGCCGGAGAAGCCGAGGATGAACGCCATCAGCTGCCCGGTGCCCGCCAGCTGGACCAGCATCAGCGGCAGCAGTGCCGCCAGGGTCACCGCGCAGGCCGCGATGCGGACAGCGCGTCCCGGCATCCGGCGGGTCAGCGCGTCGCCCATGGTGAACCGGCCCGCGTTGCGCAGCGGTTCGGCCAGCAGGAACATCAGCAGCATCAGCGACAGGGCCGTGCTCAGGGCCAGCACGATCCCGTCGTAGCCGAACAGCGCGATGACGCCGCCGGTGCCGAGGACGGTCGCGGCGGAGATGTAGTCGCCCGCGATGGCCAGGCCGTTGCGCATGGGGGACAGGGAGCTGTAGCCGGTGTAGAACTCGTCGAGGTCGTCCCGGTCCGGGCCCGTCATGACGCACAGCAGCAGCGTGATGGTGGCGACGGCGGAGAAGCCGACCAGGGACATGGCCTGGGCGTTGCCGCTGAAGTCGGTGTTCACCGCGTTCCCTCCCGCTTCGCGTCCAGCTCGGCGTGCTTGCGTATCCGGTCCGCGATCGGGTCGACGCGGCGGCGGGCCGTCTGCTCGTACAGGGCGATCGCCAGCCAGGTCACGGGGACCTGGATGAGCGCGAGCAGCAGGCCGGTGGGCAGGCCGTCGGTGACGGTGCTCGTCATGAAGGACGGCGCGAACGCCGACAGGATGAGGAACAGGACGAAGTAGCCGAGCGCCGTGAGCGTGGCCACGCGCCGCTGCCGGCGATAGGCGCTGCGCAGGACCCGCAGGTCGCTGTGGTGCCCGAGCGCGGTGTGGCGCTGGGGAGGCCGTCCGGCCGGTTCGGGCGCCTCCTGCGGTGCCCAGGGGTAGGTGTCGTACGTGTACGGGTCGCGGGCCGGGGACGGACCGGGTGGTCGGTACGGGTAGGACGGGGACGGGTCGTAGGACATCCCGGGTCTCCTTGCGAGGGTTGGATCCGGTGCGGCGGGCCGCAGGGAGGTGGGGGGCGGGAGCCACGCAGGCTACTTCGGAGTAGGGGTTCAGCGCGAGGGTTTCCGCAAACTGATCGGTCGGTATGCGCTTACCTTTCCGACCTCGGGCGTTACCCGCGTTGACTCGGATTCTTCGCAGGTCGGTGCAGACGTCGACCGACGGCGGGGGGTGAGACGACAGCCCCGGTCCGGCCCGGAGAGATCGCCACGGGCGGGACGCGATGCGTACAGGGCGCGGCTGCGAGCGCGATCTCGGTGAAGGGGCCGTCGTTCACGGACGGATGCGGTAGTGGGCGACGGCCTCGGTGTGCGGCGTCTCGGCCACCGCCGTGGCCGCAGCCGTCAGTACGTTCCCGGTGGTTCGTCCGCACCGCGGACCCGCGTGGGAAAGGCCAAGGCCTGGCGGCCCACCATGGACGACCGGAGCGTCGGCAGAGCGCCGACCGGCGTCGACGGCATCAGCCGCAGCGTGCAGGGGCTCCTGGAGGTCATGTGAGAGACCGGCGGAGAGGGCAGGATTCGAACCTGCGTGGGCCCATTGGACCCGACCGTCGAGCCGAGGCTCAGGCCCCCGATAAACCGCTCCGGGCACCTCTCCCGATACTGTCCCGGTCATTCGACGGGACCGCGGAGAGGGCAGGATTCGAACCTGCGTGGGCCCATTGGACCCGACCGTCGAGCCGAGGCTCAGGCCCCCGATAAACCGCTCCGGGCACCTCTCCCGATACTGTCCCGGTCATTCGACGGGACCGCGGAGAGGGCAGGATTCGAACCTGCGTGGGCCCATTGGACCCGACCGTCGAGCCGAGGCTCAGGCCCCCGATAAACCGCTCCGGGCACCTCTCCCAAAACTGCCCGGTGTTTCGCGGGCCGTTCTTGAGAACAACAATGACCGGCGCCGCTGATGCCGTTCTGACGCACGACTGACGCGCTCCCCGACGCCCTGCGCGAACACCCCTTCGTCGTGGAGTCGGAGGGAGCGCGAATCCAGTTCGGCGCTCCCGCGCGGAAGCACCGCCGGCTCTTCGTCGGCACCATCGGCGATGCCCCGGTCACGTACGGCTCCGATTCCCCGGTCTACGGATCCCGCACCGGCCGGATGCACTCCGAGGCGACGTCAGCGGCCTGATGCGCGCCGCTGCGCGAAGCACCGTTCTGGAGAGTCCGTGTGCCGTCGGCCTCCCCCTGGTCGATGCCACGACCTCTCAGAGGCTGTCGAGGGTCCGGCGCACGTAGCGGACTCCCGGTTGTCCCCCCACCGTCGTGTTCTCCACCCGGGTGAAGCCGTTGCGGGTCAGGACCCTCATGGAAGCCTGGTTGTCGAGGGTCGTTCGCGCGGTGAGGGACGTCAGGCCGTAGTCCGTCGCCGCCAGCCGGCACACCTGGGCGACGGCCGCCGTCGCCACACCCCGGCCGGCGGCCTGTTCGCCGACGCGGTAGCCGAGTTCGGCGGTGCCGTCCGCCAGATCCATCAGGTTGACCCGGCCGATCAGCTCGCCGTCCTCCCCGAGGACCACATGGAAGCGGCACACGCGCGCGTGCTGCTCATCGAGGAGTGCCTGGAGGCGGGCGGCGAACCCCGCCGGCGTGAAGAAGGCGTCCCCGCGGTCGGGCACCGTACGCGCGAAGTACGCCCGGTTCTCCCGCTCGAACGCCAGCAGCGCGTCCGCGTGATCCGCCCGCAGGGGTTCCAAGGTCACCATGGGCGTGAGGATACGGACGCTCAGTCCCCCAGCACCGGGAATTTCCGGGGCGCGAGGAACAGCAGCACCAGGAACGCCAGTGCCGCCGCGCCCGCCGCGCCGAGGTAGACGGCGTGCACCGCGTCGGCGATCGCGCGCCGGGTCGCCTCCGGTGCCGTGCCCGCGTCGAGCGCCCGCGTCACCGAGTCCAGGTCGCCCGCTCCGCCGAGCCTGGCGGCCAGCACCCCGTTGGCGACCGCGCCGAACACCGCGGCGCCGATCGTCTGGCCGCTCTGGCGGCAGAACAGCACGGACGCGGTCGTCGTACCGCGCTCCGCCCATCCCACCGTCGACTGCACACCGACGATCAGCGGCAGCTGGAACAGGCCCAGCGCGGCGCCCAGCAGCAGCATCAGCAGCGTCGGCTGCCACGCCTGCCCGGGATAGGGCAGGAAGGGGAAGGCGAACAGGATCAGCGCGGCCGTGCCGATGCCCAGCATCGCCGTGTTGCGGAAGCCGATCCTGCGGTACACGTGCTGGCTCAGCGCCGCCGACACGGGCCAGCTCAGCGTCCAGACGGACAGCACGAACCCGGCGGCAACGGGCGCGAGGCCCAGCACCGACTGGGCGTAGGTGGGCAGGAACACCGACGGCGCGACCATCAGCAGGCCCAGCGCGCCCAGGGCCAGATTGACCGCGGCGATCGTACGGCGCCGCCACACCCAGCCCGGGATGATCGGCTCCGCCGCCCGGCGCTCCACCAGCACCACCACCGCGACCAGGGCGAGTCCCGCACCGGACAACGCCAGTGAGGGTGCCGACAGCCACGGCCACGCCACCCCGCCCTGCACCAGCGCGGTGAGCAGAACGCCGCCGCACGCGAACACCGCGAGCGCACCCGCCCAGTCCACGCGCGCGTGCGGGGTGGTCTCCCGCTCCGGCTCGTGGAGGTGACGGACGATCAGCCACAGGGCGACCGCGCCGATCGGAAGGTTGACCAGGAAGATCCAGCGCCAGTCCGCGTACGCGGCGAGCACCCCGCCGAGACCCGGGCCGGCGACCGCGGACACCGCCCACACCGTCGACAGCTTCGACTGGATCTTGGGGCGCTCCTTCAGCGGGTACAGGTCGGCGGCGAGCGTCTGCACCGTGCCCTGGAGCGCGCCGCCGCCCAGGCCCTGCACGACGCGGAAGGCGATGAGTGCCCCCATGTTCCAGGCCACCGCGCACAGCAGGGACCCCAGCAGGAACACCACCGACCCGGCTATGAGGACCGGTTTGCGGCCGAAGGTGTCGGAGAGCTTGCCGTACACGGGCAGGGTGACGGTCACGGCCAGCAGATAGCCGGAGAACAGCCAGGAGAAGACGGAGAAGCCGCCGAGGTCCCCGACGATCTGCGGGACGGCGGTCGAGACGATGGTCGCGTCGAGCGCCGCCAGCGCCATCGAGAGCATCAGCGCCGCGACGACGGCCCCGCGCCGGCCGGTTGTGGCGGGACGTGCGGCCTCTCGTGCCGCGGAACTGGTGCTGCCCACCCCCGGTGCCCTCCCCCTCGCCCCGGCCGCGCCCGCGCCACGGGTTCCGTCGTATGCCTGCCCCTTGCACCTACCTACCGCGGACAGCTTGCCACTTGACCCTGACGCAGCGGGAGGGTGGAGCCTGAACGGGCCGACGGGTGGAGCAAACCCTGAGACCGCCTCCACCCTGCGGTGGACTGCCCCTAGGGGTACCTCCGTACTACGACCTGGGGAGGGTTCGTACCGACGGAGGACGAGACGGGCAGGGGCCGGTCCTTAACCTGGCTTTACGCCGCCGGGGGGCGGTTGGCACACCGGCGGGGGTGGGGTTTTCCACAGCAAAAGACTGCGCTGAACACCAGGGCGCGGGACCCCTCCCCGCCGCGAGACTGACAACGCGACGAACGGACTCCTGGTCCGGCACCGCGCACAGCGGCTGTCGACCAGGTGACCGCCTTCACCATCTGCTGATCGATATAGGAGACATACCGTGACTTCGGCTGTGACCATTCCCAGGCACGGGGGTACTGGAGGGCGTACGGCCGTTGCCGCGCGGGCGCGGCAGGTCGTGAAGGCGTACGGCTCCGGTGAAACCCGTGTCGTCGCCCTCGACCATGTCGACGTGGACATCGCACGCGGCCAGTTCACCGCGATCATGGGCCCCTCGGGGTCCGGCAAGTCCACGCTCATGCACTGCCTCGCCGGACTCGACACCGTGACGGACGGCCAGATCTACCTCGACGAGACCGAGATCACCGGTCTGAAGGACAAGAAGCTCACGCGGCTGCGCCGGGACCGGATCGGGTTCATCTTCCAGGCGTTCAACCTGCTGCCGACGCTGAACGCGATCGAGAACATCACGCTGCCCATGGACATCGCCGGCCGCAAGCCGGACAAGGAGTGGCTGACGCGGGTCGTGGAGACCGTCGGGCTCGCAGACCGCCTCAAGCACCGTCCCACCCAGTTGTCCGGCGGCCAGCAGCAGCGTGTCGCCGTGGCGCGGGCCCTCGCGGCCCGGCCCGAGATCATCTTCGGGGACGAGCCGACCGGAAACCTCGACTCCCGCGCCGGCGCCGAGGTCCTCGGCTTCCTGCGCCGGTCCGTCGACGAACTGGGCCAGACCATCGTGATGGTCACCCACGACCCGGTGGCCGCCAGCTACGCGGACCGGGTGCTGTACCTCGCCGACGGCCGCATCGTCGACGAGATGTACAAGCCGACCGCGGAGGCCGTCCTCGACCGCATGAAGGACTTCGACGCCCGGGGGCGCACGTCATGACCGTCATGAAGACCTCGATGCGCAACTTCTTCGCGCACAAGGGGCGGATGGCGCTCTCCGCGGTCGCCGTGCTGCTGTCGGTCGCCTTCGTCTGCGGCACGCTCGTCTTCACGGACACCATGTCGACGACGTTCGACAAGCTCTTCGCGGCCACCACCTCCGATGTGACGGTGAGCGCCAAGGGTGCCTCCGACAGCGGTGAGACCACCGCCGACAACGGCAAGCCGCCGGTCATGCCGGCCTCCGTGCTGGGCGAGGTCCGCAAGGCGCAGGGCGTGAAGTCCGCCGAGGGCGCGGTGTTCTCCACCTCGGTGACGGTCGTCGACGCCGACAAGGACAACCTGTCGCCCTCCAGCGGCGCCCCGACCATCGTCGGCGGCTGGAACGCCAACGAGGCCCGCACCATGAAGATCACTTCCGGTGCGGCTCCCCGGAGCGCCGACCAGATCATGGTCGACGCCGACACCGCCGACAAGCACGACCTGAAGCTCGGCGACGAGATCGGCGTGATCAGCGCGGTCGGCACCCACACCGCGAAGATCTCCGGCATCGCCGACTTCACCGTCACCAACCCCGGCGCCGCGATCTTCTACCTCGACACCAAGACCGCCCAGCGGGCCCTGGTCGGCGAGAGCGACGTCTACACCAACGTCAACGTCACCGCCGCCAGCGGCGTCACCGACGCGCAGCTGAAGAAGAACGTCACCGCCGAACTCGGCGGCGCCTTCCAGGTGAAGACGGCCAAGGAGACCGCCGACGCCAACCAGAAGGACGTCGCGGGCTTCATGAACGTCATGAAGTACGCGATGCTCGGCTTCGCCGGGATCGCCTTCCTCGTCGGCATCTTCCTGATCATCAACACCTTCTCCATGCTGGTCGCCCAGCGCACCCGGGAGATCGGCCTGATGCGGGCCATCGGATCCTCCCGCAAGCAGGTCAACCGCTCCGTGCTGGTCGAGGCGCTGCTGCTCGGCGTCGTCGGCTCGGTGCTCGGCGTCGGCGCGGGCGTCGGCCTCGCCGTCGGCCTGATGAAGCTCATGGGCCAGATGGGCATGGAACTGTCCACCGACGACCTCACGGTGGCCTGGACGACCCCGGTGGTCGGCCTCGTCCTCGGCGTGATCGTCACCGTGCTGGCCGCCTACCTGCCCGCCCGGCGCGCCGGCAAGATCTCCCCGATGGCCGCCCTGCGCGACGCGGGAGCCCCCGCGGACGCCAAGGCCGGCTGGATCCGCGCCGCGATCGGCACGGTCCTCACCGGGACCGGCGGCTTCGCTCTCTACCTCGCGTCGGCGGCCGACAAGGCCAAGGACGGCTCCCTGTGGCTCGGCCTCGGCATCGTGCTGTCGCTGATCGGCTTCGTCGTCATCGGCCCGTTGCTCGCCGGCGCCGTGGTCCGCGTCCTGGGCGCCGTGCTGCTGCGCATGTTCGGCCCCGTCGGCCGCATGGCCGAGCGCAACGCCCTGCGCAACCCGCGCCGCACCGGCGCGACCGGAGCCGCGCTGATGATCGGCCTCGCCCTGGTGGCGTGCCTGTCCGTGGTCGGCTCCTCCATGGTGGCGTCCGCCACCGACCAGCTCGACAAGACCGTCGGCACGGACTTCATCATCCAGTCCGACCGGAGCCAGCTGATCACCCCGCAGGCGGTCCGGGCCGTGAAGTCGTCCCCGGACCTGGCGCACGTCACCGAGTACAAAACGACCCAGGCCGACTTCACCACCCCTGACGGCAAGACGCTCAAGGACACGGCGATCACGGCCGCCGACCCCACGTACGCGACCGACCTGCGCACCGAGACGGTCGCCGGCAAGCTCCCCGACGCCTACAAGGCCGACTCGATGTCGGTCCACGAGAAGTTCGCCAAGGACCACGGCATCCGCCTCGGCTCCAAGATCAAGGTGGCCTTCAGGGACGGCTCCGCGGCCGACCTCACCGTCCGGGCGATCACCAGCAGCGACGTCGTGATCGACGCGGGCTCGATGTACACGTCCATCTCGACGCTGGCCAAGTACGTCCCGGCCGACAAGATGCCGCTGGACTCGCTGGTCTTCGCCAGCGCCAAGGACGGACGGCAGGACGCCGCCTACACGTCCCTGAAGTCGGCGCTGCACGACTACCCGCAGTACATCGTGCGCGACCAGACCGACTACAAGGACGCCCTGAAGGACCAGATCGGCCAGCTGCTCAACATGATCTACGGCCTGCTGGCCCTGGCGATCATCGTCGCCATCCTGGGCGTGGTGAACACGCTGGCCCTGTCGGTGGTGGAGCGCACCAGGGAGATCGGCCTGATGCGGGCGATCGGTCTCTCGCGTCGCCAGCTGCGCCGCATGATCCGCATGGAGTCGGTGGTCATCGCCCTCTTCGGTGCCCTGCTGGGTCTCGGACTGGGCATGGGCTGGGGCGCCACGGCGCAGCAGCTGCTCGCCCTGGAGGGCCTGGGGGTCCTCGACATCCCCTGGCCGACGATCATCGGCGTCTTCATCAGCTCGGCGTTCGTGGGCCTGTTCGCGGCACTGATCCCGGCGTTCCGGGCGGGCCGGATGAACGTGCTGAACGCCATCGCGACGGAGTAGCCGGCCGTCGCGCACGAGCCACCGCACACGGGGGTTGCGGAGGACGGGCCCGCCCCGGAGGCATCGCCTCCGGGGCGGGTCTCGTTGTCGGCGCCGGCCGCGCCCCGGCCGCCCCGGCCGCCGTGCGCCGCCGGCGCGGACGGGCCGCCGGTCACCCCCGGGGGGAACGGGTGTTCGCTCCGGGGAGAACGGGCGTTATCCACAGGCCCGCCGCGCGGGCGCGCATCGTCGTACGCTGGAGACCCCCCGGCCCGCGGCGCGCGTCAGGCCCGCCGTCCTGCCCACCCCCTGCCCTCGACTTGCCCACCTCCTGACCGTCGACCTGCCCACCCCCTGGACGGAAAGCCCCGAATGAGCCTGCACGGTCTGCTCGACGCCGTAGTCAAGGACGCCGCCCTCGCGGAAGCGATCAGGGCGGCCGCAGACGGCAACCGCATGCACGTCGACATGGTCGGCCCCCCCGCTGCCCGGCCCTTCGCCGTCGCCGCCCTGGCCCGTGAGACGGGCCGCCCGGTGCTGGCGGTCACGGCGACGGGCCGTGAGGCGGAGGACCTGGCCGCGGCCCTGCGCTCCCTCCTCCCGGCCGAGGGGGTCGTGGAGTACCCGTCCTGGGAGACGCTCCCGCACGAGCGGCTCAGCCCCCGCAGCGACACCGTCGGCCGCCGGCTGGCCGTCCTGCGCCGCCTGGCACACCCCCGCCCCGACGACCCCGAGACCGGCCCGGTCTCCGTCGTCGTCGCACCCGTCCGGTCCGTGCTCCAGCCGCAGGTCAAGGGCCTCGGTGACCTGGAACCGGTCTCTCTGAGGACCGGGCAGACCACCGACCTCAACGAGATTGTCGAAGCCCTCGCGGCAGCCGCCTACGCGCGCGTGGAGCTCGTCGAGAAGCGCGGCGAGTTCGCCGTGCGCGGCGGCATCCTCGACGTGTTCCCGCCCACCGAGGAACACCCCCTGCGCGTCGAGTTCTGGGGCGACGACGTAGAGGAGATCCGCTACTTCAAGGTCGCCGACCAGCGCTCCCTCGAAGTCGCCGAGCACGGCCTGTGGGCGCCGCCGTGCCGCGAGCTGCTGCTCACCGAGGACGTCCGCAACCGCGCGCGTGCCCTCGCCGAACAGCACCCCGAGCTCGGTGAACTGCTCGGCAAGATCGCCGAGGGCATCGCGGTCGAGGGCATGGAGTCCCTCGCGCCGGTCCTCGTCGACGACATGGAACTGCTGCTCGACGTGCTGCCCAAGGGCGCCATGGCCGTCGTGTGCGACCCGGAGCGGGTCCGCACACGCGCGTCGGACCTCGTGGCCACCTCGCAGGAGTTCCTCCAGGCCTCCTGGGCGGCCACCGCCGGGGGCGGCGAGGCACCCATCGACGTCGGCGCGGCCTCCCTGTGGTCCATCGCGGACGTCCGGGACCGGGCCCGCGAGCTGGACATGATGTGGTGGTCGGTGTCGCCGTTCGCCGCCGACGAGGAGCTCGAAGGAGACACCCTCAAGCTCGGCATGCACGCCCCGGAGACCTATCGCGGCGACACCGCCAAGGCCCTCGCCGACACCAAGGGCTGGCTCGCCGACGGCTGGCGCACGGTGTTCGTCACCGAGGGACACGGCCCGGCGGCCCGCACGGTCGAGGTGCTGGGCGGCGAGGGCATCGCGGCCCGTCTCGACTCCGACCTCGCCGAGATCTCCCCGTCCGTCGTGCACGTGGCGTGCGGCTCGATCGACCACGGCTTCGTCGACGCGGCCCTCGGACTCGCCGTCCTGACCGAGACGGACCTGTCGGGTCAGAAGGCGTCCGGCCGCGAGGGCGCCCGCATGCCGGCCCGCCGCCGCAAGACCATCGACCCGCTCACCCTGGAGCCGGGCGACTACATCGTCCACGAGCAGCACGGCGTGGGCCGCTACATCGAGATGGTGCAGCGCACCGTCCAGGGCGCCACCCGCGAGTACCTGGTCGTCGAGTACGCCCCCGCCAAGCGCGGCCAGCCCGGCGACCGCCTCTACATCCCCACCGACCAGCTGGAGCAGATCACCAAGTACGTCGGCGGTGAGGCCCCCACCCTGCACCGCCTCGGCGGTGCCGACTGGACGAAGACCAAGGCCCGCGCGAAGAAGGCCGTCAAGGAGATCGCGGCCGACCTCATCAAGCTGTACAGCGCGCGCATGGCCGCCCCCGGGCACGCCTTCGGCGCGGACACCCCCTGGCAGCGCGAACTGGAGGACGCCTTCCCCTACGCGGAAACGCCCGACCAGCTCACCACCATCGCCGAGGTCAAGGAGGACATGGAGAAGACGGTCCCCATGGACCGCCTGATCTGCGGCGACGTCGGCTACGGCAAGACCGAGATCGCGGTCCGCGCCGCCTTCAAGGCCGTCCAGGACGGCAAGCAGGTGGCCGTCCTGGTGCCCACCACGCTGCTGGTGCAGCAGCACTTCGGGACGTTCAGCGAGCGGTACGCGCAGTTCCCGGTCAGTGTGAAGGCCCTGTCCCGCTTCCAGACCGACACCGAGGCCAAGGCGGTCCTGGAGGGTCTGCGCGAGGGCTCGGTCGACATCGTCATCGGCACCCACCGGCTGTTCTCGTCCGAGACGAAGTTCAAGGACCTGGGCCTGGTCATCGTCGACGAGGAGCAGCGCTTCGGCGTCGAGCACAAGGAGCAGCTCAAGAAGCTCCGCGCGAACGTCGACGTGCTGACGATGTCCGCGACCCCGATCCCCAGGACGCTGGAGATGGCGGTCACCGGCATCCGCGAGATGTCGACGATCACCACCCCGCCGGAGGAGCGCCACCCGGTCCTGACCTTCGTCGGCCCCTACGAGGAGAAGCAGATCGGCGCCGCCATCCGCCGTGAGCTGCTGCGCGAGGGCCAGGTCTTCTACATCCACAACCGCGTCGAGTCGATCGACCGCGCGGCGGCCCGGCTGCGCGAGATTGTCCCCGAGGCGCGCATCGCCACCGCCCACGGGCAGATGTCGGAGTCGGCCCTGGAGCAGGTCGTCGTCGACTTCTGGGAGAAAAAGTTCGACGTGCTGGTCTCCACGACGATCGTGGAGTCCGGCATCGACATCTCCAACGCCAACACCCTGATCGTGGAGCGCGGCGACAACTTCGGACTCAGCCAGCTCCACCAGCTGCGCGGCCGGGTGGGCCGTGGCCGTGAGCGCGGCTACGCCTACTTCCTCTACCCGCCGGAGAAGCCGCTGACCGAGACCGCGCACGAGCGGCTCGCGACCATCGCCCAGCACACCGAGATGGGCGCCGGTATGTACGTGGCCATGAAGGACCTGGAGATCCGCGGCGCGGGCAACCTCCTCGGCGGCGAGCAGTCCGGACACATCGCGGGCGTCGGCTTCGACCTGTACGTGCGGATGGTCGGCGAGGCTGTCGCGGACTACCGGCGTCAGCTGGAGACCGGCGAGATCGAGGAGGAGCCGCCGCTCGAGGTCAAGATCGAGCTGCCCGTCGACGCGCATGTCCCGCACGACTACGCGCCGGGCGAGCGGCTCAGGCTCCAGGCGTACCGCGCCATCGCCTCCGCCAACTCGGAGGAGGACATCAAGGCGGTCCGCGAGGAACTCGTCGACCGCTACGGCAAGCTGCCCGAGCCGGTGGAGAACCTGCTGCTCGTCGCGGGCCTGCGCATGTTCGCGCGGGCGTGCGGCGTCGGCGAGATCGTGCTCCAGGGCACCAACATCCGGTTCGCGCCGGTGGAGTTGCGCGAGTCCCAGGAGCTGCGGGTCAAGCGGCTGTACCCGGGGGTCGTCATCAAGCCGGCGGTGCACCAGGTGCTGGTGCCGCGTCCGAAGACCGCGAAGGTGGGCGGCAAGCCGCTGGTCGGGCGGGAACTGCTGGCGTGGGTCGGGGAGTTCCTGACGTCGGTGCTGGGTTCGTGATGCGTCGGGGCCGGGGCGTCGCCGACGCCCCGGCCCCGCTGAGGGCCGGTCAGCCCGCCGGCCGTCCCTGAGCGCCGGTGGCCCGGTGCCGGGTCACCGGCGGGGCGGGTGCGCTGCCGCCGGCCTGACGCAGTGCCGTGGCGAGCCGGTCGCGGACGGCGACCTGCGCGGCGATACGGGCCTCCAGCACCGCCAGACGATCCGCGGCCACCCGCAGCCCCTTCTCGGAGGCGGGCCCGGCCGCGACGTCACCGTCCAGGCACGGCAGGAACACCCGTGCGTCGTCGAGCGTCAGCCCCACGTCGAGCAGCTGCCGGATGTTGCGGACGCGCACGGCCGTACCGGCGTCGTACAGGCGATAGCCGTTCGCGGCCCGCTCGGAGGAGATGAGGCCCGCCTGCTCGTAGTGGCGCAGGGCGCGCGCCGACGTGCCGGTCGCGTCGGCGAGTTCACCGATCCGCATGCGAGGTGCCGCCATGTGCGCCAGTGTCATGTGACGACCGCGCCACCGTCCACCGGAAGGACCACGCCGGTGATGAACGAGGCCTGCGGCGACGCCAGTCGGGCGATCGCCCACGCCACCTCCTCGGGGCGGCCGATCCGGCCGAGCGGCGTGTGGTCGAGCTGCCAGGCGCGGATCGCGGCCCGCTGCTCGGGGGTGTGACCGGCGTGGTCGCCGATGGGTGTGTCGATCGCGCCCGGCGCGACGGCGGCGACCCGGATCCCGAGCGGCGCGAGCTCCACCGCCCAACTGCGGGTGAGCACCTCCAGGGCCGCCTTCCCGGCCGCGTAGAGGGAGTTGCCGGGCCAGCCGCGCTGCCCCACCGACGTCGTCACGTTCACGATGACACCGCGGCTGTCCTCCAGCGCCGGGAGTGCCGCCTGGGTGAGCAGGACGGGGGCGAGGAGGTTCGTCGCGAGCAGGGGCTCGGCGGTGGCACGCGTGTAGGTGCGCAGCGAGCGGGCGTCGACGACGCCGGCGTTGTTCACCAGGACGTCGAGACGGCCGTGCCGGCTGAGTGCGGTACGGACGAGGGTCGCGGGGCCGTCGGCGGCCGTGATGTCGGCGACGAGCGGGCTGATGCGGGACGGGTCGTGTCCGGCGGTCTCGACGAGGGGTGCCTCGCGTCGGCCCACCGCCACGACGTGTGCGCCCTCGTCGGCGAAGGCGTGCGCGGTGGCACGGCCTATGCCGCTGCCGGCGCCGGTGACGAGCACGGTTCGCGGGGCCGCCCGCGCGTTCTGCCGCCTGGTCCTCGGATTCGGGGTTGCCATGCGGTGATCGTCCGACCCTGACACCAGTGTCAAGGTCAAGCGGGCTCGGCACCCGGGCTGCCGCCAACCAGGAAACACACCTGGACCGCCCGCGGCAGACGCGTGTGAAGCCGCCCGCAGAAGACATCCGTGGGTCTCCGCGGACGGCCTCGGAGTCGGAGGCCTACTGCTGTTCGGGTCGTTCCCGGTCGCGGTCCATGCCCAGCGAGCCCTCGACGCGCTGCTGGCCGGAGTCGACCTGGTCCTCGTACTTGCGGCCGGTCCTCTCGTTGATCCGCTCTTCCGCGGTGTCAGAGCCCTGCTTGCCCTTGTTCCGCGCCTGGCTCTTGAACTTGTCGAAGATGCCCATGCAAAGCTCCCTCCGGAGGTGACTCAACATCGACGATACGCGCGAGATGCGAAGAATGCGCATTGAGGCCCGATGTGGTCTGAACCTCTTCCTCGCTACCGTGGGACCGGGCGCGGGCCGCCCGTGCCGGAGCGGAACGGACAGACAGAGGAGGGGCGCAGAGTGACGCGTCTGAGGGGCGGGGCGGCACTGTGTGTCGCGATGGTGTTCACCGGTTCGGCACTGGCCGGCTGCGAGGGTCTGGCCCCGCCCGCGGACGGCGGTGGCTCCTCCGCTTCCGGCGCCCCGGCGGCCGGCGACGGACGCGCGGCGAACCCGCTGGACAACCCGGACGGCACCAAACCGGGACTGGCGGCGATCACCTCCGGCGCGGACAAGGAGCGGGCACGCGCCCTGATCGAGAAGGTGGCGACGAAGGGCCGTGGCCCCAGGACGGGCTACGAAAGGGACAAGTTCGGCTACGCCTGGATGGATTCGGCACCACGAGACGTCCCCTTCTCGCACAACGGCTGCGACTCGCGGAACGACCTCCTGAAGCGAGACGGGGAGGACCTGCGCTTCCGTGCGGGGTCGGACTGCGTGGTCGCCTCGCTGACGCTGCACGACCCGTACACCGGGAGGGTCATCGAGTGGACCAAGTCCCATGCGATCAAGGTCCAGATAGACCACGTCATGCCGTTGTCGTACGACTGGCAGATGGGTGCCTCGCGCTGGACGAAGGACAAGCGGGAATCCATCGCCAACGACCCGCTCAACCTCGTCCCGGTGGACGGGCCGACGAACGGCTCGAAGGGGGACTCCGGCCCGGCGTCCTGGCTGCCCCCGAACAAGCGGATCCGCTGCGCCTACTCGGTGCGTTTCGCCCAGGTGTCGCTGAAGTACGAACTCCCGGTGACCGCGGCCGACAAGGAGATGATGCTGAAGCAGTGCGGCGGGTAGCGCCCCTGCCCGGCGGGCAGTTGACGCCGATCGCCGCACAGCGAGCCGGGTCTTCCCAGGCGGCGGACCGGGGAGCCCGCTCGGATATTCGGTCCCGTGTGTCCGCCGCCCGGGCCTACCGTGATCACATGCAGCCGAAGATATCGAGCCTCGCCGACCGCCCGGACATGCTGGAGCGGGTCGTCGGGATGGCGGACAGCTGGCCGGAGTTCGTGATCCAGGACCTCGTGGGCGCCGCCCACTTCCCGCGGATCGCCGCCGAACTGCCGGAGTACGTCCTGTTCGCCGAGGACGAGCGGGGCGAGGTCGTGGCGAACGCCTACAGCGTGCCGTTCGCCCTCGAAGCCGAACACCGCGGCCGGCTGCCGGCCAACGGCTGGGACAAGGTGCTGGTGTGGGCCTTCTCCGATCTGCGGCGCGGAGTCCGGCCCGACACCGTCAGCGCGATCTCGGTCTCCATCGCCCCGCGGGCACAGGGACGCGGCCTGTCCGGGGTGATGCTCTCGGCCATGCGGGACAACGCCCGGGCCCGCGGCTTCCGCGAGGTCGTCGCCCCGGTCCGCCCCAACGCCAAGCACCTGGAACCGCACACGCCGATGGAGGAGTACGCCCGCCGCGTCCGCCCCGACGGCCTGCCCCAGGACCCGTGGCTGCGCGTCCACGCCCGGGCCGGAGCCGGCATCGACTCGGTGGCCCCGGCGTCCATGACGGTGGCCGCCCCGCTCTCCGACTGGCGCCGCTGGACGGGCCTGCCCTTCGACACCGACGGCGACATCGAGGTGCCGGGCGCTCTGGTGCCGGTGCGCTGCGAGGTGGAGCGCGGGTACGCGGTGTACGTCGAGCCCAACGTGTGGATGCGGCACCCCCTGTAGGCGGCTCCCTGTAGGCGGCACCCGCCTGTCGCGGCGCCCCTGTGGAACGTGACGGGCGGTACGGCCTACGACGGGACGGGGGCGGGCTCTTCACACGAAGTGATCAGCATGACAACGGTTCGGTACAACCCGTGACCGGTTGTCCGTGTCGGGCTATACGCTCGGATTCCCCAACAGGGTCTCCGTCACTCGCACGTCCGTCCCCATCGGCCACACCGGTCCAGGAGCAGTCATGTACGGCCACGGCGCGGCGCCGCCTCCCCGCAGCGCGGCAACGGTCATCTCCCTGCGTGTGCTGTTCGCCGCAGCCGGCTTCCTCACGTGCGGCGTGCTGGCCTGCGTACCACTGTTCCGGGTGGCCGTCCTGCGCGGGCGGGCCCTCGACTGGGTGCTGGCCTGGGTGAGTCTCCCGCTGTCCATCTCGTGCTTCGTCGTGATCGGCACACTGTCCGAGGACGACTACCGGACCGACATCGCGCTGGCCGTGATCCTGCTGCTCGGAGCGGCCGCCGCCGTCCACTTCCTCGTCGTGGACATCGGACACCACGGCGAGCGGCGGAGGTTCGCCGGTTACGCCTCACCCCACGCACCGACCGTCGCACAGAGCCCGTACGGCTATCCGCACCAGGCGCCGCCCTACGCCCCGACGTCCATGCCCGTCCCGCAGCCCCCGGGACCCCACACCCCCGCCCCGCACCACACGCCCCCGGTCGCGGGCCCGATCCAGCCGCCCCCCTCGCCCCAGCGCCCCGCCCCGGCCCGCATCGACCAGGTCCGCGCCGAACTCGACGAGCTCAGCGACTACCTGCGTCGGCACGAGGGCGAAGGCCACCGGGACGGCAACCACGAGGGCGGACGGTGACCGCGGCGGCGGGACGCGTCGTCGCCGGCCGCTACGAACTGTCCGCCGTCCTCGGGCAGGGCGGCATGGGCCAGGTCTGGACGGCGTACGACCAGCGGCTCGACCGGCGCGTGGCGGTGAAGCTGCTGCGCCCCGACAAGGTGGCGGGCCAGGACGCGGAGGAACTGCGGCGCCGTTTCGTGCGCGAGTGCCGGGTGACCGCACAGGTCGACCACCCCGGCCTGGTCACCGTGCACGACGCGGGCAGTGAGGGCGAGGAGCTGTTCCTCGTCATGCAGTACATCGACGGGGCCGACCTCGCCGGCCACCTCGCCGAGCGCACCCCGTACCCCTGGCAGTGGGCGGTCGCGGTCGCCGCGCAGCTGTGCGCCGTGCTGAGCGCCGTCCACGCGGTGCCGATCGTCCACCGCGACCTCAAGCCGCGGAACGTCATGGTGAAGCAGGACGGCACGGTCACCGTCCTCGACCTCGGCGTCGCCTCCGTCATGGACGCGGACACCACCCGCCTCACCCATACCGGCACGCCCATCGGCTCGCCCGCCTACATGGCCCCGGAGCAGGCGATGGGCGGCGCCGTCGGCCCCTACACCGACCTGTACGCGCTCGGTGTCGTCCTGCACGAACTGCTCAGCGGCGACGTGCCCTTCTCCGGCTCCACGGCCCTCGGCGTCCTGCACCGGCACCTGTACGAGCCCCCGCTGCCCGTACGCCGCACCCGGCCCGAAGTCCCCGAGGCCCTGGAGGCCCTCGTCCTGCGCCTCCTGGCCAAGGACCCGCAGCACCGGCCCGCCTCCGCACAGGAGGTCTACGAGCACCTGGAGCTGCTCCTGCCCGCGCGCGGGACACCCACCGGAGCGGCCCTCGATCCCACCCGCCCCTTCCTGCGCCCGCACGCCCCCTGGCCCGACCGTGCGCGCACCCCCGCGCCCCAGCCCACGCCCGCCACCCCCGTCACCGACACACCGGGGCAGACGGGCATCGCCCGCGCCGTCGACGAGGTCAAACGGCTCCTCGGCGAGGGCCGCGTCACCCAGGCCGTCGACATCCTCGGGGCGATCCTGCCCGCCGCCGCGGAACAGCACGGCACGCACTCCCCGGTCGTGCGCACCCTGCGCAAGCAGCACGCGGCGACGCTCCTGGACGACGGCCAGTACCGGCGCGCCCTGCCCGAGCTGCGCCGCCTCGCCGACGAACGCGCCGCCGAGGCCGGCCAGGCCGACCCGCAGGCCCTGCGCCACCGCTACGAAGCCGCCCAATGCCTCGAACAGCTGGGCGAACCCGTCGCGGCGCTCGCCGAGTACCGGGCGGTCCTGCCGTACTACGAGAACCAGTACGTCGCCGCCGGTGGACCCGAGCTCGCGCACGACGTCCGCCGCCGGATCGGGCACCTCCAGCTCGCCCTCGGGGACCGCGGTGCCGCCCACGACACCCTCGCCCGGCTGCTGCACGACGTGGAGCGCACCCATGGCCCCGGGCACCCGCTCGGTGCGGAGATCCGCAGGACACTGCAGTGGCTGAGTCAGGTCCGCGGCTGACGACCGCCCGGGGCGAGGCGCGGCGGTGCCGGAAGTCCCGGTGAATCGTTGGTCGAATGGGTTGGCCAGAGCTTGCCCGATGCCTACCATCGATCATCGCAAGACCTTGTGCACCGTCGCACAATCTCCTCGGGAGGTTCCCTTGCACCGCCGCCGTCGCACCGCGCTCGTCCTCACCGCAGCGATCGCCGCCGCGGCGCCCCTTCTCACGGCCTGCGGCAACGACGCGCATCCCGGCGCGGCAGCCGTGGTGGGAGGCCAGCGGATCACCGTCTCCCAGCTGGACGAGAGGGTCGGCGAGGTTCGCGCGGCCCAGCGGGCGGCCGTGGCGGACGAGGCGCAGTACCAGCAGGCCATCGCCAGGACCGGCACCCTCACCCGCGACACCCTGCACACCATGGTCCTGGACCGGGTGCTGCACCGCGCCGCCGAGAACGCCGGAGTGTCCGTCTCCCGCAAGGAGATCCAGGCGATGCGGTCCGGCCTGGAACAGCAGGCCGGCGGCGCGAAGGCGCTGGAGACGACCTGGCTCCAGCAGTACGGCATCCCGCCGCAGCGCCTCGACGAGAACCTCCGGCTCCAGCTGGAGGCCCAGAAGCTCGCCGAGAAGCTCGGCACGAACACCGACCGTCCCGAGTTCTGGAAGGCCCTCTCCGACGCCTCCAAGGACCTGAACGTCGACCTCAACCCGCGCTACGGCACCTGGGACGTCCAGAAGAGCAGCCGCGCCGACGCCAAGACGCCGTGGGTGCGGGACGTCACGGCGGCACAGACGCAGCAGGGCATGTAGGACGCCCGGCCGCCGGGCTCTGTGGACAACCTGACCTCCTGAGCCTGTGGACAACCCGGGCTCAGAAGGCTGTGGACAACCCGGGCTCGGGACCCTGTGGACAACTTCGGGCGCCGTCGGCGGCGTGGGATAGCTTCGAACCGTGAACGCCAACAGCCCCGAAGTCACCCCGGGCCCCGAGCGGACCGCCCCCGACGCGGCCGCCGCCCCCGGCCGCATCGTCCTGCTCACCACCAGCCACCGCGTCGCCCCCGGTCTGCTCTCCTGGCCCGCCTGGCAGGCCCTGCACGCGGCCGACCGGGTGCTGTGCGCGGACGGCACGCACCCGCAGCTGCCGTATCTGCGCGAGGCGGGGATCACCGTCGACGAGGCGTCCCCGACCGCGCAAGAGCTGGTCGACGCCTGCGCCGGCGGACACACGCTGGTCGTGGTCGCGACCGGCGAGGGTGAACCGGTCCTGACGGACGGCCTGGCCCGCCTCGCCGGCACCGGCCGCATCGCCATGCCCGAGCTGGAGCTGCTGCCCGCCTCCTACGACCTGCCGGGCGCCCGGCTCCTCGACCTCGTCCAGGTCATGGACCGTATCCGCGCCGAATGCCCCTGGTCCTCCCGGCAGACCCACGAGGGCCTGGCCAAGTACGGCATCGAGGAGGCGTACGAACTCGTCGAGGCGATCGAGGAGGGCGACCGCGACGAACTGCGCGAGGAGCTCGGCGACGTCCTCCTCCAGGTCGTCTTCCACGCCCGCATCGCGGAGGAGGGCCGCCCGGAGGACGGTGAGGAGCCCTTCTCCATCGACGACGTGGCCGGTGGCATCGTCGCCAAGCTGATCCACCGCCATCCGCATGTCTTCGGTGACGCGACCGCCACCACCCCCGAGGAGGTCAAGGAGCACTGGCTGCGCACCAAGGCGGTCGAGAAGCAGCGCACCTCGATCACCGAGGGCATCCCCCTCGGCCAGCCCGGTCTGGCCCTCGCCGCCAAGCTGGCCTCCCGCGTCCGCACGGCGGGCCTGGAGATACCGCTCCCACCCGTCGAGGGCATCGGCTACGACCTCCTGGCCCTGGCCGTCCGCGCCGAGTCGGAGGGCGTCGACCCGGAAGCGGCCCTGAGAGCGGCGGCCCGCGCGTACCGGGACACGATCAGGGACGCCGAGGGCTGAGCGGGCCGGGGACGGAGCCCGGGGCTGCCGGTAGCCGGAGGACGGATACGGTCGAGGCGTGACCGACCAGCCCCAGCCCCGCACTCCCACGACCGCTCCCGACCTCTTCACCTGGGAGTTCGCGAGCGACCCCTACCCCGCGTACGCCTGGCTCCGCGAGCACAGCCCCGTCCACAGGACGCGGCTCCCCAGCGGTGTGGAGGCCTGGCTGGTCACGCGGTACGCCGACGCCAAGCAGACGCTCGCCGACCACCGGCTCTCCAAGAACCCCGCGCACCACGACGAACCGGCGCACGCCAAGGGCAAGACCGGGATCCCCGGGGAGCGCAAGGCCGAGCTGATGACCCATCTGCTCAACATCGACCCGCCGGACCACACCCGGCTGCGACGGCTGGTGTCCAAGGCGTTCACCCCCCGCCGGGTCGCCGAGTTCGCGCCGCGGGTGCAGGAGCTCACCGACACCCTCATCGACGGGTTCGCGGACAAGGGGGCCGCCGACCTGATCCACGAGTTCGCGTTCCCGCTCCCCATCTACGCCATCTGTGACCTGCTCGGCGTCCCGCGCGAGGACCAGGACGACTTCCGCGACTGGGCGGGCATGATGATCCGTCACCAGGGCGGCCCCAGGGGAGGCGTCGCGCGGTCCGTGAAGAAGATGCGCGGCTACCTCGCCGACCTCATCCACCGCAAGCGGGAGGCGCTGCCTGCGCAAGCCGCCCCCGGCGAGGACCTCATCTCCGGTCTCATCCGCGCCTCCGACCACGGCGAGCACCTCACCGAGAACGAGGCGGCGGCCATGGCCTTCATCCTGCTGTTCGCCGGTTTCGAGACGACCGTGAACCTGATCGGCAACGGCACCTACGCCCTCCTCACCCACCCCGAGCAGCGCACACGGCTCCAGGCGTCCCTCGCCGCCGGGGAGAGCGGCCTCCTGGAGACCGGCGTCGAGGAGCTCCTCCGCTACGACGGCCCGGTCGAACTCGCCACCTGGCGCTTCGCCACGCAGCCCCTCACCCTCGGCGGGCAGCGCATCGGGGCCGGCGACCCCGTCCTCGTCGTCCTGGCCGCCGCGGACCGGGACCCGGAGCGGTTCGCCGATCCGGACGTGCTGGACCTCTCCCGACGTGACAACCAACACCTCGGGTACGGCCACGGCATCCACTACTGCCTCGGCGCCCCGCTCGCCCGCCTGGAGGGCCAGACCGCGCTCGCCACCCTGCTCACCCGGCTCCCTGACCTCCGGCTCGCCGCGGATCCGGCCGAGCTGCGGTGGCGCGGCGGCCTCATCATGCGAGGGCTGCGCACGCTGCCGGTGGAGTTCGCACCGGCATGACGTGACGAAACATCAGACCTGTGATCTTCACGTGATCTGCGCGGCATGAACTTGTGACAAGTGATCGTCTGCCGATACGTTCACCCATCAACGCGGCGGGGAATCACGCAGCGTTGCTCACTGCTGTCTCGCGAAAGGTCTCCGTATGCTCTCCGGGAACGGTCGGCACCGCCGCCCCCGTCAGGCTCCGGCTCTCCTCGTGGCGGCCGGCGTGACCGGCTCCGCCATCGCGATCCCGCTCCTCGGGGCCTCCGGCGCCAGTGCGGCCGACGGCACGACCTGGGACCGGGTCGCGGACTGCGAGACCGGCGGTGCGTGGAGCCAGAACAGCGGCAACGGCTATTACGGCGGCCTGCAGTTGTCCCAGGAGGACTGGGAGAACCACGGCGGCCTCGACTACGCCGCGAGCGCGGACCTGGCCAGCCGCTCCCAGCAGATAGCCGTGGCCGAGAGAATCCTCGCCGACCAGGGGGTCGGCGCGTGGCGCACCTGCGGACTGCTCTCCGGGCTCGAGCAGGGCAAGGACTCGGACTCCGACGCGTCCGGTTCATCCGATTCGTCCGGCCCGACGGACTCGCCCGGCCTGCTCGACTCGCTCGGGTCGTCGCCTTCGGCAAGTCCGTCCTCGTCCCCGTCGTCGTCCGACTCGCCGTCGGATGAGGAGGATGAAAAGGCTAAGTCGGACAAGTCGCCTGAATCTTCCGACTCCACAGAGCGGGATCAGCGGTCCGGCAGCTCTCCGTCGGCCACCCCCGGGAGTGGCAAGTCCGGTAAGTCGCGGCAGAGTGACGACTCCTCGGAGCTGACCGACACCGGATCCGGCCGTCACCGCGGCCCCAGTGCCGACGAAACCCTCCCGTCCGACAGCGGCCGCGCGGACGAGTCCACGGGCCGTCACGCCTCGCGCGGCGACGCGGGCTCCGACGAGGGCTCTGTCGACCCCGCCCAGGGCGACTACATCGTGGGAGTCGGCGACAGTCTCTGGTCCATCGCCGACTCCCTTGACGTCAGCGGTGGATGGCACGCGCTCTACGACGGCAACGAGAAGGCCGTCGGTACCGACCCGAACCTCATTCACCCCGGTCAGAAGCTCGCGGTGGAGGGCGAAGGGGACGAGAAGTAGCCGTTCGGGCAGTGCGGAAACGAGGGTGGAAGTCACCCCGAAACCGCGCGAGTTCACGTCATGATTAGCGGCTAATGTACCGTTTGGGACCCGTGAGAGATAGATCTCAGAAGCCCTGATCGTCTTTGAAATTCCGTGGATCGCGTGTCTACGGTCGTGACCGCTCGTCACCACGAGCCCCGGCTGCCGCAACGCCGAATCCTGCCAGCGGCCGTACGGGAACAGTCGTCGCGTCAAGCGCCGTAGGCAGGAGCGGGGGACCCAAGGTAGGTGCCCGACCGGACAGTTGTGCCGGAAGGGCTTGGGGTGAAGCCGCGTCCCGGGAGGGGCGCGGCCGGGCAACTCAACCGGCCCGAACCCGACAGCTCACCTCGCAGGCGTCGGTGAGGGGATCCACCATGCTGTTTTCCAGCAAGGGCAAGCACCGCCGTCCGTCCAAGGCCACCCGCGTCGTCGCGCTCGCCGGCGTCACCGGTGCCGCCGTCGCCGCTCCGCTGATGGCGGCCGGCAGCGCCTCCGCCGCCACCGCCTCCGAGTGGGACGCCGTCGCCCAGTGCGAGGCCGGCGGCAACTGGTCCATCAACACCGGCAACGGCTACTACGGCGGTCTGCAGTTCTCCGCCTCCACGTGGGCCGGCTACGGCGGCACCAAGTACGCCGCCACCGCCGACCAGGCCACCAAGGCGCAGCAGATCGAGATCGGCGAGAAGGTCCTCGCGGGCCAGGGCAAGGGTGCCTGGCCGGTCTGCGGCAAGGGCCTGTCGAGCGCCGCCTACACCGGCGGCGGTTCCACGAACGACTCGGGCAGCTCCTCGCAGAGCCAGCAGCAGAGCACCGAGTCCCGCGAGACCCAGCAGCCGGCCTCCCGCTCCGACGAGCGCCCCGCGGCCAAGAAGACCGTCACCACCCCGACCGGCAAGAAGGTCAAGAAGGGCGACGGCGAGTACAAGGTCGTCAAGGGTGACACCCTCAGCTCGATCGCCGCGGACGAGAAGGTCAAGGGCGGCTGGGAGAAGCTCTTCGAGCTGAACAAGGACATCGTCACCGATGCCAACCTGATCTACCCGGGCCAGCAGCTGCACCTGAAGTAACCAGCGGCCCACCGGGCCCGCCAGGGGCCCGGCCCGCCCGGACCCGCCCAGGGTCCACAGGCTCCCCGCCCCGGTGCGTCCTCCCCCGTACGCACCGGGGCGGGGTTCTTTCGGCAACCGGCTTTGTTCCGTTCGGAAACAATTTACTCTCGGTTCTGTCCATGAGGTGGGCGACCCGGTGGCCGATCGCCCGGAGCCGGTTAGGCTCATGTCGCGAGCCACCAAGGCCCGCACCTCGCCGGGTCCGCGCGACCCGCGTCACCGCGTCACATCAAAAGGAGATGCTCGTGCCGTCCATCGACGTCGTCGTAGCCCGGGAAATCCTGGACTCCCGAGGCAACCCCACGGTCGAGGTCGAGGTCGGCCTCGACGACGGCAGCACCGGTCGTGCCGCCGTCCCGTCCGGCGCCTCCACGGGCGCCTTCGAGGCCATCGAGCTCCGCGACGGCGACTCGAACCGCTACCTCGGCAAGGGTGTGGAGAAAGCCGTCCTCGCGGTCATCGAGCAGATCGGCCCGGAGCTGGTCGGCTATGACGCCACCGAGCAGCGCCTGATCGACCAGGCGATGTTCGACCTGGACGCCACCGACAACAAGGGCTCCCTCGGCGCCAACGCCATCCTCGGCGTCTCGCTCGCCGTCGCCCACGCCGCCTCCGAGGCCAGCGACCTGCCGCTGTTCCGCTACCTGGGCGGCCCCAACGCGCACCTGCTGCCGGTGCCGATGATGAACATCCTGAACGGCGGCTCGCACGCCGACTCCAACGTGGACATCCAGGAGTTCATGATCGCCCCGATCGGCGCGGAGTCCTTCTCCGAGGCCCTGCGCTGGGGCGCCGAGGTCTACCACACGCTGAAGAAGGTCCTGAAGAGCAAGGGCCTGGCCACCGGCCTCGGCGACGAGGGCGGCTTCGCCCCGAACCTGGGCTCCAACCGCGAGGCCCTCGACCTCATCCTCGAGGCCGTCAAGGAAGCCGGCTACACGCCCGGCGAGCAGATCGCCCTCGCCCTCGACGTCGCCGCCTCCGAGTTCTACAAGGACGGTGTCTACACCTTCGAGGGCAAGGACCGCTCGGCGGCCGAGATGACCGAGTACTACGCGGAGCTCGTCGACGCGTACCCGCTCGTCTCCATCGAGGACCCGCTGTTCGAGGACGACTGGGAGGGCTGGAAGACCATCACCGCCAAGCTCGGTGACAAGGTCCAGCTCGTCGGCGACGACCTGTTCGTCACCAACCCCGAGCGCCTCGCCCGCGGCATCGAGGAGGGCGCGGCCAACGCGCTCCTGGTCAAGGTCAACCAGATCGGCTCGCTCACCGAGACCCTGGACGCCGTCGAGCTGGCCCAGCGCAACGGCTTCAAGTGCATGATGTCCCACCGCTCCGGCGAGACCGAGGACGTCACCATCGCCGACCTGGCCGTCGCCACCAACTGCGGCCAGATCAAGACCGGCGCCCCGGCCCGCTCCGAGCGCGTCGCCAAGTACAACCAGCTGCTGCGCATCGAGGAGATCCTCGACGACGCCGCGGTCTACGCCGGCCGCAGCGCCTTCCCGCGCTTCAAGGGCTGAACGACCCACCGGGTCAAGCCTTAGCCAGTCGTACGTACGTCCCCGTACTCGGTCCCGTACCGTGTCCGGGGACGTACGCGCGTATGACGGTGGAGCGGGAGGCGGACAGATGGCCGTGAAGGACCGGGACCGGTTCTCCACCGCGACCAGGATCCGGCTGCTCGGTGAGCAGACCGCGGCCCGGGTCTACCGTTCCCAGACCAAGCGCCAGGCCCGCCGCTCGCGGCTGACCGGCCGCGCCGCGCTGCTCGCCCTGGTGATGTGCTCGCTGATCGTGGCCCTGGCCTACCCGATGCGGGAGTACGTCTCGCAGCGTGCCGAGATCGAGGACCTCCAGCGCGAACAGCGGCAGGCCCGCGAGCGCGTCGAACGGCTGCGCGACCTGAAGGCGCGCTGGCAGGACGACGCGTACGCCGAGCAGCAGATCCGGCGGCGGTTGCACTACGTCATGCCGGGGGAGACGGGCTTCATCGTCGTCGACCCGCACGCGGCGAAGCAGTCGCGCACCGACCTGGGGACGGCCGACCGCCCCTGGTACTCGAACGTCTGGGACGGGGTCGACAAGGCCGACGCCTCCGGCCGGTGACCCGCGTCCCGCTCAGTGACCTGAACCCAGAGAAAGACAGCCTGAAGACAGTCATGGAAACGCCCCCGCCGACCACTCCGCGCACCGAGCCCACCGACGCCGACGTCGAGGCCTTCAAGCAGCAGCTCGGTCGGCCCCCGCGCGGTCTGCGCGCGATCGCGCACCGCTGCCCGTGCGGGCAGCCCGACGTCGTCGAGACGGCCCCGCGGCTGCCGGACGGCACGCCGTTCCCCACGCTGTACTACCTGACGTGCCCGAAGGCGAACTCGGCGATCGGCACGCTGGAGGCCAACGGCGTGATGAAGGAGATGACCGAGCGGCTGGCCTCGGACCCGGAGCTGGCGGCCGCCTACCGGGCCGCGCACGAGGACTACATCCGGCGGCGCGACGAGATCGAGGAGCTGAAGAACTTCCCGAGCGCGGGCGGCATGCCGGACCGGGTGAAGTGCCTGCACGTCCTGGTGGCCCACTCGCTGGCCGCGGGGCCGGGCGTGAACCCGCTGGGCGACGAGGCGCTGGCCATGCTGCCGCAGTGGTGGCGCAAGGGCGCCTGTGTGACGACCGCCGAGGAGGACGCCCAGTGACCCGTGTCGCCGCCGTGGACTGCGGTACGAACTCCATCCGGCTCCTGGTCGCCGACGCCGACCCCGCCACCGGTGAGCTCGTCGACCTGGACCGCCGGATGACGATCGTGCGGCTCGGGCAGGGTGTCGACCGCACCGGCCGGCTCGCCCCCGAGGCGCTCCAGCGGACCTTCGCGGCCTGCCGCGAGTACGCCGGGATCATCAAGGAGCACGGGGCGGAGCGGCTGCGGTTCGTGGCGACGTCCGCCTCCCGGGACGCCGAGAACCGGGACGAGTTCGTGCGAGGCGTGCTGGACATCCTGGGCGTCGAGCCCGAGGTGATCTCCGGGGACCAGGAGGCCGCGTTCTCCTTCACCGGCGCCACCAAGGAGCTCGCCGGGGGCGACCACCTCCCGAAGCCCTACCTGGTCGTGGACATCGGCGGCGGCTCGACCGAGTTCGTCGTGGGCGACGACCGGGTCCGGGCGGCCCGCTCGGTGGACATCGGCTGCGTCCGCATGACCGAGCGGCACCTGGTCCGGGACGGGGTGGTGAGCGACCCGCCGGCCGCGGAGCAGATCGCGGCCATGCGGGCCGACATCGAGGCCGCGCTCGACCTCGCCGAGCAGACGGTTCCGCTGCGCGAGGCGCGCACGCTGGTGGGCCTCGCCGGCTCCGTGACGACCGTGTCGGCGATCGCGCAGGAACTGCCGGAGTACGACTCCGAGGCCATCCACCACTCCCGTGTCTCCCACGACCGGGTCCGCGAGATCACCGAGTGGCTGCTGCGCTCCACCCACGCCGAGCGCGCGGCCGTGCCCTCCATGCACCCGGGCCGGGTCGACGTGATCGGGGCGGGTGCCCTCGTGCTCCTGGCGATCATGGAGCGGATCGGTGCGCGGGAGGTCGTCGTGAGCGAGCACGACATCCTCGACGGCATCGGCTGGTCCTTGGCCTGACCGCCTACAGGTTGCGGTACACGTCCCGCCGGTCGCCTACCTTGACGACGAGGATGACGAGCTCACCATCGTTGATCTGGTAGGCGACCCTGTAGCTGCCGACCCTGAGCCGGTAGAGCCCGGACGGGCCGGTGAGCTTCTTGACATCGGCGTCCTCGCGGTACGGATCGTCGCCGAGCGCGGTCAAGGCGGTCAGGATGCGCATGGCATCGTGCCGGCTGATGGCCCGCAGCTGCCGCTGTGCAGCAGTAGTGAACCGGAAGGCGTACTTCACGCGGCGCCTTCACCGCGCTCGCTGAACAGGTCCGCCAGCAGCTCGGCCATGGCAACGGTGGGCCCGCCGTCGGCCAGAACCGCTTCCGCCTCCCGGGCCAGCATCACGTCGGCCGCCTCCTCCAGCGCTTCGAAGTCGGCGATCGGCACGACCGCGGCTACCGGGGCGCCGTTGCGCGTTATAACGGTCGGAGTGCCTTCCTCGGCGCGGTTGATGTGTTCCGCGAGGTGTGCGCGTGCTTCCCTGACGGTCACGGTGTTATCGGCCATGAAAGAAGTGTACGCATTTCCGTGTACACCAGCCAGGTGTGGACGTCGTCGCGTACGGGAGGCGCGTTCATGGGAAATCCTCGACGGCATCGCGTGGTCGGTCGCGTAGCCCGCTTCTGAGCAGGCATGGATCACGAATGAGCGCGATTAGGAGGTCCCGCGGGACCCCCGGACGGCAGCCCGTCGAGAAAGTTCGTGAAGTTCTTCACAAGGAATTCGGCCCTCCCGGGCGACGAGAGGGGTCCCGTTGACCCGTCCGGGGGCTGAACAGCCCTTTGAACATGTTCAGAAGCATGGTATGGAGGGGTCCGGCGGGCGACTCGAAGGGGCTCCCGGGGAGTGCCTCACGGAGGCTCCTCCGGCACAGAGAGGCAGCTCACGCGGCATTGACAACGCTCCGGTGTGCACAAAGGAGCCCGGTTGTCACCATGACGTGGATCACGTGGGTCGCGGAGGATAACACACACCCCACCCGAGCTTGTGAAGGGGCGCACGAGCCACCCCCCTGAGACGGGTGGATACTCGATGGCATGAGCACCACGGAGCGTCCCAGGATCCTCGTAGTAGGCGGTGGGTACGTAGGCCTGTACGCAGCTCGGCGCATCCAGAAGAAGATGCGCTACGGCGAGGCGACCGTCACGGTCGTCGACCCCCGGTCGTACATGACCTACCAGCCCTTCCTCCCCGAAGCCGCCGCCGGCAACATCTCCCCGCGCCCGTCGTCCCGCTGCGACGCGTGCTGCCCAAGGCGGAGGTTCTCACCGGCCGGGTCACCACCATCGACCAGGACCGCAAGGTCGCCACGGTCTCCCCGCTGGTCGGCGAGGCCTACGAGCTGCCCTTCGACTACCTGGTGATCGCGCTCGGCGCGGTCTCCCGTACCTTCCCGATCCCCGGGCTCGCGGAGCAGGGCATCGGCATGAAGGGCGTCGAGGAGGCCATCGGCCTGCGCAACCACGTCCTCGAGCAGCTCGACAAGGCCGACTCCACCACCGACGAGGAGATCCGCCGCAAGGCGCTCACCTTCGTCTTCGTGGGCGGCGGGTTCGCCGGTGCGGAGACCATCGGCGAGGTCGAGGACATGGCCCGGGACGCCGCGAAGTACTACAAGAACGTGTCCCGTGAGGACATGCGCTTCATCCTGGTCGACGCCGCCGACAAGATCCTCCCCGAGGTCGGCCCCAAGCTCGGCAAGTACGGCAAGGAGCACCTCGAGGGCCGCGGCGTCGAGGTCTACCTGTCCACCTCCATGGACTCCTGCGTCGACGGCCACGTGGTGCTGAAGAACGGCCTCGAGGTCGACTCCAGCACCATCGTCTGGACCGCCGGCGTCAAGCCCAACCCGGCCCTGGCCCGCTACGGCCTGCCGCTGGGCCCCCGCGGTCACGTCGACTGCGAGCCGACCCTCCAGGTCAAGGGCACCGACTACATCTGGGCCGCCGGCGACAACGCCCAGGTTCCGGACCTCGTCGGCCGCAAGGCGGGCAACGAGAACGCCTGGTGCCCGCCGAACGCCCAGCACGCGCTGCGCCAGGCCCGGGTCCTCGGTGACAACGTGGTGTCCGGCATGCGGGGCTTCCCGCAGAAGGACTACTCGCACGCCAACAAGGGCGCGGTGGCCGGTCTCGGCCTCCACAAGGGCGTCGCGATGATCGTCATGGGCAAGATGAAGATCAAGCTCAAGGGCCGTCTCGCCTGGTACATGCACCGCGGCTACCACGGTCTGGCGATGCCGACCTGGAACCGCAAGATCCGCGTCTTCGCCGACTGGACCCTCGGCATGTTCCTCAAGCGCGAGGTCGTCTCGCTCGGCGCCATCGAGACGCCGCGCGAGGAGTTCTACGAGGCCGCCAAGCCGGCCCCGGTCGCCGCCGCGCCGAAGGAGAAGACCGAGGAGAAGGCCAAGGCCTCCTGACCTCCGGTCGGTCATCTGCCTGACGAAGGGCCTCCCGCCATCCGTGGTGCGGGAGGCCCTTCGGCGTGTTTTGCCCAGTCATGACGCGTGCCGGGGACTGCGCCGGACCCCCGCAGGTGTTTACGTGGTGTCGGACATTCCGGGATTCCCGTCACGGAGGTGTACACCATGGCAGACGCCGCGCCGCGGCTGCAGGGCCTCTTCACACAGTTGCTGGGAGCACCGCTCCCGGTGCGCATCCGCGCCTGGGACGGTTCGCAGTCCGGCCCGCCGGGCGCGCCGACCCTGGTCGTACGCAACCGCCGCGCGCTGCGCCGCCTGCTGTGGAAGCCGGGCGAACTGGGCCTGGCCCGCGCCTGGGTGGCGGGCGACCTCGACATCGAGGGCGACCTCTACACGACCCTCGATCTGCTGGCCGGACTCATCTGGGAGCGCGGCGACGACGCCCGCACCCTCGCCCAGGCCCTGCGCGACCCCGAGGTCCGCGCCGCCGTCCGCGGACTGTTCAAGCTGGCCGGCCCCCCGCTGCCGCCCGCCCCGCCCCGCGAGGAGACCCGCAGCCCCCGCCGCCACCTGCACACCAAGCGCACCGACCGACGCGCCATCAGCCACCACTACGACGTCGGCAACGACTTCTACGAGATCGTCCTCGGTCCGTCCATGGTGTACTCCTGCGCCTACTGGCCCACGCCGGACAGCACCCTCGAACAGGCCCAGCGGGACAAGCTCGAACTCGTCTGCCGCAAGCTCGGCCTGAGACCCGGCCTGCGGCTGCTCGATGTCGGCTGCGGCTGGGGCTCGATGGCCATCCACGCGGCCCGCGAGCACGGTGTGAGCGTCGTCGGCGTCACGCTCTCCCAGGAGCAGGCCGCCTACGCCCGCAAGCGCGTCGCCGACGAGGGCCTCACCGACAGGATCGAGATCCGCGTCCAGGACTACCGCGACGTCCGCGACGGGCCCTACGACGCGATCTCCTCCATCGGCATGGCCGAACACGTCGGTGCCGAGCAGTACCTGGAGTACGCCGCCGCCCTGTACGACCTGCTCAAGCCCGGCGGGCGGCTTCTGAACCACCAGATCGCCCGCCGCCCGCAGCGGGAGGAGACGACGTACAGCGTCGACGCCTTCATCGACTCCTACGTCTTCCCCGACGGTGAGCTCCAGCCGATCGGCAGCACCGTGGCCCAGCTGGAGCGCGCCGGGTTCGAGGTGCGCGACGTCGAGGCGATCCGCGAGCACTACGCCCTGACCCTGCGCCGGTGGGTCGACCGCCTGGAGGCCGACTGGCAGCATGCCGTCCGGCTGGCCGGCCCCGGCCGCGCCCGCGTCTGGCGCCTCTACATGGCGGCGTCCGCCCTCGCCTTCGAACACAACCGCATCGGCGTCAACCAGGTCCTCGCCGTGCGGACCCCGGAATCGGGCACCTCCGGGATGCCGTTGCGGGCCCGCACCTGGGGTGCGCCCGCCCGGGACTGACCGGGGCACGACCGGAAGGGCCGGGCTCCCCGTCACGGGGAACCCGGCCCTTCGGCGTACCGCGGAGCGACGCGGTCACTCCGCCTTGATCGCGTTCAGCATGTTCAGCCGCGCGGCGTTGCGGGCCGGCCACAGCGCGGCCAGGACGCCGACCAGACCGGCCAGCACCAGGAAGATCCCGATCCGGTCCCAGGGCAGGACCAGCGTGTACCCCGGGATCTGGTCCGCGAAGGTCTCGCCGATCGCCCAGCCGAGGAACGCCCCGAGACCGATGCCGACCACCGCGCCGAACACCGAGATGACGACGGCCTCCAGTCGGACCATCCGCTTCACCCGGCGCCGGTCCAGGCCGATGGCGCGGAGCATGCCGATCTCCTGCTGCCGTTCGAAGACCGACATCGCGAGGGTGTTGACCACGCCCAGCACCGCGATGATCAAAGCCATCGCCAGCAGGCCGTACATGATGTTCAGCAGGGTGTTGATGGCGCCGCCGAACTCGTTGCGGATGTCCTGCCGGTCCATCATGGTGATCGCGGGGTTGTCCCCCAGCGCGTCGACGAGGACCTTCTCGTTCGCCGCGGTCTGGCCGCCGTCGACCTTCACGAAGACCTGCCGGATGGACGGCTTCGTCTCGTGCCGGTCCACGATCTTCCGGTCGATGAGGACGGGGGAGAGGAACTCGCTGTCCTTGTAGACGGCGCCGACCGTCAGCTTGGCCTTCTTGTCGTCGCCGAAGGTGACGGCGACGGTGTCGCCGGTCTTCCAGCCCCTGCTCTTCGCCGTCTTCTCGGCGACCGCGATCCGGCCGTCGGCGAGCGAGTCCGCGCTGCCGCTGACGACGTCGACGGTCAGGACCTTCTCGATGTCGCCCGGGGTGACCGCCGAGGCGGACACGAAGTCGTCGCCGTCGACCTGGAAGTAGGCGTCCTGCTGCGGCGAGACCGCGGACACGCCCTCGGCCTTCTCCAGCGCCGTCAGCGCGGACCGGTCGAGGTCACCGCCGTTGGCCATCGAGACCATGTAGTCGGCCTTGATGTTGTCGGTGGTCATCTTGTCGATGGCCGTGCCGACCGTGATGCCGAGCACCGACAGGCCGGTCACCAGCGTCAGCCCGATGGCCAGCGCCGAGGCGGTGGCGCCGGTGCGGCGCGGGTTGCGGACCGCGTTCTGGCCGGCCAGCTTGCCCGCCACCCCGAAGGGGCCGACGAGCAACGGACGGACGAGTGCGATCACGGGCCGCGACAGCAGCGGGATCAGGATGATGACGCCGATCAGCGCGAGGAAGGCACCCGCCCCGATGTACATGCGGCCGTCGTCGCCGCCGGTCGAGGCACCCGCCACGATCCCCACCGCACCGAGGGCGGTGACGACCGCACCGATGGAGTTGCGCAGGACCAGCGACTTGGTGGTGGCCACCGCGTGGACACTGTTCATGGCCGCCACCGGCGGGATCTTCGCGGCGCGGCGGCCGGGCAGCCAGGCGGCGAACGTCGTGATCAGCACGCCCACCGAGAGAGCCGCGATCACGGGAGTGGCGGACAGGATCAGCGGACCGTCCGGCATCTTCATGTCGAACGCGGCCATTCCGGAGCGGAGTCCGACGGCCAGGCCGATGCCGAGGCCGAAGCCGACGGCCGAGGCGACCAGACCCACCAGCGCGGCCTCGGCGAGCACCGAGCGGGTGATCTGCCTGCGGGACGCGCCGACGGCGCGCATCAGGGCGATCTCCTTGGTGCGCTGGGCGACCAGCATCGTGAACGTGTTGGAGATCAGGAAGATCCCGACGAAGAGCGCGATGCCCGCGAAGCCGAGCAGGACCTGCTTGAGGTTCCCCATGCCCTGCTCGATCTGCTCGGCCTGCTCGTCGGCGAGCGCCTGGCCGGTCTGCGCCTCGGCGGTGTCGGGCAGCAGCGGCTTGACGGCGTTCAGGATCCTCGCGTCGTCGGCGCCGGGGGTGGCGGTGACGGTGACGCTGTCGAAGTAGCCCGGCTTGAGGTACTGCTTCTGGGCGACGGCGGTGTCGAAGAGGACCAGGCTGCCGCCGGCGTTGACCGCACCGTCCTCGGTGGTGAACACCCCGCTGAGGGTGTACTCCCTCACCGGGCCGTTGGTCGCGACGCGCACCCGGTCGCCGACCTTGTACTCGCCCTTGGCGGCGGACTCCTTGTCCAGGGCGATCTGGTCGTCCTTCACCGGGCCGGAGCCGTCGGTGAACGTGTAGGCGGCGTCCTTGCCGTCCTTGCCGGGGGCGAAGTTGGAGCCCTTGTTGGACCAGCCGACGCCGATCAGCTTCCCGTCGGGGTCGGCGACCCCGGCGAAGCCCTCGACGCGGCCGTACACCCCTGCGACGCCGTCCACGGCCGAGATCCTGTCGAGGACCTTGCCGGACAGGCCCGGCTCCTCCTCGGAGTTGTCCGGGTCGGTGTACGAGGAGACGGCGACGGCGACGTCGTCGTAGCTCTTCGCCGACTGGTTGCGGAAGGCGTTGGAGAGGGTGTCGGCGAAGACCAGGGTGCCGGAGACGAACGCGACGCCGAGCATCACGGCGAGCACAGTCATCAGGAGCCGGGCCTTGTGTGCGAGCACATTGCGCAAGGCGGTACGGAACATGGGTTCTTCTTCTCAGTCCTGTCGGTCCTGACGGGGGATCAGCTGGTGCGGCCCTTGGCGTCGAACGCCTTCATGCGGTCGAGCACGGAGTCGGCCGTCGGCCCGTGCATCTCGTCGACGATCCGGCCGTCCGCCAGGAAGATCACCCGGTCCGCGTAGGCCGCGGCCACCGGGTCGTGCGTCACCATCACCACCGTCTGGCCCAGCTCCCGCACGGAGTTGCGCAGGAAGCCCAGCACCTCGGCGCCGGAGCGCGAGTCGAGGTTTCCGGTGGGCTCGTCCCCGAAGATGATCTCGGGCCGGGAGGCCAGCGCCCGGGCCACGGCGACGCGCTGCTGCTGACCGCCGGACAGCTGGGACGGCCGGTGGCCGAGCCGGTCCGCCAGGCCGACCATCCGGATGACGGAGTCCAGCCACTGCTTGTCCGGCTTGCGGCCCGCGATGTCCATCGGGAGGGTGATGTTCTCCAGGGCGGTCAGGGTGGGCAGCAGGTTGAACGCCTGGAAGATGAAGCCGATCTTGTCCCGGCGCAGCTTGGTCAGCTGCTTGTCCTTCAGCGAGCCGAGTTCGGTGTCACCGATGCGCACCGACCCGGAGGAGAAGGAGTCGAGGCCGGCCACGCAGTGCATCAGGGTGGACTTGCCGGAGCCGGAGGGGCCCATGATCGCGGTGAACTCGGCCTGCCGGAAGTCGACGGAGACGCGGTCCAGGGCGACCACCTGGGTCTCACCCTGCCCGTAGATCTTCGAGAGATCCGTGGCGCGCGCGGCCGCGGTGGTGGCCCGGTCGGTGAGGGAAGCGGTGGTCACGGGATGGCTCTCCTGTCGGACGGCTGTGTACGGGAAGGACGTGTTCCATCGTCCGGGTCCCACGGCGCCGTGTAGTCACCCGTTGTTCCGGTTCCGAAGGCCGACTCGGGTCTGACCGGGGCGGGCGGTGTCATACCTGGGGATGACGAACACCCCTGAGGGGCCCCGCTGTCGGGAACCGATGCGTCCGGGTGTCGAGAACAGGTGGAGTGCCCTTGTTCGGGCGGTGAAATTCCGTCATTCCGCATGCGCGGCCGACGGGCGCACGGAAGGCTACTGGCAAGTGCGGATGGCGCGTTCCGTGGGCTGATGCACCCTCAGACGTCAATAAAATAAGACAACATCGGTCCACGCTTCCGCTGTTCGGGGGACCCGTCCGGATAGTCTCGGAACCTCGATGCGGAGCCCACGGCCTGCCCGGATGGTGGAATGCAGACACGGCGAGCTTAAACCTCGCTGCCCCTTCGCGGGCGTGCCGGTTCGAGTCCGGCTCCGGGCACCTTCCGATCCCTGCGTGGTCCATTGAAGAGTTCACGGCGTGCCCGTTGACAGCGGCCGTATGCCGTCGGAGACTCACACGCACATGGTGAAAGAAATTTCACCTGACGAACGGGATGAGAAGAGGTCGTCCGATGCGCACCACCGTCGGCATCATCGGAGCGGGCCCCGCCGGCCTCCTCCTCGCCCGGCTGCTCCACAACGCCGGCATCGACGCGGTCGTCCTGGAGAGCCGCGACCGCTCCTACGTCGAACGGCGCCAGCGCGCCGGGATCCTGGAACAGGGCACGGTGGACGTGCTGCGCGCGGCCGGCGCCGGGGAGCGCATGGACCGCGAGGGGCTGCGCCACGACGGCATCGAACTGCGCTTCGACCGCAGGCGCCACCGCGTGGACTTCCCCGGCCTCACCGGCGGTCGGTCCGTGACCGTCTACGCCCAGACCGAGGTGTGCAAGGACCTCATCGCCCTCCAGCTCCAAGGCGGCGGCCCCCTGCTCTTCGAGGCGGAGGCGCTGGCCGTGGAGGACGCCGACACCGACGCCCCGCGGATCCGCTTCCGGCACGAGGGCCGCGAGGACGTCCTGGAGTGCGCCTACGTCGTCGGCTGCGACGGCTTCTGGGGCGTGGCCCGCAAGGCGGTCCCGGCCGGACTCGCCCACGTCTTCGAACGGACGTACCCCTTCGGCTGGCTGGGCATCCTCGCCGACGTGCCGCCCTCGCACGACGAGCTCGTCTACGCCCGCCACGACCGGGGTTTCGCCCTGCTCTCCATGAGGTCCCCGGCCGTCTCCCGCCTCTACCTCCAGGTGCCCGACGGCACGGACGCCGGGACGTGGAGCGACGAGGAGATCTGGGATGAGCTGGAGCGCCGGTTCGAGACAGACGACGACTGGCGCCTGGAACGCGGCCCGATCACCCAGAAGTCGGTCACGCCCATGCGCTCCTACGTCCACGAGCCCATGCGCCACGGCCGCCTCTTCCTCGCCGGTGACGCGGCACACATCGTCCCCCCGACCGGGGCCAAGGGCCTGAACCTCGCCGTCGGCGACGTGGTGACCTTCGCGCGGGCCCTGACGCACCGGCAGGAGACCGGCTCGCCGGAGCTGCTCGACGCCTACTCAGCGACCTGCCTGCGCCGCGTCTGGCAGGCCGAGCGGTTCTCCTACGACATGACGGCCCTTCTGCACACCGCGCCCGGCGCCACGGCCTTCGAGGGCCGGCTCCAGCTCGCCCGGCTGGACCGGATCGCCTCGTCCCGCGCTGCCGAGACGGACCTGGCCGAGGCCTACACGGGCTTCCCGTTCGGGTGAGCCGGGAGTGACCCCCTGCGGTGAGGGGAATCACGAAGCCGCGTAGCGTGTTGGCCAGCACGACGAGGGAAAGATCCTCCCCAAGCAGTAGGGTCATTCCTTTGCCTACCTATTACTCTTGAGCCAAGGCCACGGCGAGTGGCCATGGAGGAGTGAAATGAGGAGCAGAAACCCGGTCTTCTCGCGACGGGGGTTCAGCCGCGACAACGGCTACGCGGGCTTCAACACCGCGCCGCAGGCCGGGGGTCCCGCTGTCGCCACCCAGGGCAACCCGTACGCGCAGCCGACGGGCGACCAGTACGCGCAGAACCCTTACGCGCAGAACCCTTACGCCCAGCAGGACCTGCAGTACGGCGCGCCGCCGCAGGCACCGGCCACCACCGGCCGGATGACCATCGACGACGTCGTCCTGCGCACGGCGAGCACGCTCGGCGTGCTCATCCTCACCGCGGCGCTCTCCTGGGCCCTGCTGCCGATCGACGACGCCAACATCAGCCGTAGCTACGGCATCGGTATCGGCGCCGCGTTGATCGGCATGGTCCTGGCGTTCGTGCAGTCGTTCAAGCGCAAGGCCTCGCCCGCGCTGATCCTGACGTACGCCGCGTTCGAGGGTGTCTTCCTCGGCGTCGTCTCCAACATCGTCGACAACCGCATCGCCGACGGTGCGGCCATGCAGGCCGTGATCGGCACGATGGCGGTCTTCACCGGTGTGCTGATCGCCTACAAGGCCGGCTGGATCCGCGTCAACCGACGCTTCTACGGCTTCGTGATGGCGGCCGCGCTCGGCTTCATCCTGCTGATGACCGTGAACCTGCTGTTCGCGGTGTTCGGCGGCGGTGACGGCCTCGGCTTCCGCAGCGGGCCCCTCGGCATCATCTTCGGCGTCATCGGCATCATCCTCGGTGCCTGCTTCCTCGCCCTGGACTTCAAGCAGGTCGAGGACGGCGTCGCCTATGGTGCCCCGCGCGAGGAGGCCTGGCTCGCGGCCTTCGGCCTCACGCTGACGCTGGTGTGGATCTACATGGAGTTCCTGAGGCTCATCTCGATCCTCAACAGCAGCGACTAGTTCCGGCAGTCGTAGCGCGAAGGGCCCCGGCTTCGGCCGGGGCCCTTCGTCGTCGGGAGGACGGTGTGCGCGCCTAGCGGAGTTTGCGCGCGGCCCGCCTCAGGTCGTACTCGTGGATGATCGCCTTGGCGTGGCCGTACGCCAGGTTGTGTTCGTGCCGGAGCCAGCTGACCTTTTCCTCGAAGCGGAAGAGCGCGGGGCCGTCTTCGACGGTGCGCAACCAGTCGGAGATCTCACGACCGGTGCAGTGCGGGATGCGGGCGAGCATGTTGCGGTGGGTCTCTTCGGAGAAGACTTGGGACATCGGCGCCTCCGGACGCTGGGATGTAAGCCGGTCCTTCAGGTCACCGTGCCTGAGTGTTCGCCCGTTGGCAACAGTCCCGGTGGGACGCGTACGCTCGCGGCGTGGTTGATACGACGCCTCTGACCCGTGCGGTGGAGCACTTCGCCGATCGATTGAGGGCCGCGCCCCAGAGCCGGTTGCAGCGCGGAGCTGCCGCCGAGGCTCTGGAGCTGGCCAGGGAGTTGGCCCGGAGGGCGCAGGTACTCGAGGGCGTGGAGCCCCGGGAGATGCCGGATGCGGGGATGTTTGCAGCGGCAGATCAGATCACCGTCGCCGGGAACGATCTGGCGGTCGTGGTCCCCGGCGAAGCCGACGTCGACGAAGCCGTGACGTTGGTGGAGGAGGCGCAGAAGCGGGCGGGGGTCTAGCGGGGGCGCTCCCTACAGGGACGCGATGACCCGGTCCGCCAGGATGTACACGTTCTCCTCGCCGCATTCGAACGTGAGGGTGTAGGCGCCCGAGATGCCGGAGCCGCCCAGCAGGACCGGGGTCCGGCCGGCGCGCAGGGCCGCGGAGAGGTGCTCCGCCGTCTCGCGGTGGCCCGGCGTCATGCACAGGGTCGTGCCGTCGGCGAAGACGTAGACGTCCAGGGTGCCCAGCGGGCCGGGGCGCACGTCCGTCAGCTCGATGCGGGAGGAGGCGAGCTCCTCCAGGGTGGCGACGGTGCGCTCGTGGTCGTTCACGACCGGCGACTGGGTCGGCACGAAGTCCGGGTGCGAGGGGTGGCGGCGGCGGGCCGCGGCCAGTTCCGGGGACTCGCCGGCCGGCTCCTCGGTGTCCGTGCCGGGCTCGGACACCGGCTCCAGACCCGCGAAATCGGCCTGGCGGGGCAGGAACAGGTCGACCTCGGGCAGGCCCAGCAGGGAGGGCGCGTCGGAGGCGTCACGGGCCTCCTGGGCGGCCCAGAACGCCCGCGCCTCGGCCAGCTCCCGCTCCCGCTCCTCGGCGAGCGCCGCCGCCACGGCGGCACGTATCTCATCGGTGTCGGCAGCGGTACGGGCGGCGGGCAGCAGCGCACGGGTGGTGGAGGCGCGGCTCTCGGCCAGCGCGGTGTGCAGGGCCGCGACCTGTCGGCGCAGCTGCAGGACGGTGCGCAGGACGGCGACGCCCACGGCGCCCGTGGCGGCCGTGGTGACCAGCAACGCGATCGGCATGGCGCTCACTGACGTACTCCCGGTTCAAAGTCGACCCCCGACTTCCTACATCAGCTTGAAGGGCGGACTAACCCGCTGTCAGTGCGTAACGTCACGAAACGGACAGGGCTTCGGTGTCGGGGGAGGGGGTGCGGCTGCTGTGACCTGGGGTTCTCCCCTGGCGGAGGGAGATAGGTCACATCCTGGGGGAGATTGGATCACAAAACAGCCCAGAACCCTGGAGTTTCCAGGGTTCTGGGCTCAAGGCTCACAGCGGGTGCTATGGCGGCTACGGTGCGCCGCTCAGCTGAGGCGCTCGATGACCATGGCCATGCCCTGGCCGCCGCCGACGCACATCGTCTCCAGACCGAACTGCTTGTCATGGAACTGGAGGGAATTGATGAGCGTGGTGGTGATGCGGGCGCCGGTCATGCCGAAGGGGTGGCCGACGGCGATGGCACCGCCGTTGACGTTCAGCTTCTCCAGCGGGATGCCCAGGTCTCGGTAGGAGGGGATCACCTGGGCGGCGAACGCCTCGTTGATCTCGACCAGGTCGATGTCGCCGATGCCCAGCCCGGCGCGCCGCAGGGCCTGCTTGCTCGCCTCGACCGGGCCGAGTCCCATGATCTCGGGCGAGAGGCCGGAGACGCCGGTCGACACGATCCGGGCGAGCGGGGTGAGGCCGAGCTCACGGGCCTTGGTGTCGGACATGATCACCAGGGCCGCGGCGCCGTCGTTCAGCGGGCAGCAGTTGGCGGCCGTGACCATGCCGTCGGGGCGGAAGACCGGCTTGAGGCCCTGCACGCCCTCCAGGGTGACGCCGGCGCGGGGGCCGTCGTCCTTGGAGACGACCGTGCCGTCGGGGAGGGTGACCGGGGTGATCTCGCGCTCCCAGAAGCCGTTCTTGATGGCTTCCTCGGCGAGGTTCTGCGAGCGGACGCCGAACTCGTCCATGTCCTGGCGGGTGACGCCCTTGGTGCGGGCCAGGTTCTCGGCGGTCTGGCCCATCGCGATGTACGGGTCGGGCAGCAGGCCGTCCTCGCGCGGGTCGTGCCAGGTCGAGCCCTCGGACTGGGCGGTGGCCTCGGTCCGGGCCTCGGCGTCGGCGAAGAGCGGGTTGTGCGTGTCGGGCAGGCCGTCGGAGCTGCCCTTCGCGTAGCGGGAGACCGTCTCCACGCCGGCCGAGATGAAGACGTCCCCCTCGCCGGCCTTGATCGCGTGCAGGGCCATCCGGGAGGTCTGCAGGGAGGAGGAGCAGTACCGGGTGACGGTGCAGCCCGGCAGGTGGTCCATGCCCATCTGCACGGCCACGATGCGGCCGAGGTTGTGGCCCTGCTCGCCGCCGGGCAGGCCGCAGCCGAGCATCAGGTCGTCGATGTCCTTCGGGTCCAGCTCGGGGACCTTGGCCAGGGCGGCCTGGACGATCGTGGCGGTCAGGTCGTCCGGGCGGAGATCCTTGAGGGAGCCCTTGACGGCGCGGCCGATGGGGGAGCGGGCGGCTGAGACGATCACGGCTTCGGGCATCACGGCTCCATTGACGTACCGGGTGGTCTGCTTGGGCTGTCTGGGAAGTTACCCGTACGTATGGGCTGGGTCACGGGTGTCGCGGTGTGACCCTGGCCGCAGTTTCCAAGCGCTTGCTTTGCTTCCTCCTCGCCGGGGCTCGCTCCGCGGTGCTCCTCAGCTCGAAGGACTGGCGGGGGCCGGTTCCTGCTCGGGTACCCGCCGACGCCGCCGGCGCTTCAGCAGGGCCCATGGTCCGCGCGGCCCGCTGGGCATCGCCGCCGCGACCTCCGTGCCCGCCTCCGAGGCGGCCTCCGCCGCCGCCCGCGCCACCGGCAGGAAGCCCTCGCGGCGGGAGGCGTCCGGGCGCTCCTCCTCGGCGGGCCACAGGCCCAGGGAGGCGCAGACGCTCGGCAGGACCGCCATCGCAGCCGTCGCGTAGCCCTCGGCGGAGGGGTGGTAGCTGTCCGGGCCGAACAGCTCGCGCGGATTCTCGGCGAACTCGGGGCCCAGCAGGTCGCCCAGCGACACCGTGCGGCCGCCCTGTTCGACGACTCCGATCGTCTGGGCGGCCGCCAGCTGGCGTGACGCCCGCCGGGCCAGCCAGCGCAAAGGCTGCCGCACCGGCTCGATCGTGCCGAGGTCGGGGCAGGTGCCGACCACGACCTCCGCACCGGCCGTGCGCAGCCGCCGGACCGCCGAGGCGAGATGGCGGACCGAGCGGGTCGGGGGCATGCGGTGGGTGACGTCGTTCGCCCCGACCATGATCACGCAGATGTCGGGCACGGGGTCGGGATCGGCCAGCACCAGCGCCACCTGGCGGTCCAGGTCGTCCGAGCACGCCCCGGGAGTCGCCACCGTGCGCAGCTCCACCGGCCGCTCGGCCAGCGCCGCGAGCCCCGACGCCAGCAGCGCTCCCGGTGTCTGCCCGCCCCGGTGTACGCCCTGGCCCGCGGCCGTGGAGTCGCCCAGCATGGTCAGCCTCAGCGGTGCCACGGCCGGACCGGCGTACGTACGGCCGTACAGCCCGTCCGCGTGCGGCACATGAGGAGACGTGCCGTTGCCCACCCGGCGCCGCGCCAACTGCACCTCGGCCAGCACCAGCCCGACCGCCGCCGCCCCGGCCAGCCCGACCCCGCCGCCGCCGTACGCCGCGCCGGCGGCGATCCGCCGGGCCACCCTCGCCCTCGACATGCTCGTCATGCGTCGCTGCCACCTCCTCGAACCCGTACACCCAGTGCTTGCCCCGTACAGCCCGTCGCCCAATCTCAACAGGGAGTGAACGACCGTCACGGACCACGACAAGGTCATAGGCTGGCGGCACCACTCAGACCACTTCTGCGGCATCCGGAGACAACGGTGCAGTTCCACGACTCGATGATCAGCCTCGTCGGCAACACCCCGCTGGTGAAGCTCAACAGCGTGACCAAGGGCATCAGGGCGACCGTCCTGGCCAAGGTGGAGTACTTCAATCCCGGCGGCTCGGTGAAGGACCGCATCGCCCTGCGCATGATCGAGGCGGCCGAGGAGAGCGGCGCTCTCAAGCCCGGCGGCACGATCGTCGAGCCGACCAGCGGCAACACCGGCGTCGGGCTCGCCATCGTGGCGCAGCAGAAGGGGTACAAGTGCATCTTCGTGTGCCCCGACAAGGTGAGCACCGACAAGATCAACGTGCTGCGCGCGTACGGCGCCGAGGTCGTGGTGTGCCCGACCGCCGTGGACCCCGAGCACCCGGACTCGTACTACAACGTCTCCGACCGGCTGGTCCGTGAGACGCCGGGGGCCTGGAAGCCCGACCAGTACTCCAACCCCAACAACCCGCTCTCCCACTACCACTCGACCGGCCCCGAGCTGTGGGAGCAGACGGAGGGGAAGCTCACCCACTTCGTGGCGGGCGTGGGCACCGGCGGCACCATCTCCGGAACCGGCCGCTACCTGAAGGAGATCAGCGGCGGCTCGGTGAAGGTCGTCGGCGCGGACCCCGAGGGCTCCGTCTACTCCGGCGGCTCCGGCCGGCCCTACCTCGTCGAGGGCGTCGGTGAGGACTTCTGGCCGACCGCCTACGACCGGACCGTCGCGGACGAGATCGTCGCCGTGTCCGACAAGGACTCGTTCCAGATGACCCGCCGCCTCGCCAAGGAGGAGGGCCTGCTCGTCGGCGGCTCCTGCGGCATGGCCGTCGTGGCCGCGCTGGAGGTCGCCGAGCGGCTCGGGCCGGACGACGTCGTGGTGGTCCTGCTGCCGGACAGCGGCCGCGGCTACCTCAGCAAGATCTTCAACGATGAGTGGATGGCCGACTACGGCTTCCTGGAGGACACCGGCCCCAGCGCCCGCGTGGCCGACGTCCTGAACGACAAGGAGGGCGACCGCATGCCCTCCCTCGTCCACATGCACCCGGAGGAGACCGTCGGACAGGCCATCGACGTGCTGCGCGAGTACGGCGTCTCGCAGATGCCGGTCGTCAAGCCGGGCGCCGGCCACCCGGACGTGATGGCGGCCGAGGTCGTCGGCTCGGTCGTGGAACGCGAGCTGCTGGACGCGCTGTTCAGCAAGAGCGCTTCGCTCGAGGACCCGCTGGAGAAGCACATGTCCGGCCCGCTTCCCCAGGTCGGCTCCGGCGAACCGCTCGCGGACCTGATGGCCGTGCTGGGCAAGGCGGACGCGGCGATCGTCCTCGTCGAGGGCAAGCCGACCGGTGTGGTCAGCCGGCAGGACCTGCTGTCCTTCCTCGCCCGCACGGGGAAGTGACGCCCAACCTCCGGTGAACCGCCCGTGTACCGGGTGAACTTGCGGCGTCCGTGATCTCCGCGGACTTCGCGGAACCGGTACGTGGGTGTCACGTTCGCGCAGCACCCGCTTAACACGTGTCCTGCACATTGGTGGATGTCGGCAGGGCGGGAGCGGCTCCCCGCCCGAACCGGCGCCGAACGGCGTCACAGGACCTCCGGAGCGGCTCCCGGACCTCCATGGACGCCTTGGACGCGCACGCCCGGCCTGACCGGGCCCGCGTCCTTCGCGGGGACCGCCGTCGTCCCGCCCCCCGTTCACGGGGGTGCGGCGGTCCCCGCGCATCTCCTCACGTGACGTCAGCCCGTGTGGCTCGTCGCCCAGCTCCCCAGCAGCGCCAGGCGCTCCGCCGTCTCCGAGCCCGGTTCGGGCGTGTACACCACGATCGTCTGGTCCGGCGCCGCCGGGACCGTGAGGGTCTCGTAGGGGAGGGTCAGCAGGCCCGCGACCGGGTGCCGCAGGAGTTTCACGCCGTGGTCGCAGGGCTTGACCAGGTGGTCCCCCCACAGCCGGCGGAACTCCTCGCTGGCCCGGGCGAGTTCGGCGACGAGTTCCCCCGTGGCGGGGTCGCCGGGATGGTGGCCCGCCTGCAGGCGCAGATGCGACACCATCTGGGCGGTCACCTCGGCCCAGTCCGGGTAGAGCTCCCGCGAGACGGGGTCGAGGAAGAGGCGGCGCGGCAGGCTGAGGTCGCCCGTGCCGCTGAAGCCGAGCACGGCGTCGGCGAGGGGGTTCCAGGCCAGGACGTCCATGCGGTGGTCCAGGACATATGCGGGATTGCGGTCCATGCCGTCCAGGAGCAGCTGCACACCCGGGCGCACCCGGGGAGTGGCCGGCCCGTGCCCGTCCTGCCGGCGCGGCCGGGCGACCGCCCGCAGATACGCGTGCTCGGCCTCGTCCAGCCGCAGCATCCGGGCGATCGCGTCCAGCACGGCGTCCGAGACACCCCCGGACCTGGTCCGGGAGGGAGCCCCGGGCCCCCTGCCCTGTTCGAGGCGGACGTAGTAGTCGACGCTCACCCCGGCCAGCTGCGCGACCTCCTCGCGGCGCAGGCCCGGGACGCGACGGCGGCCGTACGACGGCAGCCCCACCTCCTCCGGCTGGATGCGGGCACGGCGCGAGCGCAGGAAGTCTCCCAGTTCTCCGTCCATGGGCCCGAGCCTAGGCCGCCCGGGCCCGCCGAACCTGGTACTGGCAGACCCAGGAAGAGCACAGCCCTGGGTAGGGCTGCCGCGGCGGCCGAGGGTGGTGTCCGAGGCCGGGGAGACGCCCCGGCCGACACCGAAGGGGAACCCCATGTCGTACGACAGCCTGGCCGGCCGTACCGCCGTCGTCACCGGAGCCGCGAGCGGGATCGGCGAGGCCGTCGCCGTGCTGCTGGCCGCCGAGGGCGCCCGGGTGGCGCTGGTCGCCCGGCGCGCGGAACGGCTGACCGCCATCGCCGGGAAGATCAGGGCCGACGGCGGCCAGGCCCTGGCCGTCGCCGCGGACGTCACCGACGAGACGTCCGTCGCGGACGCCGCCGCGCGCATCCACGCGGAGTACGGGACCGTCGACCTGGTCGTGAACTGCGCCGGCGTCATGCTGCCTCACCCCGTCGACGCCCGGCGCGCCGACGAGTGGCAGCGGATGCTCGACACCAACGTGACCGGGGTGCTGCGGATGATCGGCGCCTTCACCGGCGACCTGGTGAGCGCCGCCGCCGACGGCCGTACGGCCGACATCGTGAACATCTCGTCCATCGCCGCGCACCTCAGCTTCCCGAACTACGCCGTCTACGGCGCGACCAAGGCGGCCGTCACCTATCTGTCGGAAGCCCTGCGCGGGGAGTTCGGACCCCGGGACGTCCGGGTCACCAACATCGAGCCCGGGTTCGTGGAGAGCGAGCTGCGCACCCACATCTCCGACGCGGACCTGTCCCGGCAGGTCGAGGGCATGCTCGACGAGGTGGGCGCCCTGTCCGCGGAGGAGCTGGCCGACCTGGTGGCCTACGCGACGAGCCGGCCGCACCACGTCAATCTGCGGCAGATCGTCGCGCTGCCGACGCGGCAGGTCTGACCGGCGTGCGCGCTCAGTCCTCCCAGCCACCGTCCTGGGAGGACGAGCGGCGGCGGCCGAACAGGTTCGGGTTGGTGCGGAGCGCCTGGACGACGTTGACGCCGACGATGCCCGCCCAGGCGACGAGCAGCCCGGGCAGACGGGCCACGCCCCCGCCGATCGCGGACAGCGGCACGGCGAGGACCAGGGAGACGATGGCGAAGCCGAACCGCTCGCCCCAGGAGTCCGTGACCCTCGGCGACCGGGAGTCCCGGGCCGTCTGCATCTGCTGCTCCGCGAGCTGCCGCCGCACCCGGCGCTCCACCGCGCCGTCGATCCGCTGGTCGACCTTCTCCAGGAACGATTCGACCAGCGCCGGTTCGTACTCCTCGCCCAGATCCCTGCGTGCGTGCAGGGTGGCGTCGAGTTCCCTCTTGAGGTCGGCGTCCCGCGCGTCCATTCCCGTCATGCCGTCCACGGTAGAAAGCGCCGCCACCCGCCGCACTGGGGTTAGCCCCCCTGTTCCGCGGGGGGGTTTGCGGTCGTACCGCCGAGGGCCGCCCGTGGAAATGAGAGTTGACAAGGCGTCTGAACACCCAGACCGTCAAAATGGTCGACGGGATCCCGCCCGTCGCCGGACGGCCCGGCCGACCGCGACGGCACCCCGAGGCCGTACCGGGGAACACGGCCCGCAGTTCAAGCGGTGCGCCGGGCGCTGCGCCGCCGCCGATGGCGTAGACGTCGGCCGCTGTGGTGATCACGTGCAACGGAGTGCCCTTCCCGCCGCAGATCAGTGGTGCTTGCTGCCCGCCTTCCGGCGGTCTGCCGACGACGAGCCGGTAGACCGCTTCTTCTTCTTGCGGTACCTGCGCCGCACGGGGCCCGCCTGTCTCCGAGCAGAACCACGGTTGACGTGTCTGTCTCTCTGTCTGCCTGGCGTTCCGGGCGGTAGCTTGGTGGAGAGGGCCCCTGAAGAAGGGCGATTCGATGCCGTGGTTCGCGTGGCTGCTCGCTGCTGCGGCGCTGGGTGCCGCGGAGTTTTTCACCCTGACCCTTGTCTTCGGGCTGCTGGCGGGCGCCGCGCTGGTCGCCGCCGTGGTCGCCGGCGTCGGCATCGGCCTGTCCGGCCAGCTCCTGGCCCTGGTGGCAGCGGCGGCGGCGGGCCTCGTCCTCGTCCGTCCCGTCGCGCTGCGGCACATGGAACAGCAGCCCCTCATCCGCGACGGCAGCGACGCGCTGATCGGCAAGCGGGCCGAGGTCATGCAGGAAGTCACCGCGACCCGTGGCCTGATCAAACTCTCCGGCGAGGAATGGTCCGCCCGCGCCCTCGACGAGAGCCATGTGATCCCGGTGGGAGCGCTGGTCGACGTCATGGAGATCGAAGGCGCCACCGCCATCGTCTATCCCCGCGAGCTCCTTCCCTGAACGGCTGAACACGCAGCAACGGAGGCACTGTGGAACCAGTTGTCATCCCCATCCTCGTGGCGGCCCTCGTCATCGTCTTCCTCGTGGCCTCCACCGTGCGGATCGTCCCTCAGGCCCGCCGCTACAACGTAGAGCGCTTCGGCCGCTACCGCCGGACGCTGCAACCCGGGCTGAACCTGCTCCTGCCGGTGGCGGACCGCATCAACACCAAACTCGACGTGCGAGAGCAGGTCTATTCATCCGATCCCAGGCCGGTGATCACCGAGGACAACCTCGTGGTCAACATCGACACCGTCCTCTACTACCAGATCACCGATCCGCGGGCGGCGGCCTACGAGGTCGCCGACTACCTGCAGGCGATCGATCAGCTCACCGTGACCACGCTCCGGAACGTCATCGGCAGCATGGACCTGGAGGAGACGCTCACCTCGCGCGAGGAGATCAACTCCCGGCTGCGCGCGGTCCTCGACGACGCCACCGGCAAGTGGGGCATCAGGGTCAACCGCGTCGAGATCAAGGCCATCGATCCACCGCACACCATCAAGGAAGCGATGGAGAAGCAGATGCGGGCCGAGCGGGACAAGCGCGCTGCCATCCTGCACGCCGAGGGCGAGCGACAGGCCAAGATCCTCACGGCGGAAGGCACGAAGCAGAAGGACATCCTGGAAGCCCAGGGCACGCAACAAGCCATGATCCTGCGGGCGGACGGTGAAGCGAAGGCGGTGGAGCTCGTCTTCCAGGCCGTCCACCGCAACAATGCCGACGCGAAGATCCTGGCCTACAAGTATCTGGAGACGCTCCCGCACCTGGCGAACAGCGACAACAACACGTTCTGGGTGATCCCGGGGGAGCTGACCGAGGCGATCCGGACCGTCACCACCGCATTCGGCGACCAGTCGGCGGCGCAACCGCAGGCAGCAGCCGACGCCGGCGCTGACCACACGTCGGCCGAAGGCGGGACTCCGGAGCTCGACGCAGGATGGCCGGCTTCTCTCGACGCCGCCGCGGCGGCCGACGAGGCGGGGAGGCAGGCCGCTGCCGCGGTGAGCGACGCCAAGGCCGAGGCCGAGGCCGCGAAGTCGCCTCAGACACCGCGCCGGGGCCAGACGCCCGGTGGCGGCTGAGCCCACTCCCGGGCGAGGATCGTCGGCACCACGGTCGCCGGTCTCTGGTACGGGATCACCGGACTGGCCGTCGGCGAGGGCGGTTCGGGGTGCGCCGCCCTGCTCGTCCTGTACATGGGGCTGATGCGGGCGGGGCGGGCGCTGATCGGCGTCGCCGTGCTCGCGGTCTGCCTCGCCCTTCAAGCGCCCGAGCTCCTGCCGGCTCTCCGCTCCTGACCGAGGGCACTGTCCGTCGCCCTGAGGCCACCGGCCGGGCCGCATCCCGGTTTCGTCCGCGAAGGCCGCGGAGAGTGACTCCTCCGCGGCCCTCGCTGCGTGTATCCCGGTCAGTGGCTGCCGGCGAGCTCGCCGCTGAGCGTCTTGTGGATCCGGGCGCTGGGCTCGTTCAGGCCGATGATCTCGACGGTCTTGCCCCTGGATCCACCTACGGCTGCCCGCCCTCGTGGTGGCCGGTGCCCCGGCTGATGACCTGCGTCAGGCAGAGGGCGCGCAGTGCGGCGCGAGGCCGTGACCGGTCCCCCGTTCCGGTCACGGCCCCGCTGGTGTGGGGGTTGGCCATCGGTGTGCGGTGTCAGCAGCAGCCGCCTGTGACGGCCGGTTCCTCGGTGTCGGCATCGGCCGGATCGGTGCAGCAGGTGCTGCCCTGCTGCTTGGCGAGGGGCCCGGCGTCTGCCTTGACCACGTACACCTCCCAGGGTTCCCGGCCGGGACCGTGCACCCAGACCTTGTCCTGGAGGGCGTAGCAACAGGTGGTGTCGCCCTCCTCGGTGGTGGCCAGGCCGGCCTCGCTCAGCCGGGCGGTGGCGGCGTGGACGGCCTCGGTCGATGCGACTTCGACGCCGAGATGGTCCAGCCGGGTGTCCTCGCCCGCCCGTCCCTCGATCAGTACGAGCTTGAGCGGCGGCTCGGCGATGGCGAAGTTGGCGTATCCGTCACGGAGTTTGGCGGGCTCGGTGCCGAACAGCTTGCTGTAGAAGACGACGGACGCGTCGAGATCAGCGACGCGGAGGGCCAGCTGAACGCGGGACATGGCGTACCTCCTGCTCGAGGGGTGATCGGTGGTCAGCAACCGCCGGTGGCGGTAGGGGTTCCGGTGTCGATCCGCAGGGTGGCCGGGGCGCCGCAGCATCCGCCGCCCCGGCCGTTCTGGGCCGCGTCGGGTTCGTCGTACAGTCCCGCGCCTCCGCACACGCCGGTCTCGGGCAGGGTCAGCTCGACGCGTTCGGCGGCCTCGCGGTCGCCGGCGATCGCGGCGCTGATGGAGCGGACCTGCTCGTAGCCGGTCATGGCGAGGAACGTGGGGGCGCGGCCGTAGGACTTCATGCCGACCAGGTAGATGTCCTGCTCCGGGTGGGAGAGCTCGTTCACGCCGTGCGGGTAGACGGTTCCGCAGGAGTGCACGTTCGGGTCGATCAGCGGGGCCAGGGCCGTCGGCGCCCGCAGACGCTCGTCCAGTCCGAGACGGACCTCGGAAAGGAAGGACAGGTCGGGGCGGAAGCCGGTCAGCACGATGACCTCGTCGACCGGGTCCAGTCGGCGGCCGTCCTCGGCGACCAGGACCAGCTGGTCGCCGACGCGGTCCACCATGGCTGTACGGAAGCCGGTGACCGCGCTCGCACAGCCGTTCTCGACGGCGGCCTTGGCGCGCAGGCCCAGGGCGCCGCGCGCGGGCAGCTCGTCGGCCTCGCCTCCGCCGAAGGTGTGTGCGCCGATGCCGCGTCGCAGGACCCACGTCGCGTGCGTGCCCTGCTCCTCCTCGGCCAGGTCGGCGAGGTGGGCCAGCGTGGTGAAGGCGGAGGCGCCGGAGCCGATGACCGCGGTGCGCTTGCCTGCGTGGCGGGCACGGACGGCCGGGTCCTCGAGGTCGGGGACGCGGTAGGAGATGCGGTCGGCGGCGGTCTTCTCGCCGAGGGCGGGCAGGCCGTCGGCGCCCATCGGACCGGGGGTGGACCAGGTGCCGGAGGCATCGATCACGGCGCGGGCGGTGATCCGCTCCTCGCGGCCGTCCGTCCCCAGGGTGTGGATGGTGAAGGGCTGCTCGTCGCGATCGGCGTCGACGGTGCGGTCGCGGCCCGCGCGGGCGACGCCGGTCACCGTGACGCCGTAGCGAACCTTGTCGCCGAGGGCGGCGGCGAGCGGCTGCAGGTACTGCTCGGCCCAGTCGCCGCCGGTCGGGTAGGCGGTGTCATCGGGGCGCACCCAGCCGGTGGGGGCGAGGAGCTTCTCGGCGGCCGGGTCGGTGACCTCGGCCCACGGTGAGAACAGCCGCACATGCGCCCAGTCGCGTACGGCGGTGCCCGCGGACGGCCCGGCTTCGAGGACCAGGGGCTCGATACCGCGCTCGACCAGGTGGGCGGCGGCGGCCAGGCCGATCGGGCCGGCACCGATGACCACGACGGGCGACTGGTCGGTGGTGGACGCGTTCACGAGACTCCCCTTTGCTTCGACATTCGTCGATGGCTTGTGCAGTCAGCATGGCACCTGCTTCGATAAGCGTCAACATAGACATTCATCGAATCTAAGGGGGGTTGGCCGATGGAGCACGCTGACGTCGTGGTGATGGGCGGCGGCGGTCCGGGCCGGCCGCAGGGCATGCCCTCCTGCGGCAGGGCGAACTGAAGGGCGTGGCCGGTTGGTGACAGCGGCCGCGGTCGCAGCGTCCGGCGCTTTCGGCCGTCCGTGCCGACCGACGCTGCCGGGGCAGGACGACTTCACCGGCCCGGTGGCGCACGCCGCCGACTACCGCAGCCCAGTCCCGTTCGCCGGGCGGCGGGTCGTCGTGGTCGGGGCGGGAAACCCTGCGGTGCAGATTGCCGCCGAGCTCGCCCAGGTGACCCGGTGACGCTCGCGAGCCGGGGCCCGGTGAAGCTCGCCCGGCCTCGCATCCTCGGCCGCGACCTGCACTTCCGGCTCGCCCGCACCGGCCTGGACGCGGCGCCGCTCGGCCGTTTGGTGCGGACTCCTCCGACGCAGCTGGTCATCCGGCCACTCCCGCAGCGGGACGGCATCTCTGTCACCCACCCGGGTCCGGCGTTCGTCGGGCTTGAGTGGCAGCGCACCTGTCGTCCGGCTCCCGGCGCGGCGTCGGCCGGGACGCCGGTCGTGTGGCGCGGCACCGCTCCTGGCGGCTCACCTCGCCCGCGGCTGAGCCGTTCGCCCCTCGCGCACTGGTTCGACGTATGTCAACATAGATGTATGTCGAATACGAGCGTGTTGCCGCTGATCGAGGCCGAGGGACCCGAGGCCGTCGCGCCGTGCTGCCCGCCGCTCACCGAGCGTCCGTTCACCGCGGAGGAGGCCGAGACGGCCGCGCGGATGTTCAAGGCGCTCGGCGACCCGGTGCGGCTGCGCCTGTTCTCGGCCGTGGCCTCGCACGCGGCCGGTGAGGCGTGCGTGTGCGACATCTCCGACGTCGGCGTCTCCCAGCCGACCGTCTCCCATCACCTGAAGAAGCTCAAGGAGGCCGGGCTGCTGACCTCCGAGCGGCGAGGTACCTGGGTGTACTACCGGGTCGAGCCCTCGGTGCTGGCGGCCATGGGCAAGCTGCTCACCCTGGGGCCGGCTGCTGTCTGACCGCCCCCGCGGTTCGGGCTGGGGCCGGACGGGGGCGAGCCCAACCGGGCTCACCCTGAGGTTCCGGGCCCCGGTCACGAGGTCCGTGCCAGGCCGCTCTTCTCCGGGCGGCGCGCGGCGGAGGTGCGGTGAGCCGCGGCGCATCGGCCGCACAGCAGCCGCCGTACCGGTGGCTCGGTGGCCACCGGGCGGGAGATCGGCTTGGTGCAGGTCAGGACGAGCGTCTCGCCGAGCACGCCCGAATCCGCACCCACCTGGTCGTGCCGGCCGAGTACCTGGCCACTGAGCGGCTCGACGCGCTCGCACCCATCGAGGGCGCTCACGGCTGCGGCCTGCCCACCCGCCCGGCTTGCCGCTCTGCATATGCTCATGCAGAATCCTCAGCTACTGAATAGGCGAGGGGGAGCACGTCATGAGCGTGACCGACAGCCCTGCCGCGCGGCTGCAGGCGCTCTTCGAGGGCCACCGGCTCACGCCGACCCAGCGGCGCATCGCGCACAGCATGGTGCGGCGCGCCGCCGACGTGCCGTTCCTGTCGAGTGTGGAGCTCGCCGAGCTGGCCGGGGTCAGCCAGCCGTCCGTGACCCGCTTCGCCGTCGCCCTCGGCTTCGACGGCTACCCCGCGCTGCGCCGCCATCTGCGCGAGGTCGCCCCCGCCGAACCCGCCGCGGACGCCGGGTCGCACAACGAGTACCAGCAGGCCGTCGAGGCCGAGATCGAGAACCTGAGGCACCTGGCGGAGGCACTGGCCGACCCCGGACCCGTCCAGCGCGCGGGACGCCTCCTCGCGGCCTCCCGCCCGCTGCTCGTCCTCGGCCTGCGGGCGGCCGCGGCCCAGGCACACGGCTTCGCCTACTTCGCCGCCAAGGTCCATCCCGACGTACGGCTGCTCGGTGAGGGCGGCACGATGCTCCAGGACCGCATCGACGCCGCCGTCCGGGCCGGCGCGAGCACGCTGCTCTGTTTCGCGCTGCCCCGGCACCCCCGCGAGGTCGTCGACACCCTCGCCTACGCCAAGGAGGCCGGGCTGACCGTCGTCACGGTCGCCGACTCCGCCTTCGCGCCCGTCGCCAAGGTGTCCGACCTGCTGCTGCCCGCCGCCGTCGGCACCGGCCTCGCCTTCGACACGGCCTGCGCGCCGATGCTGCTCGGCCGGGTGCTGCTGGAGGCCATGTGCGACGGCCTGCCCCAGGCCCAGTCCCGCCTGGAGGAGTTCGACACGAAGGCGGCGGCGCGGGGCCTGTTCGTCGACTGACGGCACGGGCGCGGTTTTTAAGACTCGTCTCACGTTGCGTCGCTACCGTACGGCTCCCAGAGGCTTCGGAGACCGGACGGAGGCTGGACGTGACGCGCGGAGGACAGGGACTGGCCCGAGTGGCCGTCGTCGTACGGGCGGGGGCGGCCCCGCTGTGGTGGCTGGGCGTTCTCGCGGCGGGCATCGGCCTGCTCGCACCGGGCCTGACCGGACGCCGTATCGGCGTCCTGGCCGGAGCGGCCCTCTTCGTCCTCGCGACGGCGGTGGTCGCCCGCGCACGCCGCAAGCGCTACACGGCCCTGGCCGCCGCCGCGTCCCGGGCCGGCAAGCACGACGTACTCCAGGATCGCGCGGTCACGGTACGCAACTGGCGCCGGGGCCACCGCTGGTGGCTCCTCCTCGCCTTCCTCGCCGCCCTGGGCAGCGCCTTCGCGGCCCCCGCGGCCGGGGGCATGCTGCTGGCCGGCTGCGGCGCGGGCCTGTGGCTGAAGTCGGCCTGGCTGGGCCGCCGCGAGCAGGCCGGCGAGGCGCTGCTGTGGGTCCGCGTGGACTGGCTGCGCGGAGGAGCGGCGCATCCGGCCGGCAAGCGCGTGAAGGCGTACCGCAGCACGGGCATCGCGGCGGGAGACGCCGCACCGGGAGGCGCACGAAGGAAGTCACCGGCGCTGGTGTGACCCGGCAGTGGTGCGCCCACCCAGGGGCGCACCGCTGTATCGATGTGCGGCTCCGCCGCGTGGGCGAGACGAGCCGCGACGCACCCGAGGCCGCAAACCCTACGGAACCTCCCACCCCGCTCGCGTCAACGCGTCCACCTCGGCCCCACCCGACTCGGCGACGACCTCCTCCACGGTCTGCGCCCGCCGCACCACCGCGAAGCGTCCACCCGGCCCGAAGCCGTACACGCCGGGCCGCACCAGCGAGTTGTACCCGTAGTGGTGGGCGAAGTAGTACGCCCCGGTGTCCAGAGCCGCCGCGTAGTCCCCCTGCTCCAGCAACGGCATGGACCGTGCCTCCGCCAGCAGGTCCCCCGCGAAACAGGCCGGCCCCGCGACGTCCTGGACCACCACCGGGCCCTCCTTGGGCCGCCCCTTCGCGTCGTACGCGGAGATCCGCAGCGGCCAGCTCCCCGGCGCGTACACCGTCCGCGCGGCCACCTGCACCCCGGCGTGCGTCACCGCCACCGCCCGCCCGCCGGAGGCCTTCGCGTACTCGACCCGCGCCACCACCGTCCCGTGCTTGGCCAGCAGCGACCGCCCGAACTCGGTGACCAGCCCGTACCGCCCGTCGAGCAGCCCCGGCACCTCCTCGGCCAGCAGCCGTGCGTACCGCGCGTAGGTCGGAGCCGTCGCCTCCGACGCGAAGTTCACCGGCAGGCCGCCGCCGATGTCGAGCGTGTCCACCTGCCGCCGCCCGGCCCGCCGGTTGATCTCCTCCGCCAGCGCGTACGTCTCCGCCACGCCCCGGGCCATCAGGGCCAGCGGGATGCCCTGGGACCCGGTGTGCGCGTGCAGCCGGGTCAGCCACGGCCGGTCCAGATACGCCTGGACGACCCACTCCCGGGCCCCCTCGTCACGCAGCGCCACCCCGAACTTCGAGGTGGCCGTGGCTGTGGACAGCGCCTCGATGGAGCCCCCGCCGACCTGCGGATTCACCCGGATCCCCAGCGGGGAGCGGCTGCTCGAGGAGCGCATCAGGGCATCGATCCGGGCCAGTTCCTGCGGGTTGTCCGCGTTGACGGCGATGCCCAGGGACAGCGCCTCGCGCAGCTCGGCCGGCGTCTTCGCGGGCGAGTCGAGCACCGTCACCTCCGGCGGCATGCCGGCCGCCCGCGCCAGGGCCAGCTCACCCGGGCTCGCGACCTCCGCGCCGACGCCCTCCTCACGCAGCAGCCGCAGGACCGGCACCAGCGGGGTCGCCTTCACCGCGAAGGCGTGCAGCACGGGCGTGTCCGGCGCCACCACCGCCTCGAACGCCGCCCGCAGCTCCGCCGCCGACTCCCGGATGCCGGTGACGTCCAGCAGCCCCACGATGGGGCTGTCGGGCCCGAGCAGCCCTTGCTCCACGGCGGCCCGCACCGCCTCGTCCCGCCGCGCGGCCCGCCGGGCCCCGGTGTCGTCCGCCTCTTCCGCCTCGATGTGTGCGCCCATGCATCCAGCCAAACATCCACGGCGGCGCCGCGCCGACACCCCCACGTATTGACTAGCTCTATTCAGAAGTCCAGGATGTGAATAGACGTAGCAACAAACCGCCGGGAGCACCACGCACCCACCAGGAGGCAGACCATGTCAGGACCCCGCCCCGTCCGAGCACCGCGCGGCACGGAACCGAGCGCCCTGGGATGGCAGCAGGAAGCCGCCCTGCGGATGCTGCAGAACAACCTCGACCCCGAGGTCGCCGAGCACCCCGACAAGCTCGTCGTCTACGGCGGCACCGGCAAGGCCGCCCGCGACTGGCGCTCCTTCGACGCCATGGTGCGCACGCTGAAGGGGCTGAAGCAGGACGAGACCATGCTGGTCCAGTCCGGCCGGCCCGTCGGCGTCATGCAGACCCACGAGTGGGCCCCGCGCGTCCTCATCGCCAACTCCAACCTCGTCGGCGACTGGGCCAACTGGGAGGAGTTCCGCCGCCTCGAACACCTCGGCCTGACCATGTACGGGCAGATGACCGCCGGTTCCTGGATCTACATCGGCACCCAGGGCATCCTCCAGGGCACCTACGAGACCTTCGCCGCCGTCGCCGCGAAGAAGTTCGGCGGGACGCTGGCCGGAACCATCACCCTGACCGCGGGCCTCGGCGGCATGGGCGGCGCCCAGCCGCTCGCCGTGACGATGAACGACGGCGTGGCCATCTGCATCGACTGCGACCCGCGCGCCATCGAACGGCGCATCGAGCACCGGTACCTCGATGTGAAGGCCGACAGCCTCGCCCACGCGCTCCAGCTGGCCACCGAGGCACGCGACCAGCGCAAGCCGCTGTCCATCGGCCTCCTGGGCAACGCCGCCGAGCTGCTCCCGCGGATGCTCGCCGAGGGCGCCCCGATCGACATCGTCACCGACCAGACCTCGGCCCACGACCCCCTGGCCTACCTGCCGGTCGGCGTCGCCTTCGAGGACATGGCCGACGCCGCCGCCAAGGACCCGGCCGGCTTCACCACCCGGGCCCGCGAGTCCATGGCCCGGCACGTCGAGGCCATGGTCGGCTTCATGGACGCCGGCGCCGAGGTCTTCGACTACGGCAACTCCATCCGCGGCGAGGCCCAACTCGCCGGATACGACCGCGCCTTCGCCTTCCCCGGCTTCGTCCCCGCCTACATCCGCCCCCTGTTCTGCGAGGGCAAGGGCCCCTTCCGCTGGGCCGCCCTGTCCGGCGAGGCCTCCGACATCGCCAAGACCGACAAGGCGGTCCTCGACCTCTTCCCGGAGAACGAGTCCCTGGCCCGCTGGATCAAGATGGCCGGCGAACGCGTCCACTTCCAGGGCCTGCCCGCCCGGATCTGCTGGCTCGGCTACGGCGAGCGCGACAAGGCCGGCGAGCGGTTCAACGACATGGTCGCGAGCGGGGAGCTGGCCGCGCCGGTCGTCATCGGCCGCGACCACCTCGACTGCGGTTCCGTCGCGTCCCCCTACCGCGAGACCGAGGCCATGCTCGACGGATCCGACGCGATCGCCGACTGGCCGCTGCTGAACGCCATGGTGAACGTCGCCTCCGGGGCGTCCTGGGTGTCGATCCACCACGGCGGCGGCGTCGGGATGGGCCGCTCGATCCACGCCGGGCAGGTCACGGTGGCGGACGGCACGGCGCTCGCCGGGGAGAAGATCCGCCGGGTGCTCACCAACGACCCCGGCATGGGCGTCATCCGGCACGTCGACGCCGGGTACGACATCGCGGAGTCGGTGGCGGGGGAGCGGGGCGTCCGCGTCCCGATGCGCGAGGGTGACGGCGCGTGAGTTTCCACAGCATGTGGGCGGAGCTGCTGCCGGTCGGCCGCAGCTCCGCGTCCGGCGGCTACCGCCGCTTCGCCTGGACGGACGCCGACGCCGACTGCCGCGCCTGGTTCGAGGACCAGGCCCGCGCGCGGGGCCTCGCCCACGAGGTCGACCGGAACGGCAACCAGTGGGCCTGGCTCGGCGACCCCGCCGCCCGGGACGCCGTCGTCACCGGCTCGCACCTCGATTCCGTGCCGGACGGCGGCGCCTTCGACGGCCCCCTCGGAGTCGTGTCCGCCTTCGCCGCGCTCGACGAGCTGCGCGGCAGGGACGCCCGCCTCACCCGGCCCCTCGCCATCGTGAACTTCGGCGACGAGGAGGGCGCCCGGTTCGGGCTCGCCTGCGTCGGGTCCCGGCTCACCGCCGGGCAGCTCACCCGCGCGCAGGCGCACCTGCTCACCGACGGCGAGGGCGTGACGCTGCCCCGGGCCATGGAGGCCGCCGGATACGACCCGGACGCCATCGGGCCGGACCCCGAACGGCTCGCCCGCATCGGCGCCTTCGTCGAACTGCACGTCGAACAGGGCCGGGCCCTGGACCTGTCCGGCGACCGGGTCGGCCTCGCCAGCGCGATCTGGCCGCACGGCCGGTGGCGGTTCGACTTCCGGGGCGAGGCCAACCACGCCGGCACCACCCGGCTCGCCGACCGGCACGACCCGATGCTGTCCTACGCCGAGACCGTCCTCGCCGCCCGGCGCGAGGCCGAACTCGCCGGAGCCGTCGCGACCTTCGGCAAGGTCGCCGTCGAGCCCAACGGCGTCAACGCCGTCCCCTCCCTCGTGCGCGGCTGGCTCGACTCCCGCGCCGAGGACCAGACGAGACTCGACACCGTGGTCGGCGGTATCGAGAAGGCCGCGCGGAGTCACGCGGACGCGCACGGCATCGACCTCGACGTCGTCCGTGAGTCCTTCACCCCCGTCGTCGAGTTCGACCACGCTCTGCGCGACGAACTCGCCCGCATCCTCGGCACGGACACCGACCTCACCGTCCCCGTCCTCGGCACCGGCGCCGGACACGACGCCGGGATCCTGTCCGGGAGCATCCCGACCGCCATGCTGTTCGTGCGCAACCCCACCGGCGTCTCCCACTCCCCGGCCGAGTCCGCGAGCGAGGACGACTGCGTGGCCGGGGTACTCGCACTCGCCGACGTACTGGAAGGACTGGCGTGCAGGTGACGACAGCAGCCCCGCGGACGTACTGGCTGGAGCACGCCTGGCTCGGCGACCATGTCGAGCCGGGCGTGGCCCTCGACGTCGCGGACGGCCGCATCACCGCCGTCCGCACCGGCGCCCCCGCCCCGCCCCCCGGCGCCGAGGTGCTGCGCGGACTCACCCTGCCCGGTCTGGCCAACGCGCACAGCCATGCCTTCCACCGGGCCCTGCGGGGGGCCGTCCAGGTCGGCTCCGGCACCTTCTGGACCTGGCGCGAGGTCATGTACGCCACGGCCGCCCGGCTCACCCCGGACAGCTACCACGCCCTCGCCCGCGCCGTGTACGCCGAGATGGCACTGGCGGGTATCACGGCCGTCGGCGAGTTCCACTACGTCCACCACGCCCCCGGCGGCACCCCCTACGCCGACCCCAACGCCATGGGCGAGGCCCTCATCACGGCCGCCGCCGAAGCCGGCATCCGCATCACCCTCCTCGACACCGCCTACCTCTCCTCCGGCTTCGGGCAGCCCCCCACCGCCCACCAGCTCCGCTTCTCCGACGGGGACGCCGAGGCCTGGGCCACACGCTCTTCACTTCTCAAGGATCGGAATCACGCACGGATCGGGGCCGCGATCCACTCCGTACGGGCCGTGCCCGCCGAGCAGTTGGAGACCGTCGCACGGTGGGCCGAGGAACGGCGGGCCCCGCTCCATGTGCACCTGTCCGAGCAGACCGCCGAGAACGAGGCGTGCCGGGAGGTCCACGGCTGCACCCCGGCCCAGCTCCTCGCCCTGCACGGCGTCCTCGGACCGCGCACCACCGGCGTCCACAACACCCACCTCACCGCCGAGGACATCTCCCTCCTCGGCGGCAGCGGCACCGGCACCTGTATGTGCCCGACCACCGAGCGGGACCTCGCGGATGGCATCGGGCCGGCCGTCGCCCTGCAGAACGAGGGCTCCCCGCTCTGTCTCGGCTCCGACAGCCACGCCGTCATCGACCTGCTCGAAGAGGCGCGGGCCATGGAACTGAACGAGCGGCTGCGCACCCGCACCCGAGGTCACTGGACAGCGGCGGCCCTGCTGCGGGCGGCCTCGGGCGACGGCCACACCGCCCTCGGCTGGGAGGACGCGGGAGCCCTGGAGACCGGCGCGCTCGCCGACTTCACCACCCTCGCGCTCGACTCGGTCAGGACGGCAGGGCCGCCTCCGCGGCTCGGGGCCGAGACGGCCGTATTCGCTGCGTCGGCAGCAGACGTGTCGCATACGGTCGTGGGTGGTCGGCACGTCGTACGGGACGGGGTCCACTCCCTCGTACCGGACGTGCCGCGAGCCCTCGCGGACGCCGTCGAAGCCCTGCGGGGATGAGCCCGGGCCGCCCGTCCGCGCGGCCCGCCTCCGCCCCCGAACCCGACCCCACCGCCGACCAGGCCACCAAGGACGCCATGAGCAACGCGACGACCGTCAGCCCCGCCCACTCCGCGAGCACCGCAAGCACGCTCATCACCAACATCGCAGCCCTGGTCACCAACGACCCCTCCTCCGGTGACGGTTCCCCCCTGGGACTGGTCCAGGACGCGGCCGTCGTCATCGAAGGCGACCGCGTCGTGTGGACCGGTGATCAAAGCAAAGCACCCGCCACTGACAACCGGGTCGACGCCGAAGGCCGGGCGGTCGTCCCGGGCTTCGTGGACTCCCACTCCCACCTCGTCTTCGCGGGCGACCGGACGCAGGAGTTCAACGCCCGGATGTCCGGGCGGCCGTACAGCGCCGGCGGCATCCGCACCACCGTCGCGGCCACGCGGGCGGCGAGCGACCGGGAACTCGAGGCCAACGTCACCCGTTACCTCGCCGAAGCCCTCCGCCAGGGCACCACCACGTTCGAGACCAAGTCCGGCTACGGCCTGACCGTCGAGGACGAGGCCCGCGCCCTGCGCGTCGCCGCCGCCCACACCGACGAGGTCACCTACCTCGGTGCCCACATCGTCGCCCCCGAGTTCGCGGAGGACCCGGCCGGCTACGTCGCCCTCGTCACCGGCGAGATGCTCGACGCCTGCGCCCCGCACGCCCGCTGGATCGACGTCTTCTGCGAGAAGGGCGCCTTCGACGGCGACCAGGCCCGCGCGATCCTCACCGCCGGCAAGGCGAAGGGCCTGCACCCCCGCATCCACGCCAACCAGCTGTCCTACGGCCCCGGTGTGCAGCTCGCGGTCGAGCTCGACGCGGCCAGCGCCGACCACTGCACCCACCTCACGGACGCGGACGTGGACGCCCTGGCCGGCGGCCGTACGGTCGCCACCCTGCTGCCCGGCGCCGAGTTCTCCACGCGGGCGGCATGGCCGGACGCGCGGCGTCTGCTGGACGCGGGCGTCACGGTCGCGCTGTCCACGGACTGCAACCCCGGCTCGTCCTTCACCTCGTCCGTGCCGTTCTGCATCGCCCTGGCCGTACGGGACATGGGGATGACCCCGGACGAGGCCGTGTGGTCGGCGACCGCGGGCGGTGCGGCGGCCCTGCGGCGCGACGACGTCGGCCGCCTCACCCCGGGCGCGTACGCGGACCTGACGCTCCTCGACGCCCCGAGCCACGTCCACCTGGCCTACCGGCCCGGCGTTCCGCTGGTCAGCGGGGTGTGGCGGCGCGGAGAGCGCGTGGTGTGATCACCGGCCCGCGATAATGCGATGCCGCGTCGGACGACGGCCGGCATCGGCGGAGGGCGGGCGCACATGGGGCGGGGACGGTGGGCGCGGCGCTGGTCGGCACCACTCGTGGTGAACGTGCTGCTCGGCATACCGGGCGTGGTGCCGTTCTGGCTGCTCTGGTACCTCGCGGTGAACGGGCCGCTCGCCGAGGCCGGCTGGACCGTGCGGGAACCGACCGAGAACGACGGCATGGCCCTCTGGCTCGTGATCGTCGTCCCCGTCGTCACGCTCTACGGCCTGATCTGGTGGCTCGCCAACAGGCCGCTCCGGCACCGGACGGCACTCGCCCCGCACACCTACTGGCTGCTGAGCCTCACGGCCCCGCTGCTGCCGACGGCGGCGCTGTTCCTCAACTCCTGAAGGGCCGCCGCCGACCACCGGTGCCACGCGCCCGGGGGCGGGCCGTCCGGCCCGCCCCCGAGGGACACGTACACCAAGGCCGAGGATCACTCCTCGACGGTCAGCCCCTTGCGCAGCCGTACCAGCGTCCGCGACAGCAGCCGCGAGACGTGCATCTGCGAGATGCCGAGCTCTTCGCCGATCTCCGACTGGGTCATGCCCGCGACGAACCGCAGGGACAGGATCTTCCGGTCGCGCGGCGGGAGTTCCGCGATCAGAGGCTTCAACGACTCGACGTACTCGATGCCTTCGAGCCCGTGGTCCTCGTAGCCGATGCGGTCCGCGAGCGCGCCCTCGGAGTCGTCCTCCTCCGGCTGGGCATCCAGCGAGGAGGCGGTGTAGGCGTTCGACGCGGCCATGCCCTCGACGACCTCGTCGTTGGAGATCCCGAGGCGCTCCGCCAGCTCGGCCACCGTGGGGGCGCGGTCGAGCTTCTGGGCCAGTTCGTCCCCGGCCTTGGCCAGGTCGAGCCGCAGTTCCTGGAGCCGGCGCGGCACGCGCACGGACCACGAGGTGTCGCGGAAGAAGCGCTTGATCTCACCGACGATGGTCGGCATCGCGAACGTGGGGAACTCCACACCGCGGGACAGCTCGAAGCGGTCGATCGCCTTGATCAGGCCGATGGTGCCGACCTGGATGATGTCCTCCATCGGCTCGCTGCGGGAGCGGAACCGGGAGGCGGCGAACTTGACCAGCGCGAGGTTCAGTTCGACGAGCGTGTTGCGGACGTACGAGTACTCGTGGGTCCCTTCCTCCAGCGTCTCCAGACGCTCGAAGAGGGTCTTGGACAGCGCCCGGGCGTCGACCGCGTCGACTTCCTCGTACGGCGGGATGTCCGGAAGTCCGGCGAGGAGGCCGTCCTGTGTGACGAGCATCTCGACCTGCTCGATGGGATCCAGATGTTCCGGAGGGGGTGTCGACGCCGCTTTGTGGGTACGCGATTCGTCGAGCCGGGGTGACATGATGTCCTCCATCGTTCTCGGCATATGGCTGCCGGAGCCGTTAGGTGCACTGCGGTGTGCGGCGCCTCCAAAGCCGGCCGTGTCGGGTACGTGTCCTTACTAGGCCTACCCGCTTTCCCGAGCCCACCGCAAGTGCGTTCTGTGGGCATATGTCCGTTTGTGTGTAGTTGTTCGGGTGTCGGACCGTGCGGGGAGGGCGTAGTGTTCGAGGGCGTCAGCAACCACCTCGACGTCGGGAGAGAGAGACGGCATGGACCGCGGGACGGTCGGCAGCGCACAGTCTGGCCGGCTTCTGGTGGAGGTGCGGGAAGAGGGCTCTAGTGCCGTCGTGACCCCGGCGGGTGAGTTGGATCACCACACCGCCGATTTGTTGCGGGAGCCACTCGACGACTGCCTCGCCAAAGGATTCAAGCGCCTGGTCATCGATTGCGCACGCCTGGAGTTCTGTGACTCCACGGGGCTCAACGTGCTCCTCGGGGCACGGTTGAAGGCGGAGGCCGCCGGTGGCGGCGTCTCGCTCGCCGGCATGCAGCCGGTCGTGGCGCGCGTGTTCGAGATCACGGGTGCGGATGCGGTCTTCAGCGTCCATGACTCGCTCGAGGCGGCCCTGGCCGACGAGTCGGGCTGAGGCGGCGGTGCGTCGGCGCGCGGTGCCTCGGGCATCCCTCTGTGACCGGCGTCCCAGCCCCGTCACGTCTTTCGTGCCGAATACATGGGTGTTCAGTCGGTCCGCCAGGGCAGGAGACATCCTGAACCTGTCGGTCGCCAGGGTGGCGGGGGCACCGCGAAACCGACGTGCCGCGCACTGCGTGACCGACTGTGTAGTGAAGTTTTTGAATCGTGAACTGGTGAATCGGTGAGGTGAAGCGCTGATGAGCACCACCCGGCCTTACCCGCCGGGCGACCGCGGGCCGGAGCCCGGCGGCGCTTCCGGGGCGTCCGAGGGTGGCGTAGCGGCGGCCGGTGCGGCCGGCGAGGGCGTGGACGCGCCGTCCGGAGCCGCGGCGCCGCCGGGGGGTCGGCAGGTGCGCCGGCTGAGCTTCGACGACCAGAGCGGCGTGGTTCCGCTGGCCCGCGACTTCACCCGCCAGGCGCTGTACGCGTGGGGCTGGCTGCCCGCCGCCTCCGCCGACCAGCGGGCCGCCGCCGAGGATGTCCTGCTGGTCGTCTCCGAGCTGGTCACCAACGCCTGCCTGCATGCCGAGGGGCCGGACCAGCTGCGGATCACCTGCGACAACAAGGTGATCCGCGTGGAGGTCGCCGACCGGGGCACCGGTCAGCCCGCTCCTCGCACCCCGCACCGCGCGGGACGCCCGGGCGGCCACGGCATGTTCATCGTCCAGCGCCTGTGCCTGGACTGGGGCGTCGTCCGGACGCCGGGGGTCTCCGGCAAGACGGTCTGGGCGGAGCTGAGCGCACCCGCCTGATCGCGGGAAGTGCACGTCCGGCCCCAGCGTGTCACCGGCCGGCCCGTGGGCCGGCCCGAGGGTGCGCCTGTCCGATCGCGGGGCTTGCTGTCCGATCTCGGGCGTATCTGCTGATATCGGGCGTACGCGCTGACGTCAGGTGTATGCGCTGACATCAGGCGTACGCGCTGATGGCGGGCCTGGTGGGCGCCCCGAGGTGCGTCCGAACGGGTGACCGCCCGGCACGGGATCCCCGCCCCGCGTCCCCTCGTACATCACTCACCGCGCGCCGGATCCCCACGGATCCGGCGCGCACTGTGTCTTCCTTCCTCAAGGCCCCGGGCGTACCTTGACGGCCCGATCTGATACGCCGTCAGAAACAGAAAGGGGAGCGGCACCGTGTCGTACCGGAAACGAACCGCCGCGCTCGCGTCCGCCGCGGCCCTGGCCGGCTCGGCGGTGTGGATGGCCGCCCCCGTCGCCCGGGCCGAGGTCGTCGACGTCAACTACCAGTGCAAGACGCCGATCGGCGACAAGAGTGCCGTCTCGCCCATCGACATCAAGGGTGTCAGGAGCGGCAGCGGCTACCGGGTCACCATGTCCTGGCGGAAGGGCGTCTCCTCCAGCCCGGTCGAGCTGGGCAAGGGCGCGATGACGCCGAGCGCCACCATCGCCCTGGGCGGCGCCGGCAGCGGCACCCTGTCGGTGTCCGGCCCCGCCAACGACGCCGCGATCCCCGCCAACACGCCGATCAAGATCAGTGATCTGAGCGGCACGTACACGCCCAAGAAGAGCGGCGAGGTCACCTTCACGGCCGGTGTGCTCACCATCAAGGCGCTCGGCACGACGACGACCTGCACCCCGACGCACGACCCGGGCCCGTCCCTCACCCTCGACGTCACGGCCGCGAGCGGCGGTGGTGCCTCCGGTTCCGCCCAGGGCGGCGGCTCCGGCTCGGACGACGGTGCCGGACTTCCGCGGACCGGGCCAGAGGACTCGGCCGTAGCCCTCGGCACCCTCGGCGGCACGGTCCTGCTCGCCGGCGCGGCAGGCGCCCTGTGGCTGACGCGGCGTCACCAGGAAACACGGGCGGGCCGTTGACCCCCGGGCGCCCCTCCTGGCAGGCGCACCACTGAGCCCCGTCCCGCCCGCCGCCGGTCCGTACCGGGGGACCGCGCCTCGCCGGCCGTGCCGCGCGCCCGTACCGCAGGCCCGCGCCTCGCCGGCCGGGCCGCGCGGGTCCGTGCGCCGCCGGTCCGGCCGCAGGCCCGTACCGGGGAGCGCGGCCCGTACCGGGGGAGCGCGGTCCGTACCGGGGGAGCGCGCCTCGCCGGCCGTGCCGCGCGCCCGCACGGCAGGACCGTACGTCGTCGGCCCGGTGGAGCGCCGCACCGCAGGCCCGCGCGCTGCCAGCCTGACCGCAGGCCCCTGACCGCAGGCCCCCACCGCCCGCCCCGCCCCGCCGGTCCGGTCGGGCCCCCGTACCGCCGCAGGACCGTACGCCGCCGGGTCCGGCCGCACGTCCGCACCGTACGAGCGTTGGAGCCGCCGATGCCGCCCTCCGTCCGTCTCCCGTATGTGTCCCTGCCGGTGCTGCTCGCGCTGCTGCTCGTCCTGGCGGGTGCCGGGCCCGCCGGGGCGGTGGACCGGCCCGCCGTCGAGCTGTCCACGTCCCAGGCGGGTACGGGCGGTTCGGTCACCGTCAGCGGCAGCGGCTGGCGGCCCCGTGCGCTGCTGACGCTGCTCGTGTGCGGACAGGCCGAGCCGAAGCGGGGCGTGACCGGCGGCACCGACTCCTGCGCCAACGCCGACGGCCGGGCCGTCACCACCGGCGCCGACGGGCGCTTCCGTCGCGAACTGCCCGTCGTGGAGCCGCCCGTGCCGTGCCCCTGCGTGGTCCACGTGGCCACGGCGACCGGGCGCGGGGCCGAGGCCGACGCGGCCCTCCGGGTCGCCGGGCACGCCGTCGAGCCGCTGCCCGCCGACGCGGCCGGCGGCCGGCTGTCCCTGCTCGCGGACACCCGACTGCGGGGCTCCGGCGGTCTGCTGACCTGGTTCGGCTCCCCGCCCGCCCGGACCCTCGTGGTCACCGTGGGCAACGTCGGCACGTCCCCCGTGAAGAACCCGGTCTTCCAGGTCGGCACCGCGCACGGCGTGTTCGCCCCGCAGTGGCAGGACCAGCGGTGGCGCGGCACGATCCGCCCGGGCGGCAGGGCCCGCATCGAGCTGCCCGTGGAGCTCGGGGCCGGGGCGCACGGCGACTACACCGTGTCGCTGAAGTACGGCGGCAAGGTGCTCGCCGAGCACCCCTGGGGCGTGGGACGGCCCTGGGGTGTGACCCTCTTCTGGGTCCTCGTCCTGCTCGTCGTACCGGCGGCGCTGTTCCGCGCGGGCCTGGCCGTGATCGACCACGTACGACCGCGCCGCCCGGTCCACGCGGCCCGCCCGCCCGGCCGGCTGCGGCTGCCTGTCCGCCGCCGGGGGGCGGCCACGCCCTGGTTCGCCCCGGACACCGACCCGCCGCGATCGACCGGGAGATGAGGAAGGGCCGCCGCACCCGGGGGGTGCGACGGCCCTTCTCGAGGAGTCAGGCGGCGGTGATCAGCGGACGTCGCCCATCATGGCCTTGACCTTCTTGCGGTACATGTACACCGCGAAGCCGGCGACCACGGCGAGCGCCGCCTCCAGCGCCACGAAGCCGGTCTTGTCGAGGTTCACCCCGCCGACGGCCGGGTTGGACAGCAGCGCGGTGACGGAGTCGCCCGCGGTGACCGCGAGGAACCAGACGCCCATCATCTGCGAGGCGTACTTCGCCGGCGCCATCTTCGTCGTCACGGACAGACCCACCGGGGACAGCGTCAGCTCACCGACGGTCTGCACGAAGTAGATCGCGACCAGCCACATCGCCGCGGCCTTGTGACCGCCCTCGGCGATCGACAGCGGGGCGAGGAAGAGGAAGAAGGACGCACCCACCAGCACCAGACCGGAGGCGAACTTCACGATGGTGCTGGGCTCCTTGCCGCGCCGGTTCAGCCACAGCCACAGCCAGGCGAAGACGGGCGCCAGCGCCATGATCAGGACCGGGTTGACCGACTGGTACCAGGAGACCGGGAACTCCCAGCCGAAGATCGTGTTGTCGGCGCTCTTCTCGGCGAACAGCGACAGGGTCGAGCCGCCCTGGTCGTAGATCATCCAGAACACGGCGGCGGCGACGAAGAACCAGATGTACGCCGACACCTTCGAGCGCTCGCCCGAGTCCAGGTCCTTGTCGCGAAGGATGCGGGTGATGACCAGGATCGGCACGATCAGGCCGAGCAGCGTGAGCGGGATCAGCGCCCAGTTCAGGGTGTAGTGGCCGGTGCCGCCGACGATGCCGTAGAAGACCACGGCCACGGCCAGCCAGATCAGGCCCTTGCGCAGGGTGGAGGCCTTCTCGGCGGGTGTCAGCGGGGTCGGGACCAGGCTGCTCTTCGCGTCCAGGTGGCGGCTGCCGAGCAGGAACTGCACGAGGCCCAGCGCCATGCCGAGCGCGGCCAGCGCGAAGCCAAGGTGCCAGTTGACGTTCTCACCGACGGTGCCGATGACCAGCGGCGCGATGAAGGCGCCGAGGTTGATGCCGATGTAGAAGACCGTGAAGCCGCCGTCGCGGCGCGGGTCCTCCGGGCCGTCGTAGAGGTGGCCGACCATCGTGGAGATGTTGGCCTTCAGCAGACCGGAACCGATGGCGACCAGGCCCAGGCCGACGTAGAAGCTCGCGGCGGCGGGCAGCGCCAGGCACAGGTGGCCGAGCATGATGACCACGCCCGCGACGGCGACCGTCTTGCGGGGGCCGAGCACACGGTCGGCGAACCAGCCGCCGGGCAGGGTGAGCAGGTACACCAGCGACAGGTACACGGCGTAGATCGCCGTCGCCGTGCCCGCCGGCAGATGCAGGCCACCCGGGGCCACCAGGTACAGCGGGAGCAGGGCCCTCATGCCGTAGTAGGAGAAGCGCTCCCACATCTCGGTCATGAACAGAGTGGCCAGTCCGCGGGGGTGGCCGAAGAAGGTCTTCTCGGAACCGGGGGTGCCCGGTCGGGCCGAGTCCTTCGTCAGGCTGGACGCCATGGTCGTTCCTTGCTGCTCGGGACGCGCCCCGCGGCAGCGGTGGTGCGCCCGGTGGGGGGCTGCCGGCACCGGTGGGTACGGCCGTCCGCCCGACGCCTACGGGGGTCCGCTCCGGGTCACGAAGCGGTGGGCGGTCGCCACCGGGATCCACGCCTCTACGCGCGTCGCCGCACTACGAGGCCCGGCCACAGGTCGTTTCACGTTGGGGGCCGGCGGGAACCGGCCCGCACACAAAAGAGACCCTCAGGGCAAACGGCCTCCGAAGGTCGCCGTGGTGCTACAGGCGTTGAATCACCATACGGCAGGACACCGCCGCATATGGAAGGGCTTGAGACACGGATCACAGGTGTCGGAGGAACCACACGCCCTGTTTCCAAGGTCCTTACCAGGATCGCACCCCATAGGCAGAGGTCTGTCGGTCTACCACCGGAACGTAAGAACCGCGTAGGCCAACGGTAAGAATCAAGGATTCCGGTCACACCCCAGCTCAGGGCGTCGCAGGTCTACCATCACCACATGACCCGTGTACTGCTCGCCGAGGACGATGCGTCCATCTCGGAGCCGCTGGCCCGCGCTCTGCGCCGGGAGGGCTACGAGGTCGAGGTCCGCGAGGACGGACCCACCGCTCTCGACGCCGGACTGCAGGGCGGAGTCGACCTGGTCGTGCTCGACCTCGGTCTGCCCGGCATGGACGGCCTGGAGGTGGCCCGCCGCCTGCGGGGCGAAGGCCACGCCATCCCGATCCTCATCCTGACCGCGCGCGCCGACGAGGTGGACACCGTCGTCGGGCTCGACGCGGGCGCCGACGACTACGTCACCAAGCCGTTCCGGCTCGCCGAACTGCTCGCGCGGGTGCGGGCCCTGCTCCGGCGCGGCGCCTCCGAGCCGCAGCAGCCGCCCGCCACGCACGGCGTGCGCATCGACGTCGAGTCGCACCGCGCCTGGATGGGCGAGGAGGAGCTCCAGCTCACCGCCAAGGAGTTCGACCTGCTGCGGGTGCTGGTGCGCGACGCGGGCCGGGTCGTCACCCGCGACCAGCTGATGCGGGAGGTCTGGGACACGACGTGGTGGTCGTCGACCAAGACCCTCGACATGCACATCTCCTGGCTGCGCAAGAAGCTCGGCGACGACGCGGCCAACCCCCGCTACATCGCCACCGTGCGCGGTGTGGGTTTCCGTTTCGAGAAGAGCTGAGCCGCGAGGCGGGCTCGGGTAACAGGACATGCGTCGCCGACTGATCCAGTCCACGCTCGCCGTGGTGCTCGTCGTGATCGCCGTCTTCGGCGTCTCCCTCGTCATCGTCGAGACCCGGACGATCAGCAACAGCGCCCAGGAGCGGGTGGAGTCCGAGGCGGTCCGCCTCGCCAGCATCGTCGACAGCCGGCTCTTCGGGGCGCAGCAGGTCGACGCCGAGGTGCTGAGCAAGCAGGTCACCCAGGACCGCTACTACGCGGTGATCCGCATCCCCGGGGAGTCGCCCATCCAGGTCGGCACGAAGCCCGTCGGGGACGTCATCAGCGCGACCGCGCCCGGCGAGGAGGGCGAGACGGTCACCGTCCAGGAGCCGCGCTCGTCGGTGACCCGTGAGGTCGGCCGGACGCTGCTGATCATCGCGCTGGTCGCGCTGCTGGCGGTGGTGGCCGCGGTGCTGCTGGCCGTCCGCCAGGCGAACCGGCTGGCGTCGCCGCTGACCGACCTCGCGGAGACGGCCGAGCGGCTCGGCTCCGGCGATCCACGGCCCCGGCACAAGCGCTACGGGGTGCCCGAGCTGGACCGGGTGGCGGACGTGCTGGACGGCTCCGCCGAGCGCATCGCCCGCATGCTGACCGCCGAACGTCGGCTGGCCGCGGACGCCTCCCACCAGCTGCGCACCCCGCTGACGGCGCTGTCGATGCGGCTGGAGGAGATCACTCTCACCGACGACCCGGACACGGTGAAGGAGGAGGCGACGATCGCGCTGACGCAGGTCGAGCGGCTCACGGACGTCGTGGAGCGGCTGCTGACGAACTCCCGCGATCCGCGCACCGGCTCCGCCGTCTCCTTCGACCTCGACGAGGTCATCCAGCAGCAGCTCGCGGAGTGGCGGCCGGCGTACCGCAGCGCGGGGCGGGCGATCGTCAGCTCCGGCAAACGGCATCTGCGCGCGGTGGGTACGCCCGGCGCGGTCGCGCAGGTCCTGGCCGCGCTGATCGAGAACTCCCTCATGCACGGGGGCGGCACGGTGGCCCTGCGCACCCGCGTCACCGGCAACCAGGCGGTCATCGAGGTCACGGACGAGGGCCCCGGCGTCCCCGCCGACCTGGGCGCCCGGATCTTCGAACGGGCGATCAGCGGCCGCAACTCCACGGGCATCGGCCTGGCCGTGGCCCGTGACCTGGCGGAGGCCGACGGCGGCCGCCTGGAAATGCTCCAGACCAAGCCCCCGATCTTCGGCCTGTTCCTGTCCCGCACCCCCCTGCACCAGCCCGAGGACGACGAGGAACCGACGGTCCGCTAGGACCCGCCCGAGCACCGACGGTCCGCGAGGGACCGCCCGAGTCCGGAGGGTTACGGCACCTGCTGCTTCGCCTTCGGCGGGACGGTCTGCTCGCTCTGGCGGACCGGGGCCGGGGGAGCCGGCGTCTCGGCGGCGGGCAGGGCGCGGAAGACCCACGAGCGGTAGGACCAGAACCGGAACAGGGTCGCGATGCCGATGCCCAGGAACTTGAAGACGTTGTTCTGCAGCGGGGTGTTCCAGCCGAAGCCGTACGTGGCCGCGTACAGGACGCCGTTCTCGATGACCAGGCCGATCGCGCTGAACAGCAGGAAGAGAGTCATCTCACGCGTGCGGCGGCTCTTGTCGCGGTCGCGGTACGTGAAGTAGCGGAAGCCGACGTAGTTGAAGACGATCGCGACGACGGTCGCGATCACGCTCGCGCGCACCACCTGGAGGTCGGTGGTGTGCCGCACCAGGTTGAAGGCGACGAGGTTGACCAGCACCCCGAGACCGCCCACCGCGCCGAACTTGGCGACTTCGCGGACGATCCGTCGGAGCCGAGAGGCACCATGTCCCATGGTCGTGCAGGCCCCCGTCCGGTCGTCGGCGTCAACCCAGCCATGCTAACCACCCTCCCGCGCGATCTTCCTGCGGATGCCGGTGGGCGGCCGGAGATGGTCCGGGCGGGCCAGGGGAGGGACGGGAAACCGGCCACCCTGGCGCGGCCGATACCCTGAGGGAGTGACGTTCCCCGTAGTCGGCATGGTCGGCGGTGGCCAGCTCGCTCGTATGACACACGAGGCGGGCATCCCGCTGGGCATCAGGTTCAAGCTCCTCAGTGACACCCCGCAGGACTCCGCTGCGCAGGTCGTGAGCGATGTCGTCGTCGGCGACTATCGCGACCTCGACACGCTGCGCGAGTTCGCCCGGGGGTGCGATGTGATCACCTTCGATCACGAACACGTACCCACCGAGCACCTCAGGGCCCTGGAGGCGGACGGCATCCCCGTGCGCCCCGGCCCCGACGCGCTCGTGCACGCCCAGGACAAGGGGGTGATGCGCGCGAAGCTCGACGCGATCGGCGTCCCCTGCCCCAGACACCGGATCGTCTCCGACCCGCAGGACGTGGCCGCCTTCGCGGCCGAGGGCGAGGGATTCCCGGTCGTCCTCAAGACCGTCCGCGGCGGCTACGACGGCAAGGGCGTGTGGGTGGTCGACTCCGTCGAGGAGGCCGCCGACCCGTTCAAGGCCGGCGTCCCCGTGCTCGCCGAGGAGAAGGTCGACTTCCTGCGCGAGCTCGCCGCCAACGTCGTACGCTCCCCGCACGGCCAGGCCGTGGCCTACCCGGTCGTGGAGTCCCGCCAGGTCAACGGCGTGTGCGACACGGTCATCGCCCCGGCGCCCGACCTCGACGAGGCCCTCGCCCTGGAGGCCTCCGAGATGGCGCTGAACATCGCCAAGGAGCTCGACGTGGTCGGCCACCTCGCGGTCGAGCTGTTCCAGACCCGCGACGGCCGCATCCTCGTCAACGAGCTCGCGATGCGCCCGCACAACAGCGGCCACTGGTCGATGGACGGCGCCGTCACCAGCCAGTTCGCCAACCACGTCCGGGCGGTCCTGGACCTGCCCCTCGGCGACCCGCGCCCGCGTGCCCCGTGGACCGTCATGGTCAACGTCCTCGGCGGCGACTACCCGGACATGTACTCCGCGTACCTGCACTGCATGGCCCGCGACCCCCAGCTGAAGATCCACATGTACGGCAAGGACGTGAAACCCGGCCGCAAGGTCGGTCACGTCAACACCTACGGCGACGACCTGGACGACGTGCTGGAGCGCGCCCGTCACGCTGCCGGCTACCTGAGAGGCACCATCACCGAATGAGCCCTGTTGTTGGCATCGTCATGGGGTCGGACTCCGACTGGCCCGTCATGGAGGCCGCCGCCAAGGCCCTCGACGAGTTCGAGATCGCCTACGAGGTCGACGTCGTCTCCGCGCACCGCATGCCGCGCGAGATGGTCGCCTACGGCGAGCAGGCCGACGGCCGCGGGCTCAAGGTGATCATCGCCGGGGCGGGCGGCGCCGCCCACCTGCCCGGCATGCTCGCCTCCGTGACCCCGCTGCCCGTCATCGGCGTGCCCGTGCCGCTGAAGTACCTCGACGGCATGGACAGCCTCCTGTCCATCGTGCAGATGCCGGCCGGTGTGCCCGTCGCCACGGTCTCCGTCGCCGGTGCCCGCAACGCCGGTCTGCTGGCGGCCCGCATCCTCGCCGCGCACGACGAGGAACTGCGCGGCCGGATGCGCGACTTCCAGCAGGAGCTGAACGACCAGGCCACCGAGAAGGGCAAGCGCCTGCGCTCCAAGGTCGAGGGCTCGGGCGGATTCGGCTTCGGCGCGGGGAAGTGACGACGATGACCTCCCGGGAGGCAGCCCGGGAACTCCTGCGCGAGTTCCCGGTCGTCGACGGCCACAACGACCTGCCCTGGGCGCTGCGCGAGCAGGTCCGCTACGACCTCGACGCCCGCGACATCGCCGCCGACCAGAGCGCCCATCTGCACACCGACATCCCCCGGCTGCGCGCCGGCGGGGTCGGTGCGCAGTACTGGTCGGTGTACGTGCGCACGGACTCGCCCGACCCGGTCGCCGCCACCCTCGAACAGATCGACTGCGTACGGCAGTTGCTGACCCGCCACCCCGAGGACCTGCGCCCCGCGCGCACCGCCGCCGACATGGAGGCCGCGCGCGGGGAGGGCCGGATCGCCTCCCTCATGGGAGCGGAGGGCGGCCACTCCATCGCCAACTCCCTGGGCACCCTGCGCGGTCTGTACGGCCTCGGCGTGCGGTACATGACCCTCACCCACAACGACAACGTCGACTGGGCCGACTCCGCGACCGACGAACCGAAGGCCGGCGGCCTCACCGCGTTCGGCCGCGAGGTCGTCCGGGAGATGAACCGGCTCGGCATGCTCGTCGACCTCTCCCATGTGGCGGCGACGACCATGCGGGACGCGCTCGACGCGAGCTCCGCCCCGGTGATCTTCTCCCACTCCTCCGCACGGGCCGTGTGCGACCACCCGCGCAACGTCCCGGACGAGGTCCTGGAGCGGCTGCCCGCCAACGGCGGCATGGCGATGGTGACGTTCGTGCCGAAGTTCGTGCTCCAGGCGGCCGTGGACTGGACGGCCGCGGCCGACGAGAACATGCGTGCCCACGGCTTCCACCACCTCGACACCACCGCGGAGGCCATGAAGGTCCACCACGCCTTCGAGGAGCGGCACCCCCGCCCGGTCGCGACGGTGGCGACGGTCGCCGACCACCTGGACCACATGCGCGAGGTCGCCGGCGTCGACCATCTCGGCATCGGCGGCGACTACGACGGCACGGCCTTCACCCCCGACGGCCTCGCCGATGTCTCCGGCTACCCGAACCTCCTCGCGGAACTGCTGGAGCGCGGCTGGTCCAAGGCTGATCTGGCCAAGCTGACCTGGAAGAACGCGGTCCGGGTGCTGGACGCGGCGGAGGACGTGGCCCGGGGACTTCAGGCCACCCGGGCGCCGTCCAACGCCACGCTCGAGTCGCTGGACGCGTCCGCCGGCTGATCGTCGAGGGCGGGGTGGCCGGTGCAGCCGGTCGCCCCGCCCACGTACATGAAGTACCGGTCGCGCATCGCGGAGCGGCGCCCCGAGCCGCAGCCGTGTCACCAGGTCAGGGTTGGCGAGGACGGGCCGGCCGAGCGCGATCGGATCGGCCCCGGCGGCCGGTAGCGCCCCGCACGCCCGGTGCACCTCCTCCGTGGTGATCCGGAAAGCAGGGCATGCTGACCCGGTCCGCTCCCGGGACACCCTGGACGAGGTGATCGACGCGGCCCGGCCGTCCTGAGGGCGTGGTCCGCGAGGCCCGCGCCCTACTCCGAACGCCCCGCCCACCAGGAACCGCTCCCCGCTCCGTGCGACGGTGACCGTACCTCACGAACGACCGTACGGAGCCGCCATGGCAGACCTCCAGGACGACCTGCGCACCGCCGCCGCGGCCGCCGGCGAGTTCGACGAACTGGCCGAGCCGTACCCCGACGAGGGCGTCGTCACGGCGGAGTCGTACGAGCCCGTCTCCGACCCGGACGACGCGCCCATGACCCGGGCCCGCGCCATCCTCGCCGCGCACCCCGTCGCCGACGGCTACAACGGACTGCCCTGGGCGCTCAAGCGCCTGTCCTGGTACGACCTGGAGGACGGCGAGAGCACCGTCGACACGGACGTGCCCCGGCTGTGCAGCGGCCATGTGGGCGCGCTGTTCTGGTCGTTGCACCTGCCCGAGGGCCTCGACGGCGACCGGGCCGTCGGCGCCACCCTGGAGCAGCTGGACCTGGCGAAGACCGTCGTCCGCACCTGCGAGGAGGGCCTGCGGCCGGCCTGCACGGCCGGGCAGGTCGCCGACGCCCGCAACTGCGGCCGCGTCGCCGTGCTCCTCGGCCCCGCCGGCGCCCCGGCCCTGGGCGACTCGCTCGGCATCCTGCGCCAGCTGCACCTGCTCGGTCTGCGCGTCCTCACGCTGACCGGGGTGTCCTGGGCGAGCGAGGCGGGCCTGACCCGGTTCGGCGAGGAGGTCGTCCGCGAGATGAACCGCCTCGGTGTGATCGCGGACCTCTCCGGCGCCTCCGCCCAGACCCTGCGCCGCGTCCTGAGCCTGTCCCGGGCGCCCGTGCTGTGCAGCCGCTCCGCGGCCCGGAGCCTGCGCCCCCACCCGGCCAACCTCCCCGACGACCTGCTGGCGGAGCTGGGCGCGGCCAAGGGGCTGTGCCTGGTGCCGCTGACCGCCGAGCAGACCGGCCCGACCGTCCGCGATGTCGCCGACCATCTCGACCACATCCGCGCCGTGGCCGGAGCGCACTGCGTCGGGCTGTCCGGCACGTACGACTCCGGAGCCGCGCACCCGCAGGAGCTCGGCGACACCTCCTGCTATCCGAGGCTGATCGCCGAGCTGCTGAGGCGCGGCTGGGAGGAGGCCGACGTGGCGCTGCTGACCTGGGGCAACGTCCAGCGCGTCCTGCGCGGCGCCGATTTCACGGCCCGTGCCGTCCAGCAGCGCCGCGAGCCGTCCACGGCGACGATCTCGGAGCTGGACGGGTAGCGGGCCCGCCGTCGGACGGGCCTGCTGCCCGACGGGCCCGTCAGGCCGGACATGCTCGCGTCAGGCCTGCTCGATCCGGTCTCGCGTCAGTCCTGCTCGATCCGGCACAGGCAGAACGGATGTCCCGCCGGGTCGGCGTAGACGCGGAAGTCCTTCTTCTCGTCGTCCTCCTTGTCCAGCACCCGCGCGCCCAGCGCCAGCACCCGCTCCTCCGCCGCGTCGATCTCGTCCCAGGTCGACCCGGCGTCGAAGTCGAGGTGGAACTGCTGGGCGTTGCGGTCGGCCCGCGGCCACTCCGGCGGGGTGTGGCCGGGGGAGCGCTGGAAGGCGAGCCGGGGCCCGCCGGGGATGCGCAGCACCACCCAGTCGGGGTCGTCGTCCTCCCGCTCCGGCGTACCGCCGGCGACCTGTGCGTAGAAGCGGGCCAGCGCGTGGGGGTCGGGGCAGTCGACGACCACGGAACGCAAACGTGCAACGGCGGACATGGGACCTCCGGGGGTCAGCAGGCGCACAGGCAGAACGGGTGCCCGGCCGGGTCGGCGTAAACCCGGAACGTCCGCTCACGGTCCTCGGCGTCCAGCGGCTTCGCCCCGAGCGCCAGCACGCCCTTCTCGGCCGCGTCCAGGTCGTCCACCACGAGGTCGAGGTGGAACTGCTGGGAGCCGTCGGGCGACGGCCACCGCGGCGGTACGTACCCGGCGGAGGCCTGGAAGGCCAGCGGTGTGCCGCCCGGCACCTTCAGATCGACCCACTCGTCCTCCCCGTCGGTCTCCACGGTCGGCGTGCCGCCGAGCACCTCGGCGTAGAAACCGGCCAGTGCGCGCGGGTCGGGACAGTCCAGGACGACCACACCCAGCTTGGCGAGAGCCATGACTTCCTCCTCGAAGTTGCCGTTACCTGCTGAAGCGGGTAACCAGTAACCGTTACTGCATGGTCCCCCATAGGCGGTAACCTCGCAAGGGGAATCGCGAGAGGTACGGTCCAGCCATGACGGAGAGATCGCCCGCGCCCGGAGGCCTGGCCCTGGTCGAGGCCCTGGTGAACACGCTGGACATGGAGTCCGGCGCCGACGCGCTGGACACCCCCGAGGGCCGGGCGCGGCTCGGCATCACCGCGGACGGGACGGACCGGGCCCGCACCCTGCGCGAGTCCCTGCGGGCGACCCTGCTCGCGCACGCCGGCCACCCCCCGCACCGCCGGGTCACCCCCCTCGGCACACTCCTGGCCGAGGCCCCGCTCCTCGTCACGGTCGACGCGGCGGACGGCTCGGCCGCCCTCGTGCCCGCCGACGGCCGCTCGCTGCACGCGCGCGTGGCCGCCGCCGTGGCGGAGGCCCTGGTCGCCGGCACCTGGACCCGCCTGAAGGCCTGCGAGGCCGCCGACTGCCACTGGGCCTACTACGACCGCAGCCCGGCGGGCCGCGGCCGCTGGTGTTCCATGCAGGTCTGCGGAGCCCGCGCGAAGATGCGCCGCTACCGGGCCAAGGAGGCGTAGAGGACCCGCCTTACGGCCGGGTGGTGCAGAATGCACGAAGACGCCGGTTCGGCCGACTGAGCCTCGGCCGAACCGGCGTCACCCGTGTGGCGCGCGCTCAGGCGCGGGGACGCCCCATCGCCCGGTACGTCCAGCCGGCCTTGCGCCAGAGCTCAGGGTCCAGGGCGTTGCGGCCGTCCAGGATGACCCGCGCCGCGGCGACCTCGCCGAGCGCCTCGGCGTCCAGCTCGCGGAACTCCCGCCACTCCGTCAGATGCAGCACGATGTCGGCCCCGCGCACCGCGTCGAGCGCCGAGTCGGCGTAGCCGAGCGTCGGGAACACACCGCGGGCGTTGTCCATGCCCTTCGGGTCGTAGACCGTGACCTGGCCGCCCTGGAGGTGGATCTGCCCGGCCACGTTGAGCGCGGGCGAGTCCCGCACGTCGTCCGAGTCGGGCTTGAAGGTCGCGCCCAGCACCGCCACCCGCTTGCCCAGGAACGGCCCGCCGCCCAGTGCCTGCCGGGCCAGCTCCACCATCTGCCCGCGCTGGCGCATGTTGATCGAGTCGATCTCCCGCAGGAACGTCAGCGCCTGGTCCGCGCCCAGCTCACCCGCGCGCGCCATGAACGCCCGGATGTCCTTCGGCAGACACCCGCCGCCGAAGCCGATCCCGGCCCGCAGGAACTTCCTTCCGATCCGGTCGTCGTAGCCGATGGCCTCCGCCAGCTTGGCGACGTCACCGCCGGCGGCCTCGCAGACCTCCGCCATCGCGTTGATGAACGAGATCTTCGTGGCGAGGAAGGAGTTCGCGGAGGTCTTCACCAGCTCCGACGTCGGGAAGTCGGTCACCACGAACGGCGAGCCCTCGGCGATCGGCGTCGCGTACACCTCCCGCAGCAGCTTCTCGGCACGCTCGCTGCGCACGCCCACCACGAGACGGTCGGGGTGCAGGGTGTCGTCGACCGCGAAGCCCTCGCGCAGGAACTCCGGGTTCCACGCCAGCTCGGCATCCTCCCCGGCGGGCGCGTGTGCGGCCAGGTAGGCGGCGAGGCGGTCCGCGGAGCCGACCGGCACCGTCGACTTGCCCACGACCAGCGCCGGACCGTGCAGATGCGGGGCGAGCGAGGCCATCGCGGCGTCGACGTAGCTCATGTCGCAGGCGTACTCGCCGTGCCGCTGCGGGGTGTTCACACAGACGAAGTGCACATCGCCGAACGCGCCGATCTCCGCCCAGTCCTGGGTGAAGCGCAGCCGCCCGCTGGAACCCTCGATGCCGGCGACGTGCTTGCGCAGCAGTTCCTCCAGGCCCGGCTCGTACATCGGGGCCTCGGCGCGCTCCAGCTTCTCGATCTTCTCGCGCACCACGTCGAGGGCGAGCACCTCGAAGCCCAGCTCGGCCATGGCCGCCGCGTGTGTCGCGCCGAGATAACCGGTGCCGATCACGGTGATCTTCAGGGCCATGGGTACTCCAGGGGTCTACGGCATGCGGTGCGCGCCCGAGCATAGCCGGGGCATGGCAGCGCGCTTCACTGGGCAACTTCTCCGCTGTCGCCTAGCTCACGTATCACTCGCGTGGGCGACCCCATAAACTTTTGATTACTTAACGGTAGTTAGCGTCAGCATCGCAGCGTTTTGGAGCGTGAGAGACCTTGGCCGGATCGGCTGACTTCGACCTGTACCGCCCGTCCGAGGAGCACGACATGCTCCGTGACGCCGTCCGCTCGCTGGCCGAGGCGAAGATCGCGCCGCACGCCGCCGCGGTGGACGAGGAGGCCCGCTTCCCGCACGAGGCCCTCCAGGCACTGGTCGCGAACGACCTGCACGCCGTGCACGTGCCCGAGGAGTACGGCGGCTCCGGCGCCGACGCGCTGGCCACCGTCATAGTGATCGAGGAGGTCGCGCGGGTCTGCGCCTCGTCCTCCCTCATCCCGGCCGTCAACAAGCTGGGCTCCCTGCCGGTGATCCTCTCCGGCTCCGAGGACCTGAAGAAGAAGTACATGACCCCGCTCGCCAAGGGCGACGGCATGTTCTCCTACTGCCTCTCCGAGCCGGACGCCGGCTCCGACGCCGCCGGCATGAAGACCAAGGCCGTCCGTGACGGCGACCACTGGATCCTCAACGGCGTGAAGCGCTGGATCACCAACGCCGGCGAGTCCGAGTACTACACGGTGATGGCCGTCACCGACCCCGCCAAGCGCTCCAAGGGCATCTCCGCCTTCGTGGTCGAGAAGTCCGACGAGGGCGTCTCCTTCGGCGCCCCCGAGAAGAAGCTCGGCATCAAGGGATCCCCGACCCGCGAGGTCTACCTCGACAACGTCCGCATCCCCGCCGACCGCATGATCGGCGAGGAGGGCACCGGCTTCGCCACGGCGATGAAGACCCTCGACCACACCCGCATCACCATCGCCGCCCAGGCCCTCGGCATCGCCCAGGGCGCCCTCGACTACGCCAAGGGCTACGTCCAGGAGCGCAAGCAGTTCGGCAAGCCGATCGCCGACTTCCAGGGCATCCAGTTCATGCTCGCCGACATGGCCATGAAAATCTCGGCCGCCCGCGCCCTGACCTACCAGGCCGCCGCCGCCTCCCAGCGCGTCGACGCCGACCTCACCTACCTCGGCGCCGCAGCCAAGTGCTTCGCCTCGGACGTGGCGATGGAGGTCACCACGGACGCGGTCCAGCTCCTCGGCGGCTACGGCTACACGCGCGACTACCCGGTGGAGCGCATGATGCGCGACGCCAAGATCACGCAGATCTACGAGGGCACGAACCAGGTCCAGCGCATCGTCATGGCGCGCAACCTGCCGTAGCCCGTCTCCGCGGACGCGTCTCGGCCCCCGGCTCGCGCCGGGGGCCGGCGTGTTCTCACAGGAAGCGGCGGATCGGGGTCACCGCGGCCTCGGCCAGGCGCGCGGGCAGGGGGCGTCGCTTCCAGCGGGACGGGTCGATCGGTTCGCTCCGCTTCCGGTCGGCCTCGAAGTCGGTGTCGAGCCGCGCGGTGAAGTCCTCGTCGAGGACGGCCAGGACGACCTCCTCGTCGTGCTCCATGGAACGGCGGTTGAAGTTGGTGGAGCCGATGAGGGAGCAGACCCCGTCCACCGTGATGATCTTGGTGTGGAGCATGGTCGGCTGGTACTCCCGCACGTCCACACCGGCGTCGACCAGCGTCTGGTAGTGCTGCCGCCCGGCCAGCAGGCACGCCCGCTGGTCGGTGTGCGGGCCGGGCAGCAGGATCTCGACCCGGACCCCGCGGCGGGCCGCCGCGGCCAGTAGGTCGATGAAGTAGGCGTCGGGGGCGAAGTAGGCCGTGGCCAGCCGCAGGCGCTCCTGCGCCGAGGTGATCAGAACCCGCAGGACCGTCTGCATGTCCTGCCAGCCGAAGGACGCCGAGCCCCGCACGACCTGGACCGTGGCCCGGCCCGGCTGCTCCTGGGCGGTGAAGCGGTCGTGGTCGTCGTAGAGGTCGTCGTGGCACTCGGCCCAGTTCTGGGCGAAGGCCGCGGCGATGCCGTCCACGGCAGGGCCGCGGACCTGGACGTGGGTGTCGCGCCACTCGTCCGGGTTGCGCGCGTCGCCGGACCACTCCTCGGCGATGCCCACGCCCCCGGTGAAGGCGGTGTGCTCGTCGGTGACCAGCACCTTGCGGTGGCAGCGGTGGTTCTGGCGCATCGGCGACAGGCGCGTGGGCCGGCGGAACCAGGCCACCTGCACGCCGGCCTCGTCCATGGCGTCCAGCAGGTCCCGCTCTATCTCCTTGGCCCCGAAGCCGTCCAGCAGCAGCCGCACCCGGACCCCCGCGCGGGCCCGCTCGGCCAGGGCCGCGGCGAACTCGTGCGCGACCTCGCCGCGCCAGTACACGAACGTCATCATGTCGACGGTGTGCTCCGCGGCCCGGATGGCCGCCAGCATCGCCGGGAAGATCTCGTCGCCGTTGCGCAACGCCACGAGCTCGTTGCCCTCGGTCGCCGCGATGCCGATCAGCCGCTCCAGCCGTCTGCGCAGCCGCTGTTTCTGCTCCTCCGGACCTCTCGCCTCCGGACCTCTCGCCTCCGGGCCTCCCGCCTCCGAAGTCCGCGTCTCGTCGTACGTCTGCTGTGTCATGTCCGGGTCTCCCCCTGCACGGATGTCTCGCCGCCCCGCCCTCGCGACGCCGGGCCCCGGCGCGCCTGCACCCCTTTTTGCCGCTGCGGGCGGTTTCACGCAGAGCCCGGTGCGTGATGCCACACACCCGGACGAGCACCGCACACGGGCGGGTCCGCCCTGTGGTGCTCATGGGGCCGGAGGCGTAGGACGAGAGGTGCGGGCGTCGATCCGCGGCTCCCGCCACCCCCAGGAGGACGTCATGACCCAGCAGCCCGCCACCACCACCACCCCGCTCAGCAAGGAGATGCAGGACTGCGTCCAGGCGTGCATGACCTGCCACAGCGTGTGCGAGGAGACCATGAGCTCCTGCCTGCAGATGGGCGGCCCGGCCCAGATGCAGATCATGCGCACGGTCATGGACTGCGCCGAGATGACGCGCATGTGCGCCGACATGATGATGCGCCGCTCGCCCCTGATGGCCGAGATGTGCGCGATGTGCGCCCGGGCCTGTGACATGTGCGCCGAGGCGTGTATGTCCATGCCGGACGACGCGCAGATGATGCGCTGCGCCGAGGCGTGTCGCCGCTGCGCCGAGAGTTGCCGCTCGATGTCGGCCGCCTCGATGTGAGGACCGCCGCAGACAGCGGAAGGGGGGCACCCGGGCCGGGTGCCCCCCTTCCGCTGTCCGCCCGCCCGGTCGCCGGGGACGGTGCCCGCTCAGTTGCCCGAGACGGTGACCTGCTCGTCGTTCTTCAGCTGGTTCACCAGCGTCTTCACCTTCACGGTGTCCCACTGGAGGTTGCCGTTGGCGGCGTTGCCCGCGATCGGCATGTTCATCGACTTGCCCTCGCCGCCGCTGACGCCCTTCATCGCCCAGAACATGGACGCCAGGTCGAACAGGCCCATGTCCTTGTCGACCACGAGGGTGTCCAGGCCGGCGCTCATGGTCGGGTACAGCTTGAAGGGGTTGAGGACCGTGCCCGGGGTGGCGACCTGGTTGGCCAGGGCCGAGAGGAACTTCTGCTGGTTCTTCGTACGGTCCAGGTCGGAGCCCGCGAGCGCGTAGCGGGTGCGGACGAAGGCGAGGGCCTGCTCGCCGTTCAGCGTCTGCTTGCCCTTCTTGAGGTCCGCTCCGGACTTGGTGTCCTTGATGTCCTGCGGGATGTCCATCTCGACGCCGCCGACCGCGTCGACGATGTTCGCGAAGCCGGCGAAGCCGATCTCCACGTAGTGGTCGATGTGCAGGCCGGTGTTGGCCTCCACCGTGCGCACCAGCAGCTCCGGACCGTCCTCGGCGTAGGCCGCGTTCAGCTTCGTCTGGCGGCCGGTGTTCGGGTAGAACTTGCCGGAGTCGGAGCCCTTGAACGACGGGATCGTGACGTTCGAGTCGCGCGGCAGCGAGATCAGCGTCGGAGCGCCGCCGCCGGTGTGCAGGATCATCATCGAGTCCGTGCGCTTGCCCTCGGCGGACCCGGTGTGCAGCTTCTTCTTCTCCTCGGCCGACATCCCCTTGCGGCTGTCGGAGCCGACGATCAGGTAGTTCGTGCCCTCGCCCGCCTCGGGACGCTCGATGACCTTCGACAGGTCGACGTCGCGGTTGAGCTTGGAGTCGGCCCAGAAGTACGTACCGACGCTCGTCACCACCAGCAGTGTCACCACCGTGATGGCCGTCACCTTGATACGGCGGCGCCAGTTCGGGGCGGGGCGCGGCTCGTACATGCCGTCGCCCGGGCCCCCGGGGCCTCTGCCGCCGGGGGAGCCGTAGACCTGGCCGGTGTTGTAGCCGCTGTCGTAGCCGTCACCGGGGCCGTAGCCGCCGCCGTCGACGTACGAGGGCTGCGGAGGTACTCCGCCGCCGTACCCCGCCTGCCCGGGCGATGCCGCCGGACCGCGGCGGACCTGCCGCATGACACGGGCGCTCTCGGGCTGTGCGCTCGAGCTTCCGCGTCCGTATCGGCTGCCGCGGTTGTCGCCGGAAAATCCCTCGGGCCAGTCATTCATGCGCCCCAGTGTGCAGGTCCCGGTAGTGGCACATACAAGAGTCGTCGGAAAATCAGAGCAGGCCTGTGGCGAAGCTGACACAAATCCCCCCCATGCCGCCTCGGCATAAGGTAGGGGCCATGACAGACCAGGCCCCAGCTGCGGATTCCGGCGGTCCGGAAATCCCGGGCAAGCCGACCTCGGCGTCCCGCACCACCCTCAGCCACATCATGACCCACAACGACACGAACCTTCTGGGGACCGTGCACGGCGGGGTGATCATGAAGCTGGTCGACGACGCGGCGGGGGCCGTGGCGGGACGGCACTCCGGTGGGCCCGCGGTCACCGCGTCCATGGACGAGATGGCGTTCCTGGAGCCGGTCCGCGTCGGTGACCTGGTGCACGTCAAGGCCCAGGTCAACTGGACCGGCCGGACCTCCATGGAGGTCGGCGTCCGGGTCCTGGCCGAGCGCTGGAACGAGTCCGCCCCGGCCACCCAGGTCGGCTCCGCCTACCTCGTCTTCGCCGCGGTCGACGCCGACGGCAAGCCCCGCCGGGTCCCGCCGGTCCGCCCGGAGACCGAGCGCGACAAGCGCCGCTACCAGGAGGCCCAGATCCGCCGCACCCACCGCCTGGCCCGCCGCCGCGCGATCATGGACCTGCGCGAGAAGCGAGCGGCGGAGGGCTTCGAGGACTGACCGGCGCGTCCCGGCCTCCAGTCCGCATGCCGTCCCGCTCGGCGGGCCTAGGCTGCGTGGCCGACCTTGGCCGCGCGCCGTTTTGTGCGGCTGGGCGTTCCGGTGTGGCCGGGCCTGTGGTTCGTGTGCCGTCCTGCTCGGCGGGCCTCGGTTGCGTGGCCGACCTTGGCCGCGCGCCGTTTTGTGCGGCTGGGCGTTCCGGTGTGGCCGGGCCTGTGGTTCGTGTGCCGTCCTGCTCGTCGGGCCTAGGCTGCGTGGCCGACCTTGAGGCCGCGTGCCGCTTTGCCCGGCCGGGCCTGCCGTGTGGCCCGGCCCTCGGGACGCATACCGTCTCGTCCGGCTGGGCCCAGCCGTGTGGCTTGGCCTCCTGGCCGCGCACGACGCCGCGCCACGGACCGGACCGGGCCGACAAGCGCGGCCATGGCCCCTAGCCGCACGCCACCTCGTCCCCCCGCACCACCCCGAACTCGCCCTGCCCCGGATCCTCGGCCCGGACCTTGCGGACGCGTTCGAAGTCGGCCCCCGCGATCACCTTCAGGGTGGCGCCCAGGCCCTTGACCGCCCGCAGTTCGCTGCCCGGCAGGGCGGTCGCCAGGGACCTGGCCGAGCGGTCCCAGCGGGGGTCGTAGGCGACCACCGTGCGCTTCACGTCACGGGTGGCGGCGTTCACGGGGGCGTGCGTCGTGCGGAAGCCCGTCGAGGCCAGGGCCGCGTCCACACGGCGGCCGAGGCCGGGCGTGCCGGTGCCGTTCTCCACCTGGACGCGGATCTGCTGCGGCGCGACCGCGACGACCAGGGCCGCGCCGCGCGACCGGTGCACGGACAGCGGCTGGTCCCGGCGCAGCGCCTGGAAGAGGCGCTCCGACTTCACCGGGTCCCACTTCAGCGTCGAGCCGACGCCCTTCACGGCGTACCCCATGCGCCCGATCGGGACGGTGGTGAACTCGGAGGAGGAGGGGGAGAAGTTCCGCATGGCGCGGCCCAGGTCCAGCATCTCGTCGGTGCCGAAGCCCTTGTCGGCCCGCACGGAGCCGAGCACCGCCCGCGTCACGTCCCGGAACTTCATCGGGTTGAGCAGGATCCCGGACGAGGTGAGCCGTTCCACGAGCGCCGCCATGAAGCGCTGCTGCCGCTTCATGCGCCCCAGGTCGGACGCCCCGTCGACGTGCCGGGCGCGGACGAACTGGAGCGCCTGCCCGCCCGCCAGGGTGTGCCGCCCGGCAGGCAGGTTCAGGCCGGTGTAGCTGTCCTTGAGGGGGTCGGTCGTACAGATCTGCACGCCTCCGACCACGTCCACCGTCTTCATGAAGCTGGTGAAGTCGACCTCCAGATAGTGGTCGATCTTCACCTTCGTCATGCTTTCGACGGTGCGCACGGTCAGCTGCGGCCCGCCCTCGGCGTACGCGGCGTTCAGCTTGACGGGGTGCCCGTGGTGCCGCTTGCCCGACACCCGGTCGACATGGGCCGGCGTCACCGCGTACGAGTCGCGCGGCAGGCTCACCACGCTGGCCCGCTCCCGGTCCCCGGAGATGTGCACGATCATGATCGTGTCGGTGCAGTGGCAGGGCGCACCGCCCAGCCGGTACTTGCGGCGCTCCTCCTTGCTGATCTTCTCGCGGCCGTCGGTGCCGACCAGCAGGACGTTCATGCCGTGGCCCGCCTGCGGGCGGTTCTTCATGTCCCTGAAGGGGTCGACCCGGGCGATGTCCGCGTCCAGGCTGGTCATCACCGCGTGCCCGATGCCGGCGGAGGCGAGGACCACCACGGACAGCGTGGTGACCGCCCGCATGGCCCAGCGCGGCTTGCGGGCGGGCGGGGCGGGTCGCCGCGGAGCGCGGCGGGGGGTGGGGGGCTGCGGGCGGCGGCGGGGACCGGCGGTGGACCGAGGGGACCGCGGCGGCGTGGGCATGGGGCACCTCCGGACGACGGCCGTACGTGGGATCCGTGAAACCGTAGGCCGATACGATCTGCGGCCCGCGCCACCGCCCCGGCGGCGCGCAACGCTGTCCCCCGTTCGCGGTAACGTGAGGCCCCTATGAACGCCAATCCCGACGTGCGGCACCCCGCCGTTTCCGTGATCATGCCCGTCCTCAACGAGGAGCGGCATCTGCGGGGAGCAGTCCAAGCGATCCTCGCGCAGGAGTACGCCGGCGAGATGGAGGTCGTGATCGCCCTCGGTCCGTCCACGGACCGCACGGACGAGATCGCCGCCGAGCTCGTGGCCGAAGACGCGCGTGTCCACACCGTCCCCAACCCCACCGGCCGGACGCCCGCGGCGCTGAACGCGGCGATCAACGCCTCCCGGCATCCGATCGTCGTCCGCGTCGACGGGCACGGCATGCTCTCGCCGAACTACATCGCGACCGCCGTACGGCTCCTGGAGGAGACCGGCGCGCAGAACGTCGGCGGCATCATGCACGCCGAGGGCGAGAACGACTGGGAGCACGCGGTCGCCGCCGCGATGACCTCGAAGATCGGGGTCGGCAACGCCGCCTTCCACACGGGCGGCCAGGCCGGTCCGGCCGAGACCGTCTACCTCGGTGTGTTCCGGCGCGAGGCGCTGGAGCAGCAGGGCGGCTACAACGTGGAGTTCATCCGCGCCCAGGACTGGGAGCTGAACTTCCGCATCCGCGAGGCCGGCGGTCTGGTCTGGTTCTCGCCCGAGCTGAAGGTGTCGTACCGGCCGCGGCCGAGCATGAAGGCGCTGGCCAAGCAGTACAAGGACTACGGCCGCTGGCGCCACGTGGTCGCCCGCTTCCACGAGGGCTCGATCAACCTGCGTTACCTCGCCCCGCCGACCGCCGTGTGCGCGATCGGGGCCGGGATCCTGGTGGGCGCCCTGCTGACGCCGTGGGGCTTCGTCGTGCCGGGCGGCTATCTCGCGGCGATCCTGCTCGGCTCGGTGCCGGCGGGCAAGGGCCTGCCGCTGAAGGCGCGGCTGCAGATCCCCGTGGCGCTGGCCACGATGCACATGTCGTGGGGCTGGGGCTTCCTGACCAGCCCGCGGGCGCTGGCGAAGAAGGTCATCGCCTCCCGTCGCCCCGCGGTGCGTGCGGACGCCGCCGCGAGCTGACCCGACCTGACGCGAATGTCGTCGTCACGGCCGTCCACCGCGAGTGGACGGCCGTCATCCATCCGGCGACGGCGGTGACCGCCCCCCTGGTCGGACTGGCCACCGGGGTCCTCACCGGTCTCTACCCGGCCCGGCGCGTCGGCCGCATCCAGCCGGCGGAGGCGCCGCGCCGCTGGCCCGCCCTCGGACACGAAACGGGGCCCGCCGTCCGGAAGGACGGCGGGCCCCGCTGTCATCCACGGGACGTGCTCACCACCGGTACGGCCGGTACACGTCCATGCACTCCTTCTTGTCCGCGCTCAGCGCGTCCGCGGAGTCGGGCAGGTCGCCCGCCGCGGGAGCCTTCTGCTTCGGGTAGGTCGTGCCCTCCCGCCAGTCGCTGCCGATGGTCAGCGTGGTGGTCACGTCGTCCGTGGCCCGCACCTGACTGCCGGGGATGCCGACCGCCTTCGCCACCGACAACGCGTTGGCCCGGCCCTGCTCCCCGGTGCCCTTCGGGTACGTCACCTGGGTCCGGCCGTGCGGATCCTGCCGGCCGGCGGCGACGGCCCGGGTGAAGCCCTCCTGTTGCAGCGCGGCCACGATCGCGGCGGCCCGCTGCGGAACGGCGGCCTGCTCGTCACCGGCCGTCCCGTTGACCACGGTGACCGACAGCCCCTCGGCCGGCGCGGCGGCGGGCCCCGTGGCCTTCCCCGACGCCGGGGACGGATCCGAGGTCCCGGCCGCGCGTGCCTTCCCCGCCTTGTCGAAGGAGACGTCGTCGCGGAGCATCGCCCACATCGTGTCGGCGTCCTCGGGCTTGGGCACGAGGTGGTTGCGGTCCAGGGGGTCCTCGATCCACGGCATCGTCGTCATCGTGATGCGGTTCGTCGGGACGGACTTCAGCTGCATGCCGACGTCGTACAGCTCCTTGACCGTGCCGATCTCCTCGGACACCTTCAGCGCCTTCGTGCCCGACTCGGCCAGACCCATCAGACGGCCGGTGTCGGTGAAGACGTTCTGCTCCTTCAGCGTCCGGATCATCGCGTTCATGTACATGTGCTGCGCCTTGGCACGCAGCGGGTCACTGCCCCAGGCATGACGGGTGCGCAGCCACTGCAACGCCTCCTTGCCCTGCACCTTGTGGGTGCCGGCCTTCAGCTTCAGCCCCGAGCCGCCGCGCTGGCCGGGCAGCGGCCGGTCCCACACGTTCTGGTTGACGCAGACCGGGACGCCGCCGATCGCGTCCGCCATGTCCACCACTCCGGCGAAGTCGACCATCATCCAGTGGTCGATGTACACGCCGGTGAGGTTCTGCCAGGTGGCGAGGGTGCAGCCCGGGCCGCCGCGCTGGAGCGTCTCGTTGATGATCGTGTTCTTGGCCGGGTAGGTCTCGCCGGTGTCGGGATCGGTGCACTTGGGGATGTCCACCCGGGTGTCCCGCGGGATGCTCACCACGGACGCGCTCTCGCGGTCCGCCGAGACGTGCAGGAGCATCTGCACGTCCGCCAGGGGCTTGCTGCCGATGTTGTCCCGGCCGCCGCCGAGCTTCACGTTCTCCGCGGAGTTCCGGCTGTCGGAACCGATCAGCAGGATGTTGAGCGGGGTCTGGCCGGCCGCGTTGGGCCCGGTCTTCTCGACGTCGGACTCGCCGGCGTTGCGCTTGCCCTTGTCGATGTTGCCGTTGAGATGGCGGTAGTAGAGGTATCCGGCGCCGGCCGTCCCGAGTATCAGGACCGACAGCACGATCGCGGACCAGCGCAGTATCCGGCGTCCGCCGCCGCGCCGCCGGCCGTGCCGTCGGCCGGGGCCGCCTCTGCCTCCCTCGCTCCCGCCCCCCGCGGGCGCCGCCGTCCCCGGACGTTCGTCCTGGGCCAGGCCGCCCGAATCGTGCCGTGTGGCGCCTCCGCGCACGTCACTCTGCGCCATACCCCTGCCTCCCACCCCTACGGCCGACCCACGGGACCGCCCCGCGTCGTGTTCGGATCACGGGTGACCCGCGTCCGCCCGGACCACGGGTTCCCCCGCTGCTCCGCCGGAGCACGGTCGTCCCCGCTCCTGGTTGGACCACTGACATGCCCGGTCGGATGTACACCCGGCCGATTCGTCCGGGCATGCTCCGTCCACCTGTGAGACGCAGAATGGGACGCTCAGGTCACTTCGCGCACTCGACCTTGTCGGCCGTGGCCTTCTGCACGTCCTCCGGCACCTTCGCCGGAGTCGTGAGCGGCACGCCCGCACCCTCGAAGTCCTTGCCCAGGGTCAGCGTCATCGCGGGGACGCCCTGGGAGTTGGTCACGCTCTCGCCCGGCTTCAGCGCGGCACCGGACAGACCCATGACGGCGGCGAGCCGGCGTGCCTGGTCGGCCTGGTCGGGCGCGTACTCCAGCGTGGTCTTCGCCAGCGGCTGCTCGGCGTTGCCCCCGTTCTCGGACTTGGTCACGCCCTGCTGGACCTGGAGCCAGCTGAGGGTCTCCTGCGCGCTGCCGGCGACGGCACCGCCGTTGAGGATCCGCACCCGCACCTCGGAGGCCGGCGCCTTGGTGCCCTTCAGCCGGGCGGCCTCGGCGGCCTTCTCCCTCTTCTTCTCCTGCTTCACCTCGGTCAGCGACACGTCGTCCCGGACCATCGCGAACAGCTGCTGGGCCTGGGGCTCCTTCAGAACCACCGTGGCCTTGACCTTCTCCGCCGGATTGTCGACGACGGGGACGGTGGCGAACGTGAGGTTCTTCGTGTCGAACTTGCCCAGCTCGGCCCCGAGATCGGCCAGCTTCTTGATCGTGCTGATCTGGGAGTCGACGGTCAGCGCCTTGGTGCCCGCCTCCGCCAGCTTGATCATCTTCGACGGGCTGGTGAGGGTGTCGTTGGACTTCAGCTTGCGCATCATCGAGCCCAGGAACTGCTGTTGCAGCTCGATCCGGCTCAGGTCGCCGCCGAAGCCCACGGAGTGCCGGGTGCGGACGAAGGCCAGGGCCTCCTCGCCCTCGATCGTGTGCTCGCCCTTGGGCAGGTCGAGCTTGGAGTCGGGGTCCTTGATGTCCTTGGCCAGACACACGTCGACCCCGCCCACCGCGCTGGTCAGCGTCTTGACCGCGTTGAAGTCGGCCACCATGAAGTGGTCCATCTTCAGCCCGGTCAGCTCGGTGATCGTGCGCATGGTGCAGCTCGGCGTCCGCTCCTCCTGCCCGAGGCTGTTGTTGAAGCGCACGCGCTGCTTGCCCGGGATGACCTTCTCCGAGCCGTCCTCCTGCGTCGTCGGACAGTCCGGGATGTCGGTGATCAGGTCGCGCGGGATGCTCAGCACCGTCGCGTTCGAACGGTCCTTGGAGACGTGCAGCACCAGGGTGGTGTCCGCGTGCCCGGCGCTGTTCTTGTCGCCGTAGCCCTCGTTGCCCTTGCCGGTGCGCTTGTCGGTGCCGATCAGCAGGATGTTGATCGCGCGGTCCTTGCTGAACCCGCCGGTGCCGGCGCCGTCGTCGGAGACGGACGTGATGTTGTCGTTGAGGTGCTCGTAGTAGAGGTACGCGGCCCCGCTCGCCGCGACCAGGACGAAGGCCAGCGTGCCGCCGGTCCAGATCAGGGCCTTCTTGCCCTTCGCCTTCTTCTGCACCGGACGGCGCCCGCGGCGCCCCGCGGCCGCATCGGCCGGGGCGCCGGGGCGTCTGCGCGGGGAAGGAGCCTCGGCGTCGGGTGCCGCCGCACCGGAGCGCCGGGAGGGGGCGGTCCGGCGGGTACGGGCCGCTCCCGCCGCTCCGCTCGGGCCACGGCCACCGGGACGGGGCCCGGGGACGGACGACTGCGCTGCGGAAGGGGCCAGTCGCAGCTCGTATTCGCCGGTGTCCGGGTTGAGTACCCACTGGTCTGCGGGATCGATGTCGCCCGCCCGCCCACGGCCTTGCGCGTCCACGGTTGCCTGATTCCTCCGTCGGGCCACGCGGCGCCCTCCCCCGGAAGACGCACGGTGCTGGTCAAGCAGTGCACGCCCCCAGGACGGAGCTCATGGGTGAGAGCACTGGATCGCACACACTATCCGCACACTTCGGCGTCAAGCGACGTGGGTGACAAATTCCACGTTCTCACAACTGGGCAATCCCGCCCATTTGTTTGAAGGAACTTCGGCGAACGCGAAGGACATTCACGTCACTTGGCGCACTCCACCTTGTCGGCGGTGGACTTCTGCACGCCCTCCGGCGCCTTTGAAGGCGCGGTGAGGGGGACCCCCGCCTCCTCGAAGTCCTTGCCGAGGGTCAGTGTCATCGCGGGCAGCCCCTGGGAGTTGGTCACGCTCTCGCCCGGCTTCATCGCGGACCCGGACAGGCCCATGATGGCGGCGAGACGGCGGGCCTGGCCGGCCTGGTCCGGCGCGTACTCGAGGGTGGTCTTCGCCAGCGAGGCCGGTGCGTTGCCGCCGTTCTCCGACTTCGCCACACCCTCCTCGTTCTGCAGCCAGCTCAGCGTCTCCTGCGCGCTGCCGGCGACGGCACCGCCGTTGAGGATCCGCACCCGCACCTCCGAGGCCGGGGCCTTGGTGCCCTTCAGCCGGGCGGCGACCGCCGCGGCCTCCTTCTTCTTCTGCTCCTTGACGGCGGTGAAGGAGACATCATTCTTGATCATGTCGAAGACCTGCGGAGCCGTCGACTCGTTCAGCACGACCGTGGCCTTCACCTTCTCCGTCGGATTGTCGATGACCGGAACGGTGGTGAACGTCAGGTTCTCGGTGTTGAGCTTGCCCAGCTCCAGGCCGAGGTCCTTCAGCTTGCCGATGCTGTCCAGCTGCGAGTCCACGGTCAGTGCCTTGGTGCCCGCCTCGGCCAGGTCGAGCATCTTCGACGGGCTGGTGAGGGTGTCGTTGGACTTGAGCTTGCGCATCAGCGCGCTCAGGAACTGCTGCTGCAGCCCGATCCGGCTCAGGTCGCCGCCGAAGCCGACGGCGTGCCGGGTGCGCACGAACGCCAGGGCCTGCTCGCCCTCGATGGTGTGCGTGCCTTTGGACAGCTTGAGGTGCGAGTCCGGATCGTCGAGGTCCTTGCCCACGCAGACCTCGACCCCGCCGACCGCGCTGGTCAGCGTCTTGACCGCGTTGAAGTCCGCGACCATGAAGTTGTCCGGCTTGACCCCGGTCAGCTCGGTCACGGTCCGCATGGTGCAGCTGGGCGTACGGCCGTCCTGGCCGAGGCTCGTGTTGAAGCGGACCTGCCGCGTGCCCGGGATGATCTTCTGGGTGCCGTCCTCCTGCGTCGTCGGGCAGTCCGGCACGTCGGTGATCAGGTCACGCGGGATGCTCAGCGCGGTCGCGTTCGAACGGTCCTTGGAGACGTGCAGCAGGATCGTGGTGTCGGCGTGCCCGACACTGCCCGCGTCGCCGTAGCTGCCGTTGCCCTTGCCGGTGCGCTTGTCGGTGCCGATCAGCAGGATGTTGATGGCCTTGTCCTTCTGGAAGCCACCGGTGCTCGCGCCGTCGTCGGAGACGGACGCGATGTTGCCGTTCAGGTGCTCGATGTAGAAGTACGCGGCGCCCGCACCGGCGACCAGCACGAACGCCATCGTGCCGCCGGTCCACAGCAGGATCTTCTTGCTCTTCGAGGCCCTCTTCGCCGGACGCCGTCCGCGCCGGCCCGGCAGCGGCTCCTCCGGCGCCCCACGGCGCCGGCGCGGTGGCGGCACCGCGCGCCCGGGTGTCTCGGTTCGCGACCGGCCGGGGGACTCCCTACGGCCGCGCGCCGGCGGGGCCGCCTCGGAGGGCCTCGGCCTGCGGGGCGCGGGGACGCCCGACTGCGCTGTGGAAGTGCCCAGTCGCAGTTCGTATTCGCCGGTGTCCGGGTTGAGTACCCACTGGTCTGCGGGGTCGATGTCGTCCGCCCGCCCACGGCTTTGCGCGTCCACGGTTGCCTGATTCCTCCGTCGGGGCACGCGGCGCCTTCCCCTCCAAGGCGCTCGGGTCTCGGTCACTCAGTGCGCGACCTCAGGACCGTCCCTCAGAGCCGGGCGCACCGGATCGCTCACACTAACCGCCCCATTCCGCGCCGAGCTACGACGGTGACCCATTCCACGTCCCTACACCTGGGCAATTCGCCCATTTCCAAAGTGAAGAGTTCATTGCCTTGGAGTGGCCTTGGTGCCCGCTTTACTCACAGGTGTCCTCGGCTGCCGTGTTCCCCCGAAACGTCGGTGGAGGAGAAACGGTGACGGCGGGTCCGCGATAAGGGCCCGGATGCGAATCCCCGTACGCCCCGTCACGCGTGTCGGGGAGCCTCAGCGGGGCGTGACGTCGCGGGCCGTTCCCCTCGACGACCACCGGCCCGTCCGTCCGCAGCCGCTCGAAGAGCCTCTCCGCCGCGGGCTCCACGAGTTGATCGCGATTGGCGTCGTACGCATACGACTCCCTGGGGACGGTCAGGAATTGCACTTGTTCCATGGGGATGTCGCGCAGGCCACGCACGAGTTCGTACAAACCGCGCAAGCTCGCCAGTTTCGGGTCCGTGGTGAGAGAGGACGTGGCGGCGTCCAGCACGGGATACAGCTTCGCCGGATTCAGCAGGACGTCGTTGCTGCGCACCTTGTTGGCGAGTGCCCCGAGAAAACGCTGCTGCCGTTCCATCCGCTCGGTGTCACTGCCGTCGCCGAGGGTCTTGCGGGCACGGACGTAGCCGAGGGCCTGCTCGCCGTTCAGCGTCACGCGCCCGGCGGGCAGTCGCAGCTTGGCGGCCCGGTCGTCGATCGGCTCCCGCAGGCACACCTGGACGCCGTCGACCGCGTCGACCATCTTCTTGAAGCCGTGGAAGTCGACGACGACGTGATGGTCGACGCGGATGTCGGTCAGCTTCTCCACGGTCCGGATGGTGCAGGCCGACCCGCCCAGCTGGAAGGCCTGGTTGAACATGGCGAACCGGGGCGCGCTGCGCGAGCCGTCCGGGCGGCGGCAGCCCGGCAGGTTCACCATCAGGTCCCGGGGGAGGGAGACGGCGGTGGCGCTGCCCCGGCCCGCGGACAGGTGCAGCAGGATCGTGGTGTCGGACCGCTCGGTCCCGGAGTCACGCCCGTAGCGGGCGTTGTCGCGCCCCTCGCGCGAGTCCGACCCGATCAGCAGGATGTTCCGCGCGTCCTTGACCAGGGAAGTGGGCCGCTCCTTGTCGTACCGCGCGAGCTCGGCCGCGGCGGCCTCGTCGGGCGTGATGTTGCCGCTGAGCTTGGCGTAGACGGCCCAGCCGACCCCGCCGGCCACCACGAGGAGGGTCGTGGCCCCGAACGCCGTGATCCGCACCCACCGCCGCCGGCGCCGCCGCACCAGCCCCCGCCCGCTGGCGGACGCCCCCATGCCAGGACCGACCCTGTAGCCCACGGCAGCAACCACCCCTCCTGACGTAGGAACGCCCCGCGCGCACTGCTCCTACGACCATGGCGCGGTTGGAGGGCGGGGGGTGGGTGGGGATGGGCCGAACGGGGGAGTGCACTCCCGGCTCGCCCGGCGCCTGCTGTGTCGGGGGTCGCCCGGCGCCTGCTGTGTCGCGGGTGGCCGTGGTGCCCGCTCGCTCCTCTAGTGGCCCGCCGCGCCGTGAGCGATCGTCGTGACCCGCTCGCTCTCCACCCGCTTGTCCAGCACCCCGTCCCCGGCCTGCTCCAGATGCCGGCACAGCACCACGGAACCTCCGGTGGCCAGCGGCCCGTACAGACCCGCGTGCAGTCCCTCCCACGTGTCGTACGGCAGCCCCGACAGGATCCGCGACCCGGGTCCGGTCAGCCCCAGCGCCGTCGCCTCGGCCCGGGCCCGCTCGACCACCTCGGCCCCGCTGAACTCCCGCCCGGCCACGATCAGCGCGGGCTCCTCCGGATCCACGGGTGCGTACGGCACGAACCGGTCACCCTGCCCCGGCACCTCCACCGCGTAGTCGGCGAAGCCCTCGGGCGCCTGCGGGAACCGCCCTCCAAGGGGGCGCAGCGCCATGGCGATCCGCGCACCGGAGCACACCCGGGCCTCCTCCAGCCGGTCCGGCCCGCTCACCACGACGTCGGCCGCCCGGGCATCCCCGGACACGTCCGCGACGACACCCACCGACGCACACGCCAGCAGCCACACCGCCGTCTGCCAGTGCGCGGGCAGCAGCAGTGCCACCCGGTCCCCCGGCTCGACGGACAGCTCGTCCTGGAGGAGGTTCGCGGTCTTGGCCACCCAATTGGCGAAGGTGGCCACGGACAGTTCGACCCGTTCGCCCGTGGCGTCGTCGTAGAAGGTCACCAGGGGGCGTCCCGGATCCGCGGCGAGCGCGGAACCCAGCAGGTCGGCAGGGGTGCGATCGGTGGCGTTCACCGCGCAAGCGTACGCAACGCACGGGCCCCCGCCCAACGGCCCGCCCAGCGCTCCACCGCCAATCCGCCACCGGTTCGGCCGAATCCCGACCGACGACCCGTCAACTCCCAAATGGACAGACTTATACGACTATGTCCAAGATCAGGGGCATGCGTGGATTCCTTGCTTCCTCGATCGGTGTCACCTGTGCGGCCGCTCTGGCCCTTCCCCTCACCCCTCCCGCCCTCGCGGCGACGGCGAGACCGGTGCCGGCCGCGGAAGCCGCGAGACCCGCGCCCCACGCGGGGACCCCGGCCACGACCCCGGCCGCCCGACGCGCCGCTGAGCCGTCCGCCGCCGGCAGCACCCAGTCCCTCCCCCTCCACCCCCTCACCCGCGAACGCGCCACCCCCTCCGCCCCCGCCGCCGAACAGGGCCTGTCCCGCCGCGCCGTACGCCACTTCTCCCTCGTCGGCGTCGTCTGGGACGACCCGGACGCCGAACTGCACGGCCGCGTCCAGGTCCGCACCCGCACCGCCGGCACCGGCACCTGGTCGGGCTGGCAGGACGTCGAGACCCACAACGCCGACCACGCCGCCGACCGCGACACCCCCGAGAGGGCCTCGGGCCGCGTCCGCGGTGCCACGGCCCCGCTGTGGGTCGGCGACTCCGACGGCGTCGAACTCCGGGTCCGCTCCGAGTCCGACGACTCGGCAGCCGACTCCGCCGGGCCCGCACCGGGCGCCCGCAACCTGCCCGCCGCGCCCCCGCTGCCCTCGGGGCTGCGCCTCGAACTCGTCGACCCCGGCGAGGACGACGGCGCTTCCTTCGGCGACGAGGAGGAGCCCCGCGCCGCCGGCGGCGCGAACGCCGGGACCTCGGCCCTCACCGAGGCCTCCGCCGTCAACGCCGACCTCGCCCCGATCGGCGCCGCCGAGATCGCGGCCCTCGGCCGTACCGAGACCGAGCAGGAGTACCTCGCTCTCAACGCCGGCGAGCTGACGGAGCGGCAGCTGCGGGCCAAGCCGTACGTCGGCCCGCGCCCGGGTATCGTCACGCGGCGCGGCTGGGGGGCGAACGAGGGGTTGCGGGAGAGCGGCTTCCGGTACACGAAGAAGGTCAAGGCGGCCTTCGTGCACCACACGGCCAGCGGCAACAACTACCGCTGCTCGCAGGTCCCCTCACTCATCCGCAGTATCTACCGCTACCACGTCAAGAGCATGGGCTGGCGGGACATCGGCTACAACTTCCTCATCGACAAGTGCGGAAAGATCTACGAGGGCCGCGCCGGGGGCGTGGCGAAACCGGTCCTCGGCGCACACACGCTGGGTTTCAACAGCAACAGCATGGGGATCGCCGTCCTCGGGTCGTACGGCGCCACCAAGCCGTCGAAATCCGCGGTCAAGGCCGTCGCCCGGCTGACCGCGTGGAAGCTGGGGCTGTACCGGGTGAACCCGAAGGGGAAGACAACCCTGAAGTCGGCCGGCAGCAATCTCCACCGAAAGGGTAAGAAGGTACGGCTGAACGTGATCTCGGGGCACCGGGACGGCTTCAGGACCGAGTGCCCGGGACGCAAGCTCTACGGAAAGCTCGGCTCGGCCCGCTCCAAGGCGGCCCGCTACCAGGGCCGCTGAGTACACGTTCACCGCCGTCGGGGGGCAGCGGGGCGGCATGCCGCACGGCCAGCGAAGGCGCCACGGAACGGTCTGCATACACTGACCGGCCGAAAGACAGTTCGGCCGGTCCCGGCAGGAAGCAGAGACGACACGTGACTGAAGCGATCCTCCTGGTCGGCGGCAAGGGCACCCGGCTGCGCCCGCTCACGGTGCATACGCCCAAGCCCATGGTCCCGGCGGCCGGGGTGCCCTTCCTCACGCACCAGCTGGCGAGAGCGAGAGCCGCGGGTGTCGAGCACATCGTCCTGGCCACGTCCTATCTGGCCGAGGTCTTCGAGCCGTACTTCGGTGACGGCGCCGCGCTCGGGCTGCACATCGAATACGTCACGGAGGAGGAACCGCTCGGCACGGGCGGTGCCATCCGCAACGTGGCCTCCCGGCTGCACTCCGGGCCCGACGACCCGGTCCTGATCTTCAACGGCGACATCCTGACCGGCCTGGACATCCGCGCCCTGGTCGACACCCACGAGACGACGGGCGCGGACGTCTCCCTGCACCTCACCAAGGTCACGGACCCGCGCGCCTACGGCTTGGTCCCCACGGACGACACGGGCAGGGTTCAGGCCTTCCTGGAGAAGCCGCAGACGCCCGAGGAGATCGTCACCGACCAGATCAACGCGGGGGCGTACGTCTTCCGCCGCTCGGTCATCGACGCGATCCCGCTGGGCCGGCCGGTGTCGGTGGAACGGGAGACCTTCCCCGGTCTCCTCTCGGCCGGGGCCCACCTCCAGGGCATGGTCGACTCGACGTACTGGCTGGACCTGGGCACCCCGGCCGCCTTCGTCCGGGGCTCGGCGGACCTGGTCCTCGGCCGGGCCCCGTCGCCCGCCGTCCCCGGCCGCTGCGGCGACCGCCTGGTCCTGCCCACGGCCCAGGTCGCCTCCGACGCGAAGCTCGCGGGCGGCACGGTGGTGGGAGAGGGCGCCTTCGTCGCCGAGGGCGCGCGGATCTTCGGCAGCACGATCCTGCCGGGCGCGGTCATCGAACCGGGCGCGGTCATCACCGACTCCCTGATCGGCACCCGCGCCCGCGTCGGCCAACGCTCGGTCCTCACCGGCACGGTCATAGGCGACGGCGCGGTCATCGGCCCCGACAACGAACTCCTGGAGGGCGCCCGCATCTGGTGCGACGCTCGCATACCGGCCGGAGCGGTCCGCTTCTCCTCCGACCAGTAGACCGAGAGGCCGCGACGGGCCCCCGGCGACGGGTATGTGCAGCCGCCTGGCTGCGGCCGGCCGTGTCCCCCGCGGGCATGCGGCAGCCGCCCAGCTGCGGGCATGCGTGCCGCTGGGGGCGGCACGGGTGGGCGCAGCGGCACCCCGCCTCGCCGGGTTGCGAAACGTCCCGCCTCCAGCACAAACGCCGAGCAACCCGCTCCCGACGGGCCGTGCGCAGCGGCCCGCCCCAACGCCCCCGCACCCGGAACCGACAGCTCACAACTGCCCGATATCCCACCGAGGCATCTTCGGCGCCCGCCGCGCCGGCACCCTCCCGCTCAACAGAATCAGCCGAGCCGCCCGATGCCGCTGCCCCGCATACGGCTCCAGCAGCTCCAGCATCACCGCGTCATCCGCATCCCGGTCCCCGGCCAGCGCCCACCCCACGATCCCGGGCAGATGCAGATCCCCCACCGTCACCTCGTCCGCAGCCCCATGACTGCGCTGCACCGTCTCCGCGGACGTCCACGGCCCGACCCCCGGCACGAGCTCCAGCCGCGCCCGAGCCGCCCCGGGCTCCATCCCCACCGCCTGCTCCAGCCGCGCAGCGACCCGCACGGCACGCAGAATCGTCGACGCCCGCTTGTTGTCGACCCCGGCCCGATGCCACTCCCACGACGGAATCAACGCCCACGTGCGCGGCGCCGGCATCACGTACATCCGCACCGGCGCGGGCCCCGGCGCCGGCTCCCCGAACTTCCGCACCAGCAGCCGCCATGCCCGGTACGCCTCATCGGTCGTGACCTTCTGCTCCAGGATCGACGGGATCAGCGACTCCAGCACGAGCCCGCTCCGCGTCAGCCGCAGCCCCGGCCGCCGATGCCGCGCCGACGCCAGCAGCCGGTGCCGCGGCACGAACGCCGACGGATCGTCCGCGGCCCCGAGCAGCTCCGGCAACCGCTCCAGCAGCCACTCCGCCCCGGGCCCCCAGGCCTCGCCGCGCACTCCACCGCCGTACGCGCACACCCGCAGCGTCCCCGGCCCGGCCGGAGTGAGACTGGTCCGCCACACGGATCCGTCCGGCGTCGCCCGGAACGTCGGGTCGCCGGGCCCGCGCCGCAACGGCCCGAGCACCAGGCCGAGATCCAGCGGCCCGTCCGGCACCCACTCCCGCACCCGCCTCGGCCCCGTGGCCTGCCGCGGCACCCTCGCGGGCACGGAGACATGCCCACCGCGCACCGGCATGGGGGTACCTCCCACGCCTTTCGGGCTGTGGGGGAGCGTGGGCCGCGGAGCGAACCGTCCTGCCATGAATGACGTCCCTGGGATCCGTGAGGAGCAGTCCTACGATCGTAGGCGCCGCCCGGCAGCCGTCACCGCACCTCGATGAACGCCCCCGCGTCCCGCTCGGGCCGCGGCCGCGGGTCCTGCGCCGGATGCCCGACCGCCACCGCCCCCATCGGGTCCCAGTCCGCGGGCAGCTCCAGCACCTCGCGCACCACGTCCCGGCAGAACATCGTCGACGACACCCAGGCCGACCCCAGCCGCTCCCCGGCCAGCGCGACCAGGAAGTTCTGCACGCCGGCACCCGTGGCGACGACGAACATCTCCCGCTCGGCGCCGTCCCGCCGCGGGTCACCGTAGGTGTGCGAGCCGTCCATGACCAGGAAGGGGACGACGAGATAGGGCGCGTTGCGTAGCACGTCCCCGCGCCGGACCCGCTTGGCGATGGACTCCTCGCTCTTGCCGTCCCGCCGCAGATCGGTGATCCAGGCGTCCCGCATGGCGTCGAGCAGCCGGGTCCGCGACTCCCGCGACTCCAGCAGGACGAACCGCCAGGGTGTCGTGTGGTGCGGGGCCGGCGCCGTCACGGCGGCGGCCACGGCCCGCCGTACGGCATCCGCGTCGACGGGCTCGTCCGTGAAGGACCGGACCGTACGCCGCTGGGTCACGGCCAGCCGTACCGCCTCGGAGGTGCCGAGGCGGAACATGTCGTCGCGCGCGCCGCGGACCATCGCCCGTGCTCCCTCGCCGTCGCCGCCCTCCGCCACCAGGTGCGGGAGACCGCGCACCACGGCGACGGGCAGCCCCGCGGCCTTGCCCTTCACCAGGTCGCCGGCGGCGGCGAGTTCGTCGGCCGTCGCGACGACGGTGGCGCTCAGCGGATTGCCGTACGCGTCCGCGCCGCCGCGCAGATCGTCGAGCACGCGCACTCCGGCGGCGCCGATAGCGACGTCCGTGAGCCCGGCCCGCCAGGGCCGCCCGAACGTGTCGGTGACGACGACCCCGACGTCGACGCCGAGCGCGTCGCGCAGCCCCTCGCGGACGGCGCGGGCGGAGGCGTCCGGGTCCTCCGGCAGCAACAGCACCGTCCCGGACGGGGTGTTGGACGCGTCCACCCCGGCCGCCGCCATGATCAGGCCCTGCCGGTTCTCGACGATCCGCAGGGCGCCGCGCCGGGCCACCACCCGGACCGTCTCCGCGTCGATCGCGGCCTCCCGGTCGGCGGCACGGACGATCCGGCCCTCCGCCTTGGAGACGATCTTCGAGGTGACGAGCAGCACGTCCCCGTCGGCAAGGCCGGGCTCGGCGGCGGCGATCAGCTTGGCCAGGTCGTCCCCGGGAGCGACCTCCGGTATGCCGCCCACGGCCCACACCCGGTACCCGTCGGCGCCCCGCTCCGCGTCGGTGACCTCGGCACGCGCCTCGGGGGAGGAGTCAGCGCTCACGCCCCCCGCACCTCCTCGGCCAGCGCCAGCGCCTCCTGTGCCATCCGTGCGGTCGCGTCCGTGTCGCTCATCATCAGCGGCACGGCCCGGCAGCGGATCCCGGCGGCCTCGACCCGCTCCACCGCGCTCGCGTCCACCGAGTCGACGAGCCAGCCGTCCAGCAGGCCCGAGCCGTAGTGCTCGGCCACCGCCGTCGCGGTCGCCTCGACACCCACGGCGGCGAGCACCTTGTCGGCCATGCCCCGCACGGGCGCGTCACCGACGATGGGGGAGAGGCCGACGACCGGCACCCCGGCGTCGGCGATCGCCTCCCGGATGCCGGGTACGGCGAGGATCGTGCCGATCGACACGACCGGGTTGGACGGCGGGAAGAGGATCACGTCCGCCTCGCCGATGGCCTCCAGGACGCCCGGCGCGGGCTTCGCCTGGTCGGCGCCCACCGGCACGACGGCCCGGGCGGGCACCGAGGCGCGCAGCCGCACCCAGTACTCCTGGAAGTGGATCGCCTTGGTCTCGCCGTCCATCTCGACGGCCACATGGGTCTCGACGCGGTCGTCGGACATGGGGATCAGCCGTACGCCCGGCTTCCAGCGGTCGCACAGCGCCTCCGTCACCGCGCTCAGCGGGTATCCGGCGCCGATCATCTGCGTCCGCACGATGTGCGTGGCGAAGTCGCGGTCGCCGAGACCGAACCACTCGGGCCCGACGCCGTAGGCCGCGAGCTCCTCCTTGAGGTGGAAGGTCTCGTCGGCACGACCCCAGCCCTGCTCCTCGTTGATGCCGCCGCCGAGCGTGTACATCACCGTGTCGAGGTCCGGGCAGACCTTCAGCCCGAAGAGGTGGATGTCGTCCCCGGTGTTGCCGATGACCGTGATGTCCGCGTCCGGGACCGCCCGCTTCAGACCACGCAGGAACCGGGCACCGCCGATGCCGCCTGCCAGAACCACAATGCGCATGGGAGCCAGTCTTGCAGGCGCCTACGACAACCCGTCGGCGGTCTCGGCAACCCGTTGGCGGTCTCGGCAACCGGTCGGCGGCTTCGGCAACCCGTCGACGGCTTCCATGAACCGTCGGCGCCCGCAGAGACGGGTCAGGCGGTCAGCGCACCCGGCATGGTGCGGGCCTCGCAGTGCGGAGCCGTGTGCATCGGCATCTCCGTGAGGCCCGGGTAGTAGACGTGCAGGCTCACCGCAGGCTCCAGCGCGTCGTTGACGACTTCGTGCACGTACCCCGGCGCGAACACGCGCTGCGCGCCCGCCCGCAACGCGCGCGTGCCCCGCTCCGTGCGCTCGGTCAGCGTGCCGTCCAGGACGGTCAGCACACCGGAGGACGGGCCGTGGTCGTGCGGTCCGCTGCCCTGGCCGGGCACCCAGGACAGCAGCCACACCTCGTAGCCGGGGCCGGTGCGCAGCCGGTGGTACCAGCGGCTGGCCGCGTCGTAGCGGACGAGGTGCTCCCACTGGGAGCGGTCCTCGGCGAGGGAGCGGGCGAGTCCGACGAACTCGGCGACGGTGGCCGGGTGCTCGCGCGGGGTCTGGAGGAGGTGGGTGACTTCGAGGATGTCGCCGGCGATCTGGAGGTCGCTGTCGCTGTTCATGGGGTGCGTGGTTCCTCAGTGAAAGGAGGTCAGAGGGAACGGGAGCCGAGATACGGGTGGCTCGGCCTTCAGCTGGAGCGGGTGGGGCTCAACAGCTGGAACAGCAACAGCTACAGCGAGCGCGGGCAGCACCGTGGGACCCGGCGGTGCGGGTCGAGGTGAGCGCCAAGTTCGCGAGCATGCCCACAAGGACACCGGTTCACACCTTCACTGTCAACTCGACACCCGGTATGTGGGATGTGGTTCACCTCATCCGGTCGATCGCTCAGATGAAAGGTTTGTTCATGGCCCGCCCGGGACACATGGCGTCCAACCGGGCGCACAAACCCCGTTGCGTACTCGTGATCCGACTGTGATCCGTTTCGCTTCGGCGTGCGTGTCGGAACGAGATCGAACTCCTGGGCGTCCTTCTCCGTACGGGTCCGCAAGGGGTCCGTCGGAAGGTGTGGGCCCTGCGGGCTCCGTCCGTGTGTCAGGTTTTATGGTGATTTGAACACTTTCCGCATGGGCTTGGTTCCGCAGAGTGAATAAGGGGCTCAATAGCAGATCTCGGCTTGACTCGCCCGTAGCAGCACACTTGTAATTTCACTCGTGTCGTTCAGCCGGAATCGGTAACGGCTAGATCACGGGGACGCGAAGACAGACGAGGGGCGCACATGACCGAGACGGTGCAGCAACTGCTGGTCGACGACGCGGACGAGGAACTCGGCTGGCAGGAGCGCGCGCTGTGCGCCCAGACCGACCCCGAGTCCTTCTTCCCCGAGAAGGGCGGCTCGACCAGGGAGGCCAAGAAGGTCTGCCTCGCCTGCGAGGTCCGCTCCGAATGCCTCGAGTACGCCCTCGCCAACGACGAGCGGTTCGGCATCTGGGGCGGCCTGTCCGAGCGGGAGCGCCGTCGGCTGAAGAAGGCCGCCGTCTGACCCTCACCCCCTCTTCGTGAACGGCCCGTCGCCCGTGGGTTATCCACAGGCGGCGGGCCGCCTTCCGTGCAGCCGATAGTGTGGTCGCTCGTCCGAGACGCCCCGCCGCCCCCACCGGGCGCAGGCGTCCACCGCAGTCCACCGAACCGGGGCCCGTACCTCGATGTCCGTGCACAGCCACTCGGCAGCTCATCACGACACCGCTGCCACACCTGAGTTCCCGCGTCATGTGGTGACCGCGGTCCTCGTCTCCCACGACGGCGCCCGCTGGCTGCCCGACGCGCTCGCCGGACTGCTCGGCCAGGAGCGGCCCGTCCAGTACGCGATGGGTGCCGACACCGGCAGCGCGGACGCCTCCGCCCAGCTGGTCACCGACGCCCTCGGCGCCGACCGGGTGCTGCACCTCGCCCGCCGCACCGGCTTCGGCCAGGCCGTCGAGGAGTGCGGCCGCATCGCCCCGGTCCTCACCCCGGACGAGCTGCCGTACCTGAAGCGCCCCAGCGGCTGGGACCCGGTCACGCGCTCGTGGCGCGACGACGCCTACGACCTGCCCGAGCTGCCGCACGGCGAGCCGGTGCAATGGCTGTGGCTGCTGCACGACGACTGCGCCCCGGACCCGGACGCCCTGGCCCAGCTGCTGCGGGTCGTGGAGAACGAGTACGAGCTGGGCCGCGAGGACGTGGCCGTCGTGGGCCCCAAGCTCCGCGGCTGGTACGACCGGCGGCAGCTGCTGGAGGTCGGCGTCTCCATCGCCAACTCCGGCCGCCGCTGGACCGGCCTGGACCGCCGTGAACAGGACCAGGGCCAGCACGACCACGTCCGGACCGTGCTGTCGGTGTCCACCGCCGGCATGCTCGTCCGCCGTGACGTCTTCGAGCAGCTCGGCGGATTCGACCGCCACCTGCCCCTCATGCGCGACGACGTCGACCTGTGCTGGCGCGCCCACGCGGCCGGCTACCGCGTCCTGGTCGCCCCCGAGGCGGTCGTCCGGCACGCCGAGGCATCCAGCCGCGAGCGCCGCACCGTCGACTGCATGGGCCGTACGGCGGCCTCCCCGCACAAGGTCGACAAGGCCGGCGCCGTCTACACCCTGCTCGTCAACTCGCGTACGGCCGTGCTCCCCTGGGTGATGCTGCGGATCGTGCTCGGCACCCTGCTGCGCACCGTGGCCTACCTCGTAGGCAAGGTCCCCGGACAGGCCCTCGACGAGATCCGCGGCCTGCTGGGCACCCTGCTGCGGCCCGAGCGGATCCTCGCCGGGCGCCGCGGCAGAGGCGCGCCCCAGATCGACAAGGGCGAGCTGCGGGCCCTGTTCCCGCCGCCCGGCGCGACCGTCCGCGTCACCGTCGAGCAGGTCGCGAGCAGCCTCGTCGGCCGCTCGGACCCGGAGGTCGCGGCCGGTGCCGGACGGCACGGCAGCGCCGTGGAGTCGGGCCCCGGCGGCGACGACGCCGACTTCCTGGAGATCGAGCAGTTCGCCCGGCTCAAGCGCATCGCGCGCAAGCCGGGCCCGGTGCTCTTCCTGGTGCTGCTGCTCGTCTCCCTGGCCGCCTGCCGCCAGCTCCTGGGCGGCGGCGCGCTCGCGGGCGGTGCCCTCCTGCCCGCCCCGGCCGACTCCGCCGAGCTGTGGTCGCGCTACCTGGACGCCTGGCACCCGGTCGGCGCCGGTGGCACCTCGCCGGCCCCGCCGTACGTCGCGCTCGTGGCGATGCTGGCGTCCCTGCTGTTCGGCTCGACCGGTCTGGCCGTCACGGTCCTGCTCGTCGGCTCGGTGCCGCTGGCCGGTGTCGCCGCCTACTTCGCCTCCCGCCCGCTCGTCGAGTCCCGGCTGCTGCGCGCCTGGGCGGCCGTCGTCTACGCCTTCCTGCCCGCCGCCACCGGCGCCCTCGCCGGCGGCCGCATCGGCACCGCCGTCCTGGCCTCCCTGCTGCCGCTCATCGCCCGCGCGGGCATCGCGGCCGGCGGCCTGACGAACTCCTCCGGCTCCCGCGGCAGCTGGCGCGCCACCTGGGCCTACGCCCTGTTGCTGACCATCACCACGGCCTTCACGCCGATCGTCTGGCCCATCGCGCTGCTCCTCGGCGTCGGACTGCTGGTGCTGCGCCGGAGCGACATCACGGCCTACGGGTTGCGGTTCCTCGCCCAGCTCGGCACACCCCTGCTGCTCCTCGCGCCCTGGTCGCTCACGCTGCTCCCGTTCGGCTTCCTCGGGGAAGCGGGCCTCGCCTACGGGTCCTCGGCGGCCTCCGCCGTCGACCTGCTCGGCGCCAGCCCGGGCGGCCCCGGCACCGTCAGCGGCCTCATGCTCATCGGCATCGTGCTGGCCGCCCTCGCCGCCCTGGTCCGCTCGGAGCGCCAGTCGGGCATCTGGACGGCCTGGGCGGTCGCCCTGGTCGGCTTCGTCTTCGCGGTCCTGTCCAACAACTCCACCTGGGCCGGCCCGGCCACCCTCGTCTACGGCCTCGCCCTCCTGGCGGCCGCCGCGCTCGGCGCCGACGGGGCACGCGCGCGTGTGGCCGAGCAGAGCTTCGGCTGGCGCCAGCCGGTCGCCGTACTGATCGCCTTCGCCTCCGCCGCGGGCCCGCTGCTCATCGCCGCCGGCTGGATGATCCGCGGCGCCGACGGACCCCTGGAGCGGCGCGACCCGACCCAGGTCCCCGCGTTCGTCGCCGAGGAGAGCGGCACCCGCGACCAGGCCCGCACCCTCGTCCTCGACAGCGACTCCGGCGCCCACGTCGGCTACATGCTGGTCCGCGGCTCCGGCGCCCGCCTCGGCGACGGCGAGATCGCCGCGGCCGACGGCGAGAACGACAGGCTCGACAAGGTCGTCGCCAACCTGGTCGCGGGCTCCGGCGCCGACCAGGCCGACCAGCTCGGCGGCTTCGCCGTGCGCTACGTCCTCGTCCACCAGGGCGCCCCCCGCGAGGTCACCCGCGTCCTGGACGCCACGCCCGGTCTGACCCGGCTCAGCCAGCAGGCCGGTGGCGCCCTGTGGCGCGTCAACCGGGAGGTCGCGCGCGCCACGATCGTCCCCGCCTCCGGCACCCCGCAGCCCGTCGCCGCCGGGCCCGTGGACATCCACACCACGATCCCGACCGGCGCCGGTGGCCGCGTGCTGCGCCTCGCCGACGCCGCCTCCGACGGCTGGTCCGCCACGCTCGACGGCAAGCCGCTGACCCGCACCACGGTCGACGGCTGGGCCCAGGGCTTCGAACTCCCCGCCACCGGCGGCAGGCTGGACGTCACCTACGACGACCCGATCGGCCACACGGCCTGGCTGTGGGCCCAGGGTGTCCTCGCCGTCGTCCTGGTCGTGCTCGCCCTGCCCGGCCGGCGCCGCGACATCGACGACGACCTCCCCGAGGAGCCGCCCGTCCCGGCCCAGGCCGTCGCCGGCGAGGGCCGCCGCGCCCGCCGCCTGCGCGCCCAGGCCGAAGCCGAGGCCGAAGAGACCGCGGGCCCCGAGGAGTTCCCGCCCCCGCAGCCGGAGCAGCCGCCTGCGGCGGTGCCCCAGCAGCAGAACCACGGTGAGTGGGACAACGCCGGCTACCAGCCCGGCGAGTACGCGGGCTACGGCGACCAGTACCAGAACGCCCCGTACCCGGCGGACGCCTACGGGCAGCAGTACCAGGCGGACCCCTACCAGGGCGGCCAGTACGACCCGTACGCGTACGGCGGACAGGGCCAGAACCAGCCGTACGACCAGCAGGGCTACGACCAGGCCTACCAGCAGGGTTACGGCGCGCCGTACGACCCGGCGCAGCAGCACCACCCCCACGGCACGGGCAGTGAGCGTCCCGACGGGAGCCAGCAGTGAACCGCACCACCCTGTCCCTGATCGCCGGCACGACCGCGCTCGCCGCCGTCACCGGCTTCGCCGCGCTGTCCGCTCCGGACGCCCCGGGCACGGACACCGCCGCCGAGGCGGCCGCCCAACTGCCCGTGGAGCGCACGAGCCTGCTGTGCCCGGCGCCCAGCGCGTCCGACCTCGCCGAGACGTCCTACACCTCCTTCACGCCTGTCACGAAGGGCACCGGGAGCGGCGGCAAGGCCGAACTCCGGGAGGCCGCCGAGGAGTCGGCCGACGCCCCGGCCGACGGCGAGGGCAAGGGCAAGGGCAAGGGCAAGGGCAAGGGCGACGGGAAGTCGGGCGAGGACAAGCCCGCGAAACCCGTGTTGACTTCCGAGGAGCCCGGCAAGCCGGTCACCGGCGACAGTTCCGGCGGCGACGCACCCGCCCTCGTCGGCACCGCGGACGGCAGGTTCGCGCCCGGCTGGACCGTCCAGGAGACGACCGAGGTCGCCGCGGGGACCGGACGCGGCCTGCAGGGCGTCAACTGCACCGCCCCGGACACCGACTTCTGGTTCCCCGGCGCCAGCACGGACGCCGACCGCACCGACTACGTCCACCTGACGAACCCCGACGACTCGGCCGCCGTGGTCGACCTCGAGCTCTACGGCAAGGACGGCGCCCTGAAGTCCGCGGTGGGCGAGGGCATCACGGTCCCGCCGCACTCCAGCGAGCCGGTCCTGCTGTCCACCCTCACCGGCGAGCGGCAGACCAACCTCACCGTGCACGTCAACGTCCGCAGCGGACGCGTGGGCGCCGCCGTGCAGGCCCTGGACGACAAGCTCGGCGGCGACTGGCTGGCCGCGTCCACGGACCCGTCGGGCAGCCTGGTCCTGCCCGGCATCCCCGAGGACGCCACCTCCGTGCGCCTGGTCGCCTTCACCCCCGGCGACGCCGACGCGGACCTGAAGGTGCGCCTGGCCTCCCCCTCCGGGCCGATCACCCCGGCCGGCCACGAGACGGTGCACGTCAAGGGCGGCATGACCAGCGCCGTCGATCTGGGCGACGTCACCCGCGGCGAGGCGGGCTCCCTGGTGCTGACCCCGACGGACCGTTCCGTGCCGGTCGTGGCGGCCCTGCGGGTCGTACGCGGCAAGGGTGACAAGCAGGAGACGGCGTTCATCCCGGCCACTCGTCCCGTCGGCACGCGCGCGACGTCCGCCGACAACAGCCGCAAGGGCAGCACCCTCTCCCTGACGGCCCCCGGCGCCGCCGCCACGGTCAAGGTCACCGCCTCGGCCGGCAGCGAGGGCGGCACCCCGGTGTCGAAGACGTACACGATCAAGGCCGGCACGACCCAGGACATCGAGCCCCAGGTTCCCGGCGGCCTGAAGGGCACCTACGCGCTCACGGTCGAGACGGTGTCCGGCGGCCCGGTCTACGGGGCCCGCACCCTGACGGCGAGCGAGGGCGGCGTCCCCGCCTTCACCGTGCAGACACTGCCGGACGACAGGGGGACGGTGGCGGTGCCGGAGGCGGACGAGGATCTGTCGGTGCTCCAGCGGTAGGGCTGCGGCCGGAGCGGGTCCGCCGGCCGGCGGACTTCCGGCCGCGGTCCCGCCGGCCCCGGTCCTCGCCGTGTACTGCTAGCCCTGGTCCTCGCCGTACCGCGGATCCACCGTCTCCGGCGTCAGTCCGAGCAGCTCGGCGACCTGCTCCACGACGATCTCGTGCACCAGTGCCGCCCGCTCGTCGCGCCCCTTGGTGCGGATCTCGACCGGCCGCCGGTAGACGACCACGCGCGCGGGGCGGCCCTCGTGCGCGCTGATCGTGCCGCCGAGCGGAACCGCCTCGTCGTTCCACGCCTGGCCCGGCCCGTCGAGCCGCGGCACTTCGAGGACCAGGAAATCGATGTCGGCGAGTTGCGGCCACCGCCGCTCCAGGCGCTCCACGGAGTCCTGCACCAGATCGGCGAACGCCTCCGAGCGGCTCGCGGCGAGCGGCACCTGCGGTGGTGCGATCGGGCCGCGCATGCCCCGTCCGTGGCGATCACGACGGCGGGGCCCGGGGGCGGCGGCACGGGGCGTTACGGGCTTGTCCATCACTGGTGAAGGGTAGTCCCCGCCGCGCCCCCGTGCCCGGCACCGCACGTCGGCACGGACGGCTTCCGGCCGCGCCACGGGACATGTCGTTACATGACCATTCAAGCCAAGGTTGGGCTCAAATCCGTATCCCGTCGAGACTGACGACCTCACGGCAATTGAGGGTTTTATGGCGACTCTTGATCGCTTGCGGGATCGTCGGACACCTCGGACGGTGATGTCCTGCCAGGTCAGAAAGGTGCGTCCAAAAGAGTGTGTGGGGTGTTTCACAGCACGACACGGGGGAGTGACCTGGTGGAGAGTCGTCGCGGCCCGCTCAAGAGTGCGGTACCGTCCAACGTCGTGAGCCCTGTACGTCGCTGTTCGCGCACCGCTTGCGGCCGTCCCGCCGTCGCGACGCTGACGTACGTCTACGCCGACTCGACCGCGGTCCTCGGCCCGCTCGCCACCTACGCCGAACCCCACTGCTACGACCTGTGCGCCGAGCACTCCGAGCGCCTCACCGCCCCGCGCGGCTGGGAGGTCGTCCGGCTCCTCGACGGCTCGGCCCCTGCCCGCCCCAGCGGCGACGACCTGGAAGCGCTTGCGAACGCCGTGCGTGAGGCGGCACGCCCCCAGGAGCGGGCGGCCGGGGCGGGCGGCGGGGGTCGCGGGGCCGACCCGAGGGAAGTCGCACGGCGCGGGCATCTGCGCGTCCTGCGTTCGCCCGACAACTGATCTCCGCCTCCCGGCTTCTCCACGCGCGCACCCATTGACGCGCGTTTGGCGCGGACATGACCATTCTGTTGTGAGGCTGCGAGAAATCGCTTTCGCATGACGGAAACCGGGGAGGCGCCCGTGTACGTCCAGAAACTGGAACCCGTCGCCGGCTCGCTCGGCCTGTCCGCCCTGGTGGCTGCCCTTCCCCTGGTGATCGTCCTGGTCCTGCTCGGCGGCGTCCGCATGAAGGCGCACCTGGCGGGCCTGACCGGCCTCCTCGCCGCCGTCCTCGTCGCCTGGCTCGCCTACGGCATGCCGCTCGGCCAGACCCTCTCCAGCGGCGCCCAGGGCGCCGTCTTCGGTCTTTTCCCCATCCTGTGGATCGTCGTCAACGCCCTGTGGGTGTACCGGATGACCGTCCGCACCCGGCACTTCGACATCCTGCGCCGGTCCTTCGGGCGGCTCTCCGACGACCCGCGCATCCAGGCCCTCGTCATCGCCTTCTGCTTCGGGGCGCTGCTGGAGGCGCTCGCCGGCTTCGGGGCGCCCGTCGCGATCAGCGCGGTCATGCTGGTCGCCCTCGGCTTCGAACCGGTGCGCGCCGCCGTCGTCGCCCTGGTCGCCAACACCGCGCCGGTGGCCTTCGGCGCGATGGGCACACCGGTCGTCACGCTCGCCCAGGTGACCGGGCTGCCGCTGGACGCCGTGGCGTCCGTGGTGGGCCGTCAGACACCGCTGCTGGCCCTCGTGGTGCCCCTGGTGCTGGTCTGGCTCGTGGACGGCCGACGCGGCCTGCGCGAGACCTGGATGCCCGCCCTGGCCTGCGGAGTCGCCTTCGCCGTCGCCCAGTTCGCCGCCTCCAACCACGTTTCCGCCCAACTCGCCGACATCGGCGCCGCCCTGGCCGGCGCGGGCGCCCTGATCGCCGTACCACGCGCGCGTGTGCCCGCAGCCGAGTCCGTGCGCGCCTCCGTGCTGACCGGCGCCCGCAGCGAGGAACTCGACGAGGAGGACCCGCCCCGCGAGGTCCTGCGCGCCTACGCCCCCTACGCGCTGATCGTCGTGATCTTCTCCGCCGCGCAGATCCCGCCCGTCAAGGACCGGCTCGCCCGGACCACCCAGACCTTCGACTGGCCCTTCCTGGCCGTCGCCGGCCCCGACGGCGAACCGGTCGCCGGCAACGTCTTCAGCTGGCCCGTCGTGTCGACCGGCGGCACTCTCGTCCTGCTCGCCGGGATTCTCACGGCCGCCGTCATCGGGGTCCACGCGCGCGCGGCGGTCGGAGAGTGGCTCGCGACCGTCCACGAACTGCGCTTCGCGATCCTCACCGTGACGTCCGTCCTGGCCCTCGCCTACGTCATGAACCTCTCCGGGCAGGCGGCGACCATCGGCCACTTCGTGGCGGCCGCCGGAGCCGGGCTCGCGTTCCTGTCTCCCGTTCTCGGCTGGTTCGGCGTCGCCGTGTCCGGCTCGGACACCTCCGCCAACGCCCTCTTCGGCGCCCTCCAGGTGACCGCCGCCCGCGAGTCCGGACTCTCGCCGGAGCTGCTGGCCGCCGCCAACAGCTCCGGCGGCGTCCTCGGCAAGATGATCTCCCCGCAGAACCTCACCATCGCCTGCGCGGCCGTCGGACTCGCGGGCCGCGAGGGCGACTTGCTGCGCAAAGTACTGCCGTGGAGCCTGGGCCTGCTGCTGGTGATGTGCCTGATCGTGGTCGGCCAGAGCACCCCGGTCCTGGGCTGGATGCTGCCCTGACCTGAGGTTACGGCTGGGGGTCGTATGGGCGTCCGCCCGGCGCGCTGTCGGTGGGCGAGGGTAGTTTGGGCGGACCGACAGTACTTTTTCAGGAAGGTTGGCCGTGGCTGCTGATCTGTCGCAGGTCGTGAAGGCGTACGACGTACGCGGGGTCGTCCCCGACCAGTGGGACGAGTCCCTGGCCGAGCTCTTCGGGGCGGCCTTCGTGCGGGTCACCGGCGCGAGCGCCATCACGACGGGGCACGACATGCGGCCCTCCTCACCGGGCCTGTCGCGGGCCTTCGCGCGCGGGGCGGCCGCCCTGGGCGCCGACGTGACGGAGATCGGCCTCTGCTCGACGGACCAGCTGTACTACGCCTCGGGCGCGCTGAACCTGCCGGGCGCCATGTTCACCGCCTCCCACAACCCGGCGCAGTACAACGGCATCAAGATGTGCCGCTCGGGCGCCGCCCCGGTCGGTCAGGACACCGGCCTCGCGCAGATCCGCGAACTGGTCGAAGGCTGGAGCGAGTCGGGCGCCCCGGAGCCGGCCGCGAAGGCGGGCACCATCACCGGCCGCGACACGTTGTCGGACTACGCGGCCCATCTGCGCTCCCTGGTCGACCTGACCGCCATCCGCCCCCTGAAGGTCGTCGTCGACGCGGGCAACGGCATGGGCGGGCACACGGTCCCCGAGGTCTTCGCGGGCCTGCCCCTGACCCTGGTGCCGATGTACTTCGAACTCGACGGCACCTTCCCCAACCACGAGGCCAACCCCCTCGACCCCGCCAACCTCGTCGACCTGCAGCAGCGGGTCCGCGAGGAGGGCGCCGACCTGGGCCTCGCCTTCGACGGCGACGCCGACCGCTGCTTCGTCGTCGACGAGCGCGGCGAGCCGGTCTCCCCCTCGGCGATCACCGCCCTGGTCGCCTCCCGCGAACTGGCCCGGCACGGCGGCAAGGGCACGATCATCCACAACCTGATCACCTCCTGGTCGGTCCCCGAGGTGGTCAAGGAGAACGGCGGCACACCGGCCCGCACCCGCGTCGGCCACTCCTTCATCAAGGCCGAGATGGCCCGCACCGGCGCGATCTTCGGCGGCGAGCACTCCGCGCACTACTACTTCCGCGACTTCTGGAACGCCGACACGGGCATGCTGGCCGCCCTCCACGTCCTCGCGGCCCTCGGCGGCCAGGACGGCCCCCTCTCCTCCCTCGTCGCCCAGTACGACCGCTACGCGGGCTCCGGGGAGATCAACTCCACGGTCGCCGACCAGCAGGCCAGCCTCATCGCCATCCGCGCCGCGTACGAGGCCCGCGAGGGCATCACCCTCGACGAGCTCGACGGCCTCACGGTCTCCTCCGCCGACTGGTGGTTCAACGTCCGCCCGTCCAACACGGAGCCGCTGCTCCGCCTGAACGCGGAGGCGCGGGATGCCGAGACGATGGCCCGGGTGCGCGACGAGGTGCTGGGGATCATCAGGGGCTGAGGCCCCGCCCCCACCGGCGGTAACCTGACCAGGCACGACCCAAGCGCCCGCACCTCGAAGGAACCCCTATGCCCCTCGAATCCGGCCTCCTCGAGATCCTCGCCTGCCCGGCCTGCCACTCCTCCCTCACGGAGCAGGACACCGAACTGATCTGCACCGACACCAGCTGCGGCCTGGCCTACCCCGTCCGCGACGGCATCCCCGTCCTGCTCGTCGACGAGGCCCGCCGCCCCGACTGACCGACCGGGGGCGCACGCACCCCGCGACACACCGGTGCACATACCCCCCGGCACAGCGGGCACGATCCAGGACACCCTCACAACGGACCCCGGCGATGGGAAGCTGCCGCCCATGCTCGACGAATCGCTGCTCGACTCCCCGGAGGGCCTCGCCGAGGCCGACCACCGCGGACTGCTCCGCGGCGCCGCAGAAGCCGGCGCCCGCGTCCGTACCGCGGCCCGCCACGCCGCCGAGGCGGGAGTCAACGACCTCAAGCCGGACGGCCGCCCCCGCGCGGTGCTCATCGCCGGCCCGGGTGCCGCGGCCACCCACGCCGCCGACCTCATCGGCACGCTCGCCGGTCCCGGCAGCCCGGTCATCCGCCTCGCCCCCACCGGCGTCGCCCCCGCCGCGGGCGCCCTGCGCTGGGAGCTGCCCGGCTGGGCCGGCTCCGTGGACCTCCTGCTGATCACCACCCCGGACGGCACCGAACCCGGCCTGTCCCTGCTCGCCGAGCAGGCCTACCGCCGCGGCTGCACCGTCGTGGCCGTGGGCCCCGCCCGTACCCCGCTCGCCGACGCCCTCGCCGGCGTGCACGGCCTGTTCGTCCCGGTGGCGACCGCCCCCTACGACCAGGAAGAGCCCCTCGCCGCGTCCGCCCCTGGCGTCCTGTGGGCCCTGCTCACCCCGCTGCTCGCGCTCCTGGACCGCACGGGCGTGCTCGCCGCCCCGCCGGAGACCCTCGGCAAGGTCGCCGACCGCCTCGACCTCGTCGCCGAGCGCTGCGGCCCGGCCATCGCCACGTACAGCAACGCCGCCAAGACCCTGGCCGCCGAACTCTCCGACGCGCTCCCGATCGTCTGGACCGAGGGCGTCTCGGCCGGCCCGGCAGGCCGCCGCTTCGCCGCGGCCCTCGCCGAACTGTCCGGCACCCCCGCGGTCGTCGCCGAGCTCCCCGAGGCGCTCGCCGCCCACGGCGCCCTGCTCGCCGGCCCACTGGCCGCCAGCGCCGACCCCGGCGACTTCTTCCGCGACCGCGTGGAGGAACCGCCCGCCCTGCACGCGCGCGTGGTCCTGCTCCGCGACCGCCCCATCGGCGGGCTCACCGCCGCCCCCAGTGCCCGCGAACTCGCCCTCAGCCACGACACACCGATCAGCGAGCTCGAACCGGAGGCCGGCGGCGAACTGGAGACCCTCGCGGAACTGATCGCCATCACGGATTTCGCCGCGGTTTACCTGGCGCTCGCTTCGAGGGCCTGATCTTGCCCGGGACAGCCTGACGCGCCCGCACCCCGCACACCCAGAGAGAACGCCATGGACCGCCTCGACAACACCGTCCGCCCCTACGCCTGGGGTTCCCCGACCGCCATCCCGCAGCTGCTCGGCGTCGAACCGACCGGCGAACCGCAGGCGGAGATGTGGATGGGCGCCCACCCCGGCGCACCGTCGCGCACCGACCGGGGCACACTCGTCGAGGTCGTCGACGCCGACCCCGAGAAGGAACTCGGGCCCGCCACCGTCGCCAGGTTCGGCCCCCGGCTGCCCTTCCTCCTCAAGATCCTCGCCGCCGGCGCCCCGCTCTCCCTCCAGGTTCACCCCGACCTCGCGCAGGCCAAGGAGGGCTACGCGGACGAGGAGCGGCGGGGCATCCCCGTGGACGCCCCGCACCGCAACTACAAGGACCCCAACCACAAGCCCGAACTGATCTGCGCCCTCACCGAGTTCGACGGCCTGTGCGGCTTCCGCGACCCACTGGAGGCCGCGGCCCTCCTCGACGACCTCGGCGTCGACTCCCTCAAGCCCTACGTCGACCTGCTGCACGCCCACCCCGAGGACGCCGCCCTGCGCGAAGTCCTCACGGCGATCCTCACCGCCGACCCCGACGAGATGTCCCGAACCGTCGCGGAAGCGGCCACCGCCTGCACCCGCCTCGGCGGCGCCTACGCTCCCTACGCCGACATCGCCCACCACTACCCGGGCGACCCCGGCGTCATCGCCGCGATGCTGCTCAACCACGTCCGGCTCCAGCCCGGCGAGGCCCTCTACCTGGGCGCCGGCGTCCCGCACGCCTACCTCGACGGCCTCGGCGTCGAGATCATGGCCAACTCCGACAACGTCCTGCGCTGCGGCCTGACCCCCAAGCACGTCGACGTCCCCGAACTCCTGCGCATCGTCCGCTTTTTCCCCAGCGACCCCGGCGTCCTGCGCCCCGAGGCCTCCCCGGACGGCGAGGAGGTCTACGAGACCCCCATCGACGAGTTCCGCCTCTCCCGCTTCGTCCTGCCCGAGGCGGGCGCCGCCCACGACCTCACCCGCCCGACCCCGCAGATCCTCCTCTGCACGGCCGGCACCGTCCGGGCCGGCGAGCACGACCTGACCCCCGGTGAGTCCGTCTTCGTCCCGGCCGGCGAAAAGGCCGAAGTGTCCGGAACGGGAACGCTCTTCCGGGCCACCGTCGTCGCCTGACCGTTTCGACGGCCCCGTGCCGGTGACCTGACTCACCGCCACCGCGGCGGGCTGCAACAATGGCCCACCGTCAAGCACGGGCAAAGCCACGGGCGCTCACCAAGGCGAGCGCCCGGGCCCTGAAACGGCGTACGAAGGGACAACGCGGACATATGAGCGCGTCAGGCGGAACCAAGGCGATCGTGGCGGCACTGGCCGCCAACCTCGCCATCGCGGTAGCGAAGTTCGTGGCGTTCCTCTTCAGCGGCTCGTCATCGATGCTCGCCGAGTCCGTCCACTCCCTCGCCGACTCCGGCAACCAGGCACTGCTCCTGGTCGGCGGCAAGAAGGCGAAGCGCGAGGCCACCCCGGAACACCCCTTCGGCTACGGCCGTGAGCGCTACATCTACGCCTTCCTCGTCTCCATCGTCCTCTTCTCGGTCGGTGGCATGTTCGCCCTCTACGAGGGCTACGAGAAGATCAAGAACCCCCACGAGCTGACGCACTGGTACTGGCCCGTCGGCGTCCTGGTCTTCGCGATCATCGCCGAGAGCTTCTCCTTCCGGACGGCCATCAAGGAGTCCAACCCCCTGCGCGGCAGCCGCTCCTGGAAGGACTTCGTCCGCCACGCCAAGGCCCCCGAGCTCCCCGTCGTCCTCCTGGAGGACCTCGGCGCCCTCGTCGGCCTCATCCTCGCGCTCGGCGGCGTCGGCCTCGCCCTCCTCACCGGCGAGAGCGTCTGGGACGGCATCGGCACCCTGTGCATCGGCGTCCTGCTCATCCTGATCGCCCTGGTCCTGGCCGCCGAGACCAAGTCCCTGCTGCTCGGCGAGTCCGCCGGCCTCGAGGAGACCCGGAAGATCGAGGCCGCCGTCGTCGACGGCGACACCGTCACCCGCGTCATCCACATGCGCACGCTCCACCTCGGCCCCGAGGAACTCCTCGTCGCCGCCAAGATCGCCGTCCGGCACGACGACACGGCCACCGAGATCGCCGCCGCCATCGACGCCGCCGAGGCCCGCATCCGCGACGCCGTCCCGATCGCACGCGTGATCTACCTCGAACCGGACATCTACAGCGAGCGCGAAGCCGCCAAGGGCCCCGACCCCGAGGCCACCCCGGGCGGCCCGGCCCCCTCGGCCCACTGACCCCTCCACCAGCGCCCACGGGGCCCGCCGGACCATCCGGCGGGCCCCGTCGCCGTGCCCGGTCCGGCTACACGATCACCGGAGGGATTCCGGTGCGGGCTGGGGTTCGCGCCTGCCCCCGGTGTAGCTTGGGACGGAGCCAGACGTCGCTGCTGATGGCGGTCGGGCGGTCCCACCGCGGACCGGCCGAGGGAGAGAGGGCCTCCGACGGACTGCGCTGCGCGCACGCGGGCATGCCTGTGTCCTCTTTTCGGGGCACCCCTGTGTCCGACCGCCGCGCAGACCAGCCGTACCCACCTCGCCCCAACCCCGAGGAGCAGCTCGCAATGACGACTGTCGAAAACCGACAGGACTTCAAGGTCGCCGACCTCTCCCTGGCCGCGTTCGGCCGCAAGGAGATCACCCTCGCCGAGCACGAGATGCCGGGCCTGATGGCGATCCGCAAGGAGTACGCCGAGGCGCAGCCCCTGGCCGGCGCCCGTGTCACCGGCTCCCTGCACATGACCGTGCAGACCGCCGTGCTCATCGAGACCCTGGTCGCCCTCGGCGCGCAGGTCCGCTGGGCCTCCTGCAACATCTTCTCCACCCAGGACCACGCGGCCGCCGCCATCGCCGTCGGCCCGAACGGCACCGTGGACAACCCCCAGGGCGTCCCGGTCTTCGCCTGGAAGGGCGAGACCCTGGAGGAGTACTGGTGGTGCACCGAGCAGGCGCTGACCTGGCCGGACAGCCCCACCGGCGGCCCCAACATGATCCTGGACGACGGCGGCGACGCCACCCTCCTCGTCCACAAGGGCGTCGAGTACGAGAAGGACGGCAAGGTCCCCTCGCCCGACACCGCCGAGTCCGACGAGCACCGCGTCATCCTCGAACTGCTGAACCGCACCATCACGGACGGCTCGCAGAAGTGGACCCAGCTGGCCTCCGAGATCCGCGGCGTCACCGAGGAGACCACCACCGGCGTCCACCGCCTGTACGAGATGCAGCGCGACGGCGTCCTGCTGTTCCCGGCGATCAACGTCAACGACGCCGTCACCAAGTCGAAGTTCGACAACAAGTACGGCTGCCGCCACTCGCTCATCGACGGCATCAACCGCGCCACCGACGTCCTCATCGGCGGCAAGACCGCGGTCGTCTTCGGCTACGGCGACGTCGGCAAGGGCTGCGCCGAGTCCCTGCGCGGTCAGGGCGCCCGCGTGATCGTCACCGAGATCGACCCGATCTGCGCCCTCCAGGCCGCCATGGACGGCTACCAGGTCGCGACCCTCGACGACGTGGTCGAGACGGCCGACATCTTCATCACCACGACCGGCAACAAGGACATCATCATGGCCTCGGACATGGCCAAGATGAAGCACCAGGCCATCGTCGGAAACATCGGCCACTTCGACAACGAGATCGACATGGCCGGCCTCGCCAGGATCCCCGGCATCGTCAAGGACGAGGTCAAGCCGCAGGTCCACACCTGGACCTTCCCCGACGGCAAGGTGCTCATCGTCCTGTCCGAGGGCCGCCTGCTGAACCTGGGCAACGCCACCGGCCACCCGTCGTTCGTGATGTCCAACTCCTTCGCGGACCAGACCCTGGCCCAGATCGAGCTGTTCACCAAGCCCGACGAGTACCCGACCGGCGTCTACGTGCTGCCCAAGCACCTCGACGAGAAGGTCGCCCGCCTCCACCTCGACGCGCTCGGCGTGAAGCTGACGACGCTGCGCCCCGAGCAGGCCGAGTACATCGGCGTGCAGGTCGAGGGCCCGTTCAAGCCGGACCACTACCGCTACTGAGCCGAGCAGCACCGCTGCCGCGTTCGCAGCCGGTCGGATCTCCGAGGCAGGCCCCCGCACCCCCGTGCCGGGGGCCTGCCCCGTTCGACGGGCCGGCGACGACCGGCCCAGCCCGTCAAGACCCAGGACCCCCATGCCCCGCGGCCGCTATTCGCTCCACGATCCGCACGATCACACCCCCCTCGCAGAAGAACACTTCCAGTGCGCCCCCGGCCCCTCCGGCTGGCGCTACGTCTCCCAGCTGACCACCCCCGCAGGCGATCACCACGGCTCCGTCGACCTCACCCTCGACGAACTGGGCCGCCCCATCCGCCTCGAACTCCACGCCGCCGCCTGGCAGGTCCGCGGCGCCGCCCTCGACGGAGTCACCTGGGTCCGCACCGACCCCACCGGGACCGACGCCACCGAAGGCAATGTGCGCGCCCACGCCTTCACCGGTACCTCCCCGGCCTTCCTCGTCGCCACTGCCCGGCTCCTGCGCCTCACCCCCTCCGCAGCCGCCACCCGCGTACGCCTCGTCGCCTTCACGGACCCGGTCCTCGCCCCACGCACCGTGGACCAGTCCTGGGCCTTGGTGAAGAGCGAAGCACACGCCACTGACAACGGCCCCTTGGCCGTGGACGAATACCAGGTCACAGCGTTGGACACGGGCGAGCAGCACACCGTGCACATCGCCGGGGACGTAGTGCTCGCGGCCCCCGGCATCGAGCTCGAAGACCTGGAATCACCGCCGTCGGTGTTCACCTGAAACAGCCAGCCACGCCGGGGTCGGCAGGCTCCCGCAGCCGGTGCCCCGCACTAGGCCGGCGGCACGAACCCGGTACCGGGCCGTTCGCCGGCCGGACCCGCGGGACCCGCCGAGCCCGCCGGTGACTCCGTGCGCCGCTCCTCGACGGACGGCCCGGAGGCCACGCCGGGCGCCCCAACCGGCGGTCCGTGGCCGGCGGGAGTCCCGCCACGAGCCTCGGGCGAGACCGCTCGGCCATGCGTCACCGGGACGGCGGCGGATGTGGCCGCGCGGCCCGCATCGTCTCCGAAAGCCCGCCTGGCTTCCCGCGCCTGCCGTTCCTGCACGACCGCCGCCAGATACGCCGCCGGCGGCACACCCTGCGGCACCGGAGCCCCTGTCCGCTCCGCCAGATCCGACGCCAGCCGCTCCGCCATCGACCAGCCCACCTGCGGATCCAGCTGCTGCATACGCGTCAGGTACTGCCGGACGGCGAGCCACAACCCGTCCGGCACCGCCGACAGATCGAGCCCCGAGAACCGCCCCGCAAGCCACGGCGGCGGAGGCGGCACGAAACCGGTCCGCGTGACCGGAATCCGCTCCCGCACGACGAGCGTCCCCGCGAACACATCCCCCAGCCGCCGCCCGCGCGCCGACACGAACGAGGCGATGCAGGCGACGATCCCGAAGGTCATCAGGATCTCGATCACCCCGATCAAGCCCCTCACCAGCGCATGCCGGAAGCGGATCGGGCCCCCGTCGTCCCGCACGACACGCAGCCCGCACGCCAGTTTCCCGAGCGACCGCCCGTGGCTGAGCGTCTCCACCGCGATCGGCCCGCCCACCAGCACGAGAACGAACGTCGCGATCGACAGCGCCGTCTGCGCCGCCTCGTCGAGCGAGGCCGTGGACGTCACCAGCACGATGGTCACCGCGACGTAGACCGCCATCGCCGCCACCAGATCGAGCAGCACGGCCAGCGCCCTGCTGGGCAGCCTCGCGGGGCGCAGCTCCAACGCCACAGCCTCGCCCGTCACCAGCTCACTCACGCCCGCCGTCCTTCCCCTGCCCTGCCCCCGACAGGGCCAGTCTGCCAAGCTGAGGGCGCATCGCACCGTAGTACGACAAGCTGATCCACGACGAGCCTCCGACGACCAGCCGAGGAGCAGGCACACCGATGGACCTCGACGTCTTCGTCTCCGCCCACCGAGCGGAGTGGGACCGCCTCGAAGCCCTCCTCCGCCGCCGGCGCCGCCTCAACGGCGCCGAGGCCGACGAACTCGTCACCCTCTACCAGCGCACGGCGACCCACCTCTCCCTGATCCAGTCCAGCGCCCCGGACCCGCAGCTGACCGGAAGGCTCAGCCAACTGGTGGCACGCGCGCGTAGTGCCGTGACAGGCACCCGACGCGCCTCCTGGCGAGACGTCACCAGCTTCCTGACCCACGGTTTCCCCGCGGCCGTCTACAAGGCACGCCACTGGTGGGTGCCGACAGCGCTCCTGTCGACGGCAGTCGCCGCCCTCCTCGGCTGGTGGATCGGCACGCACCCCGAGGTCCAGGCCTCCATCGCCGCCCCGAGCGAACTCCGCGAGCTCACCCGTCCCGGCGGCCAGTACGAGACGTACTACTCCAGCCACCCGGCCGCGAGTTTCGCCGCCCAGGTCTGGACGAACAACGCCTGGGCGGCCGCCCTCTGCCTCATCCTGGGGGTCTTCCTCGGACTGCCGGTCCTCTGGATCCTCTTCCAGAACATGCTCAACCTCGGCATCGGCGTCGGCCTGATGTCCTCGGCCGGCCGCCTCGACACGTTCCTGGGCCTGGTCCTCCCGCACGGTCTCCTCGAACTGACCGCTGTCTTCGTCGCAGCCGGCACGGGCCTGCGCCTGGGCTGGACACTGATCGACCCCGGCCCCCGGACCCGGCGCACGGCTCTGGCGGAAGAGGGCCGAGCCGCCATAGGCATGGCCATGGGCCTCGCCCTCGTCCTCTTCGTCTCCGGCGCCATCGAAGGCTTCGTCACCCCGTCCGGTCTCCCCACCTGGGCCCGCATCACCATCGGCGTCGCCGCCGAAGTGGCTTTCCTGGCCTACGTCTACGTCCTGGGCGGCCGTGCCGCACGCGGGGGAGAGACCGGCGACGTCGAGGCGGCGGAACGCAGCGCGACCGTCCCCACAGCCGCCTGATCGTTCGTCCCACCGCCGGATGTGCAACCACTGCCGTTCAGCTGCTAGTGTCCTCTTCGCCCCACAGGAGCCGTTGACACGGCAAGTGAGGGGAGGTAGATTTGAACAGTTGTCTGGAGATGGGCTCTAGTCCCAGACCAGCGAGAGTGAACATCTATCTGCTTCTTGAAACGCTGATTTCATTGAAGCCTCTCCCGATGATTCGGAAACGAGCGGCCGGTCAATCCGGCCCGAAACTTCTGATAAAGTCGGAACCGCCGGAAAGGGAAACGCGAAAGCGGAAACCTGGAAAGCACCGAGGAAATCGGATCGGAAAGATCTGATAGAGTCGGAAACGCAAGACCGAAGGGAAGCCCGGAGGAAAGCCCGAGAGGGTGAGTACAAAGGAAGCGACCGTTCCTTGAGAACTCAACAGCGTGCCAAAAGTCAACGCCAGATATGTTGATACCCCGTCCATCGGATCACCGATGGTCGAGGTTCCTTTGAAGAAAACACAGCGAGGACGCTGTGAACGGTCGGGCCTATTCCGCCTGACTGTTCCGCTCTCGTGCGTGTCATCCCGATTACGGGAAAACATTCACGGAGAGTTTGATCCTGGCTCAGGACGAACGCTGGCGGCGTGCTTAACACATGCAAGTCGAACGATGAACCACTTCGGTGGGGATTAGTGGCGAACGGGTGAGTAACACGTGGGCAATCTGCCCTGCACTCTGGGACAAGCCCTGGAAACGGGGTCTAATACCGGATACTGACCATTGCAGGCATCTGTGATGGTCGAAAGCTCCGGCGGTGCAGGATGAGCCCGCGGCCTATCAGCTTGTTGGTGAGGTAGTGGCTCACCAAGGCGACGACGGGTAGCCGGCCTGAGAGGGCGACCGGCCACACTGGGACTGAGACACGGCCCAGACTCCTACGGGAGGCAGCAGTGGGGAATATTGCACAATGGGCGAAAGCCTGATGCAGCGACGCCGCGTGAGGGATGACGGCCTTCGGGTTGTAAACCTCTTTCAGCAGGGAAGAAGCGAAAGTGACGGTACCTGCAGAAGAAGCGCCGGCTAACTACGTGCCAGCAGCCGCGGTAATACGTAGGGCGCGAGCGTTGTCCGGAATTATTGGGCGTAAAGAGCTCGTAGGCGGCTTGTCACGTCGGTTGTGAAAGCCCGGGGCTTAACCCCGGGTCTGCAGTCGATACGGGCAGGCTAGAGTTCGGTAGGGGAGATCGGAATTCCTGGTGTAGCGGTGAAATGCGCAGATATCAGGAGGAACACCGGTGGCGAAGGCGGATCTCTGGGCCGATACTGACGCTGAGGAGCGAAAGCGTGGGGAGCGAACAGGATTAGATACCCTGGTAGTCCACGCCGTAAACGGTGGGCACTAGGTGTGGGCAACATTCCACGTTGTCCGTGCCGCAGCTAACGCATTAAGTGCCCCGCCTGGGGAGTACGGCCGCAAGGCTAAAACTCAAAGGAATTGACGGGGGCCCGCACAAGCGGCGGAGCATGTGGCTTAATTCGACGCAACGCGAAGAACCTTACCAAGGCTTGACATACACCGGAAACGTCTGGAGACAGGCGCCCCCTTGTGGTCGGTGTACAGGTGGTGCATGGCTGTCGTCAGCTCGTGTCGTGAGATGTTGGGTTAAGTCCCGCAACGAGCGCAACCCTTGTCCCGTGTTGCCAGCAGGCCCTTGTGGTGCTGGGGACTCACGGGAGACCGCCGGGGTCAACTCGGAGGAAGGTGGGGACGACGTCAAGTCATCATGCCCCTTATGTCTTGGGCTGCACACGTGCTACAATGGCCGGTACAATGAGCTGCGATACCGCGAGGTGGAGCGAATCTCAAAAAGCCGGTCTCAGTTCGGATTGGGGTCTGCAACTCGACCCCATGAAGTCGGAGTCGCTAGTAATCGCAGATCAGCATTGCTGCGGTGAATACGTTCCCGGGCCTTGTACACACCGCCCGTCACGTCACGAAAGTCGGTAACACCCGAAGCCGGTGGCCCAACCCCTTGTGGGAGGGAGCTGTCGAAGGTGGGACTGGCGATTGGGACGAAGTCGTAACAAGGTAGCCGTACCGGAAGGTGCGGCTGGATCACCTCCTTTCTAAGGAGCACTTCTTAACCGGGCTTGCCTGGTTCAGAGGCCAGTACATCGGCGAATGTCTGATGCTGGTTGCTCATGGGTGGAACGTTGACTATTCGGCATACTTGATCGTCTTCTCCTTCTAGTACTGCTCTTCGGAGTGTGGAACGTTGAGGGGAGCGGGGAGTGTGTCGGGCACGCTGTTGGGTGTCTGAGGGAATGGTTTTCCTCAGTCGCCGGCCCCAGTGAACTCGCCTGTAGAGGGCGGGGTGATGGGTGGCTGGTCGTTGTTTGAGAACTGCACAGTGGACGCGAGCATCTGTGGCCAAGTTTTTAAGGGCGCACGGTGGATGCCTTGGCACCAGGAACCGATGAAGGACGTGGGAGGCCACGATAGTCCCCGGGGAGTCGTCAACCAGGCTTTGATCCGGGGGTTTCCGAATGGGGAAACCCGGCAGTCGTCATGGGCTGTCACCCATGCCTGAACACATAGGGCATGTGGAGGGAACGCGGGGAAGTGAAACATCTCAGTACCCGCAGGAAGAGAAAACAACCGTGATTCCGGGAGTAGTGGCGAGCGAAACCGGATGAGGCTAAACCGTATACGTGTGAGACCCGGCAGGGGTTGCGTATGCGGGGTTGTGGGATCTCTCTTCTGTTGTCTGCCGGCAACAGGACGAGTCAGAAACCGTTGATGTAGGCGAAGGACATGCGAAAGGTCCGGCGTAGAGGGTAAGACCCCCGTAGTCGAAACATCAGCGGCTCGTTTGAGAGACACCCAAGTAGCACGGGGCCCGAGAAATCCCGTGTGAATCTGGCGGGACCACCCGCTAAGCCTAAATATTCCCTGGTGACCGATAGCGGATAGTACCGTGAGGGAATGGTGAAAAGTACCCCGGGAGGGGAGTGAAATAGTACCTGAAACCGTGTGCCTACAAGCCGTGGGAGCGTCGGAATGAAGCTTGCTTCATTCTCGTGACTGCGTGCCTTTTGAAGAATGAGCCTGCGAGTTTGCGGTGTGTTGCGAGGTTAACCCGTGTGGGGAAGCCGTAGCGAAAGCGAGTCCGAATAGGGCGTTTCAGTAGCACGCTCAAGACCCGAAGCGGAGTGATCTAGCCATGGGCAGGTTGAAGCGGAGGTAAGACTTCGTGGAGGACCGAACCCACCAGGGTTGAAAACCTGGGGGATGACCTGTGGTTAGGGGTGAAAGGCCAATCAAACTCCGTGATAGCTGGTTCTCCCCGAAATGCATTTAGGTGCAGCGTCGTGTGTTTCTTGCCGGAGGTAGAGCACTGGATAGGCGATGGGCCCTACCGGGTTACTGACCTTAGCCAAACTCCGAATGCCGGTAAGTGAGAGCGCGGCAGTGAGACTGTGGGGGATAAGCTCCATGGTCGAGAGGGAAACAGCCCAGAGCATCGACTAAGGCCCCTAAGCGTACGCTAAGTGGGAAAGGATGTGGAGTCGCAGAGACAACCAGGAGGTTGGCTTAGAAGCAGCCACCCTTGAAAGAGTGCGTAATAGCTCACTGGTCTAGTGATTCCGCGCCGACAATGTAGCGGGGCTCAAGCGTACCGCCGAAGTCGTGTCATTCACACAATAGGGCCAACGCCTGTGTGGATGGGTAGGGGAGCGTCGTGTGCCGGGTGAAGCAGCCGCGGAAGCGAGTTGTGGACGGTTCACGAGTGAGAATGCAGGCATGAGTAGCGATACACACGTGAGAAACGTGTGCGCCGATTGACTAAGGGTTCCTGGGTCAAGCTGATCTGCCCAGGGTAAGTCGGGACCTAAGGCGAGGCCGACAGGCGTAGTCGATGGATAACCGGTTGATATTCCGGTACCCGCTGTGAAGCGTCAAACATCGAGCATCGTGATGCTAAGGCCGTGAAGCCGCCCTGGAGCCTTCGGGCAAAGGGGAGTGGTGGAGCCGCCGAACCAAGCGGTTAGTAGGTGAGTGATGGGGTGACGCAGGAAGGTAGTCCATCCCGGGCGGTGGTTGTCCCGGGGTAAGGGTGTAGGACGTCAGGTAGGCAAATCCGCCTGACATGTGTCTGAGACCTGATGCCGAGCCGATTGTGGTGAAGTGGATGATCCTATGCTGTCGAGAAAAGCCTCTAGCGAGTTTCATGGCGGCCCGTACCCTAAACCGACTCAGGTGGTCAGGTAGAGAATACCGAGGCGTTCGGGTGAACTATGGTTAAGGAACTCGGCAAAATGCCCCCGTAACTTCGGGAGAAGGGGGGCCACGTCTGGTGATCCGTTTTACACGGTGAGCTGGGGGTGGCCGCAGAGACCAGCGAGAAGCGACTGTTTACTAAAAACACAGGTCCGTGCGAAGCCGTAAGGCGATGTATACGGACTGACGCCTGCCCGGTGCTGGAACGTTAAGGGGACCGGTTAGCTCCATTTCGGTGGGGCGAAGCTGAGAACTTAAGCGCCAGTAAACGGCGGTGGTAACTATAACCATCCTAAGGTAGCGAAATTCCTTGTCGGGTAAGTTCCGACCTGCACGAATGGCGTAACGACTTCTCGACTGTCTCAACCATAGGCCCGGTGAAATTGCACTACGAGTAAAGATGCTCGTTTCGCGCAGCAGGACGGAAAGACCCCGGGACCTTTACTACAGTTTGATATTGGTGTTCGGTTCGGCTTGTGTAGGATAGCTGGGAGACTGTGAACTCTGGACGCCAGTTCAGGGGGAGTCGTCGTTGAAATACCAGTCTGGTCGTGCTGGATGTCTAACCTGGGTCCGTGATCCGGATCAGGGACAGTGTCTGATGGGTAGTTTAACTGGGGCGGTTGCCTCCTAAAGAGTAACGGAGGCGCCCAAAGGTTCCCTCAGCCTGGTTGGCAATCAGGTGTTGAGTGTAAGTGCACAAGGGAGCTTGACTGTGAGACCGACGGGTCGAGCAGGGACGAAAGTCGGGACTAGTGATCCGGCGGTGGCTTGTGGAAGCGCCGTCGCTCAACGGATAAAAGGTACCCCGGGGATAACAGGCTGATCTTCCCCAAGAGTCCATATCGACGGGATGGTTTGGCACCTCGATGTCGGCTCGTCGCATCCTGGGGCTGGAGTCGGTCCCAAGGGTTGGGCTGTTCGCCCATTAAAGCGGTACGCGAGCTGGGTTTAGAACGTCGTGAGACAGTTCGGTCCCTATCCGCTGTGCGCGTAGGAATATTGAGAAGGGCTGTCCCTAGTACGAGAGGACCGGGACGGACGAACCTCTGGTGTGCCAGTTGTTCTGCCAAGGGCATGGCTGGTTGGCTACGTTCGGGAGGGATAACCGCTGAAAGCATCTAAGCGGGAAGCCTGCTTCGAGATGAGTATTCCCACCTCCTTGAGAGGGTAAGGCTCCCAGTAGACGACTGGGTTGATAGGCCGGATATGGAAGCACGGTAACGTGTGGAGTTGACCGGTACTAATAGGCCGAGGGCTTGTCCTCAGTTGCTCGCGTCCACTGTGTTGGTTCTGAAACCACGAACAGCCCCACGTTGCCACAGCGTGGTGCGGCTGACAGTTTCATAGTGTTTCGGTGGTTATAGCGTAGGGGAAACGCCCGGTTACATTCCGAACCCGGAAGCTAAGCCTTACAGCGCCGATGGTACTGCAGGGGGGACCCTGTGGGAGAGTAGGACGCCGCCGAACAATTTTTGGGAAAACCCCCGCATCTTCGGATGCGGGGGTTTTCTGCGTTCAGGGCCCCCTTTCGGGGGCTTTTATGTGTTACAGGCGTCCCGATGCCTTCAATGCCAGATAAGCGTCCGCGAGTGCCGGCGCGAGATCGTCCGGTGTGGCGTCGACGACCGTGACGCCGTGGCGGCGGAGTTGTTCTGCCGTGCGGTGGCGTTCCGACTGGGCCTGGGCGGCTGCGGCAGCTTCGTAGACGGCGTCGACACCGCCACGGGCCCTCGCCATGTCGGTGATGTGCGGGTCGGCCACCGATGCCAGCAACACCGTGTGGCGCTGGGTGAGCTGGGCCAGGACCGGGAACAGGCCCTCTTCGACGGGAGCCGCGTCCAAGGTGGTGAGCAGGACGATCAGGGAGCGGCGGGGAGACGTACGGAGAGCAGTGGCTGTGAGACCTCGCGCGTCCGTTTCGACGAGTTCTGGTTCGAGCGTGGCCATCGCGTTGACCAGGGCGGGAAGGACGTCGCCCGCGGCGCGGCCCTGGACCAGGGCGCGGACTCTACGGTCGTAGGCGAGGAGGTCCACGCGGTCGCCGGCGCGGGAGGCGAGGGCTGCGAGGAGGAGGGCCGCGTCCATCGAGGCGTCGAGACGGGGCGCGTCGCCCACGCGGCCGGCCGAGGTGCGGCCGGTGTCGAGGACCAGGAGGATGTGGCGGTCGCGCTCGGGGCGCCAGGTGCGTACGGCGACCGTGGTCTGGCGGGCCGTGGCGCGCCAGTCGATGGAGCGCGTGTCATCGCCGGGGACGTACTCGCGCAGGCTGTCGAACTCCGTGCCCTCGCCGCGGGTGAGGACGCTGGTGCGGCCGTCCAGTTCGCGAAGGCGGGCCAGTTTCGAGGGCAGGTGCTTTCGGCTGGTGAACGGGGGCAGGACGCGAACCGTCCAGGGAGCGCTATGAGTGCCCTGGCGGGCGAACAGGCCGAGCGGGCCGTACGAGCGGATCGTGACGCGGTCCGCCCGGCGGTCGCCCCGGCGGGTGGGGCGCAGGCGGGTCGTGATGCGGCGGCGTTCGCCCGGCGGGACCGAGAGGCGGTGACGGGAGGCCGTCGTTTCCGTGCCGGGCTGCCAGCTGCTGGGGGGCCAGGCGTCGCGGAGCCGGGCGCGGAGCGGGCGGCCGGACGGGTTGGTGATGGTCAGGGTCACGTCCGCCGTGTCGCCGAGGCGTACGGAGGTGTCGCCGGAGCGGGTCAGGCCGAGTCGGCGTACGGGGGCGGCCAGCGCGAAGTCGCAGGCGCAGGCCACGGCCAAGGGGGCGTTGACCGCCAGGATGCCCGTCCAGCTGGGCTCCCAGATGCCGACGGGGAGGGAGCCCAGGGCCGCGAGGAGGGCGGCGCGTCCGGTGAGTGCCATCAGCGGGGGACGGGGACGTGGGCGAGGATCGCGTTGATGACGGAGTCGGCCGTCACGCCTTCCATTTCGGCCTCCGGGCGGAGCTGTACGCGGTGGCGGAGGGTGGGGAGGGCGAGGGCCTTCACGTCGTCGGGGATGACGTAGTCGCGGCCGGTCAGCCAGGCCCAGGCGCGGGCGGTGGCCAGGAGGGCCGTCGCGCCTCGGGGTGAGACGCCGAGGCCGAGGGACGGCGACTCGCGGGTGGCGCGGCAGATGTCGACGACGTAGGCGGTGATCTCCGGGGAGATCGTCGTCTTGGCGACCGCTGCGCGGGCCGCCTCCAGGTCGGCCGGACCCGCCACGGGGCGTACGCCGGCGGCGTGGAGGTCGCGTGGGTTGAAGCCCTCCGCGTGGCGAGTGAGGACGTCGATCTCGTCCTGGCGGGACGGGAGGGGGATGGTGAGTTTGAGCAGGAAGCGGTCCAGCTGGGCTTCCGGGAGGGGGTAGGTGCCCTCGTACTCGACCGGGTTCTGGGTCGCTGCGACCAGGAAGGGGTCGGGGAGGGGGCGGGGGGTGCCGTCGACGGTGACCTGGCGTTCCTCCATGGCTTCCAGGAGGGACGACTGGGTCTTGGGGGGCGTGCGGTTGATCTCGTCGGCGAGGAGGAGGTTGGTGAAGACCGGGCCGGGCTGGAAGGAGAACTCGGCGCTGCGGGTGTCGTAGACCAGGGAGCCGGTCACGTCGCTCGGCATGAGGTCGGGGGTGAACTGGACGCGTTTGGTGTCGAGTTCGAGGGCGGAGGCGAGGGCTCGGACCAGGAGGGTCTTGGCGACGCCGGGGACGCCTTCGAGGAGGACGTGGCCGCGGCAGAGCAGGGCGACGACGAGGCCGGTGACGGCGGGGTCCTGGCCGACCACGGCCTTGGCGATCTCGGCGCGCAGGGCCTCCAGGGCGTCGCGGGCGGTGCCCGGGTCCCCGGTCTGCCCGGCGTTGTCAGTGGTCGGGTCCATCATGGACGGCGTACCTCTCTTTCGAGGGCGTCGAGTCGGTCGGCGAGTGCGATGAGTGCTGCGTCGTCGCTGGGCGGTGGTCCGAAGAGGAGGGCGTGCTGGTCCCTGCCGTCGCCGTGGAGGTGGGCGGACAGGGCGGGGAGCAGGGATTCGGGCGTGTGCGCCTGAGTGACGGGGACACCTACGAGGGGGGCGAGGCGGGTGCGGGTGGTGGAGCGAAGAGCGTCGGCCGCGCGGTCGCGGGCGTCGGTCTTGCGGTAGAGGCGGGCGCGGCCTTCGGCGGTTTCGGAGGCGCGGATCGCGACGGGGAGTCTTTCGGGCACGAGGGGGCCCAGTCGGCGTGCCCTCCAGAGGGCGGCCAGGGCTGCGGCGACGAAGAGTTGCAGGGTGCCCCAGAGCCAGCCCGAGGGGAGCAGGTCGAAGAAGCCGCGTTCGTCGTCGGTGTCGGTGGCCGACGTGTCGGAGAGCGAGGGGAGGTACCAGACCAGATGGGGGCGGGAGCCGAGGAGTTGGAGGGCGAGCGAGGCGTTGCCCTGCTCGTCGAGGCGGTCGTTGAGGAGGATGTCCGGCGCGCCGAGGGCGATGGTGTCGCCGTTCCCCTTCTCGTCCGGGAGTCGGAGCAGGGTGGCCAGGCGTTCGCTGGGGTAGCAGGCGTCGGCGCCGAGGTGGGTGGTGGTGTAGCGGACGCCGCCCGTGTCGGCGGTGCCTGCGCGTCGGGCGGCGGGCAGGGCGCAGTCGGGGGAGAGCGTCGAGTCGAGGCTGGTGGCGGGGTCTGCGGTGACGCCGGGGGCGAGCCGTTCGATGGAGGCGCTGCCGGACGCGACCAGGACGGTGCGGCCGTGGGAGTCGGCGAACGCGCGGTGCAGCCGGGTCTGCTGACCGGGGGTCAGCAGGTCGGGGGTGGCGACCAGGAGGGTCGTGTCCGGGCCGGCCGCGGTGGCTGCCTCGTCCAGGGTGGTGACCACGCGGGTGTCCACGCCCCGGTCGGCGAGGAGTTCGGCGATGGCGCGGCTGCCGCCCGGGTCGGCGGAGCGCGGGTCGAGTTCGCCGTGGCGGGCGTCGGAGCGGACGACGGCGATGGCGACGGCGCCCGCGAGGAGGATCACGAGGGCGAGCGCGATGCCGCGCGCGCGGGTCCACACTTGGCGGGCGGTGGGCGAGGCCGAGGTGGGTGTGAGGGTGGCCTCGGTGGTCATTCGGCGGCTCCCTGGCGGGTGGTGGGGGCCGTGGTGGCGCCGCTCGTCGCGAGCTGGGGCTTGGTGCGTTCCAGTTCGCGGTCGAGATCCGCGATGCGATGGTACGACTGTTCGGTCGCCGAGCGGCCGCCGTATGTGACGTCGTCGAAGTCGCGGGCGGCGATGCGCAGTCGGTCGGTGTGGGCGGGCAGGGCCCGGCCGGCTTCGGCTGCGGCCTCGTCGGCGGTGCGGCCGGGGCGGACGTCGAGGAGGGCGCGTTCCTCCAGGGCGCGGACGAGGGCCCGCATGCGTTCCTGGACGGCCTGGTTCCAGTGGCCCTGGGCGGCGTGTGCCTCGGCGGCGGCGCGATGCTCTGCGGCGCTACGGGGGCGGTCGTCGAACAGGGTTGCGGACGAGGTGGGTTGGCGGCGCGGGGTGCCCAGGCGCCACCACAGGGCGGCCAGGACGACGATGACGGCCAGGATGATGACGATCAGGCCGAGTGCGCCGCCGGGGGTGGCGGTCGAGGCGGCGTTGAAGAGTTTGCCGAGCCAGTCCCAGAAGGCGTCGAGGGCGCGCTGGAACAGGCTGGGGTCGTTGTCGTGGTACATCCGCTTGGACAGCTCGCGCCGGGCCGCCTCCCGCGCGGGGTCGCGCGGGATGGTGAGGGGCGGCTCGTCGGCGGAGCGGGCCGGCGACAGCAGGGAGGTGTCGCCGGCGCTCAGCAGCGTCCGTATGCCGGCGCGTGGCAGCGCCGTTGTGAGAAGGTCCCCCGCCCGGCTCACCGCATCAGCTCCCCGGGGTGGCGCCGGGGGCGGTGGTGCCGTAGCCCTGGACACCGGCGGCGCGGGCCAGTTCGAGGTCGAGGGCCTCGCGGCGGATGCGCTGGTCGATGTAGAGGAGCACGGTGACGCCGGCCGTGATCGGGAACGTGATCATGGAGCCGATCACCGAGCCGATGCCGCTGATGATGAGGAACGTCCAGCCGAGGCTTCCGACACCGGTGTTGAGCCAGCCGGTGAGGCCGTCGCCGCTGAGGGCCGCGGCGAGCAGGGTGAAGGGGATGACGATGATCGAGGCGACGACGTTCGCGATGAGCGTGGCGAGCAGCTGGATGCCGAAGATCCGCCACCAGGTGCCCTGGACGAGCTTCGCGGAGCGGCTCATGGCCTTCTTGATGCCCTGCTTCTCCAGCATGAGAGCGGGAGAGGCGAGGGAGAAGCGGATCGCCAGCCACAGGGCGACGATGCCGGCACCGATGATGCCGAGGACGGTGAGGGCGACGCCTGCGCCGCTGCTCCCGGCGACGGTGACGAGGAGGCCGGGCAGGGCTCCCACGGTGACGACGCCGACGGTGATGAGCAGCAACACGCAGATGAGGCCGAACAGTTTGAGGACCTGAGGGCGGGCGTCCCGCCAGGCCTCGCCGATGGTCACCGACTTGCCGAGCACGGCGCGGCTGGTGACGGTCGTGAGCAGCGCGGTCGCGATGACGGTGCCGACCAGGGAGATCACGAAGACGACGGAGGAGCTGAGCAGGGCGTCGCCCATGGCGCGGCTCAGCTCGCCGAGGGTGGCGCTGGGGTCGTTGAGGGCTTCGGTGCTGGAGTCGTCCAGGACCAGGCCCTGGAACAGGACGACGATGACCTCGGTGAGGACGGCGACGGTCAGCGAGATGCCGAGGACCGTGCGCCAGTAGGTGCGCATGGTGGAGACGGCGCCGTCGAGGATCTCGCCCACGCCGAGCGGGCGGAGCGGGATGACGCCGGGCTTGGCGGCGGGCGGGGGCCCGCCCCAGCCGGTTCCCCAGCCGCCGGGGCGCCCGGGGGCGCCGTATCCGCTGTGGCCTGCGGGGCCGTGTCCGCCGGGGCCGTAGCCGCCGGGGGGCTGGTTGCCCCAGCCCGGGCCGGGAGGCGGGGGTGGGGGCGCCTGGCCGGGGACGGACGGACCGCTGGGGGCGGACCACTGGGCCGGTGGCGGCTGGTCCTTGGACCACTGCGGGCCGGGGCCCTGCGGGGCCTGGCCGGGCTGGGCCGGCTGGTCCGCGGGTTGTGCGGGGCGGTCGGTGGGCTCGGCGGGGCCGGACTGGTCCGGCTTCTGGCCGTCGGACGGGGCGGATCCGGGCGAGGCCCAGCCCGGAGTGTCGTTCATCGTCGCTCCTTCACGGTGCCCGTCCGCGGTCGCGGCGGCAGGTTGGCAGCCATCGTGCCATGGGGTGGTCTTGGAGTGACCGGCCGCGGTATGGGCTGCGTACCTTCAATTGTCCGCTCGATTGGGGGCAGACTGACGGCATGGCTGATCAGTACGCGCACAGGGGCGATGACAAGCGGCCGACCGAGATCCCGGCGATCCGCTGGGAAGAGCCACCGGAAGGCCCCGTTCTGGTCCTGCTGGACCAGACGAGGCTGCCGGTCGAGGAGGTCGAACTGGTCTGTACGGACGCGTCGGCACTCGTGGAGGCGATCCGCTCGCTGGCCGTGCGCGGGGCGCCGCTGCTCGGCATCGCGGGGGCGTACGGCGTCGCGCTCGCCGCCGCGCGGGGCTTCGACGTGGACGAGGCGGCGGCCGCGCTGGCGGGTGCCCGGCCGACCGCGGTGAACCTGGCCGTGGGCGTGCGCCGGGCGCAGTCGGCGCACGAGGCGGCGCTCGCGAAGGGCGGTGACGTCCGGCAGGCGGCCGCGGCGGCCCTGGCCGCGGCGCGGCAGCTGCACCGGGAGGACGCCGAGGCCAGTGGGCGGATGGCCGAGCAGGGGCTGGCACTGCTGGACGAGTTGCTGCCGGGCGGGGGGCACCGGATCCTCACCCACTGCAACACCGGTTCGCTGGTGTCGGGCGGGGAGGGGACGGCGTTCGCGGTGGCGCTCGCGGCGCACCGTACGGGGCGGCTGCGGCGGCTGTGGGTGGACGAGACGCGGCCGTTGTTGCAGGGCGCCCGCCTGACGGCGTACGAGGCGGCTCGCAGTGGGATGGCGTACACGCTGCTGACCGACAACGCGGCGGGGTCGCTGTTCGCCGCCGGGGAGGTGGACGCGGTGCTGATCGGGGCGGACCGCATCACGGCGGACGGCTCGGTGGCGAACAAGGTCGGGAGCTATCCGCTGGCGGTGCTGGCGCGGTACCACCATGTGCCGTTCATCGTGGTGGCTCCGGTGACGACGGTGGATCTGGACACGGCGGACGGTGCGTCCATCGAGGTAGAACAGCGGTCCGGGCACGAAGTGACCGAGGTGACCGCGCCGCAGGTGCCGGTGGTCGGTACGGAGGCGGGCGGCGGGATCCCGGTGGCGCCGCTGGGGACGCAGGCGTACAACCCGGCGTTCGACGTGACGCCGGCCGAGCTGGTGACGGCGATCGTCACGGAGGAGGGCGTGGTTTCGCCGGTGACGGCCGAGGCACTCGCCGAGGTGTGTGCGCAGTCACACGGGGGCACGGCGGGCTGAGCAGGGGGCTGCGGAGGGTGCGAGGGGCGCGTGCGGGCTCCGGCACCCTCGTTCGCCTGCTCTCCTCGGCCTTGCTCGGTCCTGGGCCCTTGCGCCGCCCTTCCGGGGCCCGGGGACGGGGCCGCCGGGGCCCGCGGCGAGATCATCGGCGGGCGGGCGAGGGCAGACAGTAGCGCTTGCTGCGACTATGGTCACTGGCCGGTGACCTACCTCACCACTGCCTTCGCCACCGTTATGAGAATGGGATGATGTCGTTTATGAAGGGACGAGTCCTTGTCGTCGACGACGACACCGCACTGGCCGAGATGCTCGGCATTGTGCTGCGTGGTGAGGGTTTCGAGCCGTCGTTCGTGGCCGACGGTGACAAGGCGCTGGCCGCGTTCCGTGAGGCCAAGCCCGATCTGGTGCTCCTCGACCTGATGCTGCCCGGCCGGGACGGCATCGAGGTGTGCCGCCTGATCAGGGCGGAGTCGGGTGTGCCGATCGTGATGCTGACGGCGAAGAGCGACACGGTCGACATCGTCGTGGGCCTGGAATCGGGCGCTGACGACTACATCGTGAAGCCGTTCAAGCCGAAGGAGCTGGTGGCCCGGATCCGGGCACGGCTCCGCAGGTCGGAGGAGCCCGCTCCGGAGCAGCTCGCCATCGGTGACCTGGTCATCGACGTGGCGGGGCACTCCGTGAAGCGGGACGGGCAGTCGATCGCGCTGACGCCGCTGGAGTTCGACCTGCTGGTCGCACTCGCGCGCAAGCCGTGGCAGGTGTTCACGCGCGAGGTGCTGCTGGAGCAGGTCTGGGGATACCGGCACGCGGCGGACACGCGGCTGGTCAACGTCCATGTGCAGCGGCTGCGCTCCAAGGTCGAGAAGGACCCGGAGAAGCCGGAGATCGTGGTGACCGTCCGTGGTGTCGGGTACAAGGCAGGGCCGAGCTGACATGTCCGGCGACAGTGCCGCTTCGGCGCCCGGTCGGTCCGGGGCCCGCCCGGAGCGGCCTGTCGGACGGAAGGAGTCCGGCACCCGCTGGGCGCGGTTCCTGGAGAGCGGGTTGCTGCGGGGCGGGGTCCAGGGCAGCCCGGTCATCCGCCTGTTCATGCGGTGGGTGCGCCGGCCGCTGCTGCCCGTCATGCGGCTGTGGCGGCGCAACATCCAGCTCAAGGTCGTCGTCACGACGCTGCTGATGTCGCTGGGCGTGGTGCTGCTGCTGGGCTTCGTCGTCATCGGTCAGGTGCGCAACGGCCTGCTGGACGCCAAGGTGAAGGCGTCCCAGAGCCAGGCCACGGGCGGTTTCGCGGTGGCCAAGCAGCGGGCAGACGAGGCGGCGAGCGGCACCGGCGACGACGCCGCCGCCACGGACGGGCGCCCCGCGCAGAACGTCACACCATGGATGAGCGACCTCGTCTCCTCGCTGTCCAGCGGCGGCCAGGGGGCCTTCGACGTGGTGACGCTCCCGGCGTCCGCCGACGCCGGGGGCGGCCGCGGGCAGCGTGCCTCCGGCGAGGTGGACTGGAGCAGGAGCGTCCCCGCCGACCTGCGCGAGCGGATCGGCAGCAGTACGACGGCCGCGCAGAGCTACACCCGCATCACGTACAACAACCCGACCAAGGACTCCCAGCCGGGCCTGATCATCGGGCAGCAGGTCAACGACCCCAACGGCGATCCTTACCAGCTCTACTACCTCTTCCCGCTCACCCAGGAGGAGAAGTCGCTGAGCCTGGTGAAGGGCACGCTGGCGACGGCCGGGCTGTTCGTCGTGGTCCTGCTCGGGGCCATCGCCTGGCTCGTCGTGCGGCAGGTCGTCACGCCGGTGCGGATGGCGGCGGGAATCGCGGAGCGGCTGTCGGCCGGGCGGCTTCAGGAACGTATGAAGGTCACCGGTGAGGACGACATCGCGCGGCTCGGTGAAGCCTTCAACAAGATGGCGCAGAACCTCCAGCTGAAGATCAGCCAGCTGGAGGACCTGTCGCGGATGCAGCGCCGGTTCGTGTCGGACGTGTCGCACGAGCTGCGTACGCCGCTGACGACCGTACGGATGGCCGCGGACGTCATCCATGAGGCGCGTGTGGACTTCGACCCGGTGACCGCGCGGTCGGCGGAGCTGCTCGCCGACCAGCTGGACCGGTTCGAGTCGCTGCTCGCGGACCTGCTGGAGATCAGCCGGTTCGACGCCGGTGCCGCGGCGCTGGAGGCGGAGCCGATAGACCTCAGGGACGTCGTACGGCGGGTGGTCAGCGGGGCCGAGCCGCTCGCGGAGCGCAAGGGCACGCAGATCAGGATCCTGGGCGACCAGCAGCCCGTGGTCGCGGAGGCCGACGCCCGGCGCGTGGAGCGTGTGCTGCGCAACCTCGTCGTCAACGCCGTCGAGCACGGCGAGGGCAAGGACGTGGTCGTCAAGCTCGCCGCGGCGGGCGGTGCGGTCGCCGTGGCGGTGCGGGACTACGGGGTCGGGCTCAAGCCGGGCGAGGCGACCCGTGTGTTCAGCCGCTTCTGGCGGGCCGATCCGGCACGCGCGCGTACCACGGGCGGTACGGGCCTGGGGCTGTCCATCGCCCTGGAGGACGCGCGGCTGCACGGCGGCTGGCTCCAGGCGTGGGGCGAGCCGGGCGGAGGCTCCCAGTTCCGGCTGACGCTGCCCAGGACCGCCGACGAGCCGCTGCGGGGCTCTCCGATACCGCTGGAGCCCAAGGACTCACGGCGGAACCGGGGCCTCGACGACGCCGGGCTGCCGTGCGGCGGGGACGGCGAGAAGCGGGCGACCGTGCCGGCACAGCCGGTGAGCGGACCGGTGCCGCAGGGGGCGAAGCGGGACCCGATACCGCCGCGTGTCGCCCCCACCGCGGACCCGACGGCGCTGCCCGGCAACGGTTCGCGTGTGGTGCCCAGGCCCGCCTCGGGCACACGGCGGCAGGACGCGTCGGCGGAGGCCGGGCGGCCGGACCCCGACCGGGGCGGGAGCGGCCAGGAGGGGCCCGGGCGCGACGAGGGCGACGGTCGCCGGGCCGGACGGGATCCGGTGGTGAACGGGCCGCGGGACGAGGACAGCGGGGGCGGCCGGGCGACCGGGCCGGGAGACGTGGACAGGCAAGGGGAGGCATCTCGTGGGCGCTGACCGCGAGGGGCGCGGCCGGCGCAGGCCCGCGCGCGTGATGGCGTACGCCGCCGGTGGCGTCCTGGTGCTGGCGGGCTGCGCCTCGATGCCGGACAGCGGGGATCTGCGGGGCGTTGATTCCACCCCGCGCCAGGAGACCCAGGTGCGGGTCTTCGCCGTGCCGCCGGGGGAGGACGCGCCGCCCTCGGAGATCGTGCAGGGCTTCCTGGAGGCGCTGACCAGCGACGATCCGCACTACAAGACCGCGCGCCAGTACCTGACCGGCGAAGCCGCGAAGGCGTGGCGGCCCGAGGCGTCCGCCACGGTGCTGACCGACGGACCCGGCGCCAAACCGGAGGCGGGCGGCGGCGGGGAGGACAGCGGCGAGATCTCGTACATGCTGACCGGCACCAAGGTCGCCACCGTCGACGCGCAGCAGGCCTACGCGCCCGCGACAGGGGTGTACGGCAGGAGCGTGCACCTGACGCAGGACAGCAAGCGGCAGTGGCGGATCGACGCGCTGCCGCAGGGTGTCGTCATCGGTGAGTCGGACTTCCTGCGCAACTACATGTCCGTCAGCAAGTACTACTTCGCCTCGAACACCGACGCGGCCGGGTCGACGTCCCAGCCCACCGCGGTCGCCGACCCCGTTTATGTGCGCCGGCGCGTGGACCCCATGACGCAGATGGTGAACTCGCTGCTCAACGGGCCCACGCGATGGCTCGGACCCGTGGTCAGGTCGAGCTTCCCCACCGGCACGGCGCTGGCGAAGGACGCCGGCGCGCTGACGCCCGACGACCGGAACAAGCTGACGGTCCCGCTCAACCACAGGGCGGCGGGCGTCGGCACCAACCGGTGCCAGGAGATGGCCGCCCAGATCCTGTTCACCCTGCGCAACCTCAGCCCCGCCGTGGACGAGGTCGGCCTGCGGGCCGGCGGGTCGGAGCTGTGCTCGCTCACGCGGGGCGCGGCGGACGCGGCCGCCTTCCGGAGCTCGGCGCGGCACCCCGACTACCTGTACTTCGTGGACGGCAAGCATCGGCTCGTACGGATCCCCACGGGCAACAGCGGTACCGACCCGGACGCGGCGCCGGGGGCGCTCGGCGAGGGCGACACGGCGCTGCGGTCGGCGGCCGTGTCGCGTGACGAGCACACCGCGGCCGGTGTCAGCCTCGACGGCAGGTCGCTGTACGTGGGGTCGCTGGTCTCGGGCGGTTCGCTGGGCGAGCCGCTGCTGCGCAGCCGGGGCCGGGCCGAGAAGGACCGCCTGACGACCCCCAGCTGGGACTCTGACGACGGCCTGTGGGTGGCCGACCGCGACCCCGACCATCCCCGGCTGCTCCTCTTCGAGGAGGGCAAGGGTGATCCGGTGGAGGTGCGGATGCCGCACCTGGACGGACGGATCCAGTCCGTGCGGGTGGCCGCCGACGGGGTGCGCATCGCGCTCGTCGTGGAGAAGGGCGGCAAGAAGACCCTGCTCATCGGGCTGATCGAGCGGGACGGCAAGGAGGGCGGGAAGCCGGCCGTCAGCGTGGTCGAACTGCGTTCCGCGACACCGGAGCTGGAGCAGGTCACCACCATGTCGTGGGCCGGGGACAGCCGGCTCGTGGTGGTCGGGCGCGAGCACGGGGGCGTCGAGCAGATGCGATACGTCCAGGTCGACGGCTCCACGCCGGACGTGCCGGCGCCCGCGGCCCTGACGGGCGTCAAGGAGGTCACGGCCGCCGAGGACGACCAGCTGCCGCTGGTGGCGTACTCGGTGGACGGCATCGTCCGCCTGCCGTCGGGCGAGCAGTGGCAGAAGGTGACGGAGGGGACGGCGCCGGTCTATCCGGGGTGAGGTGTGGGCGCCCCGGTGGCAGGCGGGCCGGGGCGTGCCGGGTACGGGCGGCCGCTCCTGCCGAGTTCGACTCGGGAGGGGTGGCCCTCGGCGTTCCGGGGGTGCGCGCGGGGCTGCTGCTGTGTCTCCGTGTCTCCTGCCTGTGTCTCCTGCGAGGGTCACTCGTGTGGGGGACGCGCTGATGACGGGGCAGCTGGTTGTCCACAGGCCGGTTGTCCACAGGGGTGGCCGAGTCGGGCCCGTGTCGGCACAGTGGAAGTCATGCGGCGCTGGTGGCAGGACCTCACCGACCTGGTGCTGCCGGGCGAGTGCGGAGGCTGTGGAGTGCCTCGTACGGTGCTGTGCGCGCGGTGCCGTGCGGTGCTGTGCGGAGCGGCGGTGCACCAGGTGCGGCCGGTGCCGGAGCCGCCCGGGCTGCCCGTGGTGCACGCGGCCGCCCGGTACGCGGACGAGGCCCGGGCGATGCTGCTGGCCCACAAGGAGCGCGGTGCCCTGGCGCTCGCCGGGCCGCTCGGGGTGGCGCTGGCGGGGGCTGTGCGGGCGGGGCTCCGGCGTGCATCGGCTTCGGCGGGTGCCGGGATGGCGTGGCCTCGGGGCGGCAGGGCTCCTGTACTGCTCGTGCCGGTGCCGTCCGGGCGGCGCTCCGTGCGGGCCCGGGGGCATGATCCGGCGCGTCGGATCGCGCTCGCGGCGGCGGGTGAGTTGCGGCGGAGGGGAGTTCCGGCGCGGGTGGTCGGCGTGCTGCGGCAGCGGCGGGCCGTGGCCGACCAGTCGGGGCTCAACTCCCGGCAGCGGCTGGACAATCTCGCCGGTGCGCTGGCGGTGGCCCCCGCCGGGGCGCGACTGCTCGCCGGGGGACCGGTCGTCCTCGTCGACGACGTCATGACCACGGGTGCCTCCCTGGCGGAGGCCGCGCGAGCCGTACGGGCGGCCTCGTCCGCGACCGGGGTCCCGTCCGGGGCGTCGGGGCCGATTCCGAACGCTGCGAGGACTTCGGTTGTGTACGGGGGAGGGACGTGGGAAGGCAGAGAGGAACAGAACGTCGGATCAAGGCGAGAGAGGACGGGCCGACGGCCCGCCCGGCAGGTGAACGCGGGCGCGGTCGACGCCGGCGGAGTCTTCGACGTGGTGTGCGCGGCAGTGGTCGCGGCATCACCGGACTCTTTCGAAATAAACCGGAACTGACTGAGATCTTGTGTCGTTGCAGGTAACGAGAGGGCCTTTTCACCTGAACGGAGGTACGCCGCAGTAGAGGGTGACGACATCCGTCCGGGCGAGATATGTTCGGTTGAGAGGGAAAGCCGCAGGCCACACCTCTCAAATCCGAATGCCGTGCTGCGGGTTTTTCCTTCATCACTCGCGACGGTGGAGTGGAGATCTCGCTCACGGGGGAGGAGGTGGAAGTCACCGAGTCCGAGGTTCCGGGACTCACCGGAGCCTGGTGCAAAAGGGAGACGCTCCGCACCGAAGCGGAGCGATCCGGGAACGGAGTTCTGCGTGGACATCGTCGTCAAGGGCCGCAAGACCGAGGTGCCCGAGCGGTTCCGGAAGCACGTGGCCGAGAAGCTGAAGCTGGAGAAGATCCAGAAGCTCGATGGCAAGGTGATCAGCCTCGACGTCGAGGTGTCCAAGGAGCCCAACCCTCGGCAGGCCGACCGCTGCGACCGAGTGGAGATCACGCTCCGCTCCCGCGGTCCGGTGATCCGGGCGGAGGCAGCGGCGAGCGATCCGTACGCGGCGCTCGACCTGGCGGCGGAGAAGCTGGAAGCCCGGCTGCGCAGGCAGCACGACAAGCGGTACTCGCGTCGTGGCGCGCGCCGGATCCCGGCCGCCGAGGTCGCCGACCACGTCCCGGGCGTGGCGACACTCAACGGCAACGGCCTCGTGCCGGCTCCCGAGGAGGAGCCCGAGGCCGTACCCACGAAGAAGATCGGCTCGCTGGAAGTGCAGGGTGACGGCCCCATCGTCGTCCGCGAGAAGACCCACGTCGCAGCACCCATGACCCTCGACCAGGCTCTCTACGAGATGGAACTGGTCGGGCACGACTTCTACCTGTTCGTCGACTCCGAGACCAAGGAACCGAGTGTCGTCTACCGACGGCACGCCTACGACTACGGCGTGATCCACCTCAGTACGGACACGATGGTCACCCAGGCGCACTCCCCGGACGCGGGCGGTGCGCTCGGCGGCTGACCATGCCGGGTGACAGCGGAACAGGTGCCCCTGGAGCGCGTGTGCGCCCCCAGGGGCACCCCCGTGCGACCATTTCGCGCCCCGCTCCGGCACCCCGGCGCCGTCCGGGCATGAAATCATGGTGGCCACGGCCCAACCGGTGGGTCGTTGCTCTGGGTTGGCGATGGCTCAGGACCTCAGGCCACAGCCTTCAGGGGGAGGAACGATGGCGGACAGCTTCGGACCGATGCGTGACGAGGGTGCCGGCGACGGCGTCGTCGGCATGGGCCCGGACTCGGGGACTCCACGCAAGGAACCGATCAGAGTCCTCGTGGTGGACGACCACGCCCTGTTCCGCCGTGGCCTGGAGATCGTGCTCGCGGCCGAGGAGGACATCCAGGTCGTCGGGGAGGCGGGCGACGGCGCCGAGGCCGTCGAGAAGGCCGCCGACCTGCTGCCCGACATCGTCCTGATGGACGTGCGGATGCCCAAGCGGGGCGGGATCGAGGCGTGTACCTCCATCAAGGAGGTGGCACCCAGCGCCAAGATCATCATGCTGACGATCAGCGACGAGGAAGCCGATCTCTACGACGCCATCAAGGCGGGTGCGACCGGTTATCTCCTCAAGGAGATCTCCACGGACGAGGTGGCGACCGCCATTCGCGCGGTGGCCGACGGACAGTCGCAGATCAGCCCGTCCATGGCGTCGAAACTCCTCACCGAGTTCAAGTCGATGATCCAGCGCACGGACGAACGCCGACTGGTGCCCGCGCCGCGCCTGACCGACCGCGAACTCGAAGTCCTCAAACTGGTCGCCACGGGAATGAACAACCGTGACATCGCCAAGGAGTTGTTCATCTCCGAGAACACCGTGAAGAACCACGTCCGCAACATCCTGGAGAAGCTGCAGCTGCACTCCAGGATGGAAGCGGTGGTGTACGCGATGCGGGAGAAGATCCTCGAGATCCGCTAGGGCCCGGCCCGGACCCAAGCCCACGGTCTGGGGCAGGGACCACGGTCTCGGTCGGGGCCCACGGTCTCAGCCGAGAAGGCGGGCGAGCTCCTTCGCCAAGGGCTCGCGCAGGTCGGGTGCGTCGACCCGCTCCACGCGGACGTTCGTGCAGTCCACCCAGGTCGCCGCTTCCGCCAGGGCCTGGGCGACCGCCGGCACGGCCTTCGAGCCGTCGAGCGTGACTTGCTTGGCCACCAGCGTGCGGCCCTCGCGGGCCGGGTCCACGCGGCCGACGAGACGCCCGCCGGCCAGCACCGGCATCGCGAAGTAGCCGTGCACGCGCTTCTGTTTGGGTACGTAGGCCTCGAGCCGGTGTGTGAAGCCGAAGATCCGCTCCGTGCGCGCCCGCTCCCAGATCAGGGAGTCGAAGGGGGACAGGAGGGTGGTGCGGTGGCGGCCGCGCGGCGGCGCCTCAAGGGCCGCGGGGTCGGCCCAGGCCGGCTTGCCCCAGCCCTCGACCGAGACCGGGACCAGACCCGAGTCCGCGATCACCGCGTCGACCTGCTCGCCCTTGAGCCGGTGGTAGTCGGCGATGTCCGCCCGGGTGCCGACCCCGAGGGAACGGCCCGCCAGGCCGACCAGGCGGCGCAGACACTCGGTGTCGTCCAGATCGTCGTGCAGCAGCTCCTCCGGGACGGCGCGCTCGGCGAGGTCGTAGAGGCGCTTCCAGCCGCGGCGCTCCACGCAGACCACCTCGCCGTACATCAGGGCGCGTTCGACGGCGACCTTGGAGCCGGACCAGTCCCACCAGTCGCTCGTCCTCTTCGCGCCGCCCAACTCCGTGGCGGTGAGGGGGCCTTCGGAGCGGAGCTGCTTGATGACCTGGTCGTATACGCCATCGGGGAGCTCGTGGTTCCAGTGCGGGCGGTTGCGGTAGGCGCGGCGGCGGAAGGCGAAGTGGGGCCACTCCTCGATGGGGAGGATGCAGGCGGCGTGGGACCAGTACTCGAAGGAGTGCGTGTCCTGCCAGTAGGCGTCCTCGACCGTCTTGCGGCCCACCGCGCCCAGGCGGGCGTACGGCACGAGTTCGTGGGAGCGGGCCAGGACCGAGATGGTGTCGAGCTGTATCGCGCCCAGGTGGCGGAGGATGCCACGGACGCCGGAGCGGCGGTCGGGCGCGCCGAGGAAGCCTTGGGCGCGGAGCGCGATTCTGCGGGCCTCGTCGGCGGTGAGGTCTGCGATGGGGCGCGGGGTGGTCATGGCCGCAGAGTAGGGGGTGGGACTGACAACGAGGCGTGACCTGCGAGTCCGTCCGGGCGGCCGGGCGGTCAGGGCGCCGGCAGGTACGGCGCCGTCGACGGGAGGCCCAAGTCCGAGGGGAGCAGGGAGCCCACCCAGGTGTCCCGGCGTACCCCCTTGTTGTTCGTCGCGGAGCGCAGCGTGCCCTCGATCGTGAAGCCCGCCCGTTCCGCCACCGCGCGGGAAGCCCGGTTGCCGACCTCCGCGCGCCACTCGACGCGGTCCAGCGCGGCGTGGGTGAAGGACCAGCGGCATACGGCGAGGGCGGCCTCGGTGACGTAGCCGTTGGCACGGTGCTCCTTCGCGGCCCAGAAACCGATCTCGCCCATGCCCAGGGCGCGCATGGTGATGCCGAGCATGCCCGCCAGCTCCCCGGAGCGCGGGAAGAAGCCGAAGGTGAACATGGAGCCGTCCGCCCAGCCGTCAGGCGCCAGTTGCTCCGTGAAGCTTCGGGCGTGCTCGCGCAGGTAGGGCGAGGGGATCGTGGTCCAGCGCCGGATGTCGGGGTCCTGGCAGGCGTCGTACACCGCGTCGGTGTCCCGGGGGTCGACGGTGCGCAGCAGGAGACGGTCCGTGGTGAGGGTGACGGGGTCCATCGGCCGATTCTGCTCGGAGGCCGTTCGCGATGCCAGATGTTTGCCGTCGGTGAAGTGGTGGTCACGCGTTGTGCAATTCGGTGGAGAGGTGCGGCACTATCCGAGGGGGCCGCACGTTGTCCCCTTTGAAGCAGACGTGAATCAGAATTGAAGCAGCGGACGGTCGCCGTCACGGCAGGCCCTCCCGGCGCGGTGGGGTCCTCGCATACGATGGCCGTTGCTCAGTAAGTCAAGTGGTAACCGACCGTCCCAGGCCCGACCGGCAAGGAGACCAACCCCCGTGTCCGTCCTCTCGAAGATCATGCGTGCAGGCGAAGGCAAGATCCTGCGCAAGCTGCACCGCATCGCGGACCAGGTCAACTCCATCGAAGAGGACTTCGTCGACCTCTCCGACGCCGAGCTGCGCGCCCTCACGGATGAGTACAAGCAGCGCTACGCCGACGGCGAGACCCTGGACGACCTGCTGCCCGAGGCTTTCGCCACCGTCCGCGAGGCCGCCAAGCGCGTCCTCGGCCAGCGTCACTACGACGTGCAGATGATGGGTGGCGCGGCCCTGCACATGGGTTACGTGGCCGAGATGAAGACCGGTGAGGGCAAGACCCTCGTCGGCACCCTGCCGGCGTATTTGAACGCCCTGTCCGGCAAGGGTGTCCACATCATCACGGTCAACGACTACCTGGCCGAGCGTGACTCCGAGATGATGGGCCGCGTCCACCGGTTCCTGGGCCTCGAGGTCGGCTGCATCCTCGCCAACATGACGCCGGCTCAGCGCCGTGAGCAGTACGCCTGCGACATCACGTACGGCACGAACAACGAGTTCGGCTTCGACTACCTGCGCGACAACATGGCGTGGTCCCAGGACGAGCTCGTCCAGCGCGGCCACAACTTCGCCATCGTCGACGAGGTCGACTCCATCCTCATCGACGAGGCCCGTACGCCGCTGATCATCTCCGGTCCGGCCGACCAGGCCACCAAGTGGTACGGGGACTTCGCCAAGCTGGTCAAGCGCCTCAAGCGGGGCGAGGCCGGCCAGCCGCTCAAGGGCCTCGAGGAGACCGGCGACTACGACGTCGACGAGAAGAAGCGCACGGTCGCCATCCACGAGTCCGGTGTCGCCAAGGTCGAGGACTGGCTGGGCATCGACAACCTCTACGAGTCGGTGAACACCCCGCTGGTGGGCTACCTGAACAACGCCATCAAGGCCAAGGAGCTCTTCAAGAAGGACAAGGACTACGTCATCATCGACGACGAGGTCATGATCGTCGACGAGCACACCGGACGTATCCTCGCGGGCCGCCGCTACAACGAGGGCATGCACCAGGCGATCGAGGCCAAGGAAGCGGTGCCGATCAAGGACGAGAACCAGACGCTCGCCACGATCACCCTCCAGAACTTCTTCCGCCTCTACAAGCGCCACGACCACAACGAGAAGGAACAGCCCGGCCTCTGCGGCATGACCGGTACGGCCATGACCGAGGCCGCCGAGTTCCACCAGATCTACAAGCTCGGCGTGGTGCCCATCCCGACGAACCGGCCGATGGTCCGCAAGGACCAGTCGGACCTGATCTACCGGACCGAGGTCGCCAAGTTCGAGGCGGTCGTCGACGACATCGAGGAGAAGCACCGCAAGGGCCAGCCGATCCTCGTCGGCACGACCTCCGTCGAGAAGTCCGAGTACCTCTCGCAGCAGCTCAGCAAGCGCGGCATTCAGCACGAGGTGCTGAACGCCAAGCAGCACGACCGGGAGGCGACGATCGTCGCCCAGGCCGGCCGCAAGGGTGCCGTCACCGTGGCCACCAACATGGCCGGCCGTGGTACGGACATCAAGCTCGGCGGCAACCCCGAGGACCTCGCCGAGGCGGAGCTGCGCCAGCGCGGCCTCGACCCCGAGGAGCACATCGAGGAGTGGGCGCACGCCCTGCCCGAGGCGCTCAAGCGCGCCGAGAAGGCCGTCCAGAACGAGAAGGACGAGGTCGAGAAGCTCGGCGGGCTCTACGTGCTGGGCACCGAGCGGCACGAGTCGCGGCGCATCGACAACCAGCTGCGCGGTCGTTCCGGCCGGCAGGGCGACCCGGGCGAGTCCCGGTTCTACCTTTCCCTCGGTGACGACCTGATGCGGCTGTTCAAGGCCCAGATGGTCGAGCGTGTGATGTCGATGGCGAACGTCCCGGACGACGTGCCGATCGAGAACAAGATGGTCACGCGCGCGATCGCCTCCGCCCAGTCGCAGGTCGAGCAGCAGAACTTCGAGACGCGCAAGAACGTCCTGAAGTACGACGAGGTCCTCAACCGCCAGCGCGAGGTCATCTACGGCGAGCGGCGCCGCGTCCTGGAGGGCGAGGACCTGCACGAGCAGGTGCAGCACTTCATGGACGACACCATCGACGCCTACGTCCAGGCCGAGACCGCCGAGGGCTTCCCCGAGGACTGGGACCTCGACCGGCTGTGGGGCGCCTTCAAGCAGCTCTACCCGTGCAACGTCTCGATCGAGGAGCTGGAGGAGGCGGCCGGCGACCGGGCCGGGCTGACGGCCGAGTTCATCGGCGACTCCATCAAGGACGACATCCACGACCAGTACCAGGCGCGTGAGACGCAGCTCGGCTCCGAGATCATGCGTGAGCTGGAGCGCCGGGTCGTGCTGTCGGTCCTGGACCGCAAGTGGCGCGAGCACCTCTACGAGATGGACTACCTCCAGGAGGGCATCGGCCTGCGCGCCATGGCGCAGAAGGACCCGCTGGTCGAGTACCAGCGCGAGGGCTTCGACATGTTCACCGCCATGATGGAGGGCATCAAGGAGGAGTCCGTCGGCTACCTGTTCAACCTGGAGGTCCAGGTCGAGCAGCAGGTCGAGGAGGTCCCGGTCGAGGACACCAAGCCGGTGGCCGACCTCGAGAAGCAGGACGCGGTGCCGGCGCAGGCGGGCTCCCGCCCGGAGATCCGTGCCAAGGGACTCGACGTCCCGCAGCGGCGCAACCTGCACTTCTCCGCGCCGACGGTCGACGGCGAGGGCGGCACGATCGAGGGCGACTTCACCGAGGACGGCGAGCCGGTGCGCTCCGAGGCCGACGGCCTGACGCGCGCGGAGCGGCGCAAGCAGTCGCGGGGCCGGGGTCGCCGCAAGAAGTGACGGTTGCCGAGGCGCCGTAGCGGCTCGAGGGGCCGGACACCTGAGGGTGTCCGGCCCCTCCGCTTTGCGCGGCTCAGTCGGACTCGGGGCGGGGCGGGCGGGGGCCGAGCTCCACCGCCGTGCAGCGCCAGCGGAGGTCCTGGCCGAGTTCCAGACGGAAGGCCATGGCGCGCAGCCGATCGCCGGCGCCGATGCGTGCGAAGGCCTCGATGGCGCCCGGGCGGGGTTCGTAGTAGCCGATGTCGCGGACGACGGGGCGGGCGCCGCGGGTGCGCAGGGGGCCGCGTTCGGCCAGCCACGCCAGTTCGTCGTAGGCGCGGCCGCGGGTGTGGCGGAGCATCGAGTGGACGGGGCGGTGGCCGCTCAGGACGGCGACGAGGAGGTCGGCGAAGAGGTCGGTCGGCAGGGGCTGGGGGATCGCCGTGTGCCGGGTCCCTTGGGGTGGGACGCGCGAAGCGGCTTCGGTGGAGGCGGAGGCCGCGGCGGTGGCGTCCGTGCGCGGCGCCGGGTGGGTGGTTGTTCCCGCGGCCCTGCGGGCGGCTGTGCGGGTCGCGGAGAGGGACGGCGGGCGAGTGTCCGCGGGACGGGTACGAGAGGCCCTGGCGCGGCCGGAGGCCGGTGGACGGCCGCCCGCAGCCGGAGGCCGGGAACGCCCGCTGCCGGGGGAACGCGGGGGCGCGGCGCCGGCGGCGGCGACGAACGGTGCGGGTCCGGAGCCGACGGGGGTGGGGAGTGCGGGTCCGGTGCCGGCGGGCGTGGGTGGTGCGGCGTTCGCCGGGGTGCGGCGTGGGGTGCTCGCGGGAGCGTGTGGAGTGCTGTGGCTCGGGGCGTCGGGTGCGGTGCCGCCGAGAGCGCCGGATGGGGTGCTCGCGAGTGGGCGGGGTGCTGTGTTGCCGGGGGCGCGGGGTGTGGTGCTCGCAGCCGGTTGGGGTGCTGCGCCGTCCGGGGTGCGGGGTGTCGCGCTGCCGGGGGTGCCGGACGCGGTACTCGCAGGTCGGCGGGGCGCTGCGCTGCTGGGGGTGGTGTTCGCGGACGTGTGGGATGTGGTGCTCACCGGACGGGCTGAGGTGGTGCCGCCGGGGTCGGGTGTGGTGTCGGTGGATGCGCGGGGCGTGGTGCTCGCGGGCGGGTGGGGCGACGGGGGCGTGGTGGGGGCTTGGGTGGTGCGGCGGGTCGGGGGGTGGGTGGTCGGGCGGTGCCGGGTCCTGGTCATGACCTTGTGCATGGGGGTCCCCGTTTCGTGGGCCCGGTGGATACCGGGGAGTAACTTCGGGTCGCTGATCTTGTACGGGGCCGATGGGGACCGCGGCAAGCGAGCGGGGGGCCGCGTCGCGGGCGCCGGAATGTTCACCTATCCGGGTGATATCGGAGGGATGGGGCCCGTAGGTGCGGGGGTGTGCCGGGTGAATTCCGGGCGCGAAGTGGACGCGTCCGGCGTCCCGGGGCGGGACTCGAAAGGGGACGCCCCGCACGTATCCTGAAGGTCCTCCGGAGCTCTCCGGGGCCCTCCGACCACGACCACGAAAGCGGCCAGCCATGCGTGTCTACGTGCCCCTGACCCTCCCCGGTCTCGCCGAGGCGTACAAGACGGGTCAGCTGGGAGCCGATGCGTTCGTCGCCTACGCCGTGACGCCCGGGCTGCGCGAGTGGTACGCCTCCGACGACATCGAGGAACTGGAGTACGCGGCGCTCGGCCGGGCCGCCCTGGCCTCGCTGCGTCTGCTGGCGGCCGAGCCTGCGGCCCCGCGGCGCCGGGTCGTGATCGCCGTCGACGTGGCCGACCGGGCCGCGACCGCGGATCCCGGCCAGGTGCTCGACCCTGCGGAGCCGGGAGAGGTGCGGGTCGCGGGTCCGGTGCCGTTGGGCAAGGCCGCGTCCGTGCACGTCGACGCGGCGGACGCGCAGGCCCGGGTGACGGCGGCCGCCGAGGCCCTGCCGGCGGCGGATCGCGGGGACGACGACGCGCAGTCCGTCGTGGACGGGGCGGAGGACCACGAGCTGCTGTGGTTCGCCACACAGGAGATCGCGAACCTGGTGGGACGCGGGGTCTGAACCGGCCGCGGGGGGCGCGTTGAGGCGCCGTTCTCTTGATTGTCAGTGGAGCCGGGTACGTTTTTGGGCATGGGGATGAAGACGGGCGCGCACATCGTCTGGGACTGGAACGGGACGCTGTTCCACGACATCGACGCGATCATCGGGGCGACGAACGCGGCCTTCGCCGAGCTGGGGCTGGAGCCGCTGACGCTGGAGAAGTACCGGGAGCTGTACTGCGTACCGGTGCCGAAGTTCTACGAGCGGCTGATGGGGCGGCTGCCGACCGAGGCCGAGTGGGAGGCCATGGACGACATCTTCCACCGCTACTACGCCGAGCACCGGACGGCGTGCGGGCTGACGACGGGGGCCGTGGAGCTGCTGGCCGGGTGGCGCTCGGCGGGGCGCAGCCAGTCGATCCTGAGCATGTACGTGCACGAGGAGCTGGTTCCGCTGGTGCGCGGGTTCGGCATCGAGCCCCACTTCATACGGGTCGACGGGCGGACCGGGCCGTCGGGGGGCAGCAAGGCCGAGCACATGGTGCGGCACCTGGCGTCGCTGAGCGACGTGGCGCCGGAGCGGACCGTGGTGATCGGGGACGCGGCGGACGACGCGGTGGCCGCGCTGCACGTGGGGGCCCGGGCCGTGCTGTACACCGGCGGCTCACACAGCCGGGTGAGTCTGGAAACCGTCGGTGTTCCTGTCGTGGACACGCTTGAGGAAGCGGTTGCCGAGGCGGAGCGGCTCGCGGCCTGAGGGGCGCACCTGATCGAAACCCGTAGCGACACTGTGCAGAACGTCAAACTTCCAGGGCTGGTTTTGTACACATACGGCTCATGACGGAGCCCCTGCAAGGAGCGATAGCCTTGGTGGCGTGATCAGCGCGATAGTTCGCGGGGACGTCGTCGTCCCTGCCCTGCGCCCGGAGAGCACGGACGACATCCGTGACCGGGCGGCGGTCGCTGGTCTTCGCGGGCGGGACGTGGCATCGAGGACTCCCGGGACCCCGAGCATCACCAGGATCCGGGCGTCGCAGAGAGCAGCGTCACACCGGTGGAGCAGCTCAAGAATGGCTCAGACACCCCCGCTCATCTCGCCTTGCGGCATAGCGTCGGAACAGACCGGATACCCCGTGTCACGACGTGAGGTCGTAAGCGCAGAGGCCGTACTTCCTTCTACGTCACGCAACGGCGCGCGACAGGAGCCAGAGGACAATGCAGACCAAGCTGGACGAAGCCAAGGCCGAGTTGCTCGAGAGGGCCGCCCGGGTAGCTGAGAACAGCCCGGTCGGGGGGCACCTACCGACCGGGTCGACGGGCGAGGAGACCCCAGACGCCCAGAAGGCCCCGGACCGAGAGACCCTCCTCACGTTCCTCCAGCGCTACTACCTGCACACGGCCCCGGAGGACCTCACCGACCGCGACCCGGTCGATGTCTTCGGAGCTGCCGTATCGCACTACCGGCTGGCCGAGAACCGCCCGCAGGGCACCGCGAACGTGCGGGTGCACACCCCGACGGTGGAAGAGAACGGGTGGACCTGCAGCCACTCCGTGGTCGAGGTCGTCACCGACGACATGCCCTTCCTCGTCGACTCCGTCACCAATGAGCTGACGCGTCAGGGGCGTGGGATCCACGTCGTCATCCACCCCCAGTTCGTCGTGCGGCGCGACGTCACCGGCAAGCTCATCGAGGTGCTGTCGACCCCGGCCACCGGCGACCTTCCGCACGACGCGCACGTCGAGTCCTGGATCCACGTCGAGATGGACCGCGAGACCGACCGGGCCGATCTGAAGCAGATCACCGCCGACCTGCTGCGTGTGCTGTCCGACGCCCGTGAGGCCGTCGAGGACTGGGGCAAGATGCGCGAGGCGGCGATCCGGCTGGCGGAGGGGCTGCCGGACGAGTCCATCCCCGCCGACCTGCCCGGACCTCAGGTCGAGGAGGCCCGCGAGCTGCTGCGCTGGCTCGCCGACGACCACTTCACCTTCCTCGGCTACCGCGAGTACCAGCTGCGCGACGACGACTCGCTGGCCGCCGTGCCCGGCACCGGGCTCGGCATACTGCGCGCGGACCCGCAGCACGCCGATGAGGAGAGCCACCCGGTCAGCCCGTCGTTCGAGCGGCTGCCCGCCGACGCCCGGGCCAAGGCGCGCGAGCACAAGCTGCTCGTGCTGACCAAGGCGAACAGCCGGGCGACCGTGCACCGGCCGTCGTACCTGGACTACATCGGCGTCAAGAAGTTCGACGCCGACGGCAACGTCATCGGAGAGCGCCGCTTCCTCGGGCTGTTCTCCTCCGCCGCCTACACCGAGTCCGTGCGCCGGGTCCCGGTCATCCGGCGCAAGGTCGAGGAGGTCCTGGAGAGCGCCGGGTTCTCGCCCAACAGCCACGACGGCCGCGACCTGACGCAGATCCTGGAGACGTACCCGCGCGACGAGCTCTTCCAGACCCCGGCCGACGAGCTGCGGGCCATCGTCACCTCCGTCCTCTACCTCCAGGAGCGCAGGCGCCTCAGGCTCTACCTGCGCCAGGACGAGTACGGGCGCTACTACTCCGCCCTCGTCTACCTCCCGCGCGACCGCTACACCACGGCCGTACGCCTCAGGATCATCGAGATCCTCAAGGAGGAACTGGGCGGCATCAGCGTCGACTTCACGGCCTGGAACACCGAGTCGATCCTGTCCCGGCTGCACTTCGTGGTGCGCGTCCCGCAGGGCACCGAACTGCCGGAGCTGTCCGACTCCGACAAGGAGCGCATCGAGGCCCGGCTGGTGGAGGCCGCCCGCTCCTGGGAGGACGCCTTCGCCGAGGCGCTCAACGCCGAGCTCGGCGAGGAGCACGCGGCCGAGGCGATGCGCCGGTACGCGCACGCCTTCCCCGAGGGCTACAAGGCCGACCACAACCCGCGGGCCGCGGTAGCCGACCTCGTCCACCTCGAGCAGCTCAACGCCGAGGAGGGCGAGGACTTCGCGCTCAGCCTGTACGAGCCGGTGGGCGCCGCCCCCGAGGAGCGCCGCTTCAAGATCTACCGCACGGGCGACGCGATCTCCCTCTCGGCCGTCCTGCCGGTCCTCAACCGGCTCGGTGTCGAGGTCGTCGACGAGCGGCCGTACGAACTGCGCTGCTCGGACCGCAGCGTGGCCTGGATCTACGACTTCGGTCTGCGCATGCCCCGCGCGAACGGCGGCGGGGACCACTTCGGCGACGATGCCCGCGAGCGCTTCCAGGACGCCTTCGCCGCCACCTGGACCGGCAAGGCCGAGAACGACGGCTTCAACGCCCTCGTCCTGAGCGCCGGGCTGACCTGGCGCCAGGCCGTGGTGCTGCGCGCGTACGCCAAGTACCTGCGCCAGGCGGCGTCGACGTTCAGCCAGGACTACATGGAGGACACCCTCCGCAACAACGTCCACACCACCCGCCTGCTCGTCTCCCTGTTCGAGGCGCGGATGTCGCCCGACCGGCAGCGCGCGGGGTACGAGATCGTGGACGCGCTGCTGGAGGAGGTCGACGCGGCCCTCGACCAGGTGGCCTCGCTCGACGAGGACCGGATCCTCAGGTCCTTCCTGACGGTCATCAAGGCGACGCTGCGGACCAACTTCTTCCAGGAGGCCGCGGGCGGCAGGCCGCACGACTACGTCTCCATGAAGTTCGACCCGCAGGCCATCCCCGACCTGCCGGCGCCCCGCCCGGCGTTCGAGATCTGGGTGTACTCGCCGCGTGTCGAGGGTGTGCACCTGCGCTTCGGCAAGGTCGCACGTGGTGGCCTGCGCTGGTCCGACCGGCGTGAGGACTTCCGCACCGAGATCCTCGGCCTGGTCAAGGCGCAGATGGTGAAGAACACCGTCATCGTGCCGGTCGGCGCCAAGGGCGGGTTCGTCGCCAAGCAGCTGCCCGACCCGTCCGTGGACCGGGACGCGTGGCTCGCCGAAGGTGTCGCCAGCTACAAGACGTTCATCTCGGCGCTGCTCGACATCACCGACAACATGGTCGCCGGCGAGGTCGTGCCCCCGGCGGACGTCGTCCGGCACGACGAGGACGACACCTACCTCGTCGTCGCCGCCGACAAGGGCACCGCGACCTTCTCCGACATCGCCAACGGGGTCGCCGAGAACTACAACTTCTGGCTCGGTGACGCCTTCGCCTCCGGCGGCTCCGCCGGCTACGACCACAAGGGCATGGGCATCACCGCCCGCGGTGCCTGGGAGTCCGTCAAGCGGCACTTCCGCGACATGGGCGTGGACTGCCAGACCGAGGACTTCACGGTCGTCGGCATCGGCGACATGTCCGGTGACGTGTTCGGCAACGGCATGCTGCTCTCCGAGCACATCCGCCTGGTGGCCGCCTTCGACCACCGGCACATCTTCATCGACCCGAACCCGGACGCCGCCACCTCCTACGCCGAGCGCCGCCGCCTGTTCGAGCTGCCCCGCTCCAGCTGGGAGGACTACAACACGGAGCTGCTGTCGGCCGGCGGCGGCATCTTCCCGCGCACGGCCAAGGCGATCCCGGTCAACGCGCACATCCGCGAGGCCCTCGGCATCGAGGCCAAGGTCACCAAGCTGACCCCGGCCGACCTGATGAAGGCGATCCTGCACGCACCGGTGGACCTGCTGTGGAACGGCGGCATCGGCACGTACGTCAAGTCCTCCACCGAGTCCAACGCGGACGTCGGCGACAAGGCCAACGACGCCATCCGGGTCGACGGCAAGGACCTGCGCGTCGCCGTCGTCGGCGAGGGCGGCAACCTCGGCCTGACCCAGCTCGGCCGGATCGAGTTCGCGCTGCACGGCGGCCGGATCAACACCGACGCCATCGACAACAGCGCCGGTGTGGACACCTCCGACCACGAGGTGAACATCAAGATCCTCCTCAACGGCCTGGTCCGGGACGGCGACATGACCGTCAAGCAGCGCAACAAGCTGCTCGCCGAGATGACCGACGAGGTCGGCCGCCTGGTGCTGCGCAACAACTACGCGCAGAACACGGCGATCGCCAACGCCCTCGCCCAGTCCAGCGCCATGCTCCATGCCCAGCAGCGCTTCATGAAGCACCTGGTCAGGGAGGGTCACCTCGACCGGGCGCTGGAGTTCCTGCCCACCGACCGGCAGATCCGCGAGCGGCTCGCCCAGGGGCACGGCCTGACCGGCCCGGAGACGGCCGTGCTGCTGGCGTACACGAAGATCACGGTCGCCGAGGAGCTGCTGCACACCTCGCTGCCGGACGACCCGTACCTGAGCACCCTGCTGCACGCGTACTTCCCGACCGAGCTGCGCGAGCAGTTCCCCGAGCACCTCGTCAGCCACCCGCTGCGCCGTGAGATCACCACGACCGTGCTGGTCAACGACACGGTGAACACGGGCGGTACGACGTATCTGCACCGGCTGCGCGAGGAGACCGGCGCGTCGCTGGAGGAGATCGTGCGGGCGCAGACCGCGGCCCGGGCGATCTTCCGCCAGTCCCCGGTGTGGGACGGGGTCGAGGCGCTCGACAACAAGGTCGAGGCCGAGGTCCAGACCCGCATCCGGCTGCACGCGCGCCGCCTGGTGGAGCGCGGCACGCGCTGGCTGCTCAACAACCGGCCGCAGCCGCTGGAGCTCGCCGGGACGGTCGACTTCTTCGCCGAACGCGTCGAGCAGGTCTGGGGTGAGCTGCCGAAGCTGCTGCGAGGCGCCGACCTGGAGTGGTACCAGAAGATCTACGACGAGCTGACGGGCGCCGGTGTCCCGGCCGAACTGGCCACCCGGGTGGCGGGCTTCTCCTCGGCCTTCCCGACGCTGGACATCGTCTCGATCGCCGACCGCATGGGCCGGGAGCCGCTGGACGTCGCCGAGGTCTACTACGACCTCGCCGACCGGCTGCGCATCACCCAGCTCATGGACCGGATCATCGAGCTGCCCCGCGCCGACCGCTGGCAGTCCATGGCCCGCGCGGCGATCCGCGAGGACCTGTACGCGGCGCACGCGGCGCTGACGGCGGACGTTCTGGCGGTGGGCAACGGCACCTCGACGCCCGAGCAGCGCTTCAAGGCGTGGGAGCAGAAGAATGCGGCGATCCTGGGCCGGGCCCGCACCACCCTGGAGGACATCCAGAGCTCCGACTCGTTCGACCTCGCCAACCTGTCGGTGGCGATGCGCACGATGAGGACGCTGCTGCGCACGCACTCGTAGGCACAGCACGTACGGCGTGACAGGCGCCCCGGGCCGGCTCCGGCCCGGGGCGCCTGTTCTCGGGGTGCTCGTTCGGGGGGTGTCTACCGAGACCGGGCGGCGCGGACCCGGCGCCAGATCATGCCGTTCTGCGTCGTCGGCGGCCTCGGCATCGCCGGACCGGCCGTCGTCGCCGCGGGCAGGTCGTCTACTTCAGGGCGCTCGCCAGCAGGCGTGCTGCCCTTTTCACCCTCGGGCGGGCCAGCTTGCGGGCCGTCGGGCGGATCAGCTTCGCCGTCACTCCCACCGGTTCCCAGCGCACCTGGAGGCGGCCCGGGGCATGGCCCTCCGGCTCCACCGTCAGGTGGTGGGACGGGACGCGGGTCGTCAGGGCCGGGAAGGTCAGGGGGGCCAGCAGCAGGCCCGTGTGGGAGAGGCGCTGGTGCTGGAGGCGGAGCAGCGGGTGGCGGATTCCCGCGAAGCCGTGGAGGGGGAGCGAGGCCGCCGCGAGGTCCAGGTGGGCGTGGCCCTCGAAGAGGCCGGGGCGCACGGGGGAGAGACGGAAGTGGACGCGCAGGCGGCGGCCGCCCGGGGCGATGAGGAGCGTCGCCCGTTGCGGGCCCACGGGGAGGCGCAAAGCGGGGTCGTAGGTGCGGATCGCGAGGTCGATCGAGGCGCCCGGGCCCCGGGTGATCTCCGTGATCTCGTGGCGGAACTGGGCGCTCGGGAAGGGGCGGGTCTCCAACTCCAGGTCGGAGATGTCCAGTTCACGGCGTGACCAGTCCGAATCGGGGACCCGGTCCCCCCAGTAGGTGCGGCCTTGCGCGTCGGTGGTCACACGCCTCGGGCCGACGCCGTGGCCGAGGCCCCGGGCGGCCAGGCGGGCCTCCGGCAGGCGGCGGTCGCGGATCAGCTGGACGACGACGCGTTCGGCACGCGGAAGTCGCGCGAACGCCCCCGGCGTGAGGGTGTCGAGGTAGGGGGTGACGATGTCCGCGAAGGACGTCAGCCAGGCGTCGTCCCGGTAGGGCAGGTCACCGGCGTACATCCGGAGGTCGTGCTTGAGGAACTTGTGGTCCTTGTCCTCGCGCAGCGCCTCGTGTCCGCTCCCGGCCAGGAACGCGTCGATGAGGTGCTGGACGTGGACCCGGTCCCGGACGTTGGCGAGCTTGTGCCGCTGGTTGGATATCGAGGCCGTCTCGGAGGCCGCGAAGGGCGCCACGTACCAGCGGTAGACCGGCTCCGGGATGATCGTGAAGGTCTTGGCCAGGCAGTACGCCTGCGCCGAGAACAACTGGTCCTCGTAGTGGATGCCCTCGGGGAAGCGCAGGTCGTGCCGGTCGAGGAAGGCGCGGGCGTACATCTTGCTGGTGGACAGGTGCTCGAAGAACAGACGCGGGTCGGCCTCGATGCCGTCGAGGGTGCGGCGCTCGGCGACCAGGTGCGGCATCCACGTCGAGCGGCGGCCGTTGTCCACGCGGACCCGCTGCACCGCCCCCATCGCGAAGTCGATCTCGCGTTCGCGGTGCGCGGCGAGCAGCAGTTCCACGGCGTTGTCGGGGAGTTCGTCGTCGCTGTCGAGGAACATCAGGAACGGCGCACGCGCGATCTGCAGAGCCCGGTTGCGCGGGGCGCTGCAGCCGCCGCTGTTCCGCTCCAGGCGCAGGTGGCGGATGCGGGGGTCCTGGGCCGCGAGTCGCTGTGCCACGGCCGGGGTCGCGTCCGTGGAGTGGTCGTCGCTGATGACGATCTCGAGGTTGGCGTGGGTCTGGCGGCGGACCGATTCGACCGCGCGGGTGAGCCGTTCGGCGTCGTTGTAGACGATGACCGTCACGGTGACGTCGGGGGTGCTCATGCGGTCGCCTCCTGCGGGGTCGGGGCCGGGGTGCGTTCCTCGATCGGCAGCACGGGCGGCAGGTCCCGTCCGTCCTGGCCGAGGAAGACCCGGCGGACGACGCGTTCGGCGGCGCGTCCGTCGTCGTACTCGCAGAACCGGCGCCGGAAGACGGCCCGGGTCTTCGCCGCGCCCTCGTCGCGCCAGGCCTCGGTGGTGAGGATCTCCGTCAGCTCCTGCTGGGTGCGGGCGACCGGGCCCGGGGCCTCCGCCATCAGGTCGAAGTAGACGCCGCGGGTCGTGCGGTACGTCTCCCAGTCGTCGGCGTGGATCACGATCGGCCGGTCGAGGTTGGCGTAGTCGAACATGATCGAGGAGTAGTCCGTGACCAGGACGTCCGCCGCCAGGCACAGTTCCTCGACCGGGTCGTAGGAGGAGACGTCGATGATCCGGCCGGTGCGGCGCAGGTTCGTGAGCGGGGAGGCGGCGCCGCCGTAGAAGTAGTGGCCGCGCACGAGCAGGACCGTGTCCTCGCCCAGGCGGTCGGAGAGGGCGGCGAGGTCCAGGCGCGGGGTCCAGCCGGCCTCGTAGTCGCGGTGGGTGGGCGCGTAGAGGACGGCGCGGCGGCCCGGGGCGATGCCGAGGCGGTCGCGGACCGCGCGGATGTCGCCGGCTCCGGCCGTGTAGTACACGTCGTTGCGCGGATAGCCGTGGTCCAGGGAGACGTAGCGCGACGGGTACGCCCGCTCCCACATGCGGGTGGTGTGGCTGTTGGCCGAGATGCTGAAGTCCCACCGGTCGATGCGCTCCAGCAGCGCCTGGAAGTCCAGGCCCTGCGCGGCGGCGGGGAACGCCATCTGGTCGATGCCCATGCGTTTCAGGGGCGTGCCGTGGTGGGTCTGGACGTGGATCGCGTCCGGGCGTTTGACCACCGCGTTCGGGAAGTTGACGTTGTTGACGAGGTATTTGGCGGTGGCCAGCACGTCCCAGTAGCGGCGGCTGCCGGGGACGACGTGGTCGGTGCCGGGCGGCAGGAGGGCCGCGTTCTCCTCGGTGACGACCCACACCGCGTGGATCTGCGGGGCCAGTTCGGCGAGCTTGGCTGCGATCGCGGCGGGGTTGCAGGCGACGCCGCGGTTCCAGTACGCGGAGAACACCGCGAGATGCGGATTGACGGGGTGGCCGAGCGCCCTGCGGTACTGGTGGTCGCGGAGCTTCGCGCCGGCCTGGCGCTTCCGGGTCCGCAGGGCCGACTTGGCGCTGCGGCGGGTGCGGTTGACGGCCTGGAAGGCGCGGTACTTCGCGTAGGCGCCCTCCTCCAGCAGGGAGCGGCGGACGCCTTCGAGCCCGGCCGGGCGGCGGTAGCCCTCGGGGCGGCGGCGCAGGGCGGCCAGGGACGCCCGGCGGAAGAACTCCCGCGCGACCTCCTCCGGCATGCCGCCGCGCGCGAAGGTGCGCAGACAGTCGCGAACCATGAGGTCGTAGAGCACGGTGTGCGCGGCGCGCCGATCCCGGGTGAGGTCGAGGAGCGACTCGTAGCGCTCGACGAGGCCGTAGCGCTGCTCGGGCGTGACCGGGGGCAGGCTCGCGGGGCGCAGCCGGCGGTTCTCGTAGGCGACGTGCGGCAGGCAGGCGACGCGGCCGGCGAGCAACAGGGCGGCCAGGGCGGCGTACGGCTCGTCCTCGGCGCTGAGCCGCGCCTCGTGCGCCCGCCAGAAGTCCGCGCGCAGCACGCGGGTGCCGAGCAGCGGGGTCAGCCGCAGCAACGGGGCGCAGTCGTCGAGGGCGACGTCGGCGCGGCCCGCCCGGGCGAGGATCGGGCCGTCCGGGGAGGGCATGCCGGAGGTGTGCCAGGTGCTGCGGACGTGGTCAAGGAGGAGGACATCGACCTCGTCGGGGAGTTCGGCGACCCGTTCGGCGACCGTGCGCGGGGTGCCGGCGGGCAGGCCGTCCTTGGCGTGGACGAAGTGCAGCCAGCGGCCGGAGGCCCGGGCCGCGCCCGCCGCCCGGGCCGCCGCGTCGCCCGTGCCGTCCGGCAGCGGCACTACGTCGACCGTGCCGCCGTCCGGGGCGTGCCGCTCGGCCGTCTCCCGGGCCCAGTCGCCGACCGCCGCCACGATCACCTCGGCGTCCGGCAGGGAGTGGGCGGCGAGGGAGTCGAGGAGTTCCGTCAGGTGGTCCTGAACGTTCGGCCCGTGGACGACGACACTGAGCTCGGCCATCACGGGGACCCCCTCTCACAGCTGCACCGTATGCGGTCATGCTGCCATCAATAAGACAAAAGGGCCGACCGGGTGGGCCTCACGAGGGAACGGCGGCCTTCACGAGGGGGCGGCGGCCTTCACGAGGGGGTGGCGGCCTTCACGTGGGAACGGCGGCCCTCACGAGGGGACGGCGGCCTTCGGCTTGGGTTTCGGCTTCGGCGTCTTGTCACCGGTGAACGCCTCGTACTCCTTGAGCACGTCCTCCGTCGGCCCGTCCATGCGCAGCTCGCCGCGCTCCAGCCACAGCACCCGGTCGCAGGTGTCGCGGATCGACTTGTTGTTGTGGCTGACCAGGAACACCGTGCCCGCGTGCTTGCGCAGCTCGCGGATGCGCTGCTCGGAGCGCTTCTGGAAGGAGCGGTCGCCGGTGGCCAGCGCCTCGTCGATCAGCAGGACGTCGTGGTCCTTGGCGGCGGCGATGGAGAACCGCAGCCGGGCGGCCATGCCGGAGGAGTACGTGCGCATCGGCAGCGTGATGAAGTCGCCCTTCTCGTTGATGCCCGAGAAGTCGACGATCTCCTGGTAGCGGTCCTTGATCTGTTCCCGGGACATGCCCATGGCCAGTCCGCCGAGGTGCACGTTGCGCTCGCCGGTCAGGTCGTTCATCAGGGCGGCGTTGACGCCGAGCAGGGAGGGCTGGCCGTCGGTGTGGATGCGGCCGTTCTCCACGGGCAGGAGCCCGGCGACGGCCTTCAGCAGGGTCGATTTGCCGGAGCCGTTGGTGCCGATCAGGCCGATCGCCTCGCCCCGGTAGGCGACGAAGGACACGTTCTTCACCGCGTGCACCCGGCGCACGCCCGATGCCTTCTCGGTCCGCTTGCGGCGCACGATGCGGTTGAGGGCGGCGGTCGCGGAGCCGCGCCCGGCTCCGGTGCCGTTGACGCGGTAGACGATGTCGACGCCGTCGGCGACGACGGTGGGAATCTTCTCGTTCGGGTGCTCAGCCACGGCCGTACGTCTCCTCAGCCTTCCAGAAGTAGATGAAGCCGCCGACGCCGGCGACCAGTGCCCAGCCGGCGGCGAGCGCCCACACGTGGGCGGGGAGCTGGCTCGCGTGGAAGCTGTCGATCAGGGCGAAGCGCATCAGGTCGATGTAGACGGCGGCCGGGTTGGCCGCCAGCGCGATCTTCACCGCGTGGGGCAGGCTGTCGTTCTCCGCCAGCTTGTCGATGCTCCACATGACACCCGAGACGTACATCCAGGTGCGCAGCACGAACGGCATCAGCTGGGCGATGTCGGGGGTCTTGGCACCCATCCGGGCCATGATCATGGAGACGCCCGCGTTGAACGTGAACTGCAGGAACAGGGCCGGCAGCGCCAGCAGCCAGGACACGCCGACCGGCACGCCGAAGCAGAGCAGGATGACGACGAGCGCGCCCATCGAGAACAGCAGCTGCTGGAGCTGCTGGAGGCAGAAGGAGATCGGCAGCGCGGCGCGCGGGAAGTGCAGGGCGCGCACCAGGCCGAGGTTGCCGGAGATGGCGCGGGTGCCCGCCATGATCGAGCTCTGCGTGAACGTCCAGATGAACACGCCCGTCACCAGGAACGGGATGTAGTCCGGCACGCCGTGCTTGGTGCCGAGCAGCACGCCGAAGATGAAGTAGTAGACCGCCGCGTTCAGCAGCGGGGTCATCACCTGCCAGACCTGGCCGAGCTTCGCCTGGCTGTACTGGGCGGTGAGCTTGGCGGTGGCGAACGCGGTGATGAAGTGGCGGCGGGCCCACAGCCGGCGGACGTACTCGGGCAGGGAGGGCCGGGCGCCGCTGACCGAGAGGCCGTGGCGGGCGGCGAGGGCCGTGAGGTCGTCGGCGGCCGGGGCCGGGGCCGGGGACTGGGGCGGTGTGTGGAGGACCGTACTCACATCCGCTGCTTTCGCTCGGGGGGTGTGGGACCGGGGAGCCGCGAAGAGCAAGAGGTGGAGTTGGCCATTTACCGGACTCTTCACGGGTTCTTACGTCGGGACGGGACCGTATCGTCGTAACGGGAGCGTACGTCGGGCGAACGTCGGAACGCAACCGTCTCGTCGTGACGCCCTATGCTGTCGGAATGACGACGAAACCCGACGAGCCCCAGCAGCCCCCGCGCCGCCGGGCCCCCGCGGGGGCGGCCGTACTGCGGGAGGACGTGACGGAAGCGATCCGGGCCGCCGTCTTCGAGGAACTCGCGGCCGTCGGGTACGCGCGCATGTCCATCGAGGGGATCGCGCGCCGGGCGGGGGTGGGGAAGACGGCGGTGTACCGCCGCTGGCGCTCGAAGCTGCACCTGGTGCTCGACATCGTCTCGGCGCTCGCCGTACAGGGCCTGCCCGCGCCGGACACCGGCTCCCTGGAGGGCGACCTGCGGCTCCTCTACGAGGTGACGTCCCGCGCCCTGCGCCACCCCGTCGCCTCGCAGATCATCCCCGACCTCCAGGCCGAGGCGGCCCGCAACCCCGAGATCGCCGAGGCCATGCAGAAGGCCCTGCGCGAGGGGCAGGACGGCGTCGCCACCGGCATCGTGACGGCGGCGGAACGCCGTGGGGAGCTGCGCGGGGGCATCGACCACGACCTCGCGCTCGACCTGATCTCCGGCCCGCTGTACTGGCGCTCGGTGGTGATCCGCAACCCGAAGCTGCCGAAGGGGTACCTGGGCTCCCTGGCCCGGGCCACGGCGGAGGCGCTGCGGGCGCTCTGAGGGGCTCCGCCGTCAGGGAGAACGGTCCGGCGAGCGGCCCGGCGACAGGCGGGTCAGCCCCGTCCCGCCTCCGGGTGCAGCCGCAGCCACCCCTGCCACGCGGACGTGATCATGTCCTGCACGTCGAGCCGAGCCTTCCAGCCCAGTTCCGCCGCCGCGCGGTCGGCGGAGGCGACGACGCGGGCCGGGTCGCCCGGGCGGCGGGGGGTGACCGCGGGCGGCCGGTCGTGGCCGGTGACCGCGTTGATGCGGTCGATCATCTCCCGGACGGAGACGCCCTCGCCCCGGCCGATGTTGAGCGTGAGGTCGCGGCCGGGGGAGGAGCGCAGGGCCCGGGCCGCCGCGACATGGGCCTCGGCCAGGTCGACCACGTGGATGTAGTCCCGCACGCAGGTGCCGTCCGGGGTCGGGTAGTCGTCGCCGAAGACACGCGGCGGCGCGTCCTGCGTGAGCTTCTCGAAGACCATGGGCACGAGGTTGAAGACACCGGCGTCCGCGAGTTCCGGGCCCGCCGCCCCCGCCACGTTGAAGTAGCGCAGGGACGCCGTCGACAGTCCGGTGGCCCGGCCCGTGGCGCGAACCAGCCACTCACCGGCCAGCTTGGTCTCGCCGTACGGCGACAGAGGCAGGCACGGAGTCTCCTCCGTGACCAGGTCCACGTCCGGCATGCCGTACACCGCCGCCGAGGAGGAGAAGACGAAGGACGCCACCTTCGCCGCCGTCACGGCGTCCAGCAGGATCCGCAGGCCCTCGACGTTCTCCCGGTAGTAGTGCAACGGCAGTTCGACGGACTCGCCCACCTGCTTCTTCGCCGCGAGGTGGACGACGCCGGTGACCTCGTGGTCCGCGAGGGTGCGGGCGAGCCGCTCAGCGTCCAGGGTCGAGCCCACCACCAGCTCCACCCCGTCGGGCACGCGCTCGGCGATCCCGGTGGACAGGTCGTCGTACACCACCGCCTGTTCGCCCGCCGCGGTCATCGCCCGTACGACGTGCGCGCCGATGTAGCCGGCGCCGCCGGTGATCAACCAGGTCATGTGCGGCCGTCCCCTCGTCAGTTCGCCCGTGGTGGTGCTGTGCGCCGGTCCGTCGTGGTCGGTCGTACTCGCGTGCTCTCAGTGAAGCAGGCGGCGCAGTCGTGTGCGTACGACCGACAGCACCCCGTGTACGCCCGGCGCCACCCGCAGCGCCAGCGCGCCGGAGTGGGTGGTGTACGGCTGGACGAGTACCACGCCGTGCCGGGCGCTCGGGACGGCGCGGCGCCGCAGCAGACCGGCGCCCGTGAGGGCATGCGCCGTGACATCGCGGCTCGCGCCGTCGCGGAAGCGGATGCGAAGGCGCAGATCCCAGGTGCCGACGCCGGGCGCGGCCAGCGCGAGGAGATCGACGGCCGTCTCCGCCGACCAGGTGCCGGTTTCTCCGGTTCCTCCGGCCGGACCGCCTGCACCGGCTGCATCGGCCGACCCGCCTGCACCGCCTGACCCGCCCGCACCGGCTGACCCGCCTGCCCCCGCAGCTTCGTCGGCTCCCTGCATCCCCGCGCACGCCGCGCACGGCGCGAGTGTCAGGCGCGCACCGCGGACCACCACGTCACCGTCGTCCCGGTGCCGCCACTCCACCTCCACCGTCTCCGGCCCCGCCTGCGCCACCCGCCCGTACAGCTCGTGCAGGCGCAACCGCAGCCGGGTGCCCCGCACGCCCGGCCGCAGCTCCGCGTCGACGGCGAGGGGCAGCGCCCGCACCGGCCGGGCCTGGAGCGGCTCCAGGGAGACCTGCGGGATGCCGTCCGACCAGACGGGCGTGCCGTCCGCGGCGCGGGTGTACGGCGGGTACAGGCGGGCCGGGCGGGCCGCCAGCTCCCGCAGCCGGGGCAGGTCGCACGGCTCCGGGGAGGCCAGGACGACCCGCCCGATCAGCCGGCCGGGAGCGGCCGGGTTGCGCGCCCAGTCGTCGGCGTCGTACTCCGCGAGGTGCGCTCGCGTGAGCTCCCACCACGCGCGCCGGTAGGCGGCGTCGCGCAACCCCAGTTCCCGCACGTACATCCGCAGGTCGTGGTCGAGGAACTTGGCGCGCGCGGCCCGCGCGAGTTCCTTCTGCCCGGCGCCCAGCAACACCTCGTACGCCTGCCGGCACGCCTCTGTCCGGGCCCGCCAGTTCTCGACGCCGGACCGGTCCAGGGAGATCGACAGCCGCGCGTCCGACCGGCGCACGTGCCAGACGTACACCCGGTCCGGGATCAGGGCGATGCGGGGCGCCGCGGCCAGGACGCGCGCGGTGAAGACGACGTCCTCGTACGGGAAGCGGCCCTCGGGGAAGCGAATGCCGTGCGCGCGCAGGAAGGCGGTGCGGTAGAGCTTGTTGACGCAGAGCGTGTCGTGGACCAGGCGCGTTCGCTGCGCGGGGCGCGGCACCACGGCGTGCAGCGCGTAGAGGCGCGGCTGCCAGGGGACTTCGCGCCCCGACGGCAGCTCCCGGCGTACGCACAGGCCGCCCGCGACCTCCGCGTGCGCCCCCTCGGCGGCTGCCAGCAGCGCGTCGACGGCGCCGGGCGGCAGGACGTCGTCGCTGTCCAGGAACATCACGTACGGCGAGGTCACCGCGTCGAGCCCGGTGTTGCGCGGGGTGCCGCAGCCGCCGCTGTTGGCCCGGCGGCGGATCACCTTCAGGCGTGATTCCGCGGTGGACAGCCGTTCCAGCAGGCCGGCGCTGCCGTCCCTGGAGCAGTCGTCGACGGCCACCACCTCGCGTACGGCCGGCCCCTGGGCGAGGGCCGAGCGCACGGCGTCCGTGACATGCGCGGCGTCGTCGTAACCGATCACCACGACGGCGACCTCGGCGCGCGGCTTCGCGGTGTGCCTCGCGGTATGCCCCTCGGTATCCCTGGCGATCTCACTCTCGGCATTCATCACGGCGGATCGTAAGCCGGGCGAATGACATGAAAGTGCTAACACACCATCAAACGCCCGCGAACGCTCTCATTCAGCGCAGAATCGGGCCGTGAAGAGCGGACAGTCGAGGGGGAGCGGCCGGTTCGGCGCGGGGGCGCCGCCCGTGGCGGTGCCCATGGCGGTGATGCTCACGATCGGGCTGTGGGGGCTGGACCGCGGCGGCATGTGGGGCGACGAGAGTGTCACCTTCCAGGTCGCGCAGCGCACGGTCCCGCAGATCTGGCGGCTGCTGCACGACGTGGACGCCGTGCACGGCCTGTACTACCTGTTCATGCACGCGGTCCTCACCGTCCACCCGGGCGAGGTCGTGCTGCGCCTGCCGTCGGTGTGCGCGGCGACGGCGACTGCCGGCCTGGTCGCGGCCCTGGGAGTCCGGCTGGCCGGGCCCCGGGTCGGCCTGGGGGCCGGTGTCCTCTACGCGATCACGCCGATGGCCGGCCACTACGCCCAGGAGGGACGGTCGTACGCGCTCGTCGCGGCGGGTGTGGCGGGGGCGACCCTGATGCTGGTGAGGGCCGTGGGCGAGGGGGGCGTGCGGGCCTGGTGGCCGTACGGGACGGTCGTCGGTCTGACCTGTGTGCTGCACGAGCTGGCGGTACCGGTGCTGGGCGCGCACGCGGTGACGCTGGCCCTGCTGCGGGTGCCGAGGAGGGTGTGGTCCGGCTGGGGGCGTGCGGCGGGGGCGGTGGCACTGCTCGTGCTGCCGCTGGTGTGGGTGTCGCAGGGGCAGGCGGGGCAGGTGGCGTGGCTGGTGCCGCCGGGGTGGGACCGGGTCGGGAGGCTGGCCCGGAACTTCTCTCCCGGCCCGGCGGGGCCGGTGTTCTGGGGGGCGCTGCTGCTGATGGCCGTCGGACTCCGGGAACGGCGGACGGCCGCGGTCGCGTTGCCGCTGCTGCTGGTGCCGCCGGGGATCCTCATGACCGTGTCGCAGGTCCGGCCGCTCTACCACGACCGCTACGTGCTCTACGCGCTGGCGGGCGCGTCCCTGCTGGTCGCGGCCGGGGCCGGGCGGGTCGCCCGGGAGCTGGGTCGGGTGCGGTTCGACGGGCGGCGGATGCGGGTCGGCGCCCGGCCGGTGCGGGCCCTGCTGGGCGTCACCGGCGTGCTCGCCCTCACCGTCACCTTCCTGACCCAGCTCCCGGTGCACCGTCAGGACCGTTCCGCCACCCATCGCCCGGACAACCTCGCCGTCGTGTCCGCGCTCGCGGTGCGCCAGATGCGCCCCGGAGACCCGGTGCTGTTCGTGCCGTCGGTCGGCAGGCTCGCCGCGCTGGCCTACCCGAAGGGGTTCCAGCGGGTGCGGGACATCGCGCTGCGGGAGTCCGCGCCCCGCTCCGGGACGCTGTGGGGGCTCGAGGCGACGCCCGGGGAGCTGCGACGGCGACTCGCCTCGGTGGACCGCGTCTGGGTGGTCGCCGAACGGTCCGCCCTAGACCCGCGCCGGAGCCCGCCCGACCCGGTCGAGCGAACCAAACTCGCCGTCCTGGCACAGGAGTTCACCGTCCGTGAGGAGTACGTCCACGAGGAACGCGTCCGCGACGACGTGCTCCTGCGCCTCTACGTCCGCCGTCCCCCCGGAGACACCCCGACGGGTGACGAGCCACCCGGTGAACCGTCCGGCCTCCGGTCGCCCGGCGTGTCCGCCGGCGCCCCGGCTCTCGGCGCCCCGGCCCCGGCCCCCTCGGCCCAGGACCCCCCGTTCGTGGCGCGCCACCCGGCGTGAATCGGCGCTCCGGTTCGCGACGCCCCACCCGGCGTGAATCCGCGCTCCGGTTCCCGACGCGCCACCCGGCGAGCCCCCCGGGGGCACTCCGGTCCTCGGCGTATCCCCGGCGCCTTCGCCCTCGCCTCCGCCCCCGTCTCCGACCCCGTCCAGGCCGGTGACGTAGCGGCCGGTGCCGTTACGGCCGTTCGTCGGTGGACGAGTCCCCCCGTGGGGCGGCGAGAGCGGCCGCCGCGTCCAGCGCGGTGGTCAGCTCGTCGAGGCTGGCGCGCAGGGTGCGGATCTCCTCGGGGCCGAAACCCGTCGAGGACGCGATCCGGCGCGGTACCTCAAGCGCGCGTCCGCGCAGCGCGACGCCCTCCTCGGTCAGCCGCACCTCCACCGACCGCTCGTCGCGGGCGCTGCGCTCGCGGCGTACCAGACCGGCCGCCTCCAGCCGCTTGAGCAGCGGAGACAGCGTGCCCGAGTCGAGACGCAGGTGCTCGCCGAGCTTCTTCACGGGCAGCTCGTCGTGCTCCCACAGCACCAGCATCACCAGGTACTGCGGGTAGGTGAGCCCGAGGTCCTTGAGGATCCCGCGGTAGACGCCGTTGAAGGCGCGGGAGGCCGCGTGCAGGGAGAAGCAGATCTGCTGGTCCAGGCGGAGCCAGTCGTCGTCGGGCGTGTTCATGCGTCCAGGATAGCTCGCGCCCGTCATTCAATTGCGCACAACTGAATTGTGTGGTCTACTTCTGGGTGTCAGGCGGCCCGGAACGGACCGCCGAACATTGACGTGAGAGGGAAGGTTTTCCATGGACGCGCTCTACACCGCTGTCGCCACCGCCACCCACGGCCGCGACGGCCGCGCCGTCAGCTCCGACGGCGTGCTGGACCTCGCCCTGGGCGTGCCCCAGGCGATGGGCGGCAACGGCCAGGGCACCAACCCCGAGCAGCTCTTCGCCGCCGGCTACGCCGCCTGCTTCGGCAGTGCCCTCGGCCTCGTCGGCCGCCAGGCCAAGGTCGACGTCAGCGACGCCGCCGTGACCGCCGAGGTCTCCATAGGCAAGCAGGGCGAGGGCTTCGGGCTCGCCGTCATCCTCCGCGTGGAGCTGCCCGACAGCGTGGACGAGGAGACCGGCCGCAAGCTCGTCGAGCAGGCCCACCAGGTCTGCCCGTACTCCAACGCCACCCGCGGCAACATCGAGGTCGACCTCGTCATCGAGTAACCGCCCGGACGCCACCCCCGACCCGCGCCAGCACCTCCCCCGTCCGTCTGCTCCACGCCACCACCACGGCCTCCTCGGGCACCGGGTGCCAGCGCGTCAGCAGCAGCCAGCGCACGTGGTAGCGGCGGACGACGGCGGACCGCTCGGCGCGGGTCGAGCCGGGGGCGAGATAGGCGCGGACGTCGGCCGCCCGGCGTTCCCGGCGCCGCTCGTCCAGGGCGGGGTCGGGCCAGATGGGCGCGGCGAGGTTCGGCCCGTACCCGGCGATCGCGTGACTGGCGAGATACCCGTCGGTGATGACCACCTCGCCGGGCCCGATGTGCCGCGCGGCCCAGTCGTACGACGGCCAGCGCGTCGGCTGGGCGAACCCCACCGGGTCGACCGAGCGCGGCACGACCGCCCCGGCGTGCACGGTGACGAACCCGGCGCACACCCCGGCCGCCGCCACTCCGCCCAGCACCCGCCGGGCCCGCCGCCAGGGTCGGGGCGCCGCCAGTTCCACCGCCAGGGCGAACTGCAGCGGCACCAGCACGGCCCACAGGGCCCTGGCGTACGTGTAGTGCCCGCTCGCCCAGCCGTACGCCACCAGCAGGCACTCCAGCAGGAACATCCACACCAGCGGATCACGCGCCGACCTGCGGGCCCGCGCCCACAGTGCGGGCAGCCCCAGCAGCGCCAGCCAGGAGTTGGCGAGCATCCGCTCGCACAGCTGCCGGTGCATCGCGTCCATGCCGGTGTCGCCCACCAGCCTCAGGACGTCGTAGTACGGCCAGGTCAGGGCTAGTGCCGCGCAGGCCGCCCCGGTCAGCGCCCAGCGCGCCACGACCGGCCGGCGCCAGCCGCACTGCCGGGACGCCACGATCGCCACCGCACCGGTGAGCGCAGAGGCCGCCGTGACGGGGTGGGTGAGCAGGATCAGCCCGTACAGCGCGCCGATCCCGGCGTACCCCCACCAGCCGCCGAGCCCGCTCGGCCCGACGAACCGCACGGCGGGAGCGTCGTCCCGCGCGCGGGTGCCCGTCCAGGCCCACGCCCAGAAGGTGAGCCCGATCGCGAGCGCGGACGGATACCCCAGGTTCGTCGTCATCGGCATCAGACCGAGGTAGCCGCTCCACAGGATCCGCGCCGTGCCCCACAGCAGCGTCATGAACAGCAGGGCCCACACCGGCGCCCAGGGGCGCGCGGTGAGCGTCCTGACGAACCGGCCGATCCCCGTCAGCAGCACCAGCAGATGCACCGGCCCGGCGAGCTTCACGACCGCCCAGCCGGACAGCCCCGTCAGCCGCGCCAGCACGCCTTGGGCGACGGCGTACGGCCCGTAGTACGGGCTGCCCTCGCCCGGCAGGTCCGCCATGGTGTGGGCCGGGTGGAGCAGGTCGGCCTTGAGGCGCTCGACGACCGCCGCGTGCTGTCCGGCGTCGCAGCACAGCGGGACCCGCCAGTACGCCAGCGTCATCACCAGCCAGAACAGGGCGCCGTAGAACTGGTACGGGGTGAGCCTCCCGGCACGGCCGCCGCGCAGTGCCGTCGCGCCGCGCACGGCCCGCCGGACCAGGACCGGGGCGCTCACAGAAGGATGGAAGGGGTCTGGGGCATGCGCGGAATGTTCCCGCCCCTACGCATGCCCTGACCCCGGATCACTTCATCGGGTGAGGCCGCTACCGCCACCTGCCGGTCGGTCGCACAGCGCCTGCTGCGCCGCCGCCGGCCAGCGCGCGAACCGGAACCGCGTCCGCTCGACCGCCCCGGTGAGGTTCCGCCAGAACCGCTCGGCGGTGAGCGGGGCGCGCACCGACTCCCTCAGCTCGGCGAGTTCACCGCAGCCCAGTGCGGCCCGGGCCGCCTCGACCGCCTCCCGCGGGGCCCCGGCGCGCAGCAGGTCGCGCTGCGGCGGGTGCTCGGCCGCCCACTCGGCGAAGACCCAGTAGTTGCGCAGGAACTTCTCGTGCCCGGGCCAGCTCCACCGCTCCAGCGCCAGATGCGCGCCGATCGGGCTGGCCAGCCCCCAGGCGTCGTTGACGTAGGCGTCCAGCGGCGCCGCCGCCCCCGTCACTCCGAGGTGACGCCCCACGATCACCACCCGGTACGGGGAGTCCGCCCGCATCGGCGTGGCGTGCAACCGCCGCGCGGCGTCGAAGTAGAGCAGCGTCGGCCCGGGCGCGCGCTCGGCGCGGGCCAGCATGGCGCGCCCCTCCGGCAGGGCGGGCCAGTTGACCACCCAGGTGCCGGTGCGCACCGGGTTGTGGTCGCCGAGTCCCTCCACGTCGGAGCTGCGCACGTTGAACGAGCCGGGCGTGCTGCGCACGTCGAACGGCGCCCGCAGCGGACTGACCGCCGCGCACAGCCACACCACCAGCAGCGCGCCCGCCACGCCCGTGACCCTGGTCGCGGGCACCACCAGCACCGGCAGGAGCAGCAGCAGAAGCGCGGGCAGGATCATGCGGGCGTGCATGTAGTCGCCGCCGACGCGCACGACGTACCCGGCCAGCAGCAGACCGGCCGCGAGCGGCGCCAGCAGCACCGCGAGCGAGGCCCGCCCCGGGGCACGGTCCCGCTGCTCCCGTCGGGTGCGCCGCACCAGCAGGACGGCCAGCGCCGCGAGCACCGGCACGACCGGCCACAGCCAGTACGGCCCGAGCGTCTCCTGCACATACCCGGCGCCCCGGCTCCAGTCGCTGGCGCTCGCCTCCTTGGCGATGGCGGGCAGCGGCACCAGGATCCCGTAGTACCCGGCCCGGAACACCTCGTACGCCAGCGGCACCGCTGCCGCCGAGGCGAGCACCGCCGCCGTGCCCCGCCGGGAGGGACGCAGCACCCACCACTGGGCCGCCAGGAAGCACGCCGTGACCACCGCCAGATCGGGCCGGACCAGCGGGCCAAGGCCGAACACGAAGGCGGCCGTGCACGTCTCGCGGGCCTCCTGACCGCGCCGCGTCCGCGTCAGCAGCCACCACGACAGGCCGGTCCAGAAGGCGCCGAGACCGCTCTCCAGACCCGACGTCATGTACGACCAGAACGGCGGCACCGCCAGCAGCACGAACACACCGGCCGGAAGCAGCAGCCCGGCGCCCCGGTGCAGCCGGCACGTGGCGAGCAGGGCGAACGCGAACCCGGCGGTGCTCAGCAGCAGGCCCAGTCCGACCGCGAGGAACGCCGGATCCTCGCCGGTGACCCAGGTGGTCAGTGCCAGCAGCCACTGCCACAGGGTGCCGGTCGAACTCTCCGCCCGCTCCCCGACGTTGAACACGGGCCCGTTGCCCGCCAGGATCTGCCGGACCGGGCGCAGGTAGATGAGCCCGTCGTCGCAGATCCAGCGGCGCCGGTAGCCCAGCACGAACAGGGCGGCGGTGGGCACGGCGACCAGGGCGGTATGCCACCGGTGCACCGGCCACCGCGACGCGGCGACCGCCGGTGGCCGGGCCGAGGAGGCCCGCTGACCCGGAAGGGAAGGTGCGGCCTCGGGGGTTGCGGGAGTTCTCATCTCTCGATCAGCGCCTCGGAACGGGTGCGGACACCCTCGGTCCGGCGAGCCGAGGGCAGCAGCGCCCCGCCCCGCTCGCCCAGCATCAGCAACCGGACGACCCGTTCGGCGGCCCGGCCGTCCTCGAACTCGCAGTACCGCTCCCGGAAGCCGGCCCGCAGCCGCGCCGCCTCGGCGTCCTGCCAGGTGCCGGACGCGAACAGCCAGGCCAGCTCCCGGTACGAGCGCGACACATGGCCCGGCGCGTCGGCCGTGACGTCGAAGTAGGCGCCCCGGCTCGCCGCGAACGCCCCCCAGTCGTCGGCGTGGACGACGATCGGCCGGTCCAGCAGGGCGTAGTCGAACATCAGGGCGGAGTAGTCGGTGACCAGCACGTCGGAGGCGAGCATCACGTCCTCGACGTGCGGCTCGTCGGTCGCGTCCACCAGCACGCCCCGCCGGTGCAGATCGGACAGGCCGAGCCCCCGCGCGACCCCCGCCGCCAGTGACGGGTGCAGCCGGACGACCAGCGTGTGCCCGGGGCCGAGGTCCGCGGCGAACCGGGCCAGGTCGAACCGGTCGACATGGCCGCCCCGCCGGTAGTCGCGCCGGGTCGGCGCGTACAGCACGACCGTGTGGCCGGCGGGGATGCCGAGCCGCTCGCGCACCTCCCGGCCCCGCTCCGGACCGGCGCCGACCAGCACGTCGTTGCGTGGGCTGCCGGTCCGCAGCGAGGTGAAGTGGCACGGGTACGCCCGCTCCCAGACCCGCTCCGCGTGCCGCCCCGCGACCAGGCTGTAGTCCCAGCGGTCGGCGCGGCGCAGCATCTGCGGCACGTCGAAGCCGTGCCGGGCGCCCGGCTTGGTCAGCAGGTCGGCGCCCATGTACTTGAGCGGGGTGCCCTGGTGGGTGTGGATGTGGACGCTGCCCGGCCGCTTGGCCAGGGTGCCGGGCCAGTTGACGTTGTTCACCCAGTACGTGGCCCGCGCCATGACCTCGTGGTAGCGCCGCGAGCCGGGCGTCACATGGTCGATGCCGGGCGGCAGCGCGTCCACCGCGTCCTCCCGGACCACCCACACGCCCCGGATGTGCGGGGCGATCTCGCGCGCCGTCTCGTGGATCGCGGCCGGATCGCCGGCCACCCCCCGGTGATGGGTCGCCGAGTAGACGGCGAGGTGCGGATCGAGGGGGCGCTTCGACTGGGCCGCGTACCAGCCGCGCAGGGCGGTCTCCGAAGCCCGCTTCGCCGCCCGCCGCTTCCCGCCCAGGGCGGCCGCGCGCAGGTCCCGCAGCCCGCGCGCCGCCGCGTACGACGCGTAGGGCGCCGAGGCGAGCAGCCGCATCTCGACGCCCCGCCAGCCGTCCGGCTGCGGGAAGCCGCCCTCGGGGAGGTGACGGCGGTGGAAGGAGCGGATCTCGCGGTAGAAGTCGGCCCGGTCGGCGGGCCGCACCCGGTCCTCGCGGGCCAGCACGAACAGCATGTGGTCCAGCGCCCGCTCCAGCAGCAGCGGCCGCGCCCAGTCGAGGTCCGGGCGCTGCTCCAGGAACGCGAACAGCCCCTCGTACTGCGGGAAGATGTCGAAGTGCCGGCGCCCGGGCGTCTTGGTGATCGCGCCCTGCCGGCGCTGCCGGTACTCCACACCGATCCGGTCCAGGCAGGCGATGCGGCCGGCCAGCACCATCGACCGGTAGGTGACCGGCGCGTCCTCGTACAGCCCCGCCGCGTACCGCAGGCCGTGCTCCTGGAAGAACGACCGCCGGTAGGCCTTGTTCCAGGCGACCAGGAACAGGTTCAGATACTGCGGGCTCTCCCGGATGCCGAACGTCTCCAGGCCGGCCGAGGCCAGCAGGTCCGCCGCCTCGCTGCGTCCGCCCCGGCCCCACCAGTGGGTGCGCACATGGTCGAAGACCAGGATGTCCGGGTCGTCGGTCGCCGCCAGGCGGGCGGCGACGGCGGCCAGCAGGCCCGGCGTGTAGGCGTCGTCGCTGTCCAGGAACAGGACGTAGTCGCCGGCCGCCAGGGCGAGTCCGGCGTTGCGGGCCCGGCCGAGGCCCACGTTCTCCGGCAGGTGCAGCACCCGCACCCGGTCGTCGCGGGCGGCGTACTCGTCGAGGATGGCGCCGCTGCCGTCGGGCGAGCGGTCGTCCACGGCGATCACCTCGAAGTCGCCGTGGGACTGGCCGAGCACCGAGTCGAGACACTCGCGCAGGAAGCCCTGCACCTTGTAGACGGGGACGATGATGCTGAAGCGGGGCACTTCTTCGGTCAGCTCCTTACGAGGGGGGCGGCGGGGGCCGGGACGCGCTCCGCGAGGGGGACGACGGGCGGGATCGACTCGGGCGGCTCTCCGAGCAGCACCCGGCGCACGACGCGCTCGGCGGCCCGCCCGTCGTCGAACTGGCAGAAGCGCTCCCGGAACGCGGCCCGCAGGGACGTGGTGGTCTCGTCCGCCCAGGAGCCGTCACGGAAGACGGCCGCCAGCTCCCCGGGCGTCCGGGCGACCCGGCCCGGCGGGAGCTCCATCAGGTCGAAGTAGACGCCGCGGGTCTCCCGGTAGACGTCCCAGTCGTCGGCGTACACGACGATCGGGCGGTCCAGGTTGGCGTAGTCGAACATGATCGACGAGTAGTCCGTGATCAGCGCGTCGGCGGCCAGGCAGACGTCCTCCGACGAGCGGTGCCCGGTGACGTCGATGATCCGGCCGCCGCCCCTGCTCGACCCCTGGTCGTAGAAATAGTGGGCGCGCAGCAGCACCACGTAGTCGTCGCCGATCGCCTCGCAGAACTCCGCCAGGTCCAGGCCCGTCTCGAAGCCGGTGGTGTAGTCGCGGTGCGTGGGTGCGTAGAGCAGCGCCTTCTTGCCGTCGGGGACGCCCAGTTCCTTGCGGACGCGGGCGACGTCCTCGGCGGACGCCGTGCAGTAGACGTCGTTGCGCGGATAGCCGTACTCGAGTGTCTCGTGCGCGCTGGGGAAGGCCCGCTCCCACATCTCGGTGGAGTGCCGGTTGGAGGTCAGGTTGTAGTCCCAGCGGTCCACCCGGGCCAGCAGCCTGGCGAAGCTGCCGGTCGCCGCGGCCACCACGGGATAGGTCGCCTGGTCGGCGCCCATCGTCTTCAGCGGGGTGCCGTGCTGGGTCTGGAGGTGCACGCTGCCGGGGCGCTTGACCACGGCGTCCGCGAAGTTGGCGTTGTTGACCAGATACTTCGCGCGGGCCAGCACCTCCCAGTACTTCCGGCTGCCGATCACCGCGTACTCGACGTCCGGCGGCACACTGCCCACCGCGTCCGGCTCCACCAGGAACACCGCGCGCAGGTGCGGCGCGAGTTCACGGGCCTTGGCGTGGATCGCGGCGGGATTGCAGGCGTAGCCGCGGCCCCAGTAGGCGCAGTACACGACGAGGTCGCGGTCGAGCGGGAGGCGCAGAGCCGCCGCGTAGCGGAGCCGGGTGCGCAGTCCCCGCGGGCGGGGGAGCAGCGCGGCGGCCCGCGACGCCGTGCGGTGGGCGGCGCGCAGGGAGCGGAACGCCGCGTACGACCCCGACGCCAGCAGCCGGTGCTGGACGCCGACGCTGCCGCCGGGCGCCCGGTAACCGGCGGGGCGGTGCCGCCGGTAGAGCGCGCTCGCCCGCCGGAAGAAGGCGCGGCGTGCGGACGTCAGCCGCCGTGGGTTGGCGGCCGTCCTCAGCACGGCGGCGAAGAGCTGCTCGAACAGCGGCTTCAGCCGGTCCGCGGGCAGATCCTGCTCCGCCGCCCGGGTCAGCACCAGCTCGGTCTGGTCCAGCAGTTCGGCGTGGTGCTCGCCGGGCAGGCCCAGCCGGTTGCCCTGCCGGCGCAGCAGGTGCCGGACGACGACCGCGCGCAGGGCCGCCACCCGCTCCGCCCGCAGGGCGACGAGACCGCCGAAGCCGACGTCGGTGAAGTGGGCCCCGGGGAAGGAGAGGCCCTGCTCGGTGAGGAAGGCCCGGCGGTAGAGCGCGCTCCACGCCGGGAGCGTCACGCCTGTCAGCTGTGGGGCCCGGCCGGGGGAGAAGGCCCCGTCCGGTGTCCGGGCGAGCAGGGGCGCCGCCGGGTTGGCCGGCTCGCCCTCCCACCAGGGGGTGCGCTCGTGCTCGAAGTACAGGACGTCGATGTCGCCCACCGCGCTGATCCGGGCGTCCAGGGCCGCCAGCGCCCCCGGGACCAGGACGTCGTCGCCGTCGAGGAACAGCACATGGCCGCCGACCGCCGCCTTCAGCCCGGTGTTGCGCGCCCCGGCCAGACCGGCCGACGGCGGCGAGTGCACCGGCGTCACCCGGGAGTCCCGCTCGGCGTACCCGGCGACGACGTCCGCCGCGGGCGCGTCGGGTGCGTCGCACACCGGGATCAGCTCGAAGTCGCCGAACGACTGGGCGAGGACCGAGTCCAGCGCCAGGGAGAGCCGGCCCGCGACCCCATGGGACGGAACGACGATGCTGAAGCGGGGCATGCTGCTCTTTCTGTCAGGAGGCGGTCTGTCGGGAGGCGGGTCTGCCGGAGCCGGGAGTCCTCAAGCGACGCGCGGCCGTCCCGGCCGGCCGGACGGGCGACAGGGGGACGGCCGGGACGGTGTCGGCCGCGACGGGCTGGAGGGCATGGCGGACTCCCCGGGGATGAGAACCGTGGTCAGAGGCTGTCGGTGACGGCGTGCGGGCCGGCCGGCAGCGGCACCGTGGTGAGCGGCTCGCGCGTCAGCGAGGCCGCCGCCGACGGCACCGGATGGCGCTCGGCGAGCGGCACGACCGGCGGCAGCTCCGACTCCCCGAGGACGACCCGGCGCACGACCCGCTCGGCGGCCCGGCCGTCGTCGTAGGTGCAGAACCGCTCGCGGAACGCCGCCCGCAGCTGGGCCGAGCGGGAGCCGCGCCAGTGGCCGGTGGCGAAGATGTCGATCAGCTCGTCCTCCCCGCGAGCGATCGCGCCCGGCGGAACGTCGCGCACGTCGAAGTAGGTGCCGCGGGCCGCGTCGTACGCCTCCCAGTCGTCGGCGTGGATCACGATCGGCCGGTCCAGATTGGCGTAGTCGAACATCAGCGACGAGTAGTCCGTGACCAGGGCGTCCGACGCCAGGCACAGCGACTCCACGCTCGGGTGGTCCGTGACGTCGACGACCCGGCCGCAGGTGCTGGTCAGCGGGGTGTCGTAGGCGTGGTGGGCGCGGGCCAGGACGATGAAGCGCGGGCCGAGGCGGCGCACGATCCGCTGGAGGTCGAGGGCATGGCGCTGGGAGCGGCGGTAGTCGCGGTGGGTCGGCGCGTACAGGATCGCCACCGCGCCCCGCGGGATGCCGAGCGAGGCGCGCAGCCGGGCCACGTCCGCGGGGGTCGCCGTCCGGAACACGTCGTTGCGGGGGTAGCCGTACTCCAGCGTGGTGTAGCGGCCGGGGTGGACGCGCTCGTGGGTCAGCGTGGTGTGGCGGTTGGCGGACAGCACGTAGTCCCACCGGTCGACGTCCTTCAGCAGCCGCGCGAAGTCCCGGCCGCGGGCCGCGGCGGGGCGCTCCTGGAGGTCGAGGCCGAGGTGGCCGAGCGGGGTGCCGTGCCCGGTCTGGATCAGGACCTGGCCCCGGCGCTTGGCCAGACGGTCGTCGAAGCCGGTGTTGCTGACCAGGTAGCGGGAGCGGGCGAGCGCTGTCCAGTAGGCGGCCGTCCCGGGGACGAGGCGGCGCGGGCCGGGCGGGATCGTGTGGTGGTATTCGCGGCGGGCGATCCACGCCGTGCGGATGTGCGGCGCGAGGTCGCGGAACGCGGCCTCCAGCGCGCCCGGGTTGCAGCCGTGGCCGCGGCCGTCGTAGGCGGCGAATACGGCGCGGTCGGCGCGCAGCGGCAGGCAGCGCTGGACGCGGTAGTGGGTCCTGAGGGCGGCCGACCGCAGGCCCCGCAGCAGCTTCCCGGTGGTCCGGGCGGCGGCGCGCTGCAGCGCCGAGGCTCCCTGGAGGGTGCGGTAGGTGCGGTGCAGGCCGAAGCGGATCAGGACATGGTGGATCCGGCAGCGCAGGGGGACGGGCACGCCGGGGGTGCGGTAGCGGCGGTAGTGGGCACGGGCCCGGCGCAGGAAGTCCGCGCGCGAGCCCTTGGGCAGCCGGTCCCGCCGGGAGTACACGATCGCCAGGTGGTGCACCATGCGGCGGAACAGCACCGGCCGCCACCGCGCCAGTTCGGGACGCTCGTCGAGATACGCGAAGACCCGCTCGTACTGCTCGAAGACGTCGAAGTGCCGCTCGCTGGTGGTGCGCAGGATGCTGCCCTGCCGCCGCTGCCGGTAGTGCACACAGACCCGGTCGAGGGTCGCGATCGAGTCGGCGGTCATCAGCACCGGGTACGTCCACGGCGTGTCCTCGTAGACGCCGGGCGGGAAGACGAACCCCTCCCGCTCGACGAACTCCCGCCGGTAGGCCTTGTTCCAGGCGACCATCAGCAGCCGCAGCAGCCCCGGCCGGTCCTCCAGCCGGAACGGCGCCGGGCCCTGCTCCGTCAGCTGCAGGGCGGCCTGGTTACGGATCGCCTCCCCCGTCCAGTAGGTGCGCGCGTAGTCGAACACCAGCACGTCCGGCTCGCCGGTCTCCTTCAGCCGGTCGGCGATCGAACGCAGCGCGTCGGGCGTGAGGGTGTCGTCGCTGTCGAGGAACAGCAGGTAGTCGCCGCTCGCGTGCGCCACGCCGGCGTTTCTCGCACGGCCCAGGCCGACGTTCTCCGGCAGGTGGACGGCGCGTACGCGCGTGTCGCGGGCGGCGAACTCGTCGATGATCGCGCCGCACGCGTCCGGCGAGCAGTCGTCGACGACGATCAGCTCCAGATCGGGACAGGACTGGGAGAGCACCGATTCGAGGCACTCGTGCAGGTACGCCTGAACCTGGTACGCGGGGACAATGACACTGAACCTGGGCAAGAGGCCATCCATCGGTCGGCGCGGGCGTTCGGCCCGGGAACGGCCGATGGGCCGACTTGGTTACGGTTGCTACGGCATCCGGGGGAACGCGGAAGGGGCGGACCGTCCCCGGTCCGCCCCTCCAACCGCCTTGCTGTGAGCGCTACTTGACGGCTCCGGCCATGACGCCGGACACGAACTGCCGCTGGAACGCGAAGAAGACGGCCAGCGGGACCACCATCGAGATGAAAGCGCCGGGTGCCAGCACATCGATGTTGTTGCCGAACTGCCGTACCTGGGTCTGGAGTGCGACCGTGATCGGCTGGCTCCCGGAGTCCGAGAAGATCAGCGCGACGAGCAGGTCGTTCCACACCCACAGGAACTGGAAGATGCCGAGAGCCGCGATCGCCGGGGCGCCGAGCGGCATCACGACGCGGAAGAACAGGCGCAGTTCACCCGCCCCGTCCAGCCGCGCCGCCTCCAGGAGCTCGCGCGGGATCTCCGCGAAGAAGTTCCGCAGCAGGAACACCGCGAACGGCAGACCGAAACCGACGTGGAAGAGCACCACGCCGAGCACCGAGCCGAAGACGCCGATCTTGCCGAAGAGTTCGGCGATCGGGATCAGCGCCACCTGCACGGGCACGACCAACAGGCCGACCACGCCCAGGAACCACCAGTCCCGGCCCGGGAACTCCATCCAGGCGAAGGCGTAGCCGGCCAGCGAGCCGATGATCACCACCAGCAGGGTCGCAGGCACGGTGATCCACACCGTGTTCACCAGGCTGCTGGTGATGTCCTCGTTCTCCAGCAGCTTCCGGTAGCTGTCGAAGGTGATCTGGGAGGGCTCGGTGAACACCTTCCACCAGCCGCTCGCCGCGATGTCCTCCGGCGCACGGAGACTGGACAGCAGTAGCCCGATCGTCGGCACCAGCCAGAACAGTCCGACGACGATGAGGAACACCCGCAGCAGCCCGCCGCTGACCCCCTCGGCGAGCCGCGAACCCAGCGACTGCCTGGCCTTCATCGCCGCACCTCCCGCCTGAGCCTGCGTACGTTGAACCACATCACCGGGATCACGAGCAGCAGCAGGAACACCGAGATGGCGCTGGCGATTCCCGGCTGGTCCTCGGAGAAGCCCTTGCGGTACAGCTCCAGGGCGAGGACGTTCGCGTCGTCCTGGGAGGAGCCCGGAGCGATGATGAAGACCAGGTCGAAGATCTTCAGCACGTTGATCATCAGGGTGACGGCGACGACCGCGAGGACCGGCGCCAGCAGCGGCACCGTGACGCGTCTGAACACCTGCCACTCGCTCGCGCCGTCGACCCGGGCCGCCTCCAGCAGCTCCCGGGGGACGCTCGCCAGCCCGGCCGCGATCAGCACCATCGCGAAGCCGGCCCACATCCAGATGTACGAGCCGATGATGGCCGGGGTGACCAGGGACGGGCCGAGCCAGTCCAGGCCGTTGTACGGATCCTTGAAGTTGCTCGCCGGGAGCCGGAGTTGGGCCCCGTCGGCCGCGGCGGGCAGCGTGAAGGTGCCGTCGTCGGCGGCCGTCGCCGACGCCACCACCTTCCCGTCCTTCACGGCCTCGACCTTCATCCCGGCATAGCCGAGTTCGGCCGGGTCGACGCTGTTGAGCTTGCCGACGCCCTTGCCACGGGTGAAGTCCTGCCAGGTCGTGCCCGTGACCTTGTCCGGCTCGGGCTCGGGCGCCGCCGCGGCCTTCGCCCCGTCGGGCATCAGGTCGGGCGCCACACCCACCAGCGGCAGCGAGACCACCTCGCCCGTGCGGACGGGCGAGGTGGTGATGAACGCGCCCCCGCCGGCCGGTTTCAGCGGCGATTCCCGGCCCGGGTGGGCCTTCGGGAACGCCGACGCCTGGGAGAACGTGTCGTGCACGCCCACCCACACCGCGTTCGCGACACCCTTGTCCGGGTCCTGGTCGTACACCAGGCGGAAGATGATGCCCGCCGCCAGCATCGAGATCGCCATCGGCATGAAGACGACCAGCTTGAACGCCGTGCCCCAGCGCACCCGTTCGGTCAGCACCGCGAAGATCAGGCCGAGCGCCGTCGCGACCGTCGGCGCGAAGATCACCCAGATGATGTTGTTCTTCAGCGCGGTGCGGATGCCCTCGTCGGTGAAGAGGGCCTTGTAGTTGTCTATTCCGGCGAAGCCGTCACCGGACTGGTCGTAGAAACTGCGCACGACCGAGTACCCGATCGGGTACACCACGAGCGCGCCGAGCAGGACGAGCGCGGGCAGCAGGAACAGCGCCGCGACGGTCCTGCGGGTTCCGGTCACACTCTTGCGCGACTTGGGAGCGGCAGGGGGCTTGGTGCCCCCTGCCGCCGGAACCGACGTCATGACATCAGTTCCCGTACGCCGCGGATGCTTCGGCCTCCAGCTTCGCCTGCGTCCCCGCGATGTCCTTCGGGTTCTTCAGGAAGTCCTGGAGGATCTTCCACTCGCCCTTGCCGGGCGTTCCGCCGAAGGCCTGCGGGGCCTGGTCGGACATGTCGAAGCGGAAGTCGTCGCCCGCGTCGATGAGCGCCTTGGCGATCTTCTGCTGTACCGCGTTCGGATAGTCGGAGTTCGGCACGTTCTTGTTCGGCGAGAGGTAGCCGCCCAGCTTGGCCTGGATCGACGCCGCGTCCGGGGAGGCGAGCCAGGTGGCCAGGGCCTGCGACCCCTTCGAGTCCTGAAGGATCACGGCCGCGTCGCCGCCCGAGACCACCGGTCCGTTGTCACCGACCGCCGGGAACGGGAACACCTTCGCGTCCGTGCCGACCTTCATGCTGGAAGGGATGTTGACCTGCGCGAAGTCGCCCGCGGCCACCATGGCGGCCTTGGGCTGGTCCCCACCGGTGAACACCTGGGTGACGGACGCCGGGAAGTCGGTCTGCAGCGCCCCGTTCGCCCCGCCCGCGATCCAGTCCGGCTTGCCCCAGACCTGCGCGAGCGTGGTCAGCGCGTCCTTCACGGACGGATCCGTCCACTTGATCTCGTGCTTGGCCAGCTGGTCGTACTTCTCCGGCCCGGCCTGCGAGAGGTACACGTTCTCGAACCAGTCGGTCAGCGTCCAGCCCTCGGCGCCGCCGACGGAGAACGGGGTGACGCCGGAGTCGAAGACCGTCTGCGCGGTGTTGAGCAGATCCGGCCAGGTCTCGGGCTCACTCGCCCCGGCGTTCTCGAAGACCTGGTTGTTGTACCAGATCAGGGACTTGTTGGCGGCCTTGTAGTAGACGCCGTACGGCTTGCCGCTCACCTTGCCGATGTCCTGCCAGCCCTGTGAGTAGTTCTCCCCGAGCTCCTTGACGGCTTCGGAGCCCAGCGGCTTGGCCCAGCCCTTGTCGACGGCCTGCTTGATGGCGCCGGGCTGGGGCAGCATCGCGACGTCCGGCGGCTGTCCGCCGGCCACCTTCGAGCCGATGAAGTTGATGATCGGGTCCTGCGCGGGCACGAACGTGACCTTGGCGCCCGTGCGCTTCTCGAACTCTGACAGAACCTTCTTGAAGTTGGCCTGTTCGGTGCCGCTCCACACGGCGGCGACCTCGAGGCTCACCCCGTCCAGCTTCGGAAGGGTGACGTTGTTGGTGGTGTCGTCGGTGTCGCCCGTGCTCCCACCGCTGCCTTCGTCGCTGCTTCCGCAGGCGGACAGCGAGAGCGCGAGGGCTCCCGCCGCGACGGCGGCCGCTGCCTTGGCGGCTCTGCGGTGCTGGGGGGTCGCCGTGTCCCGCTTGGGCGACCAGCGTGTCCGGATGGTGCTGCTCGTCATGCGCATGACTGCCCCGTTCTTCGTTTCTCGTCGAACGTCGAGCGCGCTCCCGTGCGATCTGGTCTACGCCCGGGTGTGCGGGGGCGGCAAGATGGCGTCGGCTGTCAACCGGGGGATCGTGACTCCCTCGTGACCAGGGACTCGGCCCCATGACGCCGGTGGGGCCGGCGGCCGTCCTCGGTCACAGGAGCGACGGCACCTTCGCCGCCGCGACCTCCCGCGCCGCCCTTTCCAGCGCGCTGGCCAACAGTGCCAGGTCGGTCGGTCCGTTTCCGAGCTCCCGCACCGGACGGCGGGCCGGAGGGTCACCCATGCGGTGCCATTCCAGGGGCACGACCGTGGGGCGCAGCGTCGCCGTCCGGGGGATCCGGCCGGTGACCCGGCCGCCCTGGAAGGGGATGACCCGCCCGTCCGGACCGGTCAGCCTTCCCCGGCCGGGGGCGGGCTCGTCCGGGCCCGGGGAAGGGGCGTCGAGCGCGACGCGGAGGGTGGCCCGGCGCGCCGGTTCCGTCTCCGCCGTACGGGCGCACGGGCCGGTGGCCGCCACCAAATGGACGCCGAGCCGCTCGCCCTCCCGGGCCACGGCCTCCAGCGCGCGCATCACCGATCCGGCCGCGGGCCGCCCGGTCGAGCCGAGCGCCGGGGAGACGAGTGCGTCCAGGTCGTCGACGACCACGACGAGCCGGGGGAGCGGCGGCGCGGCCGCCTCCGTCTGCCGCCGGGCGGCTCCGGGCCGCAGCCGCATGGTCGAACTGGACGGGGAGTCGAGATCCCCGGCCCCTCCCTGGGACGTGGCCTCGGCCCGGTCGCCACCCCGCGCCGTCGCCGTGCGCTGGGCGACGATACGGCCCGACAGCTCGCGCCCGGTGTGCCACTCGGCGAAGTCCGACCGCCCGAGCAACTCGGCGCGCCGCTTCAGCTCGGCGCTCAGGGACTGCGCGAATTCCCGCATCCGCACGGGGTCGTGTGCCATGAGCAGCGTGGTGACATGCGGTACGTCCGTACACACCCGCAGGCCGTCGCCGTGCCCGCCGCCCGCGCCCGGTCCGCCGCGACCGTCGACCAGCACGATGCCGAGGCGGTCCGGCCGCTCGGCGGCGGCCAGGGACGCCACAACCGCCCGCAGCAGCTCCGTACGGCCGCTGCCCGGGGGGCCCTCGATCAGCAGGTGCGGTCCCTGGAGCGCGAGGTCCGCGCAGACCGGGCCGCGCGGCCCGGCGCCCAGCACCGCGCGCACGCGACCGCCCAGCGCGTCGGCGTCGTCGGCCGCGTCCGCCCAGCGCGCCATCAGCGAGGCCGGGGTGGCCCGGGCCAGGCCCAGTTCGTCCAGCAGGCGGGCCGCCTGCGGCAGCGGTGCGGAGACGCGCGGCTGGCGCTCGCTCGCCGGGCCGTCCGTCCGCAGCGGCGCCAGCGCCCGCGCGAACCGCTCGGCCCAGGCCGCGGAGACGGCGTCGACGGTGGCTACGGTGCCGTGTCCGACAGGCCCGGCCGCCGAGCCGTCACCGCCGACCCGGGCCACGCGCATCAGCCGCAGGGCCGTCGCCACGTCCCCGCTGAGCAGCGCGACCGCGCCGCACTGCCGGAAGGTCGGTGCCGCCGCGCAGGCCGCCTCGTACGTCTCCGTCACCGGAGAGGCCGGGGAGGCGGCGGCCGTCTCGGCCAGGCAGACGACGTGTATGCCTGCCCGGGGGCCCTCGAGCGCCAGCCGCGCCACGGCTTCGCGCAGGTCCGCGCCACCGGGGTCGCCGTCGACGACCACGACGGTGTACGGGCCGGGAAACCCGGCTGTCGCATCGGCGCCGGTGTCGTCCTCCCGGGCCCAGGAGGGGCGGCGGGGGGCCGGGGCGGAGGCGTGCGGGGCCGGGGCGGTGGTTGCGGTGGTCCGTGCGCTGCCGCTTGCCGAGGCCGTCGCCGCCGGACCGTCGAGCCCCGAGGGGCCTCCGAGCCCCGAGGAGCCGCCGACGCTCGTGGGACTGCCGACGCTCGCGGGGTTGCCGAGACCGGCCTCCGCCAGCTGGTCCTCCAGGCGGCGGGTGAGTTCGTCGGTGCGGGCCGCCGCCTGTTCGCGGTCGTGGGCCAGGAGCAGCCGGCAGTCCTGCCCGTGCCCCGGGCGGACGTGGGGCAGCCAGCCCAGCCAGGACCACTCGGCGGTGCGCTCCTCCAAGGAGCGTGAACGGTCCGCGGCGATCAGGACGATCTCCAGCGAGTCGGGGGAGTGCAACGCGCTGAGCTGGGCCAGCACGGCACGGGCCAGCCCGGCCAGCCGCGCCCGCGGCCCGGCCAGCCCCAGGGCACCGACCTCGCGCAGTCCGGCGGTCACGGGTACGGCGGGCAGCAGGCCCGAGCCGTCCGGTGCCGCCCGGTCGGCCGTACCGAGACGCACGGCCAGCGCCTCCGGGTGACCGAGGCCGCGCTCCCACAGCCGCGGTCCGGGCCCGAGGGCCGTGAGCAACAGCGTGGCCGGGTCCGGCCAGGTCTCCGGAGCGGCCGGCGCGACGACCGGCTGGTGCTCCGCCAACAGGGCGGACGGCTCGTCCTCGTGGACCTCGCGCGGTTCCGCCGGCTGCTCACCGCGCCCTCCGGCCAGCCGCCGGGCCCACGCCCCGAGCCCGCCGCGCCTGCGGGTCCCCGGGGGTACGTCGGTGCCGCGGAGGGGAGTGCCTTTGCGTCCACGGCCGGAGCGCTGGTCCGCGAGGGCCGGGTCGTCGGTACCGGTGGAAGCGATCGGCCCGTCCGGCCCTCCGGGGCGCGGTCCGGTTCCGTCCGCTACGCCGAGTTCCCCGATCCCGGAACGGCCAGCGTGTGTGTCCCCGGCGCCGTTCACCGGCCGGGCCGGGAAATCGGCAGCAGTCATGGGCGACGGACCCTGGGCGGCTGACTGCTGCCGGGTGGGCGCCCCGTGCGTCTCTGCGGCCCCCGACCTCGCTCCGCCGCCGGCCGCCTGCGAACGCGCCGCGCCCGCGGCGCCCTGGGCGGGCGCCCGACTCGGACTGTTCCCCGCACCGCGGGAGCCCTGTGCCGGTACCTCACTCCGCCTGTCACCCGTGCGTGCCGCGCCCCCGGCGCCCTGGGCGGGCGCCTGACCCCAACTGCTCCCCGCACCTCCGGCGCCCCGGGGCGGCACCTCGCTCCAGCCGTCTCCGGCGTGGGCCGCGCCCCCGATCCCTTGGGGGGACGCCTGACTCCGGCCTTCCCCGACGCCTGCGGCGCCCCGGAGCGGCACCCCGCTCCGGCGGTCTCCGGCGCGTGCCGCGCCCTCGGCGTCCCGGGCGGGCGTCTGGCCACGGCGGTCTCCGGCGCGTGCCGCGCCCCCGGCGCCCCGGGAGGGCGCCTGGCTCCGGCTGTCCGCGACGCCTGCGGCGCCCCGGACTGGTGCGTCGCTCCCCGCGTCTCCGGCATGGGGCGCAGCCCCGGCGTCGCGGGCCGGCGCCTGATTCCGGCCGTCCCCGGCGCCCCGGGCGGGCGCCTGACTCCGGCTGGCCCCCGTGCCTCCGGTGCCCTGGGGCGGCACCCCGCTCCGGCCGTCTCCCGCGCGTGCCGCGTCCCCGGCGTCCCGGGCGGGCGTCTGGCCACGGCTGTCTCCGCCGCGGGCCGCACCCCCGGTGCCCCTGGCGGGTGCTGGAATCCGACTGTCCGCTGGATGAGCCGCGCCCCCGGGCGGCACCTCGCTCCCGCCGCCCCCCGAGTAGGTCTCGCCGCCGCCCGCAGGCCGGGACCCGCTGCCGTTCCCTCGCCCCTCCGGCGCTTCCGGCGCCGTGCCCGCGCCCCCGCTCTCGATCCGCGCCGCACCGCCCTGCCCCGGCACCACGGCCGGATCAGCCGGGCCGTGCCCGGAGGCACCGGGCGTGCCCCATGCCGCCGAGCCGTAGGTGTGATGGGTGGGACCGGCGGGACCGGCCGGTCCCGGGTCCGCCACGCGTGCGTGCGATGCGGACGCGTCCCCGGCGGGCCCGGCCACGCGCACGTGCCCCTCCCCGTCCGGGGTCGTCTCCACCCGGCCACCCGGCCCCCCGGCGGGAACCAGCCGCAGGGCCGACTCACCGATCCGCAGCAGCGCACCCGGCGCGAAGGGGACCGCTTGGCCGCCCACCCGCGTGCCGTTCACCGTCGTGCCGTTCGTGGAGTCCAGGTCGGCGACCGCGACGCGGCCGTCCGCGCTCACCGTCACGGTGCAGTGCAGCCGGGAGACGTCCGGGTCGTCGAGCGGTACGTCGGCGTCGGCGGAGCGGCCGACGCGGATCTCGCCGCCGTGCAGGAGATGGACACCGCCGGCGTCCGGGCCGGCGACGACCTGGAGCTGGGCCGGGGCGTCGTCCAGCTCGGGATGCGGCTCGGGCTCGCCCGGGGCGCCCACGGCCAGCACGGCACCGTCGGTCAGCGGGGGCTCGCCGAGCGTGCAGCGCTGGGCGTCGAGCCGCTGCTCCCCGGCGTACAGCACGGGCGTGCCCGAGCCGTCACCACCGGAGACCACCTGGGCGAGCGCGGCCGCCACCGCGGCGAGAGCCGTACCGGCGGGCGCCGTGACCAGCACGTCGCTGCGCGGGGCACGGTCCCGCGCCGGCGCCGACGGGCCCAGCGGATCTACGACGGTCAGCCGGATCTGCATCGCCGTCAGCGGTCCCTTCTGCCCGGGCGCGGAGTCCCCCACCCCGCCCCAGCACGTCGGCCAGTACTGCCAGCATCCTCGCACCTGCCACTGACAGTGCGCCCCTCGCTCCGGAAAACGTGATCTTGATTGGTCGGCTCTGCCCGCAAAAGTGCCTGAGAGATGACCCACAGGCGATCGCTTGAGATCAGTCACGCTCACTCCCGGCAACCACCGGACCGACGTGAGCGTCTTTCCTTCGAACACCGGTGAGGGCCGCTACGTAAGACCCATACGTGAGACCCACAGAAAGACGACACACCGGTCCCCGGCCCCCCGGCACTACAGTGGGTCGGACAGGCCAGCAGGCAAGGCAAGCACCAGGGAGCGCATGACGTGCGGCCGGTAGGCAGCAAGTACCTCCTCGAGGAGCCGCTCGGACGCGGCGCCACGGGCACCGTCTGGCGAGCCCGCCAGCGCGAGACCGCGGGCGCCGAAGCGGCCGTGCCGGGGCAGCCCGGCGAGACCGTCGCGATCAAGGTCCTCAAAGAGGAGCTGGCCGGCGACCCGGACATCGTCATGCGGTTCCTGCGCGAGCGGTCCGTCCTGCTGCGGCTGACCCACCCGAACATCGTCCGGGTCCGTGACCTGGTCGTCGAGGGCGAGCTGCTGGCGCTGGTCATGGACCTCGTCGAGGGCCCCGACCTGCACCGCTACCTGCGTGAGAACGGACCGTTCACCCCGGTCGCCGCCGCCCTGCTCACCGCCCAGATCGCCGACGCGCTCGCCGCCAGCCACGCCGACGGCGTCGTGCACCGCGACCTCAAGCCGGCCAACGTCCTGCTCAAGCAGTACGACGGGCAGATGCACCCGCTGCTGACCGACTTCGGCATCGCCCGCCTGGCCGACTCCCCGGGACTGACCCGCACCCAGGAGTTCGTCGGCACGCCCGCCTACGTCGCGCCCGAGTCCGCCGAGGGCCGCCCGCAGACCTCCGCCGTCGACATCTACGGCGCCGGCATCCTGCTGTACGAGCTGGTCACCGGCCGTCCGCCGTTCGCCGGCGGCTCCGCCCTCGAGGTGCTGCACCAGCACCTGAGCGCCGAGCCGCGCCGCCCCTCCACGGTCCCCGACCCGCTCTGGACGGTCATCGAGCGCTGTCTGCGCAAGAACCCGGACGAACGGCCCAGCGCCGAGAACCTCGCCCGCGGCCTGCGCGTCGTCGCCGAGGGCATCGGGGTGCACGCGAACTCCGCGCAGATCGCCGCCGCCGAGGGCGTCGGCATGCTCCTCGTGCCCGACCCGGCCCCCGCGCCGGTGCCGGACATGTCCGGCGAGGCCGACCCGACCCAGGTCCTCCCGCAGGGCGCCGGCTCGTACGACCCGAACGCCGCGACCAGCGTCATGCCGCACACCGGCGGCCCGGTCGGCGCCGCCGACCCCACCGCCGTCATGAACCACCGGGGCGCGGCCGACCCGACCGCCGTCATGCCGCCGGTCCCGCCGGGCTCGCCCGGCCACCCCGGACAGCAGGGCGGGCAGGGCGGGCAGGGCGGCCCGGAGGACCCGCACCCCTGGCAGAACCAGCTGCGGGCGGCCCGCGACCGCAACGAGCAGACGCAGGTCCAGTACCTCGACCCCGGCGAGGACCCGCTGCGCCGCCGCCCCCAGCGCCAGGTGGCCCGGCCCCAGCAGCAGCCCCCGCGCCGCCAGGCACCCCCGCCCGGACCCGGCTACGGCCATCCGCAGCAGCAGCCCCAGCAGTACGCACCACAGCCCCAGCGCCCCCAGCCGCCGCAGCGCTACGCCCCGCCCGCGCCGCCGCCCCAGCCGCAGCAGCCCCAGCGCGAGCCCCGGCAGCCGCGGCAGCGCAGCGCCAACCCGATGCGGATCCCCGGCCTCGGCTGCCTGAAGGGCTGCCTCTTCACGATCGTCATCCTGTTCGTCGCGGGCTGGCTGATCTGGGAACTGAGCCCGCTCCAGGAGTGGATCGGCACCACCAAGGGTTACTGGGACCAGCTCACCGACTGGTTCAACACCGTGACCGGCTGGTTCGAGAAGCTCGGCGGGAGCAGTTCCGGCACGAACTGACCGGAACCGCCCCGCGGGGTTGGTGATTTGTCGACACCCGGCGGGTGATTTCCGCCTCCACGGTGAAGGTTGGCTCTCCGGACGCGTAGTTTTAGCGACAACACGCGTCGGTAGGAGCAGCCTTGGCACGGAAGATCGGCAGCCGGTACACCGCCCACCAGATCCTCGGGCGGGGCAGCGCCGGCACGGTGTGGCTGGGCGAGGGCCCCGAAGGTCCCGTCGCCATCAAGCTGCTGCGCGAGGACCTCGCGTCCGACCAGGAACTCGTCGGCCGCTTCGTGCAGGAGCGCACGGCGCTGCTCGGCCTGGAGCACCCGCACGTGGTGTCGGTGCGGGACCTGGTCGTCGACGGCAACGACCTGGCGCTCGTCATGGACCTCGTCCGCGGCACGGATCTGCGCACCCGGCTGGACCGGGACCGGCGCCTGGCCCCCGAGGCGGCCGTCGCGATCGCGGCCGACATCGCCGACGGGCTGGCGGCCGCCCACGCGGCGGGTGTCGTGCACCGGGACGTGAAACCGGAGAACGTGCTCCTGGACATGCAGGGCCCGCTCGGCCCCGGCGGCTCCCATCGCGCGCTGCTGACCGACTTCGGCGTGGCCAAGCTCATCGACACCCCGCGCCGGACCAAGGCCACGAAGATCATCGGCACTCCGGACTACCTCGCCCCGGAGATCGTCGAGGGCCTGCCCCCGCGCGCGTCCGTCGACATCTACGCGCTCGCCACCGTCCTCTACGAGCTGCTGGCGGGCTTCACGCCCTTCGGCGGCGGCCACCCCGGCGCGGTCCTGCGCCGGCACGTCACGGAGACGGTCGTCCCGCTGCCCGGCATCCCGGACGAGCTGTGGCAGTTGCTCGTGCAGTGCCTGGCCAAGGCCCCGGCCTCGCGGCTGCGGGCCTCCGAGCTCGGCGCCCGGCTGCGGGAGCTGCTGCCGATGCTGGCGGGCATGCCCCCGCTGGAGGTCGACGAGCCGGACACCGAGTCCGCGGAGGAGGCCGACCGCGAGGAGCAGCCGCCCGGACCGGCGCCGACCGGGGAGCGGGTCCGGCGACGGGGCGCGGTCCCCCTGGTGCCGGGCGCGAAACCCACCGACTCCAACCGTGACACCCACACCTCGATGCGCGTCCCCGCCCCCGACGAGCTGGCCGGGGGCGCCCACGGCACGGCCCGGGCCCCGCGCACCGCGGGCACCCCCCGCCCGGGCTCGGCCCGCAACCGCGCCGCCACCCGGCGGCGCCGGGTGGCCCTGGGAGCGGGCGCGGTCGCCCTCGTGGCGGCGATCGGCGTCGGCGCCTGGCTGACCACGTCGGACGACGACGGCGGCGCACCTCCCCAGGACACGAAGAACTCCGCCCCGCACACCCCGTGAGCAGTCGGCTCCGGCCGCCCGGCGATGGCCGCCGGGCGAAGCCGTTACGCTGGAGGGCGTGGCAGTCGTCGACGTATCCGAAGAGCTCAAGTCCCTCTCCTCGACCATGGAGTCGATCGAGGCCGTTCTGGACCTCGATAAGCTGAGGGCAGACATCGCCGTGCTCGAGGAGCAGGCGGCCGCGCCGTCCCTCTGGGACAACCCCGATGAGGCGCAGAAGATCACCAGCAAGCTGTCCCACCTCCAGGCCGAGGTGCGCAAGGCCGAGGCCCTGCGCGGTCGCATCGACGACCTGGGCGTCCTCTTCGAGATGGCCGAGGAGGAGGACGACCCGGACACCCGCGCCGAGGCCGAGTCCGAGCTCACCGCCGTGAAGAAGGCGCTGGACGAGATGGAGGTCCGTACCCTCCTGTCCGGTGAGTACGACTCCCGTGAGGCGCTGGTGAACATCCGCGCCGAGGCCGGTGGCGTCGACGCCGCCGACTTCGCCGAGAAGCTCCAGCGCATGTACCTGCGCTGGGCCGAGCAGCGCGGCTACAAGACCGAGATCTACGAGACCTCCTACGCGGAAGAGGCCGGCATCAAGTCGACCACCTTCGCCGTGCAGGTTCCTTATGCCTACGGCACCCTCTCCGTCGAGCAGGGCACGCACCGCCTCGTGCGCATCTCGCCCTTCGACAACCAGGGCCGCCGCCAGACCTCCTTCGCGGGCGTCGAGATCCTCCCCGTGGTCGAGCAGACCGACCACATCGAGATCGACGAGTCCGAGCTGCGGGTCGACGTGTACCGCTCGTCCGGCCCCGGCGGCCAGGGCGTCAACACCACCGACTCCGCGGTGCGCCTCACCCACCTCCCCACCGGCATCGTCGTCTCCTGCCAGAACGAGCGGTCGCAGATCCAGAACAAGGCGACCGCCATGAACGTTCTCCAGGCGAAGCTGCTGGAGCGGCAGCGCCAGGAGGAGCGGGCCAAGATGGACGCCCTCAAGGACGGCGGGAGCTCCTGGGGCAACCAGATGCGTTCTTACGTCCTGCACCCGTACCAGATGGTGAAGGACCTGCGCACCGAATTCGAGGTCGGCAACCCCGAGGCCGTGTTCAACGGCGAGATCGACGGGTTCCTCGAGGCCGGAATTCGCTGGCGCAAGCAGCAGGAGAAGTAAGTTTGTCGACAAGGCAACTGCCGCCTTCCGGGCGGCAGTTGCCTTTTCCATGCCCGGATGTCCGGGTTTTACATCACACTCACAGGCTCAGACTCCCGGCATAGCCCCCGTAGTTGGACATGGCGGCCGCAAACGGCCTTGACGTGTTCTTGAAAAATGGGAAGGGTAAAGCGCGGCATGCGTGTCTCTGGGGCGCATGTGAACCGGGGGCCCTTTTCACTCCAGCCGTCCCCGTCGAGCACAGCCCCGAGCGCTGCCTAATGACGATGAGCTACTGGGGGTAGCAACCACATGACGAAGAAGACGCGGATCCGTGTCGCGCGGATAGCAGCCGGTGCCGTGATCGCCGCCGGTGCCTCGCTGACCGCCGCCGGTGCCGCATCCGCCGCGGAGGCCGACGACTGCCTGCTCGGCATCCTGTGCGCCGACGAGTCGCCGTCCCCGACGCCGACCGACCCGCCGACCGAGCTCCCGACCGACCCGCCCACGGACCTCCCGACGGACCCGCCGTCGACCGAGGAGCCCACCGAGGAGCCGACCGAGCCCACGGAGGAGCCCACCGAGCCGACCGAGGACCCGACTGTCGCCCCGACCGACCCGGGTAACGGGAACGGCACCGGCGGCGGCAACGGCAACGGCAACGGTGGTGGCAACGGCAACGGCAACGGCGGCGGCAACGGCGGCGGCAACAACGCCGACCCCGACGGCGGCACCTCGCCGCAGGAGGAGGGCTCCTCCTCCCTCACCGAGATCGGCTCGGACTCCACCCCCGCCCCGCAGGCCCAGGCCCAGGGCAACGGCCAGGAGCTCGCCGAGACGGGTGCCGCGCAGACCACCTTCCTGGTGATCGGCGCCGCCACGATGATCGCCGGCGGTGTCGGCTTCCGTCTGCTGCCGCGCCTCGTGGGCGGCCGCGGCGGGGCTGCCGCCTGACGGTAGCCGCGTCCTCACGGTCCGTGGCCACGCGGACCGTGGGGTACAGCGCAACACCGAGGGCCCGGAGCGATTCGCTCCGGGCCCTCGGCCATGTCCGGGTGCTGCCTACGCCCTCACGCGGTCTGGTGCGCCAGCAGGGCCACCGCCGCGATCAGCACCGTCAGCAGCGCGATCAGGGCCATCGGATTCAGACCCGCGAGGAAGTTCTCCTGCTGCAGCCGCTCGCGGTTCGCGCGGCACACGGGGCAGCGGCCCTCGTTCACGGGGGACGCGCAGTTCGCGCACACCAGCCGGTCGTACGTCATGCGCTTGCCCTCCTTGCACCGGTTCCACGAGTCCAACGTCCGCGGGGGCGGGAATGTTCCCCCCTCCACTTTGCCAGGTTCCGTCGGCCGTCGCGCGGCTGCGCGTTTTCTGTGGTTGTACGCACAGTCACCCCGCGCCCCTCGGTGCTCGGATAAAACGGCACATCCATGGCGCAACCACGGTCGGTGACTGCGATGCCCCACCCGGGTCGCGTATGGTCACGCTCATCTACCCCCGGCGACCCGTGGTGCATCCGTGATCCGATTCGACAATGTCTCCAAGGTCTACCCCAAGCAGACCCGCCCCGCCCTCAGGGATGTCTCCCTGGAGGTCGAGAAGGGCGAGTTCGTCTTCCTCGTGGGGTCCTCCGGCTCCGGAAAGTCCACCTTCCTGCGGCTGATCCTCCGCGAGGAGCGGTGCAGCCACGGTCAGGTGCACGTTCTGGGCAAGGACCTCGCCCGCCTCTCCAACTGGAAGGTCCCGCAGATGCGGCGCCAGCTGGGGACGGTGTTCCAGGACTTCCGCCTGCTGCCGAACAAGACGGTCGGCGAGAACGTCGCCTTCGCGCAGGAGGTCATCGGCAAGTCGCGCGGCGAGATCCGCAAGTCCGTGCCGCAGGTGCTCGACCTCGTCGGGCTCGGCGGCAAGGAGGACCGGATGCCCGGCGAGCTGTCCGGTGGTGAGCAGCAGCGCGTCGCCATCGCGCGGGCCTTCGTCAACCGCCCCAAGCTGCTCATCGCCGACGAGCCCACCGGCAACCTCGACCCGCAGACCTCCGTCGGCATCATGAAACTGCTCGACCGCATCAACCGGACGGGCACGACCGTGGTGATGGCCACCCACGACCAGAACATCGTGGACCAGATGCGCAAGCGCGTCATCGAACTGGAGCAGGGCCGCCTCGTCCGCGACCAGGCCCGCGGTGTCTACGGCTACCAGCACTGATACCGCACCCGAGATCCACGGAAAGGCATAACCAGTCGCCATGCGCGCCCAGTTCGTCCTGTCGGAGATCGGTGTCGGTCTCCGCCGCAACCTGACGATGACCTTCGCCGTCGTCGTCTCCGTCGCCCTGTCGCTCGCCCTGTTCGGCGGGTCGCTCCTGATGAGTGACCAGGTCAACACGATGAAGGGCTACTGGTACGACAAGGTCAACGTCTCGATCTTCCTCTGCAACAAGAGCGACGCCGAGTCCGACCCCAACTGCGCCAAGGGCGCGGTGACCGACGACCAGAAGTCGCAGATCAAGGCCGACCTCGACAAGATGGACGTCGTCCAGGCGGTCACGTACGAGACGCAGGACCAGGCGTACAAGCACTACAAGGAGCAGTTCGGCGACTCCCCGCTCGCCAGCTCCCTCACGCCGGACCAGATGCAGGAGTCGTACCGCATCAAGCTGAAGGACCCGGAGAAGTACCAGGTCATCGCCACCGCCTTCAACGGCCGGGACGGCGTGCAGTCCGTGCAGGACCAGAAGGGCATCCTGGACAACCTCTTCAAGCTGCTGAACGGCATGAACTGGGCCGCCCGCGCGGTGATGGCGCTGATGCTGGTCGTCGCGCTGATGCTGATCGTCAACACCGTGCGCGTCTCGGCGTTCAGCCGCCGGCGTGAGACCGGCATCATGCGGCTGGTCGGCGCTTCCGGCTTCTACATCCAGGCGCCGTTCATCATGGAGGCCGCGGTCGCCGGACTCATCGGCGGCACCCTCGCGTGCGGCTTCCTGCTGATCGCCCGGTACTTCCTCATCGACCACGGACTGGCCCTGGCCGATCAGCTGACACTGATCAACTTCATCGGCTGGGGCGCGGTGCTGAAGTATCTGCCGCTCATCCTCGCGACGAGCCTTCTGATGCCCGCGCTGGCGGCGTTCTTCGCGCTGCGCAAGTACTTGAAGGTGTGACGCATGCCAAGAAGGGCCGTGCGGTCAACCGACCGTACGGCCCTTCCGCTTGTCCTAGACTCACCGGCATGTCAGGTCGTGACCCGTTCTGTCAGCCCCGCCGTATCCGTCGCGGGGCCGCTTTGACGTTGGTGTTCACGAGCGTGCTCGTCGCCGGTGCGGCCACGGGGGCGCTGCCGCAGGGCGAGGTGAAGTCCGCCCGGGACGAGGCCCGTTCGGCCGGACCGGCCGGGCACCACGCGGACGTCGCCAGGGCGGCCGAGGAGGCCATGGCCGACGGCAAGTCCCCGATCCAGGCCGCCAAACGCGCCGTCAGCCGCAGTGGCGACCGATGGGGCGCCGTCTACTCCCGGGGCGAGTACGAGGAGTTCGAGGACTCCCTCGACGGCCAGTACACCGGCGTCGGCCTGTGGGCCCGCAGCGAGCGGGACGGCCGTATCGAGGTGACGAAGGTGCGGGCCGGCTCGCCCGCCGCCACCGCCGGGATCCGCCCCGGAGACCTGCTGCGCAGCGTCGACGGCGAGAAGACCGACGGCCGGCCCGTCACCGAGGTCGTCTCCTTACTGCGCGGGGACGCCACCGACGCCCCCGCCGGCACCGCCGTCCGCCTCGGCCTGGAGCGCGGCACACGGGCGTGGACCGAAACCCTGCGCAGGGCCCAGCTGTCCACGGACTCCGTCACCGTCCGGGAACTCGCCGGCCGCGTCACCGTCATCAAGGTCGCCACCCTCACCAAGGGCTCCGGCCGCCAGGTCCGCGAAGCCGTCCGCCAGTCCCCGCCCGGCGCCGGGATCGTCCTCGACCTGCGCGGCAACTCCGGAGGCCTGGTCACCGAGGCCGTGACCGCCGCCTCCGCCTTCCTCGACGGCGGCCTGGTCGCCACCTACGACGTCGAGGGCGAGCAGCGGGCGTTGCACGCCGAGTCCGGCGGGGACACCACGAGACCCCTGGTCACGCTCGTCGACGGCGGGACGATGAGCGCGGCCGAGCTCCTCACCGGCGCCGTGCAGGACCGCGGACGGGCCCTCGTGGTGGGCTCCCGCACCTTCGGCAAGGGCTCGGTCCAGATGCCGAGCCGGCTGCCCGACGGCTCCGTCGCGGAGCTCACCGTCGGCCACTACCGCACCCCCTCAGGCCGCGGGGTCGACGGCCGGGGCATCACGCCCGACCTGGAGACCGGCGAGGACGCCCTCCAGCGGGCCGGGACCGTCCTGCGGGGCCTCGCGAGCCCCTCGTAATCGACTTTCCGCAGGACCCCTCCGTAGTGCGAAAATGGGCGGCACTATGGCTAAGGAAAAAGGGCGCAAGCTGATCGCGCAGAACAAGAAGGCGCGGCACGACTACCTCATCATCGACACCTACGAGGCCGGCCTGGTCCTCACCGGGACCGAGGTGAAGTCCCTGCGCCAGGGCCGGGCGTCGCTGGTCGACGGCTTCGTCCAGCTGGACGGGAACGAGGCGTGGCTGCACAACGTGCACGTGCCGGAGTACAGCCAGGGCACGTGGACCAACCACAGTGCCCGGCGCAAGCGGAAGCTGCTGCTGCACCGCGCCGAGATCGACAAGCTGGAGTCGAAGTCGGGCGAGACGGGCCACACCATCGTGCCCCTCGCGCTGTACTTCAAGGACGGCCGGGCCAAGGTCGAGATCGCGCTGGCGAAGGGCAAGAAGGAGTACGACAAGCGCCAGACGCTCCGCGAGAAGCAGGACCGCCGGGAGACCGACCGCGCGATCGCGGCGGTGAAGCGGAGGCAGCGCGGGGCGTAGGGAATACGCTGGCACCGACCTGGGTTGGTCACGTACGATGGCTACTGCACCCCACAGCGGGTGCGCGCCCCTCTCCGGAGGGGATTGTCAACACAACATGGGGATGATCGGTTTCGACAGCGGCTGTCGAAGCAGGGGAAGCGTGTCGAGGAAGCGGCAATGATCTCGTAAACCATATGTCGCAAAAAATAATCGCCACTACCAAGCGCGATTCCCAGGCCTTCACCCTCGCTGCCTGATAAGCAGTGAACGAAGGTCCCAAATGGGTGTCAGCCCGGGAGCGTTCCCGGCCCGGATCCTGGCATAATCTAGGGAACTAAACCATCGAGCCCGGTCACGGGGCTCGATGGGAAACCAAACAGTGACTGGGCCCGTCGGCGACTTGTTCGCGTGATCGCCGGGGCCGAGAAAAGCGCAGCGAACTGCACACGGAGAAGCCCTGATTCCGCACCGTTGGACGCGGGTTCGATTCCCGCCATCTCCACTCATCCCATGTGGGCAAAGGCCCCGCCGCTTTCGAGCGGCGGGGCCTTTGTCATGGGTCGTCGAGGAGGTCTCATGGGTTACAGCCCGTCGATTCACAAGTTCGCCGAGGGCGCCGACGTCCCCGTGCCGCTGACGGCGGCGAGGCCGAGATCTTCGCCGGTGACACCGGCTGAAGGCCGCGCTCCTAGGCGGGCATCCGGCGTGACGTACTCGCCCGCTCCGTCAGCCGGGGCGGCAGGAGCGTCGTCTCCGGTACGGCGGTGCCGTGCAGCTTCCGTATCAGGAGGTCCACCGCGCGGGCGCCCAGCTCGTCGGCGGGCAGGGACACCGAGGTGACCGGGAGGCGGGGCGTCGCCGCCAGGTCGTCGGGGCAGACGGCCGTGACGGAGAGGTCGGCGGGGACACGCAGGCCGAGGTGTTCGAAGGCGGCGATCAACGGGGCCAGGAGAGGTTCGTTGTGGACGACCACGGCGGTGAGGGCGGGGTGCTCGTGGAGCAGCCGCTCGGCGAGCCGTGGGGCCGTGGCGGGGTCGGGGCCGCCCGGGTGGACGGACGAGGCCAGGCCGTGACGGGCGGCGGCCGTGGTGAAGCCGTGCATGAGGTGGTGGGCGTAGGCCGTTCTGCGGAGATAGACCTCCGGGGGCGAGCCCACCAGGGCGACCGTGCGGTGGCCCAGCTCCGCCAGGTGGTTCACGCATGCCTCGCCCGCCGCCCGGAAGTCGAGGTCGACGCAGGTCAGGCCGTATGCGTTCGCCGGAACGCCGATCAGGACCGTCGGGCGGTCCAGGGAACGGAGCGTTGGCAGGCGGGGGTCGTGGAGTTCGACGTCCGTCAGCAGCAGCCCGTCCACCGAGGCCGTCCGAACGGCACGGTTCAGGCCCTCCTCGGCCTCCTCCTGGGTGAGGAGCAGGACGTCGTGGGCGTGTGCGCGGGCCGTCGTCACCACCGACACCGCCAGCCGCATCACCACCGGGACGTGCACGCCGGAACGCAGCGGCGCCGCCAGGGCCAGCACGCTCGCCCTGGCGCCGGCCCCGGCACGGGCGGCCGCGTGGGGGTGGTAGCCCAGGTCGCGGGCGGCCTCCTCGACGCGTCGCCGGGTCGCGTCGGAGATCGGGCGCTTGCCGCTCAGCGCGTAGGAGACGGTGCTGGGGGAGACCCCGGCCCGCCGCGCCACGTCCGTGATCTTGGCCATCAGCCGAGTTCCAGCGTGAGGAGGCCCGTGCCGGGCGCGGCCTGGACCTCACGGTCGCCCGCGGCCAGACCCCAGGCGGCCGCCGGGGCGGCGCACGTCGCCCGCAGGGTGTCCCCCTCGCGGACGACCGTGAAGGTCACGTCCCCGACCGGCACCGTCACCTCGTCGCCGGGCCGCAGACCGTACGCCCGCAGCGTCACCCCGTCGGCGTGGTCGTAGTCCGGGCGGTCGTCCCGCGCGCCGACCGGGATCACCGCGCCGGGCCGGACCAGCAGCGGTGCGCTCAGGAAGCCGTGGCGCTCCCGCACCCAGCGCGGTCCCGTCACCGTCTCGCCGGTCGGGAAGTGCGTCCAAGTGCCCTCGGGGACGTAGTACGTGACATCGCCCTCGTCGTCGAACACCGGGGCGACCAGCAGGTCCGGGCCGAGCATGTACTGCCGATCCAGGTGCGCGCATCCCGGGTCGTCCGGGAACTCCAGCACCATGGCCCGCATCATGGGCAGGCCCTCGGTGTGGGCCGTGCGGGCCGTCTCGTACAGGTAGGGCATGAGGCGGAGCTTCAGCCGGGTGAAGTGGCGGGCCACGTCGACCGACTCCTCGTCGAAGTGCCACGGGACCCGGTAGGAGCTGCTGCCGTGCAGGCGGCTGTGCGAGGAGAGCAGCCCGAAGGCCAGCCAGCGCTTGAACAGGGCCGGTGTGGGGGTGCCCTCGAAGCCGCCGATGTCATGGCTCCAGAAGCCGAAGCCCGACAGGCCGAGGGACAGGCCGCCGCGCAGCGACTCCGCCATCGACTCGTACGTCGCCTCGCAGTCGCCGCCCCAGTGCACGGGGAACTGCTGGCTCCCGGCCGTCGCCGAGCGGGCGAAGAGCACGGCCTCCGCCTCGCCCCGGTGCTTGCGCAGCACCTCGAAGACCGTGCGGTTGTACAGGTACGTGTAGTAGTTGTGCATCCGCTCGGGGTCGGAGCCGTCGGACCAGACCACGTCGAGGGGCACCCGCTCCCCGAAGTCGGTCTTGAAGCAGTCGACGCCCTGCGCGAGCAGCGCCTCCAGCTTGGCGGCGTACCAGTCGCGCGCGGCCGGTGACGTGAAGTCGACCAGGGCCATGCCGGGCTGCCACATGTCCCACTGCCAGACCGAGCCGTCCGGGCGCTTCAGCAGGTGCCCGAGCGCCTTGCCCTCGGCGAACAGCGGGGAGCGCTGCGCGATGTACGGATTGATCCAGACGGAGACGCGCAGGTCACGGTCCTTCAGCCGGGTGAGCATGCCCTCCGGGTCGGGGAAGACGCGGGGATCCCAGCGGAAGTCGCACCAGTTGTGCTCGCGCATCCAGAAGCAGTCGAAGTGGAAGACGGACAGTGGCAGTCCACGCTCCCGCATGCCCTCGATGAAGGAGGTCACCGTCTCCTCGTCGTACGAGGTGGTGAAGGACGTCGACAGCCACAGGCCGAACGACCAGGCGGGCGGCAGGGCCGGGCGGCCGGTGAGGGCCGTGTACCGGCGCAGGATGTCCTTCGGGGTCGGGCCGTGGACGACGTAGTACGTCAGCTCCTGCGTCTCCGCGCTGAACTGCACCCGGGAGACCACCTCCGAGGCGACCTCGAAGGACACCTTGCCCGGGTGGTCTACGAAGACGCCGTAGCCCGCGTCCGTGAGGTAGAACGGCACGTTCTTGTAGGCCTGTTCGCTGCACGTGCCGCCGTCGGACTGCCAGATGTCGACGACCTGCCCGTTCTTCACCAGCGGGCCGAAACGCTCACCGAGGCCGTAGACGGACGTGCCGACCGCCAGGACCAGCTGTTCGCGCAGGTGGTGCGCGCCGGAGGCGTCCGTCATGATGCCCGCGTTCCGGTGGCCGCTGCTGGTGAGCGTGCGGCCGTGCGCGCGGAACTCGACGTGCCAGGGTCCGCCCCGGGCCAGCCGGACCGACAGGTCGCCGGAGGTCAGGGTCGCGTGCTCGTCGTCGTACGAGATCTCCGCGGAGGTGTCCGACGCCGTGAGCTCGAACTCGGGGCCGCGGGGTTCACCGCCGGTGAAGTGCGTCAGGGTCAGGCCGATGACGCCGGGCATGGGGGTGTGTGCCCGGACCGTGAGGACCGGGCCGGTCATCAGGTCGCCGCGGGAGCGGACGGTCCGGGTCGGGGCGTGGATCTCCAGTGCGCCGTCCGACTCGGTGACGTCGAGGACCTGGGCCGGGTGGGCCGCGGTGACACCCTCGCGCAGGAGCCAGTAGCCGTCGGTGAACTTCATGTGGGGGTCCCTACTCTCCCGACGCATGACGTCGAAGCGCTTCGACGATCGAACGTATGCGGGGTGCGGAAGGGCGTCAATGGGGCGCGAGGCACTCGGTGAAGCGATTCGAAGGCCTTCGAAGGGACAACGCCAGGGCCACGACCGCCGCCGTCACCGGGACCCCGTAGCCCGCCGTCGGCGAGAGATGCTCGACCGTCCAGCCGCCGATCGCGCTGCCGCAGGCGATGCCGCCCAGCAGTCCGGTCACCGCGAGGGTCATGCCCTCGTTCAGCCGGCCCTCGGGGGTGCGCTGCTGGACCAGCGTCATGGTGGTCACCATCGTCGGCGCCGTCGCCATCCCGGCGACCAGCAGCGTGGCCGCCAGCAGGAGGAGCGAACCGGTGAGGGCCGCGGCCAGCATCGGCAGGGTCAACAGCGCGGCCATCGCCGCCACGCACCGGGGCAGCCGGGCCGCGGCCGGGCCGACGGGCTTCACAGCGCCGTACAGCAGGCCCGCCCCGCAGGACCCCGCCGCCTGGAGCGCGAGCACGACTCCGGCCGCCGACTGCCGCCCCTGCGCGTCGGCGAACGCCAGCGTGACGACCTCCGTCGCGCCGAAGACGCCGCCCATCGCCAGGCAGACCGCGAGCAGCGGGGGGATGCCGGGGGCGCGCAGGGGCGCCTTTCCGGGTATGTGCGCGCGGACCGGGGGCTCCGTCGCGCGCCGGGCCGTGAACAGGACCATGCCGGTCAGCAGCAGCACCGCACCCACCAGAGTGCCCGCCTCGGGGAAGAGCGTCCCGCACAGGAAGGCCGCGAGCACCGGGCCCAGCATGAAGCACAGTTCGTCCGCCGCCTGCTCGAAGGAGTTGGCGGTGTGCAGTGCCTTCGTGTGGCCGGCCAGCAGATGTGCCCAGCGGGCCCGGGACATGCCGCCGGTGTTGGGGGTCGTGGCGGTGGCGGCGTAGGAGGCGAAGAGGGTCCAGTCGGGGGCGTCGTGGCGCACGCACAGCAGCAGCGAGAGGGAGCCGAGGACGGCGATCACCGTGGCGGGCAGGGCCACCCGGGCCTGGCCGTGCCGGTCGACGAGCCGGGCGGTCCACGGTGCGACCAGCGCGGTCGCCGCGAGGCCCGTCGCCGTGACGGCACCGGCGAGGGCGTACGAGCCCCGGGCTCCGGCGATCATCATGACCGCGCTGACGCTGAACATGCCCATCGGCAGGCGGGCGAGCAGGTTCCCGGCGGTGAAGGCGCGGGCGCCCGGGACCTCGAACAGGCGGCGGTACGGGGAGAGTTGCGGCATGCGCCTACCGTCACCCGGGGGCGACCGAGCGGTCCAACACCTGTTCCGTGCGCAGTCACGCACCTGCGTTGTGAATCCGTGCCGGGTGGCCGGAAAGCCGTGGCGAAAAAGATTCGCTCCCTGTTCTTCATACAGGGATATTGAGATTCCTAATGCTTCTCATGGCGCATGGAAAAGATGCTCATTCGGGAAAATCCTTCACTCGTTTGCCGCGCATCCGCCGAAGTGGGCCGACGGTTAGTCGGTACATGACCGAGGCGACCAGGAAAGACGGCTGGGCGGTAACGCTCGGCCCGTACACCTACATTCCCGCTCCAGCGCACTCGTCGGCGACCGTCAACGGGACGCTCACCAGAGGGGGTTGCCCGGTCGCGCTACAGGTCACGGAGCCGGTCCTGCGCGATTTCATCGATGCCATGAGCGCGCTGGAAAAGGATCTCGCACGGCGGTGGATCAGTGCGACGGATTGGCCTGCTTTCGCGCTTGCCGAATAGGCGGGGCGCGTCATGTACGACAAAGTAGAGGGCACCGGCCGGCATCGGGCTCCGGCCCGGGATTTCATCACTCCACTGACCCCTCCGGACCCGACCTGGGACCCCGCGGAGGAACTGGCGTTCATCCTCGAGGAGGCCCTCGGGGACCAGGCGGCGAGGATCCCCGCCCCCCGTGACGAGGACCGGGCCCCGGAGCCGCCCCCGGCACCCGCCGCCGCCCCCGGCACCCATATGCGGCGGCTGCAGGACATCACCGAGGAACTGCCGCCCGTGCGGGAACTCCCCCGGCGGCACCGCAAGGTCCGGAGCCGCAAGGTCCCGGGTGTGCTCCGCACCACCAGCTTCCTCGTCGCTGCTCTGGCTGCCGTCATCGCCTCCGCGGTGAGCATCCTGAGCGGCATGGCCGCCTACGACCCCCTGCGCCTGGTCGCCGTGTCCCCCGCGGCGAGGGGCCTGCGCACCTGGTGGCCTCTGCTGGTGTACGGCCCCTGGTTGGTGGGTTCCCTGTCCGTTCTGCGGGCCGCGCTGCACCAGCGCCGTGCCGTGCACTCCTGGTGCGTGGTCCTGGTCTTCTCCTGCATCGCCGTACTGCTCTGCGTCGTCCAGGCGCCCCGGACGGTCCTCGGCACCGCGGCGGCCGCCCTGCCCGGCCTCGCCGCCCTGGCCTGCTTCCAGCAGGTCGTCCGCCAGATCACGCTGACGAGGCCGCCGATGCGGTCGGCGCCTCGGCACCGGGTGGGGCAGGCTCCGCCGGGGGAGGGCCGGAAGGCGGCGGACGGCGTGAACACCACGGAGGCCCGGCCGGGCGAGGGCGGGGCGGCTGGGAAGAACACCGGCCCCTGATCATCGGCGGCTCCCTGATCTTCGGCGGCTCCTGGCTCCTGGCTCACGTCTCCGGCCCTCGGTCGCGCGTGCGTTGCGGGCGCCGTCGGCCCTCGGGGCGGCCTTGATCGCGGGCGCCGCCGGCCCCCGCTCCCGACCGCTGTAGGTTCACCGCATGGCCGCCCACCTCGACCCCCGTCTGCTGCGTGGCTTCGTCACCGTGGCCGAGGAATTGCACTTCACGCGGGCCGCGGTGCGGTTGCACGTGGCTCAGCAGGCGCTCAGCCGGGACGTGCGGCGGCTGGAGCGGGAGCTGGGTACCGAGCTGTTCGTGCGGACCACCCGGCAGGTGACGCTCACCCCTGACGGAGAGCGGCTGCTGCCGCACGCCCGCCGGGTGCTCCACGCGCAGGACGAGCTGCTCGCCGCCTTTCACCAGCCCCGGCCATTGCTGGTCGACCTCAACTCCCCGGGCCTGGGCACACCCCGCCGCGTGCTGCACGAGGCGCGGGAACTCGCCCCTGGCCACGAGCTGATGGCTCGCTACGAGAGCGGCCTGACCGGAGCCGCCGGTGAACTGCTGGCCGGCCGGCTGGACGCGTCGTTCGGACGGTTCGCCGGGCTGGACCCGGCGCTGAGGGCCGGGCTCGACCACCAGCCCGTGCGGTTCGAGCCGATGGCCGTCGTCCTGCCCGAGGACCACCGGCTGGCCGCGTGGGAGTCCGTACCGCTCGCCGAGCTGGCCGGCGAGAGCATCTATGCGGGCGCCGGCAACCCGCGCACGCCGGAGTGGACCGGCCTCGCGCGGCTGCTGTTCGAGGGGCGCGACATCGAAATCGCGCCACCCGCCCCGCTGGCCGTAGGAGAGGAGGAGTTCCAGCGGATCATGGCCAGAACGCGCAACCCGATCCTGGCCGTCACGGAGTTCCCGGCCCTGCCCTCGACGGTCGTGCGGCCCTTGGTCGACCCTGTTCCGCTGTCATGCGTTTCGCTGGTGTGGCGCAGGGGCCTGACCCACCCCGCCTTCGACGCGCTGCGCCGCGCGGCAGCCCTCCTGTCTGCGGAAATGCAGTGGCTGCGGAGGCCCGCGGGCAGCTGGACACCGGCCGGAGACGATGTCTTCATGGCGTCTCACGGCTGACACGATTCGACACGGCGCCCACACAGAACCTGCGCGTGCGCTACATTCGACGCCTGAGCACGGTGTGGTACGAGGGGGCGTTCGGACGGGTGGGGGCCCGGTCCGACGGCGGGTGCTCAGGTCGTCAAGCGCACCTGAACCATCCCGTGGGGGGAAGTGCGTGCGCGTGAAAGAGTGGCGAGAAGACGCCCAACCGGAGTGGCCCGAGGCCGCTACGGCTACCGGAGAGCTCCTGTCGGACGACAGAGCCCGGGACAGAAGAGCCACCCAGGTCTTCCCCGGCCGTGAGGTCCGGGCGACCGGCCACGGACTGACCGCCGGGACGGAGATACTGCGCGGCATTCCCCGCCAGAGCGACGGCGAGGCCGACTCGCGCACCCCGGAGCCGGCGAGCCGGACCGCGGTCCGCGACCCCTGGCAGGAGCCGGAGGAGGCCGCCCCGTCCGGGCACACCCCCGAGGCGGACGGCCAGACCCACGATCCGCACGAGGTCACGGTCCAGTTGGACGCCGTGCAGCTCGGGGAGGGTTTCCTGCGGCAGGTGAAGGAGGGCCCTGGCGCCGAGGCGGCCGCCGACCGGCCCGTCTTCGTCGACGAGTCCGGCCGCCGCAGCCGCCGCTACCGCCGCATCGGCATGGCCATCGCCCTGGCCTGCGGGGTCTACGCCGTCGTCATCGTCGCCACGCTGTTGTCGGGCAACTCCAACGCCCCCTGGCTGCCCGTGCCGACCAGGGAGGACAACCCGCCGGCCGGGCAGGTCGACAGTCCGCCGCTGACCGCCGAGTCGGAACCGGGCGGAGAGGCCGGAGACACCGGCGTCACCGCGCCGGGCAGCGCACCGGCGACCGGCGAGGCCACGGCACCCGCGCCCGGCCCCAGCGCCGTCGCACCCGGTGCCACCGCCGGGCCCGGCCGCGCCGGTACGTCCGCCAAGCCCTCGCCGACCGCGACCCGGACCACCCCGGCGCCGGACGGCAAAGCCACTCCTCCCGCCCCGACCAGACCCGCGGACCCGCCGAGCACGCCGGCCGCCGACCCGACACCGACGGTCGAGCCCACGGCCCCGCCCACCGAGACGACGGGCACCGACGGCGACGGCGGCACGGTCGCGGAGGGCCCGGCCGAGTCACAGCCCGTCGCGGAGGGCCCGGCCGAGCCGCAGCCCGTCGCGGAGACACCCACCGCGGCCTAGACGGCGTAGCCGTCCGGACCGCGTCGCCGCCTGAACCGCGGCGCTGTCCGGACCGCGGCGCCGCCTGAACCGCGTCGCGAAAGCGGAGCCCACCGCTCCGGGCACCGCACCAGGCCCATCCGGCCGGGCCATTGCATCACCGCCCATCCGGCCGGGCACTGCTTCACCCGCTCGTTGGGCCGGGCACCGCATCACCAGTCCGGCACCACCAATCCGGCCGGGCGCCGCAACACCCGCTCGTCCGGCCGGGCACCGCATCACCGCACACCCGGCCAGACGCTTCGCAGCCGCCCGGCCGGTCGGCAGAAGGCGGGGGCTTCCGGGCCGGCAGGGGGCGCCTCTCGATCGAGGTCAGCCGCCCCGACCGAACCGACCGCCGGCGCAGCGGACGCGCAACCGCGACGTCCCGCCGGCCGGGCCCTCCCCACCACACCGTCCGTCCGCCCCGTCCCCGTACCACCCCATCCCGCACCACCCGGAGTACCACCACCCATGGCATCCCGTACCCGCCGTTCCGGGCGCGCGTCCCGAGCCCCTGGCGGCTCCAGGCGCCGGCGCCTGCCCATGCGTCTGTTGCTGCCCCTGTTCGTGCTCGTCGCGCTGGGCGCGATGCTCATGCTGCGCGGATACGTGCACAGCGAGGTCCTCGCCGACCACCGCGTCGGACCGCCCGCCGCGAACGACCGCGTCCCGAAGGACATCCTCAAGGGCGGGCCGGTCATCGACACCCGCAGCGGGAAGGCGACCAGCCTGGACCTCCCGGACCACGAGCTGGTACTGACGTTCGACGACGGCCCCGACCCGATGTGGACGCCCAAGGTCCTCGACGTGCTGAAGAAGCACGACGCCCACGCCGTCTTCTTCATCACCGGCACCATGGCCTCCCGGTACCCGGACCTCGTCCAGCGCATGGTCGACGAGGGCCACGAGATCGGGCTGCACACCTTCAACCACCCCGACCTGTCCCTGCAGAGCAAGAGCCGGGTCGACTGGGAGCTGTCGCAGAACCAGCTCGCGCTCGCCGGCGCCGCCGGCATCCGCACCTCGCTGTTCCGCCCGCCCTACTCGTCGTTCGCCCAGAACATGGACAACAACACCTGGCCGGTCACCGAGTACATCGGCAGCAAGGGCTACATCACCATCGTCAACGACACCGACAGCGAGGACTGGCGCAGGCCCGGCGCCGAGCAGATCATCCGCAACGCCACGCCGCAGAAGGGCCACGGCGCCATCGTGCTGATGCACGACTCCGGTGGTGACCGCTCCCAGACCGTGGCCGCCCTCGACCGGTACGTCTCCGGGCTGACGGACAAGGGCTACCGCTTCCACACCCTCACCGCCGCCCTCGACGCCCCCAGCGCGCACACCCCGGTCGCCGGGCTGGAGTCGCTGAAGGGCGAGGCGTGGGTGTTCCTGGTGCAGGCCTCCGAGAAGGTGACCGGGGTGCTCGTCGCCGGCCTCGCCGTCGTCGGCGTGCTGGTCTTCGGCCGTCTCGGGCTGATGCTGATCCTCTCCGTGGCGCACGCCCGCCGGGTGCGGCGGCGCGGTTTCCGCTGGGGTGACCCGATCACGGAACCGGTCTCCGTCCTCGTGCCCGCCTACAACGAGGCCAAGTGCATCGAGCAGACGGTCCGTTCCCTCGTCGCCAGCGACCACCCCATCGAGGTGCTGGTCATCGACGACGGCTCCAGCGACGGCACCGCCCGCATCGTCGAGAACCTCGGCCTGCCCGGCGTACGCGTCGTCCGCCAGCTCAACGCGGGCAAGCCCGCCGCCCTCAACCGGGGCATCGCCAACGCCAAGTACGACCTGATCGTGATGATGGACGGCGACACGGTCTTCGAACCGACGACCGTCCGCGAACTCGTGCAGCCCTTCGGCGACCCGCGCGTCGGCGCCGTCGCGGGCAACGCCAAGGTCGGCAACCGCGACTCGCTCATCGGCGCGTGGCAGCACATCGAGTACGTGATGGGCTTCAACCTCGACCGCCGCATGTACGACGTACTGCGCTGCATGCCCACCATCCCCGGCGCGGTCGGGGCGTTCCGGCGCAGCGCACTGGAACGCGTCGGCGGCATGAGCGACGACACGCTCGCCGAGGACACCGACATCACGATGGCCATGCACCGCGACGGCTGGCACGTGGTGTACGCCGAGAAGGCCGTCGCCTGGACCGAGGCCCCGGAGTCCGTCCAGCAGCTGTGGTCCCAGCGCTACCGCTGGTCGTACGGCACCATGCAGGCCATCTGGAAGCACCGCCGGTCCATCGTCGAGCGAGGCCCCTCGGGCCGCTTCGGCCGGGTGGGCATGCCCCTGGTCTCGATGTTCATGGTCGTGGCGCCGCTGCTGGCCCCGCTGATCGACGTGTTCCTGCTGTACGGGCTGGTGTTCGGCCCCACGGAGAAGACCATCGGCGCCTGGCTGGGCGTCCTCGCGGTACAAGGGGTGTGCGCGGCCTACGCGTTCCACCTGGACAAGGAACGCATGACCCACCTGATCTCACTCCCGCTCCAGCAGATCCTCTACCGCCAGCTCATGTACGTCGTCCTGCTCCAGTCCTGGATCACCGCCCTCACCGGCGGCCGGCTGCGCTGGCAGAAGCTGCGGCGCACGGGCGCGGTGGGCCTGCCCGGGGGCGGAACGCCCGCACCCCAGGCGATGGACGGGAGGCCGGTCGGATGACCACGGCTCCCGTCACCGAGGCTCCCCGGCAGGAGCCGACCGCCGTCAAGAAGCCCGGCCGCGACCGGTACTTCGACCTGCTGCGCGCCCTCGCCCTGTTCCGTGTCGTGCTGTACCACCTGACGGGCTGGGCCTGGCTGCCGCTGGTGTTCCCGTCCATGGGCGTGATGTTCGCACTCGCCGGGAACCTCATGGCCCGCTCGCTGAAGCGCCCGGCCGTGCAGGTGATCCGCGGCCGGATGCGGCGGCTGCTGCCCCCGCTGTGGCTGCTCGGCGTCGTCGGCGTCACCGGCATGGTCCTCCAGGGCTGGGGCCCGGACGAGGACGGGCACCCGGGCTGGTGGCTGCTCCACCTCACCTTCTGGATCCTCCCGCTCAGCGACCCGCCCTACGCGGAGGGGCTGCCCGGCGTCCACGGCTTCATCGGCGAGAACTGGGCCGCGGACCTCGCGGGCCCGCTGTGGTACATCCGCGCCTACCTCTGGTACGTCCTGCTGTCGCCGGTGCTGCTGAAGGCCTTGCGCGCCCTGCCGGTCCTCACGATCCTCGCGCCCGTCGCCCTGGCCGTCGCCTTCGAGCAGGGCTGGATCACGCTGCCCGGCGAGCGGATCCCTTCGGCGCTCACGGACTTCTCCACCTTCGGTGCCTGCTGGATCCTCGGCATGGCCCACCAAGAGGGCATCCTCAAGCGGCTGCCGCGCTACATCGTGCCGTCCGTCGCACCCGTGATCGCCCTCGCCGGCCTCTGGTACGCCCTGCACCACGACTTCGGCACCGGCAACGACCTGGACAGCATGCCGCTCGCCCAGGCCCTGTGGTCCTTCGGCACGGTGGTCCTGCTGCTGCACCTCAGCCCGTCCTGGTCGGAGTGGCCGCGCCGGCTGCGCCCTCTCGCGGGGACGATCACGCTGCTCAACTCCCGGGCCGTGACCATCTATCTGTGGCACAACACCTGCATCCTGATCGCCGCCACCCTGTGGGACCGGCTGTGGGGCTTCCCCGTGCTGGAGCAGAACGTGCCCGGGCTGCTGGAGAGCGTCTGGCCGGTGCTGGTCCTGGTCTGGATCCTCATCGGCTGCTGCATCCTGGCGTTCGGCTGGGCGGAGGACCTGGCGGCCAAGCAGAGGCCGCGGTTGTGGCCGACGGGGGAGTCCCCGGAGAAGGGACGCGGGAGCCGGAGACGCGCCTGACGGACCCCGTTCCCCCGGGCTTTCCCGATGTGGAAAACTGCACGGGTTGCGCTTGTGAACAAAGTGGCCCGGGGGAGCGGTGGGATGAGTAAGCGGCAGATGCAGAAGATGCTGCGGTTGATGGCGAGCGGGGAACCGGTCGAGCTCACCAGCCCGATGGCGTCCGTGAAGAAGCTCGCCCGGCTGGCCTTCGTCGCCCAGCAGTTCGGCTACGAGTACGCCGACGTCCGCCAGAGCAGCGGCCGCAACGGCGCGCTCACCATGCTGATCCTGCCCGACCCGAGCCCTCAGGCCCGGGCCCGGGCCGGGCAGAACTGGGCGCAGTACCCCAACGCCGCCGACGGCGTCTCCCTGCCGCCGCTCGTGCCCGACGCCTTCGAACTCCTCAAGGCCCGCATCAACTTCGACCTCACCGGCAAGAACGCCGAGAAGCGCATGGGGTACGGGGCCCTGGGCGTCACCGTCGGCTGTGTGATCCTCGCCTTCCGCTTCGGGGGGCGCTCCACCGACTTCGTCGCGGCCGGTGTGGTGTGGCTGCTGCTCATGGCGGTCTTCGGCATCGGCCTGGTGGTGACGCGCAAGCGCAACGCCAAGTTCGCGGCCCGGCTGCGGGCGGCGGGCTTCGCGCCGGTGCAGGACGAGAACGGGCGGCTGCGGTATCTGCCGCCGGGGGCACAGCCGCCCGGGCAGGGCAACCCGTTCGCGGGCGGGCCGTACGGCGGGGCTGTGCCGGGCCAACCGGGTCCGGCGGCGGGAACGCCGCAGCCGGCCTACGGGCAGCAGCCGCCCGGGCCGTACGCCCAGCCCGCGCAGGCCCCGTACCCGGGTCAGCCCGCACCGCCTCCCTACGGTGGTCAGCCGGCGCAGGCCCCGTACCCGGGTCAGCCCGCACCGCCTCCCTACGGTGGTCAGCCGGCGCAGGCCCCGTACCCGGGTCAGCCCGCACCGCCTCCCTACGGTGGTCAGCCGGCCCAGGCCCCGTACCCCGGTCAGCCCGCGCCCGGCCCCTACGGAGCGCAGCCCCCGGGCCCGTACGGCCGGCCGTACCAGCAGCCGCAGCCCCACCCTCAGCAGAACCCGCACGGGCAGCCCCCGCAGCACTGACGCGGGAACCTCCCGGAACCTCTCATCCCGCCCGGGCGCGGGGTGAGAGCAAAGTTCCCTCGCGGTCACCCGCTGCCACAGGCAGGAAACGAGTCCTCCCTACCTTCGGGATCAGTCACCAGAAGTACGACCGAGCCCCGGAGCACAGTGGAGGCGTCATGACAGGCCCTGGCACGGCACCCGTACCCCCGAGCAAGGGCGGACGCTGGATCCGGCACTGGGATCCGGAGAACGAGACGTTCTGGAAGGAGACCGGGGAGAAGGTCGCCCGCCGCAACCTCTTCTTCTCCGTGCTGTCCGAGCACATCGGTTTCTCGATCTGGACCCTGTGGTCCGTGCTGGTGCTCTTCATGGGCCCGGAGTACGGACTGACCCCCGCCGACAAGTTCATGCTGACCTCGATGGTCACGCTGGTCGGCGCCGTCGTCCGCGTCCCCTACACCTTCGCCGTGGCGATCTTCGGCGGACGGAACTGGACGATCATCTCCGCGGCCCTCCTGCTGGTGCCGACCGTCGCCGCGTTCACCGTGATGGAGCCGGGGACGTCCTTCTCCACGTTTCTGCTGGTCGGCCTGCTCGCCGGTGTCGGCGGCGGCAACTTCGCCTCTTCCATGACCAACATCAACGCCTTCTTCCCGCTGCGGAAGAAGGGCTGGGCGCTCGGCCTGAACGCGGGCGGCGGCAACATCGGTGTCCCCGTGATCCAGCTGGCCGCGCTCGCCATCATCGGCGCGGGCGGCGGCCCGCGGGTGCTGCTCGGGATCTACATTCCCCTGATCCTCGTGGCAGCCGTCATGGCCGCGTTCTTCATGGACAACCTGGAGAACGTCAAGAACGACACCGGTGCCGCCAAGGACGCCGCGCGGGACGCCCACACCTGGATCATGTCCGTCCTCTACATCGGCACGTTCGGGTCGTTCATCGGCTACAGCTTCGCCTTCGGACAGGTCCTGCAGAACCAGTTCGGACGCACCCCGCTGGAGGCGGCGTACGTCACCTTCATCGGCCCGCTCCTCGGCTCGCTGATCCGGCCCCTCGGCGGCTGGCTCGCCGACCGGCACGGCGGCGCGAAGATCAGCCTGTGGAACTACGTCGGTATGGGTGTGGCGACGGCGGTCCTGATCGGCGCCTCCATGGAGAAGTCGCTGGCGCTGTTCACCGTGGCGTTCGTGGTGCTGTTCGTGCTCAGCGGGCTCGGCAACGGCTCGACCTTCAAGATGATCCCGGGCATCTTCCAGAACAAGGCCCTGGCCAAGGGGCTTCAGGGCGAGGAGGCGGCGGCGTACGGGCGGCGGCTGTCCGGGGCCTCCATGGGCCTGATCGGCGCGGTGGGCGCGCTCGGCGGTGTCGGCATCAACCTGGCCTTCCGCCAGTCCTTCCTCTCCTACGGCTCGGGCACCGGGGCGTTCGTCGCCTTCCTGGCCTTCTACGCGGTCTGCTTCGTGGTCACATGGGCCGTATACCTTCGCCGTACGGCTCCCCGGGTACCCGTCACCACGGCGACCTCGGAGGCGAAGCCGCAGCTCAGCTACGCCGAGGTGTGACGTAACACCAGCGACATCACGCCGATCCGGGCCTGTCACGAGCCGTTGACAGGCTCGATCGGCATGTAGGTACGCCGTACCCACGAAGTACGACGACTGGATGCGGGACGAGAGCCATGTACGAGGAAGAACAGCGACCTGACCACGGGCCCCTGGCGGGTTTCACCGTGGGTGTGACGGCCGCGCGCCGGGCCGATGAGCTCGGGGTGCTGCTGCAGCGACGCGGTGCCGCCGTCCTGCACGCCCCGGCCCTGCGGATCGTGCCGCTCGCCGACGACAGCGAGCTGCTGGCCGCGACGAAGGAGATCATCGAGCAGGTGCCGGACATCGTCGTGGCCACGACCGCGATCGGGTTCCGGGGCTGGGTCGAGGCCGCGGACGGCTGGGGGCTCGGGGAAGAGCTGCTGTCCCGGCTGGGCGGCGTACGGATCATGGCGCGCGGGCCGAAGGTCAAGGGCGCGGTGCGGGCCGCCGGGCTGACGGAGGAGTGGTCGCCGTCGTCGGAGTCCATGGCGGAGGTGCTGGACCGGCTGCTGGAGGAGGGCGTCGACGGTCTGCGGATCGCGATCCAGCTGCACGGTGAGCCGCTGCCCGGGTTCGTGGAGGCGCTGCGGGCGGGCGGGGCCGAGGTGCTCGGGGTGCCCGTCTACCGCTGGATGCCGCCGGAGGACCTGGCCCCGGTCGACCGTCTGCTGGACGCGACGGTCGCCCGGGCCCTGGACGCGGTCACCTTCACCAGCGCCCCGGCCGCGGCCTCGCTCCTCTCCCGGGCGAAGGACCGCGGGCTGCTCGACGAGGTCCTGGCGGCGCTGAGCCACGACGTCCTTCCGGCCTGTGTCGGCCCGGTCACCGCCCTCCCCCTGCAGTCCCGCGGCATCGACACGATCCAGCCGGAGCGATTCCGGCTCGGCCCGCTGGTCCAGCTCCTGTGCCAGGAACTCCCCGCGCGGGCGCGCTCCTTCCCCGTCGCCGGGCACCGCGTGGAGATCCGGGGCCACGCCGTCCTGGTCGACGGCGACCTCAAGCCGGTCCCGCCCGCCGGCATGTCCCTGCTGCGCGCCCTCTCCCACCGCCCCGGCTGGGTCGTCGCCCGTGCGGACCTGCTGCGCGCCCTGCCCGGCTCCGGCCGCGACGAACACGCCGTGGAAACCGCCATGGCCCGCCTTCGTACGGCCCTCGGCACACCGAAGCTGATCCAGACAGTGGTCAAACGCGGCTATCGCCTGGCCTTGGACCCGAGCGCGGAAACGAAGTACGCGGACGCGTGAGCCCGTCCGGGGGTTGAGCGGGATCGCGACATCCTCTGCCCCGTCGTCGGCCGGGAACGCGCCGGCCGCCGCCGGTGGGCGGGTAAGGCGCGGGCTGAGGGGCGGAGGGTCGGAGGGTCGGACTGGAGCGTGCCGCCGGTGGGAGGGGTCCGGCGGAGAGAGCCGTTGCGCCGGGCGTTGCCGGCGCGAGTGGGGAGTTCCATGGGGCCCTACGGCTGTGTGACCTCGCGGTTTGTTGGGCGGGGCCCGGCCGTCGGGGTGTGGGGCAGGTGGCCTGAGCGGGGTGCGCCGGGCGGGTTCTGCTTGCCGGGCGGCCCCGCCGGGGGAGGTGATGCCCGACGGGAGTCCGGCCGCCGGGCGTTGGCGGCACGGTGGGTGTTCCACGGGGCCCTACGGCTGTGTGACCTCGCGGTTTGTTGGGCGGGGCCCGGCCGTCGGACCCTGGCTCCGACGGCCGACGCGGGACGCCCTGCGCGCCCCCGGCCCAGCCGACACGCCCTGCGCGCCCCCTGGCCCGGGTCGGCACGCCCTGAGCATCCCCGGCCCAGGCGGGACGCCCTCCGCGCCCCTGGCCCCTTGCGACACGCCCACCCGGACCCTGGCCTGGGCAGGGACGCCCTCCCCGTCCCCCGGCCCAGCCGACACGCCCTCCCCGCCCTCCGGCCCAGGCGGGACGCCCCACCCGGATCCTGGCTCGCCCCCCGCCCCGCTGTCGGCGTGGCCGGAACGGGTGTCGCGTACCGGCGTCCGGTGCGGCCGGGTGTGCGCGAGGGGTTTTCGGCGTCGTCGCGGGCAGGCACTGTAAGAGGGAGCGGCCCACCGGCCCTCACGTCGGTGTCCCACGCGACGCGTCGCACCGAAGCCCTCGCAACCGGGGTGAACCCCTAGGCGGTGACAGGCACATGGCACTGGGTACGGCCACGGCCCCCTACGAGCTGCGGTTCGACGCCGGGCGGATCTGCCTGGACCTGCTCTCCACCACGCACCCGGAGGAACGGCTCGACTCCGTGGACGTGCTGCGCGCCTGGATCACCGGCTCCGGGCTCGTCCCCGCGGACACCGCCCTGGCCCACGCCGACACCGGCTGGCTGCTGGCCTTCCGCGAACTGCGCGCCCAGGTCGACCGGTTGGTGCGCTGCCGGCCGAGACCCGGAGTCGCGACGTACGACCTCGCCCTCGCCCGGGTCAACGACCTGGCCCGCACCGCACCCCCGGCCCCCCGCGCGGTCCGCGGCGAAGACGGCCAACTGCTGCGGCGGTTGGACGGCCCGCCCGGCTGCGCCGCCCTGCTCGCCGTCGTCGCCCGGGACGCCGTGGACCTGCTGACCGACCCCGTCGCCCGCGCGGCCCTGCGCCAGTGCGAAGGGGACAACTGCCCCATCGTGTACCTCGACACGTCCCGGGGACGCAGGAGGCGCTGGTGCTCCAGTGAGGTCTGCGGGAACCGCGAACGCGTCGCCCGGCACCGCCGCCGCGCGGCACTCGCCCGCGCCTAAACGGAATTGAGTGGTCCGTGCACTCAATTTCCCTGTCCTAAATGCGACTTCTGCGACCCCGACGTCGAAGTGATTTCGATTACACGCCGTTTACCTACGCCACCGTAGGGAAGGCCTGGCTTGATCTTGCCGATGTGGCGGATATGTAAAGAACGCGGGGTGGGAATGTGACTCCATGTCCCGCTCGTCACGTCATCCGGAAGAAATCTGTCGGGTCTCTTTGAACGCCCAACCGCTCGCGTCCGTACGGCATGTGGAGCGACCGACTGGGGGAACCCCCGGACATCGGAGGTGGGCGTGCGCAAGGATTCCGTCGTGGCCAATGAACGAGCACCGAGGGCCCGACATCGCATGTCCCAGCCCTCGGAACCCGACGAGGAGCTGATGCGTGCGCTCTATCGCGAACACGCCGGACCCCTGCTTGCGTATGTCCTGCGCCTGGTCGCCGGAGACCGGCAGCGCGCCGAGGACGTCGTGCAGGAGACGCTCATCCGTGCCTGGAAGAACGCCGGTCAGCTCAATCGAGCGACCGGATCGGTACGCCCCTGGCTGGTGACGGTCGCCCGGCGCATCGTCATCGACGGCCACCGCAGCCGGCAGGCCCGGCCGCAGGAGGTCGACCCGTCGCCGCTGGAGGTCATCCCCGCGGAGGACGAGATCGACAAGGCGCTGTGGCTGATGACTCTCTCGGACGCACTCGACGACCTGACCCCTGCCCACCGGGAGGTGCTCGTCGAGACGTACTTCAAGGGGCGTACGGTCAATGAGGCGGCCGAGACCCTGGGCATACCCAGCGGAACCGTCCGCTCCAGGGTGTTCTACGCCCTGCGTTCGATGAAGCTGGCACTGGAGGAGCGGGGGGTGACGGCGTGATGAGTGTTTACGGGGGTAACCAGGGATTCGGTACGGGAGGCGTGGGTATGTCTGGACCCATGCAGGAGTCCCCGGTGCCGAACGAGCACGAGACCGTCGGCGCCTACGCCCTCGGCATCCTCGACGACGCCGAGGCAACCGCTTTCGAAGCCCACCTCGCGACCTGCGAATGGTGCGCCCAGCAGCTCGACGAACTGGCCGGCATGGAGCCGATGCTCGCCGCCCTCGCCGATCTGCCCGGCTCGGGCAGCACCCCCGCGATCGGCGAGTCGCTGTCCGCGAAGCCCCGGCCGCGCCTGGTGGAGAAGCTGGTCGACGAGGTCGCCGACCGCCGCGCGCAGAAGCGCCGCCGCAGCTTCTACATGGTGGCCGCGGCCGGTGCGCTGATCATCGGCGGCCCCTTCGTCGCGGTCGCGACGAACGGCGGTGACGGCGGCGGCGGCGCGGAGAACCGACCCCTCGCGGCGAGCCCCGCCAAGGCGGCCTTCGAGGGCATCTCCGACAAGATCTCCGCCACCGACCCGAGCACCAAGGTCACCGCGACGGTCGCCCTCCAGAAGAAGGACTGGGGGACGGGCGTGGTCACCGAGCTCAAGAACGTCAAGGGCCCGCTCAAGTGCGCCCTCGTCGCGGTCGGCAAGAACGGCGAGCGCGAGACCCTGTCCTCCTGGTCCGTCCCGGAGTGGGGCTACGGCCTCCCCGACGCCAAGACCGAGAAGGCCAAGGAGCCCCTGTACGTCCAGGGCGGCGCCGCCTTCGAGCCGAACGAGATCGACCACTTCGAGGTCGTCACCTTCGACGGCAAGCGACTGGTCGAGGTGGACGCGTAGGACTGTTCGGCCGTACGGCAGGCGCCATTGGGGCCAACAGGTCCCGCGCCTGTCCGCCGGCCCGTAGCTTCCAGGGGTCCCCTTCGCGTACGGTTGACGGCTGCCCAGCACGTCAGAAGGGGGCCCGGTGGCCGTTCAGGCTCAGAGACAAGACGCGGTCGGTTCGGTGCACGATTCGGTTCGTGACCGGGAGATCAGCGTCGAACAGGAACACCTGGACCGGGTGTACCGGCGCCTCGAGGAGAAGATCCACGAGGCGGAGTTCCTCATGCAGGACGCGGCCAGGCGCGGCCAGGTCGGCACCCCCGGCGCACTCGCCGAGCGGGACGCCCAGGTCTTCCGCGCGGGCGTCCACCTCAACCGGCTGAACAACGAGTTCGAGGACTTCCTCTTCGGCCGGATCGACCTGCTGACCGGCAAGGACGGCAAGAAGGGCCCCGACGGGGCGTACACCGCCGTCGAGCCGGCGGAGGGGGCCGTACGTCCCGACAACACCGCCGACATCGCCGAGACCCTGCACATCGGCCGCATCGGCGTCCTCGACCAGGACTACACGCCGCTGGTCATCGACTGGCGGGCCCCGGCCGCCGCCCCCTTCTACCGCTCCACCCCGGTCGACCCCGGCCGTGTCGTCCGGCGCCGCGTCATCCGCTCCAAGGGCCGCCGGGTACTGGGCGTCGAGGACGACCTGATGCGCCCCGAGCTGACGGCGTACCTCGACGGCGACGCGCTGCCCGTCATCGGCGACGGCGCCCTGATGGCCGCGCTCGGCCAGGCCCGCAGCCACACCATGCGCGACATCGTCGCCTCCATCCAGGCCGAGCAGGACCTGGTCATCCGCGCCCCCGCCGCCTCCGTGACGTACGTCGAGGGCGGCCCCGGCACCGGCAAGACCGCCGTCGCCCTGCACCGGGCCGCCTACCTCCTCTACCAGGACCGGCGCCGCTACGCGGGGGGCATCCTGATCGTCTCGCCGACCCCGCTGCTCGTCGCCTACACCGAGGGCGTGCTGCCCTCCCTCGGCGAGGAGGGCCAGGTCGCCATCCGCGCCATCGGCTCCCTGGTCGAGGGCAGCGAGGCCACGCTCTACGACTCCCCGGCCGTGGCCCGCGCCAAGGGTTCCTCCCGCATGCTCAAGGTGCTGCGCAAGGCCGCCCGCGGCGCCCTGGAGCTGAACGATCCGCCGACCCGGCTGCGCGTGGTCGCCTTCGGCCGCCGCCTGGAGCTGGAGGCCCGGGAGCTGGACGGCATCCGCCGCTCCGCCCTCGGTGGCACCGCCCCGGTGAACCTGCTGCGCCCGCGCGCCCGCAAGCTGCTCCTGGACGCCCTGTGGGAGCGGTCCGGCGCGGCCGGCCGGCACTCCGACCCCGAACTCGCGGCCGAGCTGCGCTCCTCCTTCGACGAGGACATCACCTCCGAGGACGCCTTCATCGCCTTCCTGGACGCCTGGTGGCCGGAGCTCACCCCGGCGGCCGTCCTGGACGCCATGGCCGACGAACGGCGCCTCGGCCGCTGGGCCCGGCGGATCCTCAACCCCGGCGAGGTCCGCAAGGTCGCCCGCTCCCTGCGGCGCGAGGGCCGCACGGTGCACGACATCGCCCTGCTCGACGAGCTCCAGGCCGTCCTCGGCGCCCCGGCCCGCCCCCGCAGGAAGCGCGAACTCGACCCGCTCGACCAGCTCACCGGCCTGGAGGAGCTGATGCCGGTGCGCGAGGAGTCGCAGCGCGAGCGCGCCGAACGCCTCGCCCAGGAGCGCGTCGAGTACGCCCACGTCATCGTCGACGAGGCCCAGGACCTCACCCCCATGCAGTGGCGCATGGTCGGCCGCCGCGGCCGGCACGCCACCTGGACGGTCGTCGGCGACCCGGCCCAGTCCTCCTGGTCCGACCCGGACGAGGCCGCCGAGGCCCGCGACGAGGCACTCGGCACCCGCCCCCGCCGCCGCTTCGAGCTCACGGTGAACTACCGCAACCCGGCCGAGATCGCCGAGCTGGCCTCGAAGGTCCTCGCCCTCGCCATGCCCGGTTCCGTGTCGCCGAAGGCGGTCCGCTCCACCGGCGTGGAACCCCGCTTCACCGTCGTGGAGGACACCCTCGGCTCCACCGTCCGCGACGAGGCGGCCCGGCTGCTGGAGCGCGTCGACGGCACCGTCGGCGTGGTCGTCGCCATGCAGCGCCGCGAGGAGGCACGCCGCTGGCTCGCCGGCCTCGGCGACCGGGTCGTGGCCCTCGGCAGCCTGGAGGCCAAGGGCCTGGAGTACGACGCGACGGTCGTGGTCTCCCCGGCGGAGATCGCCGACGAGTCCCCGGCCGGCCTGCGCGTCCTCTACGTCGCGCTGACCCGGGCCACCCAGCAGCTCACGGTCGTCTCGGCCGACCGGGACGAGCCCGACGCGGCGGGAGTTCCGGATCTGCTCAGGGACTGAGGCGCGATACCCAATTGTCGGCGAAATGAACTGCCGGTACGGGAATGGCCTTACGGGATCTGTTTGTTAGCCTGGATGTGGCACCGGCCCGATCCAAGCCCCCGGGCCCAACCTTCGTCGCTACGAGCGACCACTTGCCGCGAGGCGAGCATGGCGGGTCGGTGCCACTTGACCGAAGAGAGACCCACGTCCACGTGACGTGGGTCTCTTCTTTCTGCCCCATTCCGCGAACAAAACGTTCGCAATCGAGGGTGGCTACCTGCTACTCAGCGGTAGGTGCGACGATCGGACGGCACAAATCAGCGTCAGGTGAAAGCAGAGGAAGTCGGCCATGGCAACGGCGCCCAGCGTCTCCTACTCGATGACGGTCCGGCTGGAGGTGCCCGCGAGCGGAACCGCCGTCTCGCAGCTCACCACCGCCGTGGAGTCCTCCGGAGGCTCGGTGACCGGCCTCGACGTCACCGCATCCGGTCACGAGAAGCTCCGTATCGACGTCACCATCGCGGCGACGTCGACCGCGCACGCGGACGAGATCGTGGAGGAACTCCGCGGCATCGAGGGCGTCACCCTGGGCAAGGTCTCGGACCGGACCTTCCTCATGCACCTCGGCGGCAAGATCGAGATGGCGTCCAAGCACCCCATCCGCAACCGTGACGACCTGTCCATGGTCTACACGCCGGGCGTGGCCCGCGTCTGCATGGCGATCGCCGAGAACCCCGAGGACGCCCGGCGCCTCACCATCAAGCGCAACTCCGTTGCGGTCGTGACGGACGGCTCCGCCGTGCTGGGCCTGGGCAACATCGGCCCCAAGGCCGCGCTGCCCGTCATGGAGGGCAAGGCGGCCCTCTTCAAGCGGTTCGCCGGGATCGACGCCTGGCCGATCTGCCTCGACACCCAGGACACCGACGCGATCGTCGAGATCGTCAAGGCGATCGCCCCGGGCTTCGCGGGCATCAACCTCGAGGACATCTCCGCCCCGCGCTGCTTCGAGATCGAGGCCCGGCTGCGCGAGGCCCTCGACATCCCCGTCTTCCACGACGACCAGCACGGCACCGCGATCGTCGTCCTCGCCGCCTTGACGAACGCACTTCGCGTCACCGGCAAGGCGATCGAGAACATCCGCGTCGTCATGTCCGGCGCCGGCGCGGCCGGTACGGCCATCCTGAAGCTGCTGCTCGCCGCGGGCGTCAAGAACGCCGTCGTCGCCGACATCCACGGCGTCGTGCACGCCGGCCGCGAGGACCTGGTGGACGCCGCCCCGGACTCGGCGCTGCGCTGGATCGCCGACAACACCAACCCCGAGGGCCTCACGGGCACCCTGAAGGAGGCCGTGCGCGGCGCCGACGTCTTCATCGGCGTCTCCGCCCCGAACGTCCTCGACGGTGACGACGTGGCCGCCATGGCCGAGGGTGCGATCGTGTTCGCGCTTGCGAACCCGGATCCCGAGGTCGACCCGGCAATCGCCCGCCAGACCGCGGCCGTTGTCGCCACCGGCCGCTCGGACTTCCCGAACCAGATCAACAACGTGCTGGTCTTCCCGGGTGTGTTCCGCGGTCTGCTGGACGCGCAGTCCCGGACGGTCAACACCGAGATGATGCTGGCCGCCGCGAAGGCCCTCGCGGACGTCGTGACCGAGGACGAGCTGAACCCGAACTACATCATCCCGAGCGTCTTCAACGACAAGGTCGCGGGCGCGGTCGCCGGCGCCGTGCGGGAGGCCGCCAAGGCGGTCGGTGCGGGGTCGGGCAGCCCGTCCGGCGTCTGAGGCCGAGGCCGTCCGGGCCGCTGCGGGGGTCCGGACGGCGCAGTCTCCCCGGACTGTGAGTAACCCCACGGCGGCCTGGAACCCGGCGCGTCGCAAGAACCCTGTCAGCAGCGGAGCTATCGTGGCGCCAGGCTCAGGCCCTCTTTTCGTGTGACTCCCCAAGGGTGTTCTCACGACTCCTGCGGGTGCCGGATTGGCTTTCCCGCCGCAGGTAGGGGCAGGATGCGTCCCTGGGCGCGAGGGTCTGACGACGGACCCGGGTCCGGGGACTCATCGAGGACCCTGGCAGCATCGGCTTCGATCTGACGCCTCAACGGCAAGATGAACACGGGAGTAACAACATGAACCGCAGTGAGCTGGTGGCCGCGCTGGCCGACCGCGCCGAGGTGACCCGCAAGGACGCCGACGCCGTCCTGGCCGCGTTCGCCGACGTCGTCGGCGACATCGTCTCCAAGGGCGACGAGAAGGTCACCATCCCCGGCTTCCTGACCTTCGAGCGCACGCACCGTGCCGCTCGTACCGCCCGCAACCCGCAGACCGGCGAGCCCATCCAGATCCCCGCCGGTTACAGCGTGAAGGTCTCCGCGGGCTCGAAGCTCAAGGAAGCGGCCAAGGGCAAGTAACCCTGCCGTTCGTACGCCGACGGTGTACGAACCCAGTGAGTGACATCAAAGGGGCGGCCACCCGAACCGGGTGGCCGCCCCTTTGGCGTCACTGCCTGTCCTGCTACCCGAGCGCCTTGCCCGGCAGCTCCACCTTCGCGCCGAGCTCCATGAGTTTCTCCATGAAGTTCTCGTAGCCGCGGTTGATGAGGCCGATGCCGTGGACGCGGGACGTGCCCTGGGCCGCCAGGGCCGCGATCAGGTACGAGAAGCCGCCGCGGAGGTCGGGGATGACCAGGTCCGCGCCCTGGAGCTTCGTCGGGCCCGAGACGACGGCCGAGTGCAGGAAGTTGCGCTGGCCGAAGCGGCAGTTCGAGCCGCCCAGGCACTCGCGGTAGAGCTGGATGTGCGCGCCCATCTGGTTCAGCGCGGACGTGAAGCCGAGGCGGGACTCGTAGACCGTCTCGTGGATGATGGACAGGCCCGTGGCCTGGGTCAGGGCGACCACCAGCGGCTGCTGCCAGTCGGTCTGGAAGCCCGGGTGGACGTCCGTCTCCAGCGCGATGGACTTCAGCTGGCCGCCGGGGTGCCAGAAGCGGATGCCCTCGTCGTCGATCTCGAAGGCACCGCCCACCTTGCGGTAGGTGTTCAGGAACGTCATCATCGAGCGCTGCTGGGCGCCGCGGACAATGATGTTGCCCTCGGTCGCCAGCGCCGCGGACGCCCAGGACGCGGCCTCCAGGCGGTCCGGGAGGGCGCGGTGGTTGTAGCCGCCGAGCTGGTCCACACCGGTGATGCGGATCGTCCGGTCGGTGTCCATCGCGATGATCGCGCCCATCTTCTGCAGCACGCAGATGAGGTCCTCGATCTCCGGCTCGACGGCCGCGTTGGACAGCTCCGTGACGCCCTCCGCGAGGACGGCCGTCAGCAGCACCTGCTCGGTCGCGCCGACGGACGGGTACGGCAGCGCGATCTTCGTACCGCGCAGCCGCCGGGGCGCCTCCAGGTACTGGCCGTCCTCCCGCTTCTCGATCTTCGCGCCGAACTGCCGCAGCACCTCGAAGTGGAAGTCGATGGGCCGGCCGCCGATGTCGCAGCCGCCGAGGCCGGGGATGAACGCGTGGCCGAGACGGTGCAGCAGCGGGCCGCAGAACAGGATCGGGATACGGCTCGAACCGGCGTGGGCATCGATGTCAGCGACGTTGGCGCTCTCCACGCGCGTCGGATCCATCACCAGTTCGCCGGGCTCGTCACCCGGACGGACCGTCACACCGTGCAGCTGCAGCAGACCCCGTACCACCCGAACGTCGCGGATGTCCGGAACATTGCGCAGCCGGCTCGGAGCGCTGCCCAGCAGCGCTGCGACCATGGCCTTCGGTACGAGGTTCTTCGCACCGCGGACACGGATCTCGCCCTCCAGCGGGGTTCCGCCGTGGACAAGCAGGACATCGTCGTTGACGGTCATGAATCTCGCGTTCCATGGAGTCGGGCAGGGGCCAGGAGGGAAAGGGTAATCGCCCACCACCCCCCTTCTGTAAGCCTGAGGAGGACCCAGACACGTCATAGCTCTGTCACAACACGAACCGTTCCGTTCCGGGCACATGGGGTCACGGCCGGTTTCGTGCGCGCCGAGCGCTCCGGTGCGCCCTGAGCTGCGTTCCCTCCCCGTGCCGCATTGCCTCCCCAAGCGGAGGGAGAATGCGGGATCATGTCTGCCATGACCGAGGTGTCCTCGCTCACAGGGCGGTTGCTCGTGGCCACCCCCGCCCTGGCGGACCCGAACTTCGACCGCGCGGTGGTGCTGCTCCTCGACCACGACGAGGAGGGCTCCCTCGGCGTCGTCCTCAACCGCCCCACCCCCGTGGACGTGGGGGACATCCTGGAGGGCTGGGGGGATCTCGCCGTGGAACCGGGCGTCGTGTTCCAGGGCGGCCCGGTGTCGCTGGACTCCGCGCTCGGGGTCGCGGTCGTCCCCGGCGGCGCGACGGGTGAGGCCGCCCCGCTGGGCTGGCGCCGGGTGCACGGCGCGATCGGTCTGGTCGATCTGGAGGCCCCGCCGGAGCTGCTGGCCTCCGCCCTCGGCTCCCTGCGCATCTTCGCCGGGTACGCCGGCTGGGGCCCGGGCCAGCTGGAGGACGAGCTGGTGGACGGCGCCTGGTACGTCGTCGAGTCGGAGCCCGGTGACGTCTCGTCCCCGTCTCCCGAGCGGCTCTGGCGTGAGGTGCTGCGCCGCCAGCGCAGCGAGCTGGCGATGGTGGCGACGTACCCGGACGACCCTTCGCTCAACTGATGGCTGTGAGCTTCAGTACCCTTGGCTCTATGAGCACTCTCGAGCCCGAGCGCGGGACTGGTACGGGGACCCTCGTTGAGCCGACGCCGCAGACCTCGCATGGTGACGGTGACCACGAGCGCTTCGCCCATTACGTCCAGAAGGACAAGATCATGGCGAGCGCCCTCGACGGCACCCCCGTCGTGGCGCTGTGCGGCAAGGTGTGGGTGCCGGGCCGCGATCCGAAGAAGTACCCCGTGTGTCCCATGTGCAAGGAGATCTACGAGTCCATGAGCTCCGGCGACGACGACAAGGGCAAGGGCGACAAGTAAGCCCGACCCGCGGGGCGTGAGGCCTCCAGGGTGCGTTTTGCGCGCCCTGGGGGCTTTTGTGCTGTCCGGGCGTTGCGCAGGGCGCGTCTGCCGGTCACAGAGTGGTTGAGACCTCTTGTGGGCGTGTTCATGCAGTCCCTAGCCTCCGAGTGTTGTGCACAGCGAAACCTTCATTGCGCATGTTGCAACACTCCCTCGGAGGAGCACTCCATGAAGCTGTCCGTCCGTTTTGCCGGGCTCACCGCGCTCGCCGCTCTCCTGGCCACCGCCTGCGCGCCCCAGACCTCCTCGAACTCCTCCTCCGACAAGGACGAGAAGACCGGCACGCTGCGCGTGTGGCTCTTCCAGGAGGTCGGCAACGCCCCCAAGCAGAAGGTCGTCGACTCCGTCGTCGCCCGCTTCGAGAAGGCCCACCAGGGCACGAAGGTCGACGTCGAGTACATCCCGGTCGACACCCGCGCCCAGCGCGTCAAGGCCGCCTTCAACGACCCCGCCTCCGCGCCCGACGTGATGGAGTACGGCAACACCGACACGGCCGGCTACGTGAAGGACGGCGGACTCCTCGACGTCACGGCGGAGTTCGGCGCGTGGGGCGAGGCGAAGGACACCGACCCGACGGCGAAGCAGTCGGTGACGGTGGACGGCAAGCTCTACGGCGCCCCGTTCTACGTCGGCGTCCGCGCCCTGTACTACCGCACGGACGTCTTCGAGGAGCTCGGCCTGTCCGTGCCGAGAACGATGGACGAACTCGCCTCCACCGCCCGCGCGATACGCGCCGCCAGGCCCGAGCTGTACGGGCTGGTGGTCGGCGGCGCCTACACCTACGGCGCGATGCCGTTCGTGTGGGCCAACGGCGGTGAACTCGCGAACGGCAAGAGCGGTTCGTACGCGTCCGGCATCGACAGCCCGCAGGCCCGCAAGGGCATCAAGGCGTACACGTCCCTCTTCGGCGACGACAACTGCCCGGCCGCCAAGTGCGCGGGCATGGGCGGCAACGACACGATCTCCGCGTTCGCCGCGGGCAAGGCGGGCATGGCGATCGGCGGCGACTTCAGCCACACCGCCGTCGAGGCCGGCAAGGTCAAGGGCAAGTACGCCGTCGTCCCGCTGCCGGGTGTGAAGTCCGGCTCGATCGCACCGGCCTTCGCGGGCGGCAACAACATCGGCGTCCTGAAGAGCACGTCCCACCGCACGCTCGCCGTGCGGTTGATGGAGCAGCTCGCCTCTAAGAAGACACAGGGCGAACTCTTCGACGCGATGGGCTTCCTGCCGACCTTCACGGACGTCCGGCAGCAGGTCGCGCAGCAGGAGCCGTTCGTGAAGCCCTTCGTGCGGACCCTTGCCGCCGGCACCAAGTTCGTCCCCGCGTCGCCCGCCTGGGCCCAGATCGACTCCTCCCTCGTCCTGCCGACGATGTTCCAGGAGGTCATCAGCGGCAAGAAGGACGTCGCGAAGGCCTCCGACGACGCCGCGAAGAAGATGAACGACGCGTTCGGCTCCGCGGGGTGAGCCCGGTGAACGACCGTGCGCGGTCCGAAGAAGCCGACCACCTGGCCGGGGCCGACTCGGCCGAGGCCGGGACCGGTTCGGCTGGAACTGGTTCGGTCGGGACCGGTTCGGCCGGTGCGGGTCCGGCGGCGGGTGAACCGGCGGTGGCCGACCGGGTTGCCGTCGGTCCGAGGAGCGCCGACTCGACTGAGGCCGGTCCGGCGGAGAGCGGTTCGGCGGGGGCGTACTCGGGTGGGGCGTACTCGGGTGGGGCCGACGCGACGGGGTGTGATGCGGGCGGGGGCGGCTCGGTGGGGCCTCACTCGGACGGAGCCGGCGCGCCGGGGCGCGACCTGAACCGGGGAGACCCAGGCAGGGGCGGCTCGGCCGGACCCGGTTCGGTCGGGAGCGGCTCGGTTGTCCCTCCGCGCGACCCAGCGGCCCCCGTCGGCGCGGCCGGCCCGGCCGTCGGGGTGCTGCCGGCCGTGCGTAAGGCCTCCGACGCCCACGCGCGGCGTGCCGGGCGACCGGGGGCGCGCCGGAGTGCGGCGGGCAGGGCCGGGCGCGTCCGGGGTGGCTGGACGCCCTGGCTGTATCTCGCGCCCGCGCTCGTCGTGCTCGGCGGGCTGCTCGTCTACCCGATCTACCAGCTCGGGCTGATCTCCTTCTTCCAGTACACGCAGGCGCAGGTCAGCGGCGGAGAGCCGGCCACCTTCGAGGGGTTCGGCAACTACGCCGAGCTGTTCGGGGACCCGCGGTTCTGGCAGGTGCTGCTCGCCACCGTGCTGTTCGCGGCCGCCTGTGTCGTCTCCACGCTCGCGGTCGGCTGCGCCCTGGCCGTGCTCCTCACCCGGGTCCGGGCCGTGCCGCGGCTCGCGCTGATGATGGCGGCCCTGGGCGCGTGGGCCACCCCGGCCGTGACCGGCTCCACGGTGTGGCTGTTCCTCTTCGACCCCGACTTCGGCCCGGTCAACCGCATGCTGGGGCTCGGCGACCACTCGTGGACCTACGGCCGTCTCAGCGCGTTCTTCCTCGTGCTGCTCGAAGTGGTCTGGTGCTCCTTCCCGTTCGTGATGGTGACCGTGTACGCGGGGATCCGCGCGGTACCCGGCGAAGTGCTGGAGGCCGCCTCCCTCGACGGCGCCTCGCAGTGGCGCATCTGGCGTTCCGTGCTCGCCCCGATGCTCCGGCCGATCCTGGTCGTCGTCACCATCCAGTCGGTCATCTGGGACTTCAAGGTCTTCACGCAGATCTACGTCATGACGGGCGGCGGCGGCATCGCCGGGCAGAACCTCGTCCTGAACGTCTACGCCTACCAGCAGGCCTTCGCGTCCTCGCAGTACGGCCTGGGCTCCGCGATCGGTGTCGTGACATTGCTGATCCTGCTCGCCGTCACCCTGGTCTACCTGCGGCTGCTACGCCGTCAGGGGGAGGAACTGTGAACCTTCCACGCGCCCGTGTGCGCCGCCCGGGCCGACTGGCCGCCGAGGCCTCCGCCCTGCTGATCGCGATCGTCGTGGCCTTCCCCCTGTACTGGATGGCGCTCAGCGCCTTCAAACCGGCCGGGGAGATCGAGTCCGGCGAACCCAGGCCGTGGACGCTCGCGCCCTCCCTGGATTCCTTCCGGCGCGTCTTCGGACAGCAGGAATTCGGCCGCTACTTCCTCAACAGCCTCGTCGTCGCGGGCTGCGTCGTGATCGCCTCCGGGCTGATCGCGTTTCTCGCCGCGACCGCCGTCACACGATTCCGGTTCCGCCTGCGGACCACCCTTCTGATCATGTTCCTGGTGGCCCAGATGGTGCCCGTGGAAGCCCTCACGATCCCCTTGTTCTTCCTCATGCGGGACGCCGGGCAGCTGAACACGCTGGGTTCGCTGATCCTGCCCCACATCGCCTTCTCGCTGCCCTTCGCGATCTGGATGCTGCGGGGGTTCGTGAAAGCCGTTCCGGAGGCGCTGGAGGAGGCCGCCTACATCGACGGGGCGAGCCGGGCGCGATTCCTCTGGCAGATTCTCTTCCCGCTCGTCCTGCCGGGTCTCGTGGCCACCAGCGTGTTCTCGTTCATCTCCGCCTGGAACGACTTCCTGTTCGCCAAGTCGTTCATCATCAGCGACACCTCGCAGTCGACGCTGCCGATGGCCCTCCTCGTCTTCTACAAGCCCGACGACCCGGACTGGGGCGGCGTCATGGCCGCCTCCACGGTCATGACGATCCCGGTCCTGGTCTTCTTCGTACTCGTACAGCGGCGCCTGGTCTCCGGACTGGGCGGAGCGGTGAAGGACTGACGTGACCGACCTGATCCCGGCGCCCCGCAGCGCCACCGCCGGCTCCGGCGAGGTGCGGCTGACGCGCGACTCCCGGCTCTGCGCCGACACCGCGACGGAGGGCGTCGGCCGCTGGCTGGGCGCCGCCCTCCGGCAGGCCACCGGCCTGCCGCTGCGCGAGGGGCGGGAGCCCGACGAGGCCGAGGGCGGCATCGGGCTGCGACTCGCACCCGGCCTCGGCCCCGAGGAGTACCGCCTCGTCAGCGACGGCTCCGGCGTCCTCGTCGAGGGCGGCGGCGCGGCCGGTGTCTTCTGGGGCGCCCAGACCCTGCGGCAGCTCCTCGGCCCCGACGCGTACCGCAGGGCCCCGCTCGATCGCGACCGCGTCTGGACCGTGCCGCACATGACGATCGAGGACGCCCCCCGATTCCGCTGGCGCGGCCTGATGCTCGACGTCGCGCGGCACTTCATGCCCAAGGACGGCGTGCTGCGTTACCTCGATCTGATGGCGGCGCACAAACTCAACGTCTTCCACTTCCACCTGACGGACGACCAGGGGTGGCGCATCGAGATCGAGCGGCATCCGCGGCTGACCGAGACCGGCTCCTGGCGCACCCGTACGAAAACCGGCCACCGCGCCTCGCCGTTGTGGGAGGACAAGCCGCACGGCGGTTACTACACCCAGGACGACATCCGCGAGATCGTCGCCTACGCCGCCGAGCGGCATATCACCGTCGTCCCCGAAATCGACGTGCCGGGCCACTCGCAGGCCGCCATCGCCGCGTACCCGGAACTCGGCAACACCGACGTCATCGACTCCACCGCCCTCACCGTCTGGGACACCTGGGGGATCAACCCGAACGTACTCGCCCCCACCGACAACACCCTGCGCTTCTACGAGGGCGTCTTCGAGGAAGTGCTCGAGCTGTTCCCCTCGGAGTTCGTCCACGTCGGCGGCGACGAATGCCCCAAGGACCAGTGGCGCCGGTCGGAGACCGCACAGGCGCGGATCAGGGAACTCGGGCTCGCGGACGAGGACGAGCTCCAGTCCTGGTTCGTCGGGCACTTCGACGCGTGGCTCTCCGCGCGTGGGCGCCGGCTGATCGGCTGGGACGAGATCCTGGAAGGCGGGCTGGCCGAGGGCGCCGCCGTCTCCTCCTGGCGCGGTTACGCGGGAGGCATCGCCGCCGCCCGGTCCGGCCACGACGTCGTCATGTGCCCCGAGCAGCAGGTGTACCTGGACCACCGTCAGGACCCGGGCCCCGAGGAGCCGGTACCGATCGGGTGGGTGCGCACCCTGGAGGACGTCTACCGGTTCGAGCCCGTTCCCCCGGAGTTGACGCCCGAGGAGGCCCGCCATGTGCTGGGCACCCAGGCCAACCTGTGGACCGAGGTGATGGAGGACCACGCGCGCGTGGACTATCAGGCCTTCCCCCGTCTCGCGGCCTTCGCGGAGGTCGCCTGGAGCGCCCTGCCCGCCCCGACGGAAAGGGACTTCGCCGGCTTCCGGCGCCGTATGGACGCGCACTACCGGCGGCTCGACGCCCTGGGCGTCGCCTACCGGCCCCCCACAGGCCCCCTGCCCTGGCAGCGGCGCCCCGGGGTGCTCGGCCGTCCGATCGACGGCCCGCCGCCCCACCGGTAACGGCGCCCGTCACGACCGAACAGCTCGAACAGGCCACGGAAAAAGCGCACAAGGGTCACCGAAAGTGCCAATCGGCACGCACTGGTGAACCAGTGCGAAAACGGACCATCTCGCCGGTGAGGTGGGCGAATGCCTCCTAGCGGACCCGTGTCTTCGGCTCTCGCCAAGATGTGCCAGAGTTGCCACGTCCGCCCTGTCAGCACGTACCGTACGGCAGCACAGGTGGGACCAGGTGGGGCAGCGGGAAGGGGCAGCCGGTTTGACCACGCACGCACCGCAGGCGGCGCAGGCCGTCACGCTGCCCACGACGCTGGACGAGGCCGTCGCGGCGCTCACCGCCGTGCCCGCCGCCGTGCCCGTCGCGGGCGGCACCGACCTGATGGCCGCCGTCAACTCCGGGCAGCTCAGGCCCGCCGCCCTGGTGGGGCTCGGCCGGATCAGCGAGATCCGCGGCTGGCAGTACCTGGACGGTCACGCACTGCTCGGCGCGGGCCTCACGCACGCGCGTATGGGCCGCCCCGACTTCGCGGCCCTGATCCCGGCGCTCGCCGCCGCCGCACGCGCAGCGGGCCCGCCGCACATCCGCAACGCGGGCACCCTGGGCGGCAACATCGCCTCGGCCGCTCCCACCGGGGACGCGCTGCCGGTGCTGGCCGCCCTGGAGGCGACACTGATCGTCGCGGGCCCGGGCGGAGCCCGCCGGGAGATCCCCGTGTCGCACCTGCTGGCCGGGATGGACATGCTGCGCGCCGGCGAACTCATCGGCTACGTGCGCGTACCGCTTCTGCACGCCCCGCAGGTCTTCCTCAAGGCGACCGGCCGGACCGGCCCGGGGCGCGCGGTGGCGTCCGTGGCCCTGGTCCTGGACCCGGCGCGCCGGGGTGTGCGCTGCGCGGTGGGCGCCATAGCGCCGATGCCGCTGCGGCCCCTGGACGCCGAGCAGTGGGTCGCCGGCCTCATCGACTGGGACAACAACCGCGCGCTCGTCCCCGAGGCGCTGAGCGCCTTCGGCGAGTACGTCGCCGCGGCCTGCATCCCCGACGCGGCGCCGGCCGAGGACGGCTCGGTCGCACAGCTTCCGCCCGCCGTACTGCACCTGCGGCGCACCGTCGCCGCGCTGGCCCGACGAGCACTGGGGAGGGCGCTGTCGTGAGCGACGACCAGCACGGAGAGGGCACGCCCCGGGGCGGCAGCCGCTGGGACCCGCTGCCCCAGGGCGAGTACGACGACGGCGCCACCGCCTTCGTCCAACTCCCCGAGGGGGGCGTCGACGCCCTGCTGGCCGCCGACAGCCCCCTGGCCGCACCCGGACACGGCTACGTTCCGCCGCAGATAACGGTCAACCCTGCGACGACCGCCGGAATCGACCCGGCCGCCACGGGCGCGTGGCCGGTACCGGGTGCCCCGGTCGACGGGGCGCAGTGGCACGACCCGAACGCCGGGCACCAGCAGTACGACCACGAGCACGGCGCGCACCACCAGCAGGGCCACGACGTGCCCGAGCAGTCCTACGGCGGCACGGACGCGCCCTACGGTCCCGACGCGCCCCACGGTCCCGGCACGCCCTACGGTCCCGACGCGACGGCGCGGCCGCACGGCGGCGACGACCGGTTCACGTACAACCCGGGGACGACCGGGCAGTGGAACTTCGAGGAGACCGCGGCGGCCGCCGGAGGCGCGCCCGGCCATGACGTGACCGGGCAGTGGTCCATCCCCGTCGCCGGGGGCGACCTTCCCGACGAGTCGGGTGAGTTCACCACGTCCTCCCTGGTCGAGCAGTGGGGCGGCACCCCGCCGGCCACGCTGCCCGGCGGCGCGGCCGCGCCTTGGGCGACGCAGGCCACGGGCCGGCCGTGGGGACAGGACCCGCAGGACACGGCGGGCCACGGGCAGGGCGACGCCGCCCCCGCTTCCGGATACGCGCAGGGCTCCGGATACGCACCGGAGCAGCAGGCCGCCGGGCCGCTGCCGCAGGAGGCGGGCCCGGAGGCCGGGCCCGGACACCACCCGCAGGATGTCCACGCGCCGGGCGTCCACGAGGACACCGGTCACGGTCACGCCCATCGGCCCGGGGAGTTCGGCCACGGCCCGGAGACGCCGGGCGACGGCCACGCGCCGCAGCCCCCGGGGAGTGCCGCGTACGCGCCGGGGGAGCCCGGGGCCGCCGGCCACGCGGTGGACCCGTCCCGTTTCGCCGACCCCGGTGCCGAGCCGTCCGACTTCGCCGAGCACCGGCCGGAACACCCGGAGCTCGCCGAGCACCGGCCGGAACACCCGGATTTCGCCGAACACGGGCCGGACGCGTCCGGCTCCGCCGGTCACGCCGCCGGGCAGCCCTACAGCGAGGCCCATGACGGGTTCTCCGGGGAGCCCGGGCCCGGGGCGCACCCGGAACCGGCCGCGCTTCCGCAGGACGCCCAGGAGGCCTCACAGGCCGCTCCCGACCTCGGTGAGGCCGGTGCGCCCTCCGAGTTCCCCGAGGACGCTCCAGGGCCCCCAGAGGCCGCCGACAGCCCCCCAGAGCCCGCTGCCGGGCCCCTCCCGGACGCGTACGTCGGCACCGACCCGGAGACCGCCGACGGCGAGACCCCGGCCGAGGACCAGATTCCGGCTGAGGACCCGGCGCCGGCCGAGGACCCGACTCCGGCCGATGACCAGGTCCCGGACGAAGACACGGCCCCCGCCGCGACCGCCCCGTCCGCGGCCGCCCCGCACGACGTACCCCCGGCTGCCCCCCAGGAGGAACACCCCCTCGCCTCCTACGTCCTGCGCGTCAACGGCACCGACCGTCCCGTGGGCGACGCCTGGATCGGCGAGTCCCTGCTGTACGTGCTGCGCGAGCGGCTCGGACTCGCGGGCGCCAAGGACGGCTGCTCGCAGGGCGAGTGCGGCGCGTGCAACGTCCAGGTCGACGGGCGGCTCGTGGCGTCCTGCCTCGTCCCGGCCGTGACCGCCGCCGGCAGCGAGGTCCGCACCGTCGAGGGCCTGGCCGAGGACGGGCAGCCGTCGGACGTGCAGCGGGCGCTCGCGCGCTGCGGCGCCGTGCAGTGCGGCTTCTGCGTCCCCGGCATGGCGATGACCCTGCACGACCTGCTGGAAGGCAACCCGGCGCCCACCGAGCTGGAGACCCGCCAGGCACTGTGCGGCAACCTGTGCCGCTGCTCCGGCTACCGGGGCGTGGTGGACGCCGTCCAGGAAGTCGTCGCCGAACGACAGGCGCACTCCACGCCCGCCGACGGCGACTCCGACGAGCCCCGCATCCCGCACCAGGCGGGCCCGGGCGCCGGTGGCGTGAACGCATCGGCCTTCGGAGCGCCCCCGCAACCGCACACCCCGGAACCGCACTCCCCAGAAGCGCACGACCAGCCCTACGGCCAGGACGGAGGCCCCGCGTGAGCAACGAAGCAGCCACCGCTCAGGCCGCGGAGGCCGCCCCCGCCCCCGAACCGCTTCCGCACGGCATCGGCGCCTCGCTCCCGCCGGCCGACGCCCGCGCCAAGACGGAGGGCACGTTCCCGTACGCCGCCGACCTCTGGGCCGAGGGCCTGCTGTGGGCGGCCGTGCTGCGCTCACCGCACCCGCACGCGCGCATCGTGTCCATCGACACCACCCACGCGCGTGAGATGCCCGGCGTCCGCGCCGTCGTCACCCACGAGGACATCCCCGGCAGGCCGTTGCACGGCCGTCGCACGGCCGACCGCCCGGTCTTCGCCTCCGAGGTCGTGCGCCACCACGGCGAGCCCATCGCCGCCGTAGCCGCCGACCACCCGGACACCGCGCGCATGGCGGCGGCCGCCGTCATCGTCGAGTACGAGGTACTCGACCCGGTCACCGACCCGGAGCAGGCCTTCGAGGCGGAGCCGCTGCACCCCGACGGCAACCTGATCCGGCACATCCCGCTGCGCCACGGCGACCCCGAGGCGGCCGGCGAGATCGTCGTCGAGGGCCTCTACCGCATCGGACGCCAGGACCCCGCGCCCATCGGCGCCGAGGCCGGCCTCGCCGTGCCGCGGCCGGACGGCGGAGTGGAGCTGTACCTCGCCTCCACCGACCCGCACGCCGACCGCGACGCGGCCGCCGCCGCGTTCGGCCTGGAACCCGAGCGCGTCAAGGTCGTCGTGACCGGCGTCCCCGGCGCCACCGCCGACCGCGAGGACCAGGGCTTCCAGCTCCCGCTCGGCCTGCTCGCGCTGCGCACCGGCTGCCCGGTGAAGCTCACCGCCACGCGCGAGGAGTCCTTCCTCGGCCACGTCCACCGGCACCCGACCCTGCTGCGCTACCGCCACCACGCCGACGGCGAGGGCAGACTCGTCAAGGTCGAGGCGCAGATCCTGCTCGACGCGGGCGCCTACGCCGACACCTCCTCCGAAGCCCTGGCCGCAGCCGTCGCCTTCGCCTGCGGCCCCTACGTCGTCCCGAACGCCTTCATCGAGGGCTGGGCCGTACGCACCAACAACCCGCCGTCCGGCCACGTACGCGGCGAAGGCGCCATGCAGGTCTGCGCCGCCTACGAGGCGCAGATGGACAAGATCGCCAAGAAGCTCGGCCTCGACCCGGCGGAAGTACGGCTGCGCAACGCCCTGGCGACCGGCGACGTGCTGCCGACCGGCCAGACCGTGACCTGCCCGGCCCCGGTCGCCGAACTGCTCCAGGCCGTACGGGACTTCCCGCTGCCGCCACTGCCCAAGGACACCCCCGAGGACGAGTGGCTGCTGCCCGGCGGGCCCGAGGGCGCGGGCGAACCGGGCGCGGTGCGCCGGGGCGTGGGCTACGGCGTGGGCATGGTGCACATGCTCGGCGCGGAGGGCGCGGACGAGGTCTCCACGGCGACCGTGAAGGTCCACGACGGTGTCGCGACGGTCCTGTGCGCGGCCGTCGAGACCGGCCAGGGCTTCACCACCCTGGCCCGGCAGATCGTCCAGGAGACACTCGGCATCGACGAGGTGCACGTCGCGCCGGTCGACACCGACCAGCCCCCGGCGGGCGCGGGCTGCCGCGGCCGCCACACCTGGGTCTCGGGCGGGGCGGTGGAGCGCGCGGCCAAGATGGTCCGCACGCAGCTCCTCCAGCCGCTGGCCCACAAGTTCGGCATGTCGACGGAGCTGCTCCAGATCACCGACGGCAAGATCACGTCGTACGACGGGGTCCTCTCCACGACCGTCACCGAGGCGCTGGACGGCAAGGAACTGTGGGCCACGGCCCAGTGCCGCCCGCACCCGACCGAGCCGCTGAACGAGACCGGTCAGGGCGACGCGTTCGTGGGCATGGCCTTCTGCGCGATCCGCGCGGTGGTGGACGTGGACATCGAGATCGGTTCCGTACGGGTCGTGGAACTGGCCGTCGCCCAGGACGTGGGCCGCGTCCTGAACCCGGCCCAGCTCGCCGCCCGGATCGAGGCGGGCGTGACGCAGGGCGTCGGCATCGCCCTCACGGAGAACCTCCGCACGCCGCGCGGCATCGTCCGCCACCCCGACCTGACCGGCTACGCCCTCCCGACCGCCCTCGACGCACCCGACATCCGCATCGTCCGGCTGGTCGAGGAACGGGACGTGGTCGCCCCCTTCGGGGCCAAGGCGGTCAGCGCGGTGCCGGTGGTGACCTCCCCGGCGGCCGTCGCGTCCGCCGTCCGGGCCGCGACGGGCCGCCCCGTGAACCGCCTCCCGATCCGCCCCCAGGCCGCGGTGGTGACGGAACGGGCCTGAGGCGTTTCCGCGAAAAGGGAACGCGAGGAGGTGCTCCGAGCGTCTTGTGAGATGACGCGGCGTGGTCGCTTGTGAGGTGACGCGGCGTGGTCGTCGGACGCGCGTCGCCGGTCCGGGGCGTTGTCAGTGGTGGGGCTTACTGTTCTGGGCAGTGGGGAACGACTGCCGGGCTTCGCCGGGCGGTCCGCCGTGCTCCGCCAGGGGACGGTGAGCAAGCACAGGGGGAGCCCATGAGTACGACCGACGCCGGTTCCGCGGTGATCACCCTGACCGAGTCCGAGCTGGACCCGTGGGTGACGCACGCGTCCACGCGGCACTGGCTGACCGGCCCCGGACTGCCCTGCGACAGCGGCGTGCTGAGCTTCGCCGAGCTGGGCCGCGAGGGCCTGCGCACGGTCGCCGACTCGACGGGCGACCCGGACGACCGCCTCTCCGCGGAACTGCGCGAACAGCTGGTGATAGGCGGACTGCTGGGCCCCGGCGGCCTGGAGACCGAGTCGGTCCTGCTGGACGGCGCGACGGGCGAGATCTCGACGGCGTACGTCCTGCACGACCGCCCCGACCTGATGGACCGCCGGCCCCTGGCCCCCTCCCTGCGGACACTGGTCCGCTTCGCGGAGGCCACGGACGAACTGGCGGGCTTGCGCGGCCAGTTCGCCTCCTACGCGGGCCGCTACGGCCCCAAGGCGGTGGCGCAGGCCTCCCAGCATCTGCTGGCGGTGTTCCGCGACGGCGCGGACGGCGAACCGGCCCCGTTCTGGAAGATGGCGGCGCTGATCCGCCCGCTGTCCCTGGTGGCGGGCCGGGGCGGCGCGTCCGGCCTCTCCCTGGACCTCCCGCACCGCCTCCTGGACCAGGAGTTCGGCCCCGGCAAGGTGGCCCGCTTCGAGGACGTCGACTTCCCGTCGACCCTCACGCACGAACCGACCCGCCGCTTCCTGCGCGAGGTGGGCCTGCCGGAGGACGCCCACGTCTTCTCCCTGGACACGGACGTCCCGCTGGCGACGCTCGCCGAGTACCACGCCGACGGCGACGCCCCTGCGGAACTCCCCGCGGGTGCCCACCGACTGATCCGCCTCGGCCACCTGGTCGAGGACAACAGCCTGGTCATCGACGGCGCGACGGGCGCGGTCCTGAACTGGAGCGAACCCGACGCGACGCTGTACCCGCTCAACACGGACGTGTCGACGCTCGCCTTCACCCTCTGGCTGCTGCACCGCGAGCGCGCGATAGACGCCCAGTCGTCCCACGAGCTGACGACCGACACCTACGACCAGCTGGCCATGACGATGCTCCAGGTCCTGTCGACCGTGGACCCGACGGGCGTGACCGCGAGCGGAACGGTCCGTCACTACTGGACGGACGCGTTCCAGGACGGGGCCGGCGGGGTGCTCTGACGGCCCTGCCGTCAGGCGGACTTGGCGGCGCTGCGGCGGCGTACGGCGAAGACCAGGCCGCCACCGATCACCGCGGTGGCGGCAGCGGCACCGGCGAGGAGCGGAGCGCCGTCGGAGCCGGTGGTGGCGAGGCTGCCGCCGCTGGTGCCGCCGGTCGTGGTGCCGGTGGTGCCGGTGGAGCCGCCGGTCGCCGTGTCGGCCGAGGCCGAAGGGGAGGCCGTGGCGCCCGTACCGCCCGCGGCCTGGCCCTCGGGGGCGTTGCCGTCCTCGCCGTTGCCGGAGCCACCGTCGGCGCCGTCCGAGGGGCTCGGCTCGGGCTCGTAGTCGCTCGGCAGGTCGATGCCGATCGTGGCCGTGTTGTTGGCGCGGTTCGTGTCGTACGCGGGCGCGATGTCGTAGACGGACGACGCCTTGATCTCGCCCTCGGTGTCCTGCGCGGACTCCTTGATCTTCAGCGTGAAGGTGTACGCCAGTGACTGCCCGGCGTCGAGGGTCCCGTCCTGCGGCCAGCACACGTACTTGGGCTTGCCCGTGGTCCCCTGCGGCCCGCTCGGCCCGTCGATCCCGAACGGCGCGCAGTCCTTCGGCACGCCGACGGCCACGGTGCCCGGCGGGATCTGCACCAGCAGGCCCGGGAGGTCGTCGCTCTCCTGGTTCTGCACCCACCCGGGGCCGTCGTTGCGCAGGGTCGCCGTGACCGACTGCTCATCGCCGGCCAGCCCCTCCATCTCCTCGCCGACGGCGACGAGATCGGCGGTGTTGTCCGCGGTCAGGGTGAGCCGCCGGTAGCTGTCGTCGAATCCCTCACCCGGGGCGTCACCGGTCGCGCTCGTGCCGTACTCGACAGCCTCCATCAGGGCCTTGCCCAGCGCCTTGAACCGTACGGGCGTGGTGACGGAGGCGCCGGGCTCGACGACCGTGTCGAGTTCACAGACCGCCTGCCTGACCTGGTCCTTGACGGTCGAGTAGGTGCAGCCCTTCACCTGCTCGGGAAAGTCCAGCCCACGCGTCAGACGCACCCGGAAGGTGACCCCGTCGACGGTGGCCGTGCCCTTGTTGGTGAGAGTGACGGACTTGTCGTACACCTCGCCCGGCTTCGGAGCCGCGGACGGCAGGGCCGACACGACCAGTTCGGGCTCGCCCCCCTCGGCGTGCGCCAGGGGAGCGGCGACGGCGGGACCGGCGACGGCGATCACGGCAGCGGCCAGGACGGCTGCCGGGGGGCGGAGGTGCACGGTGGTTCTCCTCGTCGGGTTTCCTCGTCGGCCCCGGAAGGCACGACGACCGGAGCATGGGCTACCGGTCATGTCCTGGACACCTGAGAGGGGCCCGGGGTTGTGCACGAGTTTCCGAACACGTCGCGAGGGTCTGGCCGACGTGAGATGACGGCCCCCGGCCGAGCTCCCGTAGCAGATCCCCGAGAGGACCAATAGGCTGCTCAGAGGGGTCGACATGTTCGATCCGAGGAGCCTCCCACGAGGAAGAGCAGAACCGGCGTCTGGCGCGTGACGGGAGTTCTCACCGCGCTCGCCACGGCCGCCGCGATCGCCTCTGTAGCCCCGGCCCAGGCCCAGGCCACCGCTCAACTGTCCGCCTCCGTCAGTGACGGCTGGGGCAGCGGCACCATCATCAGCCGGCCGGCCGGGATCAACTGCCACCAGGAGGCGTGGGACCCCTACGCCTCCAACACCCCGCAGCCGAACCCGACGGGCACGTGCACCGCGAGCTTCGAGGTCGGAACGACGGTCACCTTCACCGCCACACCTGACACGGGGTCGTCGATCAACGATGGACCCACACCGAATCCCGTGACGATCCACACCGGTTACAACTACACGTGGGTCATGTTCTGCCCGAACGAGGGTCTCTGCTCGGCGGGCTGACGCTGGAGGCCGTGGCGGGATTCGAACCCACGTAACTCGCTTTGCAGGCGAGCCCCTGAACCACTCGGGCACACGGCCTTGTTCGGACGTGACGTCGAACTCGGTGTAGTGACCGTACGGGGCTCTCGGAGGGTCGCTCAAGGGCATCCGGTGGGATGCAACGTGACTGCCACACGCCGTTTATGGAAGGCGGTGGCGAAGGGGAGGGCGTACGACCAAGGTCTGAGGCCGGGGCCGCCTCACGACAGGGGTCAAAGGGGCGTGCGGACCTTACGCTGGCGGGCATGCCTGACTCCAAGCCGCGTGACGTCGATGTCGTGAGTGCTGCCGTCCCCTCTTCTCCAGCCGAGGGAGACGAGGGTGTGCTGGGGCCGGGATACCGGGCCCTGAGCGTCGGGATCGTCTCCGTCGTGCTGCTCATCGCCTTCGAGGCGACCGCCGTGGGGACGGCGATGCCCGTCGCCGCACGGGAACTGGACGGGGTGTCCCTGTACGCGTTCGCGTTCTCCGGGTACTTCACGACCAGTCTGTTCGGGATGGTGCTCTCCGGTCAGTGGTCCGACCGGCGCGGCCCCCTCGGCCCGTTGACGACGGGCATCGCCTCCTTCGGCGCCGGGCTGCTGTTGTCGGGGACCGCCGGGTCGATGTGGGTGTTCGTCCTGGGCCGGGCCGTGCAGGGGTTCGGCGGCGGGCTGGTGATCGTCGCGCTGTACGTCGTCGTCGGGCGGGCCTATCCGGAGCGGTTGCGGCCGGCCATCATGGCGGCGTTCGCCGCGAGTTGGGTGCTGCCGTCGATCGTCGGCCCGCTCGCCGCCGGCACGGTGACCGAACAGCTGGGGTGGCGATGGGTGTTCGTCGGGATACCCCTGCTCGTCGTCTTCCCGGTCGCGCTCGCGCTGCCGCAGATACGGCGTCGGGCGTCCGGCCCGGCGGGGCACACAGCTGCCGAGTCCGCCGCGGCGAAGAGTCCAAGCCTGCCCGTCCCCGCGGACGGGACCGCCCTCGCGGACCTGCCCGCCCTCGCGGACCTGCCCGTCCTCGCGGAACGGACCGCCCTCGCCGACCGGCCTGTCGCGCCGGATCCGGTGCGGGCAACCGACCGGCCCGCCCCGCCGGGCCCGGTGCGGGCAACCGGCCGCCCCGCCTCGCCCGACCCGGTGCAGGCAACCGACCAGCCTGTCGCGCCGGACCCGGTGCGGGCAACCAGCCGCCCCGCCCCACCGGCCAACCCGCCCGCCCCACCGGCCAACCCGCCCGCCTCCGTCGACCGTCGGCGCATCCGGCTCGCCCTGGGCATCTCCCTCGGCGCCGGGCTGCTCCAGTACGCCGCCCAGGACCTGCGCCCGCTCTCGCTGCTGCCCGGCGCCGTCGGTGTGGCCCTGCTCGTGCCTGCCGTGCTCGGGCTGCTCCCGCGGGGCACGTACCGGGCCGCGCGCGGGCTGCCGTCGGTCGTGCTGCTGCGCGGCGTCGCCGCCGGGTCGTTCATCGCCGCGGAGTCGTTCGTGCCGTTGATGCTGGTCACGCAGCGCGGGCTCAGTCCGACGCTGGCCGGGTTCTCGCTCGCCGCGGGCGGCGGGACGTGGGCGCTGGGCTCGTGGGTGCAGTCGCGGCCGCGGGTGGAGCCGTACCGGGAGCGGCTGACCACGGTCGGGATGCTGCTGGTGGCGGCGGCCGTCGCCGCGGCGCCGAGTGTGCTGATCGAGTCCGTGCCCGTCTGGACCCTGGCCGTCGCCTGGGCGTTCGGCTGCTTCGGGATGGGGCTCGTGATCTCCTCCACCAGCGTGCTCCTGCTCAAGCTCTCCACCCCCGAGGAGGCCGGTACCAACTCCGCCGCCCTCCAGATCTCCGACGGCCTGTCCAACGTCGTCCTGCTGTCCGCCGGCGGCGCCGCGTTCGCCGCGCTGGGCGGCGGCGCGGTCTCCCACACGGCCACCCATGCCTCCGGCTCCCACCCGGCCGCCTTCACCGCGGTGTTCCTGCCGATGGCGGCGGTGGCCCTGGCCGGTGCCTGGGTGTCGACCCGGCTGCGGGAGCGACGGCAGTAAAGCGCTCGTCTCCTTCGCGACCCGGCCGTAGCCTCTGCGCATGTCCCTCCTCGATCTGCCCCTCGACCCCGGCCTGCGGACCGCCCTCGACGACCTCGCCGACGCCCAGGGCCGTACGCCCGAAGAGGTGGCGCTGCACGCCGTACGCGGATATCTGAGCCAAGAGGGCGCGCGCGTGCGCACCGTCGCGGAGGGGCTCGCGCGTCACCACGCCGACCTGCTGAGGAGGCTCGGCGAATGACAGGGGCCACCCGGTACCTGACCGTCGACGAGGTCACCGCCATCGCCGAGGTCGCCTTCGGCGGGCGGCCGCCCGAGGCGCGCGCTCCCGGGCTGCTCGCCTCCGCCGTGCACCGCCCCCGCGCCCGGATGTTCGGCACGGCCGCCTACGACGACCTGTACGAGCAGGCGGCCGCCCTGCTCCACGCCCTCGCTGCCAACCATCCCCTCGTCGACGGCAACAAGCGCACCGCCTGGCTGGCCACCGCCACCTTTCTCGCCCTCAACGGTGTCGACCTGGCCGGGGCGGACCATGACACGGCGTACGCGCTGGTCGTCGACGTCGCCTCCGGGACCGAGGCGGAGGTCGGGAGGATCGCGGGACGGTTGAGGGGGCTGTGACGTCGGTCCCACCCGCCGGTGACCCGGCCCGGTCCGCGCGTCGACCGGCTCGGGGCGCCGGTAGGGTGGCCCGGTTGTCATACGTAGCCGAGCCGTCAGGCTCCCTCGCACGAGCCGCCCGACCCCCAACGGAGACCGTGACTACCACCGCCGGCACCAGTTCTGCCTCGCACCACCTGTCCCCGGCGTTCCCCGGCCGCGCCCCCTGGGGTACCGCCAGCAAGCTGCGAGCCTGGCAGCAGGGCGCGATGGAGAAGTACATCCAGGAACAGCCGCGGGACTTCCTCGCGGTCGCCACCCCCGGCGCCGGCAAGACGACCTTCGCGCTGACGCTGGCCTCCTGGATGCTGCACCACCACGTCGTGCAGCAGGTGACCGTGGTCGCCCCGACCGAGCACCTGAAGAAGCAGTGGGCCGAGGCCGCGGCGCGGATAGGGATCAAGCTCGACCCGGAGTACAGCGCCGGGCCGCTCGGCCGGGAGTACCACGGGGTCGCCGTGACGTACGCCGGTGTCGGCGTACGGCCGATGCTGCACCGCAACCGCGTGGAGCAGCGCAAGACGCTCGTCATCCTCGACGAGATCCACCACGCCGGTGACAGCAAGTCCTGGGGCGAGGCCTGTCTCGAGGCCTTCGAGCCCGCGACCCGGCGGCTCGCCCTGACCGGTACGCCCTTCCGGTCCGACACCAACCCCATCCCCTTCGTGACGTACGAGGAGGGCAACGACGGGATCCGGCGGTCCGCCGCCGACTACACCTACGGCTACGGCAACGCTCTCGCCGACAACGTCGTGCGGCCCGTCATCTTCCTCTCCTACAGCGGCAACATGCGCTGGCGCACCAAGGCCGGTGACGAGATCGCCGCCCGGCTCGGCGAGCCCATGACCAAGGACGCCATCAGCCAGGCCTGGCGGACCGCGCTGGATCCGCGCGGTGAGTGGATGCCGTCCGTGCTGCGCGCGGCGGACCAGCGGCTGACCGAGGTGCGGAAGGCCATCCCCGACGCGGGCGCCCTCGTCATCGCCTCCGACCAGGACTCGGCGCGCGCCTACGCCAAGCTCATCCGGGAGATCACCGGCAGTAAGGCCACCCTCGTCCTGTCGGACGACTCCGGCGCCTCCGAGCGGATCGACGAGTTCAGCGCGAACAACGACCGGTGGATGGTCGCGGTGCGGATGGTGTCCGAGGGCGTCGACGTGCCGCGGCTCGCGGTGGGCGTCTACGCCACCACCATCTCGACCCCCCTCTTCTTCGCCCAGGCCGTCGGGCGTTTCGTGCGGTCCCGGCGGCGCGGCGAGACCGCCTCGGTGTTCCTGCCGACCGTGCCCGACCTGCTCTCCTTCGCCAACGAGATGGAGCGCGAGCGCGACCACGTCCTCGACAAGCCCAAGAAGGAGGGCGAGGAGGACCCGTACGCCGAGTCCGAGAAGGAGATGGACGAGGCGAACCGGGAGCAGGACGAGGACACCGGCGAGCAGGAGCAGTTCTCCTTCGAGGCGCTGGAGTCCGAGGCCGTCTTCGACCGGGTCATGTACAACGGCGCCGAGTTCGGCATGCAGGCGCACCCGGGCAGCGAGGAGGAGCAGGACTACCTCGGCATCCCGGGGCTGCTCGAGCCCGACCAGGTGCAGCTGCTGCTGCAGAAGCGGCAGGCCCGGCAGATCGCGCACAGCCGCAAGAAGCCCGACGAGGAAGCCGACCTGCTCGAAATGCCCGCCGAGCGGCGACCGGTCGTCTCCCACAAGGAGATGATGGAGCTGCGGCGGCAGCTCAACACGATGGTCGGCGCGTACGTCCACCAGAGCGGCAAGCCGCACGGGGTGATCCACACGGAGCTGCGTCGCGTGTGCGGGGGGCCTCCGGCGGCCGAGGCGACGGCCGGGCAGTTGCGGCAGCGGATCACCAAGGTGCAGGAGTGGGCCACGCGGATGAAGTGATGCCCTTCGCCCACCCTGCCTGGGTGGGTTCCGGATGTGTGGGTGTCGTGTGTGCTCGTGGTGCGGAGCGAGTCCCGTGGTGCACGTATCCGGGCAAACGGAGCCACCCGTGCCCGGATTCTGGACGGAGCCTTCCGCTCAGCGAACTCCCTTCGCTACTGTCCCGCTACGCATACGCCCCGTGGCAGCGCCGCCGCGGAGCGCAGCCGTGAAGCGACGCGGCCCGGACAGGCCGGGCCGCCGGCCGATCGGCGGCCTCTGAAGCGCGTCACCGACGGGACTCGGTGACGCATCCGCCGACCGGGGGGCCGCCGACCTCACCACTAAGGAGTGGGCGTCGTGACCGCGGAGACCTCCCAGACGCTCGACCGGGGACTGCGTGTCCTCAAGCTGCTCGCCGACACGGACCACGGGCTGACCGTGACCGAACTCTCCGTCCGGCTGGGCGTGAACCGGACCGTCGTGTACCGGTTGCTCGCCACGCTGGAGCAGCACGCCCTCATACGCCGTGACCTCGGTGGACGTGCCCGGGTCGGGCTCGGGGTGCTGCGGCTGGGCCGGCAGGTCCACCCGCTCGTACGGGAGGCCGCCATGCCGGCGCTGCGGTCACTGGCCGAGGACATCGGCGCGACGGCACATCTGACCCTGGTCGACGGGGCGGACGCGCTGGCCGTGGCCGTCGTGGAGCCGACCTGGACGGACTACCACGTCGCCTACCGTGCCGGGTTCCGGCATCCCCTGGACCGGGGCGCCGCAGGCAAGGCGATCCTCGCGGCCCGGCAGCACCCGATGTCCGACCCCGGCTACACGCTGACGCACGGCGAGCTGGAGGCGGGCGCCTGCGGGGCGGCGGCACCGCTGCTGGGCGTGACCGGCGTCGAGGGCAGCGTGGGTGTGGTGATGCTGGCCGAGGCGGTACCGGAGCGCGTGGGGCCACGGGTCGTCGACGCGGCCCGGGAGGTCGCGGAGGCGCTGCGCTGACGGCAGGCGCCGCCCGCAGGGGCCCCTGACGCCCTGGTCCCGGCGGTGTCCTCCTCCCGCGTTAGATTGATCCCGTGTTCTCTCGCCTCACGCGCCCCCAGGCCGTCGCCGTCTGCGCCCTGCCCGTCGTGGCCCTGCTCGCGACGGCGGTGCTGGCGCCGTTGCCGTTCTCGGTGGCGCAGCCGGGGCTGACGGCGAACGTGCTCGGCGAGAACAAGGGCACGCAGGTGATCACCATCTCCGGTGCGCCGGTCCGGGACACCCGGGGGCAGCTGCGGATGACCACCATCGAGGCGACCTCCCCGGACACCCGCGTCTCGCTCCCCGACGTCATCGACAGCTGGTTCCGCACCGACCAGGCGGTCATGCCGCGCGACTCCGTCTATCCGAGCGGGGACAGCGTCAAGGAGATCGAGCGGCACAACGAGAAGCAGATGAAGCAGTCCCAGGACGCGGCGACGCAGGCCGCGCTGGGGTACCTCGGTCTCGACGACAAGGACATCGACGTCAGTCTGAAGCTCGCGGACGTGGGCGGGCCCAGTGCGGGGCTGCTCTTCTCCCTCGGGATCGTCGACAAACTCGACGGCGACGGCACCGGCGGGGACCTCACCGGCGGCCGGGTCATCGCCGGCACGGGCACGATCGACGCGGCCGGGCGGGTCGGTGCGGTGGGGGGCGTCGCCCTCAAGACCCAGGCCGCGAAGCGGGACGGGGCGACGGTGTTCCTGGTCCCCAAGGCGGAGTGCGGCGACGCACGCGCCGAGCTGCCGAAGGGCCTGCGGCTCATTCCGGTGACCACGCTGAAGAGCACGGTGACCTCACTGGTGGCCCTGGAGACGGGGAAGGGCTCCGTCCCCAGCTGCTAGTGCGCGGTTGCCGTTCCGGGCCGGGCGGCGAGTCTTAATCCCACTTCCACGAGGGTCCAGCCCAGACGCGTACGCAGGTCAGGACGGCGCGCCGGACGGGACCCGGCTTCGGCGCGGAGTTCGGCGGCGCGGGCGTGGTGCAGGGTGAGGTGGATGTCCGGGTGCATGACGAACCTTTCAGTCGGTTCGGATCGGGAAGGCGTGGGTCTGGATGCGGACTTGCTCGACGCCGGAATCCTCGGCGGCGGCACGCTCGCGGTAGGTCTCGACCAGCGCGTGCATCTTCTCGACGAGCTCCCGCGTCAGTTCGGGCGTGAGGCTCAGCGTCGCGCTGCTCATGTCCCAGGAGCGGGTCCACTCCTCCGGCCATGATTCGCGGTTGCCCAGCCAGGTCGAGAGGGCCCGGGTCTGCGTGGTGGCGACCTCGTGCAGATACAGGTCCGCCGCTCCGCGTACGACCGGGTCCGAGTCGGTGAGCAGGGCGTCGTCGAAGCGGATGCCGTGGTGGGTGGCCTTCCACCAGCGTTCGCGGCCCTTGCCGTGCTCGGGAGCGTCCTCCACGAAGCCGTACTCCGCCAGTTGACGCAGGTGGTAGCTGGTGGCTCCGCTGGACTCGCCCAGCTTCTGGGCCAGTTGCGAGGCTGTCGCCGGGCCGCCGAAACGCAGGGCGTCCAGCAGCTGGATGCGCAGAGGGTGCGCCAGTCCCCGCAGGGATCGGGCGTCGAGTTGCCGTACGGGTGTGTTCTCGGGCTCGCTCACGATGCAAAGGTAGCGTTGCAAAGCTCCCTTTGCAACGTCTTCTTTGTAACTCACTCCTTGACGAACCCCTCCTCCACCAACCAGTCCAGCGCCACCTGGTGGGGATCCTCCCCGTCGACGTCCACTTTCGCGTTCAGCGTCTGCGCCACGGAGTTGTTCAGCTTCGCCGTCACCGGGTTCAGGACCTGCGCGATCGCCGGCCACTCCTTCAGGGACTTCGCGTTGATCATCGGCGCGACGTTGTAGTTGGGGAAGAACTTCTTGTCGTCGTCCATCACCACCAGGTTCATGGACTTGATGCGCCCGTCGGTGGTGAACACCTCCCCGAACGTGCAGTTGCCCTTCGCGGTCTGCGTGTAGATGATCCCGGTGTCCATCTGTGTGATGTTCCGCGCGGGCACGTTCATGCCGTAGGCCTTCTGCATGCCCGGCAGACCGTCCGCCCGGTTCGCGAACTCGACCTCCACGCACAGCTTCACGGCCCCCGGGTCGGACTTCGCCAGCTTCGCCACGTCCGACATCGTCTTCGTGCCGTACTTCTTCGCGTTCTCCTGGTTCATCGCCAGCGCGTACGTGTTGTCGAGCTTCGACGGCGGCAGCCAGACCAGCCCGTTGCCCGTGTCCTCCTTCTTCACGGCCTCCCACTGCTCCTGCGGATCGGTGATCGGCTTGCTGTGTCCGAGGTACGTGATCCAGGCCGTGCCCGTGTACTCGTACCCGGCGTCCGCGTCGCCCTTGCGGACCGCCTCGCGGCTGCCGATGGAACCCTGGATGCCGGTGCGGTCGATCACGTCCGCTCCGGCCGCCTCGAACGCGATGCCCATGATCGAGCCGAGGATCAGCTGCTCGGTGAACGACTTCGACGTCACCGTCAGATGCGCGCCCTTCAGCGGCTCACCCCGGCCGATCGACCCCGGCTCCACGTCGTCGGTCAGCGGAGAGCCGCTGGTCAGGCCGCAGCCGGCCGCTGCCAGCAGCAGGCCCGCCGCTGCCAGGCCCGTACGCCGCCTCATGGCTGCAACCCCCGTGGCCGCAGCAGCAGTTCGGCGAGCGACGCCAGCCAGTCCACCAGCAGCGCCAGCACCACCGTGAGGATCGACCCCAGCACCAGCACCGGCATCCGCTGGTTGGTGATGCCGGTCGTGATCAGCACGCCGAGGCCGCCGCCCCCGCCGAAGACCGCCAGGGTCGCCGTACCGACGTTCAGGACGAGGGCCGTGCGCACACCCGCCAGGATCAGCGGGACCGCGAGCGGGAGTTCGACCCGGGCCAGTACGCCCGTCGGGGACATGCCGATCCCGCGGGCCGCCTCCAGCAGCGTCGGGTCGTTCGCCTTCAGGCCCGTGATCGTGTTGGAGAGCACGGGCAGGATGGCGTAGACGATGATGCCGATCAGGGCGGCCCTGCGGCCGATGCCCAGCCAGATCACCAGGAGGGCGAGCAGGCCGATCGCCGGGGTCGCCTGACCCATGTTGGCGAACGCCATCGCCACCGGGGTGGCCCTGCTCATCACCCCGCGGGTCAGCAGGATGCCCAGCGGGATCGCGATGATCAGCACGAAGAACGTGGAGATCACGGTCAGCTGGATGTGCTGCCACAGCGCCTTGGTGACCTGGCCGCCCGACAGGGCGTTGCGGGTGAGCGCGTCCAGGTCGGCCTGCTGGAACCAGAGCCAGGTGGCGAGCAGTACGGCGATCAGGGCCACCGGCAGGAACGTCAGCTTCTGCCAGGTGAGACGGGACGGCCGGCGCTCGGGCGGGGGCGCCTCGGACTCGTCGAGGGGCTCGGAGGTCTCCTCGACCTCCGTGGCGGTCACCGTTCCCCTCCCGGGCCGCTCACGGCCGCCGGCCCCGCGGCCCCCTCCTGCTCCGCATGCGTCTGCGAGGCCCGCAGCGACTCCAGTTCGTGCTGGTGCTCCATCGCGTCGAGCCGGTCGGCCTCCAGCATCTCGTGCACGGAGTTCATGAGGGTCTCCATGTCGACGACGCCCGTGTACTCGCCGCGCCGCCCGGTCACCACCACCCGCCCGGCGTTGTCGGTGAGCACCGCCTCCAGCGCGTCCCGCAGCGTGGCGTCCCGGGTGACCGTGTCGTGCACGAGGGTCCCGGCGCGGGCCAGCGAGCCCTGGGCCCGCATCAGATCGCCGCGCCGCAGCCACTTGTAGGGGCGGCCGCGCCGGTCGAGCAGCAGGATCTCGTTGCTGCCGCTGGTCCGCAGCCGGTTGAAGATCTGCTGCAACGGGTCGTCGACCGTGACCGTCGGATACTCGGTGATCTCCACGTCCCGCACGCGGGTCAGGTTCAGCCGCTTCAGCGCCGCGCCGGCGCCCACGAAGCCGGACACGAAGTCGTCCGCCGGGTTGGTGAGGATCGCCTCCGGGGTGTCGAACTGCGCGATGTGCGACCGCTCGCGCAGCACGGCGATCCGGTCGCCGATCTTGATCGCCTCGTCGAAGTCGTGGGTGACGAAGACGATCGTCTTGTGCAGCTCGTGCTGGAGCCGGATCAGCTCGTCCTGGAGGTGGTCCCGGGTGATCGGGTCCACCGCACCGAACGGCTCGTCCATCAGCAACACCGGCGGATCGGCGGCCAGGGCCCGGGCCACGCCCACGCGCTGCTGCTGCCCGCCGGAGAGCTGGCGCGGGTAGCGGCCGCGGAACTCCGCGGCGTCGAGGCCGACCAGGTCGAGGAGCTCCTCGGTGCGCTCCCTGACCCGCGGCTTCGACCAGCCGATCATCTTCGGGACGATCCCGATGTTCTGCGCGACCGTCATGTGCGGGAAGAGCCCGGCGGACTGGATGGCGTAGCCGACCTTGCGGCGCAGCTTGACCGGGTCCATATCGGTGACGTCCTCGCCGCCGATGCGGATGCGGCCGCCGGTCGGCTCGATCAGCCGGTTGATCATCTTGAGCGTGGTCGACTTCCCGCAGCCCGAGGGACCGACGAAGACCACGACCTCGCCCGCCTTGATCTCCATGCTCACGTTGTCCACGGCCGGCTGCGCACTGCCGGGGTAGCGCTTGGTCAGGCTCTCCAGCTCGATGGAGGCACCGTGGTCGCCGGTCTCAGGCACGGATCCCCCTGGGGATGGTCAGCCGTCCGATCAGGACGTACGCGGCGTCGAACAGCAGGGCCAGGATGATGATGCCGAGCGTGCCCGCGAGGACCTGGTTGAGCGCGTTGGCGCTGCCCAGCGAGGCGAGGCCGCGGAAGATGACGTTGCCGAGCCCGGGTCCCGAGGCGTACGCCGCGATGGCCGCGATGCCCATCAGCATCTGTGTGGAGACCCGGATCCCGGTGAGGATCGGCGGCCAGGCCAGCGGCAGCTCGACCCGCAGCAGCCGGGCCGGCCGGGACATCCCGATGCCCGTGGCCGCGTCCACCAGCGTCGGATCGACCCCGCGCAGCCCGACGATCGCGTTGCGCACCACCGGCAGCAGCCCGTACAGCGTCAGCGCGACCACCGTGGGCGGCACGCCGAGACCCACGATGGGGATGAGCAGACCGATCAGGGCGAGCGCCGGCACGGTCAGGATGGTGGCGGTCGTGGTGGTCGCGACGTTCCCCGCCCACTCGTTGCGGTAGCTGGCGACGGCGATCAGCACGCCGAGCACGGTCGCCACGACCATGCACTGGAAGACGGCGCTCGCGTGCTGATAGGCGTCCGTGAGCAGCTGCTGGTGCCGGTTGACCAGGTACTCCCAGAAGTTCACACGCGCTCACCCCTACATGTCAGGTCTCCTCCGCGGCCTGCTCCACGAGCGGGATGATCCGCAGCGGAACGGGGTTCTCCATGACGATCGCCGTGGAGGCCCGGACGATGCCATCAAAACCGACGACCCGGTCGATCACACGCTGGAGATCGGCGTTGGAGCGGGCCACGAGCCGGCACATCATGTCCCCGGTGCCGGTGGTGGTGTGCAGCTCCAGCACCTCCGGCACGGTCGCCAAGTGCGCCCGTACGTCGGGCCCTTGGCCCTGCCGGATCTGCAGCGTGGCGAACGCGGTGACGGGGTAGCCGAGCGCGGCCGGATCCACCTCGGGACCGAATCCGCGGATGACTCCGTTCGACTGAAGCCGGTCCAGTCGCGCCTGCGCGGTGCCCCGGGCCACCCCGAGCCGCCGGGACATCTCCAGCACCCCGATCCGCGGCTCCCGGGCGAGCAGCAGAATGATCCGGCCGTCCAGATGATCGATCGCCACAGCAGCCTCCCGGCATGGTCATCCTGTACAGAAATGCCGTCGATACGGCCGTATTGCTGAACAGATTGCCCAGCTGAAACGCAAACTATTGCGCACCTTGCCGAGCGGGGAGACCCTGCGGCTATGACGCAGACCACACACCACACTCCCGACACCGCCCGGCAGGCCGACCCCTTCCCGGTCAAGGGAATGGACGCGGTCGTCTTCGCCGTGGGCAACGCCAAGCAGGCGGCGCACTACTACTCCACCGCCTTCGGCATGAAGCTGGTCGCCTACTCCGGACCGGAGAACGGCAGCCGCGAGACCGCTGCGTACGTCCTGGAGAACGGCTCCGCCCGCTTCGTCCTCACCTCGGTCATCAAGCCCACCTCCGACTGGGGCCACTTCCTCGCGAAGCACGTGGCCGAGCACGGCGACGGTGTCGTCGACCTCGCCATCGAGGTCCCGGACGCCCGCGCCGCCTATGCCTACGCCCTGGAGCACGGCGCCCGTTCGGTCGCCGAGCCGTACGAGCGGAAGGACGAGCACGGCACGGTCGTCCTGGCCGCCATCGCCACGTACGGCGAGACCCGCCACACCCTCGTCGAGCGCTCCGGCTACGACGGCCCGTACCTGCCCGGCTTCGTCGCGGCCAAGCCGATGGTCGAGCCGCCCGCGCAGCGCACCTTCCAGGCGATCGACCACTGCGTCGGCAACGTCGAGCTCGGCAAGATGAACGAGTGGGTCGGCTTCTACAACAAGGTCATGGGCTTCACGAACATGAAGGAGTTCGTGGGCGACGACATCGCCACCGAGTACAGCGCGCTGATGTCCAAGGTCGTCGCCGACGGCACGCTCAAGGTCAAGTTCCCGATCAACGAGCCGGCCATCGCCAAGAAGAAGTCCCAGATCGACGAGTACCTGGAGTTCTACGGCGGCGCGGGCGTGCAGCACATCGCCCTCAACACGGGCGACATCGTGCAGACGGTCCGTACGATGCGGGCGGCCGGCGTCGAGTTCCTCAACACCCCCGACTCCTACTACGACACGCTGGGGGAGTGGGTCGGCGAGACCCGCGTCCCGATCGACACCCTGCGCGAACTGAAGATCCTCGCCGACCGCGACGAGGACGGCTACCTGCTGCAGATCTTCACCAAGCCGGTCCAGGACCGTCCGACCGTCTTCTTCGAGATCATCGAGCGCCATGGCTCGATGGGCTTCGGCAAGGGCAACTTCAAGGCCCTGTTCGAGGCGATCGAGCGCGAGCAGGAACGCCGCGGCAACCTGTAGCCGCCGACGGTCGCGGGTCGCGGATCGCGGGGCGGGCGGGTGTCACGGGGCACCCGCCCTCCCCGCGACCGCCGTGCCCGGGTCGCCGCGCGTGGGGGCCCGTTGACGTAGTGCGCGCCCTTGCCTCGTCGGGAGGCCCGCGGGAGTCGCGGTGGCGGGCACCGGCCGGGGCCGGTCAGCTCGCCTCGTCGCCCATCTCCGGCACCCCTTCGTCCGGTGGCTCTCCCAGTGCCTCGGCCGCCGCCCGTGCCGTGGGGGCGTGCAGTGGGGAGAAGTGGGGGTTGATCCGCAGGGCCTCCGTGAGGTGGCGTCGGGCCGCGCCGTGGCGGTTCAGCTTTTGCTCGATCATGCCCCGGTGGTACATGGCCGCCGCGTCGCACACCCCGCCCCCGGGTTCGACGCCCGTCGCCGAGAGCGCGAACCGCAAGGCCTCCTCGGGCTTCCCGGCCCGGTACAGGGCCCACCCGAGCGCGTCGGCGACCTCCGTCCCCGGCTGGCGCTTCCACTCCGCCCGCAGCCGCCGCACCGCCGCCTTCGGATCGCCGTGGTCGGCCTCGAACCGGCCCAGCACCAGCTCCTCGTCCGCCCCGCCCGCGGCAGCGCGCCGCACCCGTTCCCGCAGCAGGCCGTACCGCACCCGGGCGGCTTCCGGCATGCCCAGCGACTCGTACAACTCGCCCAGCTCCAGGGCGTACTGCGGGGACGGCTGTTCGGCGAGAGCCGCCAGGTAGGCGGTCAGGGCCTCCGTCGTGCGGCCGAGGGCCGCCAGCGTCCGGCCCTGCCCGGCCTGCGCGGCCCGCTGGTCGGGGTCGAGGCGGACCGCCTCCCGGAAGTGCCGCAGCGCGACGTCGAGGTCCCCGCGTTCGAAGGCCAGTTGCCCGGCCCGCTCCAGATAGGCGGCCCGCTCGGCGGGGGCCCGCGCGCCCGCCGCAGCGTCCGCCAGCGAGGCCGCCGCGTCCTCCCGCCAGCCCCGGTCCCGGTACACGGCCGCGGCCCGCGCCAGCACGGCGGGCCCGGAGTGCAGCCCGGTCAGCCGGTCCAGCGTCCGCTTGGCCGCCTTGTACGCGCCGAGCCCCGTGTAGGCGTCGATGAGCAGCGGATACGTCGTCCACCGCCGCGGCTCCAGCTTCAGCGCCGCCTCGCCCCACCGGCGCGCCGCGGGGAAGTCCCGGCGGGCGTTCGACAGCGCGGCAAGACCCGCCAGGGCCGGGGTGTTGTGCCGCGGCCGCACCGACAGCGACGTCCGCAGCGCCTTCTCCGCCCGCGGGTAGTACGCCGGGTCCGCCAGCCGCCGCCCCCGCTCCACATAGGCCGCCCCGAGCACCGCCCAGGACGTCGCGTCCTCCGGGCGCGTCCGCACGGCCTCCTCCCGCTCCTCGATCAGCTCCGCCAGGCCGGGCAGCGCGGCCGGCACTCCGCTGCCGACCGCCGCCATGGCCAGCGCTCCCGGCGACGGCGGAGCGGGCTCGGCGGACCGCTCCCACGGCAGCAGCACCAGCACCCCGCCCAGCACGGCACACCCCGCGACGGAGGCGATGAGCACCCGGCGGCGTCGCGCACCTCTCTCCCGCCGCACCGGACCCTCCTGCTGGTTCTCCATGGCGCTCACTGTGCGTCAGTACGACGACCCCACCCAGGCAGGCGAAGGGTGCCGCCGACGGGGTTCACACCGATGGCCCCGGGTGCGAACCTGTGATCATGAGCCGCATCGAAGCGCCCCGCTCCGAGGACACCGCAGCGACCGGCACCCTCGTGGACCTGCTGCTCGGCGGCCTGCCCGCCGAAGCGGTCCTCACCGACCCCGACGTCACGGCCTCCTACGCCAACGACATGGCGAGCTTCTGCCCGGCCGGCACCCCGGCCGTCGTCGTGCTGCCCCGTACGGTCGAACAGGTCCAGCACGTGATGCGCACCGCCACCGCCCTGCGCGTCCCCGTGGTCCCGCAGGGCGCCCGCACCGGACTGTCCGGCGCCGCCAACGCCTCCGAGGGCTGCATCGTGCTGTCCCTGACGAAGATGGACCGGATCCTGGAGATCAACCCGGTCGACCGCATCGCCGTCGCCGAGCCCGGCGTGATCAACGCCGTCCTGTCCCGGGCCGTCGGCGAGCACGGCCTCTACTACCCGCCGGACCCCTCCAGCTGGGAGATGTGCACCATCGGCGGCAACATCGGCACGGCCTCCGGCGGCCTGTGCTGCGTGAAGTACGGGGTCACCGCCGAGTACGTCCTGGGCCTCGACGTGGTGCTCGCCGACGGGCGGCTCATGTCCACCGGCCGCCGCACCGCCAAGGGCGTCGCCGGCTACGACCTGACCCGGCTGTTCGTCGGCTCCGAGGGCTCGCTCGGCATCGTCGTACGGGCCGTCCTCGGACTGCGCCCCAAGCCGCCCGAGCAGCTGGTGCTTGCCGCCGAGTTCGCCTCCGCCGCCGCGGCCTGCGACGCCGTGTGCCGGATCATGGAGGGCGGCCACGTGCCGTCACTCCTCGAACTCATGGACCGTACGACGGTCAAGGCCGTCAACGACATGGCGCAGATGGACCTCCCCGAGAGCACCGAGGCGCTGCTCCTGGCCGCGTTCGACACCACCGCCCCCGCCGCCGACCTCGCCGCCGTCGGCGCCCTGTGCGAGGCGGCCGGAGCCACCCAGGTCGTCCCCGCCGACGATGCGGCGGAATCCGAACTGCTCCTCCAGGCGCGGCGGTTGTCGCTCACCGCGCTGGAGGCGGTCAAGGGCGTGACGATGATCGACGACGTGTGCGTGCCGCGCTCCCGGCTCGCCGAGATGCTCGAAGGCGTCGACCGCATCGCCGAGAAGTACCGGCTCACCATCGGTGTCGTCGCCCACGCGGGCGACGGCAACACCCACCCCACGGTCTGCTTCGACCCGGCGGACCCCGACGAGTCCCGGCGCGCCCGCGAGTCCTTCGACGAGATCATGGCCCTCGGCCTGGAACTCGGCGGCACCATCACCGGCGAGCACGGCGTCGGCGTCCTGAAGAAGGAGTGGCTGGCGCGCGAGATCGGCCCCGTGGGCATGGAGATGCAGCGGGCCGTCAAGCAGGCCTTCGACCCGCTGAACATCCTGAACCCGGGCAAGCTCTTCTGAGCCCCGGGCCCTCACTGGGCGAGCAACTGGGCCAGTTCGTCGTCGAGGCCCAGCTGTTCCTCCTCCGTGCCCGGCGGCACCACCCGCAGCGTCCGCTCCAGCCAGGCCGACACCGCCGCTGCCGGGGCCTCCAGCAGGGCGTCCCCGTCGGGTGAACTCAGCGCCATCAGCACCACGCTGCGCCCCTCGGACTTCGTCGGCCACACCCGCACGTCCCCCTGCCCGCAGGGCCGGAACACGCCTTCCACCAGCAGCTCCCGGGCGAACGTCCAGTACACCGGGCGCTCGGTGTCGATGTGGAAGGTGACGTGGACGGCGTAGGGGTCGTCGGTGAGGTACCCGAGCCGGGCCGGCACCGGGATCCTGCGCTCCGGCGACAGGACGAGTTTCAGCTCCAGTTCCCGCTCCACCACGGTGTGCATGGCGGTGTTCCCTTCTCCAGACGGCTGCCCGTGAGGGCCGGTCGGAAGGAGAGAGCGGGCCGCGGCCGCGGCATTACGCGCCTTGCCGGAGGTTTTTTCGCAGGGGGATCCGCCGGAGCGGCCCGGTGCGTAGCACATCGGTGCTCGAAAGGGGTGGGTCCGGTGGGAGCGGCGGTGGGGCTTGCGCTCGTCTGATAGATGTGGAGGCCCCCATTTGGCCCTCGAGCAGATACGGGACGACGGACATGAGCGCCCCAACCCCGGCCCCCGGTGACGACAGGCCCCGCGAAGGGTATTACCCGGACCCGTCCATTCCTGGATATGTCCGGTACTGGAACGGCGCCTCCTGGGTGCCGGGCACCAGCCGTCCGGCGCCCCAGGACGGCGAGTCGCTCGCGCCGCCGCCCGGCGCGGGGGCGGGGCAGTCCGGCGCCGCCGCGACGGTCGAGGAGACCGGCCCGCACTTCTTCGACGAGGACCCGGTCGAGGAGCCGTCCGGGTCGCCGTCCGCCGCCGACGCGCAGCACGGCAGCCGTCCCGAACCGGCCTCCGCCTGGGGCGCCGACCGCTCCCGCCAGTCCGGCTTCGGCGGCGACCAGGACCGCCGGGTCTCGTGGGGCGCGCCGCAGGGGGGCGCAGGGCGCGGGCCCGCAGGGTGCGCCGGGCGGTGACCCGAGAGTGGCTCGTGCCGACCAGCGGCCCGAGGGGGAGTCCGCCCGTACCGACGGCACGGCGAGCACCCCGCCGGCCGGCCAAGACGCGAACGCCGCGGCGGGGGGCGGCACGTTCGTGTTCCGCCGTCCGACGGGGCAGGCCGGGGGAGGGGCCGCCGCCGACGCTCCCGACGACGGCACGATGACGTTCCGCGCGGTGTCCCCGCGCACGGGCCCGGCCGACGGCGGTTCGAGACCGGCCGGGGGACAGGGCGGTCCGGGCCATGGGCCGGCGGGCTCGGGCGGCAACTCCGGTGGCCCCGGCGGCAACGCCGGCGGTGCCGGCTTCGGACCGGCGGGCTCGGGCAGCGGCTCGGCCGCGTCCGGCTTCGTCGGCGCGCAAGGCGTGCCGGGTGCGCAGGGCGTGCCGGGTGTGCCGGGTGCGCAAGGCGGGGCCGCGGGCGCCGGCTTCGGACCGGCAGGGGCGGCAGGCGACTCGGCGGCGTCTCCCTTCGGCGGGCAAGGCGGTGCGGCCGGCTCAGGTGCCGGCTCCGGCGCAGCCTCCGGTGCCGGCTTCGGTCCGGCCGGCTCGGGCAGCGGGGCGGCGGCGTCCGCCTTCGGTCCGGGCCCGTCGGGACCCGCGTTCGGCCCGCAGGCCGTTCCGACCGGTTCCGGGAGCGGCTCCGCGGGGCCGGGCTTCGGCGCCGGGAAGGCGGCCGCCGCCCGGGCCTCCGCCGCGCAGGCGGGGGCCGGGAGCGCCGCCGCACAGGCCTCCGGTGCCGCCCCGAGCGCGCTGTCCGGGCCCCAGGCGGCCCCCACCGTCCCGCCGCAGTCCGCCGGACCCGCCAGCGCCCAGCCCGGCGCAGCCGCCCCTTCTGGCACACCCCTCAGCGCGGGCCCGGGCGGCGGTCAGTCCTCCTGGGCGCAGCAGGTGCACCGGCTCGCCGGAGGCGGCGGAGGTGACGAGCAGCCCGTCGCGCCCTGGAAGCCGCCGGTCGAGGACGTGTTCCAGGCCGCTGCCCGCCGTCAGGCCGAGGCCCGCCCCGCGGGGCTGGGCAAGCGGCTTGCCGCCCGGCTGCTGGACACCGTCGTCCTCGCCGCCCTCACCGCCGCAGCCGCCGTGCCGCTAGGCACCAAGGCGATCGACCACGTCAACGAGAAGATCGACGCGGCCAAGCTCTCCGGCGAGACCGTCACGGTCTGGCTGCTCGACGGTACGACCTCGGTCTACCTCGGCATCATCCTGGCCGTCCTGCTGCTCGCCGGGGTCCTGAGCGAGGTGCTGCCCACCGCCAAGTGGGGCCGCACCCTCGGCAAGAAGCTGATGGGCCTCGAAGTGCGGGACATCGAGGCCCATGACGCACCGGAGTTCGGCGCTGCCCTGCGCCGCTGGCTGGTCTACAGCGTGCCCGGACTCCTCGTCGTCGGGATCGTGGGCGTCGCCTGGTGCCTCTTCGACCGGCCCTGGCGTCAGTGCTGGCACGACAAGGCCGCGCACACCTTCGTGGCGGGCTGAGCTCCCTCGGACGGCCGTCTGCCGGATGCGGATCCCGGGGGTTCGCGGTCGACTCGGGCCATGAGCAGTGAACCGCCCCCCGGCTCCGGTCAGCAGCCTCCGGACGACGACCCGTTCCGGAAGCGTCCCCCGGACGAGCCGCCCGGTGACGGGACGGGCTCGCCCTACGGCAGCGAGCCCCCGCCGTACGGCGGGGGCGGTCCGAGCGGCCCGCCCCCGCCGTACGGGGGCGGCGGTACGAACGGCCCGGGCGGTCCCGGTGGCGGTCCCTACGGCGGTGATCCGTACGGCGGCGGCTCCTACCCCACCGACCCCCTCGCCGGTATGCCCCCGCTCGCCGACAGCGTCATGCGCACGCTCGCGCGCATCATCGACATGATCCTGGTGGGGGTCGTCGTCTGGCTGCTCACCTGGGGCTTCGGTGTCAACGAGTACGACGTGGACAGCGACCGCATCGAGATCGGCAAGTCGTTCTGGCAGTCGGCGGTCGCCGCCGTCCTCTACATCGCCTACGACACCGTCCTGACCGCGCGGACCGGCCAGACCCTCGGCAAGAAACTGTTGCGCATGCGGGTGGCCAACCTGGACAACGGCGCGACGCCCTCCGTGCAGAACGCGCTGGCGCGCGCCGCGGTGCTGTGGATCCCGTTCGCCTTCTGCTGCGCCTGTGTCTGGACCGCGGTCTGCGGCGGCTGGAGCTTCTTCGACCGGCCCTACAAGCAGGGCCTGCACGACAAGGCGGCAAAAACGGTCGTGGTCAGCACGAAGTGAGGCACGGAAGGACCGGCTGGAGTGCGGCGGGCGGTCAGGAGGCCGCCCGTTCGCGCACCGGCTCCGGAGCCGGTGCCGGCGCCGGGAGCGACGCCCGGAGCGGCTCCCGGGGCGCGGGCTGCTCCACCGCGGCCGGGCGCTTCCCGGGCAGCGGCACCGTCATGGCGACCAGCAGTCCGAGGGCGAGCGCCGCGACGGAGATGACCGCGATCCCCGCACCCGAACTCGTCTGAGACAGCAGCAGCATGGCGAGGGTCGAGAAGATCACGGTGCAGGAACCGTAGGCGAGCTGTGCGGCAGTCGGACGGGGCATGGCCATCATGTCCTCGAAAGTGGGGGTCCACGGTGGTGTCGGCCTGGCAAGACGCCGGCTTCCGGGCGTTCCGCCAACCGACATTCTCACCGGCAGGGTGCCCGACCGGAACCGGCGGTAAGCGTGACCTAATCAACAAGGGCGGTGCACAGGGGGCGCACGGAGTCATGACGTCCACCTAGTGGACATATGCACGCGCCCGCACGGCCGGTGGGGAGGGCCGCGGGACAACCGTTTGGTTGTCCGTAAAACGAACGTCGCCTCCGCATAGTGCACTTGACTTGTCCAAGTCAAGGTCTGTCTTTTCTTCTAAACCTCTAGTCAAATGTCGTCACTTGACTACACGCGTTGATCACGCGCGCGCGGATTTCCATGACCGGGACCCTGCCTGCCGCGCGCCCGAACGCGGGGGAGGATCTCAAGTGACCAGTAGACCCTGGACGTTCAGAGCGGCCGCCATCAGCGTGGCGCTCGCAGCGGCCACCGCCACCGCCTCGACGTACGCGGTGGCCGACGACGCCTCGGCCCCCCGGTCCACCACAGTGGACCGTCATGACCCGGCGGATCGGCATCACGACGAGCACGACCTCGAAGGCCCGCTGAGCAAGACGCAGGACGCTCAGCGCCAGGAGGCCCTGAAGCAGGTCATATCCGGCAAGAGCAAGGTCAAGAACCGCGAAGGTTCGAAGGTCGTCAAGCTCAAGAGCAAGAAGGGCGACGACAAGTACGTCGAGCTCGGCCGCGAGAAGACCGACAAGATCTTCACGATCCTGGTCGAGTTCGGGGACAAGGTCGACAGCCGCTACGGCGGCACCCCCGGCCCGCTGCACAACACGATAGCCAAGCCGGACCGCAAGAAGGACAACTCCACGGCGTGGAGGGCCGACTACGACCAGGAGTACTTCCAGGACCTGTACTTCGGTCACGGCAAGGGCGTCGACTCGGTCAAGACCTACTACGAGAAGCAGTCCTCGGGCCGCTACTCGGTCGACGGCGAGGTCTCCGACTGGGTCAAGGTCCCCTACAACGAGGCCCGTTACGGCAACAACGCCTGCGGTGACACCAACTGCTCGAGCGTGTGGAACGTCGTCAGCGACGGTCTGAACGCCTGGGTCGACCGGCAGAAGGCGGCCGGCCGCACCGACGCGCAGATCAAGGCGGACGTCGCCCGGTTCGACGAGTGGGACCGCTACGACTTCGACGGCGACGGCGACTTCAACGAGCCCGACGGCTACATCGACCACTTCCAGATCGTGCACGCCGGCGAGGACGAGTCCGCGGGCGGCGGCGCCCAGGGCACCGACGCGATCTGGGCCCACCGCTGGTACGCCTTCGGCACCGACGCCGGGGCCACCGGCCCCGAGAGCAACAAGCTCGGCGGTGCGAAGATCGGCGACACCGGCATCTGGGTCGGCGACTACACCGTCCAGCCGGAGAACGGCGGACTCGGCGTCTACGCCCACGAGTACGGCCACGACCTCGGTCTGCCGGACCACTACGACACCTCGGGCGGCGAGAACTCCACCGGCTTCTGGACGCTGATGTCGTCCGGTTCCTGGCTCGGCACCGGCAAGAACGAGATCGGCGACCTGCCCGGCGACATGACCGCCTGGGACAAGATGCAGCTGGGCTGGCTGAACTTCGACAAGGCCAAGGCCGGCGTCAGCTCCTGGCACAAGCTGGGCCTCGCCGAGTACAACACCAAGCACAAGCAGGCCCTGGTCGTCGACCTCCCCAAGAAGGCGGTCACCACCGAGGTCGTGACCCCCGCCGAGGGCAAGACCCAGTGGTGGAGCGGCAGCGGTGACAACCTCAAGAACACCCTGACGCGTGTCGTCGACCTGACCGGCAAGTCGAAGGCGCAGCTGACCCTCGACGGCTGGTACGACATCGAGGCCAACTACGACTTCCTCTACACCGAGGTCTCGACCGACGGCGGCGCCAACTGGACCGCTGTCGACGGCACGGTGGACGGCCAGCCGATCCAGCGCGACGCCAGCGACAAGCCGGTCCTGACCGGCACGGTCGACGGCTACAAGAAGCTCGCCTTCCCGCTGGACGCCTACGCCGGCAAGAAGATCGACCTCCGCTTCCGCTACCAGACCGACGGCGGCGTGGCCCAGAAGGGCTTCGCGGCCGACGCGATCACGGTGACGGCCGACGGTGCGCCCGTCTTCTCCGACAACGCCGAGACCGCGGACGGCGCGTGGAAGGCCACCGGCTTCTCCCGCATCGGCGCGTCCTTCACCAAGGACTACGCGCAGTACTACATCGCCGAGAACCGGCAGTACGTGTCGTACGACAAGACGCTGAAGACCGGCCCGTACAACTTCGGCTTCACGGCGCGCCCGGACTGGGTGGAGCACTACGCGTACCAGAACGGCCTGTTGATCTGGAAGTGGGACACCTCCCAGGTGGACAACAACACCAGCCAGCACAAGGGCACCGGTCTGGTCCTGCCGATCGACTCGCACCCGGACGCGCTGAAGTGGGCCGACGGCACCCTGATGCGCAACCGCGTCCAGGCCTACGACTCGCCGTTCAGCCTCTACCGCACCGACGGCATGACGCTGCACAAGGCGGACGTGGCGAAGTACATCCCGGGCTCGAAGGGCGTCTCGGTCTTCAACGACCGGAAGAACGACTACTACGACGAGTCGAACCCGACCGCGGGTGTCAAGATCACTGACACCAACACGAAGATCAAGATCCTCAAGGAAGCCAAGGACGGCTCGACGATCGAGCTGGAGGTCGGCGCCGCGGGTAGGTAATCCGCATCCTTGCAGGTCAGAGCATGATCGGCGGTGACCCACTGGCGGGTCACCGCCGATCCGTGTTTAGGTGCGTCCTGTGGCTCTCTTATTGACACCGACCGGCACAGGGGGATGAGCGCATGGCCGCAGGAGGCTTCTGCAAGCTACCGAACGGCACGGTGGTGGTGGCACTGAACCTGCCCAGCCCCGCCGCCGACGGCCCCGGCGCCGTCCGCGTCCTCGTCCACTCCGTGAACCGCGCCCGGGCCCTGACCAGGCTCCGCAACCTCGGTCTGCGGTCGGTCTACCTGCGCGGCAACGCCGCCCCGCCGACCCCCGACGAGATCACCGCGGTCCTGCACCACCCCGACGGCCTGATATGGCGCACGGCCCCCGACAACGGTGTCGCGTCGAGCCCGGAGCTGGTCCAGGAGCTGTGGCGCCCGATCAGAGCGCTGCTGCGCCGCCCGACGCCGCAGACCTGAACCGCGGGGCCGCCGGAGAGCGGGACTACTGCACGACCGGCTTGCCCGACAGCTCCACGCCCGCCTCGCGCAGCTCCTCCAGGGCGCGCTCGGTGCTCTCGTGCGCCACCCCGGCCGTCAGGTCCAGCAGGACCTGGGTGCGGAAACCCTCCCGGGCGGCGTCCAGCGCCGTGGCGCGTACGCAGTGATCCGTGGCGATGCCGACCACGTCGACCTCGGTGACGTCGCGGGAGCGCAGCCAGTCGGCCAGCGGCGTGCCGTTCTCGTCGGCGCCCTCGAAACCGCTGTACGCCGCCGAGTACGCCCCCTTGTCGAACACCGCGTCGATCGACCCGGAGGCGACGGCGGGGGCGAAGTTCGGGTGGAAGCCGACGCCCTCGGTGCCGGCCACGCAGTGCGCGGGCCAGGAGCGGGCGTAGTCCGGGTTCGTGGAGAAGTGGCCGCCGGGGGCGATGTGGTGGTCGCGGGTGGCCACGACGTGCTGGTAGCCGGACCCGGCGGCCTGCCCGATCAGCTCCGTGACGGCGGCGGCCACATCGGCACCGCCGGACACCGCGAGGCTGCCCCCCTCGCAGAAGTCGTTCTGCACATCGACGACGATCAAGGCGCGGCGCATGGTCGGTGTCCTTCGGCTATGAGGTCGGCAAGCCCGGCCGGTGAACCACCGAGCCTATTGACAAGGAGGAGCGGACGGGAGGGGTCGCGGGCCCGCGCGTCACGGCACACCGCAGTTAGTTACCCGAGGACGCGTGCAGGTACTCCGTGGGAAGGACGGGCTCCCCGCGCGAGAGCTGCGTGGCCGACATCGGGAGACCCGCGCGCGCCCGCGTGTGCCGCTCGCGCGCCGCGTCCAGGGGCTCACGCGCCACCACCTCGCCCCCCTTGACCAGCTCCACCAGCAACTGCCGGTCCGCGAGCCCGGCCGGCACCGGCCCGGTGCCGATCACCTCGGCCTCGGCGACCCCGTAGGAGTCCAGCCGCCGCGCGGCCCACTTGCGTCCGCCTACCGACGTCTTGCCGCCGCTGGACTTCTTCGCCACCGGCACCAGCGGCGCCTTCGGATCGGCGGACTCGGCCCGCGCGACCAGCTTGTAGACCATCGAGGAGGTCGGGTGGCCGGAGCCGGTCACCAGCTGCGTACCGACGCCGTACGCGTCCACCGGCGCCGCGGCCAGCGAGGCGATCGCGTACTCGTCCAGGTCCGAGGTCACGACGATCTTCGTGTCCCTCGCGCCCAGCTCGTCGAGCTGCTGACGCACCCGGTGCGCCACCAGCAGCAGGTCCCCGGAGTCGATCCGCACCGCGCCCAGCTCGGTCCCGGCGACCTCGACGGCCGTGCGGACCGCCTCGGCGACGTCGTAGGTGTCCACCAGCAGGGTGGTGCCCCGGCCCAGCGTGTCCACCTGGGCCCGGAAGGCGTCCCGCTCACTGTCGTGCAGCAGGGTGAAGGCGTGCGCTGAGGTGCCGACGGTGGGGATGCCGTAGCGGAAGCCCGCCGCGAGGTCGGAGGTGGTCGCGAAGCCGCCGACGTAGGCGGCCCGGGAGGCCGCCACCGCCGCCAGCTCGTGGGTGCGCCGGGCGCCCATCTCGATCAGCGGCCGGCCACCGGCGGCCGCCGACATGCGCGAGGCGGCCGCGGCGATCGCCGAGTCGTGGTTGAGGATCGAAAGGATCACGGTCTCCAGCAGCACGCACTCGGCGAAAGTGCCCTCGACCCGCATGATCGGCGAACCCGGGAAGTACACCTCGCCCTCGGGGTAGCCCCAGACGTCGCCGCGGAACCGGTAGCCCGCCAGCCAGTCCAGGGTCTCCTCGTCGACGATCTCCCGCTCGCGCAGGAAGGTCAGCACGGCCGTGTCGAAGCGGAAGTTCTCCACCGCGTCCAGCACCCGTCCGGTGCCGCCCACGACGCCGTAGCGGCGCCCCTCCGGCAGCCGCCGGGTGAAGACCTCGAACACGCTCCGCCGCTCGGCCGTGCCCGACGCGAGGGCGGCCCGCAGCATCGTCAGCTCGTACTGGTCCGTGAAGAGCGCCGTCGAGGGAACGTCCACCGGCAGCCCAAGGTCCGCTGTGTTCATAGCGGCGATCGTACCCCCATTTCGTCAATCTGACGATTGCGGTCCGCGGACACGCGATCGCCTTGCTGCCAGGCCCGTTTGTGCGACTACCCCCCTCGGGTGGCAGCATGGGCAGTGTGACGTCACCCGCGCCCCTGGAGATCGAACGCACCGAGTCGGCGGAGGAGGTCTTCGCCGTACCCGAGCCGGACCTCCCGTGGGTCACCATCGTCCACAACGACCCGGTCAACCTCATGAGCTACGTGACGTACGTCTTCCAGTCGTACTTCGGCTACTCCAAGGACAAGGCCACCAAGCTCATGCTCGACGTCCACCACAAGGGCCGGGCGGTCGTCTCCAGCGGCAGCCGCGAGGAGATGGAACGCGACGTGCAGGCCATGCACGGCTACGGCCTGTGGGCCACCCTCCAGCAGGACCGCAAGTAGCCGGCTCCCCGCCCAGCAGCGAAAAGGCCTTCATGCCCGGAACCTTCGAACCGCTCCCCGGCGGCGGCGCGGCCGTCGCCCTCGACGACGTCGAGATCTCCATCATCCGGTCGCTGGCCGTGCAGCTCCTGGAGCTCATCGGCCCCGGCCCCGCCGAGGACGCCCCCGACGACCCGCTCGCCGAGCTGTTCGCGGAGGGCCCGAGCGAGCCGCCCACCGACCCGGTGCTGCGGCGGCTCTTCCCGGACGCCTACAGCGACCCGGAGCAGCCTGCCTCGGCCCGGGACGCCGAGGAGCAGCGGGCGCACTCCGCGGAGTTCCGGCGGTACACCGAGAACGACCTGCGGGCCGGCAAGCGGAACAGCGCCCTCGCGGTGATCCGTTCCCTCGACGCGCTCTCCTCGGCCGCGGCAGGCGAGGGCGGCGCGGTCCTGAAGCTGTCGACGGCCGAGTCGCAGCAGTGGCTGGGCGCGCTGAACGACCTGCGGCTCGCGATCGGCTCGCGGCTGGAGATCACCGAGGACGAGGACACCGACCTCCTCTACCGCCTCCCGGACGACGACCCCCGCAAGCCGATGGTGATGGCCTACCTCTGGCTGGGTGGACTCCAGGAGACGCTGGTCGGAACCCTTATGGCCTGATCGGTGCAGGTTTTGTGACCGCTGGGTGACCGATCGGTGTTCGCTCAGAGGACACTCAAATCCGGATAACGATCCCGTCACCGCACCCGCCTCCTATGGCCCCCTCGAAAGCGTTTTGTCCGCTTTTCCCTGTGCGGTGCGCCACATCCCACCCCTGTGATCAGTGTTGCGGCCGTGATAAATCTTCACGACCGCCCGGCAGAACACCACCCGAATGTTCGGCCGGGTGCGCCACCGAGCCGGCAACCGCCGGCCAGGCACGAGCAGGCTTCCGGGCCCGCTCAGCTCCATCATTCCGGGGGGATCGAAACCCGATCCGAGGCCGACGAGGGCCCGGGTCGGCATGGAGAAAGGCGCACCACACATGACCTCTGCGCAGGTCGAATCGGAAAACGTCTCCGAAGAGGGGTACGAGCGCGGACTCGGCAGCCGCCAGGTCCAGATGATCGCGATCGGTGGCGCCATCGGCGTCGGCCTGTTCATGGGCGCCGGTGCGAACATCGCCAAGGCCGGCCCCAGCATCATCCTCATGTACGCCCTCGCGGGCGTCGTGATCTTCTTCATCATGCGGGCCCTGGGCGAGCTGCTCCTCTACCGGCCCGTCTCCGGCTCCTTCGCCGAGTACGCCCGCGAGTTCCTCGGCCCATTCTTCGGGTTCGTCACGGGCTGGACGTACTGGCTCATGTGGGTGGTGACCGGCATGGCCGAGCTCACCGCCGCCGCGATCTACATCCACTTCTGGTTCCCGGAGATCCCGCAGTGGGTCAGCGCCCTGGTCTTCCTGGTGGTGCTCTTCGGCGTCAACCTGATCTCCGTCAAGATCTTCGGCGAGGTCGAGTTCTGGTTCTCGATGATCAAGGTCACGGCCATCATCGGCATGATCGTCATCGGCCTCGGCGTGCTCACCCTCGGCTTCTCCGACGCCGGTGACACCGCCGCCGTCTCCAACCTCTGGGCGCACGACGGCTTCTTCCCGAACGGCATCGGCTCCAGCCTGATGACGCTCCAGGGCGTCATGTTCGCCTACCTCGCCGTCGAGCTCGTCGGCGTCACCGCGGGCGAGTCCGAGAACCCCGAGAAGACCCTGCCCAAGGCCATCAACACCCTGCCCTGGCGCATCATCGTCTTCTACGTCGGCGCGCTGCTGGTCATCCTGTCCGTCGTGAAGTGGACCGAGTTCTCCGCGGGTGAGAGCCCCTTCGTCCACGCCTTCGGCAAGATCGGCATCCCGCTCGCCGCGGGCATCGTCAACTTCGTCGTGCTCACCGCGGCCCTGTCGTCCTGCAACTCCGGCATGTACTCCACCGGCCGCATGCTGCGCGACCTGGCCGCCAACAGCGAGGCCCCGCAGGCGTTCGGCAAGCTCAACGCCCGCAAGACGCCCGCCGTCGGCATCACGGTCTCCGTCGCGCTCATGGGCATCGGCGTCGTCCTGAACTACGTCGTCCCGGAGAAGGCGTTCCTCTACGTCACCTCCGTCGCCACCGCGGCCGGCATCTGGACCTGGATGATGATCCTCGTCAGCCACATCCGCTACCGCGCCGCGGTCGACGCGGGCCGGCTGCGCGCCTCGTCCTTCCCCGCCCCCGGCGGTGCGCTCTTCAGCTGGGTCGCGCTCCTCTTCCTCATCGGCGTGACCTGCATGATCGCGTACGACAAGGACGCGCGGGTCTGCCTGTACGTCGCGGCCGGCTGGGCTGTCGCCCTCGGCGTCGGCTGGCGGGTCCTCAAGAGCCGCAACCCGCAGATCACCGAGCGCCGCGGCGACGCGGAGTTCGAGAAGGTCGGCTGACCAACCCGCGGGACGCCCAGCGGCGGGGAGTACTCGTGGCACTCCCCGCCGCTGCCGCTCAGGGCGTCCGGCATATGGGCCGTTCCGTACCAACCCTCGGTACGGAACGGCCCTTCTGCTTATCCTTGCCGGCATGCTGACCATCACCCAGGCCCTCGTCGACCAGATCGTCGCCCACGCGCGCAAGGACCACCCCGACGAGGCGTGCGGCGTCGTCGCCGGCCCGGCGGGCTCGGACCGCCCGGAGCGCTTCATCCCGATGCTGAACGCGGCCATGTCGCCCACGTTCTACGAGTTCGACTCCGGCGACCTGCTCAAGCTCTACCGCGAGATGGACGACCGCGACGAGGAGCCGGTGGTCATCTACCACTCCCACACCGCGACCGAGGCCTACCCCTCGCGCACCGACATCTCCTACGCCAACGAGCCCGGCGCGCACTACGTCCTCGTCTCCACCGCCGACACCGACGGCGACGGCGAGTTCCAGTTCCGCTCCTTCCGTATCGTCGAGGGCGAGGTCACGGAGGAGGAGGTCCAGGTCGTCGAGGCCTACTGAGGACGTCTGAGCAGGGCGGTCTCACTCTCCGACCCGGAAATGTCCGCCATGTGGGATCACATTCCAGGACCCGGACCGGGAATCGATACGATGAGCCCATGGTTTTCCATGACGTGAGCGAAAAGACGCCGGGCGATCTGCTCGTGGCGCGGCTGCACGTCGACCTGTGCAGGCTCGCCAGCGCCATCTGTTGACGCCGGTCCCTGCCGCCGTACGGCCGTGAGCCGCGGCGCTGCACACACGCACCACCTGCTGTTCCTGCGCTGCCGCGCGCCCCGACCGACTACTCCCGACAGGAGCCCTGAAGCCATGGCCATCGAGGTCCGCATCCCGACCATCCTCCGCACCTACACCGACGGTCAGAAGGCAGTGGAGGGCAAGGGAGACACCCTCGCCGAGCTCTTCACCGACCTCGAGACCCGGCACGCCGGCATCCAGGCCCGCATCGTGGACGGCGACAGCCTGCGCCGCTTCGTCAACGTCTACCTGAACGACGAGGACGTCCGCTTCCTCGACGGCATCAACACCAAGCTGTCGGACGGCGACAACGTCACGATCCTGCCGGCCGTGGCCGGCGGCATGGTCTGATCACCGATGCGCTACGACTCCCCCCTGGCCGCGGTCGGCAACACCCCCCTGGTGCGCCTGCCGCGGCTGTCGCCGTCCGCCGACGTCCGCATCTGGGCGAAGCTGGAGGACCGCAACCCGACGGGATCGGTCAAGGACCGTCCGGCCCTGCACATGATCGAGCAGGCGGAGAAGGACGGCCGTCTGACCCCGGGCTGCACCATCCTCGAGCCGACGTCGGGCAACACCGGCATCTCCCTGGCGATGGCGGCGAAGCTCAAGGGCTACCGCATCGTCTGCGTGATGCCGGAGAACACCTCGCAGGAACGCCGGGACCTGCTGGGCATGTGGGGTGCGGAGATCATCTCCTCCCCGGCGGCGGGCGGCTCCAACACGGCCGTGCGCGTCGCCAAGGAGCTCTCGGCCGAGCACCCCGACTGGGTGATGCTCTACCAGTACGGCAACCCGGACAACGCGGGCGCCCACTACGCCACGACCGGCCCGGAGATCCTCGCCGACCTGCCGTCGATCACGCACTTCGTGGCCGGCCTCGGCACCACCGGCACCCTCATGGGCGTGGGCCGCTTCCTGCGCGAGCACAGGCCGGACGTCCAGATCGTCGCGGCCGAACCGCGCTACGACGACCTGGTCTACGGCCTGCGCAACCTCGACGAGGGCTTCGTCCCCGAGCTGTACGACGCGTCCGTCCTCACCACCCGCTTCTCCGTCGGCTCGGCGGACGCGGTCACCCGCACCCGTGAGCTCCTCCAGCAGGAGGGCATCTTCGCCGGTGTCTCCACGGGCGCCGCGCTGCACGCCGCGATCGGCGTCGGCAAGAAGGCCGTCAAGGCCGGGGAGCCGGCCGACATCGTCTTCGTCGTCGCCGACGGCGGCTGGAAGTACCTCTCGACCGGCGTCTACACGGCGGCCACCACGGAGGAGGCCATCGACACGCTCCAGGGCCAGCTCTGGGCGTAGCCGACGCCGGGCAACGACACGACGAAGGGCCGGAGTCACGACGACTCCGGCCCTTCGCGCATGTGCAGCCCCGGACGTGCCCGGCCGTCGGTGGGTGCTCAGCCCGCCAAGTACCGCACCTGGTCCCACAGCGCCGGATCCACCACGCCGACCCGCCGCCGGAAGCCCCACACCGGGACCTCCCGCAGCTCGTCCGTCTCCAGGAAACTCGCCCGGCCCTGAGTGTCGCCGACCGAGCCCGGGGGCAGCGGGATCACCCCGGTCCGCTCGTCGCGGAACCGGGTGGTGATCTTCGCGACCGTCGCCCGCTCCCCGCGCACCGCCAGGACCAGGCAGGGCCGGTCCTTGGTCCGGGCCTCGTCCTCGTAGGGCACGTCCGCCCACCAGATCTCCGCCGGCTGCGGCCGGCTCTCCGGCGGGGCGGCCGGTGCCGCGGTCCGGATCCGCCCGGCCGACGGCCGGCGCCCGCGGCCCCAGCCGTCGACGAGCGTGGCGATGAGCGCGAGCAGCACCACCGCGGCGAGCGCCAGCCACCAGGACGTGTCCATACTGAGACGTTACCGTCGCGGTCCCCGCCACGCGCCCCCCTCACGAGGATCACCCCCGGCCCTGCCAGCCGAACCGGTGACACCACAGGTGAGTTCGCCCACAACAGGCCTTGGCGGAGGAGCTACCGGAGGTTTTGCGCCTTACGCTCGACGGACCGCACGACCCCCGACGCCCCTCTCAGACATTCCCGCCAGCGGAGGTTTCTGCTTCATGAAGCTCACCGTCGTCGGCTGCTCGGGGTCGTTCCCTTCCGCGGAATCGGCCTGCTCGAGCTACCTCGTAGAGGCCGACGGCTTCCGGCTGCTCCTCGACATGGGCAACGGTGCCCTGGGCGAGTTGCAGCGCCACTGCGGTCTCTACGACCTCGACGCTGTCTTCCTCAGCCATCTGCACGCCGACCACTGCATCGACATGTGCGCGTACTTCGTCGCGCGCTACTACCGCCACGACGGCGGCCGCTGCGATCCACTCCCCGTCTTCGGCCCCGAAGGCACGGAACACCGGCTGACCACCGCCTACGCGGACACCCCCTCCGCCTCCTCCATGAGCGAGGTCTTCGACTTCCACACGGTCAAGCCGTCCACCTTCGAGCTCGGCCCGTTCACGGTGCACACCGAGCGGGTGGCCCACCCCGTGGAGGCCTACGGCATCCGCATCGAGCACGGCGGCAAGGTCCTGACGTACTCCGGCGACACCGGAGTGAGCCCCGCGCTGGACGAACTCGCCCGGGACGCCGACCTGTTCCTGTGCGAGGCCGCGTTCACGCACGGCAAGGAGAACATCCCCGACCTGCACCTCAACGGCCGCGAGGCGGGTGAGACGGCGGCCCGGGCCGGTGCCCGCCGCCTGGTCCTCACCCACATCCCGCCGTGGACGGACCCCCAGGTCAACGCCGTCGACGCCCGCGAGGTGTACGACGGTCCGGTGCACCTCGCCGCACCCCGGCAGACGTACGAGATCTGAGCGCCAGGCACACACGAGGGCCCCGGAACCGAACGGTTCCGGGGCCCTCGGCGTCAGCGGACTACTTCGCCTCCGCCTTCTGCAGCTCGGCGAGTTCCTCGTCGGACTCGCGGCCCGGCGTGGGCAGGTTGAACTTGGTGATCGCGAAGCGGAACACCACGTAGTAGACCGCCGCGAAGCACAGACCGACCAGGGCCAGACCCCACGGGTTGGTCGCGATGCCCAGGTTCAGGAAGAAGTCCACCGCGCCGGCCGAGAAGCCGAAGCCGTCCTTCATCCCCAGCGCCCAGGTCAGCGCCATCGAGACACCGGTGAGCACCGCGTGGATCGCGTACAGCACCGGGGCGATGAACATGAAGGTGAACTCGATCGGCTCGGTGACGCCCGTGACGAACGAGGTCAGCGCGAGCGACAGCATCATGCCGCCGACGATCTTGCGGCGCTCGGGCCGGGCACAGTGCACGATCGCCAGGCAGGCCGCCGGCAGGGCGAACATCATGATCGGGAAGAAGCCGGTCATGAACTGTCCGGCGCTCGGGTCACCGGCCAGGAACCGGGCGATGTCGCCGCTCTTGCCCTCGTAGGTGCCGGCCTGGAACCAGGGGAAGGAGTTCAGCAGGTGGTGCATGCCGATCGGGATGAGCGCACGGTTGGCGACACCGAAGATGCCCGCGCCGACCGCCCCGGAGCCGACCAGCCACTCGCCGAAGTTGTGCAGCGCCGTGCCGAGGACCGGCCAGATGTAACCGAAGACGATGCCGATGACCAGGCCCGCGAAGGCGGACAGGATCGGAACCAGGCGGCGGCCGCCGAAGAAGCCCGCCCAGTCCGGCAGCTTGGTCCGGTAGAACTTCTGGTAGAGCAGGGCCACGACTATGCCCATGACCACACCGCCGAGGACCTTGGCGTCCACGGGAGCGTCGACCATGACGACCTTGCCGTCGACCGCCGTGGCGACCTTCGGCAGGTTCTTGTCGGTGAAGGTGGCCAGCACGTTCTTGAAGACCAGGTAACCGACCACGGCCGCCAGCGCCGTGGAGCCGTCCGACTTCTTGGCGAAGCCGATCGCGATGCCCACCGCGAACAGCAGCGCCATGTTGTCGAGGATCGCGTTGCCGCCGGCCGCCATGAAGCCCGCGATCTTGGTGATGAACCCGGGGAACGACTCGCGACCGAGCATGTCGGTGTTGCCGAGGCGGACCAGCAGGGCGGCGGCGGGCAGCACCGCGACGGGCAGCATCAGGCTGCGGCCGATGCGCTGCATGACGGCCATGACGGCCGACCCCTTCTTAGGGCTCGCGGGCGCGGCTGTGGCTGTGGACATGAACTTCCTCCAGGGGGCACGGCGCCGCCCAGGGAGAATTCAGCGGGGGACGGCGGCGTCTCAAAGAAAGGGGAACGCGGACAACACCGCGCGACCTCCACCAGTGAGTGGTGTAGACCAGTTGTAGCACGGTAGGCCGAACGAGTGGAACCCGCCAATTCCGCCCCGCTGAGACGATCACCCCTTGGCGCTGTCCTCCACGTCCTCGGCCGGCTCACGCCCCGGAGTCCCCAGATCGAACCTCGTGATCGCGAACCGGAAGATCACGTAGTAGACGAGCGCGAACCCCAGACCGATCGGGATCATCAGCCACGGCCTCGTCGCCAGATTCCAGTTGATGACGTAGTCGATCGGCCCCGCCGAGAAGCTGAACCCGTCATGCACCCCCAGCCCCCACGTCACCGCCATCGACACCCCCGTCAGCACCGCGTGCACCACGTACAGCACCGGCGCGACGAACAGGAACGAGTACTCGATCGGCTCGGTGATACCGGTGACGAACGACGTCAGCGCCACCGACAGCATCAGACCGCCGACCTCCTTGCGCCGCTCCGGCCGCGCACAGCGCGTGATCGCCAGTGCCGCCGCCGGCAGCGCACCGCGCCCCACGCGTCCAGACCGTCCATCCAGTCGCTGAAACTCTCCAGCGCGTCACCCACCGGCGGCCACACCCACAGACACAGCGCGGCGAACAGGAGCGCCACGAAGGCCATGATGATCGGCACCAGCCGCCACCCGTTGAAGAACCCCAGCCAGTCCACCAGCTGCGTGCGATGGAACCGCGCGGGGACGACGGGCTGGGCTGGACGAACGTCTCGACGCGCTGGCGGCGGTGGCCGGGTTCCTCGTCTACTTCACGGTGTTGCGGCAGTTTCCGGAGGACTGTCCGGAGGGGCCGGTGGCGGTGCCGAACCCGTCCGGCTGCCCCAGCCGGTTGAGGATCCCCGCCGCCGGCAGCACCGCGATCGGCAGCTGAGGACTCCGGCCCATCTTCTGCAACCCCTGGAACAGCCGGTTCCAGCGAGCCGGCGCGGGGCTGACGGCCGGCGCGGCGCCGGTGGGGCTGTCGGCACTCATCCCGGTCCCCTTTGTCGGGAGGCCTACTCGTGGTGTAGACCAGTCGTTCGACAGTCGCACGAACGTGACGCCATCCTTCGGCACACACGACATGGCCGCTCGCGAAGAGGGGCCAACTGTGGGTTACTGCGACAAAGCGGTTCGGATCAGGGAGAACGAACATGGCCACCAAGGCTGAGAAGATCGTTGCCGGGCTCGGCGGCATCGACAACATCGAAGAGGTCGAAGGCTGCATCACCCGCCTCCGCACCGAGGTCGTGGACCCCGCCAAGGTCGACGAGACCGCTCTGAAGGCCGCCGGCGCCCACGGCGTCGTCAAGATGGGCAGCGCGATCCAGGTCGTCATCGGCACCGACGCCGACCCCATCGCAGCGGAGATCGAAGACATGATGTGAAGGGCGGGGATCGTCCCGGGCTTCGCCCCCTGAGACTCCCACCCCCACCACCGGCCGGGGCCCCTCCCACCACGGGAAGGGCCCCTCCGCACGTACGGATAGGCTCAGCCGCATGTCTCGAATCGACGGCCGCACCCCCCAGCAGCTCCGCCCCATCACCATCGAGCGCGGCTGGAGCAAGCACGCCGAAGGCTCCGTCCTCGTCTCCTTCGGCGACACCAAGGTCTTCTGCACCGCCTCCGTCACCGAAGGCGTCCCGCGCTGGCGCAAGGGCAGCGGCGAAGGCTGGGTCACCGCCGAATACTCCATGCTGCCCCGCGCCACCAACACCCGCGGCGACCGCGAGTCCGTCAAGGGCCGCATCGGCGGCCGCACCCACGAGATCAGCCGCCTCATCGGCCGCTCCCTGCGCGCCGTCATCGACTACAAGGCCCTTGGCGAGAACACCATCGTCCTCGACTGCGACGTCCTCCAGGCCGACGGCGGCACCCGCACCGCCGCCATCACCGGCGCCTACGTCGCACTGGCCGACGCCGTCGCCTGGGCCCAGGGCAGGAAGCTCATCAAGGCCGGCCGCAAGCCCCTCACCGGCACCGTCTCCGCCGTCTCCGTCGGCATCGTCGGCGGCGTCCCCCTCCTCGACCTCTGCTACGAGGAAGACGTCAAGGCCGACACCGACATGAACGTCGTCTGCACCGGCGACGGCCGCTTCGTCGAGGTCCAGGGCACCGCCGAGGCCGAACCCTTCGCCCGCGACGAACTCAACGCGCTCCTCGACCTCGCGGTCGCCGGCTGCGACGAACTCGCCGCCCACCAGCGCACCGCGCTCGACGCCGTCCTCGGCAAGCAGCCCGAGAAGTAACCCGAAAGTAAAAGGCACACCAAGAGAGGTGCTCGGTACGGGCAACCGCGCCGAGCACACTCGCGTCTGAAGGAGTACGGGCGCACGGCTCATCCCTGTGCGCCCGGCCAGCCGTGCGGGCCCGACCGGCCCGACCGAACGAGAGGGACCGCTCCATGGCCGCGAGCCGCCGACGCCGCACCGCAGCCGTCGCCGCCACCCTGGCGGCCGTCGCGCTGACCGCCGGACTCACCACCGGCTGCGCCGCCGTCGACAAGGCGCTGGACTGCGTCCAGACCGCCGACGCCATCGCCGACAGCGTCACGGAACTCCAGCAGGCGGTCGACAGCGCGTCGAACGACCCGACGCAGATCGACGAGTCCCTCGACTCCATCGACCAGAACCTCGGCGAGATCGGCGACAAGACCGACAACGCGGATGTCGGCAAGGCCGTCGACGACCTGAACAAGGCCGTCGACAACGTCCGCACCTCGATCAAGAACGGCGACGAGACGCCCGACATCAGCCCGGTGACGGACGCTGCGGGCGAACTGACGAAGGTCTGCACGCCGTGACGCCGCGCTAGCTCGGCCGGGCTTCTCATGTGCCGGGTTTCTCGCCTTGAGAGGGCGCGGGTCCGCGGGGGCTGGTCGCGCAGTTCCCCGCGCCCCTGACGGGGCCCCATACCCTTGGGGCCATGAGTCGCCTGATCCTCGCCACCCGTAACGCCGGGAAGGTCACCGAACTTCGCGCCATCCTCGCCGAAGCCGGGCTGCCCCACGAACTCGTCGGAGCCGACGCCTACCCGGACATCCCCGACGTCAGGGAAACGGGCGTGACGTTCGCCGAGAACGCCCTCCTCAAGGCCCACGCCCTGGCCCGGGCGACGGGCCTCCCGGCCGTCGCCGACGACTCCGGCCTCTGCGTCGACGTCCTGGGCGGCGCCCCCGGCATCTTCTCCGCCCGCTGGTCCGGCCGCCACGGCGACGACCGGGCCAACCTGGACCTCCTCCTCGCCCAGCTCTCCGACATCGCCGACGAACACCGCGGCGCCCACTTCGCCTGCGCGGCGGCACTCGCCCTGCCCGACGGCACGGAGCGGGTGGTGGAGGGGCAGTTGCGCGGGGTCCTCCGGCACGAGCCGACGGGCTCCGGCGGCTTCGGCTACGACCCGATCCTCCAGCCGGAGAACGAGTCGCGTACCTGCGCGGAACTGACCCCCCAGGAGAAGAACGCGATCAGCCACCGGGGGAAGGCGTTCCGGGCGCTGGTGCCGGTGGTGGGGGAGCTGTTGGGCTGAGTCAGAATAGGGGCCGCCCTTACGGACGGCCCCTATGGGCGTGCGGCCGGTGGGAGTCGAACCCACATGGGCAAACGCCCCGAGGCACCTAAAACCTCTGCTTATACCGTTCAGCAACGGCCGCGTGCGAAGGCCATGCTACCGGGGAAGCATCGGTCGTCTATCCGCGTCTGCCACCCCGGCACCAGGTGCTCGTGACGGCGTGGCAGTTGGGGCACAGCAACCGCAGATTCTCCGGCCGGTCGTCGCTCCAGTCCCCGTTGATGTGATCCACCTCCAGCGTCATGGCCTTACCGAGCCACTCCGGGCCGATCCCGCAGTCGGCGCATGCTTCTGAAACGCCGACTTCACGGAGCGCCCGACGCAGCACAACAGTGCGGGTCCGACGCTTGCCGTCATGCTTGACCAGGACGTCCTCGGGGCGTTTGGCCAACGTCGGGCGGCGCTTCCCGCGCTGGTGGGCCTGGCCCAGAAAGTGCTCCGTGATGAGCTGATCCTCGGCGATCCACAGGCGCAGATATCTGCGCTGAGTACCGCCGTCCGGGAGCCCCAGGCGGCGCAGTACCTCTGCGACGGAGAAGGACTCGGTGACTGCGTCCTGCAGTTCCTCGGACGTGGGCCGTGGGCGCCGACTTCTCATGAGGCACGTCCCTTGCCGCGCCCCCGGTAATTGTCCGTAGTCGAATGGCAGTTGGGGCAGAGGAGCCGAAGGTTCTCGATGCGGTTGTCCCTCCAGTTGCCGTCGATGTGATCGACCTCCAGAGGGAGCGGCCGGCCCCGCCACACCGGCTCCGTGCCGCACAGGGCGCATCTCACCGCTACTCCCGACGACGTCATCGCCCACTTGAGGCGGTCGCTCGGAATGCGCCGGGCGCGATCGGCCGGTTGCTCGACCAGCAAGGCCTCGGGTGTGCGCGGACGCCAGGGTTTTCCCCGCCGGGTCGGCACCCTGAAATGCGATGTGTCGATGCCGTAGGCCTTGATCCGGCGGCTGATGTGCGTGTGATGTCCGCCCACCACCTCGAGTCCTAGACGCCGCAGTACCTCGCACATGTTCGTCGATGCGGTGACGGCCCGCTCAAGTACGTCCCTCGACCACCGCACTCCCTCGCGCTCGAAGTGCGAAACGTCCACGCCGAGCTTCTTCATCCGCTGGGACACATAACGCCGAGTTGAGCTCCGCGGATCCACCCCCAACAACAGCAGCGCCTCCGACAGCGACCGCGCCCCCCGAGCCGCCTCCTCCAGCCGTTCTCTGGTGTACGCACTGGCCCCCATCACACGCCCTCCGTCCCCGACCACCCGTTCGTGGTCTCGCACGGAGTAACGAACCGTTTATCGGACAGTCACGCCCGGAATGCGTGCGGAATGCGGAGCGGCTCGTACCGGACCTCTCCGGTACGAGCCGCTCGCGAGACGATCAGCGGGTCTCAGACCCCCAGATCCTTGATGATCTTGGCCACGTGGCCCGTCGCCTTGACGTTGTACAGGGCCCGTTCGACCTTGCCCTCCTCGTCCACGACGATCGTGGAGCGGATGACGCCGACCACCGTCTTGCCGTAGAGCTTCTTCTCGCCGAAGGCGCCGTAGGACTCCAGGACCTGCTTGTCCGGGTCGCCGAGCAGCGTGACCTTCAGGGACTCCTTGTCGCGGAACTTGGCCAGCTTCTCCGGCTTGTCGGGGGAGATGCCGATGACGTCGTAGCCCGCGCCCGCCAGCAGCTCCAGGTTGTCCGTGAAGTCGCAGGCCTGCTTGGTGCAGCCGGGCGTGAGGGCGGCCGGGTAGAAGTACACGATGACCTTGCGGCCCTTGTGGTCCGACAGGGACACCTCGGTGCCGTCGGCGTCGGGCAGGGTGAACGCGGGGGCGGTGTCCCCCGGCTGGAGTCGCTCGCTCATCAGGCCAGGGTAACCGGGGGTCGGGGCGGTGCGATGAGCCGTGGAGCTGACAGACTGTCCGGCACAGGCTTCACACCGACTTCGAAAGGCGACACGGTGGCGGACACGGCGGACACCAGGACCCCGGCGCAGATCGAGGCGGACATCAGGCGCCGCCGCGCGACCCTGGCCGAGACGCTCGACGAGCTCGGGGTGCGGGTGCACCCGAAGACGATCGTCGGCGATGCCAAGGCCAAGGTCGCTTCCAACATCGACCACACCCTCGGACGGGCCTACGTGGGGGTCAACCGGGCCGTCACGGACGTGCGGGCCCAGTTCGTGGACGAGGACGGCGCACCCCGGCTGGAGCGGGTCGTGCCCGTCGCGCTCGTCGTCGTGGGCTTGGTCGGGCTGCTCGCGGTCAGTACGCGGCGCCGCAAGGGCTGACCCGACTGCGTGCGTTTGCGGGGAAGACAGGTAGGTTTCAGGGCGTGAGCGCCAAGAGAAACGAGCACAGTACCCACCCGGACAAGCTGCCCATCCGGATGCTGCACGACCGCGTACTCGTGCGGCAGGACACCAGCGAGGGCGAGCGGCGTTCCGGCGGCGGCATCCTGATCCCCGCCACGGCCGCGGTCGGCCGGCGGCTGGCGTGGGCCGAGGTCGTCGCGGTGGGGCAGAACGTGCGGACCGTGGAGACGGGCGACCGGGTGCTGTACGACCCGGAGGACCGTGCCGAGGTCGAGGTGCGGGGGATCGCGTACGTGCTCATGCGCGAGCGTGATCTGCACGCCGTGGCCGCGGACCGGTTCGAGGGTGCCGAGGACTCGACCGGCCTGTACCTGTAGGACCGGCGACAGCCGTACGGAAAGGGGCCGGTGACCCTGGTCACCGGCCCCGTCGCCGTGCCGTGGGGCTTTGCTACGTTGGAGGTACCCCCGACGAGACGCGCCGTACCGGGATCAAGGCAAAGACGACGCACCGACACCGTCAGCCCGTTTCCGGAAGGTGCCCGTCATGGCCTGGGTTCTGCTCGTCGTCGCCGGTCTGCTCGAGGTGGGGTGGTCCGTCGGCATGAAGTACACCGACGGCTTCACGCGCCCGCTGCCCAGCGTGCTCACCGGCGCCGGCATCGTCGCCAGCATGCTGCTGCTGTCGCAGGCCGCCAAGACCCTGCCCATCGGTACCGCCTACGGCGTGTGGGTGGGGATCGGTGCGGCCGGGGCGGCGGTGTTCGGCATGGCGGTGCTGGGTGAGCCGGCGACCGCCGCCCGGATCTTCTTCGTGTGCCTGCTGCTGGTCGCCGTGGTGGGGCTGAAGGCGACCAGCGGGCACTGAGCCGTCGTGCCGCTGAAGGTGATCAGCGGCCACTGACCTGGCCGGGCACGGGCTCCGCGCTACTCGCGGCGGGCGCCCTGCGGGACCACGCCCCAGCCGGGGCCGGTCGGGCCGCCCGTCGCGCCGCCGTCGCTCGTGTCGCCGCCGCCACCGCCCTCCGTGGTGCCGCCGTCGGCCGTGCCTCCGTCCGTCGTACCGCCGTCGCTCGTGCCGCCGTCCGCGGTGCCGCCGCCGGTGGGGGACTCGCCGCCGGTGCCGCCGTCGGTGGTGCCGCCGTCGGTCTGGCCCTCGGTCTGCCCCTCGGGGGCGCTGGGGCTCTCGTCGGGCGTCTCGGTGCCGGTGTCCTCGCCGCCGGTGGTCGAGCCGCCGTCGGTGGTACCACCGGTGGTCGGGTCGGTCGGGGCCTCGCTGCTGGGGGCCTGCGAGACGTCGGCGCCGGGCTGGAGCCTGAGGTCGAACTCCCTGGCGGGCTTGCCCTCGAGGGCGTCCTCGGTGAACTGCGTCCAGATCTCCGCGGGTGCGCCGCCGCCGTTGACGCGGTCCAGGCCCATGGCGCCGTACAGGGACTTGTGGGCGGCGGTGACGGGGTCCTGGCCCATGACGGAGACGACGGTGGCGAGGTCGGGGGTGTAGCCCGCGAACCAGGCCGCCGTGTCCTCCTCGGCGGTGCCGGTCTTGCCTGCCACGGGGCGCCCGGCGGCCTGCGCCGCGGAGGCGGTGCCGTTCTGGACGACGCTCTGCAGCATCGAGGTGGTGGTGTCGGCGGCCTCGCGGCTCACGGCCTGCCGGGTGCGCCGCTCGGGCAGGTCGATCGGCGCACCCTCCTTGGTGACCTTCTCGACCATCGTGTACGTGCCGTGCCGGCCGTGGTTGGCGAGGGTGGCGTAGGCCTCCGCCATGTCGAGGACGCTGGCGGTGGCGGTGCCGAGCGCGATGGCGGGGCCGTCGGCGAGGTCGGGGGTGGCCTCGGGGACGCCGAGGTCGATCGCGGTCTGCTTGACCTTCGCGGGGCCGACGTCGGCGGCCATCTGCGCGTACACCGAGTTCACGGAGCTGTCGGTGGCCTCGGTGACGGTGATGTCGCCGTAGGAGCGCTGGTCCTCGTTCTCGGGGGCGTAGGGGTCGCCGGTCCAGCCCTGCACGGAACGCTTGTTGGTGCCGTCGTAGATGGTGTTCGGGGTGATGACGCGGCCGTCCTGGGTCTCCGAGTGGTTCTCGACGGCCGAGGTGAACACGAACGGCTTGAAGGTGGAGCCGACCTGGAAGTCCCTGCGGGTGGCGTTCGGGGTGTACTGCTTGACGTAGTCGACGCCGTTGTACATCGCCACGACCTTGCCGGTCTTGGGATCGACGGAGGCGCCGCCGGCGCGGACGTAGGTGTCGACCTTGTTGTTCTTCTTGTCGAGCTTGGACATCAGCTTGTCGTTGACGGCCTTCACGAACGCGTCCTGCTTGCCCTTCTGCAGGGTCGTCGTGATGCGGTAGCCGCCGGCGTCGAGCTTGCTCTCGTCGATGATCTTGTTCTCGGTGAGGTAGTCCTTGACGATCCGGACGATGTAGCCGCGCTGCCCGGACATGCCGGTGGAGAGGGTGGACTCCTTCGGCATGGGGAACTTCATGCCGGTGCGCTTCGACTCGCTGAGCCAGCCCTTCTTGACCATGCCGTCCAGGACGTAGTTCCAGCGGGACTCGGCGGCCTTGCGGTTCTCGGGGTGGGCGACGATGTCGTACTGGCTGGGCGCGTTGACCAGCGCGGCGAGGTAGGCGGCGCGGCCCGGGTCGAGGTCCTTGGCGTCCTTGCCGTAGTAGGCCTGGGCGGCGGCCTGGATGCCGTAGGCGTTGCGGCCGAAGTAGCTGGTGTTGAGGTAGCCCTCGAGGATGTGGTCCTTGCTGACCTCGCGGTCCAGCTTGATCGCGATGAAGAACTCCTTGGCCTTGCGCGTGACGGTCTGGTCCTGGCGCAGGTAGTAGTTCTTCACGTACTGCTGGGTGATCGTGGAGCCGGACTGCTTGCCCTTGCCGAGGGCGGTGTTCCAGGCGGCGCGGACCATGGCCTTGGGGTCGACGGCGGACTCCGTGTAGAAGTCGCGGTCCTCGGCGGCCAGGATCGCGTGCTGGGCGTCCTTGGAGATCTGCGGGAGCGTGACGTTCTCGCGGTTGACCTCGCCGTCGCGGGCGATCACGGAGCCGTCCGCGTAGAGGTAGACGTTGGCCTGCTTGGTGGCGAGCGCGTTGGCCGGGGGGATCTTCACCAGCGAGTAGCCCAGGAAGAAGCCGCCGGCCAGCAGCAGGACGACGATGACGAAGGCGCCGAGCGTCATGCGCCAGGTCGGGATGATCCGGCGCCAGCCGGTCCGCTTCGGTTTCCCGGCCGCCGTGGTCCCGGGCGTGCCCGGGTCGCCGTCGGCGTGCGCCTGCGGCTCTCTCGATGCCCAGCCCGGGTTCGGCTGCTGCGGCTGAGGCTCGTCACTCATGTCGTGCACGGACTCCTGTTTCGCGTCGTACGTCGTTCCGTACGTCTCTGCTCGCTCTTGCGCCCCTGTGATGAAGACTGTCCCATCCGTTGATCAGTTCCCTGATCGAGGGCCGGGTCGTGCGCCGTGTGGTGAGGCGGGCCGCATGCGAGTGGGTGCGCGGGCGGGCACGGGGTCAAACGCGTTGTTGCGCACGCCTGCCCGAATCGTGATCTCGCCTGCGCGACATTCGCCCGAAGGGGGACACGGCCGTGGATCGCGACGGCTCGTACGCTCCGCCCGGCCGGCACCGCCGCCACGCCGCTCGCCCTGGCCACGGGCGCCTCGGCCCACGCGGACGCAACGGATCGTACCGTCTGGGCCGGTCCGCACCCGCCCCCGGCGCCCTCGCCGCTCCCCTAAATTGCGTGGCACGCCCGTTCGTCGGGCCACTAGGCTCCTGCGCTTCGGTGCCTGGCGGCGAGGAGGGCGGTGGATGTGGGCTCGGGACGGTTGTACGCGGCCGTCGCGGCGGGTGGCTTCCGGCGGTACGCGACGTACCGGGCGGCCACGGTGGCCGGGGTGTTCACCAACACGGTCTTCGGCGTCATCCTCGTCTACACGTATCTGGCGCTGTGGGACGAGAAGCCGCATCTCGGGGGGTACGACCAGGCGCAGGCGGTGACCTATGTGTGGCTGGGCCAGTGCCTCTACGCGACGCTGGCGATCCAGGGCGGCGGCGCCGAGAAGGATCTGATGGAGCGCATCCGCACCGGTGAGATCGCCGTCGACCTGTACCGGCCGGCCGATCTTCAACTGTGGTGGCTGGCGGGAGACGTGGGCCGGGCGCTGTTCCAGATGCTGGGGCGGGGGGTGGTCCCGTTCGTGTTCGGCGCGGTCTTCTTCCCGATGGCGCTGCCGACGGAGGCCGGCCGGTGGGCGGCGTTCGTGGTGACGCTGCTGCTGGCGACGCTCGTGAGCTTCGCGATCCGCTACCTGGCGGCCTTGAGCGTGTTCTGGCTGATGGACGGCATGGGCGTGAACCAGGTCCTGATGGTCACGGGCATCTTCTTCTCGGGCATGGTGCTGCCGCTGAACGCCTTCCCGGGGGTCTTCGGGGAGATCGTGCGGGTGCTGCCGTGGGCGGCGCAGATCCAGATGCCGGCGGACGTGCTGATGGGGGAGACGGACCCGCTCGGGGCGTTCGTCTTCCAGGCGGCCTGGGCGGTGGTGCTGCTGGGGGCGGGGCGGCTGATGCAGTCGGCGGCGACGCGGCGGGTGGTGGTGCAGGGTGGGTGAGCGCGGTGCTGTGGCCGAGGGGCTGCGGGCCTACCGGCTGATCGCCGGGATGTGGGTGCGCTCCAGCATGACCTACCGCGCCTCGTTCGTCGTCACGGTGTTCGGGAACCTGACGGTGACCGGCCTGGACTTCGTGGGGATCCTGCTGATGTTCTCGCAGGTGGACTCGCTGGGCGGCTGGTCGCTGCCCGAGGTCGCCTTCCTGTACGGGCTGTCCGTGACGTCGTTCGGGATCGCCGATCTGGCCCTGGGCTCGATGGACGTCCTGGGCGCCCGGATGCGCGACGGTTCCTTCGACACGCTGCTGGTGCGTCCGGCGCCGGTGCTCGCGCAGGTCGGGGCGGACCGGTTCGCGCTGCGGCGGCTGGGCAGGATCACCCAGGGCGCGGTGGTGCTGGGCTGGGCGCTGGCGTCGGTGGACGTCGACTGGAGCGCGGCGAAGGTGCTGCTGGTGCCGGTGATGGTGGTCAGCGGCGCGGCGATCTTCTCGGCGGTGTTCGTGGCGGGCGCGGCCTTCCAGATCTACGCGCAGGACGCGGCCGAGGTGCAGAACGCCTTCACCTACGGCGGGACGACGCTGTTGCAGTATCCGCCGTCGGTGTTCGGCAAGGAGCTGGTGCGGGGCGTGACCTTCATGCTGCCGTTGGCTTTCGTCAACTGGGTGCCCGCCGCCCACGTGCTGGGGCGGCCGTACCCGATCGGGCTGCCGGGGTGGGCGGCCTTCGCGTCGCCGCTGGTCGCGGTGGCCTGCTGTGTCCTGGCCGGGCTGGCGTGGCGGACGGGGCTTCGTTCGTACCGGAGTACAGGGAGTTGAGTTGACCGGGTCGGAGAGCGGGTCCAGCCAGGAAGGCGGATCGGAAGGCGGGTTCATCGAACTCGACGGTGTGGAGAAGGTCTTCGAGGTGCGCAAGAAGACCGGCTTCATGAAGCGGGAGCGGCGGCAGGTGCGGGCCGTCGACTCGATCTCCTTCCGGGTGGAACGCGGCGAGATGGTCGGCTACATCGGCCCCAACGGTGCCGGTAAGTCCACCACGATCAAGATGCTGACCGGCATCCTCACCCCCAGCGCGGGCCGGCTGCGGGTGGCGGGCATCGACCCCTCCCGGGAGCGGACACGGCTCGCGCACCGCATCGGCGTGGTGTTCGGGCAGCGCACGACGCTGTGGTGGGACCTGCCGCTGCTGGACTCCTACCGGCTGATGCACCGCATGTACCGGATCCCGGACGCCCGTTACCGGGAGAACCTCGACCGGCTGGTCGAACTCCTCGACCTGGGCGACCTGCTGGACGTGCCGGTACGGCAACTCTCCCTCGGTCAGCGGATGCGCGGCGACATCGTGGCGGCGCTGCTGCACGATCCGGAGGTCCTGTACCTGGACGAGCCGACCATCGGTCTCGACGTGATCTCCAAGTCCAAGGTGCGGGAGTTCCTGCGGGAGTTGAACACCGAGCGCGGCACCACGGTGCTGCTGACCACGCACGACCTCCAGGACATCGAGCAGTTGTGCAAGCGGGTGATGGTCATCGACCACGGGCGTCTGATGTACGACGGTCCGCTCGCCGGGCTGCACGAGGTCGGGGAGAGCGAGCGGACCCTGGTCGTGGACCTGGAGCGGGAACTGCCGCCGATCGACGCCCCGGCGCCCGCGCGGGTCGTCCGCGTGGAGGGTCCGCGCCAGTGGCTGGCGTTCCCGGCGGGGGAGTCGGCGGCGCCGCTCGTGGCGCGGATCGCGGCCGAGTACCCGCTGGTGGACCTGTCGGTGCGGGAGCCGGACATCGAGGCGGTCATCGCCACCATGTACGGGGAACAGGCCGAGCGGGCGATCTCGTAGCCCCCGGCCGGGGTGAACTCGTAGGCTGCTGTGTATGACCGACGACGCCGTCCCGGACCTCCGAGCCTCCGACGCCGACCGTGAACAGGTCGCCGGCATCCTGCGGGACGCCCTCGCCGAGGGGCGCCTGGACATGGAGGAGTTCGAGGAGCGGCTCGACGCGACGTACAAGGCCCGGACGTACGGGGAACTGGCGCCGATCACCCGGGATCTGCCGGCCGCGGGCGTGACGGTCCCGGCGGTGTCCCTGACGAAGGACCCGGCGGCCGGCCCGGACTGGTCCGGGCGGATCACCGGCGGCGAGGGGTCCTCCACGTGGGCCGTCGCCGTGATGTCCGGCTTCCAGCGCAAGGGGCACTGGACGATGCCCCGGCGGTTCACCTGCCTCGCCTTCTGGGGCGGCGGGGAGATCGACCTGCGCGAGGCGAACTTCACGGACCGCGAGGTCGAGATCAACGCCTTCGCGATCATGGGCGGGGTGGATGTGATCGTGCCGCCCGGGGTCGAGGTCGTCGTCCGCGGCATCGGCGTCATGGGCGGCTTCGACCACCGCGAGGAGGGTGTGCCCGGGGAGCCGGGCGCCCCGCGGGTGATCGTGACCGGGTTCGCGCTGTGGGGCGGCGTCGGGGTCCAGCGGAAGCTGACCCGGGCGGAGAAGCTGCGCATCCGGGAGGAGCGCCGCCAGGAGAAGCTGGAGCGCAGGGCGGGGCGACGGGAGCTGGACGGGGAGCGCTGAGCCCCCGCACTGCGAGCGGTACGGCCCCGGCAGCGCGGGGGCACTGAGCCTCGGCACTGCGGGCGGCAGGGTCCCGGCAGCGCGGGTGGCACCGAGCCTCGGCAATACGGGCGACGCCCAGCCCGGCAGCCGTGTGCCCGCCGCCTGCGGGCAGGCGACGGGCACGGGGCGAGACGGGCGGTGCGAGGCGGGACTACAGCTCCGCCGGCGCCGACCCCTTCAGCGTCTCCAGGTCGAACGACTCCGCCATCCGCGCGTACCCCTTGTCGCTGGGGTGCAGATGGTCGCCCGAGTCGTAGTCGGACCGCAGCCGCCGCGGGTCGTACGGGTCACGCAGCGCCTGGTCGAAGTCGGCCACGGCGTCGTACACCCGCCCGGCGCGGATCTGCGCGTTGATCGTCTGGCGTACCGCCTCGCGCGCCTCCGTGTAACCCCGGTGCCCGTAGAACGGCATCAGTGTCGCTCCGACCACCTTCACGCCGCGCGCGTGGGCCTGTCCCACCATCGTGCGCAGCCCGGCGATGATCGCGTTCGGGTCGGCGAGCCGCGGGTTGCGCAGGATGTCGTTGACGCCGAGGTCGATGACGACGACCTTGACGTTCGTCCGCTCCAGCACGTCCCGCCCGAAGCGGTTCAGCCCGCTGGGGTTGTCCGCGGGGCGGCCGAGCCCGTCGGCGAGGACCTGGTTGCCGCTGATGCCCTGGTTGACGACGCTGTAGCGGGGCAGGTCCCGGCCGGCCGCGATCTCCGCGCGCAGCCGGTCGGAGAGCACGTCGGTCCACCGGCTGTTGGTGTCCGGCGTGGAGGTGATGCCGTCCGTCAGAGAGTCGCCGAGGACGACGACCGTGCCGTCGGACTCGTTGCTCAGCAGGTCCAGCGCGGTCAGGTACCGCCAGGACCCGGTCCGCTCGGTGTACGGCGTGCCCGTGGTGTCCTGCGTGACGTCGCCCTGGGCGACATAGGAGATCTGGCGGGCGTGGCGGTGGTAGGTGACCGGGCCGGAGCTGGTCGGCGAGTAGGTGGTGATCAGGACGTCGGAGTCGTGCGGGACGACGACCCGTACGGCGTCGCTCATCACCTGCCGGCCGGGCGGGATGACGACCGTGGGGCCGCCGCCGAAGGTCAGCTGCCGCATGGTGTCCGCGAGTGCCGCCGCCGTGCCGCTGCCCGCGGAGACGGCGATCGTCGCCCGCGTGATGCTCAGCGGCGACTGGCCGTAGAGATTGGACAGCGTCACGCGGGCACTCGTACCGCCGACACTGGTGTGGACGACGTTGCGGACCGAACGGTCCGCCATGCCCGTGGCCTCGGTGCCGGGTTCGGCGGCGGAGGGGGACGCGGACCAGGTGCCGACCCAGGTGCCGGTGGAGGCGGGTGCGGCGGAGTTGTGAGGGGCGCGACCGTCGCCGAGGGCGTTCCGGTTGCGCCGGCCGTCGTCGGACCCCACTCCGACGTATATGGCGGTGGAAAGGGCCATGATCGCTGCGACGACCAAGGCCAGGAGGGCGCGGTACTTAGTGGGGGATTCCCCCACACCCCCGGCACGTCCTCGGGTCATGCTGTTCAGTTCTCCTCGGGCGATGGGAGCCCAAGGCTCCGATCTGATGTGCCCATGATGCGGCATGGGCCGGGGGGAGCTCACAGGACCCCATGGCATTACCCCCTCCCGACAGACGCCGGGAACTCCTGTTCCGTTCCAGGAGTCGGTCAGGAAGGGACAATGTGTGCGGGATCACCAAGCGGGTGGAGCGGATGGAACGGACGAAAGCAGTAGAAAACGGTGCCGGTGCCGGAGGGCAGCATGCCCGCCCCGGCGTCGCCGTGAACCGTGCGATGACGACGTTCAGCCCGGCGGACGAGGAGAAACAGCGCGGCGTACGCCGGATGAAGCTCACCGCCACCGGACTGCTGGTGTTCGTGGCGCTGGTCTACGTCCTGTCCACGTGGGCGCACAACTCCGGCGCCGGGACCTGGGCGGCCTACGTCGCCGCCGCCTCCGAGGCGGGCATGGTCGGCGCGCTCGCCGACTGGTTCGCCGTCACCGCCCTCTTCCGGCACCCGCTCGGCATCCCCATCCCGCACACCGCGATCATCCCCACCAAGAAGGACCAGCTCGGCGTCTCCCTGGGCGAGTTCGTCGGCGAGAACTTCCTCTCCGAGGACGTCGTACGGCAGCGGTTGCGCGCCGTCGGCATCGGCAGCCGCCTCGGCGCCTGGCTCGCCGTCCCCGAGCACGCCGACCGGGTCACCGCCGAGCTGTCCACGGCCCTGCGCGGCGCCCTGACGGTCCTGCGCGACTCCGACGTCCAGGCCGTGGTCGGCGAGGCCATCACCCGCCGCGCGGGCGCCCAGGAGATCGGGCCCGGCATCGGCAAGATGCTGGAGAAGGTCGTCGCCGACGGCGGCCACAAACGCGTTGTCGACCTCGTCGTCACCCGCGCCCACGACTGGCTCGTGCTGCACAGCGACTCCGTGATGGACGCCGTACAGGGCGGCGCCCCCGGCTGGACCCCGAAGTTCGTCGACAAGAAGGTCGGCGAGCGCGTCTACAAGGAACTGCTGCGCTTCGTCACCGAGATGCGCGACATGCCCGGCCACCCCGCGCGTGGCGCCCTCGACCGGTTCCTCACAGACTTCGCCTCCGACCTCCAGTCCGACACCGACACCCGCGCCCGCGTCGAGCGGCTCAAGGGCGAGGTGCTGGGCCGCGGCGAGGTCCAGGACCTCATCGCCAGCGCCTGGACGGCCGTACGGTCCATGATCGTCGCGGCGGCGGAGGACGAGCGCAGCGAACTGCGGCTGCGCGTGCGGGCGTCCCTGCTGTCGCTCGGCTCGCGGATGGCGGCCGAGCGCAAGGTCCAGGACAAGGTCGACAAGTGGGTGGAGGACGCGGCCGTCTACGTCGTCACCACCTACCGCAAGGAGATCACCTCCCTGATCACCGACACGGTGGCGAGCTGGGACGCCGAGCACACCACGCGGAAGATCGAGGCCAACATCGGCCGCGACCTTCAGTTCATCCGCATCAACGGCACGGTCGTCGGCTCCCTGGCCGGTCTGCTGATCTACACGGTGTCGCACGCGCTCGGGGCGTGAGAGGGGCAGTTCAGGCCTGAGCGAGTGACTCGGGGCGTGAGAGGGGCAGTCCAGGCCTGAGCGAGTGGTTCAGGGTGCGAGAGAGGCGGTTCAGGGCGCGGCGAGGTGGCTCCGGGCGCGAGAGAGGTATCTCAGGGCGTAAGAGAAACCGCTCAGGGCACCCGAACCGGGGTCCGCTCGATGAGGAGGGAGCCCATGACCACCGCGCAGGCCGGGACCGGCCGAACCATCACCACCGACATCCCCGCCCGCCTCGACCGCCTCCCGTGGTCGCGCTGGCACTGGACGATCGTCATCGGCCTCGGCACCGTGTGGATCCTCGACGGTCTCGAAGTCACCGTCGTCGGCAACATCGCCAGCCGCCTGTCGGAGCCCGGCAGCGGCCTGCCCATCACGTCCGGCGAGGTCACCGGCATGGCAGCCGCCCTGTATGTGGCGGGTGCCTGCCTGGGCGCCCTCTTCTGGGGCCGCCTCACCGACAAGTGGGGGCGTAAAAAACTCTTCATGATCACGCTGGCCGTGTACCTCGCGGCCACCGCCCTCACCGCGATCTCCTTCGACACCTGGTGGTTCTTCCTCTTCCGCTTCCTCACCGGCTTCGGCATCGGCGGCGAGTACGCGGCCATCAACTCCGCGATCGACGAGCTGATCCCCAAGGAGTACCGCGGCCGCACCGACCTGATGATCAACGGCAGCTTCTGGCTGGGCGCGGTCTTCGGCTCGCTGCTGTCGATCGTCGCCCTGGACACCGACATCTTCGCGGCGAACGTCGGCTGGCGCCTCACCTTCGCGCTCGGCGCGGTCCTCGCCCTGGTGATCCTCCTCGTCCGCCGCCACGTCCCCGAAAGCCCACGCTGGCTGCTGATCCACGGCCGCGACGACGAAGCGGAACGCATCGTCTCCTCCATCGAACGCAAGATCGAGGAGGAGCGGAAGGATTCGCTGCCGCGCCCCGAGGGCGAGCTCACCATCCACCAGCGCCGCAGCGTCTCTTTCCTGGAGATCGGCCGCACGGTCTTCTCCGACTACCGCAAGCGCGCCATCCTCGGCTTCTCCCTCTTCATCGGCCAGGCGTTCCTCTACAACGCGATCACCTTCGGCTTCGGCGCGATCCTGACGACGTTCTTCGACGTCCCGAGCGGCAGCACCGGCTACTACTTCGCCGTCATCGCCATCGGCAACTTCTGCGGCCCGCTGCTCCTCGGGAAGCTCTTCGACACGGTCGGCCGCCGCATCATGATCTCCGGCACGTACATCCTGTCCGGCCTGCTCCTCTTCGGCACGGCCTGGCTCTTCGGCCAGGGCTCGCTGAGCGCGTCCACCATGACGGCCTGCTGGTGCGCGGTCCTCTTCTTCGCCTCGGCCGGCGCCTCCAGCGCCTACTTGACCGTCTCCGAGGTCTTCCCGATGGAGACCCGGGCCATGTCCATCGCGTTCTTCTACGCCATCGGCACGGCGGCCGGCGGCATCAGCGGCCCGCTGCTGTTCGCCAAGCTCACGGAGTCCGGCGTCGTCGGTGACACGGTCCTCGCCTTCTCGATCGGCGCGACGCTGATGTGCCTGGCGGGCCTGGTCGCGGCACTCCTGGCGGTGAAGGCGGAACGCCGCTCCCTGGAGGACATCGCCAAGCCGCTGACGGCGGCGGGCAGTGGAGACGGTGGAGGGGGAAGGGGCTGAGAAACCAACCCCGCCGCCAGGAACCGGTCGGCACTGCCCTCCAGCCGGGTCAGCTTCCCCGGCCAGGCGTTGAGGATCGCCACGCGGCTGATCTGTCGTGTCACGTCGTCGTACCTCGGCGTCGTAAGTCCCGTACCTGCGGGGGACGGTGAGGAGACGGCCGGTGGTGAAGGGGACAACAGAATCTGCGCTATAGTTGATCTGCGTCCAGTCGCCGGAACTCCGGTCGGCGGACAGTGCGTTGGTGGTCCAAGGAAAGACGCCCCACTTCCTGTGGGGAGATGCAGGTGCAAGGCCTGCCCGGCGCTCCGATCAAGAACCCGGCCCTGGGATTCAGGGCCGGGTTCTTTGCCGTGTCGGCTTCTTCCGCTGTGCCGGCCGGGGTGAGCCGACCGGCTGGGCCGACTCACCGGCCGGCCGACTCGGCCGGATCACCCAGGCCGCCCGGTCAGCCGCGCCGGTCCGCCACCGCCCACGACGCCAGCCCCACGGCGCCCGCCACCCCGAACACGGCGGGCCAGGCACCCACCTTCTTCGCCAGCGGATGTGATCCGGCGAAGGCGGCGACATACGCGGCCGACAGCGCCCCCGCGGCCACCCCGCCGGCCTGCTGCCGCCACTGCCGTGCGGCCGCCACCCCGGCCGCGGCCAGCACGACCCCGCCGAGCGGTCGTTGCCTGGTCCAGCGGGCCACGCCGTACCCGCCCACGAGCCCGCTCGCGGCGACCACCGCGCTGGGAACCTTCGCCATGTCTGCCTCCTGCGTCCTACGCCCTGCTCGGGATCTTGAGGCTAGCCCCCACGCTGCCGGACCCACGCGCCAGGGGCCCGGCAGGTGTCGCCCACCCCGGAAACCCGAACCTGAGCCCAGGCTTGTCAAGTTTCCTCCTCCGAGCTATATAAGAAGACGCAGACCGTAGGGCATCGCACCGGCTGCGTCCGAAGAGAGGAGTGACCAGTGATGCTCATGCGCACGGACCCCTTCCGTGAACTCGACCGACTGACCCAGCAGGTGTTCGGCCCCGACACCGCCCGCCCGTCGGCGATGGCGATGGACGCCTACCGTTCCGGGGACGACTTCTTCGTCCACTTCGACCTCCCCGGCATCGACCCGGAGACGATCGAGCTGGACGTGGAGCGCAACGTCCTGAACGTCCGGGCCGAGCGCAGGTCCCCCGCCCCCGAGGGCGCGGAACCCCTCGTCGCCGAACGCCCCACCGGCACCTTCACCCGCCAGCTGTTCCTCGGCGACACGCTGGACACGGAGCGCATCGACGCCTCCTACGAGTCCGGCGTCCTGACCCTGCGCATCCCGGTGGCCGAGCAGGCCAAGCCCCGCCGCATCCAGATCACGGGCGGTGACCGGCGCAGGCAGCTCAGCGGCTGACCCCGCCCCACCGCCCGCACCGTCTCGCGCCGCCGGTACGAGCCCGGCGGCGCGGCCCAGGACCGCATCGCACGCACCCGGAGGAAAACCCCGCACATGAGCACGGCGACAGTGCCACGCGTGACCACGAGGCCCCGCCCCCAGGTCGACGACGTCACCTGGACCCAACTGATCGAAGCCGTCAGGCAGTCGGGCCTGTACCCCACCCGGTCGAAGGCGGAACAGGTCACCCGTACCGTCCTGGCCGCCCTCGGCACCCACGTCACCGGCGACGAACGGGTCGACCTCGCCCGCGCCCTGCCCGGCGAGGCCGCCCGGCTGATCGCCGCCCAGATCCCGGCCACCCGGCGGCTGACGGCCGCGCGGTTCGTCGACGAGGTCGCGTCCCGCACCCCCGGAGCCACGTCCGCCACGGCCCGCTGGGACGTCAGCTCGGTCCTCGGTACGCTGCCGAACCTGATCGGCGACGACCTGATCACCCGCATCCTGGCCCAACTCCCCGCGGGCTACGCCCTCCTGTTCGGCCGGGCGGACCTGAGTGCCTGCTCTCGATCGCGGTCTTGAGCAACCCGGGGAACGCTCCCGGAGCCTCGCGAACCGCGCTCAGGGACGGCCTGCCCCGTCGACGTACGCCTTGGTGACGTCGGTGATGAAGCCGAGGGTGTCGGCGGGGTCGAGGGCCTGGGCCTGGAGGTGGTCGTACATCACGCCGTAGTGCCGGACGTCGGAGTGTTTCTCCAGGTAGAGGTCGCTGGTGAACCGCTCCAGGTACACCACCGCGTCGAGGGTGTCGACGAACCTCAGGATGGAGAACTGTCCTGACAGGCCCGGGTTGGCCCCCACGGTGTAGGGGAGGATCTGCACGGTGATGTGCGGCTCGGCGCTGAGCGCGATCAGGTGTTCCAGTTGTTCGCGCATGATGTCGGGACTGCCGACGACACGACGCAGTACCGATTCGTCCAGGACGACCCACAGGCGCAGCGGGGTAGCCGGGTCGTAGATCCGGTGCTGGCGGCGCAGCCGTACCTTGAGGCGCGCGGCAGCCTGTTCGACCGTGAGCCGGGGGATCGTTTCCTCGATGACCGCGTGGGCGTAGGCGGGGGTCTGCAGCAGCCCGGGGATCACCATGGGCTCGTAGATGTGGAGGGAGGCGGCGTCCGTCTCCAGGGCGATGTAGACGCTCTGGGGGATGTCGCCATAGGCGTGCCACCAGCCCTGCTGCCCGGATTCCCTGGCCATCTGCATCAGAGCGTCGATGACCTGCTGGTCCGTCACGTCGTAGATCTCGCACAGGTCGCGCACGTCGCGGGGGCTGATGGCGCGGTTGCCGTTCTCCAGGTGACTGATCTTCGGCTGGGAGACCATGAGCCGCTCGGCCACTTCTGTGCTCTTCAGCCCCCTGGCCTCGCGGAGCCGACGGAGCTCGGCTCCTAGGCGGCGCCTCCTGACGGTGGGGTTGCTGTGCGCGGCCACGAGCGGCGTACCTCCGGCTCCAAGTCATCGTGCAGGCCCGCAGATTGCCATGGGACATGACCCGTTGATCGTCTGCCGTGCCGTCGTGTCGTGAGGCAGGCGAAACGGAATCTGCCGTTGTAATTTGCCTCACGGAAGGAACCGTCAGGCGTTCTGCCGGGTGGGATCGAAGACAGGCACTGACCCGGCACCGTGGCAGATCGCCACCTGGCTGGACAGCTGGCCGACCCCCTTCGCGTCCGTTGCCGAGGCGGAGGCCTTCCTCGGCCACGAGGCATGGACGAGGACCCTGGAGCAACGAGAAGACGGCTGGCATCCGCCCTTCGACCGCACCACGATCATCGCCTCGGTCGCCGAACTGGCCACCACCGCCTACTGGGAGCAGTGGTCCCGCATCACCTGCCCCACCCTCCTCCAGGGCGAACACGGCACGATGCGCCCCGACGAACGGCCCACCATGCTCGCCCACCGCCCGGACATGGTGACGGTGTGCATCCCCGGCGCGGCCCACGACGTCCACCTGGACCAGCCGGCCCGCCTCCACGAGGCGATCGCCGCCTTCCTGCCCGGCTGAAGGGCACCACCTGCAACAACCCCTTCAATGCCCGCTTTTGTGCTGCCGCGGGCTCCGGGTCACAACTGAACCCACACGAAACAAGGTCTTGTCGCTGGCTTAAAACGATGGTTATTTTAACCGCCATTCGAAGTCCGGCCTGATCATCCGGGCGACCTCAAGGCGTGTGCATGTCTCAAGGAAGGGCAGTGCCATGACGCTTGACAGCGCGCGGTTTTCTCGTCGGGGTTTTCTGGGGCTGGGAGTCGCGGCGGGGGTCCTCACGCTGACGGCGTGCGGGTCCGGCGCCGGTGCGGCCGACGCTCCGCTGGTGATGACGGTGTGGGGCGGCGACCCCGACCGCAAGACGTATCAGGCCCGCATCGACCTGCTGGTCAAGAAGCACCCGGACCTGAAGGTCAAGCTCCAGCTGATCCCGGGCGACGCGTACCCGCAGAAGGTGCAGACGATGATCGCCGGCGGCACCGGGCCGGACATCATGCAGGTCGCCGAGAGCGTCAACACGTACTCCAGCAAGAACCAGTTGCTGCCCCTGGACGACCTCGCCAAGAAGGCCGACCTCGACCCCGGGCAGCGGTTCGGTCCGGCCGGCTCGCTCTACACGTACGAGGACAAGCTCTACGCGATCCCGGACCGCTCGGGCGCGGTCACCGTGTTCTACAACAAGGACATGTTCGACAAGAAGGGCATCAAGGCCCCCACCGCGGACTGGACCTGGGACGACGCCCTCGACGCGTTCAAGGAGCTGACGGTCCCCGGCAAGGTGTGGGGATACAGCGGTGCCGAATGGTTCCCGCAGTGGTGGAGCCTCGCGTACCAGAACGGCGGCACCATCATCGACGCCCAGGGCCGCCCCGCCGTCGACAGCGACGAAGTCGTCGAGGCGCTCCAGTGGGCGGGCGACCTGGTCTTCAAGCACAAGGTGGTGCCGAGCAAGGCGGACTACGCCGACATGGGTCCCGACATCGGCGGCGACCAGGCGTTCCCCAACCAGAAGGTCGCCACCCACGCCAACGGCTTCTGGGTCATGTCCGGCCTGACGAAGGTGAAGTTCGGCTGGGACATCGCGCCCATGTGGCGCGGCAAGAAGCAGGCCGTGTCGGCGTTCGGCAGTGGCCTGGCGATCTCCCGCACCTCCAAGCAGCGGGACAACGCCTTCAAGGCGATCGACTTCCTCACCTCCGCCGAGGCGCAGAAGATGATCATCGCCTCCGGCCAGGACGTGCCGGCCGACCTGGCGGTCCAGAAGAGCCAGGCCTTCCTCAAACCGTCGTGGATGAAGACGGACGTCGACATGGGCGTGTTCGCCGAGTCGAGCGCGTTCGTCTTCCGGGCGCCGTTCATCCCCGAGTGGAACCAGATGATCGACACGATCTCCAACGGCCTCGCCGACTTCTGGCTCGGCAAGGAGCGCAGCGCCAAGAAGGCGCTGACCGCCGTGCAGAAGGACCTCGAGTCCCTCATCAAGTCCGGGGCATGACCGGCCGTGGCGACCCCGACCGTCCCGAAGGCCGCCCCCACGGCCGCGGAGAAGCCCCCCTCGCCCGGGAAGCCCAAGCTCTCCAAGCGCCGGCGCCGTGAGGCACTCTCCTTCTACCTGTTCATCTCCCCATGGATGATCGGCTTCCTGGTCTTCCTGCTCGGGCCGATGATCGCGTCGGTCTACTACTCCCTGACCGACTGGGACAGCTTCAACCCGCCGAAGTGGGTCGGCTTCCAGAATTACGTCACGGCCCTCACCGACGACCCGGTGTTCTGGAAGGCCCTGTGGAACACCTTCTACTACGCGGCGATCTCCGTCCCGCTGGGCCTGGTGATCGGGCTGTGGCTGGCCAACCTGCTCAACAAGCAGGTCAGGGCCCGCAAGTTGTTCCGCACCCTGATCTACCTGCCGACGCTGATCCCGCTGGTCGCCACGGCGATGATCTTCCGGATGGTGCTCGCGCCGAACGGCCCGATCAACGACTTCCTCGGCCTGTTCGGACTCTCCGGCCCCAACTGGCTGTTCGACGGCCCCTGGGTCAAGCCGGCCCTGATCCTGATGTCGGCGTGGGGCGCGGGTGCCGCGACCGTGCTTCTGCTCGCCGCGATGAAGGGCATCCCGCGTGAGCTGTACGAGGCGGCCGAGGTCGACGGCGCGAGCGCGACGCGGCAGTTCTGGAGCATCACGCTGCCGCATCTGACACCCATCATCTTCTTCAACCTGATCATGGGCCTGATCAACGCGTTCCAGATCTTCTCGCAGGTCTACATCCTGATCCCCAAGGGCAAGAACCCCGCGGGTTACGACGCGGCCCAGACGATGGTGCCGCTCCTGTTCGACCAGGCGTTCAGCTACTACCGCATGGGCTACGCCTCGGCGATCTCCTGGCTGCTGTTCCTGGTGATCATGGTGTTCACGGTGATCGCCTTCCGCACCACCCGGCGCTGGGTGTTCTACGAGACCGAGGTGAAGTGATGGCGACCCTGGCGACCCCGGTGCGCAAGCGCGGGCACGAGGAGCGGCCCGCGAAGGGGCGGGCCCCCGCCGTACGGGCGTTCCGCGCGACCCCGTTCACCTACGGCACCCTGCTGATCGTCGCGGCGATCCTGACCACCCCGCTGGTCTTCGTCGGTTCGATCGCCCTGTCCGGCGACGCCACCGTGAACAACGGCGCATTCACGATCATCCCGCGCGAGTTCCACTGGGACAATTTCGCCCGGGTGTTCGGCACCGAACTGCCGGTGGGCACCTTCCTGCTCAACTCGGTGCTCATCTCGCTGTTCTCGGTGGCGGGACAGGTCCTCTCCAGCGGCCTGGTCGGCTACGCCTTCGCCCGGCTGCGGGCGCCCGGCAAGAACACCATGTTCCTCATCGTCATCGCCACGATGATGATCCCGACACAGATCACGATGATCCCCCAGTTCATCCTGTTCCGGGACCTGGGCTGGGTGAACACCTTCCTGCCACTGATCGTGCCGAACTTCTTCTCCAACGCCTTCAACGTCTTCCTGGTACGGCAGTTCGTCTCCCGGCTGCCCAGCGAACTCGACGAGGCCGCCATGATGGACGGCCTGGGCTTCTTCGGCATCTACCGGCGGATCATGTTCCCGATGCTCAGGCCCGTCCTGATCGCCATCGGCATCTTCACGCTCACCCACACCTGGGGCGACTTCATGGGCCCCCTGATCTACCTCAACGACGAGTCGAAGATGCCGCTCGCCCTGGGCGTGCAGTACATCACCGCCACCTCGCAGGCGGGCCAGGCACCGCCCTGGAACCTGGTGATGGTCGGCTCGATCCTGCTCGCCCTGCCGATGATCCTCGTCTACTACCTCGGCCAGAAGTACCTGTACGAAATGGACATCAGCGGCGGAAGCGCGGGAGTCAAGTGAGCCACCCCACCACCACACTCGGCCAGGACACCACACCCGACCAGGGCATCGCGCTCGACGCCCGCGGCATCCGCTTCGAGGGCGGTCCGCGGCTCGTGCTGTGCGCGTCCCTGTTCTACTTCCGCCTGCCCCGGGAACAGTGGCGCGCCCGGCTCGCCCAGGTCCGGGCCTCCGGCTACACCTGCGTGGACGTCTACCTGCCGTGGAACTTCCACGAGACGGCCCCCGGCCGCTGGTCCTTCGAGGGCCGGAGGGACGTCGCCGCCTTCCTCGACCTCGCGCAGGAGGAGGGGCTGTACGTCATCGCGCGGCCCGGCCCCTACATCTGCTCCGAGTGGGACGGAGGCGCGCTGCCGGCCTGGCTGGGCCTGGACCCCCAGTTGAGAGTCCGCCAGCACGAGCCGCGCTTCCTCGACCGGGTCACCGCCTGGTTCGACCAGGCGCTGCCGCTCCTCGCCGAGCGCCAGTACCCGGCGAACGGCCCTGTGATCATGGTGCAGTTGGAGAACGAACTCGACTTCTTCGACTGCGAGGACCGGACCGGCTACCTCACCGCCCTGCGCGACCAGGCCGTCCGGCACGGCATCACCGTGCCGCTCATCGCCTGCTCCGGACAGGGCGACCTCGAAGGCGCCACCGGCGACGTCCCCGGTGTCGTACCGGCGTGCAACTTCTACCCGGACGACGACTCCCCGCACATCGAACCCGAAGTGCGGCGCTACGCCGAGCTGCTGGCGGAGCGCGACCTGCCCCTGCTGATCACCGAGACCAACCGCCGCCACCGCACCCTGCGCCGCCTCCTGGCCAGCGGCGCCTCGCTGATCGCCCCCTACCTCCAGTCCTCCGGCTGGAACTTCGGATACACCCCGTCCGCGGGGAACTGGGGCAGGCCCGGCAACCTCATGAGCCATGGCTATGACTTCGGCGGCTACGTCTCCTCCACCGGCACCGAACGTCCCGAGTACGCCGAGGCCCAGATCCTCGCCCGCGTCATCGACACCCTGGGACCGCGCCTGGCGCTCTCCGTCCCGACCGTCCCGCACACGCCGGTCACCACCGACTTCCCGACCAGTTCGTCACCGTCGGCCCTACGACTCGACGGGGGCGGCCTGCTCCTCGCCGTACCGCATCTCGGGACGGGGACGGGGACGGGGACGGCGGTTGTGAACGGGGTGCCGGTCGCCGTGGCGGCGGACTCGTGCCCGTTGATGCCGGTGGACGTGCCCTTGGGGCCGTGGGGTCACGAAGGGACACTCACGCTGGCGTCCGCGGACCTGGTGGCGGCGGGGGAGGGCGTGCTGGTGTTCTCCTCCGAGGTACCGGTCACCGTCGTCGTCGGGGACACCGGGGTCGAGATACCGGCGCCGGAGGCCGGAACGCCGCAGCGGGCGACCGCCGCAGGGCTGACCCTCGTAGCGCTGGCCCCGGCAGACGCCGTACGCCTGCGCTCCACGGACCGAGACGGCTCCGTGCGTCTCCACGAGCCGTCGCCCGCGCGGCAGGCGTCGGCGCCCGTGGCGGTGCGGCGCGCCCGGCGCCGAGCGGACACCGCTCCCGAGCGGGCGGCGGGCCGGCACGAGCTGCCTCCGACGCTGGAGTCGCTCGGTGTGTACCGGGGCCGCGGGACCTACCGCACCACGGCGGATCTCACGGGCGTCGACGAACTGCTGCTCGTCGGGGCGTCGGACATCGTCGACCTGACGATCGCCGGCCGGGCGCGACCGACGATCGCAGGGTTCGGGGCCACCCGGCGGATCGACGTCCGGGAAGCGACCGGACCCGTCGACGTCGAGGCCGTCGTGGAGATCTGGGGACACGCGAACTTCGACGACGCGCGCCTGCCCGCCCTCCGCCTCGGCGCGCTGCGCGGGCTCGGCACGCTGTGGAAGGTCCGCGAGACGGCGGACGTGTCGGCGCTGTGGGAGGTGCACGGCCACTGGGCGGGACGGCCGGCACCCCTGCGCGAGCTGGGCGGCTGGAGCAGCACCCGCGTCGGGCTCCCCGTCACCTACACCCGCGAGATCCGGACGTCCACGGCGGCGGCCCTGCACCTCAAGGGGGTGGTCGAGCCGATGCGGGTCAGTGTGGGCGGAGGCGGGCCGCACACCGCGGACACCGTCCACGAGCCGCACACTGTTGACACTGTCCACGCCGAGGATCCGTGGGTCCCGCTACCCGCGGGCACCCACCGCATCTCGGTCACGCTGCCGCACCACCCCAGCGGCGGCGGCCTCCGTGCCGAACTGCTCGCCCTGGATCCGGTGACCGACTGGACGTGCTCCGCACAGGACGACGACCTGCTGACCGGCTTCGCCACCGAAGCCGCACCCGGGCAGGAGGAGGTCCTGCTGCCGCTGGCCCTCGCACCGGGGGAGGAGGCATGGCTCGACGTCGACCTGCCGCCATCCCACGACGGCCTCCTCCTGCGCCCGGACGGCACACAGATCCGGGTGACCGGATGGGCAGGCGGGGAGTGCGTGGGCCGGGTCTGGGCCGGCGACCGGCCGGACTTCTCAGGCGGGGACGCGAACGTCCTCTGGATCCCGCCGGGCTGGTCCGGCCTGACCCTGCTGGTGCGCGGCGCGGCCGGACACGAGGTCCCGGAGCTTCGCGTGCTGCGGCTGGAGTCGTCCGACTGACTGCCCGAGAAGGCCAAATCGTTCGACAGGCACCGGTCTCCCCACCCATGCTGCGAAGCGCCACCGGCACGCCGGACAAGTGAGGGAGACACCTGTTGCACCCGAGCCCGAATCTCAATCCCAACCCCACCATCCGCCACATCACCTTCGACTGCACGGGCGAGCCCTACGAACTGGCCCGCTTCTGGGCCGAGTTCCTGGGCCACCCCGTCTCCGACATCGACAAGCCCGGGGATGACGAGGTCCTGGTGGAACTCCCGGAGGGCGCGCCCGGCCTCCTCTTCGTCAGAGTCGAGGAGGCCAAGGCGACGAAGAACCGCATCCACTTCGACGTGGGCCCCACGGGCCGCACCCGCGCCGAGGAGGTCGAACGCGCGCTGTCCCTGGGCGCCCAGATCCTCACGGACCGCACCCTCCCGAACGGCCGAGGCTGGGTCGTGATGACGGACCCGGAGGGGAACGAGTTCTGTATCGAGCGGGGGGAGCGGGGCTGACCGGAGGCGCGGCGGCCAGACCGATAACCGATGCGTCAGGGCGCGGCGGCCCAAACGGTTGGAGGCCACGGGGAGTTGGAGGAACTGGTCGAGCAGTATGGGTTCGAGAAGGGGCTGCGTTCAGCTCGGAGCGGCCGAGGGCAGTAGAAGCCCCGGCATGTTCGGGTGCCACAGGCGCTGCCCCTCATCGGACACCCGCAGCGTGAAAGCACTTGGCCCTGGACGGCCTGCGGCGTCGAAGGCGTCCAGAACGCTCTCGACACGCTCCCACAACGTCACCGGACCGCCCTCTCGCACATGCCATTCGCCGTCCAAGGGCGTCAGCGTGGCCGCGGAGCCGCTCACGACATCGACCAGGTACACGACCTCGTCGACAGTGACCATCTGGGCGTCCGGCACGGCGCATTGGGCAAGGAACCGCACATGGAACGCTTCCTCGGTCGCGGCCACAAGGCGCTCCGGACCGTGACGGGCCGTTCTGGGCTTGTCCGGAAGCCCGGCCGCCCAGTGGGCGGGATTTCCGAACGCCGGCGCGGAGTGTGTCCGCGCAGCCATGAAGGAAACCGTGCCGGGCAGCAACGCGCCCTCCGCCGTGCCGTCACCGGCGACGGTGAGCAGCACACGCGCATAGCCGTAAAGCCACCCTGAGAGAGTGAGCAGGACCTTTCCGCCCGGCCGGGTCTGCGCGAGCAGGGCAGGCGACACCGCACGGAAGGAGCAGGCGGCGACGACTCGATCGAAGCGGGCCTCGGGCCAGTACCCGTACAGGCCGTCCGCGACGGCCAGGGTCGGGGTGTAGCCGCAGCCGTACAGCGCGTCGGCCGCCGCCTCCAGCCGGCGTGGGTCGACCTCGATGCTGGTGACGTCTCCCGAGTCGAGGCGCTCGCAGGCCAGCGCGGTCGAATAGCCGGTACCGGTACCGATCTCCAGCAGGGTGTGCCCCTCAGCCACCTCGGCGTCGGACCACATTCGCACCACCAGGGACGGGAGCGTGGAGGACGAGGTGGGAGCGCCGCCGTGACGGACGAGCGGAGCCTGCCAATCGGGCTCCTCGCCGTCGAACTGGGTGATCAGTGTGGTGTCCGAGTACGCGGCTGCCAGCCACCGTCCGTAGTCGAGCTCGGCGGTGACCGGTTCCCAGGCCGTCAGACCCTTTACGTCGCGGTGCCCCACGGGCAGGTAGAACCCGGGCACGAAGCGATGCCGCGGGACCGCTTCCACCGCCGCCAGCCAGGCCGGGTCCATCGGAACATCGTTCCGAGCGAGGGCGTTCACCATGGCTGCGCGCAGGGGGACCGCGTCGTTCTCGGGATCAGCGGGCATCGCCATGACCTACCGTTTCCTTCCGCTCTTCCGTGTTCAGGATGTCGGCGAATGCCTCGGCGATGTCCGCCGCGTCCGGCAGCCAGCCCCACTGCCCGTTCGGATTGCACTCGATGGCCCACCAGTCTTCGGGCTCGTCTCCGTCCCCGGTGAGCGCGAAGTCGAAGCAGCCGAAGACCAGGTCGAAGGACTCCAGGTAGCCGTGCAGGGCGGCCTCGACCGTGGCGGGCACTGCGGCGGGGGAGTGCGACAGTTCGTCCCAGTCGCCGCGACGCCAGTCCAAGGCCCCGCCCGGCGCGACGATCCGCTGGGCGAAGACCTGGGGTCCGACCACGGTGACCCGTACGTCCGAGCACTTGGGGACCTCTGCCTGGAACAAGTGCGCCGTCACCGCCAGGGTCTCGTCGAAGCTGTCGGGCTGCACCCGTTGGGTCCAGATCGCGCCGGTGTGGCCGTCTTCGCCACGTGGAAGCCCGCGGAACGTCTTGTAGACGACCCGCCCGTGAGCGTCCGCGAACCTCCTGGCCTCATCCGCCTCATTGGTGATCAGAGTCGGGGGGACACGCAGGCCCAGCTCCGCGAATCTCTGCAACTGGGCCGGCTTGAAGTCCGCGCGGGTCACGGCGTGCGGATGATTCACGTACATCGCCGAGCGCAGGGCGTTCAGGACACCACCGAGCCCGTGCCGCGCCTCTGCGGCGCCGAACTGCCCTTGTTGTCGGGGAAGATGCTCGAAGCGCTCGGTGTACGGGGTGGGGCGGCGGTAGTAGACCGCCGCCACCTCCCGCACATCCACTTCTCGGCTTGGGGTGCTCAGCCGCCCGACCCACGCTGGATCGTCCTCGCCGAGGCGGAATCCAAAGGTCAAGTCGGGCCCGAGATCGGCGGGATCGACGCGCACGACTGGCACCTCGCGCTCATTGAGCGCATGGATCACGCGGTCCGCGGTGAAGTCCTCCAGCGCGGTGATGACCAATACCGTGGACGCCACGGTCAGTCCGACTCGTAGTCGGTGGTGTGGTCGTCCTGAGTCTGCGGCTGCGGATTCTGCCCGTCGCCGCCTCCGGAGACCGACGCGGTACCTGTCGTCCTCGACGTGCCGTGCTTACCCATTTCAACCACCCGGCCATCGGTGCCCACGTACCGAGCTGTCTGTGAGGGCCCGTCCAAAACGACGCTCGCGTAGGACGGCGGGCGTACGGGCAGCCGGTCCGTCACCAGCCGCATGGCCCAGGGGCCCTGAACAACCACAGCAGTCATGAGTTCACCCCCGTCGTGCGAACGGAGCTCCCGCTCGGCAGCCAGTCGAGCGCGACCCGCTTCGAGCAGACCGAGGACTGAAAGCGGGGGACACACGTCGCCCTCGTGTCGAGGCGGGACCACCCAGTACGTCCCAGGTGGTTGCCGTCTGTCGATGCGCGGCACTCCCAGGTACGTGCCGCGACCAAGGCAAGTGACGACATCGTCGTGAGCCCACGTGAGGTCGGCACACACGTCGACCAATGCGTAGTAGGTGCCACCCGCCACTCGGCGGTCGAAGATGATCCCGCCTCCCAGTAAGTCACCGAGCTCAGCCGCCACGACCTCCTCGTCCTCGGACCGGACGGCGGCGTGCACGATCTCGGACGCCATGCGCACCGCGGCGAACCGCTCGCCGAGCGGCAGCAGCGCGACGCCTTGCGTAGCCCACTCCGTCCATACGCGCTCGGGCACCGGGTGGGTCCGTGCCAGCCACTCCGAGACCCCTCCGTCCAATCCCTCGTGTGTGTACACCAACGTGCTCCCTCGCTGTCCGGCGGTGCGTACGGGACAACAGAGTACACTAGCCGGTCTGCCTATTCGAGGACCTTGAAGGGCCGTTGAGCGGACATGAAGAGGGCCTGGGTACCCCCCTGGGATGGATCGGGTGTCCTGTAGCGGACTCGCGTGGGAGGGTTGGAGCGCGCATTCAGCAGGAGGAGGTGGCTCGTGCCAAGGCCAACAGGCAACGTTCGACTCAAAGCCGCTCGGGTGGCCGCCGGCTTCAACTCGCAGCAGGATCTGGCCGACGCGCTCACCGAGCACGCGAAGGGCATGGGCATTCGAGGCCTGTCCATCGGGGTGCGCCAGGTCCGGCGCTGGGAGTCGGACAACCCACCGTGGCCGCAACCAGACTGTCAGCGTGTACTGGTGCACCTGCTCGGCCTGAACCTGGAGGCGCTCGGCTTCACGCCGCCCTGGGGCGCGGAGGGAGTGGCACCCGATCCGATCCGACGCAGGCTGGTCGCCGCCGGGGCGGCAACACTGGGTTTGGCGATGGGATCAGGCCGTGCCGTAGCCGCCGCGCATCCGCCGACCGCCGGGGCAGATTTCGAGGCCGTCACTCGTTCCCACCGCAGGCTCTACTGGTCGGTCGCACCGAGCACACTGCACCCGGCCGTCCTGGCGCATGCGACCCTGGGCTGCGCCCTGCTTCCGGAGACGTCCGACTCCACTCGCAGCACGATCGCCGCCGCGCTGGCCGAGACTTACCTTTTGGCGGGCCGGATCGAATTCTTCGATCTCTCCGAGCCGACCACCGCGCACGACACGCTTCTCCTCGCCCTACAGGCAGCGGGCGAGGCCGACGATGCGTTGCTCGGATCGGCGATCATCGCGCACATGGCCTTCATCCCGGGCTGGGCGGGTGATCAGGAGGGAGCGCAGGAGCGAATGATCGCGGCCCGGACCTACGCCCGTCGCGCCCGTGCCTCCGCCGAGTTCCTGGCCTGGCTCGACGCCGTGGAAGCTGAGTGCGAGACCAGGTGCGGCGACACCCGAACCGCGCTGAACCTGATCAACCACGCCGAGGATGTCCTGGAGGCCGGCAACGAGCATTCGTCGCCGCCGTGGATGGACTGGTTCTCCCCGGCGCGGCTCGCGGCCTTCAAGGGAAACACGCAGCTGCTCGCGGGCCACCTCCCGCAAGCTCGGGCTGGGCTCCTCCAGGCCCTCGAAGCCATGACCCCGGGCGAGGAGAAGCAACGGACTGTCGTATACGGCGACTTGGCAGCCGTCGAAGCGGCCTCTGGCAATCCGGAAGAGGCCTGCGAGTACGCGGGCAAGGCACTCGATCAGCTGGCTCTCACCTGGTACGCCACCGGCATGGACCGGGTACGCGAAGTCCGGCGTGCGCTGACGCCGCACCAGCACGAGAGGTGTGTTCGCGATCTCGACGACCGCCTGTACGACTGGTCGACGACTCTCAGGGCGCTGAGGCGTTGAACTCGGCAATGCGGAAGGTCAGTTCGTCCAAACTCTCGACACGGAAGGTCGGCAGCTCCCTGGCTTCCGCGCTGTCCCACTGAATGCTGGCCCAGGGTCCGCGACGCACCAGCGCGGTGTGCATACCGGCCTGCCCGGCAGGCTTGATGTCGTTGTCGCACCGATCACCGACGTACAGAATCTCGTCGGCCCCGAAGGGCACGGCCGCTGCCACGCGCTTGAAGAACTCGGGGTCGGGCTTGCTGGCGCCCCAGTCGTCGGACGTACCGATTAGGTCGACGTCGTACGAGAACAGCTCCCGCAGGATTCCCCCGGCCCGCACGGTCTGGTTGCCGGCGATCCCAAGCCACAGGCCGTCGGTCCGGAGCTGCCGGAGGGCGGACCGGACGTCGCCGTACAGATCGTCTTCCCCGAAGCTCTCCGGCTGCCCGGCAGCGGCCCGCTTCTCCCGCTCCGCATACAGATCGAACCCGGGCCGGAACTCCTGGAACGTTTCCCGGTAGTCACGACCCTGGGCGATGACGGCCCCGAACATCGCGTGAAAGGTGTGCCTCGGCACGCCCAGCCAGTCGGCCCAGGTGCCGTACTCCCGGGTCTCGTCCACGAGGCACTCACCGACGTCGAAGACCACTGCGCGAATCATGGGGGCAGGGTATCGGCGGGAAAGCGTTCAGTCCTCCTCGATCAGAGCCCCTGCGAGCTTCAGCATGACATCGACTCTGTCGCCCTGTCCCAGGCGAAGCCACTCAACGAAAACGCGCTCCACTTCGTCTCGCTCGGGACGTCCTGACTGCATGAGCCGGTACAGGCGCCGCTTGTCGGCGCGACTGCTGAGGTTGGAGGCCCTCTCGAGGATCTCTTCGCGCGTGGGCAGCGGCCTGCCGGTTCCGCTTCCGCGGCTGCAGCGCTGGCACTCAACGCGCAGGTTGGACAATTCCGTACTCGCTGGCGGACTCGGATCGATGATGTGGACACCAAGGGCCGCCTTCTCCCCCTCATCATCTGGGAACGCCTCGCCGGCTCTTGTGCCGCACGTCTGGCACAGGGAGTCCACCGCTTCGATGGCTTCGCGGCGGCGAGTGGCGGAGACTCGCGCCCGTGACCGTTGTTCCGGTTGCTCGCCAAGGTCGATCCGGGTGCCGATCGCTGTGAGTCGGTACTCGTCGGGCTGGAGGTGTGGGTCGGTTTTGTAGTTGTCGATCTGCCAGCCCAGTTCGCGTAGATCACGCATACGGCGATCTACCTGAGCCACGCCGGGGACGCCTTCGAAGAGCTCAAGCTTCTTGAACACCTTGCCTTCCCCCTTGGACGCGAGGAATTCGGCGACCCGCACCTTCGATGACCGTCTTACTGTCCGCTCGCCTGCCATGCCATCCTCCCCTGGTTCACGTCAGAGCGCCGTCCCCACTCCCAAGGGTGACGGCCCGAACTACCGTACAGCCGTCCCGCTACTTCGTACAGCCGACAACGTTCGGCAGCGTTCGGCAAAGCTGAGGAACCTGGTCGACGTGGTCGAGTCGGCTGGCTGGGCCTGCTGAAGGAGTTGGCCGGAGGGGCTGGAGCCGAAGAGTTGGTGCGGCCGGTCCTTGTGATGCAGGCACTCACTCGATCGCGGCCTGAAGTAGGGCGCCGGCGTCATCCGGGCAGCCCTGCTTGTGGAGTTCCCAGGTCACGTGCATCACCTCTTGGTCCTGATGGTCACGCCCGTAGATGTGAATCAAGTTGTCCAGGAGGTCGCTCTGCTGGTGGTGGCGCAACGCCCTGAACAGCGTCGCGGTCTCGACGGGGCTGAGGACTTCTGTGGTGTGGCGCAGCAGGGTAAGCGCCGCCTCCTGCTGGCCGTTGTTTCGTAGCTCTGCGGCCCGCTTAGCCACCTGCCGTGCAGCCGACGCATCGTTCGTGCTCCGCTGCCGGTCCCACCTTCGGCGGGGGACCGGCAGCGGAGCAAGCGCCGCTTGAGTAGTGAGACGTGCCTGCAAGCCGGCCCGGTCAGCCTTCAGTTCGGTGACCGCATTCCTGAGCGACCTGACCTCCCCTCGGAGGGCTTCCAGTTCCGCCGTGTTGTTGGAGGCCGATTGTCGTAACGCTGCGATCTCCGCTTCCGTCTCCGCTGCTTGCTTTACCGCCGCGTCAAGCTGTGACCGCAGGTCAAGGCAGCTTCGGCATCGTTCAGCCTCAGCGGCTTCGTGAAGCTTCCGTAGGTCATCCAGGCTCACGCCGAGCCCGTGCTCATCCCTAGCGTCGGCGAGGGCCGTCTCGTAAAGATGCTCTACGGAGCGCAGTCGCGGCACTGATTGCCCGCTTAAGAACCTGGACAGCGAGCTTTCACTGCAGTTCAGATGTGCTGCCGCGTCTGCCTGGGTAGGCGGCATACCTGGCGATTTGTTCGATGGCGTGGGAGTGATGTGACGGCATAGCCCTTGGAGGGCTATGGCCAAGGCTCGATGGCTCGGCGGAACGTCACTGCGGAACTCCTTGTCTATCCAGCTGCACCCAACTGGGACGCCTCCGGGTCGTGACATGCGCTTTTGCCTCCATGTGGCTTCGGGGACTGACCTGCGGACCTGACTGGATCCCGCAATTGTGCACGAGAGGCGGGGAGTTGCCTCTTGCTATCTCTGAAGCAAGTGTTCAAGTGCTGGACTTCCTTTCGGGTTGTGGTGCCAGACTGAAGGGGCAGTCGCCCGAGAAACGGAGGGGCGTAAGTCAGGCATGCAGCGATTTTTGCGTCGTGCGTGGCTTATTGCGATATGTCATTCACTTGACCGGAGGCGATAGATGACACTGCCGTCGTGGCAGGACAAGAAGTTGGGAAGCATGTCACGTGCGGCCCTGTGGCTGCTGGACGTCGTGGGGGAGGGCAACGTCTTCACGAAGGCTCAGCTGCGCGCCGCCTTTCCTGACGTCGCGCAGATTGACCGGCGGATCCGGGACCTGAGGGACCACGGGTGGCGGATCGGAACGAGCCGTGACGACGTGACCTTGAAGCAGCAGGAACAGCGCTTCGTCGTCCGGGGAGCAGACGTCTGGGTCCCAGGCAAGTCGAAGGCGCCAAAGCACAAGAACAGCCTCACGACGGCACAGCGCCAGAAGGTCTTCCAGGCCGACAACCATCTCTGCCGGTCCTGCGGTATCGCTACCGGCGAAGCCTATGAGGACGGCATCACGCAGTCGGTTCTGAACGTGGCACGACGCAAAGTGGTGCTGCCAGACGGAGAGGCTGACTACCAGTTCATCACCGAATGCAGTCGTTGTGGGGCTGGAAGCACTGACCGCGAGGTCGACCTTGGAGTGATTCTGGACCTCACCGAGTCGCTCGCGCCCATGGAGCGGCAGATCTTCCTGGCCTGGATCGAAGCCGATCGGAGGTCGCTCAGCCCCATGGAGAAGATGTGGGGCATCTACCGGACTCTTCCCGAGGAGTCTCGCAAGGCCGTCGCCGACGCGCTCCGCGACATGGACGACCAGGACAACTAGACACAGAAGGGGGAATGACCATGCTTCGGGAGCTCCCGGCGCCGCCGCGCGCGGCCGAGTTCAGCGAGCTGATCAAGAAGAAGGTGGAGGAGGTCAAGACAGCCGGCGGCACCAGGGAAACGGTCACGGTCGACTGGAACGAGCAGCAGGCTCACGTGGAGGTCATCGACCTGCCGCTCAGCGGGCTGTACTTCAACCCCAGCACCCACCGGATCAGGGCTCAGCGCAGTCATGATGCGGCCCGTGACGAGCTGCTGGGGAAAGATCCGTGGTGTACAGAGAGCCAGGACTACTTGAGGTTCCTGCTGAAAGCCTCGCCGGCCGACCCGAACATCCGTGACACCGACTTCGACAAGCTCAAAGAGAGCCTGGAGCAGTTCGGCCAGAACGACCCCGGCCTCGTGACGCATACGGGCGTGCTCGTGAACGGCAACACGCGAGCCGCTGCGCTGCATGAGCTGGGCGCGCAGTCGATGCGTGTAGGGGTGCTGCCCGAGTCGTTTACCTGGGCAGAAATCAACGCGGTCGAGCTGTCCCTCCAGCTGCGCAAGGATCACCGTCGCGACTACTCGTACATCAACCGGCTCCTCGCGATGGAGGAGCAGGCCGGCCTCGGACGTACGCCTGAGCAGATCGCCAAGGAATTCCGGATCCAGGTGAAGACATACCACCAGGAGCGCTGGATCCTGAGCACAATCCGCGAGCTCATCGACCGCAGTAAGAGCGGTGGGGGAGTGGCGCTGCGGCTCGTGGACTGGGAGGGCGCCCAGGAACGCCTCAAAGAGCTTCACCGGCTGTACGTGAAACTTGAGTCCGTTGACCGGGACCAGGCGGAGGTTCTTAAGGAATGGCGACTGGCCGCCATTCTTCTCGACTTCTCGAAGACCGACGTGCGGCACATCGACGAGGAGTTCCTGAAGGAGGGACACCTCACCCGCACCTTGCCGACCACCCTGACCGAGGGAAGGGCCAACTCGGCGGATCAGGAGGTGGTGTCCATCCCCGGGCTCGACCTCGCCGTTCCAGCGGCATCTTCTGCGGTGTCTGAGGCGCGGGCGCTGAACGACCAGATTCTGCGTGCCAGCGCTGCGACCCGGGGCGGTAACTCGCCCCTGCTCGACAGCGACAAGGCACAGGGCCAGGAATTGCTGGACGACGCGAAGAGGGCATTCGACGAAGCGATCGACGCTGCCGGCCGCAGCGCCCGCCTCCGGAAGCGTAAGCAGCTGGCCCCGGCCCGGCTTGCGGAGGCCTGCGCGAGCATCGACCAGTGCGTAATGGATCTCGTCCAGGCCCGTACGTCTCGAAGCCTGGACGAGGAAGCCTTCGACGAGGCTGTGCTGAAGCTTCGCGTGAGCCTGCGCAAGCTCGCGCAGCAGGCTGGCAGGGGCCTTCCCACCCCTGGAGATGGTGTCGCCTGGCTGTTGGAGGCCGCTGTCGCGGAGGGGCGCCAGTGACGGACGACGCGACGGGAACGTCTTTGCACCTCGGGTTTGATGAGACCCGCACCCGTGTCGTTCTCAGGACAACCGATCAGTATCAGCAGGACCTTGTCCGACTGGCCGCCCGTTTCCGCACGGGTGGCCAGCTCGGCCCGCTTTCCGCGTCGGTGGCACTCGACGAACTGCTCGCGGACCTCAGCGCTCTCAGTGGTTGGCCGCACCATGCGGGAGTGGAATGGGCTCCGGAACTTCGGAACCTGGTGGCCGGAGTCGTCCAGGACGCCAACACGGTCAAGGAACGTCTTGCCGGGGCAAGACCCCACGGTGAAGTCCTGCCCGATGAGGTGCCAGGCCTCCTGGGGGATACCTGGGAAGGAGAGCTCAGTGAGTTCCAGCTTCGGGACATCGCGAAGCTGCTGGCACTTCAGCACGGGGCCAACTTCAGTGTTCCTGGTGCGGGCAAAACCCGCGTGGCCCTCGCTGTCTATGCCGCGCAGAGGGCCCAAGGGCGCGTGAGCCGGGTCTTGGTGGTCTGTCCAAAGTCGGCGTACGAATCCTGGCGCTACGAGACGGCGGTGTGCTTCACCTACCCGCTGCGGACCCATGTCCTCGACGGATCAATGGATCAGTGGGCAGAAGTGCTGATCGTCAACTACGAGAGGCTGGACCGCTCGCTGGCCACGCTGGCGAGCTGGCTGAAGGCAGGCCCTTCGATGATCATCCTCGACGAGGCACACAGGATGAAGCTGGGAGCCCGGGGTACGTATGGTGCCGCCTGCATGGCTCTCGGCCCACTGGCCGAACGACGCATGATCCTCACCGGGACGCCGGCGCCCAATGGCTCGAAGGACCTGGAGAACTTGCTGGGCTTTGTATGGCCCGGGCACGGGCAGCGAACCGTCGTACAGGCTGTGGCAGGTGGGGACCTGGCCTACGCCAGCTCCGTCCTCCGGCCTCTGTTCACTCGGACGACCAAGCAGGAACTCGGCCTGCCGCCGGTTTGGTTGAGGATGCGGTACGTCGACATGCCTCCGTTGCACAACGAGATCTACAGCTCGCTGGTGGGTGGTGAGAACAGTCGTGCTTCCAGAGATGACCTGAGCTCACTCGGCAAGACCGCCTTGCGGTTGCTGATGGCGGCCACCAGCCCAGCGCTCCTCTTGGAGGGGGGCAGTAGGTACGAGCCCTTGGCATATCAGCTGCCGCCTCTGGAAGTCCCGGAGGGCAGTTCGTTGTACACGCTCCTGCAGAACCTGCCGGACTACGAGCTGTCGCCCAAGTACAAGGAAACTGTGGCCATCGTGGCGGAAAATGCTGCACGAGGCCGAAAGACGCTGGTGTGGACGACATTCGTCCGTAGCCTCACGACTCTGGAGCGCATGCTGGAGAAGTACAGCCCAGCAGTGGTCTTCGGCGGGACACCTGATCGCGACGAGCAGTTGCGGCGCTTCCGCGAGGACCCGAGCTGCGCGGTGCTCATCTCCAACCCGGCGACCCTTGGTGAGGGCATCAGCCTGCATCACATCTGTCATGACGCTGTGTATGTGGATCGTGACTTCATGGCAGGGCGGTTCCTGCAGAGCCTTGACCGGATCCATCGCCTGGGCCTCGCGCCCGGGACAGACACGCGCGTTACCGTCTTGGCCGTCAGGAACACCATCGATGAGGTTGTCACAGCGCGTCTGGATCAGAAGCTGGAGTTCATGGGGAAGATCCTTGACGACCCCACGGTGCAGCAACTCGCAGACCTGCAGGAGGAGCCGTCGGTCGCGGCCGGCCTGGCTCCGAATGACATCGAAGCCCTGCTGAGGCACATCAACAGCGGTTAGAGTCTGGGCGCCCTCGGGCCTGCCCAGACCCCGGGTTGGGCCGGGAATGAGGAGCAGTGGGAGACTCTTGTTGCCCTTACGCGGTGTGTGATCACCATCTCTGTAAGACTTGGCAACGGTTTTGAGTCATCTCCGGAAGGAGCGCCATGCGCCCCAGCGGCCCGCAGCGCCCGCAGTTCGCCTCGCCACTGACCTCGATTGAGATCTGTGCGGGGGCAGGCGGACAGGCTGTTGGGCTGCACAACGCCGGCTTCGACCACTTGGCGCTCGTCGAGTGGGACGCGGACGCGGCAGCCACCCTCGGCGCCAATGTGGGTGGCTGGCCTGGCTGGACGACGGAGCGGGCCAAGGCGCTGAAGCCCATGGATGTCAAAGACTTCCTTGACTCTGACGAGTACAGGAATCTTGGCCTTCCTCAAGGGGAACTGGATTTGCTGGCCGGGGGTGTCCCGTGCCCTCCATTTTCCTTGGCGGGGAAGAGGCTTGGGAAAGATGATGAGAGGGATCTGTTTCCTGAGGCCTTGAAGATCGCGGACGCCTTGCGCCCTAGAGCTGTAATGATCGAGAATGTTCGCGGAATTCTTGAGCCGCCTGAGGTGTTCATTGAATATCGTGCTTGGATTCTGGATGAACTGCGAAAGCTAGACTATATGGTTCCCGGAGTTGACCCCTCGTCAAGCCCTCGTCAGCAGGACCTGCAGATGCGGCATGTTTGGCGTCGGCTGGATGCAAAAGACTTCGGCGTTCCCCAGTTGCGTCCCCGAGCTATTCTTGTTGCAATCCGTGAGGATGTGCTGAAGGAAAAAGGCGTCGAGTTTGTTTGGCCGCAGCGAGTTGCGCGATTTCAGGCATCTGTGGTAGGGAAATTGCGAAGGACGATGAGGGAGCGTTGCGAGGATTTCTGGGATAAGAACCAGGAAGGAGAGTTCCCCTCGTCCGGCGATCGCACTGGTAAAGATGTATTTTACGAGTGGCTGATCAGCGCCAAGAAAGCCAAGGACGCCGGGAGGGGTGTGGCGCCAACGCTTGTCGGCGGTTCGCGGAAGCATGGTGGCGCTGACCTCGGGCCCACGCGGGCAAAGCGTGCCTGGGGGGCGATGGGCGTCGACGCGATGGGTGTGGCTAATGACCGTAAGGAATGTACCCCGGCGAGGGACCTTTTCAGGCCCGCTGGCCCGATGCTGACGGTCGAGCAAGCCGCCATCATTCAAGGGTTTCCACGTGATTGGGACTTCCAGGGGAAAAAGACGGCTCGGTACCGGCAGGTCGGCAATGCATTCCCGCCTCCAGTCGCTGAAGCCGTTGGTCGGGCAATCGCTGCGGTGCTGCGGCCAGAGCATCGAGAAGAATTGCTGGAAGGGTATGTCATGGACTCCAATGTCAGCCCTGCCGTGAAGCCGGACCCCGAGCAGATGGAGATCCCTGTGTCAGCTGTGTCGCCCGGTGATTCGGCGGGCTACGACCGTCGCGGCGATTTTGTCGGCGCACGCGGCTGACGGCTCGTGTTCCCAGAATCGGAGCACGAGCCACCCTGCTTCCTTAAGGCGTTGATCAGTGTCACGGTCGCGTTCCATGTTGCGGAGTACCTTTTCTGACCAGTACCCCGAGTTGGTCCTCGGTGGAACGTAATGCTCTGGGCAGCCGTGCCAATAGCAACCGTCAATAAACACGGCAACCTTCACCGAACGGAACACCATATCCGCTGTCCTGCGCAGGTCGGGAATCGGGCGGGCGGCAACGCGATAGCGCAGCCCTTGTGCGTGGACTAGGCGGCGAATCAGCTTCTCGGGTTTTGTGTCGCGGCTGCGGATCGCCTGCATGTTGCGGCGGCGAGCTGCCGACGAAGCCCAGGAACCAGCCGGCGCTTCCCACGTAGGATCTTCGGACACATGGAAGAGGGTAGTCCGCCCCGGGGCTGAGCTCACGGTCACTGTTGGGGCCGCCCGCTTCCCGGCCAGTGTCGTGCCTCCGCGCCCCGCCTCAAGGGCGCTTCACTCCGCGGCGCTGCGTTCCGCGTCGGCTGCGCCGTTGGCCCTGCGGGCCACCCTTGACCCGGGCCGCTCCAGCACGGGAGAGAAGCGAGCGGGCGGCCCGGGGAAGCGGGGACCAGGGTGGGGAGCGCCGCCGTGCGCTGCGCAGGTGCCCGGCGTGACGGGCGCGTCAGCGTTTCCGCGCACGCCGGGTCGGCTCAGCGGCGCCCTGCCGGCGGCTTCGGTTCCCCGTGTCAGGCGGATCTCAGGCAGTGCTGCCGTGGCACTGGCCGTACGCCTGGCCCGACCCGCACCAGCAAGCCGCCCCCGACTGCGGCGGCCAAGCCACCGCCCGTCCCCTCGCCGCCAGCGTCGTCGCGTACTGGGGGAGGAGTGTCGCGTCGTTGGGAGAGGAGAGTTCCGATGCCGCGAAGGCCTCGTAGGACGGGACCGTGCCGGTGACGATGCCCAGGTTCGGGGTGCCGGAGGCGGCGAGTTCGCGCAGGGACTGCTCTATCGAGGCCAGGTGCTCGGCGTGGGTCGGGTACTCCGACGTGAGGGTCGGGTACGCCTCCAGGAGTTCCGTGAGCTCGCCCGCCGGCCAGTGCAGGATCGCCACCGGGAAGGGGCGGGAGAGGGCCTCCCGGTACGCGCCCAGTTCCGCTCGGAGGCGGAGGATCTCCGCCTCCAGTTCCGCGGGGTTCTCCGAGCCCAGGGACCAGACGCGCTTGGGGTCGTGAAGTTCGTCCAGGGTGATCGGGAGGGAGTGGACCGAGTCCGCCAGGGCGTCCCACTCGTCGTGGGACTTGCCGAGCATGCGCCGGACGCGGTGGCGGCCGAAGAGGAGGGGGTGGGTGGCGTAGGGGGGCTCCTCGACGTCCGTCAGGAGGCGGTGCACGGCCTCCGTGAACGTCTCGTGGGCCGCTTCCAGTTCGTCGTGGTTCTCCAGGGACTCCGCGACGATCACCCAGGGGGCCGGGTCCTTGGGGGACGCCACCCGGACGCCCTCGATGATCGCGCGGGCCTCGGCCTCGTGGCCGTACTCCCAGAGGTTCGAGGCCTTGAGCGCCCGTACCAGGTGGGGGTTCTCCAGGCCGTCGGGGGAGGACAGCAGGCGGTCGTAGAGCGTGGTCGCGGTGGGGCGGTCGCCGGAGAGTTCCAGATGGGCCGCTGCCCGCAGCAGCAGGGCCTCGGCGTCCTCGGGATACAGGCCGGCGGTCCGCTCCAGGCGTGCCGCCTCGGCGGTGTGGTCGACGTTTTCGGCAGGCGTGTCGGGGCGCATGGGTGACACCGTACTGCCGGGAGGTGACGAGCGTGAGAGATGTGCAGGCCAGACCCGATATCGAGGGTACCCAGGGCATCGAGGGCTTCTCTCACGCTCGTCGCGGACCTACAGCGTCACGCCGTCTATTTGGAGGGTTTGGACCGACTTCGCGGCGAATGGGACGGCTACGGACTTGCCGGACAGGCGGATGTCCGAGCGGGCCGTGTAGAGGTCGCCGCCACCCGTCGTGACCGTGTTCCAGCGGGGGACCAGGCCACCCGAGCCACCCGTCACCGTCGAGAAGCGGGAGAGGTCGAAGGTGAGGGTCTGGGCGGAGGTGGAGGTGTTCACCGCGACGATCACCAGGCGGCGGGCCGTCGCGTCGTACGCCGCCACCGCGTAGTCCACGTCCGTGGTCAGAATCGTCATGCCGGGGCGGATGTGGCGGCTGAACTGGGCCATCACATAGTGCTTGGTCTGGACGGTGGTGGGCTGGAGGGTGTTGGCGTCGTAGGCGATCATCGCCCACCCCGTGGACGGGTCCATGACCTGCCAGTAGCACCAGGCCGTCGGGTGCAGCCAGCGGAAGTCGAGGCAGAGGTTCGAGGCCATCGTCAGGCCCGTGCCGTCGCTGTCGCCCGTCTCGGAGTTCCACAGCTTCTTGCGGGAGGTGGTGACCACGTCCGTGTAGAGGAGGTCGCGGCGGCCGCCCGAGCCCTGGTAGCCGTGCACGTTGACCTGGGAGACCAGGCCCTTGGTGGTGGAGTTGAAGGAGGACCAGGTGGAGCGGGCCGTGTCGTAGTTCGTCTCGTCCGAGGCCGCGATGCGCAGGCCCGTGAGGCCGCGCTTGTCCAGCTCGCTGCGCATGTAGGGGAGCACGGCCGCCTGGACCGCCGGGTCCATGTGGCAGCCCTCCTGGGTGCCGGTCGCGGTCCACCAGGTGGAGGCCGGCTCGTTGAAGGGGTCGACCGTCGCGAAGTTCACGCCCCAGTTGTTCTTCGCGTACAGGGCCGTCGCCGCCAAGTGGCTCGCATGCTGGCGGTAGTTCCAGGTCTGGAGGTTGTTGCCGCCGCCCGACGCGCCCGAGGGGTTGTGGTTGCTGCACATCCACCACATCGGGGAGTTGGCGAACAGTTCGGTGATCGCGCCGCGCTGCGTGGCCTTCACCAGCATCGCGCGCTGGTTGGCGTCCGCCGTCCACTTCCACGCCGAGGAGGTGGGGTCCTCGTTGTTCCAGTCCTGCCAGAAGCCCTCGATCTGCTTGAAGGCGGGGATGTTGGGCGACTTCACCATCGTCTCGCCGCCGACGCTGTTGGAGCTGCACGCGCCGAGGTTGTAGCGGGCGATGTTGAGGCCCAGGCCGGGCAGGGAACGGCCGTTGTACGTGACGGACTTGGTGGTGAAGAACAGGTCGGCGAAGTCGTCCCGGGCGCCGAAGACGTTGGCCCACCAGGCGAGGGAGGTTCCCCAGCCCTCCCAGGTGCCGTACGTCGTCGACGGGTTGACGGCGATCGTGGCGTCCGCGTGCGCGGTGCCCGTCGCCAGGGCGCTGCCGAGGAACGTTCCGCCTGCTGCGGCCAGCAGACTTCTGCGTCGGATCACGGCTCCTCCGTAAGGGAGATGGGGGCGCACACCGGTCCCCGGCCCGGCGCACAGGGGTGCCCCCGTGGTTGGTGACGAGAAGCATCGGGTGTGGCGGATGGGTTGTCGAGGGTTCTGACGAACCTTTCTCAAACCCGTGTACGAAGTCGCGGGCCCGGGTGGAAGAGTGGTCCTGTATAACGGACCGCAGGGCATACGCGCGTACGAGGGGAGGGGCAGCCGATGAACCGGAGTTGGGCGACTCTGCGTCCCGCCCTCGCGCTGCTCTTCCTGCTCGTCGAGGTGGCGCTGCTCGACACCGGCAGCCTCACCGCCACCGTCGCGCTCGCCGCGACCGCCGCCGCCTCGTCCGCCCTCGCGCTCTGCGCCGTCATCGCCTCCCGCTGCGCGCCCACCGTGCCGCGCACACGGGTGCGTACGGCCATCCGTGACCGGGACCGGCGTACGGCCTTCCTGCCCCAGCGGGATCCCGACGCCCGGGGGCGCACCCGGCCCCGGGCACCCGGTCACGCCCTCCGGGCGACCGTCGCGTAGGGGCGTATCCACACCTGGGTGACCCCGCGCGGGTCGTCATGCCGCCATGTTCCGTTCCGGCACGACGAGACCCCCGGAGGGCTCACCCATGTCCGTCTTCGCCACCCTGGTCGAGCACCTTGCCGACCTGCTCCAGCCGCTGTTCGGCGCCTCGGCCGCCGCCGCGGCGATCGTCCTGTTCACCGCGCTCGTACGCCTCCTCGTCCACCCCCTGTCCCGGGCCGCCGCGCGCGGCCAGAAGGCCCGCACCGCGCTCCAGCCGAAGATCGCCGAGCTGCGGAAGAAGCACGGCAGGAACCCCGAGAAGCTCCAGAAGGCCGTGCTGGAACTGCACGCCGAGGAGAAGGTGTCGCCGCTGGCCGGCTGCCTGCCCGGGATGCTCCAGATTCCCGCGTTCTTCCTGCTCTACCACCTGTTCTCCAGCGACACGATCGGTGGCGAGGCCAACGGGCTGCTCGGCCACCGGCTGTTCGCGGCGCCGCTCGGGGAGCGGTGGACGGACGCGCTCCAAGGCGGTGTGCTCAGTGGTGCGGGACTCGTCTACGCCGGGCTGTTCGTGGTGGTCGCATGCGTCGCCGCGTTCAGCTACCGGCTCAGCAAGCGCATGACGGCCGCGAACCCGGCAGCCGCCCAGGTGGGCGACGGGGAGCAGCTGCCCGGGCTGGGGGCGGTGACCAAGGTGATGCCGTTCATGTCGTTCTTCACGCTGGTCACCGTGGCCGTCGTGCCGCTGGCCGCCGCGCTGTACGTCGTGACCAGTACGACGTGGAGTGTCGTCGAGCGGGCCGTGCTGTACAGGTGACCGGGCGGTCGGGGTCAGTACGTGAACCGGGTGACCGGGCGGCCGGGGGGCCAGTACGTGAAGCAGGTGACCGGGCGGGTCGGTCCAGTACGTGAACGGGGTATTGCGGAGTGCACGCCCAGCTTGGAGGATCGACCAGTCCTCCGATGGCTGCCCCGCCGCACCCGGGTCGCGCGCATCGGCCGGGCGCCCGCGATCGAGGGAGACTGATCATGAAGCTGCTGCGAGTCGGTACGGCGGGGGCGGAGCGGCCCGCGCTGCTCGACGCCGAGGGGACCCTGCGGGACCTGTCGGGTGTCGTCGCGGACATCGACGGCGCGCTGCTCGCCGACGAGGAGGCCCTCGGCCGGGTCCGGGCCGCCGCCGACGCCGGTGACCTGCCCGTCCTGGACGCCACCGGCCTGCGGGTCGGGCCGCCGCTGGCGCGGATCGGCAAGATCGTCTGCATCGGGCTGAACTACCACGACCACGCGCGCGAGACCGGCGCCGAGCCGCCCGCCGAACCGGTCCTCTTCATGAAGGCCCCGGACACGGTGGTCGGGCCGAACGACACGGTCCTCGTGCCACGGCGGTCCCTCAAGACCGACTGGGAGGTCGAGCTGGCCGTCGTCATCGGGCGTACGGCCAGGTATCTGGGGTCCGCCGAGGAGGCCCTCGCGCATGTCGCCGGGTACGCGGTGGCGCACGACGTGTCCGAGCGGGAGTTCCAGATCGAGCGGGGCGGCACCTGGGACAAGGGGAAGAACTGCGAGACGTTCAACCCGCTGGGCCCGTGGCTCGTGACGGCGGACGAGGTCCGGGATCCGCAGGACCTCTCCCTGAAACTCTGGGTCAACGGTGAGTTGAAACAGGACGGGACGACGGCCGAGCAGATCTTCCCGGTGGGTGAGGTCGTGCGGTACCTCAGCCAGTTCATGACGCTGTACCCGGGCGATGTGATCAACACCGGTACGCCGGCGGGGGTGGCGCTGGGAGCGCCCGAGCCGAAGCCGTTCCTGCGGAGCGGGGATGTCGTGGAGCTGGAGATCGAGGGGCTCGGGCGGCAGCGGCAGGAGTTCAAGGACGCGTAGCGCTCCGCTGGGAGGGGCGGGGAACTGTGGTCCGTTTCCGGCTGCGGGCAGTCCGTGGCCGGTCGCGCGGTTCCCCGCGCCCCTCAGGGCGTTCCCCTCACGCCAGTACGGACGCCAGGTCGCGCCACGCCTTCCTCGGGAGGGCGTCGCGCGGCTCGCCGGTCAGGACCTGGAGGGCGACGTGGTCCGCGCCCGCCTCGAAGAACGCGTCGACCTTCGTGCGGATCGCCGCGTCGTCGCCCCAGGCGAACAGGGCGTCGACCAGGCGGTCGCTGCCGCCGTCCACCAGGTCGTCCTCGGTGAAGCCGTGCCGGAGGAAGTTGTTGGTGTAGTTCGGCAGGGGGAGGTAGATCTCCAGGAACTCGCGGGCCAAGGCGCGGGCGCGGGCCGGGTCCGTCTCCGGGACGACGCCCAGCTCCGGGGCCAGCAGCGGGGCCTCGCCCAGGATCTCGCGGGCGTGCGCCGTGTGCTCCGGGGTGACCAGATACGGGATCGAACCCGCCGCCCGGTCGCGGGCCAGCCGGAGCGACTTCGGGCCCAGGGCGGCCAGGAGGCGCCGGTCCGCCGGCACCCCGGCGGCGTCCAGGCCGTCGAGGTGCTCGACCAGGGCCGAGTAGGGGCGGGCGTACTGCTCCACCCGCTTGGCGTGGCTCACGCCGAGGCCCAGCAGGAACCGCCCGGGGTGGGCCGACTCCAGGTCCGCGAAGGCCGTGGCGGCGGCGTCCGGTTCGTGCTGCCAGATGCTCTGGATGCTGGTGCCGACCGTGAGCTTCGAGGTCGCCTCGATCAGCGGGGCGGCATGGGCGGCGGAGCTGTTGCCGCCCAGCCAGAGGGCGCCGTAGCCGAGTTCCTCCAGTTCGGCGGCGGCCTCGGCGAGTTCGCCGCGCCGGTCCGGGTCCTCCGAGCGCAGTCCTACGCTCCAGATGCCGTACCGGCCGACGGTCTCCTTCAGGGGGGTGCTCATCGGTGGGGTCCCTCCGGTTGGGGCGCCGTGCTTGATCACGCGTACGCAGGTGCCAACCGGAGGGAGTCCCCGGTCATTCCGGGTGAGGGACCTGGAGATCCTGGAACCGCTCCAGCGCCTCGACCACGAGCCGGTGGTCCTGGAGCTGCGGCAGCCCGGACACCGTCACCGCACCGATCACGCCCACGCCCTCGACGATGATCGGGAAGGAACCGCCGTGGGCGGCGTAGGTGTCGGGGTCGAGGCGCGAGGACTCCTCGAACGTGCTGCCCTTGGCGCGGAATCGGGTGCCGACCAGGTAGGAGGACGAGCCGTAGCGCTCGACCACCCGGCGCTTGCGGGCGATCCAGGCGTCGTTGTCCGGGCTGGAGCCGGGCAGCGCCGCGTGGAAGAGCTGCTGGCCGGCGCGGTGGATGTCGATGGCGACCGGGGCCTGCCGCTCCCGGGCCAGCTCCACGAGGAGCGAGCCGAGCGCCCAGGCGTCGTCGTACGTGAACTGGCGGAACACCAGCCGGCGTTCCTGCTTCTCCAGCTCCTCCAGGCTCGGGGTGAGCTCCGGGTGGAACTTCGGGGTGAGCCCCTGGCTGTGCGAGGGGTTGCTCTTGTGGGTCACAGCGTCACCGTCACCTTCTCGCGGGCCGAACGACGGGCGGCCTCCAGTACGTCCAGGGCGGCGGCCGCCTCCCGTGCGGTCACCGGATTCGGGGCGCCCTCCAGCAGGGCCTTCGCCACGGCCGCATAGTAAGCGGGGTAGTCGCCCGGGAGGGTGGGTTCGGCGTGTCCGCCACCGGTCACCGGGGACTCGCCGGAGCCCACGCGGCCCCACAGCGACTCCGGCTCCACGCCCCAGTCGGGGCCGGGGCGCAGTCCGTCCCGGAGCGCCGCCTCCTGGGGATCGAGGCCGTACTTGACGTAACCGGCGGTCGAGCCCAGGACGCGGAAGCGGGGGCCGAGCTGAGCGGTCGTCGCGGAGACGTAGAGGTGGGAGCGGACGCCCCCGGTGTGCGTGATCGCGATGAACGTGTCGTCGTCGGTCTCGGCGCCCGGGCGGCGGATGTCCGTCTCCGCGTACACGGAGGCCGCTGGGCCGAACAGGACCAGGGCCTGGTCGACGACATGGCTGCCGAGGTCGTAGAGCAGACCTCCGATCTCTGCGGGGTCGCCGGACTCCCGCCAGCCGCCCTTCGGCTTCGGACGCCACCGCTCGAACCGCGACTCGAATCGCCACACGTCGCCCAACTCGCCCTCGTTCAGCAGCTTGCGCAGGGTGAGGAAGTCGTTGTCCCAGCGGCGGTTCTGGAAGACGGAGAGGAGCAGTTCACGCTCCTCGGCGAGGGCGGCGAGCTCGCGGGCCTCGGCCGCCGTGCCCGCGACGGGCTTGTCGACCACGACCGGCAGGCCGGCCTTCAGTGCGGTCGTCGCGAGCGGCACATGCGTCTTGTTCGGGGACGCCACGACGATCAGGTCCAGCTCCGCGGCGCGGCCGAACAACTCGTCCGGCGTGGCGGCGAGGCGGACGTCCGGGAACTCGGCGCGGGCCTGCCGCTGCCGCTCCGGGTTCGAGGTGACCACCGTGTCGAGGGCGAGGCCCTGCGTGGCGGCGATCAGCGGGGCGTGGAAGACGGAGCCGGCGAGGCCGTAGCCGACGAGGCCGACGCGAAGGGGCGAGCCGGGGGCTGTGCCGAGGGGTGTGCCAGTCATGCCACCCACTTTGGCAACGCTGTTGCCAAAGTGCAAGCGCCGGGGACAATGGAGGCGTGAAGAGGGCGGACGACCGTACGGGCGGAGTGGGCGGCATGCGCGGGACGGGAGGCGCGGTGGCGGCCGGCACGGCCGGGGCGACCGGCGCAGGTGTGGGGGCAGGGGCAGGTGCCGGGACCGGGGGTGGCGGGGTCAATCTGCTCGCCCTGCGCAGCCACAACGCCGCGCTGGTGCTCGACCTGCTGCGGACGGCCGGGGACGAGGGCATCAGCCGTCTCGAACTCGCCGAGCGGACCGGGCTCACCCCACAGGCCGTCAGCAAGATCACGGCCCGGCTGCGGGAGGACGGGCTCGTGGCGGAGGCCGGGCGCCGGGCGTCCACCGGGGGCAAGCCGCGCACGGTGCTGCGGCTGGTGCCGGAGGCCGGGCACGCGGTCGGGGTCCATCTGGACCGGGACGAGGTACGGGTCGTGCTCGTGGACCTGCGGGGGACCGTGGTGGGGGAGCGCCGGGCCGCGCTGGATCTGGGGGCCGGGGCGGAAGCCGTGCTGGGAGCGGTGGGGGAGACGGTGGCGGGGGTGCTGCCGGGTGGGTTCGCGGGGGGCTCTGGGCTTCGGCTCGGGCTTGAAGGGGACGTGCGGCCGGGGGCGGCCGGTTCTGACGCGGACTCGCGGCCGGAGTCGACCGGGCTCGGAGGGGTCTCGCTGCCGGGGTCGGCCGGCCTTGACGACGGCTCCCGGCCGGGGGTTGCCAGGTTTGACGACGGCTCCCGGCCGGGAGCCGCCGGGTTCGACGGAGGCTCGCTGCCGGGGCCAACCGGGCTTGGAGGGGTCTCGCTGCCGGGGCCGGCCGGGCTCGATCCATCCCTGCTCGGGGTCGGCGTCGCGCTGCCCGGGCCGCTCGATCATGTCCGGGGTGTGCTGCACCGGGTGACCGGATTCCCCGGGTGGGACGGCTTCCCGCTGCGGGAGGCGCTGGCCGGGCGGCTCGGCGTGCCGGTCGTGGTCGACAAGGACACCAACGCGGCGGCGCTGGGCCTGGCCGCCGGGGGCGAGGGCGGCTCCTTCGCGTACCTGCACCTGGGCACAGGACTGGGGGCCGGGCTGGTCATCGGCGGCAGCGTGCACCGGGGGGCCAGGACCGGGGCCGGGGAGTTCGGCCACCAGGTCATCCAGCTCGACGGCCCGCCCTGCACCTGCGGGGACCGGGGCTGCGTCGAGGCCCTGTGCCTCGCCGCGGTGGCGCGCGGCGACCTGGACGAGGCGGCCCGGGTGCTGGGGGCCGGGGCGGCGAACCTCGTGGGGCTGCTCGACATCGACGTCGTCCTGCTGGGCGGCCGTACGGTGGCGGCGGCGCCGGAGGCCTTCGTGGGCGGGGTCGGTGCGGTGCTGGAGGCCCGGGCCCGGCGAACCGGCGAGGACGCCGTACCGGTACGCGTCACGCCCGGAGGAGACGGGGCCGTGGCGGTGGGGGCGGCTCAGCTGGTGCTGGGGCCGGTGTTCGGGCGCAGGGACGCTTGAGGCGGGGGGAAGATCCTGGCCAGGTGGTAGTCCAGCACCGTTCGTACGCCCGCCAGGGAACGGCGTTCGTGCACGATGTCCAGGCCCAGCCCGACCGCTCCCGACACCAGGAGGTCGGCCTCATGAGCCGGGTCGATGCCCGGGGCCGTGTGCCCCGCCGCCTCTCCGGCCGCGATGATGTCCGCGAGGAGCCGTTCCAGTGGCTGCTCGGCCGCCAGGAAGACCGCCGCGAGCTCGGGATCGGTCAGGCTGCGCGCGTAGTACGCCGTGAACACCCGCAGCGCGAAGGCGCGTTGCTCGTCCAGTGGCAGGAATTCGTTCAGCAGCGCCCGCAGCAACTCGCGCGGCTCGGTCATGTCGTGCGGGATGCGCGCCCGGGCCAGCCGCTCGTTCTCCTCGTGCAGCAGGCGCAGCGCGGCGACCAGGAGGGCGTGCTTGGAGTCGAAGTGGTACTGCACGACGCGCAGCGACACCCCCGCCTCCGCCGCGATCCTGCGCATGCTCGCCGCGTCCAGGCCCTGGCCGGCGGCGATCCGCCACACCGCTTCGGCGATCCGGCGCCGCTGCCGCACTCCGACGTCCGTAGGCCGGGGCGCGGGCGGCGTGCCCGGCTCGGGCAGCGGCTGCCTGCGCCGCCGGTAGGCCCGGGCCTGACAGCTCCGGGAGCAGTAGACGGGCGGACGGCCGCGCCTCGCACGGGCCATGGGCCTGCCGCACACCGGGCACGCCTGCATCTTTTCGTCACGCACAGCTTCACGATAGCGCGTCGAGAAAGTGTGACGTAAAAAGGAAGTTGCGCCTTTTCCAGGGTCGAACTGCTTTCGCCAATTGATACGTTCGTAACGTCACTGTTCGCGGAAAGGGAGACCATGAAGTACGACGTCCTGCAGGTTCTCGCCCTGCTGCTGCTGGCAGTGTGCGTCCAGGGGCTCGTTCGGCTGCTCGTCGACGGCGAGCGGGGTCTGCTGGGCGGGCTGCCCGGCGGTTTCGTCCCGCTGCTGCTGACCTACGCGGTTCTCACCGCGGTCGGCGCCCCCGTGGCCGCCTGGGCCCACTCGCGTGCGAAAGCCCTGGGGCGTCGCTAGGCCCTGTCCGCCGACCGGGCGGATCCGCGCCGCCGTTCGGGGTTCGTTCGCGTCGGAGTCGTCTCGCGACCTTCGCAGCCCGGAATATCACATCATCATGCGACTCTGCACGCCCGCTCATCTCTGCCTGGCGGCGGCAGCGGCGGCCGCCGCCCTGCTCCCCGGTGCCCACCCGGCGCACGCGGATGCCCCGGCGCCCGCCTGTGCCGCGCCCGACGACCACACCTTCCCGCTCACCACCCGCATCCACGGCGGGCCGGACACCTACACGGCCGGGGGCGGGTTCGGGACCTGGTATGTCGATCTGACCAACACGACCGACCGGACCTGCACCGGGGTCCACCCCGTCGTCGTGCTCATCGACGACAAGCGGGCCCTGGAGCCCTCCCAGCCGCGCCTCGAGTTCTTCGAGGGGGCACGGGCCCACCCCGTGCGGTTCGAGAAGACCGGCGAGGACGAACTCGTCGGGGCGTTCGCCGACGAGGAGGACGGGTTCGCCGGGTTCACGGTCGAGCCGGGCGGAACCGTCACCGTGAAGGTGCGGCTCACGCTCACCTCGGACGCCGTGCCCAACGACGTCACGGCCAACGCCGCGGTGGTGCAACGGCACGACGACGACGGGGACTGGGTCGGGCAGTCGAACGACTACCGGTTCGGAATCGGCGCCGACGAGGCGGGTACGGAGGACCCCGGCACCGGCACCGACACCGCGCCCGACACGGGGACGGAACCCCGCCCCGACTCCGACGCCTCCGTCCCGCCCCGCGAGGACCGCTTCCCCTTCGCGGAGGAGCTCGCCCGCACCGGCACCGGCACCCAGATCGCCGCGGCGGCCGCGGCCCTGCTGCTCACCGGCGGCGGGGTGCTGCTCGTCGCACGCCGCCGCCGCTGAGCAGGCCGTCCCGCCAGTCGGGACGCCGCACACGGGCCATTCCGCAAGATCCCGCCACTGTCTAGGCTGGGTCGCACGCAGGACCGCGTACGGCAGGAGATCCCGCACATGGCAGACCGCAAGCCCATCGAATCGTGGCTCACCGACATGGACGGTGTGCTCATCCACGAGGGCGTGCCGATCCCCGGCGCCGACGCCTTCCTGAAGAAGCTGCGCGAGTCCGGGAAGCCCTTCCTGGTCCTCACGAACAACTCGATGTACACCCCGCGCGACCTGCACGCCCGACTGCGGCGCATGGGCCTGGAGGTGCCGATCGAGAGCATCTGGACCTCGGCCCTGGCCACCGCCCAGTTCCTCGACGACCAGCGGCCGGGCGGCTCGGCGTACGTCATCGGCGAGGCCGGGCTGACCACCGCTCTGCACGACATCGGCTACATCCTCACCGACCACGAGCCGGACTACGTCGTCCTCGGCGAGACCCGCACGTACTCCTTCGAGGCCATGACGAAGGCGGTGCGGCTCATCATCGGCGGCGCCCGCTTCATCTGCACCAACCCCGACGAGACGGGCCCCTCCACCGAGGGCCCGCTGCCCGCGACCGGCGCGGTGGCCGCGCTCATCACCCAGGCGACCGGCAAGAAGCCGTACTTCGCGGGCAAGCCCAACCCGCTGATGATGCGGACCGGGCTGAACGCCATCGGGGCCCACTCCGAGACCAGCGCGATGATCGGCGACCGCATGGACACCGACGTGCTGGCCGGCATGGAGGCCGGGATGCAGACGTTCCTGGTGCTCACCGGCCTGACCCGGCCCGAACAGGTCGAGGACTTCCCGTACCGGCCGTCACAGGTCGTGGACTCGATCGCGGACCTCGTCGACCGGGTCTGAACCCCGGGCGGCGGCCGACGGGGGCTCGAACCCCGAACCCGCCGTCAAACCGGCCGTCAAACTCGTCGTCACCCGACCGGAGCAGCCGCCGCGTCCCTGAGGATGCGGTGGCCCACCGTGCGGGGGAGGCTCCAGGCGTCTGGAGGTTCACGATGGGTTGCCTGAGAGTCACTGTCTGTACGAGCGTGCTGGCCGTCGTCGCCCTCGCCCCGGCGGCGTACGCGGCGGACGCGGGGCACGTCTCGGTGACCCCGGCGGCTCCCGCCCCCGGCAGTGACATCACACTCCGCGTCACCGGCTGCGCGCAGCGGACGGCCGTCGCCGCTTCGGCGGCGTTCGTCGCCGACGCCCGGCTCACCGTCACCGGCGCACGCGAACTCACCGGCGAGAGCCGCGTCCGCTCCACGGCTGAGGCGGGTTCGTACGCCGTGCGGGTCACCTGCGGTGCCACGCGACAGAGCGGCACACTCACCGTCCGGGACGACGAGGCGGGGCGGTCCGGATCCGCGCCACTCCCCGTGCCCGGGCCGGCCGGCCGGCCGCCCGCCCCCGACATGGACGGCCGGCTGCCCGCCCCCGATATGGACGGACGGCTGCCCGCCCCCGACGGCGGTGGCGGCAACCCGTCCGCTCCCGGAATCGACACCGCCGCCCCGTCCGCTCCCGGCGTCGACGCCGGGCCGTCCGATCCCGACGGCGGTGGCGGCAACCCGTCCGTTCCCGGAAGCGACACCGAGTCGTCCGCCCGCGGTGTCGACGAGGAGCCGTCCCTGTCGCACCGGCCCGGCGCCTGGGCCTCACCCGTCGCCCCCGTCCGGGCGGGCGGTGGCGGTGCCGCCGAGCTCGTCGCCGCCGAGGAGCGCGGCGCCGGTCCCGGTACCGCGCAGGGGGTCACCGGGCTGGTGCTCGCGGGGGTGGCCGCGGTGGTCGTCGCGCTGCGCGGTCTCCGCCGGGGCCGCGGAACGGACTGACCATGCAGGATCACGATCACGTACAGAGACGCTTCTCGGGCACCGGCCGGCTGCTGACCGGCATGGCCTGGGTCGTGCTGCTGCTCGGGCTGTGGCTGTGGGGCCGTGAGGTCACCGAGATGCGGCACGGCATCTCGGCCCCCGCCACGGGCGACATGGCGGCGGCCGGACGGCCCCCGGACATCAAGCTGCCGCCCGAGCACCGTCCGATGGGCGACGCGGCGCCGCAGCGCGTCGACATCCCCGGGCTCGGCATCCAGGCCCCGGTGGTGGCACGCGGTCTCGACGCACGCGGGGCGCCCGATCCGCCGCCGTACGACCAGCCGGACGTGGTCGGCTGGTACTCCGGCGGGGTCGCTCCCGGGGCGCCCGGCACCGCGCTGATGGTCGGTCACGTCGACACCGACACCCGGCCCGCCGTGTTCTACAAGGTCAGCGCCATGCGGCCGGGCCAGACGATCCGGGTGATCCGGGCCGACGCCAAGGTCGCCGAGTTCACCGTCGAGTCCGTCCAGGTCCTCACCCGCGACCGCTTCGACGCGCACCAGGCGTACGGTCCCCGCGAGTCGGGGCGGGCCGAACTGCGGCTGGTCACCTGCGGCGGCAGCTTCGACCGTACGACCCGCAGCTACACGGCGAACGTGGTCGTCTCGGCGTACCTGACGGGAACCGGCCTCTGAAGCCCCGACGGGCCCCCGGCCCAGAGGCTGGATGACACCCCGTCCCGGTGTGGTGGCGCCGCGTCATCCGTGCAGGTGGGGTTCGCCATGTGGGCGTCGCGGGACGTATGTCAGGATTGAGACTTGGAACGCTGCACCCAAGGGGGAGTTGGATGTACGGCAGCAGGGGGGCAGGGGCGTTCGCCGGGAGGCGGATGTCCGCAGTGGTGCTGGGGGCGGCACTGCTGGTGACGGGGTGTTCCTCCTCCGACGGAGGAGACGGCTCGGACAAGGGCGCCGACGCGGGCGCCGGGATCACCCAACAGCCCAAGGAAAAGGCCCCCTTCTGGGTCAATCCGGACGGGACGGCCGCGCGGCAGGTCGCCGCCCTGGAGAAGTCCGGCAAGAAGCAGGACGCCGAGCAGATCCGCAAGATCGCCGAGCAACCGGTCGCCGAGTGGGTCGGACCGGACAACCCGCAGGAGCAGACGCGGGGCTTCACCGAGGCCGCCGACAAGGCCGGCCGTACGGCGCTGCTCGTCCTCTACAACATCCCGCACCGCGACTGCGGCCAGTACTCACAGGGCGGTGCCGCCGACGGCAACGCCTACCGTGAGTGGCTCGACGGCGTCGCCGCGGGCATCGGCGACCGGGCCGCCACGGTCGTCCTGGAGCCGGACGCCCTGCTGCACCTGGTCGACGGCTGCACTCCGGAGCAGTTCCACGAGGAGCGCTACGATCTCCTCAAGGGCGCCGTCGCCAAGCTGAAGTCCCTGAAGAACACGAAGGTCTACCTGGACGCGGGCAACGCCGGCTGGCAGCACCCCGACCAGATCTTCGAGTCCCTGAACCGCGCGGGCATCGCACAGGCCGACGGCTTCTCGGTCAACGTCTCCAACTTCTACTCCACCAAGGACTCCCTCGCCTACGGCAAGCAGCTCTCCGCCAAGGTGGGCGGCAAGCACTTCGTCATCGACACCAGCCGCAACGGCAAGGGCCCCTACGGCGCCGGCAACCCCGACGAGCGCTGGTGCAACCCGCCGGGCCGCTCCCTGGGCGAGACCCCGACGACGAAGACGGCGGACCCGCTGGTCGACGCCTACCTGTGGGTGAAGCGGCCGGGCGAGTCGGACGGCGAGTGCAAGGGCGGGCCGAAGGCGGGCCAGTGGTGGGGGGACTACGCCCTGAAGCTGGCGAAGGCCACCGGCTGACAACCGGTCCCTGCCGGCCCATACGAAAGGGGCGCTCTCCTCGCGGAGAGCGCCCCTCGCCGTTTGCCTGTCAGGGCACCTTGACCCACTGCGCCTTGCTCGGGGTCCCGTCGGCGTCCGTCACGAACATCATGTACCAGCCCGCCTGGACCAGGTTCCGGTTCTCCGGCACGGTCACCGTCAGCTTGTCGCCGGACGCCTTGAAGTCCAGGGCGATCGACCGCTGGTCGACGTCCGTGACATGGGTGGCGGCGCTCGGCCGGATCAGCCGGACCCTCTTGACCCGGGAGGCGTCCGACGAGGTGAACGTCCCCGTGGAGCCGCGCTCGATGGTCTGCGGCCCGCCCGACAGCGAGGGCCGGTCCCCGTCGCCGTACAGATAGGGCGGCGTGTAGATCTCGATGCGCTGCTCGAACTCGCCAGGCTTGGTGTTGGCCTTGTCGGCGTAGAGCGAGTCGGAGCCGAAGAACATCACGCGGCCGTCGGGCAGCAGGATCGACCCGGAGTGGTAGTTGCGGCCCACGAGCGGGTCGGCGACGCGCTTGAGCTCGTTCTTCTCCGTGTCGTAGAGCCGCGCCTCGAGGATGTTGGAGTCGCCGCGGCCGCGGTAGTCCTCCGAACCGCCGGAGATCAGCACGCTGTCGTCGGGCAGGACCGAGGCGCTCGGGTAGCGCGTGCCCTTGTCCAGGGACGGGCCGTCCACGAAGCGCGGGTCCGCCTTCTTCAGGTCGACGATCCGGGTCTTCTCGCTGGACTTCTCGGACTCGCCGACGCCGCCGCCGCCGACCACCATGTACTTCTCGTCCTGCGCCGGAGGCAGCAGCACCGTGCCGGACGTCTCCATCAGCGTGGGGTCGCTCAGGCCCGGGACCTTCGAGAACTTGTTGGTGTCGACGTCCCACACGCCCGGCTCACGGCCCACGTTGTCCGGCCCGTAGCCCGCGTTGGACCCCGAGTAGAAGATCTTGCCGTTCTGCATGAGGAACAGCGCCGGGTAGGTCGGGAACTGCCGGACCTTGCCGGTGTAGGCCCACTTCTTGGTCTTCGGGTCGAAGACCTCGTTCTTGCCCGGGACCAGCTGGCCGATGTCGTCGAGGCCGGAGACGCTGAGGATCTTCCCGTCGCTCAGGGTGGTGAGCGTCGGGTACCAGCGGGCCTCCTTCATCGGGTCGACCTTGATGTACTTCTCGGCTATCGGGTCGAACTCGAAGGCGTCCCGGATGCCCTGGAAGTCCTTCTTGTCGAGGGCGAGCTTCTGCGCGATGCCGTAGGTGTTCTTGGCGTCGGAGCCCTTGAGGCCGTGCACGCGGTAGTTGTCCTGCGTGCCCGTCTCGTACTTCTTGCCCCGCTTCTGCGCCTCGACGTAGATCCGGCCGAGGCCGGGGTCGTTGCGCAGGAACCTGCCGGTCGCCTTGTCGAAGACCTTCTTGGCGCGCGGCACGAGCACCGGGTCCTTGGAGACGAAGGTCTTGCCGTTCTTCTTGCCGGTGAACGTGGTGCCCGCGGGCAGGGTGATCGGCGCGTCCGGGTTCTCGTTGTGGACGATCATCAGGCCGCCGGCCTTCTTGACGTCACCCTGGAGCTTCTCGTAGCGCTTGGTGCCGCCCGCGATCAGCAGATTGCCGTTGGCGAGCTGGGTGTGGCCGGTGCAGAACAGGTCGGCCGGTGTGGGGACCTTCTTGATGGTGCCCTTGAGCGGGTCCCAGATCCGGGTGTCGAACTTCTTCGCGTCGAAGTTGTCCTGGTTGTTCCCGGACCCCGCGACGAGCAGCACCTTGCCGGTGCGCAGCAGCGCCGCGTGGATGGTGTTCTGCCGGTACTCCTCGGGGAAGTCGACTATCTCCCACTTGCCGTTCGCGGCCTTGTACTCCGGCTGGTTGATCTTGTACTGGTGGTATTTCTCGGTGCTGAAACGGTAGAGCCACGGCCCGTTCATCCCGGCCAGCGCGAGTACCACCGCCGTGCCGATCGCGAGTCGACGGGCCCGGCGGCGGCCTGCACGGTCGTTCATTCCTTACGTCCCCCAAGTCCACCAAGGGCGATCTGCATGGTCTGGTCGGATCCCCCGACCTCCCCGTGTGCGCCCGGGGTCGCGGCCCAAGTGGGCTTCTGCTGCGGGGTGTGTCCCGACGGCTGCTGCGGGATGGGCAGCGGCTGTGTCCGGGGTGCTCCCGCAGGGTCCTGCGGCTGGTCCGCGGCATGGGTGGCGGCGTCGGCCGCGGGCTTCTTCGCGTCCTGCCGCAGCTGCCAGCGCCAGGCGAACACCGGCGAGGCGGTGATCAGCAGCGCGAACGTCGCCCAGATGATCATCGCGGGGTGGGAGTGGCCGAAGACGAAGCCCGCGGTGATCGAGCCGCCGAAGATCGCGATGAAGTACCAGTGGTAGCGGAACGTGCCGAACCAGCGGTCCGGGCTCGCCGAGTCGCCCTTGGGCGTGACCACGAACTTGCTCTTGCGCCGCAGCATGGAGTCGATCAGCGCCTTCGCGTACAGCGGCGCCGACAGCGCGGACATCACCATGCCGGCCACACCGCCGGAGCCCTCCGGCTCGTGCGGCGAGACGTTGTGCCGGCGGTTCCAGACGTACAGGCCGATCTGCAGGGCGGAGGCGTTGCCGTAGAGCATCAGCCAGACCGCCGGGTCGATGTTCACACCCGAGGCGCCCAGGCCCAGGAACAGGCAGCAGCTCAGCGCCGCCAGGATCCAGTTGAGGGCCGACATCGGGTAGAAGATGATCATCATCGTGTAGTTGAAGAGCTTGCTCGGCGGCAGCGAGTACCAGCCCTTCCAGTACTGCCCGATGATCGTCTCGTACGTCCCTCGCGACCAGCGCATCTGCTGGGTGAAGAAGTCCGTCCAGGCGCTGGGGCCCTCACCGACCGCGAGCACGTCCGGCGTGTACACCGAGCGCCACTTCTTCCCCGTCGCCGGGTTCTTGTGGCGGTGCATCTCGAAGCCGGTCGCCATGTCCTCGGTGATCGAGTCGTACAGACCGCCGATCTGCTTCAGGGCCTTGATGCGCACGGCGTTGGAGGTGCCGACGAACATCGGGGAGCCGTAGCGGTTGCCGGCGCGCTGGATCAGCGCGTGGAAGAGGAACTGCTGCGACTCGGCGGCCTTGGTGATCGGGTTGTCGTAGTTGCCGTAGACCTGCGGGCCGATGACGAAGCCGACGTCCGGGTCGCGGAAGAAGCCGAGCATCCGCTCCAGGTAGTTGGGCAGCGGCACGTGGTCGGTGTCGACCGAGGCGAAGAAGTCGTAGTCGTCGCCGTGCGCCTCGAGCCAGGCGTTGTAGTTGCCGTGCTTGGTCTTGGCGCGGTGCGGGCCCTTGGCCTGGTTCCACTTCGCGACGCCCTTGCGGGAGAAGTGGTGCACACCGAGGCGCTCGCAGACCGCCTTCACGTCGGGGTCGTCGCCCTCGTCGAGCAGCCACACGTGCATCAGACCCCGGTGGCGGATCCTGACGGCCGCCTCCAGGGTCTTCGTCACCATCTCCAGCGGCTCCTTGCCGGGCACGAAGGAGGTGAGGAAGGCCACTCTGGTGCCGGTCTCGGGCACCACCGGGATCGGGTCGCGGGCCACCAGCGTGGCGTGCGCGTTGGACAGCACGTTCATGCAGCGGAAGAACTCGATCAGGCCGATCGAGACGAGCATGACCATGTCGAGCGCGGGCAGCCAGTCGAAGGCCGGGTAGTCGCGCTCGGTCCAGTGCTCGGGCTGGAGCAGCCAGAACAGCAGCACCAGGGACAGCACCGGGGCGGCGGCCAGCATCAGGGCGACGCGGATGCGGTGCGGTTCCTGCGAGATCAGCGAGCGGTACTGCACCTTGTACGGCTTGCCCGGATCCGGCTGGGTGAGGGGACCCGCGAGCCGGCTGTAGTGCTCGTAGTCATACCTCGGCAGCGTCTTCTTGATCCGCCGGAACGTCCCCGTGGTGCTCATGCGGTGCGAAGGCACCCTGAGCTGGGTGGTCTGGGACGGGTCGTGGTCCTGCCGGGCACCCGTGGGCCTCGACGTCATGAGTCATCCCCCCACACGCGGACAGCCGCGTGTTTCGTAGCTTCTTACCGTCTGCTCCAGGTCCCCCTCGACCTTCACAGACGTATCAGTGGTGGATCGCAGTCACCACGTCATCCACACCCTATAGACACGGCAACGCGACCTTCCGGTTGCATGATGCCCCCCTTGGCATCGGTTCATGAACGGGGCCCCTATCCCCGCCCACGCCGCAACCGGCTCCGAATCCCCCCAACTGCCGCGAATGCGCAGCACCTTGTAAAACCAGAGAACCAGGGTTCTACGGCGTCCATCATGATCGCAAGATGCGAAACACGGTGGTTACCGGTCAAAAGCGTTCATTGTGGCGGTGTGGGGGCCCTGTGGAGCCGTTGTGGACAGGCGGGCGCGGATGTTGCCGAAGTGCTCCCTTATGGCCTCCTCCGCCCGCATCGAGTCCCCGGACCGCACCGCGTCGAGGATCTCCCGGTGCTGCCGGCAGGTCACCTTCGGGTCCTGCGGCTCGCCCCCGAGGTCCGTGCGGACCCGGTGGAAGGCGTCCCAGAACGCCTCCAGGACCTCGCACAGCAGCACGTTGTCCAGCCCCCGGTAGAGGGTGGCGTGGAAGGCCCGGTCGGTCTCGGCGAGGCCGGCTCCCTGCGCGGCCTGCTCTTCCATACGGCCGACGAGCGCGTCCAGTTCAACGAGGTCCGCTTCCGGTAGCCGGCCGGCCAGCCGGGACACGAGCCCCGTCTCCACCGCTTCCCTCAGCTCCAGCAGCTGGAGCAGGGAGTCCTCGCCCCGGTAGTGCCCGGCGACCGTGCGGAAGGCGAGGCCCTCGATCATCGGGGCCAGGGACATCGGGCCGACGTAGGTGCCGAAGCCGTGCCGGATCTCCACGATGCCCATCGCCTGGAGCGCCTTCAGAGCCTCCCGTACCGAGTTCCGGCTCGCGCCGAGGTACTCCATCAGCTCGGGCTCGGTCGGCAGCGGGGCCCCGGAGGCCAGCCTGCGGTCGATGATGAGCTTCTTGATCCGCTCCTGTAGGTCACGCGCTGCCATGGCGAGAGGGTATCCGGCCAATCGCGCGGCGGGCCGGGTTCCGGCCAGAGAGAGGTTCGGCCGGGTGCCAGCTCAGGAGCCGGACCCATGGGGGAACGCAAGAAGGCCCCTCGCTTCCGCGAGAGGCCTTCCGGTCTGTGCGCCGCCAGGGACTCGAACCCCGGACCCGCTGATTAAGAGTCAGCTGCTCTAACCAACTGAGCTAGCGGCGCCGGCTGACGTCGTAACTCTACAGGACGTCCGGAGGTGCTCCGGACCACCTGCCAGGGCCCGGGAGGAGGGCCCACAGGGCGGCCGTGTACATCATTCGGACCGTCAGCATGCGCGTGCGGAAGACAGTTGCGAGACTGACGACGCGCGCCCTCCGGTGCATGGGCGCGGCTTTTTCCGGCGGAAGTGTGAGGGGAATCGCATGGAGTCTCCGGTATTCGAGGAAATCGACCCCGCGAGCGACTGCGACTGCCCCGGCTGTGTCCACTGGCGGCGCGCCCTGCCGCATTCCTGGGCGGGTCGTGCGGGCGCCCACCCGGCCGCGCATCGGGCACTCGCCCTGGCCGCCGTCGCCTCGGCCGCACTCGGCGCCGGCCATGCCGTCCCGGCCGCCGCCGCCCCGCACGCACCCCACCGTCCAGGCATCCCCGCAGGTGAAGAGCCCGACACTCCCCAGGGCGTCACGGCCCCGCTGCACGGCCCCGGAGGCCGTCCGGCGAAGCCCTCCGTCGCCCCCAAGCCCACCGCCATCACCCGCACGGAGATCATCAACCGGGCCAAGACCTGGGTCGCCGCGAAGGTTCCGTACAGCATGAGCGCCTATTGGTCCGACGGTTACCGGCAGGATTGCTCGGGCTACGTGTCGATGGCCTGGAAGCTGCCCGGAAACGAATGGACGGGCAGCCTCGCGCAGTACGGGGAGAAGATTTCCAAGGGGGAACTCCAGCCGGGCGACATTCTGCTGTTCCACAATGCGGCCGACCCCGAGCAAGGCTCGCACGTCACCATTTTCGGCGGCTGGACGGACGCCTCGCACACCTCCTACACCGCCTACGAGCAGACCCGCCCGCACACCCGCCGGCAGTCGACCCCGTACGCCTACTGGAACAACTCCAGCGGGTACGTGCCCTACCGCTACAAGGGCGTCACCCCGGAGGAGCCGGTCCCCGGCAAGGACGGCGGCCAGCCGGGGGCGCCGGCCGCCACGCCGTACCCGGGAGCGGCGTATTTCGGCCCCGGTGCGAACAACACGTACGTCACGCAGCTCGGCCGGATGCTCGTCGCGCGCGGGGCCGGCGGCGCGTACGCGTCGGGTCCGGGGCCGCGCTGGACCGACGCCGACCGGCGGGCGGCCCGGGCGTTCCAGAGGGCGCAGGGCTGGACGGGCGCGGAGGCCGACGGGCTGCCCGGCCCGCACACCTGGGAGCTGCTGGTCACCGGCAGGGGCAAGGACGTGAAGGACGGGGCGGTCGGCCCGCCGCCCGCCTCCCACGGTGTCCCCGGCTACCCGGGGCGGGCGATGTTCCGGCCCGGCGCGAACAACACCTACGTCACCCAGCTGGGCAAGCAGCTCGTACGGAAGGGGTTCGGCAGGTTCTACCGGATCGGGCCGGGGCCGTTCTGGAGCGAGGCGGACCGGCGGGCCGTCGAGGCCTTCCAGCGCACCCAGGGCTGGCGGGGCGGCGCGGCGGACGGCTACCCGGGGCCGGAGACCTGGCGGCGCCTCTTCTCGTAGGCCCATCGGTCCGCCCTCGGCCCTTCCGGGCGGCCCCTCACCGACCACTGTTGTGACGCATCTGGCGCGGAGGCTGGAGGCACGCATGAGTACGACCACTTCCCACACGTCCGAGCCCGACGGGCCGGCCGACGGACCGGCCCGGCCCGCCCGGCTCATCCAGAACGAGGCCACCACCGAGATCCCCGTCCACTTGCTGTTCCGCGACGACCCCGACCCGGCGCCGGTGCCGCTGAAGCCGGCGGTCGTCGCCCGTCGGCAGGGCACGGGGGAGCAGCCGCGCCTCAGGCGCCCTGCGGCCGCAGCCCCGAAGCGCCCGGTGCCGCAGATCGATCCCGACCTGGTGGAGCGGCCCGCGCGGGTGCTGCCCGGCGCGGTGGGCGTACTGGCCGGGGCCTGCGGCGCGGCCGGGTGCGTGGCGACCTCCTGGTGGGCGGGGGTGCTGCCGCCGTTCGTGGGAGAGGCGCTGCGGCTGCCCGTGTACGCCGGGGCCGGGCTCGGTCTCGCGCAGTGGGCGGCGTACGCCGGGGCCGGTGTGCTCGGGCTGTTCGGGCTCGGGGGGCTCGCCCGGGGCCGTACCGGGCGGGCCTGGGTGCTGGACCTGTTCGGCCGCTACCGGGGGACCGTCCGGCGCTCCGGCCTGCTGTGGGTGAATCCGCTGCTGCTGCGCCGCCGGGTGGACGTACGGCTGCGGCACTGGCGCAGCGAGCCCGTGCCCGCGGCCGACGGGAGCGGGGTCGGGCTGCGGGTGGTCGTCCTGGTGGTGTGGCGGGTGCGGGACACCGCCCGGGCCATGCTGGGCGTCGAGGACCACGAGGCGTATCTGCGCGAGTGCGTGGAGGCGGGGCTGGCCCGGGTGCCGGTGGAGATGCCGGGCGGGCCGAGGGGAGCCGGGGACGCGGCGGGCGAGGCGCTGACGCGGCTGGTGGCGGCGGACGCGGCCCCGGTCGGCCTGGAGGTGTTCTCCGTGCAGCCGGTGCGCGTGGAGTACGCCCCCGAGGTCGCCGCCGCGATGCACCGCCGCCGGATCGCCGCGCTGGACGCCCAGCACCGGGCGAGCGTGCTCACCTCGGTCGTGGACTCGGTGGAGGACACGGTGACCCGGCTGACCGTGCGGGGCCTGGTCGAACTCGACGACTACGAGCGCAAGGCGCTGGTGAAGGACCTGACGGTGGCGTTCTGCGCCGGCCGGGGCGAAACAGCCCCGTGATTGGTATGGACATGTTCAACAACCGCCCATAATCTCGAACTTGGTCTAGACCTACACGCACAGCTCACCGAACTTCCCCCACGTTCTCCAGGAGCGGCAGCATGCGTACAAGGACCAAGTTGTCCGCAGCCGCGGTGGGACTGGCCACGACCGGAGCCCTCGTGCTCTCCTCCGGCGGTGCCAGCGGCCACGGCTACACCGACCTCCCCATCAGCCGGCAGAAGCTCTGCCAGAACGGCACCGTGACCAACTGCGGCTCGATCCAGTGGGAGCCGCAGAGCGTCGAGGGCCCGAAGGGTTTCCCGGGCTCCGGCCCGGCCGACGGGCAGATATGCAACGCCGGGCTCGGCCACTTCAGCCAGCTCAGCGCACCGCGCACTCCCTCCGGCGGCGCCTGGCCCGCCACGAAGGTCACGGGCGGCCAGAACTACACGTTCCGCTGGCAGTTCACGGCCATGCACGCCACGACCGACTTCAAGTACTACGTCACCAAGCCCGGCTGGAACCAGAACCACAACCTGGCCCGGTCCGACCTCAACCTCACCCCGTTCTTCACGGTGCCGTACAACGGGCAGCGTCCGCCCTCCACGCTCTCGCACAGCGGAAGGCTGCCGACCGGGCTGAGCGGGCGTCACGTCATCGTGGCCGTATGGACGATCGCCGACACGGCCAACGCGTTCTACGCCTGCTCGGACGTGACGTTCTGAGCCCTTCCGAACGTCGGAGCCCTTCCGGATCTCTGAGCTTCTCTTGAGTCACCGCCGCGGCCGGTGTGGGTAGGTTCCTGCCACACCGGCCGCTCGAAGGCCGCCCAGGGCCTCGGGGGAGCTCATGGAAATCCTGTTCTACATCGTGCCCACGCTCATGATCGCGGTTGCTTCCTGTGCCGTGGTCGCGGTGATCCGCCGCTCCGTCCGGGTCAGCCGCGCCTGGAGCGGCGGCCTGACCGCCGAGGCCCGCTGTCTGCGGACGTACACCACGACGAGCGGGGGTGGCGACAGCTCGGTGCGCACCACTCTGCACCACGTGTACGAGTTCACCACGCGCGACGGCCGCGGCGTCCGCTTCGAGGAGCGGGGCGGGCCGGGGACGACCCTCGAGGGCGACATCGTCACCGTGCACTACCCGGCGGACCGCCCGGAGCACGCCACGGCCAGGCCCCCGGCGCAGGGGAAGCTCGTCGCGGGCACGGGGTGCCTGCTCGCCTTCCTCGGCACGTTCATCCTTTTCGCCGTCGGCTTCATCGTGGTGACGTACGCGATGTTCTCCGCCGCGGGGGACTTCCCGCAGCCGTAGCGCTCCACATCTGACGGTCCGTCAACTACCCTGCGCGCCCATGGACTCCAGGGCGAGCACGGTCGCCGAACTCATCGCCGCCGGCTGGGGCGACCGTCGCCCCGGCCTGCGATGCGCAGACCGGACGCTGACGCACCACGAGGTCGCGGCGGGTGCCGCGGCCCGGGCGGCACTCCTCACGGACCTCCTCCCGCCGGCCGCCGAACCCCACCTCGGCGTGCTGCTCGACAACACCCCCGAGTTCCCGCTGTGGCTCGGCGCGGCGGCCCTGGCCGGGGCCGCGGTCGCCGGGGTCAACCCCACCCGGCGCGGTGCCGAACTCGCCCGCGACATCCTCCACACCGAGTGCCGCGTCCTGATCACCGAGCGGGCCCACCTGCCGCTGCTGGCGGGCCTGGACCTGCCGGGCGTGCGCCTGCTGGTGACGGACACGGCGGAGTACACCGAGCTGCTCACCCGCTACGCGGACGCCCGCCCGGACCCCTCCCGCGCCACCCCGCGCGACCGCTTCCTGCTCTACTTCACCTCCGGCTCGACGGGCGCCCCCAAGGCCGCGCTCTGCTCCCAGGGCCGCCTGGCCGCCGCCGGGCGCTCCCTGGCGGACCAGTTCTCCCTGTCCCCCGACGACGTCCACTACGTCTGCATGCCGATGTTCCACGGCAACGCGGTGATCGCCGACTGGGCACCCGCGCTGGTGACCGGTGCGACGGTGGCACTGCGCCGCCGCTTCTCGGCGTCCGGGTTCCTGCCGGACGTGCGCCGGTACGGGGCGACGTACTTCACGTATGTGGGCCGCGCGGTCCAGTACGTCCTCGCGACCGCGCCGCGAGAGGACGACCGGGACAACCCCCTGCGCCTTGGCTTCGGCACGGAGGCGGGAGCGGTGGACGCGGCGGCCTTCGAGCGGCGGTTCGGGGTGCGGCTGGTGGAGGGCTACGGCTCGTCGGAGGGCGGGGCGGCGATCGCGTTCTCGCCGGGCACCCCGCCGGGCGCGGTCGGCCGGGCGGCACCCGGGCTCGTCGTCCTCGACCGGGAGACCGGCGAGGAGTGCCCGGCGGGCGTCTTCGACGGGGCGGGGCGGCTGCTCAACGGGGACGAGGCGATCGGCGAACTGGTCAACCGCGGCCCCAGCCCCTTCGAGGGCTACTGGCGCAACCCCGAGGCGGAAGCCGAGCGCCGCAGACGGGGGTCCCCCCGCTCGAGCGAAGCCGAGAGTGGGGGAGGCTGGTACTGGACGGGCGACCTCTTCTACCGGGACACCGACGGCTACCTCTACTTCGCCGGCCGCACCGACGACCGCCTCCGCGTCGACGGCGAGAACCTCGCCGCGGCGATGATCGAGAACATCCTCGCCCGCTACGAGGGTGCGGAGGCGGTGTGCGTGTACGCCGTACCGGACCCGGTCACCGGCGATCAGGTCATGGCCACGCTCGCCGGAACCTTCGACCCGCTGTCCTTCGCGGAGTTCCTTCTCGCCCAGCCGGACCTGGGGACGAAGATGGCACCCCGGTTCGTGCGGGTGGTGGAGCGGATGCCGGTGACGGCCACCCACAAGATCCGCCGGGCGGAGCTGCGCAGGGAGGGCCTCACCTGCGCGGACCCGGTGTGGCGGAGGGAGCCGGGGGAGCGCGCCTACCGCAGGATCGCCGACGGGGATCCCGAAAACGCTGAGGGGCCCCTCGCTCCCACGAGAGGCCCCTCATCCGTGCGCCGCCAGGGACTCGAACCCCGGACCCGCTGATTAAGAGTCAGCTGCTCTAACCAACTGAGCTAGCGGCGCATGACTCCCGCCTGCCGCCGGAATCGTGGTCCGCGGCGGGCGACGGAGAAAATACTACCCAATCCCGAGGAGTGCTCCGGACCACCCGGGCGAGGGCCGGTGCCGCGGCAGGCGGCCCGCCGCGGCACTAGATCGCCAGGGAGAGCAGGACCGGTGCCGCGTGGCGGTTGAGGGCGTCGGCGGCCTGGCGCAGGCGGTGCGCGTGCTCGACCGGGAGGGACAGGGCGAGGCAGCCGACGGAGGAGCCGGCCGTGATCGGGACGGCCGCGCAGACCGTGCCGACCGCGTACTCCTGGAGGTCCAGGACGGGCACGGTGGGCGGCTGGGCCTCCAGGCGGGAGAGTAGGAGCCGGTCGCTGGTGATGGTGCGGGAGGTGAGGCGGGCCATCCTGTGCCGGGCGAGGTGGTCGCGGCGCCCCGCGTGGTCGAGCTGGGTGAGCAGGCTCTTGCCGATGGCGGTGGCATGGGCCGAGGAGCGGAAGTCGACCCACTCGTTGACCTTGGGCGCGGCCGGGCTGTCGGCGTACTGGGTGATGCTGATCTCGCCGTCGACGTACCGGCTCATGTAGACGGCGGCGCCGACCGAGTCGCGCAGCCGGTCGAGGGTGCGCTGGAGCTTGTCGCGCAGGGCCTGCTCACGATGATGGGCGGAGCCGAGGCGGGCCAGGGTCTCGCCCGTGACGTACGCGCCGTCGGCGATCTGCTCCACGTAGCCCTCGCGGCGCAGCATGCGCAGGAGCGCGGTCAACCGCTCCGGTGTGATGCCGGTGTGTTGGGTTATCTCGGCGTCGGTGACACCGCTGGAACCGCGCGCCACCGTCTCCAGGACGCGCAGGGCTTCCTGGGCCGAGTGGTACGGGGTGGTCGGCTCGTGCTTCAGCGCCACGGTGGTCTCCCCCTGCGCTTGCTGTAGGGCCGTAATCCGGTCAGTGAACCTTTTCCAGGTTAACCGGCAAAGGGCTTGCGGGGAGCGGGGGTTGACAAGATTCCCGGGGCCCCGGACTGGGGCAATGGCACTCTGGCATTTGCCAATGGCATGCCCCAGTCCGGTCCTGTGCGAGGGATCCGCCGTTCTGCCTGTTCACGGGGTGTAGTCACAGCACTGCGCTGAGGAACTCCCGTGTCCGGTCCAGCTCGGGGTCGCTGAAGATCTTTTCCGGCGTTCCCGACTCGATGATGCGGCCCGAATCGAACATCAGCACCTGGTCGGAGATGTCCCGGGCGAAATTCATCTCGTGGGTCACACAGAGCATCGTGATGTCCGTGGAGCGGGCGATGTCCCTGAGGACGTCGAGCACGCCCGCGACCAGCTCGGGGTCGAGCGCGGAGGTCACCTCGTCCAGGAGCAGCACCTGCGGGCGCATCGCCAGGGCCCGGGCGATCGCCACCCGCTGCTGCTGGCCTCCGGAGAGCTGGGCCGGGTGCGCGTCGCACTTGTCGGCCAGGCCCACCATGTCCAGCAGGCCCTTGGCCCGCTCCACCGCCTCGTCCTTCGACATGCCGAGGACGGTGACCGGCGCCTCGGTGATGTTCCGCAGCACCGTCATGTTCGGGAACAGGTTGAACTGCTGGAAGACCATCCCGATCTTCTTGCGGACCTCGCGGACCTGCTTGTCGGAGGCCGGGAACAGCTGCTGCCCGTCGACCGTGATCGTGCCCTCGTCGGGCTTGAGCAGGGTCATCAGCAGCCGCAGGATCGTCGTCTTGCCGGATCCGGACGGGCCGATCAGGGTGACGTGCTTGCCGGCGTCGACCGAGAAGTCCAGGTGGTCCAGGACCGTGTTGCTCCCGAACCGCTTGGTGACCTGTTCCAGCCGGATCAGCTCGCCGGCGCTCCGGGCGGGGTTCTTCTCGGGGTTGGTCCCGGGATTGGGGAGAGTGTCAGTGGGCAAGGCGTCGCTCCAGGGCTCGCAGGGCAAGGGAGGCCAGGTAGGAAATGACGATGAAGGCCACGCCGATCACCGTCAGCGGCTCGGTGAACTGGAAGTGCTCCTGCGAGTACAGGCGCGCCTGGCCGAGCATCTCCAGCACGGTGATCGCCATGACCATCGGGGTGTCCTTGAGCATGGAGATGACGTAGTTCCCGAGCGCGGGGACGACCCGGCGCACGGCCTGCGGCAGGATCACCGCGGTCCACGTCCGGTGCAGCGGCAGGTTCAGTGCCGTCGCCGCCTCCCACTGGCCGACCGGCACGGCCTCGATACCGGCCCGGTAGACCTGCATCGTGTACGTCGAGTAGTGCAGCCCGATCGCGAAGACACCGGTGGTCAGCGCCGAGAAGGTCAGGCCCCATTCGGGCAGCACGTAGAAGAGGAAGAACAGCTGCACCAGCAGCGGGGTGTTGCGGACGAACTCCGTGACCACGCCCACCGGCCAGGTCACCCAGCGCGAGGGCACCCGCATCAGCAGCGCCCACACCAGGCCCAGCACGAACGAGATCAGCGAACCGAGGGCCAGGATCTGCACGGTGACCAGCAGACCGTCCCAGAGGTGCGGCATGAAGCCGCTGACTGCGCTCCAGTCCCACTTCATGCGACAGCACCTCCCACACCGGTGGTCTGCGGACGGTCCAGCTCCTGGTCGGGCGTGCTCCCGACCTTCTTGCCCGTGCCGGCCTTGAGCTTGCGCTCCAGGCCGCGCATGCCGCGGGTCAGGACGAAGGCGATCACGAAGTAGATCAGCAGCACGATCGTGTAGATCTCCGCGCTCTCCTGGAGCGCGAGGCGCACCAGGTTGCCGCTGAACGCCAGGTCACCCATGCCCATGATGGACACCAGAGCGGTGCCCTTGAGCAGTTCGACCAGCAGGTTGGAGAACGGCGGGATCATCTCCGGCACGGCCTGCGGCAACAGGATCAGCCGCAACCGCTGCCAGGGCGTGAAGCTGAGCGCGATCCCGCCCTCCTTCTGCGCCGGGTCGACCGCGTTCAGCGCGCCGCGCACGATCTCGGAGCCGTACGCCCCGTAGGTCAGGCCGAGCGCGAGGGTGCCCGCCCACAGCGGCACCAGCTGCCAGCCGAAGGCGATGGGCAGCACGAAGTAGACCCAGAAGATCATCACCAGCGCCGACGTGCCGCGGAACACCTCGGTGTAGACGCCCGCGAGGAAGCGGACGATCCACAGCCGGTGGGTGCGCGCCACGCCGACGACGAAGGACACCGCGGCGCCCAGCAGGGCGCTGCAGACGAGCAGCTGGATCGTGACCCAGACGCCTTTGAGTACGAGTTCCCAGAGTCCCGAGGTCATCCGCCGCAGAGCTCCTTCGCGGTCAGATCCGTCATCTCGGCCTCCGTGAAACCGAAGGGCTTGAGGATGCGGAAGAGTTCGCCGCTCTTCTTGAGCTTGCGCAGCTCGACGTTGAAGGCGTCCCGCAGGTTGGTCTCGGTCGGCCGGAACGCGAAGGCGCCTCCGTCGACGTGCGGCTTGCCGCCCACGATCGGCTTGAACGGCTCGGTGGCCTCCGCCTTGGCGGACTTCTTCACCACCTCGCGCACGGTGAGCGCCGTACCGGCGAACACGTCCACGCGCCCCGCCTCGACCGCGTTCAGGCCCGCGACCTGGTCCGGGACGATCAGGATCTCGCTCTCCTCGTACCCCGCCTCGACGGCGTACTGGATCTCGGCGTAGCCGGTCCCGGTGGCGAACTTCGCCTTCTTCTCGACGACGTCCTTGTAGCTGCGCAGCCCCTTCGGGTTGCCCTTGCGCACGATGAACGCGTCGAGCATCTGGTAGTCGGGGTCGGCGAAGATGACCTGCTCGCAGCGCTCGGGGTTGACGTACATCCCGGCGGCCACGACGTCGAACTGCTGGGAGTTCAGGCCCGGGATGAGCGAGCCGAACTCGGTCGGCACGGGCTGCACCCGGTCGACGCCGAGACGCTTGAAGATCACCTTGGCCAGTTCCGGCGCCTCGCCGGTCAGCTCGCCGTTCTTGTCGATGAAGCCGAACGGGATCTCGCCGGCGATGCCGAGGCGGACGACGCCCGCCGCCCGGAGCCGGCCGAGCAGGTCACCGCCCTTGACGTCCGACGCGGTGGCGACCCTGCTGCATCCGGCGGCACCCAGCGCGCCGAGCGCCGCGACCCCCGCGAGCAGCGACCGGCGGGTGGGCCCGGAGACGGGCCCGGGTATGGGTTCGGGACTTCGCAGTGTGCTTCTGTGTGGGCTTCTCTGTGGTGGAGCCATGGGCGCGCGGCTACCCGACCGCATCCGAGTTATTCCGGTCTTTTCAAGCCCCGCACTTACCCCGTGCGCCCTTGACCCGAGCGGCGGTGGGCACTCCCATGGAGGCATGGCTGATCGCTACATCGAAGTCTCGCTGGTCAAGCGCGACGTGACCTGCACGGCCAGGCTGCTGGACGACCGCGCGCCCATCACCTGCGCGGCCGTCTGGGATTCCCTTCCACTGGCCGGCGACGTCTACCACGCGAAGTACGCACGCAATGAGATCTACGCCCTTTTCCCACCCTTCGCCCCATCCGAGCCACCCCTGGAAAACCCGACCATCACTCCCATTCCCGGCGACCTGTGCTATTTCACCTTCGCCGGGGCGGAGTTGGGGACCAAGGCCTACGGCTACGACCGCGAGGTCCGGGCCGGGACCACGCTCGTCGACCTCGCCCTGTTCTACGAGCGCAACAACCTGCTGCTGAACGGCGATGTCGGCTGGGTCCCCGGCATCGTCTGGGGCCAGGTCGTCGACGGCCTGGAGACCATGGCCGAGGCGTGCAACGACCTGTGGAGGTCGGGAGCGGCGGGGGAGTCGCTCAGCTTCCGGCGGGTGTAGGCCGGCCGGCCGAGGCCACCCCGGCCCCGTACAGCGCGTGGGCCGCCCGCAGCACCAGATCGTCCCGGTGCCGGGCGGCCACGAGCTGGAGCCCGATCGGCAGACCGTCCGCGTCGGCGCCGACCGGCACGCTCGCAGCGGGCTGCTGCGTCATGTTGAAGGGGTAGGTGAACGGGGTCCAGCCCGTCCACCGCCGATGGCCGGATCCCTTCGGCACCTCGGCGCCCGCCTCGAACGCCGTGAGCGGCATGGTCGGCGTGACGAGCAGGTCGTAGGTGTCGTGGAAGCGGCCCATCCGGCGTCCCAGGTCCATCCGCACGTCCACCGCGGCCAGATAGTCCAGCGCCGAGTAGCGGGCGCCCCGCGCGCAGATCTCCCGCAGGCCCGGGTCCAGCAACTCCCGCTGGTGCGGGCCCAGGTGCTGCGTCACCCGGGCCGCCCCGCTGAACCACAGGGTGTGGAAGGCCTCCACCGGGTCGGTGAGATCCGGATCGGTCTCCGTGACGTACGCGCCGAGCTCCGCCAGCCGCTCCACCGCCTGCCGCACCGCCCTCGCGACCGTCGGCTGCACCGCCACCTGCCCGCCCAGCGACGGCGAGTACGCCACCCGCAGCCCGCGCACCCCGCCCGCCAGACCGTCGGTGTACGGACCGGCCGGGGCGGACAGCGCCGACCAGTCGCGCGAGTCCGGATGCCCGATCACGTCCATCAGCAGCGCCGCGTCGGCCGCGTCCCGGGTCATCGGCCCGACGTGCGCCAGCGTCCCGAACGCGCTCGCCGGGTAGAGCGGCACGCGCCCGTACGTCGGCTTCAGCGCGAAGATCCCGCAGAACGAGGCGGGGATGCGGACGCTGCCCCCGCCGTCCGTGCCCAGCGACAGCGGTCCCGCGCCCAGTGCCACGGCCGCCGCGCTGCCGCCGCTCGACCCGCCCGCGGTGCGCGAGGGGTCGCACGGGTTGCGCGTGATCCCGCTGAGCGGCGAGTCCGTCACGCCCTTCCAGCCGAACTCGGGGGTCGTCGTCTTGCCGATGAACACCGCCCCGTGCTCGCGCAGCCGGGCCACCGACGGCGCGTCCTCGTCCCACCGCCCCGCCGGATCCACGGCCCTCGACCCGCGCAGGGTGGGCGCCCCGCGCTGCAGCAGGATGTCCTTGACGGTGACCGGCACCCCGTCGAGCAGGCCCCGTGGCTCACCGCGCCGCCATCGCTCCTGAGACTCCCGGGCCTGCTCCAGGGCCTCTTCCGCGGTCAGCCGGACGAAGGCGTTCACCTCCGGCTGGATCGCCTCGGCCCGCTCCAGCGCCGCCCGTGTCGCCTCCACGGGACTCCACTCGCCCTTGCGGTACCCGTCGAGAAGCCGTGCGGCGGTCAGCTCGGTGAGCTCGGTCATCCACCCTCCCAGGAACGTCAGTGACCAGGTACGTACCCACGCTGCTTGTCGACCACGTTCTTCAACGGCTCCCCGCTCGCCCAGAGTTCGTACAGGTCCACGAACTGGGCGCCGAGTTCGTCCCGCCAGCCGACGATGTCGCCGCTCATGTGCGGGGACACGATCAGGCCCGGGGCCTGCCACAACGGGCTCTCGGCGGGCAGCGGTTCGGCCTCGAACACGTCCAGGGCGGCGCCCGCGATCCAGCGCTTGGACAGGGCCTCGGCCAGCGCGTCCTCGACGACGAGCTGCCCGCGGCCGATGTTGACGAACCGGGCCGACGGCTGCATCAGGTCGAAGCGGCGGGCGTCGAACATCCCGTGCGTGTCGTCCGTGAGCGGCGCCGCCGCGATCACCCAGTCGGCGCGGGCCAGCAGCCGGTCCAGGTCCTCCGGGCCGTGCACGCCGGAGCGCGCGACGCGGCCCACGAGCGCGGTCGTGATGTCCAGCACCCCCAGGGTGCGCGCGATCGCCCGGCCGATCGGCCCCGAACCCACCACCACGGCCCGGCTCCCGGCGATCTTCAGCGACTCGCGGTGCCGCCAGGTCCGTTCCCGCTGCAACTCCAGCGTCCTGGGCAGGTCCTTGGCCATCGCCAGCACCAGCGCGGCGACGTATTCCGCGATCGGCTGGTCGAAGATGCCGCGCGCGTTCGTCACCACCGTGTCGGAAGCGGCGAGTTCCGGACACATCAGATGATCCACACCGGCGCTGGCGGTGTGGACCCAGCGCGGCCGTGGACCCTCGCCGGGCCACGCGTCCCGCACGGCGCGCGAGGTGAAGTCCCACACCAGGAGTGCATCCGCACGCGGGAGGCGCTCGGCGAGCCCCGCCGCGTCCGTGTGTTCGATGCGGGCGCGGCCGGTGAGGCGGCCGAGGCGGGGGAGGGGTTCGGCGTCCAGGACGAGCAGGGTGGGGGTGGGCATGAGCAGCCGTTTCTCCAGCCGTTCGGCGGGGGCCGGCCGGCCCCGGGGCGCCGGTCGGTGACGACGAGTTAACCCGGTGTTGACCAAGGAGTGATCCGGGCGGATTGACCACGCTCGCACCCGAACCTACCGTCGTCAACACGGGCGTTCCCACGATCCGTTGCACACTAGTTGCCCAGCGTGAGGCCGGTGCTTGCCATGGACGTCTCATTTCTCGGCGGGCCCAGCCCGCAGCGCGGGGTCGGCGTCGTCGCCCCCTTCGACTTCGCACTCGACCGCGAGTTGTGGCGCTGGGTGCCGGACGAGGTCTCGCTCCATATGACCCGCACACCGTTCGTGCCGGTCGAGGTCAGTCTCGACCTCGCCCGCCTGGTCAGCGAACACGAGACGCTGAGCGAGGCGGTCCGCACCCTCAACGCGATCGCCCCCGAGGTCGTGGCCTACGCCTGCACCTCGGGCAGCTTCGTCGGCGGCATGATGGGCGAGCGGGCGATGTGCGAGGCGATGAGCCGGGCCGGTGCCGTACCGGCGATCACCACCTCCGGCGCGCTGCTGGAGGCCCTGGTGGAGCTGAACGTGCGCCGGGTGGCGCTGGTGACGCCGTACACGGTCTCGGTGACGCAGTCGCTGGAGGCCTACGTCGCCCAGGCCGGCGTCACGATCTCCGGCTGCGCGTTCATGGGGCTCACCCGGCACATCTGGAAGGTCCCCTACCGGGAGGTGGTGGACATGGCCCGGCAGGCCGTCCGCGGCGACGCCGACGCGCTGTTCATCAGCTGCACCAACCTGCCCACGTACGACGTGATCCCCCAGCTGGAGGCCGAGCTGCGCATCCCCGTGATCTCGGCCAACCAAGTGACGATGTGGGCCGCACTGCGCCGACTGGGTACCCGTGCGGTGGGGCCGTACCAAGCGCTGATCAATCCGGCGGCGCGTTCCGGTCCCGCAGCGCCGGGGGCGGACCCCGGTCCCGTACTGCCGGAAGAAGAGCAGCAGGAAGGCTGGACATGACAGCACTGGGATTTCTCTACCCGGGCCACTCCGCCGAGGACGACTATCCGCGCATCGAGCAGTTGCTGGGCAGCGACATCCGGGTGGACCTGGTGCACACCGACATCGGTGAGGACGCGCACCGGGTGGACGCGCTGCTCGAGATGGGCTCCGCCGGCCGGCTCGCGGCGGGCGTCCAGGAACTGCGGCACGCCGGTGCGGACGCGGTGGTGTGGGCCTGCACGAGCGGCAGCTTCGTCTACGGCTGGGACGGCGCGCAGGAGCAGGTCCGCACCCTGGCCCAGACCGCCGGGCTGCCGGCCTCGTCCACGTCCTTCGCGTTCGCGCACGCGGTGCGGGAGCTCGGGGCGCGCAGGGTCGCGATCGGAGCGACGTACCCGGAGGACGTGGCGCAGCTCTTCGCCGAGTTCCTGCGCGCGGCCGGTGTGGAGGTCGTGTCGGTCAACAGCTCCGGCATCATCACGGCCGCCGAGGTCGGCACATGGGGCGAGGCCGAACTCCTCGCCCTGGCCCGCAACTCCGACCACCCCGACGCCGAGGCCCTCCTCCTGCCCGACACGGCCCTGCACACGGCGGCCCACATCCCGGCCCTGGAGAAGGAACTCGGCAAGCCGATCCTCACCGCCAACCAGGTCACGGTCTGGGAGGGCCTGCGCCTGGCGGACCGGCGGGTGAACGCGCCGGAGCTGGGGGCGCTCTTCACGCGGGAGCCGCTCGTCCAGGCGTGAGACGGAAGGCCTGATCGTCGCCCCCCCGCGTCAGGTGCCGCGGGGGGCGAAGAGGTATCGGCCCGCATCACCCCACGGTCGCAGACCGGATCCGTCCCTGCTCATGGACGCCCGCTCCGTGCGCGACGCCACCGCAGCACGCGCAGCACGAGATAGGCGACGAGGGCGACCGTGAAGAGCACAGTCGCCGCCGCCCGGGCCGCCCTCCAGCCGGCACCACCAGGGTCCCAGACGGCCTCGGCCAGATTCATGCCGACGGCCACCGCGAACGTCGCTTCGAGGCATCCGGCCGCTCGCGCCACCCGGTACGCATCAGTCGTCATGGAGCCCGAGTGTCCCCGTGCGGCTGAAAACGGGTGCCGTGCCCTCGAACGCGCTCTCCATGTGGGCCGGAATCAGTCCCACCCCTTCTTCGGTGCACAGTGGGGCAAACGCGCTCCAACTGCCCGGCCGGAGCTGAGGAATGCTCAACTCCGCCGCATCAGGCGACACGCGGGTTGACCGAAAGCGCGTTCCCCTTCTGCTGTCCACCACGTGCACACTGGCCACGTCCGCAGCCAGTCATGCCGTGAAGGACTCTCCGATGGCCGAATCGGGCCCGTTCAGATCCTCTGCAAGCGCTGTCCAGCTGTCCGGGCGCCTGCTGTGCTGGAGCCTGGCCGCGGCCATGGCCGCGGCCGCAGCGGACGCCTTCCTCCACCCCCACCTGAGCTGGTGGGGTGTCGTATGGCCGCTGCCCTGGTGGTCCACCTGCCTCGCCGCTCTCGCGTGGGCCGTCCTGCGGGCCCGTGAGAAGGCCGACCGCACGCCCCCGCAGGACAGTGCCCGGAGCGACTGGGAGCAGGCCGCCTGACGGTCCCCGGCGCACCGGCCGGGAATAACCGGAGACAGTCCCCTGTTAGAGCCGGAACGAGAGCACGACAGCACACGGCCCACAGCAGGAGGCACCCCCGTGGCGGCAGACGAGATACGCGGCGCAGTACAGGGCAGCGCCCCCGTCCCCCTCTCCGTACTGGACCTGGTCACCGTGGGGGCCGGCCGCACCGCCTCCGACGCCCTGCGCACCAGCGTCGACCTGGCCCGCCTCGCGGAGAACCGCGGCTTCCACCGGTACTGGGTCGCCGAGCACCACTCCATGCCGGGCGTGGCCTCCTCGTCCCCGGCCGTGATCCTGGCCCATCTCGCCGCCCACACCGACCGCATCCGGCTCGGCTCGGGCGGTGTGATGCTGCCCAACCACGCCCCGCTCGTGATCGCCGAGCAGTTCGGCACGCTGGAGGCCATGGCCCCGGGCCGGATCGACCTCGGCCTCGGCCGCGCCCCCGGCACGGACGGCGCCACGGCCGCCGCCCTGCGCCGCACGGACCGGCTCAACGAGGGCGCCGACGACTTCCCCGAGCAGCTCGCCGAGCTGACCCGCTTCCTCGACGACGACTTCCCCGACGGGCACCGGTACCGCCGTATCCACGCCGTGCCGGGCCCGGTCCAGGCCACGTCCCCCGGCGGCGTCCAGTCCCCGCACCGCCCGCCGCTCTGGCTGCTCGGCTCCTCCGGCTTCAGTGCCCGTCTCGCGGGTGTCCTCGGGCTGCCCTTCGCGTTCGCGCATCACTTCTCGGCGCAGAACACCGTCCCGGCCCTGGACCTGTACCGGGAGTCGTTCCGGCCCTCCGCCGTGCTCGACGAGCCGTACGCCCTCATCGGCGTCTCCGCGCTCGCCGCCGACGAGGAGCGGGAGGCCCGCCGGCAGGTGCTGGCCGCCGCCCTCAGCATGGTCCGGCTGCGCACCGGCCGCCCCGGTCTCGTGCCCAGCCCGGAGGAGGCGGAGGCCTACGAGTTCAGCCCCATGGAGCGCGACTTCGTCGACTCCTGGAACGCCAACGTCATCCACGGCACCCCCGACGAGGTCCGCTCGGGCCTCGACGACCTCGCCAAGCGCACCGGCGCCGACGAGCTGATGATCACGGCCAACGCGCACGGCGGGGACGTCCGGCTGCGCTCCTACGAACTCATCGCCGATGCCTACGGGTTGCCGACGCCCGCCTGAACGTCCGGTGTGTCCAGCAGTTCGGAGATACGATCCGGCGACACCGGGCGGGAGTACAGCCAGCCCTGTCCGGTGTCGCAGCCGATGCTCCGCAGCCGCGTCGCCTGTGCCGAGGTCTCCACGCACTCGGCCGTGACGGTCAGCCCGAGCCGGTGCGCTAGCTGGATCATCGCCTCGACGACGACCTCGTCGGCCGGGTTGGCCCGGGCGGCCGCCTCCCGGTCGTCGTACTGGAAGCCGCGGACGAAGGACCCGTCCAGCTTCAGCACCGACACCGGCAGCCGGCTGAGGTACGCCAGGTTCGAGTAGCCGGTGCCGAAGTCGTCGATGGCGATCCGCACGCCCATGTCGCTGAGCGCCTTCAGGGTCTGGAGCGGGCGGCCCGCCGAGCCCATCACGGCCGATTCGGTGAGCTCCAGCTGGAGCAGGTGCGGGGCGAGCCCGGTCTCGGCCAGTGTCCCGGCGACGTCCGCCACCAGGTCCGAGTCCCAGACCTGCCGAACCGCCACGTTCACGCTGACGAAGATCGGCGGCTCGTCCGGGTGGTCCAGCTGCCATCGGCGGGCCTGCCGGCAGGCCGTACGGAGCACCCAGCGGCCCAGCGGGACGATCGAACCGTCCTCCTCCGCCAGTCCGATGAACCGATTCGGCGTCAGTACGCCGAACTGGGGATGGTTCCATCGGATGAGCGCCTCGACCCCGTGCAGCCGGTCGTCCTCCATGCCCACCAGCGGCTGGTACTCCAGCCGGAACTCGCCCCGGTCGATGGCCGGGCGGAGTGTGGAGGCGAGGGCCTGACGGGTCATGCGGTGGGCGTTGCGCTCCGGGTCGAACAGCGTCCAGCGGGCCTTGCCGTCGGCCTTCGCCCAGTACAGCGTCGTGTCGGCCGCCTGCATCAGCGCGGTGGGGGTGGTGCCGGCCGCGTGCCGCTCGACGACGCCGATGGACGCCGAGACCGACAGTCGCTGGCCGGCGATGTCGAACGGGTCCTGGACCGCCCGCAGCGCCGACTCGGCCAGTTCGGCCAGCTGTTCGGTGCCCGTGGAGTCCTCGACGAGCAGCGCGAACTCGTCACCGCCCAGCCGGGCCACCAGCGGAATGCTGGTCCGTGCGTGGCCGGCCTCGTCCGCGCAGCGCGTCAGGCGCTCGGCGACGGCCGCCAGCAGCCGGTCCCCGACGCGATGGCCGAGGGTGTCGTTGATGGCCTTGAAGCCGTCCAGGTCCAGGTAGCACAGCCCGATCCGGCCCGTGCCGCTCTGCTCGTAGGACTCCGCCTCCAGCGCGGCCGACAGTCGTTCGAAGAACAGGGTGCGGTTGGGCAGCCGGGTCACCGGGTCGTGCATCTGCAAGTGCCGCAACCGGGCCTGGAGTTCCCGGCGGGCGCTGATGTCGGCGACCGACAGCAGCACACCGTCGTCCTCGGCGGGCAGCGGGGCGACCGTCACCTGCACCCACAGCGAGTGCCCGTCGGGGTGCTTGAGCCGGCGCGCGCAGCGCAGCCGGGACTGTCGCCCGCGCAGCACCTCGCGGTACGCGTGCCAGGTGCGGGCGTCGGAGGTGAGGTCGACCAGGTCGGCGGCGACGGACCCGGCCAACCCGTCCGGGCTGCGGCCGAGCAGCGCGGCGAGGGCGTCGTTGGCACTGACGACCGTGCCCTCGCGGTCCACGACGGCCATGGCGAGCGGGGCGGCCGCGAAGGCGGAGCGGTAGGGCCGCGGGGTCGGGGGCTCGGTACGGGGAGACGTGTCGATCTCACTCTCTGTGACGACCGGCCGGTCCAGGTCTGCCGCGGGCGCCGGCCCTTCGGAGGTTCCGCTCACCGCTCGCTCCCGCATGTATTCGATCTCTGTCCGTGCAGGAAAGGTCAGGAAAGTGTGCCGATCATAGAGGCTGGCCCCAGGGCCTTCCAGCCGGTGTCCAGTCTCCCCGGCCAACCGGCCCTTCTGCCAGATCGTTTCTGCACGCACCTGGACGGCTTCTTCAGGCCCCCGACCAGTTGTGACGTTCTGTGAGTGCTTCGGGGGTGTCGGCTTCCGTGATTTTTCGCCCCCTTCACCCGACCGGTGCAGGCAAACAGGACGCAGTACGACAAATCATCACAGGCTGGGTGCGGTGTCCCGCGAACCGTACCCGGAGGTACCCGTGCCGCGTCCGTTTCCGCGCGCCCGACTGCGCAGTACCGCGGCCGTGTTCACCACCATGTCCGCGCTCGCCGCCACCTCCCTCGGTGCCGGCCCCTCGGCGGCAGGGCCCGACTCCGCCGCGCCCTGCGCCCTGACCCGGACCGACGCCCACCACTCGGAGGGCCTGGACACCTGGAACGCCGCCTATCCGCGACCGGCCCGGTCCCTGGACGCGGTCATGGTCTTCCTGTCCTTCCCCGACGCCCACCCGCTGACCACCCCGCAGGAGCTGACCGCGGACCACTTCCCGGCCACCACCCGCTTCTTCGAACGTGCTTCCTATGGCCGTTTCACCCTGCGCCCGCACACGCTGCGGCACTGGATCCAGATGCCGAAGCCGTCCACCGCGTACGCCATACAGCGCGACTGGAAACCCGAGCACCGGTCCGCGTACCTGCGTGACGCCCTCTCCGTGGCCGACCCGCGGGTCGACTTCTCGCGCTACGACGTCGTGTACTTCGTCGCCGACCCGGACGCGCCCGGCGTGGACTCCGACGCGACCAAGGTGGTGAACCTGACGAGCCCGCTGCGGGCGGACGGCACCGACCTGCGCCGCATCGTCACGGTGTTCGAACAGCACCCCCCGGACCGGCTCGTCCTCGCCCATGAGACCGGGCACGTGTTCGACCTGCCCGACCTGTACCACCGGCCCGCGGACGGCAAGGGTGACTGGGACACACACGTCGGCGACTGGGACCTGATGGGCAGCCAGTTCGGACTGGCCCCCGACCTCTTCGCCTGGCACAAGTGGAAGCTGGGCTGGCTGGATCCGCGGCAGGTCCGGTGCGTCCAGGACGCCGGGCCGGCCCGGCTGACCCTGGAGCCGCTGGCGGCGGGGCCGGGGATGCCGACGACGGGGGCCGCGGGGGCGCAGGCCTTCGGTCTCGGGCGGGGCACCAAGCTCGCGGTGGTGCGGACGGGGCCCGACAGCGTGCTCGCCCTCGAGGCGCGGGGGCCGGTGGGCAATGACGCGGCCGCGTGCCGGCAGGGGGTGCTCGTGTACCGGGTGCGGGGCGGGGCGCAGTCCGGGGGCGGCCCCGTCGAGGTGATCGACGCCCATCCGCGCACCGACGCGTGCTGGGAGGACTCCGTCTACCCGCCCCTCGCGGACGCGCCGATCGGCATCGGGGAGAGCTTCACGGTGCCGGGGGAGGGAGTGCGGGTGGAGGTGGAGGGGCGTACGGCTTCGGGGGCGTGGACGGTGAAGATCGCGGTGGGGCGTTGAGGGGACGGCGGTGTGACGCCGGGAGGTGGGGGTGTGGGTGGCGAAGCCCCCACGGCGCGCGGCGAAACCGCGCGGAAACGACGGTGGCGGCTTGCGTTCGCGTTGTCTGCGAACACAAACCGCCACCGGCACAGTGCGCCGCCAGGGACTCGAACCCCGGACCCGCTGATTAAGAGTCAGCTGCTCTAACCAACTGAGCTAGCGGCGCCTGCTGACGTCGTAGACCTTAGCATCCTGGTCGGCGGGAGGAAAAATCGAAATCCGCACCGCCGAGCGGGCCGCCCGGACGGCCGCCCAGAGCAGAACTTCGGGGCCGGGGAGCCAGGGCTGACGGGTGTCCGGGGCGACGAGCCAGCGGGAAGCGGAACGGGCGGGGGCGGGGGGCCGGGCGGGTTGCGCAGTGGTGGGGGCGGCGCTCCGCGACGAGGCCGGAACGGTGAGGGAGGCGCTCTCCGACGGGGCCGGGGCGGCGGGCCAGATGCTCTCCGACGGGGCCGGGACGGTCACCGCGTCGCCCGTGCCATGGCACAGCAGCGGCGGTACGGCGTCCGTACGGGTGGCTTCCCTGCCGCCCCGTGCGCCCCACTCCTCCCACTCCAGCAGCGCGGGGAGCCGCTGAGCCGTCCCCGGGGCGGCGAACAGCAGCATCCGTCCACGGAACTGCGCGACCGGACCCGAGCCCGGACCGTCGTCCCACAGCCGGTCGAGCATGCGCCGGCCGAACATCGCGGGCGCGCTGACCACGTCGAAGACCGACCCGCAGGGCAGTACGACCGGGGCGTCCGGCCGCTCCTCCCAGAGGGCGAGCGTGCTTCGCGGATACGTTCCTGCCGAGGCGAGCCAGGCGGCCCCGTCCGGGGTGACATCGGAGGCGTTCCATGCGCTGCTCATGGCATCCAGGTGTACCCGCCGTGAGCGCCCGGTTCCCGAGGGTTGCGGGAAATCGGGACAGGAGGGGGTGGGAGGGAGTATCTTGCCCGCCTGGCATATGCCAGGTGATCGGGAAGGGGCCGACCCTGCCGTGTCAGGCGGATTCGCCGGGCCCACGGCCCTCGGCGTCGCCCCGCATCAGGTCCCGCCCGAACTCGACCATCTTCTTGGCGTAGTCCTCGGTCCACTCGGCCCGCTCGGCGATGTCCGCGGTCGTCAGCCGGTCGAACCTGCGCGGATCGGCCAGCTGCGCCGCCGCCATCGCCTGGAACTCCACCGCCCGGTCCGCCGCGGCCCGGAACGCCAGCGTCAGCTCCGTCGCCCGGGCCAGCAGGGCCCGGGGGTCGTCGATCGACTCGAGGTCGAAGAAGTGCTCAGGGTCGGAGGCCGCCTCCGCAGGCTCGAAGAGCAGGGGCGCGGGGCGTAGCCGCGATTCGTTCCGACGCGGCGTGGGCTCCGCCATGTCTTCTCCTCCTCGTACGTCGCGCTGACCCTCCCGGTGGAGTGGGCCACCGTCCATTGTCTCGCGGGCGCGCAAGTGGGCATCGCGGTAGTGGGTACGGCCGCCACACCACCCGGCGTTCGCCAGGGCCTCCCGGACCCGCACTGTTCCGGCCAGATCAGGACCGCCCCGGGACCCGGTGTGCCGCCCTCCGGCCGCCGGTGGGTCGGGTGGAAGCAGGTGCGTCCGAGGGCGGCGGTCACGGTCGCCACTCCACCCGGTGCTCCGCCAGGTGCGCCAGCACCGCGTGGTTCGCCTCCCAGCCGTCCGGGAACTTCACCACCGTCCCCAACTGCACCGGCTCCATGGACGGATAGTCGTCCAGCAGGTCGGTGACCCCCGCTCGGCAGACCACGATGCAGGCATGCCGGTGGCGGGAGGCCAGGACGCAGAGGCGGCCCGTCTCCAGGTGGAAGGCCGTGGCGTCGGGGCGGCCGGAGAGGGGGTGGAGGACCACCGTGACGTCGTACTCGCGGCCCTGCAGCCGGTTCGCCGTGTCCACGATCACGTCGGCGACGCCGAGGCCGGCCAGGGCCGAGCGGACCGCGGCGGCCTGGTCCCGATGCGCCGTGCCGACAGCGATCCGGTCCGCGGTGAGCGGCGAGGCGACCGGAGAGCGTTCCGAGGTCGCCGCGCCCGTCCGGTCCAGCAGGCGCCGTACGACGGTCGCCACCGCGAGTACCGCCTCCGGGTCCGTGCGCGGGGTGTGCCGTGCGGGCAGCTCCAGAAGGCCCCAGCCCGACTCGGCCGCCTCGTCGATCACCCGGTCGGGGCCCGAGCCGTCCGACGGCACGCCGAAGGCCAGGCTCCGGTCGCCGGGGCCGGTGCCGCTACGGAACGGCGTGTACGGGTAGAACGCGTCCGAGACCAGGGGTGCCGCGGAGGCCGGAAGCCGCCAGGAGACCGGCAGCCGGTGCTGGGGCAGGTCCGGGTTGTGCGCGAGCAGGGTCGTCACCGCCGAGCCCGACGGGTCGTACGTGAGGCCCGCCCACTGCTCGCTGCCGACGATCGCGAACGGGTCGAGCTGTCCCGGGTCGCCCACGAACAGCGCCCGCTCGAACAACCCGGCCACGGCGAGCAGCGCGTCCGAGCGCATCTGGTAGGCCTCGTCGACGATCGCGTGCCGCCACGGCTCGTCGACCTTGACGTGCGCCCACTTCGCCGCGGTCGAGATCACCACGGCCTGCCCCGCCAGGTCACCCGCCTTGGCCGACTTGCGTACGCTCGGCAACTCGTCGAGCGCCTTGTCGTACGGGTCGGAGTCGCTGCTGTGCAGCCGGCCCACCGGCAGCTCGGGGTTCTTCTCGGCGAGCCGCAGGACCAGGTCGTCGACCTGGGCGTTGGTCTGCGCGACCACCATCAGCGGGTGACCGGCCTCGGCCAGTTCCAGGGCCGCGCGGACCACCAGCGTGGACTTGCCCGCGCCCGGCGGGGAGTCCACGACGACACCGCGCGCGGTGCCGTGCAGCGTGTCGTGCAGGATCGCGTCGGTGGCCCGGGCCGCGGCGGCCGAGGGGTCGAACACCGTGGTCACAGCACATCCTCCTCGGTCACCGGGTCGGCCGCCTCCAGGGCCGGCTCGCCGGGCGGCCCGCCGTGCGTCCACGGCGTGTCCTCAGGGTCGGGCAGCTTCGCGCCGCCCCGCTGCTCGTGCTCGAAGAGGGTGAAGCAGACCCGGTCGCCCTTCTCCGGCACCGAACCCGGCTCGGGCTCCTTGCCGCGGCCCATCTTGTCCAGGACCCGCAGGACGACGTACGCGCCGTCCTCCTCGGCCGCGACGAACTCGGCCGACTGCGGCTTCCCGCCCAGCGACCGGTACACCTTCGTCCGCTCGCCGAGATGCGGCCGGTCGTCCGTGCGCACCGTCACCAGGGGGCGCGGGCTGGGCCGCTTGCCCTCGCTGTACGCCATCACGACATCGGTGACCTCACCCGCGAGCGCCTCCCCGGACAGCCGCCGGCCCGCCATCACCAGCGGGTCGTCGAGGGCCTCCTGCGCCTCCAGCCGGGCCTGTTCGCGCTCACGCGTGGCGAGCTTGTTCGCCGCCGTGACCGCGTCGTCTCGGCGCGGCTGCGGGGGCTCCCCGGCCAGCACCCGGTCGCGGTGACCGGTGAACGACCAGCGGTCGCGGGTCCACCGCTCCTCGACGCGTGCCCCCTCGGGCAGCTCCCGCAGCAGGTCCAGGCCCCGCCAGACCGCGTCCCAGGTGGGCCGGGTGCGGCTGAGCACCAGGTCGCGGATCTCCCGCTCGGCGGCGCTCAGCGCCCCCAGCCGGTCGTCGGCCTCCAGGCCGTCCTCTGCGGCGGCCAGGGCGGTGCGGGCCCGGTCGTAGCGCTCGATGGCCGGGGCGAGCAGTTTGTTGTCGAACGCCGGGTCGGTCGCCGGACCTGCCGGCGGGCACGTCAGCTGGCCCTGCGCGTCCCGCTCCAGCTCGGCCCGCAGCGCGGCCTCGGCGCCGGTGACGCCCTGAGGCGGGTCGATCCAGGCGAGCAGCGCCCCCAGATGCTGGTCCTCCAGGGTGGACTGCCCGGTCACCCAGTGCCGGCCCAGGACGTCGGTCATCGCCAGCAGCAGCGAGGAGCCGGGCACCCGGGCCCGCTCCCCGAAGTGCGTCAGCCACCGCCCGAGCAGCGGCACCCGCGGCGGTGCCGGAAAGGGAGCCTCCGGATCCTGCTCCGCCGTACGCCGGAACCGCGTCGAGCGCCCGAGCAGCCGCACCAGGTCGATGCCCGCGCGGCTCGGCACGATCAGCTGCGGCGCGTCCGCGCACAGGTCGACCTCGACCTTGACGCGCTTGCCGGTCTCCGGGTCGGTATCGGTGCGCTCGGCGGCCTCCACGGCCTCGGCGAAGGAGTCGACGTACGGCAGCACGACGTCGGCCAGTTCGGCCAGGAACGCGAACCTGAGGTCGCGGTCACGGGGCTGCGGTACGGCCAGCAGACGCGGCGCGTCCCGGTCGGTGCCGACCAGCGCGCCCAGCGGGGCCCCGGCCTCACCGGCGGTGGTGAGCGGCACGAACACCAGCGGGCGCTCGCCGAGATGGCGGTGCCGGACGGTGGCGGCGGGCTGGGCGCGGCCCGTGCTGACGGCTTCGAGGCGGGCCAGGGTGGAGATCAGCGACACGTCGCCTCCAGCGCCTCGGCGCGCAGGGCGGCGGCCCGCCGCAGGGCCGCCACCGCCGGGTCGGCGGGATCGCCCGCCTCGCCGCGGGCGGCGGCCAGGACGTCCTCGACGGTCGTCAGACCGCCCAGTTCCGCGCGGACCGGGCGCCCGAGCGACGTCACCTCGCCCTCCTGGCGGGACCGGGTGCGGCAGTGGAAGGCCAGCTCGCACGCGGACAGGCACTCGGGCGCGTAGGTCGCCGGGACCGACTCCACGGCCGCCGTCAGCTCCTCGGCGGGCAACTCGGGCGAGAAGCACGTGCCCTCGGGGAGCGCGCCGGCGATGTCCTCGATACGGGTCAGCCGGGCCAGCTGGCGGGCCGTCACCGCCCGCTGCTTGCGGATGTCCACGGCGGACGCCGCCGGCAGGTTGGAGAAGTCCCTGGGGCAGACGAGCAGCACCCGGTGCCGCACCCGCGGGGCAGCGGCCCCGCCCTGGGCGGACCCCTCCGGCTCCGCGCCGAGACGGGCCGCGACCTCCTCCAGCGCCAGCACGTACACCGCCGCCTGCCGGGCCGCCGCCCCGACCTTCGCCGGGTCCGCCGAACCGTCCAGCAGGGGGAAGGACTTGATCTCCACGACCGTCCAGCTGCCGTCCGGATGCACCACCACCGCGTCCGGCTCCAGGAAGGCGGGAGAGCCCGCGACGTCCAGCGCGAGCATCGGATGGTCGAGCAGCGTCCACGCCCCCGGGTGCGCGGCGGCCTCCCGCAGCTCCAGCTCCGTACGGGCCGTGCGCCCCTGGGGCCCGGCCGCCGTCAGGTCGGGCACGCGTGCGTCGGAGGGCGGTTCGGCGGACCGGTCGAGCTTGTCGTGCACCAGCCGCAACAGCTCCGCGCCGCCGTCGGCCTTGACCTTCGCCTCGAAGGCGTTGCCTCGGGTGAGCGCGAACTGCGACTGCCCGAAGGCCGACGGCGAGCCCAGCGCGCTCGCCACCGCCGCCTTGTTCACTCCGGCGCCGTCCAGGATCGCGCGCCGCGCACAACCGGGGTTGGCGGCCAGCGCCGCAAGGGCGCGGGCGTCCAGCGCCTTCGCGGGTACGTCGGGGCCGCGCAGCTCAGCGAGCTGCTGCCGGAGCGCCGTCCCCCGCGTCCTTGGGAGAGGCACCCGGCTCGGCTCCGTCTTCGAGCCGTGACTCGCGCTGCCGTGGAATTCGCTCACCCGCGGAAGTCTGGCATCCGGCACTGACAATCGAGGAACCCGCGGCGGAGGAGTCCGCCGCGACCGGGGCGGAGGCTGTGGCGGAGGAGTCCGCCGTGACCGGTGCGGCCGACGGCACGAACCGTGCCTTGACCCGGTCCGCGGTGCGCATCACGACGGGGGCCAGCAGCAGGCCGACGCCCATGACGGCCGCCCCTGCGACCGCGTCGAGGAAGTAGTGGTTGGCGGTGCCCATGACCACGATCGTCGTGATCAGCGGATAGGCGACGGCGGCGGTCCTGGTCAGGCGCGACCCGCCGAAGCGCCACAGCATCACTCCGCACCACAGGGCCCAGCCCACGTGCAGACTCGGCATGGCCGCGTACTGGTTGGTCATGTCCCCCATGCCGCGCGGGGCGCTCGCCGCCCCGCCCCACCAGCCGTACGAGCTGTACTGCGCCATCGTGTCCACGAAGCCGTGGCTCGCGTCGAGGAGCCGGGGCGGGCAGGTTGGCAGCAGTGTGAAGCCGATCAGGCCGATGAGGGTGGACGTCATCAGCCAGGTGCGCGCGGCGCGGTACCGCACGGCCCGGGAGCGGAAGAGCCACACCAGGACGGCCGGAGTGACCAGGTAGTGCAGCGACGCGTACCAGAAGTCGGCGGGTATGCCGATCCAGGCCTCGCGCGTGAAGAGGCGGTTGAGCGGGTGCTCGAAGTTGAGGTACAGCGCCTTCTCGAAGCGCAGGATCGTCAGACCGTGGTCGACGGCGCCGGAGACGTCGCCGCGGGCGAGGAGCCGGCCGGCCGAGTAGAACCCGTACACCAGAAGGATCAGCGGCAGCTCGGTCCACCAGCGCAGCCTGGGCGCGGGGGCCGCCGCCTCGGTGCCCGGTGTCTCGGTGTGCTGCATCCGATCGTCCTCCCCCTTCGTCATCACGCGTAGCCCGTTCGGCCGTGTCACTTTACGGTGTGTGCGCCCGCCCCGGGGGGCGCCTCCGGCCCTCAAAGACGCAGAGATCGCCCCCCGGGTTGCCCGCGGGAGGCGTGCGCGATGATGGAGGAGTTCCCCATGCGTCGTTCTTCTCGCTTGTTCTTCCGGAAAGGTGCTCCATGCCCGCGCGCATCCTGCTGGCCCGCCACGGACAGACCGAGTGGTCCCTGTCCGGCAAGCACACGGGCAGGACCGACGTGCCGCTCCTGGAGGAAGGCCGACGCGGCGCGAAGCTGCTCGGCGAGCGCCTGCACCGGGCCCCGTACGAGGGCCTGGCCGGCGTCGAGGTGCGCACCAGCCCGCTGGCACGCGCGCGTGAGACCTGCGAACTGGCCGGCTTCGGCGACCGCGCGCGCACTTGGGACGCGTTGCTGGAGTGGGACTACGGGTCGTACGAGGGCATGACCCCCGCGGACATCCAGGCCGTCCGGCCCGGCTGGCTGATCTGGCGCGACGGGGTCCCGGGCGGGGAGTCGCTCGCCGAGGTCACGGCCCGGGCCGACGAGGTGGTCTCCTGGGCCCGCTCCGAGGACCGCGACGTCCTGGTCTTCGCCCACGGGCACATCCTGCGCTCCATCGGGGCGCGCTGGCTCGGCCTGCCGATCGACTTCGCGGCCCGGATCCGGCTGAACCCGACGTCGCTGTCGGTGCTGGGCTGGGCCTACGGGGAGCCGGCGATCGAGAGCTGGAACGACCTGGGGCATCTCGCGCCGGACGTGCCGGACGTCGCGCGGCGGGCGTGACGTCCGCGACATTCCCTCAGGTCATCCGCGGTCCTCAGGTCATCCGCAGTCCTCAGGCCATCCGCGGCGAGGAGGCGTGCCGCTCCAGGAACGCCGAGACCCCGGAGGCCCTGCGGTGCGGCAGCATCACCCGCGCGGTCGCCGCGAGCATGGTCTGGACGCGGGACGACTGGACCTCCTCCAGCAGATCCAGCACCCGCATCCCCGCCACCGCCGCCTCGTCGGGCCGGCCGCCGCGCGCGAGGTCGTCCGCCAGCTCCGCCGTGTAGAGGGCGATGTTCCGCGTGAAGTGCGGATCCTGCAGCTCGGCGGCGCGCCGTGCGTGCCGTGCCGCCCGGGGCCAGTCGCCCAGCGTGGACCAGCACTGCGCCTCCAGGCCCTCCAGTTCGGCCTCCCCGTAGAAGCTCATCCACTCGGGATCGGCGTCCGAGGGGCCCCGCTCGAAGAAGGCCTGCGCCCGGGCCAGTGCCTGCTCGCAGCCGACGCGGTCGGCCAGTCCGGCCCAGCCCCCCGCCTCGCGCAGCGCGAGCAGCGACATCAGCCGGGCGGAGCCCACCGGCCGGGCGACGCGCTGCGCGGCCTGGGCCGCCCGGACCGCCTCGCGGGGCCGGCCCGCGTCGCGCGCCAGGAACGCCGTGTTGCAGAAGGCGTGCGCCTCAAGGCCCGCGTCGCCGGTCATCCGGGCCGTCGCGAGGGCTTCCGCGTAGTGCGAGCGGGCGTCGTCGAAGCGGCCCGAGTCGTGGGCCAGCCAGCCCACCGAGATGGCCAGTTCACCGGCACCCGAGTAGAGCCGGTCCGCCGTGGTCTGCCGGGTCGTCCCGGCGTCCAGCAGGGCGTAGGCGGCGCGCAGCGGGGCGGCGGCGCGACGGTAGAGGCCGTCCGCCCCGTGCCGGTCGTCGAGCAGCCGGATCCGGCGGACTGCTTCTTCCAGGGCGCCCGCGTCGCTCGCCCCGGCGCGGTGCACGGGGCGCTGTGCCGCCGAGGCGTCGCGGGCGAGGCCGACAGGCCCCAGTGAGGCGGCGGCCACCGTGGCGCCTCCGCCGGTCATGAACGCGCGACGTAGCACGTCGCTCTCCTCGTAGGTGTCGTGCGGGTGGTGCGGGTCGTACGGGTTCTGCGTTTCATACGGCTCGCACGCCCCGCTGGTCTCACTCGTGGCGTTCGCCGGGTTCGCGGTGCGCGTCGGGGGCGCGTCCTCGGTGTCGCGCGCCCGGCGTCCGCGTACCGACGAGCGGGGCGCGAACCCCAGGTCGGCGAGTGTGCGGCCTGGGTACATGTGCAAGAACACCCGTTCGTACGCGTAGTTGGGGCAGCGGATCTCGCCCGCCTCGACCCGGCCGATGTACCGCGCGTCACAGCTGACCTGCTCGCCGATCTCGAGCCCGGCCCGGCGGACCGCCGCGGCGAACTCGGCCGGTGAGCGCTGTCCGCGCAGTCGCCGGAAGACGAGGTTCGGCCGTGGTGGCCGTTGGGGTTGGGACGAGGTCATCGTTGACGACGCCATGGCCGGGTCCTCCCGTGCGAACCGTCGAACCATGCCGGATGCAGAGCGACTTGTCGCGAGTTGTCCGCATGGTCGGCCCTGTGTCCGGCGGGCAAGAACGTACCTGCTGTGATGGAGTCACCACGCTGGGTTTGGCTACAAACCGGATATCTCATCCGTGATCTGCCATGAAGTGCCATCCTTTGCGGCTGACTTCCGCCGTAGCCGTTGACGGTCTGCCGCGTTGAACCTCGCGGACCGGGAGGCCCCCATTCCCGACCGCTCGTCCAAACAGGGGTTTTCGTGGTGGAGGCCGGGATGGAGACCAGCCGGATCAACGATCCTCGTACGCCGCCGGGTGCGCCGGTGGCCGGTTGCGATGTGGTTACGGTGCCGGCGCGGCAGGGGCTGGAGGCTGTCGACATCCTGCGGCGCGGGCCAGGAGACACGGTGGGACCGGTACTGCACGACGACGGCGGTGACACCCTGGGCTTCCTGGTGCCGCCGGGGACGGCCGCCGCGTGGGACCTGCCGGGGAGCACCTGCACGGAGACCGACGGACGCGGAGCGACCCTGGCGCCCGAGCCTCCCGTGGCGGGCTCGGACTGGCTGCTGCCGCCCGGTGAGGCGGACCTCGCGACCGATCCCGCGGTGCTGCGCGAGGCCCTGGGAGAGGCCGCCCGGATGATCAAGGCGGCGGACAGCTGCCGCTGAGGGGCTCCCGGACTGCTGCCGCTGAGTCGCTCCGGGACTTCTGCCGCCGACGGCCCCCGGGGCAGCTGCCGCCGAGGAGCCCCCGGCACTGCTGCCGAGGAGCCCCCGGCACTGCTGCCGAGGAGCCCCCGGCACTGCTGCCGAGGAGCCCCCGGAACTGCTGCCGCTCCGCCGCCTCAGCATGCCGGGCCGCGGGAGCGTACGCCCTGCTTAACAGCCCACCCCGATAATGACCCCATGGGAAAGTCCAAGGGCGGCCGGCGCAGACAGGCCGGTGCGGAGGCCGTCGTCGAGAGCGTCGACGGCGGGCTCGCCGAGCTGATCCCCGACCGCGAGCGGACCCGGGCCTGGACCCTGGTGATCGACGGGGCCCCGCAGTCGCACGTCGACCTGGACGACCCGGCGTACCTGTCCTTCGAGTACCAGCGCCGCCTCGGGCACGTGATCGACCTCGTCGCCCCGCCCGGCCGGCCCGTGCACGCCGTGCACCTCGGCGGCGGCGCCCTCACCCTCGCCCGCTACGTCGCCGCCACCCGGCCCCGCTCCACCCAGCAGGTCGTCGAACGGGACGGCACCCTCGTCCAACTGGTCCGCCGCGAGCTGCCGTTGGATCCGAACGCGCGCATACGGGTGCGCTCCACCGACGCCCGCGAGGGTCTCGCCAAGGTGCCCGACGGCTGGGCCGACCTCGTCATCACCGACGTGTTCAGCGGGGCCCGGACGCCGGCCCACCTGACCTCGACCGAGTTCCTCGACGACGTGCGCAGGGCCCTCAAGCCCGGCGGGGTCTACGCCGCCAACCTCGCCGACGGACCGCCGCTCGCCCACCTGCGCGGCCAGATCGCCACCGCCGCCGCCCGTTTCGAGGAGCTCGCGCTGGTGGCGGATCCCGCGGTGCTGCGCGGCAAGCGCTTCGGGAACGCGGTCCTGGTCGCCTCCGACCACCCGCTGCCCGTCGCCGAGCTGACCCGCCTCGCCGCCTCCGACCCGCATCCCGCCCGGGTCGAGCACGGCAGGACCCTCACGGACTTCACCGGTGGGGCCGCGCCCGTCACGGACGTCGCCGCGGTGGCGTCGCCCGCACCACCGGCGTCGGTGTTCAGATGACCCCCGACGGCACCCGGCGGACGCCGGTGCCCGCCGACGGCCCTCGGCAGGCGCCGATCACCACATACCGCACTCAGTAGGTCCCGATCTCCACCCGCGGCGGCCCGTCGTGCCAGGTGCAGAACACCGACACCCGGTCCGCGCCCGAGGAGAACTCCACGCGGATCCACGACTCCGTCTTCCACACCTGCATCGACCAGCCCGCGCCGGGCGTCGCCGAGACCAGCGAGGCGGAGACCTTGCCCAGGTCGAAGACCGCCCGGCCGCCGTCGGTGTCGTAGCTCCTGACCCGGCCGGAGGCGGCGGCGGGGGAGGTGCCGGGCGAGGACGAGGACGGCGTGGGGGAGGGGCTCGGCTTCCCGGACGCGGACGCCGGAGGCGCGCTGCTCGGCTCCCGCCGCTTCGGCGGAAGCGCCCGTTCCGGCTCCGGCGTGGCCGGCGCCCTCGGCTCCCGGGTGGACGCGTCGGCGGCCTTGATGGGCAGGGCGCGCGGCGGGTCGTAGGCCGTTCCCGCCATCACCGTGTGGACACCCCACCACGACAGCGTGACCGCCGCGCCCGTGGCGAGCAGCCAGGCCAGTCCGTGTACGAGTCCTCTGCGCATCGCGGGCCATACTGCCTCACGCGTCCCACGCGGTGTCCACAATCGGGGTCGTCCGAGGGTCGGTTGGCCCCAGCCGGGGAGTTGTCCACAGGCCCGCACCCGGCTGTTCGAGATGGCGTACGGTGCGGCGCATGGCAAGTGTGCTCGTGGTCGAGGACGACCAGTTCGTACGCTCGGCGCTGATCCGGCACCTGACCGACGCCTCGCACACCGTGCGCAGCGTCGGGACGGCGCTGGAGGCGCTGCGCGAGGTCGCCCATTTCCGCTTCGACGTGGTGATCCTGGACCTCGGACTGCCCGATCTCGACGGGTCCGAGGCCCTGAAGATGCTGCGCGGGATCACGGACGTGCCGGTGATCGTCGCCACGGCCCGGGACGACGAGACGGAGATCGTACGGCTGTTGAACGCCGGGGCGGACGACTACCTGACCAAGCCCTTCTCGGTCGAACACCTCTCGGCCCGGATGGCGGCCGTGCTGCGCCGCGCCCGCTCCGGCGCCGCGGAAGGGGGGCCGTCCCCCGTGATCCGGGTCGGGGGCCTGACCGTCGACCCGCTGCGCCGCCAGGCCGAGCTGGACGGCGCCCGACTCGACCTCACCCGCCGCGAGTTCGACCTGCTCGCCTTCCTGGCGGGCCGGCCCGGCGTCGTCGTCCCCCGCAAGGAGCTGCTCGCCGAGGTGTGGCAGCAGTCCTACGGCGACGACCAGACCATCGACGTCCATCTGTCCTGGCTGCGCAGGAAACTGGGCGAGACGGCGGCCAGCCCGCGCTATCTGCACACCCTCCGGGGCGTAGGGGTGAAGCTCGAACCACCGGGGGCGCCGCGATGAGGTGGGCCCTGGTCAAGGTGTCGCTGGCGGTGACCACCATGGTCGTGCTGGCCTTCGCCGTGCCGCTCGGACTCGTCATCCGCGAGATGGCCCGCGACCGCGCCTTCTCCAACGCCGAGCGGGAGGCCGCGGCGGTCGCCCCCGCCCTGTCCATCACCACCGACCGCGACCAGCTGGAGCGGGTCGTCGCCTCGGCCGGCTCCGACGCGGGGATGGCCGTGCACCTTCCGGAGGGAGACGGCCAGGAGGCCCTCGAACTGGGGCGGCGGCGCGCCGCCGACGAGGAGATCGCGGCCGTGCGGAAGCTGGGCCGCGCCTCCACCACCGGCGTCACCGGCGGCTGGACGCTGCTCCAGCCCGTCGCCCTCAGCACCGGCAAGATCGCGGTCGTCGAGGTGTACGTGCCGGAGTCCGACGTCACCAACGGCGTGGGGACCGCCTGGGCGGTGCTCGCCGGGGTCGGGGTGGCGCTGATCCTCGGCTCGGTCGCGGTCGCCGACCGGCTGGGCGTCCGCATGGTCCGGCCCGCGCAGCGCCTGGTCGAGGGGGCTCACGAGCTGGGGGAGGGCCGGCTCGGTGCCCGCGTGCCCGAGGAGGGCCCGAGCGAACTGCGGCTCGCGGCGACCGCCTTCAACTCGATGGCCGACCAGGTCGTCCAGCTCCTGGCGAACGAGCGGGAGCTCGCGGCCGACCTGTCCCACCGGCTGCGCACGCCCCTGACCGTGCTGCGGCTCAACACCGCCTCGCTCGGCGAGGGACCCGCCGCCGACCAGACCCGCACCGCGGTCGAGCAGCTGGAGCGCGAGGTCGACACCATCATCCGTACGGCCCGGGAGGCCAAACCGCAGACGGCCGCGGTCGGTCCCGGCGCCGGGTGCGACGCGGCCGAGGTGGTCCGGGAGCGGATGGCGTTCTGGTCGGCGCTCGCGGAGGACGAGGGCCGCAAGTGGCGGGTGGCCGGGGCCGACCGGCCGGTGCGCATACCCGTGGCCCGCGCCGACCTGGCCGCCGCGCTCGACGCGTTGCTGGGGAACGTCTTCCGGCACACGGCGGAGGGCACCGCCTTCGCGGTCGACGTGCACAACGGCGAGGACGCGGTGATCGTCCTCGTCTCCGACGCGGGCCCCGGCATACCCGACCCCGAGGCCGCGATGGCGCGAGGCCGCGGCTCGGGCAGCGACGGCTCCACCGGGCTCGGCCTGGACATCGTGCGCCGGCTCGCGGAGTCCACCGGCGGGGACGTACGGCTCGGATCCTCGGTGCTCGGCGGCACCGAGGTGCGGGTCTGGATCCAGCTGGACGGCCGCGCTCCCGCGAGCGGAGGGCACCGGCAGCCGCGGCGCCGCCGCCCCGGCAGGCTCGCCGCCGCGTACCACCGCTCCCGGTCCCACTGAGCGCTCCGCACCGGCGGTCTTCACGGGACGGTCACGTTTCGACAAATGAAGGGGACGGCTCTTGACGCATGACCGGACATGCGGCTGTCATTGCGCCACCGTGTTCGGTCAAGTTGATTTCTGGTCGATTACGGCTGGATTTCACGCCACACCCTCGTGGCCGAACCCTGCCCTCAGGAGCCGTCCATGCACGACCTCTCTCCCTCCGGTTTCTCCCTCCCCGCTCCCAGCCGCCGCACCCTGCTGCGAGGAATGGGCGGTGCGGCCCTGCTCGGCGCCGGCATACCCCTGCTGAGCGCCTGCGGCGGCAGCGGCTCGTCCGCAGACCCGAAGACGGTCAGTCTCGGCTCCAACTCGTCCGACGCCGTGCCGAAGAAGGCCTTCGCGGAGATCTACGCCGCCTTCACCAAGAAGTCCGGCATCAAGGTCGACGTGAACACCAAGGACCACAACACGTTCCAGGAGCAGATCAACTCCTACCTCCAGGGCACGCCCGACGACGTGTTCACCTGGTTCGCCGGCTACCGCATGCAGTTCTTCGCCTCGAAGAAGCTGGCCACCCCGATCGACGACGTGTGGCAGAAGATCGGCGGCAACTTCCCGGAGGCGATGCAGAAGCTCAGCAAGGGCGAGGACGGCAAGTACTACTTCGTGCCGCTGTACACGTACCCGTGGGCGGTGTTCTACCGCAAGAGCGTCTTCGACCAGCACGGCTACAAGGTCCCCACCACCTGGGACGACTTCGTCGCCCTGTGCAAGCGGATGCAGAAGGACGGGCTCGTCCCGATCGCCTTCGGCGACAAGGACGCGTGGCCCGCGATGGGCACCTTCGACCAGATCAACTTCCGCACCAACGGCTACGACTTCCACGTCGAGCTGATGGCCGGCAAGGCCTCCTGGACCGACCCCAAGGTGCGCAAGGTCTTCGACCACTGGTCGGAGATCCTGCCCTACCACCAGGAGGGGGCGGTGGGCCGCACCTGGCAGGACGCGGCGCAGACGCTGGTGGCCAAGAAGGCCGGCATGTACCTGCTGGGCACCTTCGTGGGCCAGCAGTTCACCGACAAGGCCGACCTCGACGACCTGGACTTCTTCGCCTTCCCGGAGATCGACCCGCAGTTCGGGCAGGACACCGTCGAAGCGCCCACCGACGGCTTCATGCTCTCCAAGGCCCCGAAGAACCGCGCCGGCGCCGCCAAGCTCCTGGAGTACCTGGGCACGCCCGAGGCCGAGCAGATCTACCTCAAGGCCGACTCCAGCGTGGTCGCCGCCTCCACCAAGGCCGACACCTCCTCCTACACCGCGCTGCAGAAGAAGTCCTTCGAGATGATCTCCGGCGCGAAGAGCCTGACGCAGTTCATGGACCGCGACTCCCGCCCGGACTTCACGTCGACGGTGATGCAGCCCGCCCTGCAGAACTTCGTCCGCAACCCGAAGAACGTCGACAGCATCCTCTCGTCGATCGAACGCCAGAAGAAGACGATCTTCGCCTCCTCCTGACCAACGGAGACCCGACGACTCGGATCACGACATGACCGCCACCCCCGCGAAGGCTCCGGAGCCGGCCACCTCGCCGGCCCCGGGGCCCGCCCCCACGTCCCCGACCGCCAAGGCGCCCCACGGCCACCGGCGGCTGCTCACCCGCCGCGACCGCGTCACGCTCGGCCTGATGGCGGGCGTGCCCACGATCCTGCACGTCGCCCTGGTGTGGCTGACGGCGCTGGCCTCGATCGCGCTGGCCTTCACCACCTGGGACGGCATCGGCTTCGACTCCATCACGTGGGTCGGACTTCAGAACTTCCGTGAACTGTTCACCAGCAACCCGCAGTTCTGGCCCGCCGTCGAGCACAACGTCATCTGGTTCGTGGTGCTCATCCTGCTGCCCACGCCCTTCGGCCTGTTCCTGGCCGTGCAGCTGGACAAGAAGATCCGCTTCAGCCGCGTCTACCAGACCGCGTTCTTCCTGCCGGTCGTGATGTCGCTGGCGGTCATCGGGTTCGTCTGGCAGCTGATCTACAACCCGGACACGGGCCTGATCAACAGCCTGATCGGCGCCAACAAGCCCGGTCACTACATCGACTGGATCGGCGACCCGGACCTCAACCTCTGGGCGATCCTCATCGCCGCGTCCTGGCGGCACGCCGGCTACATGATGATCCTCTACCTGGCCGGCCTGAAGAGCGTCGACCCCGCCCTGCGCGAGGCGTCCGCCCTGGACGGCGCCAGTGAGTGGCAGACGTTCAAGAACGTCGTCTTCCCGACCCTGCGCCCCACCAACACCGTGGTCCTGGTCGTCACCATCATCGAGGCGTTGCGCGCCTTCGACCTGGTCTTCGTCTTCAACAAGGGCGCCCAGGGCACCGAACTGCTGTCGATCCTGGTGACCAACAACATCATCGGCGAGTCCAGCCGCATCGGCTACGGCTCCGCGATCGCCGTCGTCCTGCTGGTGATCTCGCTCGCGGTGATCATCCCGTACCTGATCGCCACCTTCCGGAAGGAGCGGCGCGCATGAGCTCCCACCCGTCGCCCACCACCACCCTGAACGTGGCGCTTCGCGCCGCCCCTTTGAACTCTGGCGCCCCGCGCAAGCAGCGCACCCCGATCCGCCCCGCCCGGATCCTGCTGCACACCTTCCTCGTCGTCACGGCGCTGGCCTGGCTCGCGCCGCTGCTGTGGGCGATGCTCGCGGCGATGCGCCCGTACGCCGAGACGAGCGCCAAGGGTTACGTCTCCTGGCCCGACAAGCTGAGCTTCGACAACTTCATCAACGCGTTCCAGCAGTCGGACATGCTGCACTACTTCGGCACCACGCTGCTGATCGCCGTCCCGGCCGTGCTGCTGACGCTGCTGCTGTCGTCGATGGTCGCCTTCTACGTCAGCCGCTTCGACTTCCGGGTCAACCTGTTCCTGCTGCTGGTGTTCACCGCCGGCAACCTGCTGCCCCAGCAGGTCATCATCACCCCGCTGTACCGCCTGTACCTGCTGATCGACCTGCCCGGCATCACCATGAGCGGCAAGCTCTACGACTCCGCGCTCGGCCTGGTGCTCATCCACGTGGCGTTCCAGTCCGGGTTCTGCGCCTTCGTGCTGAGCAACTACATGCGCTCCCTGCCGCACGAACTCACCGAGGCCGCCCTGGTCGACGGCGCCTCCGTCTGGCGCCTGTACTGGCAGATCGTGCTGCCCCTGTGCAAGCCCGCGATGGCCGCCCTGGCCACGTTGCTGTCCATCTGGATCTACAACGACTTCTTCTGGGCCATCGTCCTCATCTCCACCGGCGAGAACATGCCCATCACCTCGGCCCTGAACAACCTCTCCGGCCAGTACTTCACCGACCCCAACCTGGTCGCCGCCGGCGCCCTGCTCACCGCCGTCCCCACCCTGATCGTCTACTTCGCGCTCCAGCGCCAGTTCGTCAGCGGCCTCACCCTGGGCGCCAACAAGGGCTGACGGCCCACTCCCCGAAAGAGAACCTCCGTGCACCAGCCCTTCACCCCGGTCGCCTCCGTGCCGGTCGACCCCCGCAAGGCACGCGTCCACGAGGAGGGCTGGCAGTCCTGGAGCCCCAGCGGCGCCTACGCCCTCGGCGCGACGCCCCATCGCCCGACGAACGCCAACTGGGCGACCGTCTGCTACCGGCCCGGCGTCACCGTCCCCGAGGGCACCTTCCAGGGCGAGGGTCTGCTCGCCCTGGACCCCGGCGACGGCTCGCCGGTCCGGCTCTGGGCGGCGGCCGAGCCGACGCGTGAGGTGCCGTCGATCCGGCTGGTCACCGGGGACGGAAGGGTCGCCGAGATCAGCGCCGACGGGCCGGTGAAGGAGTGGACCGGCCCGGACATCCAGTCGGTCCTGGGCGACTGGGCCACCGGCCTCGGCCTCGACACGCCCCGCCCGGCACCGACCGTCTGGTGCTCCTGGTACGAGTACTTCACGGCCGTCACCGAGGACGACATCCACGAGAACCTCCGCGCGATGGACACCCTCGACCTGCCCGTCGACGTCGTCCAGATCGACGACGGCTACCAGCGCGCCCTCGGCGACTGGCTCACCCTCTCCGGCCGCTTCCGCTCCCGCGCCGGCATCGCCGAGAAGATCCGCTCCCGCGGCCGCCGCGCCGGCATCTGGACGGCCCCGTTCCTCGTCGACCCGGCGAGCGACCTGGCCGCAGCGCACCCCGACTGGCTGGTCCGCGACACCACCGGCGGCTTCGCGCACGCCGGCCGCAACTGGGGCCACGACCTGCGCGTCCTGGACACCACTCACCCGGACGCGGCGGCGTACCTGACCGAGGTCTTCACGACGCTGCGCGCGGAGGGCTACGACTACTTCAAGACCGACTTCCTCTACGCGGGCGCCCTGGACGGCGTACGCCACGCGGACACCGACGCCCTCACGGCCTACCGGGCCGGCATCGCCCTGATCCGCGATGCCATCGGCGAGGACGCCTACCTCCTGGGCTGCGGCGCGCCCCTCCTGGCCTCCATCGGCCTGTTCGACGCGATGCGCGTCAGCCCCGACACGGCACCCCACCGCCGCCCGGAGGCCGATGACCACAGCCAACCCGGCCAGGACCCGGCCGAGTTCACCGGAGCGGCCCGCCAGTGGCAGCACCACCGCCTCTGGACCAACGACCCGGACTGCCTGATGGCCCGCCCGGCGGTCGAGACCCGCGAACGGTGGGCGGCGCACGTGGAGTCCACCGGGGGCCTGATGGCCTCCAGCGACCGTCTGCTGTCCCTGGACCAGTGGGGCGTGGAGACGACCCGCCGGCTCCTGTCGGGCAGCCACCGCTGAGAGACGGCCGGGGCGCGGCACTCCCCTAATGGTGCCGCGCCCCGCCCCCGTTCCCCCGTCGGTCAGACCGCCTCGACCTCGGGCAGCGCCCCGGTCCGCGCCGCCCGGCCGTACCAGTGGGCGCTCGTCTTCGGCGTGCGTTCCAGCGTGGCGTAGTCCACGTAGACGGCGCCGAAGCGCTTGCCGTAGCCGTACGCCCACTCGAAGTTGTCCATCAGGGACCACAGGTAGTAGCCGCGGACGTCCGCGCCGTCGGCGATGGCCCGGCGGACCGCCGACAGGTGGCCGTGCAGGTAGGCGACCCGCTCCGGGTCGTGCACCCGGCCGTCGGAGTCGATCTTGTCGTCGTAGGCCGCGCCGTTCTCCGTGATGTACAGCGGCAGACCCGGCGCCTCGCGGGTGTAGCGCATGATCAGCTCGTGCAGACCGGTCGGGTCGATCGTCCAGCCCATCTCCGTGCGGTCGCCGGGCGTCTGGTGGAAGGCGACGTCGTCCGCGGCCGGCCACGGCGAGTGGGCGCTCGCACCGTGGCCGTCGGCGCGCGGCGCCTGCGCCGACGCGTCCGCCGCCGAGACCAGCGACGGCGTGTAGTAGTTGAGGCCCAGCGCGTCCAGCGGCTGGTTGATCAGCTCCAGGTCGCCGTCGAGGACGAAGTCCCAGTCCGTGAGGGACGCCGTCGCCACGTACAGCGTCTCCGGGTAGGCGCCGTGCAGCATCGGCCCGTGGAACACTCCGTTGGCCAGGTCGTCGATCCTGCGGGCCGCGTCGAGATCCGCCGGGTCCTGCGAAAGCGGCCGTACCACCGACGAGTTGAGGCTGACCGCGACGGTGTTGCGGGCCGGCATCACCGACCGCAGCGCGGACGCGCCCAACCCGTGCGCCAGGTTCAGATGGTGCGCGGCTCGCAACGAGGCGGCCGGATCGGTGCGGCCCGGGGCGTGCACCCCGGAGGCATAGCCCAGGAACGCGCTGCACCACGGCTCGTTGAGCGTGATCCACTGCTCCACCCGGTCGCCCAGCGCCTCGCCGACGATCTGCGCGTACTCCGCGAACCGGTACGCCGTGTCACGCTCCGGCCAGCCGCCCGCGTCCTCCAGCTCCTGCGGCAGGTCCCAGTGGTACAGGGTGACGGCCGGCTTGATGTTCTTGGCCAGCAGCTCGTCCACCAGCCGCCGGTAGAAGTCCAGGCCCTTCTGCACGGCCGGGCCACGCCCGGTCGGCTGCACCCGCGACCACGAGATGGAGAAGCGGTAGGCGCCCAGGCCCAGCTCCGCCATCAGCGCCACGTCGTCGCGGTAGCGGTGGTAGTGGTCGACAGCGATGTCACCGGTCTCGCCACCGGCCGTCTTGCCCGGGGTGTGGCTGAAGGTGTCCCAGATCGACGGCGTACGGCCGTCCTCCCGCACCGCACCCTCGATCTGGTACGCGGACGTCGCCGCGCCCCACAGGAAGGCGGGCGGGAAGGTCACCGGAGTGGCCGGGTTCTCGGAATCAGGCATGGAAGCGCTCCCAAGGGGGTCGTATGGACCGACGAGTGGAGGGGGGAGGGGAAAGGGGCCGAGGCGGCTGTGGCTCGGCCCCTGGGAAAGCAGGACTCAGCCCTTGACGGCGCCCTGCATGATGCCACCGACGATCTGCTTGCCGAAGATCGCGAAGACGATCAGGAGCGGCAGTGTGCCCAGCAGGGCGCCGGCCATGATCAGCGACTGATCCGGGGTGTAGCCGCGCCCCAGCCCCGCCACCGCCACCTGCACGGTCGGGTTGCCGGTCTGGGTCAGGACCAGGAAGGGCCACAGGAAGTCGTTCCACGTCTGCACGAACATCAGCATGCCCAGGACTGCCATCGCGGGCCGCGCGGTCGGGAACACCACGTGCCACACCACGCGCCAGCTGCTCGCGCCGTCCACGCGGGCAGCCTCGATGATCTCGTCCGGCAGCGCCTGGATCAGGTACTGCCGCATGAAGAACACACCGAACGCGCTCACCAACGACGGGAAGATCACCGCTTGGAGCTGGTCCGTCCAGTCGAGCTTTGCGACCATCATGTACAGCGGGATGATGCTGAGCTGCGGCGGCACCATCATGGTGCCGATCACCACCAGCATTGCCGCGCCACGGCCCTTGAAGCGCAGCTTGGCGAAGGCGAATCCGGCGATCGTCGACAGGAACACGATGGTGAACGACGAGATGCCGGCCACCAGGGTGGTGTTGAGGAACGCCTCGCCCAGGTTGGCGTCCGTCCAGGCCACTTCGAGCTTGTCGAAGAGGCCCGAGCCGAACCAGAACGGCGGCGGGGTCTGCGCCAGGCGCTGGTTGTCGCGCGAGGCGGCGATAGCTGTCCACACCAGCGGGAACAGCGAGATGACGGTGAAGAGGGCAAGGATGACGTACGCCACCGGGCCGGCGTGCAGCTGCCCGCCCGCGCGCGCCGCCTTCATGCCACGTGACCGCTTCGGCGGCTCGGGGACCGCGTCGGCCGGGGGTTTCGTCAGGGTCGTCGTCACGGCCGGTTCTCCTTAGCTACTGGCGCGCAGCCGGCGCGAGATGACGTAATTGACGACCCCGATCACGATGAGGATCAGGAACATCGTCCAGGCGATGGCGGAGGCGCGGCCCAGGTGCTGGTTGATCCAGCCCTGCTCATACAGGTACAGGCCGAGCGTCTGGAACTGGTGCTGTGATCCGCCGGAGGCACCCTTGTTCGCGTCGAAGAGCAGTGGCTCGCCGAACACCTGCGAGGCGCCGATGGTCGACACCACGACCGTGAACAGGATCGTCGGACGCAGCGAGGGCAGCGTGACATGGAGGAACTGCCGCCAGCGGCTGGCTCCGTCCAGTGCAGCCGACTCGTAGAGGTCCTGCGGGATCGCCTGCATCGCGGCCAGGTAGATGAGCGCGTTGTACCCCGTCCAGCGCCAGACGATGATGCTGGACACGGCGATTTGAGACGGCCACTTGCCGTTCTGCCAGTCGACGTGGTCGATGCCGACCGCGTTCAGAGCCCAGTTGATCATGCCGTAGTCGCGGCCGAAGAGCAGCACGAAGACCAGCGAGGCGGCGGCGATCGACGTGGCGTAGGGGGCCAGCATGACGACGCGGTAGAAGGTGGAGCCGCGCAGCTTGTAGTTGAGGATGTGCGCCAAGCCCATCGCCATCAGCAGCTGCGGAACCGTGGAGATGATGCCGATCGTCAGGGTGTTCTTCGCCGCGTTCCAGAAGAAGTCGTCGTCGAAGATCCGGGTGTAGTTGCGCAGGCCGACCCAGGACATGTCCGTGGGTGCCGTCAGCTCCACCTGGTGGAGCGAGGCCCAGCCGGTGTACAGCAGCGGGAACAGGCCGAACGCGAGGAAGAGCAGGAAGAAGGGCGAGACGAACGCGTAGGGGCTCCATCGCATGTCACGCTGCCAGCGACGGGAGAGCCGGGCGCGCTTCTTCATCGCCCGCTCCGTGTCCGCGCCGGCCGGCGGGCGGCCCGGGGCCGCGCCCCCCTCCTTCACGGGGGGCGCGGCGGTGTCGTGCCTGGTTGCCATTCCGGTCACTGGTCCAGGTTGTTGTCGATGGTCTTGACGGCCGTGTTCCACGCCTCCTCGGGCGACTTGCCCTGGGTGACGAGGATGACGCCGTTGTCCGTCAGACCCTGCTGGATGATCTGGTCCTTCGGGCCGATCGTCTGTACCGGGCTGCTCTTGGCGGCTGCGGCGAAGATGGTGCCGATCGGCGCGTCACCGGTCATCTCGTTCTTGGCGCTCTTCACCGCGTCCGACTCATAGGCCGCCGGGGTGCTCGGGAAGCTGCCCTGCACGGCGAACAGCTTGGCCTGCTGCTCGGGTGCGGTCAGCCAGGCGGCCAGCTTCGCGGCCTTCTCGGCGTTCTTGCCCGACTTGGGAACCGCAAGGAAGGAACCGCCCCAGTTGCCGGACTTCGGCGACGCGGCCACGTCCCACTTGCCCTTGGCGTCCGGCTTGGACTTGCCCTTGATGTAGCCGAGCATCCACGGCGGGCAGGACATCGCGGCGAACTTGCTGTTGGCGATCGTCGTGTCCCAAGCGGGCTGGAACTGAGTCTGGTTGCCGATCAGTCCGTCCTCGGCGGCCTTCGCAGTGAGTTCGAACGCGTCCTTCACAGCCGGGTTCGACTTGTAGATGACCTTGCCGGAGGAGTCGTAGAAGCGATCCTTCTCACTGCTGAGGATCGCCTGGAGCAGACCGCCGGGGGAGTCCAGGAAGGTGGTGCCCTTCGGCGCCTTCTTCTTGTAGTCCTCGCCGACCTGGACCAGCTTCTTCCAGTCGCCGGCCCACAGCTTGGCGACCTCCTCGCGGTCGGTGGGCAGACCGGCCTTCTCGAAGAGGTCCTTGCGGTAGCAGATGGCCATCGGGCCGACGTCCGTGCCCAGGCCGACGGTCTCACCGCCCTCGGTGGTGGCCTGCTGCCACTTCCACTCCAGGTAGTCGCTCTTCTTGCCGTACTTGGAGAGGTCCAGCAGTTTGGCGGACTGGGTCTTGACGATCTCGGCGATGTTGCCGACCTCGACGCCCTGGATGTCCTGCAGGCCGCTGTTGGTGGTCAGGTGGTTGACCAGGGTGGGGTAGTAGTTCTCGTTCCGCTCGACGACCGTCTGCTGGATGTCGATGTCCGGGTGGAGCTTCTCGTACTCCTTGTAGAGGCCGGCCTCCTCGAACCCGAAGGTGCCGAAGAGCCCCAGAGTGATCTTGGTCTTGCCGCCGCTGTCGCCGCCGCTGCCGCCCGACGAGCCGTCGCTTCCGCCGTCGTCGGCACAGCCGGCCAGCAGCCCGGCGCCCAGCGACGCGACGGCCGCGACGACCATCGCCTTGCGGGCGGTTCGGATGCGTGCTCGCATGTCGTCCTCCTGTTGCCCTGACGTGCCGACCCCCCGGCCAACTGCATGTCGGACCGATTTTCGCGCTTAAGGCTCGGGCGGGGAACGTGCGGGTTGTGTATGTGTCAGGTAGCGTGGGAGCGCTCCCACCAGTGATGTGTTGAAGAGTCCCCGGTCGTGGTGGAGGTGTCAAGGGACCGGACAGCGAGAGATGCGTTCAGTTATCGGCCTGTTAACTGGACCCGGGCCCGGACCGGTTGGGGCCCGGGCCGAAGGGATCAAGCCGCCGGAATGCCGGTCGCGCCGGTTCTCCCGGCGAAGCGGAGGGCCGGGGTGGTGAGCCCTCGGCAGCGGTCGGAGAACCGGTCGGCCTGTTAAATTCCAGGCCAGTCGCAGAGTGCGGGTGTGGACGGGAAGGCGGAGCCCATGGCAACCCACGGAGCGCGGGGCCGAAGTGGTGGCCGGCCCACCCTCGAAGAGGTGGCGGCGCGCGCCGGTGTCGGCCGCGGCACCGTCTCGCGGGTGATCAACGGCTCGCCCCGGGTCAGCGACGCGACCCGCGCGGCCGTCGAGGCGGCGGTCGCGGAGCTCGGCTACGTCCCCAACACCGCGGCCCGCGCCCTGGCCGCCAACCGTACGGACGCGATCGCGCTGGTCGTCCCCGAGCCGGAGACCCGGTTCTTCGCCGAGCCGTACTTCTCCGACATGCTGAAGGGCGTCGGCTCGGCGCTGTCCGACACGGAGATGCAGCTGCTGCTGATCTTCGCGGGCAGCGACCGGGAACGCGCCCGCCTCGCCCAGTACCTGGCGGCCCACCGCGTGGACGGTGTGCTGCTGGTCTCGGTGCACGCGGACGACCCGCTGCCCGACCTGCTGGCCCAGCTGGAGATCCCGGCGGTGATCAGCGGTCCGCGCTCGTCGGCGGAGACGCTGCCGTCGGTCGACTCGGACAACTACGGCGGCGCCCGCCAGGCCGTCGAGCATCTGCTGTCCCGGGGCCGGAGCCGGGTGGCCCACATCACCGGCCGCCTCGACGTCTACGGTGCCCAGCGCCGTGTCGACGGCTACCGCGCGGCCATGAGCGACGCCGGCCTCGGGGTGGACGAGGGGATGATCGAGGCGGGGGACTTCACCGAGGAGGGCGGACACCGGGCCATGGCGGCCCTGCTGGAGCGCCACCCCGACATCGACGCGGTCTTCGCCGCCTCCGACGTCACCGCGGCCGGCGCCCGCCGGGCGCTGCGCGATGCGGGCCGCCGCATCCCGGAGGACGTGGCGCTCGTCGGCTACGACGACTCCGCCATCGCCCGCCACATGGAACCGCCGCTGACCAGCGTTCGCCAGCCCATAGAGGAGATGGGCCGCCGGATGATAGACCTCCTGCTCACCGAGGTCGCCGACCGCCGTCCGCTCGCCTCCCGGGGCCTGGAGCGCAGGCAGATGGTCCTGGCCACGGAGCTGGTGTCCCGGTCTTCTTCGTGACGCAACGGCCCACGGGCGCGGGGAAGTCGGCTACGGCGCGACGGCGGTCCGCGGGCCGAGGCCGGGGTGGCGCCGTAGGACATCCAGGCCGTCGGGCACGAACAGCCACTTCCGCATCGCCTCCCGAAGCTCCGCCTCGCCGAGCCATCCGTGCCAGGCGATCTCGGACGGGTCGGGGGCGAGGGGCTCCGTCACGACGGCCTCGTGCACCCCGAGCCAGTACGGGCTGATCACCCCTCGGCAGAGGAACTTGAAGACGAACCGCACCCGCACCCGGACGCCCAGCTCCTCCGCCAGCTCCCGGGCCGCCGCCTCCTCGTAGGACTCGCCGACCTCGACGGCCCCGCCGATCAGCCAGTCGTGATGCCCCGGGAACCGGGACACCTGCTCCGGCCTGCGACACACCAGGACGCGCCCTCGCGGATCACGGCACACCGTGGTCGCGACCCGGTGCGGCCGGCCCTCGCGGATCGCCTCGTCCCGGTCGACCACCCCGACCACCCGGTCCTGCTCGTCGACCTGTTCCACCAGCTCACCCATGGGCCTCACGATCCCACGCGCACACCCTCACACCCGAGCCGGTTCCGGTCGTCGCAGCAGGTACACCGCCGCCGTCACGACCAGGACGGCCATGCTGGCGATGAACACCAGCCCCGCCCCCTCCAGGCCGATCGGGCCGGTCAGCAGTCCGACGCCGATCACCGGGAGGGAGATGCCCGCGTAGGCCACCACGAACAGGGCCGAGATCACCGCCGCCCGCTGCTGCTCGGGCGAGGCCTGGGCCACGTCGGACAGGGCGCCGCGGAACGCCAGGCCCTGGCCGATCCCCCCGACGAGCGCGCTGGCGGCCAGCAGGGCCATCTGATCCCACCGCAGCGCACCGGCGAGCAGCGCGAGCCCGGCGAGGAGCCCGGCGCAGCCCAGCGGCAGGGAACGCCGTACGCCGACCCGGCCGACCGCCAGCTGCCCGGCGGTCGACGAGAAGAAGGCCAGGGCGACGAGCAGCCCGCTCACGGCATGGTCGTCCACGTCCAGGAACTCCACGAGGAAGGCCGGGCTGACGGAGGTGAACACCCCGAACAGGGCGAACCCGACGAAGGAGGCTGTGGCGGCGGGACCGAACACCGCACGCACCCGCGGGGGCAGGGCGGGACGCTGTGGGCGTACGGCGCGCAGCGGCTGCCGCTCCCGTACCGTCTCCGCGAGCCGCAGCAGGACGGCGGCCGAGGCGCCCACCAGCGCGAGGTGGGTGACGAACGGCAGGTACAGCGGCCAGGGGGCGTACTGCGCGAGAAGCCCGGAGAGCAGCGGACCGCAGCCCAGCCCGCCCATGTTGGCGGCCGTCGCCACGAACGTGGCCCGGGAGGCACCGCCCCGGGGCGCCAGCTCCATCACGTACGCCGTGGCGGCCCCGGTGAACAGCCCGGCGGACAGTCCCGACAGCAGCCGTCCCGCGTAGAGCCAGCCGAGCCCGTCGGCGCACAGGAAGCAGACGGCACTCAGGGCCGCGAAGCCCAGGCCGCACAGCAGCACCGGGCGCCTGCCCACGGCGTCCGAGGCATTGCCGACCAGCAGCAGCACGCCGATCACCGTGAAGGCGTACAGGGCGTAGACCACGGTGACCGTCAGCTCGGAGAAGCCGAACTTGTCCTGGTAGAGGGGATAGAGGGGAGTCGGCAGCGTGGTGCCGGCCATGCAGACGGCGAAGATTGCCCCGCCGAGCACACACGCGCGCCATCCCGGGCGTCCACCGTCCATACGGCCGACGGTAGCCGCGGCCCGCGGACGCGCCCTCGACCGGCGCGCTGGAAACACGCGCGCCTGGAAACGCTTCAGCCGGTGGCCTCTTCCGAGGCCACCGGCTGAATACTCAGGGTGAGTGACGGGACTCGAACCCGCGGCATCCTGGACCACAACCAGGTGCTCTACCAGCTGAGCTACACCCACCATGACCGGCTTGGAGATCAGTGATGTCCCCGACCGGCCGAGAAAAAGTGTACAGGGTCCGAAGGGGTGCTCGCGCCCGGCTTTCTCCGCGCCCCCCGACGGCCCCCCGTCCCGCCTACTGAGCAGGCAGGACGTGCTTCGCGGCGATCGTCCGCGCGGTGTCCGAGTCGGGCCCGGGCTGCGGGACGAACAGGGCCTCGCGGTAGTACCGCAGCTCCGCGATCGACTCGCGGATGTCGGCGAGCGCGCGGTGGTTGCCGTTCTTCTGCGGGCTGTTGAAGTACGTCCGCGGGTACCAGCGGCGCGCCAGCTCCTTGATCGACGACACGTCGACGATCCGGTAGTGGAGGTAGCTCTCCAGCGACGCCATGTCACGCAGGAGGAAGCCGCGGTCGGTGCCGACGGAGTTCCCGCACAGCGGGGCCTTGCCCGGCTCCTTGACGAACTCCCGCACGTACGTCAGGACCTGGTCCTCGGCGTCCTTCAGCGTCGTGCCCCCGGCGAGCTCCTCGAGCAGTCCGGAGGCGGTGTGCATCTGACGCACCACGTCCGGCATCGTCTCCAGCGCCTGATCCGGCGGCCTGATGACGATGTCCACGCCCTCGCCGAGCACGTTCAGCTCGGAATCGGTCACGAGGGCGGCCACCTCGATGAGCGCGTCGTCCGACAGCGAGAGGCCGGTCATCTCGCAGTCGATCCACACCATGCGATCGTTCATGTGTCTAACCTTACGGCCCGCCGCCACCGGCCGGGCCGCCCGTGCCGGGAAAGCCGAAGGGCCCGCGGGGAGACGTGCTCCCCGCGGGCCCCGGCTACCGGTTCACGGCGCGCTGCGCTGCCCGGGCAGGCTCGCCGACAGGGCCGGCGACTGGCCGACCGCACTCGCCGCCGCCGTACGGCGGGACTGCAGCGGGACCGGGTGCTCCGGGTGCAGCGGGGCGGGCGCCTGGCCGGGCTGGCCCGGATGGTGCCCCGCGTGTCCCGGATGGCCCGGCATGCCGGACCCGGGACCGCCCGGCGCGCTCTCGGTGTCCTGGGGCCGCTCGCCCTGCGGGCGCCGGGCACGGTACGCCGCCCGGTACGCGGCCGGGGACGAACCCAGCTGGCGGCGGAAGTGCCCGCGCAGGGCGACCGGCGACCGGAAGCCGCAGCGCCCCGCCACCTCGTCCACCGAGTAGTCCGATGTCTCCAGCAGGCGCTGCGCCTGGAGGACCCGCTGCGTGATCAGCCACTGCAGCGGAGCGCTCCCGGTCAGCGAGCGGAACCGGCGGTCGAACGTACGCCTGCTCATGTACGCGCGTGCCGCCAGCGTCTCCACGTCGAACTGTTCGTGGAGGTGCTCCAGCGCCCAGGCGACGACCTCGGCGAGCGGGTCGGCGCCGATCTCCTCCGGTAAAGACCTGTCGAGGTAGCGCTCCTGCCCGCCGCTGCGGCGCGGCGGCACGACGAGCCGCCTGGCCAGGGCCCCGGCCGCCTCGTTGCCGTGGTCCGTGCGCACGATGTGCAGGCACAGGTCGATGCCCGCGGCCGTGCCCGCCGACGTCAGCACGTCGCCGTCGTCGACGAACAGCTCACGCGGGTCCACGTGCACCGACGGATAGCGCTTGGCCAGCGTCGGTGCGTACATCCAGTGTGTCGTCGCGGGGCGGCCGTCCAGCAGGCCCGCCGCCGCGAGGACGAAGGCACCGGTGCACAGCCCGACGATGCGGGCGCCCTCCTCGTGGGCGCGGCGCAGCGCGTCGAGCGCCTCCTCCGGTGGCGGCGAAGTGATCGAACGCCAGGCCGGTACGACGACCGTGCCCGCGCGTGAGATCGCCTCCAGGCCATGTGGTGCGGTGAGTTCGAGTCCCCCGGTGGTCCGTAGCGGACCGTCCTCGCCCCCGCACACCAGCAGTCGGTAGCGCGGTACGCCGGCGTCCTGGCGGTCAACCCCGAACACCGACAGCGGTATGGAACTCTCGAAGATGGGGCCGCCGCTGAACAGCAGCACCGCGACGATCTCCTTGCGGCGTCGCCCGGAAAGTTTCCGGGCCGCGGCTTCCGGCGCGGCAGTGGAGTCGTGGCTCATACTGCTAAGCCCCCCTCGGTGGTCGCGGCTCCTCGGTTGTGTCGCTCCTGCACGTTTCCCCTCGGTCCTGCACGAGTCCCCCGCCGTAGACAGTCAAGATCGAATCTACTGTGTGCCGTCGTGCCGAAGTGGCCGGTTCACCACTCGGCACATTGTCGACTTGGCAACTTGGCGTGAAGCATTCGATCACGAAGCGTTGCACTCGTGGGGCGTGCAGGGAAGTGCGCCTTGTCGCGGTGGCCAATCCACGTAGGGTGCGCCGACCCCCTGAGGCCCTTTCCGTGCAGGTCGAACGGGGGTTGGGGGGTGGTCGGACCGGGGGATGCGCCAGTACGAGAAGTTGGCTGAAAACCAACGTGCGTGTGCGCGGAAACCGGTCAGCCGACCGGTGTATCTCCTCCGGTGTGCCGTCCGCCACGGTGCGACCCCGTTCCGGTGCGGTGGCGCCGGCCCCGGTGGGGTGCCCGGTCCTCGGCCGCGAGCCGGGCCGCGCCGCGCTCGGACTGGCGCAGCAGCACCCGGCAGGCGCCCGTGACGGCCGCGAGCCCGAGGGCCGTGCCGGCGGCACCGGCCAGAGAGGCGCCGTAACAGAGAAGCACCACCGGGACGAGCAGGCAGCTGAAGGCGGCCCAGCGAACCACATCCGTCGCGGTGTCCCGCGGCGGCGGGGCCGCGTGGTCCGCCTCGGCGGCGGCGCGTGGTGCGGACATGCGTGCTCCCTGTGGCGTGACTCACGGAGTTCAACGCGTGGCCGGGGCGTCGGTCACTGGTTGCCCCGGTCACTCTCACGGGCAAGTGAATCCTGTGCAAACCGCCTGTACAGCGCAGCAACCATTGCGTTACGGGCGGTGCCTCGTGCATGCTCCCTGGAACCCGCACGCACCGTGAGCGGGATCTGGGCTAAGGAGGCGTGCCGCCGTACCCTTGGGGGTATGGGGTTGGGAAGACCATTCCCGGACACAGCTCCGCCGCACCCTGTTGTCCCTCCCGTATAAGGATCACAACGCCGAGACAGCCATGGCCGGTCACGAATTCTTCGAACCCGCGGACCGCAAGCGGCCCGTCGCCGATCCCACGGCGGCCGAGCCCCTGGCGGCGGAAGAGCCACGCCATTCCTGCGATCCCGCCTTCAAGCACGGGGTCGTCGTCGGCTTCGACGGCTCCACGTCCAGTGAACGCGCCCTGGCGTACGCGATCGGCATGGCCCATCGGTCCGGATCGGGCCTGATCATCGTGCACGTCGCCAACCGGCTGCCGACCACGGTGTGGGCGGGCTGTGAGCCGCCCGTGTTCGTGGATGTGCCGGACCACCGCACCGAGGTGCTCGGTCTCGAGCTGGCCTGTGCGGACTACCTCGCCGAGGTGCCCTGGATCCTGGTCGAGCGCGGCGGCGACATCTGCCACGAACTCGAAGAGGTCGGCCGGGAGTACGAGGCCGACGCGATCGTCGTCGGCTCCACCCACGGCATCGTCGGGCGCATCTTCGGCTCGGTCGCGGGTCGGCTCGCCAAGCGGGCGAAGCGGCCCGTCATCGTCATTCCCTGACGTTCGCGCAGGAGGGATCTCCTGCGGCAACTCCCTTGTGCACCGCGCGAATCCACTCGCGCGTAGAGGTGTTTGTGCCCTTGTGAAGGGCATATACGGGACACCGCACAACTGCACATGCACGAAGGGAGCCCGCCGTGGACAAAGACGTCTCCGCGGGAAGTGGAATCACGACCGTGGCCGGTCGACTCGCCCTGGGAATCACCCTGTTGGCCTTCGGACTGGGGCATACGGCTCTGATCGACGGCGTGTCGGCCGCTGACGCCGTGTCAATCGCCCAGTACGTGGGCGGTATCGCGCTCTTCGTCGTGGGGTTGGCCGCCCTGCGGGAGGGTGACGCCGCCGGTGGTACGGCGTTCTCGGTGCTCGGGGCGCTGTGGTTCACCTGGGCCGTGTCCGGCAGTGCCTCCGGCAACGAGGCAGGGCTGTTCCTGCTGTTGTTCGCCCTCGTGGCGCTGTCCCTGACGCTCGCGGGTGGGGATCAGCTCGGTCAGGGCGTGAACGGGCTGTTCTTCATCGCCCTGTTGCTCATGGCGATCGCCGGCTTCGCCGGCAACGACGGACTCGTGAAGGTGGGCGGCTGGTTCGCCGTCGCCGCGGGTGCGGTGGCCTGGTACGCGGCGACCGCGGTGCTCGCGCACTGGCCCACGGCGATTCCGCGACGCGCTGCGGGCCGGGGCGTGACGGCCACCGGTTAGCTGCGCCGGCTGGGGAGTTGGGCGGCTTCCCGGCGATGAAACGGACCCCCCGTGCTCGGTGGCAGCACGTGGGGGTCCGTTTTCGTTCGTTGGCCTGTGCGGGTGCGTGGGGGCTTGTCGCGCCCACGCGGCGGAGCCGCATATCGATACAGCCCCGCGCCCCTGAGAAGAAGGCCTCTACTCCACCGTCACCGACTTGGCCAGGTTCCTCGGCTTGTCGATGTCGCGGCCGAGCGCCAGCGCCGTGTGGTAGGCGAGGAGTTGGAGGGGGATGCCCATCAGGATGGGGTCGAGTTCGTCCTCGTTCTTCGGGACGACGATCGTCTCGTCGGCCTTCTCCTGGGGCTGGTGGGCCACCGCGAGGATCCTGCCGCTGCGGGCCTTGATCTCCTCCATGGCGGCGCGGTTCTTCTCCAGCAGGTCGTCGTCGGGGACGATCGCGACCGTCGGGAGGGCCGGCTCGATCAGGGCCAGCGGGCCGTGCTTGAGCTCCGAGGCGGGGTAGGCCTCGGCGTGGATGTACGAGACCTCCTTGAGCTTCAGGGACGCCTCGCGGGCCACGGGGTAGCCCCGGACACGGCCGATGAAGAGCATCGAGCGAGCCTCGGCGAACTGGAGGGCCAGCTTCTTGACGTCCTCCTCGTGCTCCATGATCTCGGCGATCTGCGCGGGCAGCTTGCGCAGGCCCTCGATGATCCGCTTGCCGTCCCGGACCGACAGGTCACGGGTGCGGCCCAGGTGGAGGGCGAGGAGGGCGAAGGCCACCGTGGTGTTGGTGAAGCACTTGGTGGAGACGACGCAGACCTCGGGGCCCGCGTGCACGTAGATGCCGCCGTCGGCCTCGCGGGCGATCGCCGAGCCGACCACGTTCACCACGCCCAGGACCCGCGCGCCCTTGCGCTTCAGCTCCTGCACGGCGGCCAGGACGTCGTAGGTCTCGCCGGACTGGGAGACCGCGACGTAGAGGGTGTCGGGGTCGACGACCGCGTTGCGGTAGCGGAATTCCGAGGCCGGTTCGGCGTCGGCGGGGATGCGGGCCAGCTCCTCGATCATCTGGGCGCCGATCATGCCCGCGTGGTACGAGGTGCCGCAGCCGAGGATCTTCACGCGGCGGATCCGCCGGGCCTCGCGGGCGTCCAGGTTCAGGCCGCCCAGGTGCACGGTGGAGAAGCGGTCGTCGATGCGGCCGCGCAGCACGCGGTCCACGGCGTCGGCCTGCTCGTGGATCTCCTTGTGCATGTAGGTGTCGTGGCCGCCCATGTCGTAGGAGGCGGCCTCCCACTCGACCGTGGTGGGCTCCGCCGTGGTGCGGGTGCCCTCCGTGGTGTAGGTGCGGAAGTCGTCGGCCTTGAGGGTGGCCATCTCGCCGTCGTCGAGGGTGACGATCTGGCGGGTGTGGGCGACCAGGGCGGCGATGTCCGAGGCGACGAACATCTCCTTCTCGCCGATGCCGAGGACGACCGGGGAGCCGTTGCGGGCGACGACGATCCGGTCGGGGAAGTCGGCGTGCATGACGGCGATGCCGTACGTGCCCTCGACGAGCCGGAGGGTCTCGCGGACCTTGTCCTCCAGCTTGGGCGCCTGCGCGCGGGCGATGAGGTGGGTGAGGACCTCGGTGTCGGTCTCGGAGAGGAACTCGACGCCGTCCGCCTCCAGCTTGCGGCGCAGGTCGGAGGCGTTGTCGATGATGCCGTTGTGCACGACGGCGACCTTGTTGTCGGCCGACATGTGCGGGTGGGCGTTGACGTCGGACGGGGCGCCGTGGGTGGCCCAGCGGGTGTGGGCGATGCCGGTCGTGCCCTTGAAGCGGGCCGGGACCTTGGCCTCCAGGTCGCGCACGCGGCCCTTGGCCTTGACCATCTTCAGGCCGGACGTCTTCGGGGACGTGACGACGATGCCCGCGGAGTCGTAGCCGCGGTACTCCAGCCGCTGGAGGCCCTCCAGGAGGAGGGGCGCGACGTCACGCTTCCCGATGTAACCGACGATTCCGCACATGTATACGTATTCCTAGCCGTAGACGATGCGCCGCAGCTGCCGGAGCGAGAGCTCAGGCGGGGCCACCGCGCGGTATTTGAGGTCCGCCTCGATCCGCTCGAAGATCGCCGCGTTGACCAGGCCCTGGGCCTGGAGCTCGCGGTGGCGGCGACGGACGTACTCCTCGGTCGTCTCGTCGAAGTAGGCGAGCACGTCCTGGATCACACGCAGCGCCTCACCCCGCCCGAGGGCGGTGGACCGCGTCAGATGATCAACGAGTTCGTCGTGCACTCGCTAGATCCTGGGGTACCGGCGACGCTTTCGCAAGAATTCTGCCCGATTTCGGGCAAGCGCCTGAAGGGATCCCTTGGGTCAGCTACCACGCCCTCGCCAACAACAGCCTCCTGCTCGGCCGGAACCCGGCCTTCCACCTGCACGCCGGCGACATCGCGTATCAACGGCCACAACCACCAGTACGAGCGCACCGACGTGATCAAGGGGAACAAGGTCACCAAGAAGCTCCCGATCGGCGGCACGACCTACCCCGAGACCGGACGGACCCAAACCCCTGCACGTACGGGAATGGACCTGCCCCGCCTGCGGCGCCCTCCACGACCGCGACCACAACGCCGCGATCAACGTCAAACAGGCCGCCGGACTGGCGGCATCGGCCTGCGGAGCGCCGGTAAGACCGGGACTCGTCCCGGCACAGCGCGAAGAAACAGGAAGCCATGGAACCCCCACCCGAACCTGTGCCGCGTAGCGACACAGGTTCGGGTGGGGGCGGCCAGAATCCTCGGGCTTCAGCCCGAGGAGCATGTCAACTCGACTACTCCTTCCTGCGCTGCGCGTGGACGTCACCCCCGCGCCGAAGGGGCGCCTGGCCACGCTCACGGTGCGCGGCATCGCCGAGACCGGTGACCAGGTGGACCACTTCACGGTGGCGCGCCGGGCGAAGTAGCCGCGGGCGCTACATCCGCTTGAGGATCGCCTGCTTGGCCAGGGCGAACTCCTCGTCCGTCAGCACGCCCGCGCGGTGCAGCTCACCGAGCTCGCGCAGGCGGCGCAGCAGGGCGTCGTGATCGTCCTCGGCGGACGCGACCGGAGCAGAAGGCAACTCCGGTCGCGCGTCCACGATGTCGGCGGTGGCCCGGGCCGGGTGCGGAAGCCTGGCCTGGACCGCCGCCGCGACCAGCGCCATCAGCGGGTCCTTCTTGAAGCCCCACAGCTCCACGGCGTTGGGGTCGTACTTGGGCGGGGCCTTGGTGGGCGCGTGCCGCACGGTGAAGCGCAGGTGGCCGTTCTCCAGACCGGCCGCCGGGTGCCACTCCACGCCCGTGATGTCGGCGAGCGCGAGCGTGCGGGCGCCGGCGGCGGCCTTGGCGTCCTCCGTCTTCCAGTTCCACTCCAGGCGTATGCGCTCGCCGTCGAAACCGGCGGTGCCGTCCCCTGCGGAGACCGACAGGGGGACCGAGGGGCCCGGCAGCAGATACGCGTCGACCGGGCCGGCCGGGACCTGGTCGAGGAGCAGGGCGCTGCGGACCTCGTCCACGACGTACTCGGCGACGCCGAAACGGTCGGGCTCCACCACTAGCTGGTACGGGTCGTGGGGCTCGGTGAGCCGCCCGCCCGTGGCCTGCAGCAGGGGGTCGGCACCGTCGCGCAGCCGGAGCCGGAGCCGCCCCGACTTCTTGCCCTGCTCCAGGGAGATACCCGCCAACGACCCCAGCGGTACGACCAGTTCACCCAACTCCTTGCGCAGCAGACTGACGTTCTTGTCCCGTCCGGGAGTCAGCCGCAGCGCGTCCCCGTCGAAGGCCCACGTGCCGTCCTTCTGGATGATTTCCGCCATGGGGTGGATTGTTCCACCCGTCTCACGAGAGAGTGGTCCAGACCTCCTGGGGCTCAACGGCTCGTGAAGGGACACGCTTGTGAGAGATGGCCGTGTGAGACAGCACCGCAGAACGCTCCGCCTGCTCGGTTCCCTGCTGCTGGTCGCGATGGCCGCCTCGGTGACCGGGGCCGCTCCCGCACCGGCGGCATCGCCCACCCCGCTCGACCGGGTGATCCCCGCGCCCGCCTCGGTCGCCCCGGGCGGATCCCCGTACCGGATCACCCGCGGCACCCACATCCGCGTCGACGGATCCCGTGAGACCCGGGCCGTCGGCGAGTACCTCGCGAAGATCCTGCGCCCCTCGACCGGCTACCGCCTCCCCGTCACCGCCCAGGGCGCCGGGGGCATCCGACTGCGCTTGGCCGAGGGCCCGTTCGGCGCCGAGGGCTACCGGCTCGACAGCGGCCGGGGCGGCGTCACCATCACCGCCGCCCGGCCCGCCGGGCTCTTCCACGGCGTGCAGACCCTGCGCCAGCTCCTGCCCGCGGCCGTCGAGAAGGACTACGTCCAGCCCGGCCCCTGGCTGGTCGCCGGCGGCACGATCACGGACACCCCGCGCTACGGCTGGCGCGGCGCCATGCTCGACGTCTCCCGCCACTTCTTCACCGTCGAGCAGGTCAAGCGCTACATCGACCAGCTCGCCCTCTACAAGATCAACAAACTGCATCTCCACCTCAGCGACGACCAGGGCTGGCGCATCGCCATCGACTCCTGGCCGCGCCTGGCCACCTACGGCGGTTCCACGGAGGTGGGCGGCGGCCCCGGCGGCTTCTACACCAAGGCCGACTACCGGGAGATCGTGCGCTACGCCTCCTCCCGCCACCTGGAGGTCGTGCCCGAGATCGACATGCCCGGCCACACGAATGCGGCGCTGGCTTCGTACGCCGACCTGAACTGCGACGGGGTGGCGCCGCCGCTCTACACCGGCACCGAGGTCGGCTTCAGCTCGCTGTGCGCCGACAAGGAGATCACGTACGACTTCGCGGACGACGTGATCCGGGAACTCGCCGCGCTCACGCCGGGCGGGTACCTCCACATCGGGGGCGACGAGGCGCACTCCACCAGCCATGAGGACTACGTGAAGTTCATGGACCGGGTGCAGCCGATCGTCGCGAAGTACGGCAAGACGGTGGTGGGCTGGCACCAGCTGACCGGGGCGACACCGGCGAAGGGGGCTCTCGCCCAGTACTGGGGGCTGGACGGCACCAGTGCGGAAGAGAAGGCGCGGGTGGTGAAGGCCGCGCAGGGTGGGACGGGACTGATTCTGTCTCCGGCGGACCGGGTGTATCTCGACATGAAGTACACGAAGGAGACGCCGCTGGGGTTGTCGTGGGCTGGGTATGTCGAGGTGAAGCGGTCGTACGACTGGGATCCCGGGGCGTATCTGCCCGGGGTGCCGGGCGGGGCCGTACGGGGTGTCGAGGCGCCGATGTGGTCGGAGACGCTGGAGAACTCCGCGCACATCGAGTACATGGCGTTTCCGAGGTTGCCCGGTGTCGCCGAGCTGGGGTGGTCGCCGGCTTCGTCGCATGACTGGGAGCGGTACAAGGGGCGGCTTGCTGCGCAGGCCGAGCGGTGGGATGCGCTGGGGATCGACTATTACAGGTCGCCCCAAGTGCCGTGGGGCGGTAGCGGCAAGTGATCTGTCTGCGGGCCGGTGGGGGCTTGCCGCGCAGTTCCCCGCGTCCCTGAAGGGGCGCCCCCTGCAAGCAAGATGACGGGCACCCCGGAGGACCGTACTCCAAGGTGCCCGTCTGCTTGGGGTCAGAACTCGGCTATCGGGTTCTTCAGGGTGCCCACCAACTGCAGGGCACCCGACGGGTCCGACAGGTCGACCATCTGTTCGTTGTTGCGGAGTTGGAGGCGGTTGAGGCAGGAGAGGGCGAACTCGGGGGCGAACATGTCGTACTGCTCGAACTTGTCGGCGAGTTCGGGCATCGACTCCTGGTAGGCGCGGGTGACGTCCGCGACCGTGCGCCAGAAGTCGTCCTCCTCCAGGATTCCCTCGGTGGCGAGGTTCGCCGCGAGGAAGCGGAAGAAGCAGTCGAAGACGTCCGTGAAGATCGACAGGAGTTTCTTGTCCTCCGGGACCTCCACGCGGAGCCGCTCGACCGTCGGCGGCAGCACCGCGTCCGGGTCCATGACCGCGATCTCCTCGGCGATGTCCTTGTAGATCGCGCGCTGCACGACCCCGTCCTTCAGCACCAGGATGACGTTCTCGCCGTGCGGCATGAACACCAGGTCGTAGGCGTAGAAGCTGTGCAGGAGGGGCGTGAAGTAGGCCTGGAGGTAGCGGCGCAGCCACTCCTTCGGGTCGAGGCCCGACTGCTCGATCAGTGCGCCCGCCACCGAGGCGCCCTGGTGGTCGACGTGGACCAGGGACGCCATCGTGGCCAGGGACTCGCCCTCCTGGAGCGAGGGCACCGGGCTCTCCCGCCACAGCGCGGCCAGCATCTTGCGGTACGGCGAGTAGCGGTCCGTCGCCTGCTCGTACTCCAGGTGCCGGTAGCCGACCGCCGCGCGCTCCCGGATGATCGACAGGCCCGTGGAGCGCAGCACCGGGTCGCCCTCGATGAGCTGGGCCAGCCAGTCGTTGATCGCCGGAGTCGCCTCCATGTAGGCCGCCGAAAGGCCGCGCATGAAGCCCATGTTGATGACCGACAGCGCGGTTTTGACGTAGTGCTTCTCAGGGCTGGTCCGGTTGAAGAAGGTCCGGATGGACTGCTGGGCGAGGTACTCGTCGTCGCCCTCGCCCAGGCACACCAGGTGCTTCCGGGCGACCTCGGCGGCGAAGGTGACGGTGAGCTTGTTCCACCACTGCCAGGGGTGGACCGGGATGAACAGGTAGTCGGCGGGGTCCAGGCCCGCCTCGCGCAGGACGCCGTGGAAGCGCTCGACGGTCTTCTCGCCCAGTTCCTCGCGCAGGAACGACTCGTACTCGATGCCGACACCGGCCGTGAACGCGGCGCGCGACCTGTGCGCGGCCAGCCACACCAGCCGGACCGGGCTCGCGGTCTCCGGCGCATACGACAGGTACTCGTGGATGCCGAAGCCGAGCCGGCCGTTGTTGGCGACGAAGCAGGGGTGGCCCTCGGTCATGCCGGTCTCGATGGCCTGGAAGTCGCCGCGCGCCAGCTCGGCCGCCGCGGTGTTCGGCTTGGTGAGCTTGTAGCACGTGCCGGAGAGGGTGGAGGAGATCTCCTCCAGGTAGACCGGCAGGATGTCGTCGCTCAGGCCCAGGGACTTCTGCAGTTCGGTGAAGAAGTCCAGGGCGGCGAGCGGGAGTTCGGCGCCGTTCCGGTGACGGGTGATCGTTGCGGCGTCGACCTGCCAGTGGTCCAGGGCGCGGCGGGCGGCCGAGAAGCGGTAGCTCGTCAGGCCGTCGTCGCTGCGGACGACGTAACTCTCCCCGTCCTGCTCGGGGGTGATCAGCCGCTCGTGCGCGAACTCGGCGAGCGCTTTGCGGACCAGCAGGCGGTTGGCCTGGTCCCAGCGCTCGGGGGACAGGTGTGCCACGGCGTCGGACAGGGTCATGTCGCCACTCCTCGGGCAGCCAGGTACTGCTCGCGCGTGCAGAAGCTGAGCAGCGCGCGCTTCTCCGGCTTGTCGATCTCGCGCTCGGCCACGAAGCCGACGGCCTCGTTGAGCGCATGTACTGCCTTGTTGCTCACGTCGGGCTCCACCACGACCCGGCGGGTGCGCGGGTCGGCGAACAGGTCGTCCATCACGGCGGTGATGACGGCCTTGGTGAAACCGTGGATCGGCCGGTCGGTCGGCGCCACCAGGAAGTGCATGCCGACATCGCCGGGCTCCGGGTCGTACAGGCCTTCCAGCTCGACGTACCGGGGGTCGTACTTCTCCATCAGGAACGCCGGGCGGCCCTCGTGCAGGCCGATGTAGGCGTCGTGGTGCTCGTGCGCCGCGATCCGCATGTACTCGCGCTCGACGTCCTGGAGTTTCGCGTCCTGCATCATCCAGTAGGCCGCCTTGGGGTGGGTGACCCAGGAGTGCAGCAGCTCGGCGTCCCTCAGGGGGTCGAGCGGGCGGACGGTGAGCGTGCCGATGCCGGTGGTGGCGCTCATATGGCGAACTCCTGGAACGCGATGCTCTTCTCGACCGGGTAGTACTCGCTGCCGAGCAGCTCGCGGATGATGTACGCGTTCCGGTACGGGCCCATACCGAGGTCCGGGCTGGTGATGCTGTGCGTGTGGACGCCGCCGTTCTGCAGGAAGATGCCCCGGCCGGTGACGTCGATCGCGTAGTTGCGGGCGACGTCGAAGTTGCCCTGCGCGTCGTAGACCAGGCGGTCCTTGACGGGGGCCAGGAACTCGGGCTCGGCGTACTTGTAGCCGGTCGCCAGGACCAGGCCCTGCGAGTCCAGCTCGAAGTCCTTGCCCTGCTCCTCCTGGCGGAAGCCGAGGGTGTACGTGCCGTTCTCGTACCGGGCGCTGTTCAGCGCGCAGTTGGTGAGCAGCCGGGTGGGGACCGGGCCGCCGAGGTTCTTCTGGTAGAGCAGGTCGAAGATCTCGTTGATGAGGTCGCCGTCGATGCCCTTGAACAGGCCCTTCTGCTCGGCCGTGAGGCGGTAGCGGGTCGCCTCGGGCAGCTCGCGGAAGTAGTCGACGTACTCCGGGGACGTCATCTCCAGCGTGAGTTTGGTGTACTCCAGCGGGAAGAAGCGAGGGGAGCGGGTGACCCAGTTCAGCCGGTAGCCGTGGACGTCGATCTCGCTGAGCAGGTCGTAGTAGATCTCGGCGGCCGACTGGCCCGAGCCGACCAGCGTGATCGAGTCCTTCTTCTGCAGCTCCGCCTTGCTGTCCAGGTAGCGGGAGTTGTGCAGGAAGTCGCCGCCCAGGCCCCGGCAGGCCTCGGGTATGTGGGGCGGGGTGCCGGTGCCGAGGACCAGGTGACGGGCCCGGTAGGTGTCCCCGGCGGTGGTCCGCACGACGTAGAGCTCGTCCTCGTACGTCACCTCGGCGACCGTCGTGCCGAAGCGGATGCTGCTCAGTTTGCCCGCGGCCCAGCGGCAGTAGTCGTCGTACTCGACGCGCAGCGGGTAGAAGTTCTCGCGGATGTAGAACGAGTAGAGCCGCCCCTTCTCCTTCAGGTAGTTCAGGAAGGAGTACGGGGACGTCGGGTCGGCGAGGGTGACCAGGTCCGACATGAACGGGGTCTGGAGGTGGGCGCCGTCCAGGAACATGCCCGCGTGCCACTCGAAGTCGGGCTTCGACTCCAGGAAGACACCGTCGAGTTCGTCGATGGGCTCGGTCAGGCAGGCCAGGCCGAGGTTGAAGGGGCCGAGCCCGATCCCCACGAAGTCTCGGGTTCTGGTCGGGTTGTCAGGACGCGCGGTCAAGGGACTCTCCCAGGTACTGCTCGGCGTGGCCGGCGATCAGATCGAGGACGGCGGCGATGTCGGAAGCCTGCGTCTCGGGGTTGAGCAGGGTGAATTTCAGGTAGTGGCGGCCGCCGACCTTGGTGCCCGCGACGATGGCGTCACCGGAGGCGAACAGGGCCTTGCGGGCGTAGAGGTTGGCGCGGTCGATCTCGGCGGGGTCGGTGACGGCCGCCGGGATGTAGCGGAAGACCAGGGTGGACAGGCTCGGCTCCACGACGACGTCGAAGCGCGGGTCGGCGGCGATCAGCCGCCAGCCCTCCCGGGCCAGCTCGCACACCTCGTCGAAGAGCTGCCCGATGCCGTCGGCGCCCATGGTCCGCAGGGTCATCCACAGCTTGAGGGCGTCGAAGCGGCGGGTGGTCTGCAGGGACTTGTCCACCTGGTTCGGGATGCGCTCCTCCACCATGCGCCGCGGGTTGAGGTACTCGGCGTGGTAGGTGGCGTGGCGGAGCGTGGCGGCGTCCCGCACCAGCACGGCGGAGGAACTCACCGGCTGGAAGAAGGACTTGTGGTAGTCGACGGTGACCGAGTCGGCGCGCTCGATGCCGCTGATGCGGTCCCGGTGCTTCAGGGAGGCGAGCAGGCCGCAGCCGTAGGCGGCGTCGACGTGCATCCAGGTGCCGAACTGCTCGCACAGCTCGGCGATCTCGGGCAGCGGGTCGATGGAGCCGAAGTCGGTGGTGCCGGCGGTGGCGACGACGGCCATGGGGACGAGGCCGTCCTTCGCGCAGCGCTCCAGCTCGCGGGCGAGCGCGACGGTCTGCATGCGCTTGTCGTGGTCGACGGGTATGGAGACCACGGCGTCCGGGCCGAGCCCGAGCAGCTTCGCGGACTTCTTCACGCTGAAGTGGCTGACCTCGGAGGCGAAGATGCGCAATTCGGAGAGGTGGTCGCTCTTCGCCTCCTCGCGGGCGAGCAGCAGGGCCTGGAGGTTGGACTGGGTGCCGCCGGAGGTGAACACGCCGTCGGCGGCGGGGCCGAGGCCGATCCGCTCGGTCGTCCAGTCGATCAGTTTGCGCTCGATGAGGGTGCCGCCGGCCGACTGGTCCCAGGTGTCCAGCGAGGAGTTCACGGCGGACAGGACGGCCTCGCCGAGCACGGCCGGGATGACGACCGGGCAGTTGAGGTGGGCCAGATAGCGGGGGTGGTGGAAGTAGATCGCGTCCCGGAGGTAGACGTCCTCCAGTTCGTCGAGCACCGCGCCGGTGTCGTGCAGCGGCTGGTCGAGGTCGATCGCGTCGATGCGCGGGGACAGCGTGTCGACGGTGATGCCGGTGAACGGCCGGTCGGTGGCGGCGAGTTTGGCGGCCACCCGCTCGACTCCGTCGGTCACGGAGCGGCGGTACTGCTCCGCGGTGGTGTCGTTGAGCAGGTGCGAGCGCATGTGCGGGTCCTCCGGTGGGGACAGTCCGGTGTGGGACGGGGTGGGCTGGTCTCCGGCGTCCAGAACTTAGGTAAGGCTAACCTAACTTGATCGAGATGAGGGCGGGCCCTGCCGTGACAGTGGTCACTCGTGTCACTTCAGTGCCGGTGAGCCGCGGCTACGCCTCCGCCCGCAGCTGCTCCTCGCTCACGCCACGCCGCCAGTAGCCGACGAACGTCACCCTGCGGCGGTCGATCCCGCGGTCGCGCACGAAGTGCCGGCGCAGCTCCTTCACGCATCCGGACTCGCCGGCGATCCAGACGTACGGCCGCTCGGTCGCGGGCAGATGGGCGGCGCGGAGGGCGTCGAGGGCCATGGGGGACCCCTCGGTGCCCCTCTCCTCCCTGACCAGCCAGGTGATCTCGGCGTCTGCCGCGGTCACCAGGTCCTGGATGTCGCCGGCGTGCGGGACTTCCAGCCAGACCCGGGCGCGGGTGCCGGCCGGCAGTGCCTCGACGATGGCCGAGGCGGCCGGTACGGCGGTCTCGTCGCCCCAGACGACGACGAGGTCGGTGTCCTCGGGCGGCCGGAACCGGATCGCCCGGTTGTCGGCGACGGCCGGCCCGAGCAGCAGGACCCGGTCACCCGCGGCGGCCCCGGCGGCCCAGCGGGAGGCGGGGCCGGCCTGGACCGTGGCGCCCGGCTCGACGCCGTGCAGGGCGAAGTCGATGTCGATCTCGTCCGGGTCGCGGCGCAGGGCGCGCAGGGTGTACGACCGCATCACGGCCCGTACGTCGTCCGGGAGTTCACGCCAGCCCTGCCACCAGCCGTCCCCCAGTTCGAGCGGGACGGCCGGCTCGGGCTGCCCGGGGTGCGGCAGGAAAAGCGACAGGGACTGGTCCCGCCCGCCGGAATGGAAGGCGTGCAGATCGGGTCCCCCGAAGGTGACCCGGACCAGAGACGGCCCGAGCCGCCTCGTCCGCACGACCTGGAGGGAGAAGAAACGGAACGGGGCGGCTACGGCGGTGGTCACGTGCGGCTCCTGGACGTCAGGAAGGGGGAGGGGGTCAGGCGACCTTCTTGGCCGACTCGATGGCCTTCGCGAGGTTCTCCACCAGAGGCGTGCACTTGTCGTACGACAGGATCGGCTCGGGCGAACGGGAGATGACCTGACCGGCCTTGACCGCGGGCAGCTTCTTCCAGGTCGCCTCGGTGATGTCGGCCGGCTGGATGGTCGAGGCGCGGTCGTCCATCATGATGATGTCCGCCGGGTACTTGTCGACGTTCTCCCAGCTGAGGTTCTCGAACCAGCCGCCGTTGGCCTCCTTGGCCTTCGCCGGGGGCTCGACGAGGTTCACGCCGAGAGCCTTGAAGTACTCCAGGTCGATGGAGAAGTCGGAGCCGGAGACGTAGAAGATGGCGTCCGAGGCGGAACCGGCCAGCACCTTGATCTCGGGGCGGGACTTGGCAGCCTTGCGCAGCCGCTCGGAGGCGGCCTCGAAGCGCTTCTTCGCCTCGACGACCTTCGCGGCCTTGAGGTCGGCGCCGAGGGACCCCGCGAGCTCGGCCATGCGCTGCAGCGGCTTCGGCATCTGACGGTCGAAGACCGAGATGGCCACGCTCGGGGCCAGCTTGGCGATCTTGTCCTTGGAGGCCAGCGGGACGTACCAGAGGCTGCCGGCGGCGTCGAAGGTGGTGGTGATCAACACCTCCGGCTGGAACGCCGCGTACTGCTCGACGTTGAACTGGTCGAACCTGTTGCCGAAGACGGTCAGCTTGCTGACGTCCATGTCGCCGGCCTGGACGTCGGCCTTGCCGTCCTTGGTCTTGGTCGGGCCGAAGACGCCCTTGACCTCGATGCCGTAGTCGTACAGCGCGGCGGCGACACCGGTGAAGGCGACGATCTTCGTGGGGGCGTGGTCCAGGTTCACGGTCTTGCCGCGGTCGTCCTTGAAGGACCAGGGGCCGGACTTGGCGGCACCCTTCGCGTCCGAGCCTCCGTCCCTGGAGTCCTCACTGCCACACGCGGTCACGAGGGCGCCGAGCCCGAGAGCACCACCGGCGGCGAGCAGGCCGCGGCGGGAGTAACGGGCGGTTCTGGCGTTCGACATGACGAGATCTGCTTTCGTGCGTACGGAACCACTGCGGGCACGGCTGACAGCCGCTTGACTGGATCAAGCTTAGGTTAGCCTAACCTCGTTTTGTGTCCAGGGGGGTGTTCGGGTGTGTGCCCGGGGGTGGGGGTGGAGATGCGAACGGGCGCAGTGATCCGAGTCACTGCGCCCGTTCGGCAGGCCACCTTCGGCCCTGGTCCGTCGCTCAGCCCACCAGCCCCAACTCCCGCGCGATCAGCATCCGCTGGACCTCGCTCGTGCCCTCTCCGATTTCGAGGATCTTGGAGTCGCGCCACATGCGGGCGACCGGGTACTCGTTCATGAAGCCGTAGCCGCCGTGGATCTGGGTGGCCTCTCGGGCGTTGTCCACCGCGACCGTGGAGGAATGGAGTTTCGCCAGGGCCGCTTCCTTCTTGAAGGGGGCGCCGGAGACCAGGCGGGCCGCCGCGTCGCGCCAGGCGAGGCGGGACGTGTGGGCCTTCATCTCCATGTCCGCGATCTTGAACTGGATGGCCTGGTTCGCCGCGATCGGCCTGCCGAAGGCGTGGCGCTCCTTGGCGTACTTGACCGACTCGTCGACGCAGCCCTGCGCCAGGCCCGTCGCCAGCGCCGCGATCGCGATGCGGCCCTCGTCGAGGATGCGCAGGAACTGGGCGTAACCGCGGCCCTCTTCACCCAGGAGGTTCTCCGCCGGGACGCGGACGTCCGTGAAGGACAACTCCCGGGTGTCCGAGGCGTTCCAGCCGACCTTGGAGTAGGGGGCCGCGACCGTGAAGCCGGCGGTGCCCGACGGGACGATGATCGAGGAGATCTGCGGCCTGCCGTCGGGCTTGCGGCCCGTGACCGCCGTGACCGTCACCAGGCCCGTGATGTCCGTGCCCGAGTTGGTGATGAAGCACTTCGTGCCGTTGATGACCCATTCGTTCGTCGACTCGTCCAGCCGGGCCGTCGTGCGGGTCGCGCCCGCGTCGCTGCCGCCGTCCGGCTCCGTCAGCCCGAACGCGCCGAGGACGTCGCCCGAGCAGAGGCGGGGGAGCCACTCCCGCTTCTGGGCCTCGGTGCCGTAGAGGTGGATCGGCATCGCGCCGAGGGAGACGCCGGCCTCCAGGGTGATCGCCACCGAGGAGTCGACCCGCGCCAGCTCCTCCAGGGCCACGCCGAGGGCCAGGTAGTCGCCGCCCATACCGCCGTACTCCTCGGGGAACGGCAGGCCGAACAGGCCCATGCGGCCCATCTCCCGGACGATCTCGTACGGGAACTCGTGCCGCTCGTAGAAGTCGCCGATCTTCGGCGCCACCACCTCGTGCGCGAACTCCTCGACCGTGCGGCGGAGTTCCTCCAGCTCGGGGGAGAGACGGTAGTCCATGGTGATCAGTGCTCCTCGGTGTCCTCGTGGGACAGGGCTCGGACGGTGCGGGACGGGCTGGGTCGGCCCAGGTGGGTGGCCATCCACGCGCTCGTGGCGACGAGGCGGCCGAGGTCGATTCCGGTGTCGATGCCGAGGCCCCGCAGCATCCACACGAGGTCTTCGGTGGCGAGGTTGCCCGTCGCCGACTTCGCGTACGGGCAGCCGCCCAGGCCGCCCGCCGAGGCGTCGACGGTCGTCACGCCCTGCTGGAGTGCCGCGAGTGTGTTGGCGAGGGCCTGGCCGTAGGTGTCGTGGAAGTGCACGCCGAGGGCCGACACCGGGACTCCCGCCTCGTCCAGGGCCGCGAGGAGTGCGACCACATGGCCCGGGGTCGCCACTCCGATCGTGTCGCCCAGGCTCAGCTCGTCGCAGCCCATGTCCAGGAGGGACGTGCAGACCTTCACCACCTGGGGGATCGGGACCGCGCCTTCCCACGGGTCGCCGAAGCACATGGAGAGGTAGCCGCGGACATGGACGTCCTCGGACTTCGCGCGGCTCACCACCGGCTCGAACATCGCCAGCGCCTCGTCCACCGTGCGGTTGAGGTTGGCCTTGGCGAAGGACTCCGTCGCGCTGGCGAAGACCGCGACCCGCCGGGCGCCCAGCGCAAGGGCGCGGTCCAGGCCGCGCTCGTTGGGGACGAGGACGGGCAGCGACACCGGGAGATCCCCGACCATCGGGAACAGCGCTTCCGCGTCCGCCAGTTGGGGGACCCACTTGGGGTGGACGAAGCTCGTCGCCTCGATCGTCGTCAGGCCCGCGTCGGCCAGGCGGCGGATGAACTCCGCTTTGACCTCCGTGGGAACCGTCGCCTTCTCGTTCTGCAGGCCGTCGCGCGCACCGACCTCGTGGATGCGGACACGGGTCGGCAGATCCCTGCTCGGGACGGCCATCGGGAGCCCTGGGACTGTCATTCCGCCGCCTCCTCGTGCGGTGCGATGACCGCCAGCACCTGGTCCATGGCGACCGTGGTGCCCGGTGCCACGTCCAGCTCGGTGACCTTTCCGGCGTGCGGCGCGGAGATGACGTGCTCCATCTTCATCGCCTCCACCACCAGCAGGCTCTGACCGGCGCTCACCTCGTCGCCGACGGCGACCTTCACCACCGTCACCGTGCCGGGCATCGGCGCGGTCAGCGAGTCGGCGCCCCCGTGGGCGGCGCGGGTGAGGGACGCGGCGACCGGGTCGTGGTCGCGCACATGCCAGGCGTCGCCGTCGCGGCCGAGCCAGTCGGCGGCGCGGTGGAACGTGTGGCGTACGCCGTCCAGCGTGACGGAGACCCGGTCGCCGGTGACCGTGGCCGTGCCGCGCGGGGTGTACTCCAGGGGCTCCTGCACCCGCAGGGGGAAGACCGGCTGCTTCGGTACGCCGCCCAGACGCCAGCCGCTCGGCACCGAGAAGGGGTCCGTCCAGCCGCCAGGTTCCGGCCGCAGGGCTTCCACCCGTACGGCCGCCGCCGCCTCGTACACCTCCTCCGGTACGTCCGTGGGGACCAGGTCCTCCACCTCGCGCTCGACCAGGCCCGTGTCCATGTCGCCGGAGACGACCGCCGGGTGGGCGAGGAGACGGCGCAGGAAACCGGCGTTCGTCTGCACGCCGAGCGTGACCGTCGCCGCCAGGGCCGCCCGGAGCTTGCGCAGGGCGGTCGCGCGGTCGGGGCCGTAGGCGATGACCTTGGAGAGCATCGGGTCGTAGAGGCTGCCGACCTCCGTGCCCTCGGTGAGGCCCGAGTCGGTGCGGACGCCGTCGCCCTGCGGTTCGCGCAGTCTCAGCACCGTGCCGCCGGAGGGGAGGAAGCCGCGGGCCGGGTCCTCGGCGCAGATGCGGGCCTCCACGGCGTGACCGGTCAGCCGTACGTCCTCCTGGGCGAAGCCGAGGGGCTCCCCGGCCGCGACCCGCAGCTGCCACTCGACCAGGTCCAGGCCCGTGATCAGCTCCGTGACCGGGTGCTCCACCTGGAGGCGGGTGTTCATCTCCATGAAGTAGTACGACGACGGGTCGTTGCCGGGGACGATGAACTCCACCGTGCCCGCGCCCCGGTAGCCGCACGAGCGGGCCGCCTGGACCGCCGCCTCGCCCATCGCGGAGCGCGTCTCCTCGTCGAGGAGCACGCTCGGCGCCTCCTCGATGATCTTCTGGTGACGGCGCTGGAGGGAGCACTCGCGCTCGCCGAGGTGGACCACGTTCCCGTGGCCGTCCGCCAGGACCTGGATCTCGATGTGGCGGGGGCGGTCGATCCAGCGCTCCACCAGGAGCGTGTCGTCGCCGAAGGAGGCGCGGGCCTCGCGGCGGGCCGACGCGATCTCTTCCTCCAGTCGGGTCAGGTCCCGCACCAGGCGCATGCCCTTGCCGCCGCCGCCCGCGCTGGGCTTGAGCAGCACGGGCGCGCCCAGCTCGCGGGCCGCCTCCGCCAGGTCCGGGTCACGCCCGCCGGGCACGACCGGCACCCCGGCCTTCTGGACCGTCTCCTTGGCGCGGATCTTGTCGCCCATCAGCGCGATCGCGTCCGCCGGAGGGCCGATGAAGACCAGGCCGGCCTCGGCGCAGGCGCGCGCGAACGCGGCGTTCTCGGCGAGGAAGCCGTAGCCGGGGTGGACGGCCTGGGCGCCCGTGCGGGCGGCGGCGTCCAGGAGGCGCTCCACCGAGAGGTAGCTCTCGGCCGCCGGGGCCGGGCCGATCCGCACCGCCGAGTCCGCCTCGCGGACGTGCCGGGCGTCGGCGTCCGCGTCGGAGAAGACGGCCACCGAGCGAACGCCCATCGACCGCAGCGTACGGATCACCCGTACGGCGATCTCGCCGCGGTTGGCCACCAGTACTGTCTCGAACATCGTCGTCCGTCCCCTCACATCCGGAAGACGCCGAACTGGGGGTCACCCAGGGGCGCGTTGGCGCACGCGGTCAGGGCCAGGCCCAGGACCTGACGGGTGTCCAGCGGGTCGATCACACCGTCGTCCCAGAGGCGGGCCGACGCGTAGTAGGCGTTGCCCTGGCGCTCGTACTGGGCGCGGATCGGGGCCTTGAAGGCGTCCTCGTCCTCGGCCGGCCAGGACTCGCCGCGCCCTTCCAGCTGGTCCCGCTTGACGGTCGCGAGGACCGAGGCGGCCTGCTCGCCGCCCATGACCGAGATCTTGGCGTTCGGCCACATCCACAGGAAGCGGGGGGAGTACGCCCTGCCGCACATGGAGTAGTTGCCCGCGCCGTACGAGCCGCCGACCACGACCGTGAGTTTCGGTACGCGGGTGCAGGCCACCGCAGTGACCATCTTGGCGCCGTGCTTGGCGATGCCGCCCGCCTCGTAGTCCTTGCCGACCATGAAGCCCGAGATGTTCTGGAGGAACACCAGCGGGATGCCGCGCTGGTCGCACAGCTCGATGAAGTGGGCGCCCTTCTGGGCGGACTCGGAGAACAGGATGCCGTTGTTGGCGACGATGCCCACAGGGTGACCGTGGATCCGGGCGAAGCCCGTGACCAGGGTCTGGCCGAACTCGGACTTGAACTCGGCGAAGCGGGAGCCGTCGACGACCCGGGCGATGATCTCGCGTACGTCATAGGGGGTGCGGGAGTCGACCGGGACCGCGCCGTAGAGGCTGTGCGGGTCGACCTTGGGCTCCGTCGCCTCCGTGACCTCCCAGGGGAGCGCCCCGCGCGCGGGGAGGGTGGAGACGATGGTGCGGACGATGCGGAGCGCGTGCGCGTCGTTCTCCGCGAGGTGGTCCGTGACGCCCGAGACACGGGAGTGGACCTCGCCGCCGCCGAGCTCCTCCGCCGTGACGACCTCGCCGGTGGCCGCCTTCACCAGGGGCGGGCCGCCCAGGAAGATGGTGCCCTGGTTGCGGACGATCACCGCCTCGTCGCTCATCGCCGGGACGTACGCCCCGCCGGCCGTGCAGGAGCCGAGGACGGCGGCGATCTGGGGGATGCCGGCGCCGGACATGCGGGCCTGGTTGTAGAAGATGCGGCCGAAGTGGTCGCGGTCCGGGAAGACCTCGTCCTGCATGGGGAGGAAGGCGCCGCCGGAGTCCACCAGGTAGACACAGGGGAGGCGGTTGTCGAGGGCCACCTCCTGGGCGCGGAGGTGCTTCTTGACCGTCATCGGATAGTACGTGCCGCCCTTGACCGTGGCGTCGTTGGCGATGACCACCGTCTCGCGGCCGCTGACCCGGCCGATGCCGGCGATGACTCCGGCCGCCGGGGCCTGGTCCTCGTACATCCCGTCGGCCGCGAGCGGGGCCAGCTCCAGGAACGGCGAGCCCGGGTCGAGGAGAGTGTCCACGCGGTCGCGGGGGAGCAGCTTGCCGCGCGCCGTGTGGCGGGCGCGGGCCCTCTCGCCGCCGCCCTGTGCGGCGGAGGCGAGCTTGGTGCGCAGCTCCTCGACGAGGGCGTGGTGCCCCTCCTCGTTGGCCCGAAAGGCCTCCGACGCGGGGTCTGCCGCGCTCGTGAGCTCCGGTGCCTCGTGCATCCTGCGGGTCCCCTCACCTTGTTAATGAGCGTTAACGCATTTCCTTCAGGTTAACGACCGCTAACCTCCCTGTCTAGAATTGTTTTCATGGCCACCAGAACCGACGCCCCCACCCGCCGTGAGCAGATCCTCAAGGAGGCCGCGCGGCTGTTCGCCGAGCGGGGCTTCCACGGGGTCGGAGTCGACGAGATAGGTGCCGCGGTCGGGATCAGCGGGCCCGGGCTGTACCGGCACTTCGCGGGCAAGGACGCGATGCTCGCGGAACTGCTGGTGGGGATCAGCGGGCAGTTGCTGACCGGGGCGAAGCGGAGGCTGGCGGAGGCGGACGGGAGCGGGGCGGAGCGGGTGCTCGACTCGCTGATCGAGGGGCACATCGACTTCGCGCTCGACGACCGGCCCCTGATCACCCTGCACGACCGTGAGCTGGACCGCCTCCGGGACACCGACCGGAAGATGGTGCGGCAGTTGCAGCGGCAGTACGTGGAGTTGTGGGTCGGGGTGGTGCGGGAGGTGTACCCGGGGCTCGGTGAGCCCGCGGCCCGCTCCGCTGTGCACTCGGTGTTCGGCTTGTTGAACTCGACGCCGCATCTGGGGAGGGCGGGGTCGTTGCCCGGGCGGGGGGCCATGGCGGAGCTGCTGCACCGGATGGCCCGGGGGGCGTTCGCGGCGGCGGAGAGCTGACACGCGGACCCTCGGTGCCCCACCGGCGTGGTAGGCGTGACGAGCGTTACCCCGCCCCCACCCTGGACGGTCGTTGATACTCGCCGGTATCTTGGGCTGAGCAAGCGCTTAGACATGCGAAGTCGTGGAGGTGGCGGTCGTGCGCCGTACGGTGTTCAACGAGGATCACGAGGCGTTCCGGGAGACCATCCGCGCCTTCATCGAGGCCGAGGTCGTACCGGTGTACGACGAGTGGTTCGCGGCGGGCCAGGCGCCCCGCGACTTCTACTACAAGCTCGGTGAGCTGGGCATCTTCGGCATCAACGTGCCCGAGGAGTTCGGCGGCGCGGGCCTGGAGAGCCACAAGTTCGAGGCCGTGATGTACGAGGAGACCGCTCGCGCCGGTGTCCAGTTCGGCGGCTCCGGTGTGCACGTGCTGCTCGCCCTGCCCTACATCAAGATGCTCGCCACCGACGAGCAGAAGAAGCGGTTCCTGCCGAAGTTCGTCTCCGGCGAGGAGATGTGGGCCATCGCGATGACGGAGCCGGGCACCGGTTCCGACCTCGCGGGCATGAAGTCCACCGCCAAGCTCTCCGAGGACGGCACGCACTACGTCCTCAACGGCGCCAAGACCTTCATCACCGGCGGCGTGCACGCCGACCGTGTGATCGTCTGCGCCCGCACCTCCGCCCCGACCGCCGAGGACCGCCGCCACGGCATCTCCCTCTTCGCCGTCGACACCAAGTCCGAGGGCTACTCCGTCGGCCGCAAGCTCGACAAGCTCGGCCTGAAGACCTCCGACACCGCCGAGCTGGCCTTCGTCGACGTCAAGGTGCCCGTCGAGGACCTCCTCGGCGAGGAGAACAAGGGCTTCTACTACCTCGGCCACAACCTGGCCTCCGAGCGCTGGGGCATCGCCTTCGGCGCCTACGCCCAGGCCAAGGCCGCCGTCCGGTTCGCCAAGCAGTACGTGCAGGAGCGCACCGTCTTCGGCAAGCCCGTCGCGCACTTCCAGAACACCAAGTTCGAGCTGGCCGCCTGCCAGGCCGAGGTGGACGCCGCCGAGGCCGTCGCCGACCGCGCGACCGAGGCCCTGGACGCCGGCGAGCTCACCCCCGCCGAGGCCGCCTCCGCGAAGCTGTTCTGCACCGAGGTCGCCCACCGCGTCATCGACCGCTGCCTCCAGCTGCACGGCGGCTACGGCTACATGAACGAGTACCCGATCGCCCGCCTGTACGCGGACAACCGCGTCAACCGCATCTACGGCGGCACCAGCGAGATCATGAAGTCGATCATCGCCAAGGACATGGGCCTGTAAGGCCCCCGACACCGAGACGCGATCACTGGCCGGTACAACTACCCCATGAGCCAGGCACTACAGGACCTCCTCGATCTGCTCGACCTCGAGCAGATCGAGGAGGACATCTTCCGCGGCCGCTCCCGGTCCGCCGTCGTCCCCCGGGTCTTCGGCGGGCAGGTCGCGGCCCAGGCACTCGTCGCCGCCGGACGCACGGTCCCCGAGGACCGGCCCGCGCACTCGCTGCACGCGTACTTCCTGCGCCCCGGCGACCCCGGCGCGCCCATCGTCTACACCGTCGACCGGATCCGCGACGGCCGCTCCTTCACCACCCGCCGGGTGGTCGCCGTCCAGCACGGCAAGCCGATCTTCCACCTCTCGGCGTCCTTCCAGACGTACGAGGACGGACTGGATCACCAGGAGCCGATGCCCGCCTCGCCCGACCCCGAGAGCCTCCCGACCGGCGCGGAGCGGCTGCGCGGGTACGCGCATCTCGACCCGGCCGTGGTGGAGAAGTTCATCGAGGCCCGCGCCGCCGTCGACCTGCGCTACGTCGACGAACCGCCGTACGGGAAGTTCGGCGAGCCGCGCGAGCCGCACTCGCAGGTGTGGTTCCGGACCAACGGCAAGCTCGCCGACGACCCCCTGCTGCACGTCGTCCTCGCCACCTACGTCTCCGACATGACGCTGCTCGACTCCGTGCTGCTCGCGCACGGGCGCGGCGGCTGGGCCGTCGGGGACGTCGTGGGGGCCTCGCTCGACCACGCGATGTGGTTCCACCGGCCGTTCCGCGCCGACGAGTGGCTGCTGTACGACCAGGAGTCCCCGTCCGCGTACGGCGGCCGGGGACTGGGACAGGCCCGCATCCACACGCAGGACGGGCGGCTCGCCATCACCGTGATCCAGGAGGGCGTGGTCCGCGTCCCGCGTGAACCGGGCGCTAGCTGAGACCCGCCTCCGACAGCAGGTACGCCGTCATCGGGTCGTAGTGGCGGGGGCTGATCACGTGGTCGTCGAGGGGCACCGTCACCTGCACGGTGCCCTCGGCCTCGGCGATGAAGAGGGCCGGGTCGTTGCAGTCCGCGTAGCCGACGGAGTCCACGCCGTGCTGGCCCGCGTAGCCCGCCCAGCCGTGGTCGGCGACGACCAGGTCGGGCAGCGGGCGGCCCTCGCGCTCCAGGCCCTTCAGGATCGCCTTCATCGGTTCGCCCGAGTGGGTGTGCCACAGGGTGGCGCCGTGCTCCAGCACCGCCACGTCCGCGAACTGCATGACGTAGCCCTCCTCGGTCGTCAGCCCCTCCGGGATGACGACGATCTCGCAGCCGGCCGCGCGCAGGGCCGCCGCGGTCGCGCGGTGCACGTCGAGCAGGCCGCCGGGGTGGCCGGTGGCGAACAGGACGCGCTGCTGCCCGTCCGCCGCCTTGCGCAGCCGCCCGGCCAGCCGCTCCAGACCGTCGACGGTCAGCTCCGGGTCGATGGTGTCCTGGCCGTACCGGTACTCGGGGTCGTCGTTCACACCGACCCGCTCCGCCATCACCGCGAGGACGTCCTGCTCGTCGCTCCAGCGGTCGCCGAGTTCCAGCCCGAACCAGTAGTGGCGGTCGCTGTTCGCCAGCTTGCGGTAGTGGGAGAGGTTGTTCTCGCGGGGGGTGGCGACGTCGCCCGCGATGCGCGTCCTGACGAGGTGTTCGACGAGTTCGGCGCGGCTGGGTGTCCCGGATATCGGCATGGCATCCATTGTGAGGCAGCCGACTGTGGGCGTCCCTGGCGTATCGCACGCTGGGATGTGCGTCACGTACTCAGCGGGACACCGCTCACGTACTCAGACGTGCCGCAGCGCGAACCAGAGTTCCATCCGTACGTCCGGGTCGTCGAGGTCCGTCGCGAGCAGGGCCGCACAGCGGGTGATGCGCTGGCGCACGGTGTTGCGGTGCACGGACAGGGCGACGGCCGTGCGGTCCCAGCTGCCGTGCAGGGAGAGCCAGGTGCGCAGGGTCTCGGTGAGCGCGGGACGGGCCGTGACGGGGGCGAGCAGGGCGCGGGCGTGGGCCGCCGCCTCACCGGGCGGGACCAGGTCGGCGAGGGCGGCGCGTGCGCCGTGCCGGAGCAGCGGGGCGCGGGTGGCGCGGGCCCGGGCCAGGGCGCGGGCGGCCTGGGTGTCGGCGGTGGGCCAGTCGTGCGGTTCCACGGCGGCGCTGACGCCCAGGGTCCAGCCCGGCAGCGGGGCTGCCGGTGCCCGGTCGGCCGGGACCAGGACCCGTACGACGTCCCCTGCCGGGTCGACCAGCGCGGACCCGAGCGCGGCGCCGAGCGCGGAGGCGGCGACGGGGTCGGGGGCGCCGTCCCCCTCCGGCCGGGCCCGCACGACGACCCACGGCCCGTCGCCGAGCAGCGCCGCGACCTCCTCGGGCGGCTCGCCCAGCAGCATCCGCACCAGCGCGGAGGAGCGGGCGGCCCCGGTGCCGCTCTGCTGCTCACCGGTGAGCAGCGACAGCAGCACGGCCGCGACGGAGGCGACGGTGTGGTCACCGGGGGTCCGCTGCGGCGCGGCGACCCCGAGCACGAACCCGTGCCCGGCGCCGAGGGCGTAGGAGGCGAGGTGGCTGCCCGCGACGGCGTCGGTCGCGGAGGCGGGAGCGGGACGCTCGCCCGGGCCGCCGGCCGGCCGTACGACGTCAGCCAGCCGCGTGAGCGCCCCGCGCACCTCGTCCCCGGGTTCGCGCCCCGCCCGCGCGATCTCCGCCCCCTCCGGGGCGTACAGCACCGTCCATCCGCCCAGTCGCTGCGCGAGTCGGCGCAGCACCGACGGGACCGGGTCGGGGCGGGACGCGGCGGCGGCGAGGCTCTGCTGGGCCTCGGTGACACGGCGCAGTTCGGCGAGACGGGCCTGGGCCATCAGCTGCCAGACGGCCCGGGCCACGCCGGAGAAGGTGGTCCGGGGCGGCACCTCCAGCAGCGGCAGACCGTGCGCCGCACACGCCGCGATCAGCGCCTCCGGCACCGTGTCGTGCACCGGCGCCACCCCGAAGCCGAGAGCGGCGCCGCCCGCCGCCGTGATCCGGGCGACATAGTCGTCGAAGTACCCGGCTGCGGAGCCCGCCGCCTCCGGGATGTGCACGCCGGCCGAGAGCAGCAGTTCCCCGCCCAGCAGATACGGATACGGGTCCGCCATCTCAGAGGTGTGCACCCAGCGGATGACGACACCCTCGGCGGACGGCCCCGCGAGCTGCCGCAGCGCCAGGTCCTCGCGGGCCAGCAGTTCGCTCAGCGGTACGGGTGGGGTGGGCGGGACCGCCGGATCCGGCATGGTGTGCGTTCCCTCCATCCAGCACCGACTCGAATGGATGAAACGTACACTTCGCCGCCGCTGCCCGGCCACCTAGGGTCAGTGCTCGTCCCGCGCCGGCGAGACCGACGCCGCCGTCCTCACCGCCTGGCGCGAGCGGCTCACCGGGCGGTCTCCCGAACGCACGTCCGAACCCGTCCCGGCCCCCCGGTAAAGTCATAGGGCAAGCAGTACATACGCGATGAAGCGTAGGAAAGAAGGCATTTCTCCATGAGCAGCAACGAGACTCCGCGCGGGCCCGTCGACTCCTCCCGCGTTCCGCGGTACGCGGGGCCGGCGACCTTCGCCCGGCTGCCCCGGCTGGACGAGGTGGGCCGGGCCGATGTCGCGGTCGTGGGCGTGCCGTTCGACTCCGGCGTCTCGTACCGGCCGGGCGCCCGCTTCGGCGGCAACGCGATCCGTGAGGCGTCCCGGCTGCTGCGCCCGTACAACCCGGCGCAGGACGCGTCCCCGTTCGCCCTCGCCCAGGTCGCGGACGGCGGCGACATCGCCGTGAACCCGTTCAACATCAACGAGGCCGTGGAGACCGTCGAGGCCGCCGCCGACGACCTGCTCGGCACCGGCGCCCGCCTGATGACCCTCGGCGGCGACCACACCATCGCGCTGCCCCTGCTGCGCTCGGTCGCGAAGAAGCACGGCCCGGTCGCGCTGCTGCACTTCGACGCGCACCTCGACACCTGGGACACCTACTTCGGCGCCGAGTACACGCACGGCACCCCGTTCCGGCGCGCCGTCGAGGAGGGCATCCTCGACACCTCCGCCCTGTCCCACGTCGGCACCCGCGGCCCGCTCTACGGCAAGCAGGACCTGACCGACGACGAGAAGATGGGCTTCGGCATCGTCACCTCGGCGGACGTCTACCGGCGCGGTGCCGACGAGGTCGCCGACCAGCTCCGCCAGCGCATCGGCGACCGGCCGCTGTACATCTCCATCGACATCGACTGCCTCGACCCGGCCCACGCGCCCGGCACCGGCACCCCCGAGGCCGGCGGCATGACCTCGCGCGAACTGCTGGAGATCCTGCGCGGCCTGGCATCCTGCAACCTGGTGTCGGCCGATGTCGTCGAGGTGGCCCCCGCGTACGACCACGCGGAGATCACGTCGGTGGCGGCGTCCCACACCGCCTACGAACTGACCACGATCATGTCGCGCCAGATCGCCGCGGCCCGGAAGGACTCGGAAGCGAAGTGACTCACGACCACGACCTGGTGCTCCGCCCCACGCCCGCCCAGACGGAGGCCGCCCTCAATCCTCCTCCCGGCCGCACCGGCGGAGACCTGGTCGTGGAGACGCTGGCCGGGCTGGGCGCGACGACCGTCTTCGGTCTGCCCGGCCAGCACGCCCTCGGCATGTTCGACGCGCTGCGCCGCTCGGACCTCAGGTACATCGGCCTGCGGATGGAGAACAACGCCGGGTTCGCGGCGGACGCCTACGGCCGGATCACCGGTGAGGCCGCGCCGCTGCTGCTGTCGACCGGCCCGGGAGCCCTGACCTCCCTGGCCGCTCTCCAGGAGGCGGCGGCGGCCTCCGCGCCCGTGCTGGCGATCAGCAGCCAGATCCCGACGGCGGGCCTGGGCGGCGGCCGGCACGGCTACCTCCACGAACTCCCGGATCAGGCCGCCTCGTTCCGGGGCGTGGTCAAGTCCGTCCACACCGTCCGCACCCAGTCCCAGATCCCCTCCGCGATCGAGGCGGCCTGGACCTCGGCGCTGACCGCCCCGCACGGCCCGGTGTGGGTGGAGATCCCGCAGGACGTGCTGCTCGCCGAGACGGCGATCCCGGTCGTGACGGGCGGCGACGCCTTCCCCGAGGAGCTGCCGCCGCGCCCCGAACTGACCGCCGTGGCCGCCGATCTGCTGTCCAAGGCGGCCCGTCCGGCGATCATCGCGGGCGGGGGAGTGGTCCGGGCGGACGCCTCCGGCAAGCTGAGGCAGCTGGCGGAGCGGCTCCGGGCGCCGGTCGTCACCACCCCCGGCGGCAAGGGCGCGTTCCCCTGGACACACCCGCTGTCCCTCCAGTCCTGGATCGAGGACCGGCACACCACCGACTTCCTGGAGGACGCCGACGTCCTCCTGGTCGTCGGCTCGGGCCTCGGTGAACTCTCCTCGAACTACCACACGTTCAAGCCGCGCGGCCGGGTCGTCCAGATCGAGGCCGACCTCGGCAAACTGGAGTCCAACCACCCGGCACTGGGCATCCACGCGGACGCCCGCCTCGCGTTGCAGGCGCTGCTGGAGACGGTGTCCGAACGGCAGGACCCGGGAGCCGAGGAGCGCGTACGGGAGGTGCTCGCGAAGGTCGCCGAGCGCATCGCCGCCCAGGAACTCACCCTGGAACAGGACGTGCTGGCGTCCGTCCGCAAGGCCCTTCCCGCGGGCTCCCCGTCCTTCTGGGACATGACGATCCTGGCCTACTGGGCCTGGTCGGCCTTCGACGCCAAGGGTCCCAACCACATGCACTCCGCCCAGGGGGCGGGCGGCCTCGGCTACGCCTTCCCGGCGGCGCTGGGGGCGGCGGTGGCCGACCCGACCCGCCCGGTCCTCGCCGTCTCCGGCGACGGCGGGGCCCTGTACTCCATCGCCGAGCTGGCGACGGCCCGCCAGTACGACCTGAACGTCACCTGGCTGATCGTGGACGACGGCGGCTACGGCATCCTGCGCGAATACATGAACGACGCGTTCGGCGAGGCGACCGCGACGGAACTGACCCGGCCGGACTACGTGGCCCTGGCGGAGTCCTTCGGTGTCCCCGGGGTGCGGACGACCCCGGAGAGCCTGGAGCAGGACCTCGCCAAGGCGCTTGCCGCGCCCGGGCCTTCGGTGGTCCTGCTCCCGGCCGTGCTGCGGATGTTCGCGCCGACGCACCTGGGGTGAGCGCCGGGCGGTCCGGTCCCGGGGCCGGGTCCGGACCCTAGAGGCCGTCGCGGACCATCGCGGCGACGATGTGGACGTGGCGGTCGGCGGCGGTGCCCGACCACTCGTTGTCGTAGTTCAGGCCGTAGGGCCAGAAGTGGCCGCCGCCGGTGGAGATCTTGGCGCCGGAGCCGTCGTACTGCCGGACGAGGGCGGTGGCCTGGCCGCCGGTCCAGGTGCCGCTGCCGCCGAGGCGGGACCAGCCCGAGCTGGTGCCCACGCCGATGGTGTGCGCGATCTCGTGCAGGGCCGTCCGCTCGTTCATGTAGCTGCGGTTGCTGCCGAAGCGGATCGTGCCGTTGATGTTGCCGTCGGCGGTGGGGACGCCCGGCTCGTAGCGGACGGTGAGGGTCTTGCCCAGGTCGCTGAGGTTGTTGTAGCGGGCCACGGCCGCGTTCATGGCCTTGGTGATGAGGTCGTAGGCCGAGCGCTGGTCCGCCGTGGGGTTGCTCGCGCGGACGAGGGACCAGGTGATGGTGGCCGCCGCGGCGCGTTCCCGGGCGGGGGCGGGCGGAGCCTGGGGAGTGGCGGCCTGGGCGACACCGGGGCCGGCCAGCAGAGCAGCGGTGAGGGCGGCTACGAGGGCCTTGCGTGGGCTCATGTGCGGATCCTCCTGTGGGGTGGTCGTCACGAAACTTGCGAAACTTCGCACGACGTTCGGGATCTCGGACAAACGGCGCCGCCTGCGGGACGCCTCCAGGACGGCGGCTATGTAAATCCCTTGTCTGACACGGCAGTTGGCGCGCTGTCGACGGCAAGTATCCCGGCGGGAAAGGCGGAGTCAAGAGTTCCGGCAGAGGTCAGTGGAACCAGAAGAGCAGCGTGTCGGGGTTCGTCCCGAGCTGCCGCGCGCTCTCCCACTCCTGCGCCTCGAACCGCATGGCGTCGACGAACCGGCGGGCAGCGCCACGGAATTCGGGGTCGAGGCGGTCGAGTACGCGTGTGTAGGCGTCCGCGAGGTCGGCGGCGCGCCGGGCCGGCAACGTGCCGATCGAGGGCACCGCGTCGCCGGGGTGGGGCAGCCGCAGCGGCGGGCCGCTGAACAGGAACGTGCCCGGGAGGAGGTCGGACGGCACACCGTACCGGGCCAGTTCGTCGTCCATGGCGTGGAACCAGGACGGGCGGCGCCAGGCGCCGAGGTCGGTGGGGTCGGAGAAGTGCGCCGCGACGGCCTGGTAGAAGGCGTAGCTGTACGCGGGGCAGAGGTCGGTGCTCGGGGTGCCGTCGATCAGTTCGTCGAGGGCCCGGCTGATGGAGACGTCGAGGTCGATGCCCTGCTCCTGGAAGCGGGCGTCGGTCCGCTCGCACTCCGTGCGCACCCGGGCGAGGGTGCGCTCCTGCTGCTCGGTCCGCTCCACCGCCGTGAGCAGCCGCACCACCGTTCTCATGTCGCCGGTGCTCATCTCGAGGCAGTAGCCCACCGCTGCGTTTCCCTTCACCCGTTCGCCGGACACCCGGTGTACATGATCGGGGACGCGGGAACGGCCCCGGACCGAGGGGCGGGGCCGTTCGACGGCGTGCGGTCGCGCCGGGACGGCTGACGTCGGACGCGTCCAGGCGGTAGACGGCCGACTGGCCGGACTGCGAAGAGGATTCGGAGCCGTTGCCGGAGGCCGTCCTCGTACTGTTGCTGTAGTCGCTCTCCTTCACCGTGGTGCCGTGCTCTCGCGCCCAGGCCGTCGTTCAACGAGCGGAAGAGCCAGGCCGGGCCTTCCGGTTCCCGGTGCCGCTCGGCGAAACCGGCCGTCGCCCGGGAAGCCGGATGGCCTCCGGTAACGACTCGTACAAGCCTTCGTCACCCCTACAACCATTCGCCCGCGTCCGGGAGTCATGGGGAGCATGACTTCTGGGATATCCCGCCGCGCGAGAGTGCTCGCGGCGGCCGTGGGTACGGGCGTTCTCGTGCCGCTCGTCGCCGCCGCCACGCCCGCTTCCGCCGCCCCCGCGGCCGTGACCTGCACGTCCGCCAAGGCCGGGCTCGCCGCCAAGCTGAAGAAGGACATCACCGCCGCGCTCGCCACCCGCAAGGGCACGGTGGCCGTCGGCCTCTACGACCGCAGCACCAACACGACCTGCACCCTGCGCGCGAGTTCGGCCTACGACTCGGCCAGTGTCGTCAAGGTCACCGTCCTCGCCGCGCTGCTGTGGGACGCGAAGAAGGCGAACCGGTACCTCACCGACCGCGAGAACACCCTCGCCAAGGCGATGATCACCAAGTCGGACAACGCGGCGACCTCCACGCTGTGGAAGCAGCTCGGCATGACGAAGATCAAGAACTTCCTCACGGCCGCCGGCATGACGCAGACCAAGCCCGGCGCGAACGGCTACTGGGGTCTGACGCAGATCACCGTCACCGACGAGCAGAAGCTGCTGAAGCTCCTCACCGCCAAGAACGCGGTCCTCAGCGACAACTCCCGCGCCTACATCGTCAAGCTGATGGGCCAGGTCGTCTCGTCCCAGCGCTGGGGCACCCCGTACGGAGTGCCCTCGGGCGTCTCGGTGGCCGTCAAGAACGGCTGGCTGCAGCGCTCCACGAACGGATGGCGGGTGCACAGCGTCGGCGCATTCAAGGGCGGCGGCCACGACTACGTGATGACCGTGCTGTCCCACGGCAACAGCACGATGAACTACGGCATCGCCACCATCCAGGCCGTGGCCAAGGTCATCCACAAGGATCTGGCGGCGAGCTGACGGCGCCTAGCCGAGGACGTCCAGGAGCCTCCTGACGATGGCGAGGATGGTGTAGAGCGCGGGGGGAAGAATGTTTTCCATATCCGGGCAAACGACCACAAGACGGGCGAGTGCCTCTCCGTGTGGCCGACTCACCGGAACGGCCGACCTTCACCTGGCCACCCACCCGACGCCACCGGCCCGCCCCACGGTGGCGCCCATGCCGCGGGCCCCACTTCCGGCGTGCTCACATCTCCCAGCCCAGCAACGGAACGCGGACCCCGGTGAGCAGGGCCAGAGCCATCACCGCCGACAGCACCAGCACCGCGGCGAGGCGCACGACGCCCAGTGCGTCCACCGCGGTGCGCAGCGGCGGCCAGGGCGGCAGACGCAGCGACCAGGTCACCGCGACCGAGAGCGCGAGGAGCAGGGCCAGGTGCGCGATCTCCGCATCTCCGGACATCTGGCGCGGCGCGCTCGGGTCGAGGTCGTAGCCCTCCGCGTACATCGCGAAGGCGAGCACCCGCCAGCACAGGGCGGCGCACAGGGCCACCACGCTCTCGGCCCGCGCGAAGCGCGGCCGACGTGTCACCTGGGCGAGTGAGGGCATCATGGCCGGGGAGCCTAGCCCGGGCCTAGGCCGTGAGTCGGGGGTTCCTGGTCCTCTGGTCGGGGAAGCGGCGTCGCGGGATGAAATCGGGTGTGTCCCGCGTTGACGCCTTCCGGCAGCTCAGGACGGACGGAAGGCACCGGTGTGACACCGAAACGGGGATGGGCACGACGACTGTGGGCCTATGCGTGGCGCCACCCGAAGGACGTCGTGCTCGCCCTCGGATCCTCGCTGGCCGGCATGGCCGTGATGGCCCTCGTCCCGCTGATCACCAAGGTGATCATCGACGACGTCATCAGTGACCACAGCAGGGACATGACCACCTGGGCCGGCCTCCTCGTGGTCGCCGCCCTGGTCGTCTACGTCCTCACCTACATCCGCCGCTACTACGGCGGCCGTCTCGCCCTCGACGTCCAGCACGACCTGCGGACCGAGATGTACGACACGATCACCCGGCTCGACGGCCGTCGCCAGGACGAGCTGTCCACCGGCCAGGTCGTCGGCCGCGCCACCAGCGACCTCCAGCTGATCCAGGGCCTGCTCTTCATGCTCCCGATGACCATCGGGAACTTCATGCTCTTCCTGATCTCCCTGGTGATCATGGCGTGGCTGTCCGTGCCGCTCACCCTGGTCGCCCTGGCCGTCGCCCCCGCCCTCTGGTGGATCGCCAGGCGCAGCCGCACCCGGCTGCACCCCTCCACCTGGTACGCCCAGGCCCAGGCCGCCGCGGTCGCGGGCGTGGTCGACGGCGCCGTCAGCGGCGTACGCGTGGTGAAGGGCTTCGGGCAGGAGGAGCAGGAGACCGGCAAGCTCCGGGAGGTCGGCCGCCGGCTGTACGCGGGCCGCCTGCGCACCATCCGGCTGAACTCGGTCTACACCCCGGCCCTGCAGGCCGTCCCCGCCCTCGGCCAGGTCGCGATGCTCGCGGTCGGCGGCTGGCTGGCGGTGCGCGGCCACATCACGCTCGGCACGTTCGTCGCCTTCTCCACCTACCTCGCCCAGCTGGTCGGCCCGGTCCGCATGCTCGCGGTGGTGCTCACCGTCGGCCAGCAGGCCCGCGCCGGCACCGAGCGCGTCCTGGAGCTGATCGACACCGAGCCGTCGATCGAGGACGGCCACAAGGACCTGCCCGCCGACGCCCCGGCCACGGTCGAGTTCGACGACGTCTCCTTCGGCTACGACGCCGACCGCCCTGTCCTCGACGGGCTGAGCTTCGAGATCCGCCCGGGCGAGACCCTCGCCGTGGTCGGCTCCTCCGGCTCCGGCAAGTCCACGGTCTCCCTCCTGCTGCCGCGCTTCTACGACGTCACCCGCGGGGCCGTCCTGGTCGGCGGGCACGATGTGCGCGAGCTGACGACGCAGTCGCTGCGCGCCGCGATCGGCCTCGTCCCCGAGGACTCCTTCCTCTTCTCCGACACGGTCCGCAACAACATCGCCTACGGCCGCCCGGACGCCACCCAGGAGGAGATCGAGAAGGCCGCCCGCGCCGCCCAGGCGGACCGTTTCATCGCCGAGCTGCCCGAGGGCTACGACACCACCGTCGGCGAGCACGGCCTCACCCTCTCCGGCGGTCAGCGCCAGCGCGTCGCCCTCGCCCGCGCCATCCTCAGCGACCCGCGCCTGCTGGTCCTGGACGACGCCACCTCCGCTGTGGACGCGAAGGTCGAGCACGAGATCCACGAGGCCCTGAAGGGCGTCATGGAGGGCCGTACGACCCTGCTGATCGCCCACCGCCGCTCCACCCTGAACCTCGCCGACCGCATCGCCGTGCTGGACGGCGGCCGCCTCGCCGACCTCGGCACCCACGACGAGCTCCAGCGGCGCTCCGCCCTGTACCGGCGCCTGCTCACCGACCCGGACGAGTTGGGCGCGGTCTCCCCGGGCCACACCCAGCCGGCCTGCCCCGAGGAGGACACCTCCGTACGGGACGAGCTCGACGCCGAGTTCGACGCCGAGCGCGGGGTCACCCCGCGGCTGTGGACCGGCGACCGCGAGCGCAAGGACCTGGCCCTCGCCGAGAGCCCCGCCACCCCCGAGCTGCTCGCCCAGGTCGAGGCACTGCCCCCGGCCACCGATGTACCGGACGTCGACGAGGCGAAGGCCGTCCGGCCGGAGGAGTCCTACGGCCTGCGCCGGCTGCTGCGCGGCTTCGGACTGCCGCTGCTGGTCAGCCTCGCCCTGGTCGCCGCCGACGCGGGCATGGGCCTGCTGCTGCCCGTGCTGATCCGGCACGGCATCGACTCGGGCGTCACCCAGGCCGCGCTCGGCGCCGTGTGGGCGGCGGCCCTGCTGGGGCTGCTGACGGTGGCCGTGCAGTGGGCGGCCCAGATCGGCGAGACCCGGATGACCGGGCGCACCGGCGAGCGGGTCCTGTACTCGCTGCGGCTGAAGATCTTCTCCCAGCTCCAGCGCCTCGGGCTCGACTACTACGAGCGGGAACTGACCGGGCGGATCATGACCCGGATGACGACCGACGTGGACGCGCTGTCGACGTTCCTCCAGACGGGCCTGGTCACGGCCTTCGTCTCGGTCGTCACCTTCTTCGGGATCATGGTCGCGCTGCTGGTGATCGACGTGGAGCTGGCGCTGGTCGTCTTCGCGACGCTGCCGCCGCTGATCATCGCCACGTTCTTCTTCCGCCGGGCGAGCGTGAAGGCCTACGAGCTGGCCCGCGAGCGGGTGTCGGCGGTCAACGCCGACCTCCAGGAGTCGGTGTCCGGGCTGCGGATCGTGCAGGCCTTCCGGCGCGAGCGGGACGGCGGGCGGCGGTTCGCCGAGCGCAGCCACAGCTACCGCGAGGCCCGTATCCGGGGCCAGTGGCTGATCTCGGTGTACTTCCCGTTCGTGCAGTTCCTGTCGTCGGTGGCCGCGGCGGCCGTGCTGATCGTGGGCGGGGCCCGGGTCGACGACGGAACCCTCGCCATCGGCTCGCTGGTGGCGTACCTGCTCTACATCGACCTGTTCTTCGCGCCCGTGCAGCAGCTCTCCCAGGTCTTCGACGGCTACCAGCAGGCGACCGTGTCGCTGGGCCGCATCCAGGAGCTGCTCCAGGAGCCGACGTCGACGAAGTCCGCCGACGAGCCCATGGAGGTCCTGTCCCTGCGGGGCGAGATCGCCTTCGAGGACGTGCGCTTCGCCTACGGCGACGACGAAGAGGCTCTGGGCGGGGTCGACCTGCGCATCCCCGCCGGGCAGACCGTCGCCTTCGTCGGCGAGACCGGCGCGGGCAAGTCGACCCTCGTCAAGCTCGTGGCCCGCTTCTACGACCCCACCGGCGGCCGGGTCACCGTCGACGGCACCGACCTGCGGGACCTCGACCTCACCTCGTACCGGCACCGACTGGGGGTCGTCCCGCAGGAGGCGTACCTCTTCCAGGGCACCGTCCGCGACGCCATCGCCTACGGCCGCCCCGACGCCACCGACGCCGAGGTCGAGGCGGCGGCCCGGGCGGTCGGCGCGCACGACATGATCGCCACGCTGGAGGGCGGCTACCTCCACGAGGTCGCCGAGCGCGGGCGCAACCTCTCCGCCGGGCAGCGCCAGCTGATCGCGCTGGCCCGCGCCGAACTGGTCGACCCGGACGTGCTGCTGCTCGACGAGGCCACGGCCGCCTTGGACCTGGCCACCGAGGCCCAGGTCAACCAGGCCACCGACCGGCTCGCGGGCCGCCGCACCACCCTCGTCGTCGCCCACCGCCTCACCACCGCCGCCCGCGCCGACCGGGTCGTCGTCATGGACCACGGCCGGGTCGCCGAGGACGGCACGCACGAGGAGCTCCTCGCGCGCGACGGCCGGTACGCGGAGCTGTGGCGGACGTTCATCGGCGCCCCCGAGCCGGAGGAGCCGGTCGGCGCGTCCCGCTGACGGCGCCGCCGGGCCGCGTTTTCGTAACGCTCGTGCAACCGTCCGACATACGTCATGCGTCCGTACAGGCGTACGCCGATGGTCGCGGACGACGCGGTACGGGAGGACGACAGTGCACAGTGGAGCGATACGCCGGCGGCTCGCGCTCGGGCTGGCCGTGCTGACCGCGTCCGGACTGCTCGCCGTCGCGGCGCCGGGTGACGCACAGGCCGCCACCGCGCTCTGCCCCGGGCGCAAGGTCCGCACCCTGCCGTTCTCCACCGGGACCGTGCTCGTCTACAAGCGCGGCGGCTACGTGTGTGCCGTCACCCGCCCCAAGAAGCCCGGCGCGCCGCGCAAGATGTCGGTGAGCGTGCAGGCGCGGGGCAACCGTCCCGTCGTCGACGAGGGCAGGTACGCCCACCACGCGGGTCCGGTGACCGTGCACGCCGGGCGCCGCTGCGTCTGGCTCAAGGGACAGGTCGGCAGAGGGAAGTTCAGCTCCGGCTGGATCCTCTGCTGACGTCCCGCGCCCGGCGACACGCCCCCCGCGCGTAGAGGGTTTTCCCTATGTCCCCTGGTGCTCCGGTGAGTTGGTCCGCTAGCTTCCGGCGCACATCTGTCTCACAGGGGAGTGCGCATGCGCAAGGCGCTCAGATGGCTGCTGGCGCTCACGGTGCTCATAGGCACACTGGGCACGGCGGGAGCGGCCACCGCCGCCGACGCCGCCGGCACCACCGACATCAAGGAGAGGCTGCTCTCCATACCGGGCATGAGCCTGGTCGAGGAGAAGCCGTACACCGGCTACCGCTTCTTCGTCCTGAACTACACGCAGCCGGTCGACCACCACAAGCCCTCCAAGGGCACGTTCCAGCAGCGCATCACCGTGCTGCACAAGGACGTCTCGCGCCCGACGGTGTTCTTCACCAGCGGCTACAACGTCTCCACGACGCCCCGCCGCAGCGAGCCCACGCAGATCGTGGACGGCAACCAGGTCTCCCTGGAGTACCGCTTCTTCACCCCGTCTCGGCCCGCCCCGGCCGACTGGTCCAAGCTGGACATCTGGCAGGCCGCCAGCGACCAGCACCGCGTCTTCAAGGCCCTGAAGGGCATCTACTCCAAGAACTGGATCTCCACCGGCGGTTCGAAGGGCGGCATGACCGCCACCTACTACGAGCGCTTCTACCCGCGGGACATGGACGGCGTCGTCGCCTACGTCGCCCCCAACGACGTGGTGAACAAGGAGGACTCGGCCTACGACCGCTTCTTCGCCCGCGTCGGCACCGAGGAGTGCCGCGACCGTCTGAACGGCGTGCAGCGCGAGGCGCTGGTGCGTCGCGAGCCGCTGGAGAAGAAGTACGCGGCCTACGCCGAGGAGAACGGTCTGACGTTCACCACCATCGGCAGCCTGGACAAGGCCTATGAGGCGACCGTCCTCGACTACGTGTGGGGCTACTGGCAGTACAGCCTGCTGTCCGACTGCGACCAGATCCCGGCCGACGCCAAGAACGCCACCGACGAGGCCATCTGGGACTCCGTCGACACGATCTCCGGCTTCTCCGCCTACGCCGACCAGGGCCTGACGACCTACACGCCGTACTACTACCAGGCCGGCACCCAGCTCGGCGCGCCGACCATCCACTTCCCGCACGTCGAGAAGCGGTACATCCGCTACGGCTACCAGCCGCCGCGCAACTTCGTCCCCCGGGACATCCCCATGAAGTTCCAGCCGTCGGCGATGCGCGACGTGGACACCTGGGTCCGGCACCACGCCCGCCAGATGCTGTTCGTCTACGGCCAGAACGACCCGTGGGGCGCGGAACCCTTCCGCGTCGGCAAGGGCGCGAAGGACTCCTACGTCATGACCGCCCCCGGCATGAACCACGGCGCCAACGTCGCGGGCCTCGTGCCCGAACAGAAGGCCCTGGCCACCGCCCGCATCCTCGACTGGGCCGGTGTCGCCTCCAGCGCGGTGCAGGACGACCCGCAGGCGGCCAAGCCGCTGGCGAAGTTCGACGCCAAGCTCGACAAGCGGGACGTGCAGCGTGAGATGACGCTGCGTCCGTAACCGTCCGCCGCATGCACACGACCGCCCCTCGGTCCCGGGACCGAGGGGCGGTTCGTATGTTCCTGCGCCTGCGGTGAATGCTCCGTACGGTGACCGGATGGACAGTTCTGTCGTCTTCAACACCGTGACCACGGCCATCGCGGTCGTCGCAGTGGTGACCTCCATCGTGTTCAGTGCACGGCAGGCCCGTACCGCGAAGCACGCCAACCACATATCGGTGCTGGTCGATCTGCTCAGGGAGTTCCGGTCCGCGGAGTTCCACGAACAGCACGACTACGTGTGTGCCCGTCTGGGCGCCGAGCACGACCCGGCCGACGGGGTACGCGGGTTACCGGCCGAGGCCAAGGCGGCCTTCTGCAGCGTCGTGTACTACTACCAGTCGTTCGCCAACCTCGCCGTCTTCGGTCTGCTCGACCAGACCCTGCTGGTCACGGTCCTGCGCACCCGGATCGTCTCGGTCTGGAAGGCCGTCGGGCCCTTCGTCGAGCGGGAGAGGGAGCTGCGGGACGAGGGCAGCGAGGGAACCTATCTGTCGGCCTTCGAGGAACTGGCCCGGCTGGCGGCGGACCTGCCCCCGGAGCACATCCGCAACCAGATGGCCGAGGCCAGGAGACGACTGTCACGCAGAGGGCTGATGGGCTGACACGGACGAGGGCGGAAGCCCGCTCACAGCGGCCGGGCGCACCCCACCGGCCGCTTCCCGCCCAGCCGCACGTACAGCGCGGTCGGGCCGGGGCAGTCGGCCCGTCCGGCGACCGCCCGGATCACCTTGTACTGCGGCTCGCGCCGGCCCGTGCCGTCGCAGGCGGTCTCGCGGACCTGTCCGTCGCCGGAGCCGTACACGCAGTCGCCGACGATCGTGCGGGGGCCGCCCCCGCCACCGGGGTCACCGGGGTGCGGCGGCTGGAGGTTGCGCATACAGGCGTAGCCCTGGGGGACCGCCCCGTCGCCGTCCTCGTCGGACGCGGGCCGCTGCTCGCTGATGTGCAGCACGAAGTCGGTGGCCTCCGGGCAGCGCGGCCCGTCCCGCACCGTGCCGTCGTGCCGTGCCACGACCCGGGCCGCCGCCCGCTCACCCGTGCACGGCACCTCGGTGAAGCTGGTCGTGCCGAACGAACTGCACTCGCCGACCGCGAGGAACACCGCCCCGTACCCGGACGGCCTGGTCGGTGCCGGCGACACCGTGCTGGTCTCTCCGGCCGTCCCGGTCGCCGGCCCGCCCAGCCGGCCGTCCTCCGCCACGCCTCCCGACGGACTCTGGCAGCCGGTCAGCAACACGCCGAGCAGGACCAGAACCCCGCGGACCACCCCCACACCACTTCGCTCACGCATCGCCGTCCCCCCGAGTGTGCTCGCCCAGCGTGACCCGCCGTAGCGGGTGCACGCCAGGCACATGGGGCGGTTTGCGCCCGTTGGGGGTGGTGCGCCCGGGCTGTGGCGTACGTCTAGTACGACAGCCCGTAGCCGACGGGGTACAGCACCTGCTCCGGATCATCCGCCCGCTGCACCGGCACCGGCAGCTTCCCGCGCGGCTTCACCCGCCCGGCGATCACCCGTGCGGCGGACCGCAGTTCGACGTCGGTCCAGGAGTACGCGGCCAGACAGGCCGGTGCGGACGGCAGCTGGGCCACGTCGTACGGGTTGCGGATCGCCACCGCCACGACCGGCCTCCCGGTCGCCACGAGCTGCTCGACCAGCGCCTTCTGGCTGCTGCCCGCGGTGACGTTGTACGTGGCGACCACCACCGCGTCCGCGTCCCGCGCCGCCGCGACCGCCTTGGCGATGGTGGCCGCCGAGGGGGCCGTGCCGGTCGACAGGGCCGTGGCGGTGAAGCCCAGTTCGCTCAGCGCGCCCGCGAGTACGCCCGTGGGCGGTCCCGTCGTGCCGGACGGCGAGGCCGGGTCCGCGCCGACGACCAGCACCTTGGGGTACCGGCGGCGCGACAGCGGCAGCAGCCGCCCCTCGTTGGCGAGCAGTGTGGTCGTCCGCTCGGCGATCCGGTCGGCCGCCGCCAGATGCGCCCGGGTCCCGACGGTCCGGTCGACCCCGCCCTGACCGACGTAGGGCGAACGGAACAGCCCCAGCTTGGACTTCAGCCGCAGCACCCGCAGGATCGATTCGTCGAGCCGGGCCTCGGTGAGCTCGCCCTCGCGCACGGCCGTCAGGACGGCGTTCCAGGCGAGGTCGAGGTCGGGCGGGTTGAGCAGCTGGTCCACGCCCGCCTTCAGGGCGAGGACCGGTACCCGGGCGTCGCCGTACTTGCTGCGCACGCCCTCCATGCCGAGCGAGTCGGTGACCACGACCCCGTCGTAGCCGAGGCGTTCGCGCAGGATGCCGGTGAGGATCGGGCGGGAGAGGGTGGCCGGGTCGCCGGAGTCGTCCAGGGCCGGGACCATCAGGTGCGCGGTCATGATCGAGTCGATGCCCGCGGCGATCGCCGCCCGGAACGGCGGTGCGTCCAGCTTCTCCCACAGCTCCCGGCTGTGCGTGATGGTGGGGAACCCGGTGTGGCTGTCGACGTTGGTGTCCCCGTGCCCGGGGAAGTGCTTGGCCGTCGCGGCGACCCCGGACCCCTGGTACCCGGCGACCTCGGCGGCCACCAGCGCGGACACCGCCCGCGGGTCGGCACCGAAGGACCGTACGCCGATGACCGGGTTGGCCGGGTTGACGTTCACGTCGGCCACGGGGGAGTAGTCCTGCCGGATCCCCATCGCCCGCAGCTCGGCGCCCGCGATCCGGCCGAGGACCCGGGCGTCGGACCGCGACCCGCCCGCCCCGACGGCCATGGCCCCCGGGAACAGCGTGGCGGGCTTGCCCACCCGGGCGACGATCCCGTGCTCCTGGTCGGTGGAGATGAGCACGGGCAGCCCGCGCGGCAGCTCCAGGGACGCCTTCTGGATGCCGTCGGAGAGGTCGGCGATCTGGTGCGGCTCGCGGGTGTTGTGCGCCCAGGCGAAGTAGATGATCCCGCCGACCCGGTACTTCGCCAGCAGCTCGGCGGCCGTGCGGACCCCGATCTCCTTGAGGTTGGCGTCGATGTCGGCCTGGTCGGGAGCGGTGGCGGAGTGGCCGTAGACCCGCATGACGAAGAGCTGGCCGACCTTCTCCTCCAGCGTCATGCGGGAGACGAGGGCACGCAGCCGGCTGTCGTCCGGGGCGGCGGCGTGCGCGGGCCCGGCGGCCGCGAGGGCGGCGGTGACGCCGGCCGTGGCGGCGAGGACGGTGCGTCTGGAGGGCTGGGCGGTGTTTCCCGTGCTTCCCGTGCCGGTGTCGTGCACGTGCGCTCCTTCCGGAGGTGATCCGCTCGGATCCACTGAAGGAAACTTCCAAGAGGTCACCAATATCCGGGAAGTTTCTGCCGGTCAAGGGAACGCGCAGCAACCGCACAAGGCCGCCACCGGCGCGGTTGGAGGGGGGCGCGCCGATGGCGGTGGGGCCGCCCGCCGCGGTACGGCGGAGAGGGTGGTCAGCGATCGCAGCCAGTGGCGAGGGCCGACACCGCACCGTGGTGACTCTCCGGCGGCCGGCGATTGGACGGCCACGGTCCGGCCCGGGTTCCCGACTCGGCCCGGATTTCCGCAAGTCGGTACGCGGGAGGAACCAGGGACTCAACGGGGCGGACGAGCCGCCGCATCCGGCCACCCCGCGCCGAGCACCCGGACGCGTTCCGCGGTGGCCGGACGCCGGGCCGCCCCCGCCCGCCACAGCGCGTACAGCCGCCGCACCGGCATCGGATCGGGCGGCACCTCCACCACCCCGGCGGGCAGCGGCCCGCGTCCCGGCCGCGGGATGAGCGCCGCACCGATCCCGGCCGCGAAACGAGGGTGGGCTTCTCGCTCCTGGTTCCCGGTGTCCGGCATGTCGTCGGCGTTCCCGTTCCTGGCCGAGCCGGTGACCCCCTAGGACGCCTCGACCAGCATCCCGGGCGGGCTGACGTGGAACGTGCGGGCCCGTACGCCGAAGCCCGCGTCGCCGTCCAGGTGACTGTCGTCGTCCCACGTGATCAGCACACTCTCCGGCCCGTTGCCGAAGGCCGTCGCGGTGCAGGTGTGGGACCGCCGCCCGGGGTCCGTTGTGCTGACCCGGACGGGGTCGCCGAGTGGACCCTGGCTCTCCGAGCAGACCTTGGCCATCACCGTCGGCACGGTGTCGTGCGTGTCCGCACTCTCCTCCACCCACGCCATCAGGAACCGCCCGCCCGGCAGCCGGGACAGGGACGGCGAGCTCCGGGTGAAGCCCCGGGGGTTGCCGGCCGTGATGTCGAAGGTCTCGGTGCCGTCGGGCTGGAAGATGCTCGCCGCGATCGTGGTCTGCGGTTTGCCCAGGTCGCTGGGCTGGATGCCCTCGATGTGCGCGACGACGAAGCGTCCGCTGTCGAGCAGGGTGATCGCGTTGACCCCGGTGAAGCCGCCGACATTGGGCTGGATCTCCCCGCCCAGCGGATTGCCCTCGAAGTCGAAGAACCGCAGGGTGAGCCTGCCACCGCCGATCGCCGAGGGGTCCGTCGACCAGGCGATGACCACGTTGCCGTTGGTGAGGATCGAGGCGGCGGGCTTCTCGTGGAACCCCTCGGTGGTGCTGACCGTGAACTCCGGTGTCGCCGCGCTGCCGTCCGCGTGGAACCGCCGGGCACGGATGCGCTGGTCAGGCCGCATGCTCGCCCAGGTGACCAGCACACCACCGTCGATCATGAACGCCAGGCAGGGCCGGACCTTCGGGTCCGCGTCCGCCGTCACGAGCGTCTCCGGACCGGACTTCCGGCCCTCGGTGAACCGCTGGAGCTTCACGGAGGGGCTGGGCCCGGGCGTCCCGAACGGGGTCTCCAGCCATACGGCGAACTGGCCGCTGATCCCGGCGGACAGCACGGACGGCCACAACGGCCGCACCCCCGGCCCGTCCGAGGGCTGCGAACTGACCGCGAACTCGTCCCCGAGCTTGTCGCCGTCGTCCCCCAGAAACTGCCCCTTGATGACGAATTCGCTCTCGTCCGACCACAGCTCCAGGAACTGCGTGCCGAACAGGGCGTCGACGGCGGGCTGGAGCTGGTCGCCGGACTTGGTGGTGTTCACAAGGAAGTCAGCCATGGCTGCTCTCCGAATCAGGGCGAGGGGAAGCGAGAGCGGTACGACCGGCCGAGTCCTTGGGAAAAGCGTGTCACGCCCGGGGGGCGGCTGCATCCGGAGCGGTGGGGACGTCCCGAACGCGGAGCCGCGCGTGCCCGGGCGGGCCCCACGGCCCGGACATGCCGCTGCCCCGCCCCCTGGCAGGCGGGGCGGGGCAGCGGCCCGGTGCGAGGACGGCTCAGCGGGTGTGCTCGGTGAACCTCCGCGCCGTCTCGGCCAGGACCTCCTGGCCGTCCCGGGCCCACAGGACGTCGTTGAACAGCTCCACCTCGATGGCGCCGGTGTAACCGGCCGCCTCCACGTGGTCCTGCCATTCGCGCATGTCGATCGACCCGTCGCCGATCTGGCCGCGGCCGGTGAGGACGCCCTCCGGGAGGGGCGTCGTCCAGTCGGCGAGCTGGAAGGTGTGGATGCGGCCGCCCGCCCCCGCCCGGGCGATCTGCGCGGGCGCGGTGTCGTCCCACCAGATGTGGTACGTGTCGACCGTGACGCCGACCTGGTGCGCTGGGAAGCGTTCGGCGAGGTCCAGGGCCTGGGCCAGGGTCGACACCACACAGCGGTCCGCGGCGTACATGGGATGCAGCGGCTCGATGGCCAGGCGAACGCCGTGCCGCTCCGCGTACGGGCCGAGTTCCGACAGGGCGTCCGCGATGCGCTCACGGGCGCCGTACAGGTCCTTCGAGCCCGCGGGCAGACCGCCCGAGACCAGGACCAGCGTGTCCGTGCCCAGCGCAGCCGCCTCGTCGATCGCGCGGCGGTTGTCGGCCAGGGCCGCCGCCCGCTCCCGCGGATCGACGGCCGTGAAGAAGCCGCCCCGGCACAACGTCGTCACCGTCAGGCCCGCGTCCCGGACCAGCTTGGCGGTGGCCTCCAGACCGTGCGCCTGCACCGGCTCGCGCCAGAGCCCCACGTTGCGGATGCCCAACCGGGCGCAACCGTCGGCCAGTTCCGGCAGCGACAGCTGCTTCACCGTCATCTGGTTGATGGAGAAGCGCTCCAGCGACCCGCTCACTGGTTCACCCCGTACATGCTCAGCAGCGTCTTCATCCGCTCCTCCGCCAGCTTCGGGTCGGGGAACAGCCCCAGCCCGTCGGCCAGTTCGTACGCCGTCGCGAAGTGCGGCAGCGAGCGGGCCGACTGCAGGCCGCCGACCATCGTGAAGTGCGACTGATGGCCCGCCAGCCAGGCCAGGAAGACCACGCCCGTCTTGTAGAAGCGGGTCGGGGTCTGGAACAGGTGCCGGGAGAGACCGACCGTGGGGTCCAGCAGCTCGCGGAAGCCCTGCACATCACCGGTGTCCAGGACGCGGACCGCCTCCGCCGCCAGTGGGCCCAGCGGGTCGAAGATGCCGAGCAGCGCGTGGCTGAAGCCCTGCTCGTCACCCGCGATCAGCTCGGGGTAGTTGAAGTCGTCGCCCGTGTAGCAGCGCACGCCCTTGGGGAGCCGGCGGCGGATGTCGATCTCGCGCCGGGCGTCCAGCAGGGAGACCTTGATGCCGTCGACCTTGTCGGGGTGGGCGGCGATGACCTCCAGGAAGGTGTCCGTCGCGGCGTCCAGGTCGGACGAGCCCCAGTAGCCCTCAAGTGCCGGGTCGAACATGGGACCCAGCCAGTGCAGCACCACCGGCTCGGCCGACTGGCGCAGCAGATGGCCGTAGACCTCCAGGTAGTCCTCGGGGGAGGAGGCCGCCGCGGCGAGCGCCCGGGACGCCATCAGGATGGCCTGCGCGCCGGACTCCTCGACGAGGGCGAGCTGCTCCTCGTAGGCCGCGCGGACCTCCGCGAGCGAACCGGAGGCGATCTGGTCGGTGCCCACACCGCAGGCGATCCGGCCGCCGACCGCCTTGGCCTCGGCGGCCGACCGGCGGATCAGCTCCGCCGCGCCCGCCCAGTCCAGCCCCATGCCGCGCTGGGCGGTGTCCATGGCCTCGGCGACGCCCAGCCCGTGCGACCACAGGTGGCGGCGGAAGGCGAGGGTGGCGTCCCAGTCGACCGCGGCGGGCGAGTCGGGGGAGACGTCCGCGAACGGGTCGGCGACGACGTGTGCCGCCGAGAAGACCGTGCGGGAGGTGAAGGGCGTGCCGGGGGTCACGGCGAGGGGCTCGGTGCGGGGCTCGTAGGTCCGCAACGCCCCGCCGGCGCCGGGGAGTCGGATCGTCACAGCGAGATCTCCGGAACGTCGAGACGGCGGCCCTCGGCCGAGGACCGCAGGCCCAGCTCGGCGAGCTGGACACCGCGGGCACCGGCCAGCAGGTCCCAGTGGTAGGGGGCGTCGGCGTAGACGTGCCGCAGGAACAGCTCCCACTGGGCCTTGAAGCCGTTGTCGAACTCGGTGTTGTCCGGGACCTCCTGCCACTGGTCGCGGAAGACCTCCGTGGCGGGGATGTCCGGGTTCCACACCGGCTTGGGGGTGGCGCTGCGGTGCTGGACGCGGCAGTTGCGCAGGCCCGCGACCGCGGAGCCCTCGGTGCCGTCCACCTGGAACTCGACGAGCTCGTCGCGGTTGACGCGGACGGCCCAGGAGGAGTTGATCTGGGCGATCGCGCCGCCCTCCAGCTCGAAGACGCCGTACGCGGCGTCGTCGGCGGTCGCGTCGTAGGGCTTGTCGTTCTCGTCCCAGCGCTGCGGGATGTGCGTGGCGGTGAGCGCCTGGACGGACTTCACCCGGCCGAACAGCTCGTGCAGCACATACTCCCAGTGCGGGAACATGTCGACGACGATGCCGCCGCCGTCCTCCGACCGGTAGTTCCAGGACGGGCGCTGGGCGGTCTGCCAGTCGCCCTCGAAGACCCAGTAGCCGAACTCGCCGCGCACGGACAGGATCCGGCCGAAGAAGCCGCCGTCGATGAGGCGCTTCAGCTTCAGCAGGCCCGGGAGGAAGAGCTTGTCCTGGACGACGCCGTGCTTGATGCCGGCCTCGTTCGCCAGCCGGGCGAGGGCCAGGGCGCCGTCGAGGCCGGTGGCGGTCGGCTTCTCGGTGTAGATGTGCTTGCCGGCCGCGATGGCCTTCTTCAGCGCCTCCTCGCGGGCGGAGGTGACCTGCGCGTCGAAGTAGATGTCGACCGTCTCGTCGGCGAGGACCGCGTCCACGTCCGTCGACCAGTGCTCCAGCCCGTGCCGCTCGGCCATCGCCTTCAGCGCGTGCTCCCGGCGGCCGACCAGGACCGGCTCGGGCCACAGCACGGTGCCGTCGCCGAGGTCGAGGCCGCCCTGCTCGCGGAGGGCGAGGATGGAGCGGACCAGGTGCTGGCGGTAGCCCATGCGCCCGGTCACGCCGTTCATGGCGATACGCACCGTCTTGCGTGTCACGTCGTTCCCTTCGTACGCGGTCGTCGCGCCGCGTACGCCCCACCCGTCACGGGCGGCCCTCTGGGGACCCGTGGACTGGTGAGCGTTGCAGCAAGCGCTTTCTATATACGAAGAAGCTAGCCTCTGAACCGCGGTCCGGACAAGACCGTGACCAGGACGAGTTGTTCGAGGGGGCGAACAACCCGGGGTCGGGGGCTTAAGGTCTGCACGGAACCTTGGCCATGGGTTCGTCGGGACAGGGGCGGTCGACCTGCTGTTCCCTTCGGAACCATGGCCGGTGGTCTGGGTGTGTACGAGGGCGGAGACGAGACGAGATGCGCGACCGGAGGACGACGAGATGACGGTGACCCTGGCGGACGTGGCGGCCCGCGCGCAGGTCTCGCCCGCGACGGTGTCGCGCGTGCTGAACGGGAACTACCCCGTGGCCGCGTCCACCCGGGAGCGGGTGCTGAAGGCCGTGGACGAGCTGGACTACGTGCTCAACGGGCCTGCCAGCGCCCTGGCCGCCGCCACCTCCGACCTGGTCGGGATCCTGGTGAACGACATCGCCGACCCGTTCTTCGGGATCATGGCGAGCGCGATCCAGGCCGAGATCGGCGGGCCGGGCGGCCGGGCGGGCGGGGAGCGGCTCGCGGTGGTCTGCAACACGGGCGGCTCCCCGGAGCGGGAGCTGACGTATCTCACGCTGCTGCAACGGCAGCGGGCCGCGGCCGTGGTGCTGACCGGCGGGGCGATCGAGGACGCGGCACACCAGGCGGCCATGGACGCGAAGGCGCGGAAGCTGGTGGAGGCCGGGACGCGGGTCGTGCTGTGCGGACGCCCGCCGGCTCCGGAGACCGGGGCGATCGCGCTGACCTTCGACAACCGCGGCGGCGGGCAGGAGCTGACCGAGCACCTCATCGGGCTCGGACACCGGCGGCTCGGCTACATCGCCGGCCCCGAGGAGCGCACGACCACGCGGCATCGGCTGGAAGGACACCGGTCCGCGCTGTCCGCACACGGGATCGAGGAGGATCCCCGGTGGACCGTGCACGGGCGCTACGACCGGCGGTCCGGCTACGAGGCGACGCTGGAGCTGCTGCGGCGTGACCCGTCGCTGACGGCGGTCGTCGCGGCGAACGACTCCGTCGCCCTGGGGGCGTGCGCTGCCCTGCGCGACTCCGGCCTGCGGATCCCCGAGGACGTGTCGGTGGCGGGGTTCGATGATCTGCCGTTCAGTATCGACGCGGTGCCGTCGCTGACGACGGTGCGTCTGCCGCTGGCGGAAGCCGGGGCCCGGGCGGGACGGATCGCGATGGGGCGCGAGGAGGCACCGCCCGGGGGGATCGCGTCGGTGCGGGGGGAGCTGATGGTGCGGGGGTCCACCGGGGTGCCGCGGCCTTCTTGAGGCGCTGTGGTGTGAGGGGGCTCGGGGTTCAGGGCGGCGGGTTGCCCCCGCCGGTCAGGCCACGCTGGGTAGGTCCGCCGTCCGGCCACGCCGGTCAGGCCCTGCTGGGTGGGTCTCGCTGGGTAGGTCCGCCGTCCCGGCCCCGCCGGTCGGGCCCTGCTGGGTAGGTCCCGCGCTGGGTAGGCCCGCCGTCCCGGCCCCGCCGACCAAGCCCCGGTGGGTAGGCCCCGCCGGTCATGCCCCGCTGGGTAGCCCCCGTCGATCACGCCCCGTCGATCACGCCCCGCCGGGCAGGCGCCTCCGGTGCGTGCCCCGCCGGGCAAGCCCTCCGGTGCGTGCCCCGCCCGGGAACGTGTCGGGGGGGCGAGTGTGCGGGGCCTTGTGCGAGGGAGAGGGAGGGGCCTCGTCAGCGGACGACGTCGAAGACGTTCTTCTGGAGCCCGTTGGCGTAGGCCTCGTGCTCGACGAGCCGGAGCTTCTGGGTGTCCTTGTCCGTGGCGCTGAAGAGCCGCTTGCCCGCGCCGAGCAGGAGCGGGAAGACGAGCAGGTGGTAACGGTCGATCAGGCCGGCGTCGGACAGGGCCTGGTTGAGGGTGGCGCTGCCGTGGATGATGATCGGGCCGCCCTCGGTCTCCTTCAGCGCGGCGACCTCGTCGAGTGAGCGAAGGATCACCGTCTCGCCCCAGTTCGACACCAGGTTCTCCTCGGCGAGAGTGGTGGAGACGACGTACTTCGGCATCACCTTGTAGTCGGCGAAGTCCTCCATGCCGGGCCACACGGGACTGAACGCCTCATAGCTGGTGCGGCCCATCATCATCGCGGTGGCTTCCTGCTGCTCCCGGCCCTTGATCTCGAACGCCTCGGGAAGGAACTCGACGTTCTTGAAGGTCCACCCGGAGTTCCGGTAGCCGGGCTCGCCGCCGGGAGCCTCCACGACGCCGTCGAGCGAGATGAAAGCGGTGCTGATCAGAGTACGCATCGGGGGTTCCTCGGTATCTCGTGTCGGGTCTGCGGCACATTCCGTCGGTGCACGTTTCCACAACACTCGCGGCTGCGGCGCACGAACACCCCTTCCGACTCCGGAGCGCGCAGAAACTCATCGGCCGCCGTCCGTCCCTCTCGTCGGCTCGGCCGTCCGCTTCGTCTCGTGCCTGGCTCCGGCCGCCCTGGAGGTCTAAGCTCGCTCACGAGTATCTCTGACTGAGTCAAACATCGGGGGTCGAGACCGTGACCGTTCAGGACGTCCGCTCCTTCAACCGCTTCTACACGAACGTCATCGGCGCCCTCGACTACGGCCGCCGGCTCTACGCCCCCTACACCCTCACCGAGTCCCGCGTGCTCTACGAGCTGGCCCACGCGCCCCGTACGGACGCCGCCGACCTGCGGACCCAGCTGCACCTGGACGCCGGATACCTCACCCGCATCCTGAACAAGTTCGAGGAGGACGGGCTGGCCGAGCGCGGCCCGTCCGACACCGACCCGCGCCGCCGCCGCATCACGCTCACCGCCGCCGGCCGCGAGGCCGCCGCGCTGCTCGACGAGCGGGCGCGGGAGACGGTCGGGGCGATGCTGGACACGGTCCGGGCCGAGGACCGGCCCCGGCTGGCGGAGGCCATGCGGACCGTCCGGACGATCCTGGGCGACAGCGACAGCGACAGCGACAGCGACAGCGACAGCGACAGCGACGGCCGCGCCCCCCGCCCCGAGGACGTCGTCCTGCGCGAGCCCGCCCCCGGCGACCTCGGCTGGATCGTGCAGCGCAACGCCGCGCTCTACGCCGCCGAGTACGGCTTCGACGCCGACTACGAGGCACTGGTGGCGAGGATCGTCGCGGACTACGCAGAGGACCACGACCCGCACCTGGAGCGGACCTGGATCGCCGAGCTGGACGGCCGACCGGTGGGCTGCGTGATGTGCGTCCGGGACGACACACCCGGCGCGGCCCGCCTGCGGCTCCTGCTCGTCGAGCCGGACGCGCGCGGCCTCCGCATCGGCGATCGCCTGGTCGGGGCGCTCGTCGACTTCGCGCGCGAGGCCGGCTACCGCGAGGTCGTCCTGTGGACCAACGACATCCTCGGCGCGGCCCGCCGCATCTACCAGCGCCACGGTTTCGTCCTGGTCGCGGAGAAACCGCACCACTCCTTCGGCCAGGATCTGACCGGCCAGGACTGGCGACTGGATCTTCACGCAACACCCGAGTGACGAAGGGGAGTCGCAGGCGGGGGTGCCGGGTAGGGTCCGTCCACATGAAGCTGGCGTTCTCCACCCTCGGTGTCCCCGGCCTGCCCCTGCCCGACGTCCTGCGGCTCGCGACCGCCCACGGCTATCACGGCGTGGAGCTGCGCACCCATCCCGAGGAACCGGTCCACACCGGCCTCGGTCCCGCCGAACGGGCGGACGTCGCGGCCGAGTTCAAGGGAGCGGGCGTAGAGCTCCTGGGTCTGGCGGGCTACGCACGGGTCGCCGCGCCGGGCGACGACGAGCCCGTCCTGGCCGAGATCCGCGCTCTCCTGGACCTGGCCCACGACCTCGGCGCCCCGTACATCCGGGTCTTCCCCGGCGGCGACCTCGACGTGCAGACCCCCGAAGAGGCCGACGCGACGGCCGCCCGCCGCCTGGGCACGGCCGCCGAACACGCCAATGACCTGGGCGTCCGCATCCTCCTCGAAACCCACGACTCGCACCGCACCGCAGCCGACGCGATGCGGATCCTCGGCCTCGTCGGGCACCGCCAGGTCGGCGCCCTCTGGGACGTGATGCACACCTGGCTCGGCGGCGAACAGCCCTCCGAGACCTACGCGGCCCTCTCCCCCCACCTCGGCTACGTCCAGGTCAAGGACATCGCCTCCCCCGACGACACGACCCCCCTGCCCCTCGGCCAGGGCGTTCTCCCGCTCGCCGAATGCGTCGAGGTCCTCTCCCGCCACAACTGGGACGGCTGGCTCTGCTGGGAGTACGAGAAGCGCTGGTACGAGGACGCGGCACCCCTGTCCGACCTCCTGGAGCCCGGGCGTGAGCACCTGAGCAGGCTGCTGAACGAGTCGGCGTGACGCTTCAGCCCCGAGCGGGCCGGGCGGTCCCGCTCGGGGCACCAGCGGTCGCCTGGGCCGGCAGGACTGCGACAGCACCCGTGCCGGTCAGGGGTGATGTCGCGTTCCGGCCGAAGGCGTCGGTCAGCGGGTGCCGGGCTTGCCGAACTCCTCGATCAGCACCGGATACTGCTCTTTGCCGTGCCCGGCGGCGACCGCACGATCGGCCATCGCCTTGAGCAGCCTCGGCAGCTCGGCGTTGATCCCGGCCGCCTCGCTCTCCTCGATCAGATGCGCCATCGCCCGCACGTCGGTCTCCAGCGCCGACACCTCGGCCGGGAACGCGCCCCTGTCGATCTGCTCGGCGTACCCCGGCAGCCAGTCGGCGACCCCGGCGGCGATCTGTTGCGCGGAGGGCGCGTACGCCGCCGCGTCGACACCGGCCGTCCTCAGGAGGGCCGTGCCCTGGAGCCAGGCGTTCAGCACGCTCCACATCATGGCCAGTCCGGCCGCGTCGTACAGCGACGCCAGCCCGTGGTCCGTACCGAGGTAGGTGACGGTGCCGAGTGCGCCGAGTGCCGACTCGTGCGCGTCGAAGTCCGAGCGCGTCCCGCTCTGCAGGATCACCGCGTCAGGGGTGCCGATGGCCGAGGGGATGGCCATGACGGCACCGTCCAGATAGCGGGCGCCCCGCGCTTCGGCCCACCGGGCCGTCGCCCGGGCCTGGCCCGAGTCGCCCGAGGTCAGGTTGATCAGCGTCGTGCCGTCCAGCTCGACATCGGCTGCGCCGAGTGCCTCGTGCACGGCTCGGTAGTCGGTGACGCAGATGACCGTCAGGCGACCGGGCTCGATCGCGTCGCCGACGGTCGGCGCCGATCGCGCCCCCTCGCCCACCAGCCGGTCGGCCTTTCCGGCCGTACGGTTCCACACGGTCGTGGGGTGCCCTGCCTTGAGGAACGCCCCGGCGAGTGCCTGGCCCATCAGGCCAAGTCCGAGGACAGTCACGGGTGTTGTGGTTTCGTCGTCCATGGCAGCATCGTCAACGTTGATACCGGTGTGAAGGTCAAGCGAGGTTGTCGATGCGGATCGGGGAACTGAGCCGACGGACGGGCGTCCACGCCCATCAGCTCCGCTACTACGAGGCCCAGGGTCTGCTTGAACCGGCCCGCGGGGCGAACGGCTATCGCGAGTACGACGAGAGTGCCCTGCTGCGCGTGAAACAGATCCGCCACCTGCTCGGAGCCGGCCTGTCCTCGGAGGACATCGCCTACCTGCTGCCCTGTGCGACCGGGGAGGCCCCGACGCTGGTCGGGTGTCCCGAGTTGCTGGCCGCGATGCGGTCACGGCTGCGGCGGCTGGACGACCGGCTGGCGAGCCTCGCGCAGTCCCGTGACGCCCTCGCCGACTACATCGAGGCGGCCGAACGCGTGGGCGGCGAGAGTTACCCGCCGCTCGGTTTCGCGCTGTCCACCTAGGCCATTTCGTACACCTGCCGGAGAACTACGGCAACTGGCGGGGCGTCTACAACCGGCTGCGAATGTGGGCCGTCGACGGCACCTGGGAGCGGGTGTTCACCGCGCTGGTCGCACAGGCAGACACCGACGAAGACCTCAACTGGGCCGTCTCGGTCGACTCGACCATCGTGCGCGCACACCAGCACGCGACCGGAACCCGCAAAAGGGGCCCCGGCCGGCGAGCCGGACGATCACGCCATCGGCCGGTCCCGCGGCGGACTGACCACGAAGATCCACCTCGCGGCCGACGGCCGGTGCCGACCACTGGCGTTCGTCCTCAACACCTGCGCAGACGTGGCATCCGCGCGGTGATTCCGGAACGCGCCGACCAGCAGGCCAACCGGTGGCAGCACGGACAGGCGGGCGGCAGAACGATGAATCGATCGACAACATATGTCGGTCGCTGATATATATAGGCGGCATGAATGAGCGACCGCTTCAGGAGCCGACGCTGCTCCTGCTCACTGCCCTGGCCGACGAGCCCAGGCACGGCTATGGACTGATTCAGGAGATCGACGCGATCTCCCAGGGCCGTGTGCGGATGCGCACCGGTACTCTCTACGGCGCGCTGGACCGGCTGGTCCAGCAGGGCCTGATCCGGGTCGAGCGCGAGGAGGTCGTGGACGGTCGGGCGCGCAAGGTCTACGCCCTCGCCGAGGCAGGCCGAGACGTGCTGGCCGCCGAGGCGGAGCGGCTGCGTGCTGTCGTCGCCGAGGCGGAGCGTCGACTGGCCGCCCGTCGCGCCCAGGCCATCCGCCCGAAGGGGGCCCTGGCGTGACGCAGCAGCACAGCTCACTCGCGTTCCGCTGGGCGCTGCGCCTCCATCCGGCCGCCTACCGCGCTGAGCACGAAGCCGAGTTGACCGCGATCTATGCCGAGGCGACGCAGGGTGCCGGCCCGCTCGGTCGGCTGCGCGAGGCGCTCGATGTCGCCGGCCATGGTCTGCGGCGGCGCACCGGCCTGGGCTCCGACCGGATGGCGGGTCAGGTCCTGGCGCAGGCGGCCCCGCTGGCTGTCGCCGTGGCGACGGGTAGTTTCGTGGCGGGCCTGTTGTGGCTCTTCGCCCCCGGCGTCCGGACCTTGCCGGCGTCCTCGCTCCCGAATGTGCTGAGCCTGGCCAACACGGGCCTCACGCCGCTGCTCTGGCTGGCGGCGCTCGCGGCTGTCTGGACCGGGCGCTGGACCGTGGCGCGTGCACTGGTCGTGCCGGCGATGGTGCTGTGCCTGGCCGACGTCCTGCTGGCCGCGTTCTCCTCCTCCGGCTTCCACGGCACCCCCTCGATCGCAGTGATCCGACTGGCCGTGCCGCTGCTCACCGGCGCCGTCGTCCTCGCCGCACCCAGGGATCTGCTCGGCCCCTCCCTGTCACAACGCCGCACGATCATGGGAACCACCGTGCTGGCGGCCGTCCTGGTGTCGGGCGAGCAGCTCGTCGACATGTACTACCCCTTTGCGCTGGGCGTCCTCAGTGTCATCGGCCCGCTGTGGGCCGGGGTCCTGTGGGCCGGGGTCCTCGCGATCGCCCTGCTCTTCGGTACGCGTAACCGGTTGACCGTCGCGGGAGTGGCGGTGGCCGTGCTGCCCACCATGCTGCAGGTGACGGTCCAGCTCACCCCCGCGGGCGTGATTGTCCTGCTCCTAGTCCTGCTCAGCAGCACGGTGCCCTTCCTCCGCGCGCGCCGGCGCCACTTCCAGTCAACCCCGCCGAGCGCGGCATAGCTGGCTCCGGGACCCCGGGCCGCACCGCGGATAGGCCCGGCGCTTCTGCCGGGCCTCCTGCCAGCGGGAGGCTTCGCACACAGGGAGTCAGGTGCCCGGCCGGCAGGGTCGTGTCCCGTCGACGCCGAGGAGTTCAAGCACACCTGCTTGAACTCCTCGGTTGATGAGGCTCACAGGTGCGTCGCCACGCTGCCGGGGCGGAGAGTCAGGATGGACAGCCGGCAGAAGATCATGCGGCCAGTGGGGCGGACGGCGGTTGTCGGGGGAGAGACCGCGCATGGTCTGCTCGGAGCCCGGGGCTTGGCGGCCCTTCCACCGGCCTACGACCGCGACGCCTACAAGCACCGCCACCATGTACCTCGCAGGACTCCAGCTCGCCGCCATCTTCATCTGGTCAGCAAGGTGGTCCAGAAGAAGCGGCCTAAGCCCCTATGTGCCCGTCCTTGACGGCGCCGACGAACGCCGCCCAGCCGCTCCGCGAGAAGACCAGGGCGGGTCCGTGGGCGGCTTTGCTGTCCCGTACCGGGACGTCGGGGCGGCCGGGGGCGACTTCGAGGCACTCTCCTTGATCGCCGCCGCTGTAGCTGGACTTGTACCAGCCGGTGTACTCACTGTCGATCATGCGCATGGTCCTCCGCTGCCGCCCTGACGAGGGCCAGTGACTCCTTCTGCGACAACGCGTCGCTCAGAGCCAGAGCGTAGGCCGTCTGGCAGGCGCTCACCAGAGCCGGATCATCCATCAAGTTGCCGGTCTGGAAGCCCTCGACGTAGGCCACCGGGGCCGAGTCCTCGAAGGTCATGAGCGTGAGCAGGCTCTGCATGAGTGAGTGCGCCCCTACGCCGTAGGGAAGGACGTGCAGACGCAGCCGTCCCGACTCGGCCATGTCCGCGACCTTGTGCAACTGCTCTGCCATGACCTGCGATCCGCCGACGCGACGACGGAGGACCGCCTCGTCGAGCAGCGTCCAGACGACAGGTTGTGCCGGCCCGTCGAGGATTCGGCGGCGCTGTGTTCGAATGACAACGAGCTCGTCAAGTTCCTCGGTCGTGTGGTTCGGACGGTAGGCCCCGAACAGGGCGCGTGCGTAGTCGTCGGTCTGAAGCACTCCGGGAACCAGAGACAGTGCGAACTGCTGCATCTGAAGCGCCAGTTGCTCGAGTTCGGCCACCGCCGCGAAATGATCGGTGTAGTGCGACTCCAGGTCCTCCAGCCACCGCGCGAAGAACCCGTCCGTCCCCAGCGCCCGGTCGATCCGCCGCGCGTCATCCGGCTTGGGGAGGCGTCGGCCCGCCTCGAAATGGCTGATCAGCGTGGGTGAGCACACCACCTGGTCGCCCAGTTCCTCCTGGGTGAGGCGGGCGGCGGTCCGCCTCAGTCGCATCTCCTCCCCGTACTTCTGACGCGGCGTTCGAAGCGTGCGACGTTCGTCCATCGGCCAACTCCTCTTCTTGACAAGCGCGATGTCAAGTTCCACCCCCTGGCAGCGTAGCGAGTGCCGACCTCACTCTGTGAGTGATTCAGCGCAGAACGCAGTCACCGCAGGTGAGAAGGCAGGCAGACAGACGTGGTAGACCTCATCGCTCGGCTCCTCGAACCGTTCCTCCGTTTCCTCTTCCCGCCCCGCGGCAGGCGTCGGCGATCGACGGCACCGCCCCCGCGTCCGTGCGTCTGCCCGGTGGCCCGCTGCCGTCCTGACGAGCGTTCGCTCCGAGGAGAGGACAACCGACTGGTACGCCCCTACCTGATGGCGGAGGCGGGTGCATGACCGGCGGAGCGCGCGACTGTGCGGTGGCCGGGCGGCTGCTGCCCTGGACCGGTACCGAGGGCAGACCGTGCTACCTCGTGGGTGACGGAACCGGCTATGTCTCGCGGCTCGCCGACGAGATCGAGGACGTGCAGATCGACATGGCGGACCAGCTGCTCGGGCACGCCGCCGAACTCCTCGCGGAGCGTCGGGTGACCGGCGCGGAACTGCACTACTTGGCCCGGCGGCTCAGCGAGTCGCTACGGGACGTCAAGAGGGTCGCGGAGAGCAGGGGGGCGCGGCTCGCCCCTGAGTCCGGGCCATGGCCAGGGTGACGTCAGCGCGCATCGGTGCGGCGGGCGTACGCCCGGGCCGCGCGGGCGCGGTCGCCGCAGCGGGTGGAGCACCAGTGGCGGCGCCCGTGGCGGAGCAGGTAGCGGTTGCAGGGCGGGGAGCCGCAGGCGGTGAGGCGCTCGGCCCCGGGGGAGGTGAGCAGGTCGGCGGCGTCGGCGGCGAGGGTCGCCAGGGCGAGGTCGACGATCGCGGTGGTGGGGTGCGGGGCGGTGCGGTAGGGGCCGGTCTTGTCGTCCCATCGCAGCAGCGGGGCCGTGGGGACCCTGGTCATCGCGTCGTTGACGGCGTTCACGGCCGCGGGCAGGGCGGGCACGCCGTCGACACGGGCGGCGAACAGCGACCTGATCTGTTCGCGCAGCGACCGCAGCTGGGTCGCGCACATCTCCCGCATGCCGGCGTCGACCGGGGCGAGGTCGCGCTGGGTCAGCCAGTGGTTCGCCTGTGCGGGGGTGCCCAGGAGGTCGAGCGTGCGCCCGCCGGGCAGGGCGATCGCGGTATTGGCGAGGGCGAGGGAGGCGTGCTCCGCCTCGCCCTGTGCGGGCGGCGGGGCGGGCTGTTCGATCACGGGCTCCTCCATACCTCTCATGGTACGGCTTGCCTGTATCCGTGAGAAGCGGCTACGGTCGTCTCACGGTTCAATCATGTCTATCCGTGAGGTGCTTCATGTCCTCCCTGCCCGCGACGACCGACTTCCCCGTCCGCGCCCTCGGCGGCCCGACCGCCCTGTTCGAGTACGGCGGCCTGCGCTTCCTGACCGACCCGACCTTCGACGCCCCCGGCGACTACGCCCGGCCCGGGGGTCCGGTCCTGACCAAGACCGCGCCCGCCACCGCCACGCCCGCCGACCTCGGCGGCGTCGACGTGGTGCTGCTCTCCCACGACGAGCACCCCGACAACCTCGACACCTCCGGCCGGGCCCTGCTTCCCGGCACACCCCTGACCCTGACCACGCCGGGCGGCGGCGAGCGCCTGCGCGAGAGCCTGGGGGACAAGGTCAGGGGCCTGGCCGACTGGGAGTCCGTCGAGCTGGACCGGCCCGGCGGCGGCACGGTCACCGTGACCGGCGTCCCGGCCCTGCACGGACCCGGCCCGCGCGAGCAGGTCGAGGCGTTCACCGGCCAGGTCGTCGGCTTCGTGCTGACCGGCGAGGGCCTGCCCACCGTCTACGTCAGCGGCGACAACGCCTCCCTCGACGCCGTCCGCGAGATCGCCGGCCGCTTCGGCCCCGTCGACACCGCCGTGCTCTTCGCCGGGGCTCCCCGCTTCCCCGTCCTCTTCGACAACCAGGTCATCGTCCTGGACAGCGCGATGGCCGCCGAGGCCGCGCGGATCCTCGGCGCCCGGCGCGTCGTCCCCGTCCACTACGACAGCTGGGCCCACTTCACCGAGGGCCGCGAGCAGTTGGCGGCCGCCTTCACCGCCGCCGGGCTCGCCGACCGGCTGGACTGGGGCAAGGGAGCCTGACCTGTCGTCACTTCCGCCAGAACAGGTGATGCACCACCCCGCTCGGACTCGGCACGACGTCGCAGTGGAAGCGGCCGAACAGTTCCTCGGGCGACTCCCACAGCCGTGACCCGGATCCGAGCATCACATCGGGCGAGACCGCCACGTGCAGCGCGTCGACCAGGTCGGCGTCCAGGAACTGCCGGATGGTCGCCGCTCCGCCGCCGAGCCGGACGTCCTTGCCCCCGGCCGCTTTGCGCGCCTGGGCGAGGACCTCGGCCGGATCCCCGCCGACGAAGTGGAACGTCGTGTCGGAGAGGGTGAACGAGGGGCGCTCGTGGTGGGTCATCACGAACACCGGGGTGTGGAACGGAGGCTCGTCGCCCCACCAGCCCTGCCACTCGTGGTTCTCCCAAGGGCCGCGCTGCGGGCTGAACTTGTTGCGGCCCATGATCTCGGCGCCGATGTTGTGGTGGAAGTCGCGCACCAGATAGTCGTCGAGGCCCCGGCTCCCGCCCGGGTCGGTGCGGTTCGGCCAGCTCGCGGTCGCGCCGGCCCAGGCGAACATCGTGCCGGGATCGGCATGACCGAACGGCCGCTCCAGGCTCTGGCCCTCACCGGCACCGAAGCCGTCACTCGAGACATTGAAGTTCTGCACGCGCAGCAGCTGGGACACAGCGCTCCTCCTGTGGTCGATGCAAGAGAGACCGCCCGGACCGGGAAAACTCATCGGCGCGGGCCCGGCGCGGCCAAGACTCCGGCTTCACCCGGCCTGCGCCACCACGTGGTCGATCACCTGCTGGAAGTCCTCACTCGGCGAGAACTCCACCAGTTCGCTGTCCTCCAGCGCCACCGGCACGTGGCCGGGGCCCCAGTAGTACGCCTGCCCCGCCTCGTACTCCTCCTCGCCGGTGGCCGTCCGCATCCGGATCCGGCCCTTGAGCAGGTAACCCCAGTGCGGGCACGGGCAGGCGTCGTCGGGCAGGCCCTTGAGGGCCGGGCCCATGTCCGTGCCCTGGGGCAGCGTGATGTAGCCGACCGACATGCCGCCGCCGATCGGCGTCAGGCGCAGTTCCACTCCGTCGCCTTCGAGGGCCACGGGTACGTCGTTCCGGGTCGCCGCCGTCATGGTTCCTCCGCTCCGGCCCGCCAGGGCCTCGAACGCCCCACAGGAAACCCCCGTACCTCCAGCCTGGCCCGCCGGGCCGAACCCTGCGACATCACGATCCGGTCAAGAGGTACCGCCGGGGGCTTGATTCGGCTGCGTGTAATCGATTCCATGCTCCCGTCGATGTAATCGATTCCACGAGCACTCACCCGGTGCTCCCACGACTGATCCACAAGGAGGTGGAGCGGCGGTGGCCAGCATCAAGGACGTCGCTGCCGAGGCCGGCGTCTCCGTCGCCACGGTCTCGCGCGTCCTGAACGACCACCCGTCGGTCAGCGCCGACGCACGCACCCGCGTGCTGGCCGCCGTCGAGACCCTGGGCTACCGCCCGAACGCCGTCGCCCGCTCCCTGCGCACCGACCAGACCCACACCCTCGGCCTGGTCATCAGCGACGTGATGAACCCGTACTTCACCGAACTGGCCCGCTCCGTCGAGGAGGAGGCCCGCGCGCTCGGCTACAGCGTCATCATCGGCAACGCCGACGAGCGCCCGGACCTCCAGGACCACCACGTTCGGACCCTGCTCGACCGCCGGATCGACGGCCTGCTCGTCTCCCCGACGGACGGCGGCTCGCCGCTGATGCTGGACGCCGCGCGGGCCGGGACGCCCATGGTCTTCGTGGACCGGTGGATCCCGGGCGTGGACGTGCCGGTGGTACGGGCGGACGGCCGGACCGCCGTACGGGACCTCGTGGCGCATCTGCACGGGCTGGGGCACCGCAGGCTCGCCATCATCGCGGGCCCGGCGGCGACCACCACCGGTCAGGAGCGCGTCGAGGCCTTCCGGGAGGCGCTCGGCGCGTACGGGCTCGACCTGCCCGACGCCTACATAGGGCAGGGCGACTTCCAGGCCGAGAGCGGCCGGCTGGTCACCGAGGGCTTCCTCGATCTGGCCGAACCGCCCGAGGTCGTCTTCGCGGCCGACAACCTTATGGCGCTCGGCGCCCTGGACGCCGTACGGGCGCGTGGTCTGCGCGTACCGGACGACCTCGCGCTGGCCGCGTTCGACGACATCCGGTGGTTCGTGCACACCGATCCGCCGATCACCGCGATCGCCCAGCCCACGGGCGAGCTGGGCCGGGCCGCCGTACGGGCCCTGGTCGACCGCATCGAGGGGCGGCCCGGCGAGTCCGTCACGCTCCCCGCCCGGCTCGTCGTACGCCGCTCGTGCGGCGAGAACCGTTCCTAGTCAGTGAGCAGGAGTGAGTCTTGTACCCATACCTGGCCACTGCGGACATCCCGAACGGTCTTGGGTGTCCTGGTCGCCCGCGTACTTGCAGCGTCCGGCGGCACGGATCGTGTCCGTGGTCCGGCAACGCGGGGGCGGGCTCCCTCACGCCCAGGAGCCTCCGGCCCGGCCTGGACGGTCCGATGCCCCGCACGATCGCTCCGGTCGTGCGGGGGCGGTGTCGTCCGTCGCCGGATCGGATGCCCCTGGGCGCGTCGCCCGATCGCGATGCTCGCTGCATCGTGACGGGTCGTCTTACGAGTCCTGCTGGTGAGGGGCTTCTGCCAGTGCTGGGTGCCCCACTTCGAGGTGTAGGCCGGATCGACAGCGATGATCGCGACACCGGTGGCGTCGGCCATCGACGTGAGCCGGGCGCGGAGCCTGCCCGTGGGCATACCGGAGATCAACTGCCGGAAGCGGCACTTACGGCCGTGCTTTTCGCGGGTCTTCTCCGCCGCAAAGTCCAGATCCTCCACGGCGATGGCCTTCACGCCGCAGGTCTTGGCCCAGTTCAGCAGCCGGGACAGGGCATGGCGTACCTGGGCGTCGCGGTGGTTGGCCGACCCGCTGAGGTCATAGGAGAAGCGGCGGGGTCGGCCGGTCGGGTTGCCGTGCACGTCGAGCCGCCAGACGGCGAGGTGGTCGGCGTTGGTGTCCACACCGATCACGCCATCGGCGAGGGCGGCTTCGAGCGGGATGGTCTTCGTGGGCGGGATCTGCCAGGAGGCAGTCAGGTACCAGCGTCCACGGCCTGTGTCCAGATGAATGCGGTAGGCGACAGCCCGGTTCGCCTCAATGCGGTCGGCCCACTCCTGGCCCCGGTGCGGGAAACACACCCTGGCGGCGAGCACGTACCGGCCATGCTTAGCGTTCGCAAGCTCCTTGAGGGGGGCGGGCAGCTTGATGCTCACCTCTCCGTGCGCGGTGACGCGGATCGTCTCGTTGCCGAAGCGCCTGCCGGACTCACCGTCCGCCTGGAGGAACCAGCGCCCGGCTTCCCACCGCTTTCGCCACTGGTCCTCGGTGAGCTGCGCGGCGTCGAGATTGTGGCGGGTGCCCAGCAGACGTTTGCCGCCTCGTACCACGCGGACGACACCGGCCTGACGGTCAGCTCGTACCTGTTCGAGCCGGTCCTCGAGGACGTGCAGGCGGCGGGTCTTGTTGAACCACTCGTGCGCGGAGCGGTAGCCACCCGGTTCCTGCTTGGTGCCCTTGTGGCCGACCGGCAGCGACAAGCGGTGCGCGATCGTACGGACACCGGCCTCCAGAGACTGGATGTGCGCGGCCTGCCCACGACGGGCCAGCGCCCATTGATCGTGCGTGGCCTTCGTAATCGCACCTGCCCACCGCGAGGACGACTCGGCAGTGAGTCCCTTCTTCCGGGCCGCCCACCTGTCGGTGGAGTGCTCCAGCCCGTCAGCGCACCGTGCCTTGAGATCACGGGAGGCGAGCGAGCCGAGGTGCGCACCGACCAATGCGAGCACCTCCTCATCGGCAGGCGTGAGCTGCTTCAACCGTGTACGGACCGCCACCCCCGAGGGGCCGACAGCAACGAACGACGCCGCAAGCTCCCGCAACCCGCCCACCCCATACGGCCTCTCGAAAACCCGTTCATCACACCCAACGAGCACCATCCGGAAAGGTCACACATTCGACAGGCGAACTCGAATTCCCATCTCGAGGCAGCACCCCTGACCGGAACCTCAGCACTCACTCAAACCCCCACAGTTCCCCATCCCAGTGCAAAGGAGCACGACGTGAGCAACGCGGACGAGTTGCTGCGCATCGAGGGCATACGGAAGACCTTCCCGGGCGTGGTCGCGCTGGACGGCGTCGACTTCGACCTGCGCCGGGGCGAGGTGCACGTGCTGCTCGGTGAGAACGGTGCCGGCAAGAGCACCCTCATCAAGATGCTCTCCGGTGCCTACACCCCGGACTCGGGGCGGATCCTGGTCGGCGGCGAGGAGACGCGCATCCAGGGTGCGCAGGACTCGGAGCGGCTCGGGATCGCCACGATCTACCAGGAGTTCAACCTGGTGCCCGATCTGACGGTCGCCGAGAACATCTTCCTGGGGCGCCAGCCGCGCCGGTTCGGGATGATCGACCGGAAGAAGATGGAGGCCGACGCCGAGGTCCTGCTGAAGCGGGTCGGGGTGCAGGTGTCGCCCCGCGCTCGGGTCCGCGAGCTGGGCATCGCCCGTCTCCAGATGGTCGAGATCGCCAAGGCGCTCAGCCTGAACGCCCGGGTGCTGATCATGGATGAGCCGACCGCCGTGCTCACCTCCGAGGAGGTCGACAAGCTCTTCGCGATCGTGCGCACGCTGCGCGAGGACGGCGTCGGGATCGTCTTCATCACCCACCATCTGGAGGAGATCGCCGCCCTCGGCGACCGGGTGACCGTCATCCGAGACGGGAAGAGCGTCGGGCAGGTCCCGGCCTCCACCTCCGAGGACGAGCTCGTCCGGCTCATGGTCGGGCGCTCCATCGAGCAGCAGTACCCGCGTGAACGCGCCGAGCGGGGCGCCGCGTTGCTCACCGTCGAGGGACTCACCCGGGACGGCGTCTTCCACGACGTGAGCTTCGACGTGCACGCCGGTGAGGTCGTCGGCATCGCCGGACTGGTCGGCGCGGGCCGTACCGAGGTCGTACGGGCGGTCTTCGGGGCCGACGCGTACGACAAGGGCATTGTGAAAGTCTCCGGCGCCCCGATCGCCAAGTACGACGTCAACGCGGCGATGACCGCGGGCATCGGACTCGTGCCCGAGGACCGCAAGGGCCAGGGCCTGGTGCTGGACGCCTCCGTCGAGGAGAACCTCGGCCTGGTGACCCTGCGGTCGGCCACGCGCGCCGGGCTCGTCGACCTCAAGGGCCAGCGCGAGTCCGCCGAGCGGATCGCGGGGCAGCTCGGCGTGCGGATGGCCGGGCTCGGCCAGCACGTGCGCACCCTCTCCGGCGGCAACCAGCAGAAGGTCGTCATCGGCAAGTGGCTGCTCGCCGACACCAAGGTGCTGATCCTGGACGAGCCCACACGCGGCATCGACGTCGGCGCCAAGGTGGAGATCTACCAGCTGGTCAACGAACTCACCGCCGCCGGCGCGGCCGTCCTGATGATCTCCAGCGACCTTCCCGAGGTGCTCGGCATGAGCGACCGGGTGCTGGTGATGGCGCAGGGCCGGATCGCCGGTGAACTCTCCGCCGACGAGGCGACCCAGGACGCCGTGATGGCACTCGCCGTCAGCACCCCCACGACAACGACCACGACGACGACCACGAACGGAACGGAGGCCTCCCGTGGCCACTGACACGCTCAAGAGCACAACGGGCGCGGGTGGCGCCTCGGGAGGCCTGCGCCGCCTCCTGCTCGACAACGGCGCGCTCACCGCGCTCATCGTCCTCGTCATCGCGATGTCGGCCCTGTCCGGCGACTTCCTGACGACGGACAACCTCCTCAACGTCGGTGTGCAGGCGGCCGTGACGGCCATCCTGGCCTTCGGCGTGACCTTCGTGATCGTCTCCGCGGGCATCGACCTGTCGGTCGGTTCGGTCGCCGCGCTGTCCGCCACGGTCCTCGCCTGGAGCGCCACCTCGGCGGGCGTCCCGGTCTTCCTCGCCGTCCTGCTCGCCATAGCGACGGGCATCGTCTGCGGCCTGGTCAACGGCATCCTGATCTCCTACGGCAAGCTCCCGCCGTTCATCGCCACGCTGGCCATGCTGTCCGTGGCCCGCGGCCTGTCCCTCGTCATCTCCGAGGGCTCCCCCATCGCCTTCCCCGACTCGGTCTCCCACCTCGGCGACACCCTCGGCGGCTGGCTGCCGGTGCCGGTCCTGGTGATGATCGTCATGGGCCTGATCGCGGCCTTCGTGCTCGGCCGGACCTACATCGGCCGCTCCATGTACGCGATCGGCGGCAACGAGGAGGCCGCGCGGCTGTCCGGCCTGCGCGTGAAGAAGCAGAAGCTCGCCATCTACGCCTTCTCGGGCGTCTTCGCCGCCGTCGCCGGTGTCGTGCTCGCCGCCCGGCTCTCCTCCGCGCAGCCCCAGGCCGCCGACGGCTACGAGCTGGACGCGATCGCCGCCGTCGTCATCGGCGGCGCCTCCCTCGCGGGCGGCACCGGCAAGGCGTCCGGCACGCTCATCGGCGCGCTGATCCTGGCCGTGCTGCGCAACGGGCTGAACCTGCTGAACGTCTCGGCGTTCTGGCAGCAGGTCGTGATCGGTGTCGTCATCGCGCTCGCGGTGCTGTTCGACACGCTGCGGCGCAAGGCGGGGGCGACCCCGGTGGCCGGTGCCTCCCAGGGGGGCAGGGGCAAGCAGGCGGCGACGTACGGACTCGCGGCCGTGGTCACCGTCGCGATCGTCGGCGCCACGTCCTTCCTGCACAACGGCTCCTCCGCCACGAGCAGCCCGAAGCTGGGCCTGTCGCTGTCCACGCTCAACAACCCCTTCTTCGTGCAGATCCGGGCGGGCGCCCAGGCCGAGGCGGAGAAGCGCGGCGTGGACCTGACCGTCACCGATGCCCAGAACGACGCCTCCCAGCAGGCCAACCAGCTGCAGAACTTCACCAGTTCCGGTCTGGGCGCGATCATCGTCAACCCGGTGGACTCCGACGCGGCGAGCAACTCCGTCAAGGCCGCCGACAAGGCGAAGATCCCGGTCATCGCGGTCGACCGGGGCGTGAACAAGGCGTCGGTGGACGCCCTGGTCGCCTCCGACAACGTCGCCGGCGGTGAGCTCGCCGCCAAGACCGTCGCCGACAAGCTGGGCGGCAAGGGCAAGATCGTGATCCTCCAGGGCCAGGCCGGCACGTCTGCGGCCCGGGAGCGCGCGCAGGGCTTCGCGAACGGCCTCAAGGCCTACCCGGGCATCAAGGTCGTCGCCCAGCAGCCCGCCGACTTCGATCGCACCAAGGGCCTCGACGTCATGTCGAACCTGCTCCAGGCCCACCCGGACGTCCAGGGCGTCATCGCGGCCAACGACGAGATGGCGCTCGGCGCGATCAAGGCGCTGGGTTCCAAGGCCGGCAAGTCGGTCTCGGTCGTCGGCTTCGACGGCACGCCTGACGGACTGAAGGCGGTCGAGGGCGGCACGCTGTACGCGTCCGTGGCGCAGCAGCCGTCCCAGCTCGGGAAGATCGCCGTGGACAACGCCCTGCGGGCCCTGAAGGGCGAGAAGGTCGAGGAGACGGTGAAGGTGCCGGTGAAGGTGGTCACCAAGGAGAACGTGGCCGGCTTCAGCGGCTGACATCGGGGAACGGCGGGCGGTCGCACACGGTGTGCGTGACCGCCCGCCCATGTCACTCACGTGGGGAGACAACTCATGTACGACTACGACCTCCTGGTCGTGGGTTCGGCCAACGCCGACCTGGTGATCGGAGTGGAGCGCCGGCCCGGTGCCGGCGAGACCGTGCTCGGCTCCGACCTGGCCGTCCACCCGGGCGGCAAGGGCGCGAACCAGGCGGTCGCCGCCGCCCGGCTCGGCGCCCGTACGGCGCTGCTGGCCCGGGTCGGCGACGACGCGCACGGCCGGCTGCTGCTGCAATCGCAGCGCGAGGCGGGCGTCGACACGGTGGGAGTCCTGGTGGGCGGCGCACCGACCGGCGTCGCGCTGATCACGGTCGACCCGTCCGGGGACAACAGCATCGTGGTCTCGCCCGGCGCGAACGGCCGGCTGACCCCGGAGGACGTCAGCGCCGCCGGGTGCCTCTTCCAGAGCTCACGGGTGGTGTCGGCGCAGCTGGAGATCCCGCTGGAGACGGTGGTGGAGGCCGTGCGGAGCCTGGCGCCCGAAAGCCGTTTCGTGCTGAACCCCTCCCCGCCGCGCCCCCTCCCGCAGGAAGTGCTGGCGGCCTGTGACCCGCTGATCGTGAACGAGCACGAGGCGAAGGTGATCCTGGGCGGCTCCGCCGTGGGGGACACCCCCGAGGACTGGGCGCGGATCCTCCTCGCCAAGGGCCCGAAGTCGGTGGTGGTGACGCTGGGCGCGGAGGGCGCGCTGGTGGCGTCGGCGGAGGGTGTCGCGCGCGTGCCGGCCGTGACGGTGGACGCGGTGGACACGACGGGCGCGGGCGATTCCTTCACCGCCGCGCTGGCCTGTCGGCTGGGCGCTGGCGCGTCGCTGGCGGAGGCGGCGGCGTACGCGGCGCGGGTGGGTGCCGCGACCGTGACGAAGGAGGGCGCGCAGGCGTCCTTCCCCACGGCGGCGGAGGTCGCCGCGCCGTGAAGAGGACCGGAATACTGAACCGTCACCTCGCCGGTGCGCTGGCCGAACTCGGCCACGGCGACGGGGTGCTGGTGTGCGACGCGGGCATGCCCATCCCGGACGGCCCCCGGGTGGTGGACCTGGCCTTCCGGGCCGGGGTGCCGGCGTTCGCCGAGGTGCTGGACGGGCTGCTGGCCGAGCTGGTGGTCGAGGGGGCGACGGCGGCGCAGGAGGTACGGGAGGCCAACCCGGAGGCGTCGGCGCTGCTGGAGGAGCACTTCCCCGCACTGGACCTGGTGTCGCACGAGCGCCTCAAGGAGCTGTCCGCGGGTGCCCGGCTCGTCGTCCGCACGGGCGAGGCACGGCCGTACGCGAACGTCCTGTTGAGGTGCGGCGTCTTCTTCTGATGTCCGAGAAGGTCCCCTGAAGAGCCCTGAAAGGCCCCGAACGGTTTCGAGGAGGCCCGGTCCGTCGACCGGGCCTCCTCGGCCTTTCCCCTCCCGTCAGGAACCCCCGCGATCCCCCCGGATCCCCCTCCAGAAGCCCTGACGCCTAGTACGACCGCCGTGGGGCAGAAAGGGTTGCACGGCGAAGTAAGAAAATCTTGCCGGATTCTGGAGGGCCCCGGTCGTGGCTCAGGCGGGCCGCCCTAGGTTGACACCATGCGCCTCTTCGACAAGCTGACCGGGACCACCCACCCCGCCGCCGGGGTCCCTCCGCGTCCCGCCCAGGAGGTGCGCACGGCTCTGCTCGGGCTGGGTCGTGCCGACGCGCCGTACGTGATCCGCGACGGTGCCGCGCAGGGCGCCGACGTGGTCGCGGAGTGGCGGACGGCCGAACCGGCCTGGCAGAACCTCTTCGTCCGGTCGCAGCTGACGCGCGCCGTCCGGTTCCGGATGCGCCTGGTCCCGGAGACCCACGAGGTGCGGGTCGTCGAGGAGGGGCGGGAAGTCACCCGGGTCGGAAACCCGCCGCGGCTGAGGATCTCCGGGCAGTACACGCGCGGGCCCGACCGGACCGTCTCCCGCCACTACACGATCGGCCGCGGGGAGAGCGGCCGGCTCGAAGCGACGGAGACCTACCGCTTCGACAGCGCGGAGTTGCGTGACCCGCTCAGGGACGCCGTCCTCACAGCGGGCTGGACGTGGCGCTCCGTGGTGTTCGGGAGGCTGTGAGCACGCGGGTGATACCACCGTCGTCCTCCTCGATGTCGCGTACGTGCGCGAACCCCATCCGTGCGAGCAGGCGCAGCGAGGCCTCGTTCTCCGCGGCGACGGTGGCGTGCACCTCGGTGAGCCCGAGCGTCCCGAAGCCGTACGCCACGAGCACCTCGGCGAGCTCCGTGCCGAGTCCGCTTCCCCAGACCGCTGGGGACAGCGCGTAGACGATCTCGTGCCCGGCCACGTCGTCGGTCTGCTTGATCTCCGCGTGCCCGATCAGCCGGCCGTCGCGCCGGACCGCCCACACGTCGAAGAGGTCCCGCGCATAGACCTTGCTGAAGATCCGCCCGAACAGCGCCCGGTCGTCCGCCTCTGGAGAGGGCCCGTATCCCATCCACCGGGAGACCTTGGTGTCCTGGAACAGGGCGACGAAGTCCTCTTCGTCGTCGGGAGTGTAGGGGTCCAGGAGCAGGCGCGCGGTGCGCAGGGTCGGGGGCATGGGACGGACGCTAATGAGGCGGGAGGCGGAGCGGCAATCGGCTTTCGCGGCGCCCGGGCACCCGCGGCGCCCTCACCGCCGCAGGCTGTAGCTCACCATCGACGCCCCCACCACCGACCCGAACGCCGGCAGCAGGAACTGTGCGAAGGCCTCCCAACCCCAGACGACCCCCGCGCACGCCGCCGTGATGTTGATGGCCAGGGACATGATCCACAGGGCGACGCTCTGGGCCTGGGGTGACATCGTTCCTCGTCGTCATTCGGAGCCGGGGGGAATGGAATGGGCGGGGCGGAATCAACCCGGGCCGGGGCTGGGATGGGGCCGGAATTCCGGCACGGGTGCCCGGTACGGCGGTGGAGGGACGGGCGTCTTCCGGTGCGGCGCGGAAGACCCCGGGGCCACGATCGCGTGCTCCCCGGAAATCGCCGGAGCCATCACCAGGAGCGTCAACGTGCCGACGGCACACAGTCCGACGAGGAGCGTGCCCGCGGTGTGGGCGCGCCCGGGCGCACTCGGGCCAAGGGGACGCATCGGTGTCACAGTCGCTCCGGAATCGAGTCCGCCCCCCATTTCTCGAACCCCTGAATTCTTCCACGGGAAAGGGTCACAAAAGGGGCGGCTCGGATGCTTGAACTGTAAAGCTTCGCGTCCTCTTGTGAATTCGCCGTGAAAGGTGAACTCCGATGTGCATACTGATCGGTCGCTTTATGAGAGGGCCGCCGGTGTTCCGTCCGCCGCCGCACTGTCGTACCCGGGCGGTACCGTCGGATCATGACCGATCAGGCGGGGGCCGCCCAGGCGGGCGAGCGGCGACTGGCCACGCTGGAAGGCGTACTCGAACGCATCACGTACGCCAACGAGGAGAACGGCTACACGGTCGCCCGGGTCGACACCGGCAGAGGCGGCGGCGACCTCCTCACGGTCGTCGGTGCGCTGCTCGGCGCACAGGTCGGCGAGTCCGTGCGCATGGAGGGCCGCTGGGGCTCCCACCCGCAGTACGGGAAGCAGTTCCACGTCGAGAACTACACGACGGTCCTGCCGGCCACCGTCCAGGGCATGCGCCGCTACCTCGGCTCGGGCCTGGTCAAGGGCATCGGCCCGGTCTTCGCCGACCGCATCACACAGCACTTCGGCATGGACACCCTCCGGATCATCGAGGAGGAGCCCAAGCGCCTCATCGAGGTCCCCGGTCTCGGCCCCAAGCGGACGAAGAAGATCGCCGACGCCTGGGAGGAGCAGAAGGCCATCAAGGAGGTCATGCTCTTCCTCCAGACCGTCGAAGTCTCCACGTCCATCGCCGTGCGCATCTACAAGAAGTACGGCGACGCCTCCATCTCCGTCGTGAAGAACCAGCCGTACCGCCTCGCCTCCGACGTCTGGGGCATCGGCTTCCTCACCGCCGACAAGATCGCCCAGTCCGTCGGCATCCCGCACGACAGCCCGGAGCGCGTCAAGGCGGGCCTGCAGTACGCGCTGTCCCAGTCCACCGACCAGGGCCACTGCTTCCTCCCGGAGGAGCAGCTGATCAAGGACGCGGTCAAACTCCTCCAGGTCGACACGGGCCTGGTCATCGAGTGCCTGGCCGAGCTGGCCGAACCCCCTGAGGACGGCGAGGACCCCGGAGTCGTACGGGAGAAGGTCCCCGGACCCGACGGCGGCGAGTCCGTCACCGCGATCTACCTCGTCCCCTTCCACCGCGCCGAACTCTCCCTCTCCGCCCAGTTGCTGCGCCTCCTGCGCACCGACGAGGACCGCATGCCGGGCTTCCGGACCGTGGCGTGGGACAAAGCGCTGGGCTGGCTGAAGGGGCGCACGGGCACCGAGCTCGCGCCGGAGCAGGAGGCCGCCGTCAAGTTGGCGCTGACCGAGAAGGTCGCCGTCCTCACCGGCGGGCCCGGCTGCGGCAAGTCCTTCACGGTCCGCTCGATCGTGGAGCTGGCCCGCGCCCGGAAGGCGAAGGTCGTGCTGGCCGCCCCCACGGGCCGGGCCGCCAAGCGCCTGTCCGAGCTCACCGGCGCCGAGGCCTCCACCGTCCACCGCCTGCTGGAGCTCAGGCCCGGCGGCGACGCGGCCTACGACCGGGACCGCCCGCTGGACGCCGACCTGGTGGTGGTCGACGAGGCGTCCATGCTGGACCTGCTGCTTGCCAACAAGCTGGTGAAAGCCGTGCCGCCGGGGGCGCACCTGCTGTTCGTCGGGGACGTCGACCAGCTGCCCAGCGTCGGCGCGGGGGAGGTGCTCCGCGACCTCCTGACCGACGGCGGCCCGATTCCCGCGGTCCGTCTCACGCGGGTCTTCCGGCAGGCCCAGCAGTCCGGTGTGGTGACGAACGCGCACCGGATCAACGCCGGCCAACACCCGGTCACGGACGGCATGAAGGACTTCTTCCTCTTCGTCGAGGACGACACCGAGGCCGTCGGACGGCTCACCGTCGACGTGGCCGCCCGTCGCATTCCGGCCAAGTTCGGGCTGGACCCGCGCCGGGACGTCCAGGTCCTCGCCCCCATGCACCGCGGCCCGGCCGGCGCGGGCACCCTCAACGGCCTGCTGCAGCAGGCCGTCACCCCCGGCCGCCCCGATCTGCCCGAGAAGAGATTCGGCGGACGGGTGTTCCGCGTCGGCGACAAGGTCACCCAGATTCGCAACAATTACGAGAAGGGGGAGAACGGTGTCTTCAACGGCACCGTCGGCGTGGTCACCTCGCTCGACCCGGTCGACCAGCGCCTGACGGTGCTCACCGACGAGGACGAGGAGGTGCCGTACGAGTTCGACGAGCTCGACGAGCTGGCACACGCGTACGCCGTGACGATCCACCGCTCCCAGGGCAGCGAGTACCCGGCGGTCGTCATCCCGGTCACCACGAGCGCCTGGATGATGCTCCAGCGGAACCTGCTCTACACGGCCGTCACCCGGGCCAGGCAGCTGGTCGTCCTCGTCGGTTCACGCAAGGCGATCGGCCAGGCGGTGCGCACGGTTTCGGCGGGTCGGCGGTGCACGGCACTCGACTTCCGGCTCGGTTCAAAGAAAAATGATCGATCAAATGAGTCGTGAAGGTCACAAGGCACTTCCAGAAGGGGAACGCAGGGGGCAGGATGAGCAAGTTGGCGGCACTCAGTGCCGTCGATAGGCCCGATGGTCGACCCCGAGTGCACTCTCCTGAGCCAAGTGGGGGATGGTAGAGACAGTCAGGGCAACCTCGAAGATGAGGCACAACGTCGGTGAGGGAAGACGTGAGCGACAACTCTGTAGTACTGCGGTACGGCGACGGCGAGTACACCTACCCGGTGATCGACAGCACCGTCGGTGACAAGGGCTTCGACATCGGAAAGCTCCGAGCCCAGACCGGTCTGGTGACGCTGGACAGCGGTTACGGCAACACGGCCGCGTATAAATCCGCCGTCACGTACCTGGACGGCGAAGCGGGCATCCTGCGGTACCGCGGCTACCCGATCGAGCAGCTGGCCGAGCGCTCCACCTTCCTGGAGGTCGCCTACCTGCTGATCAACGGCGAGCTCCCGACCGTCGACGAGCTCTCGGTGTTCAAGAACGACATCACGCAGCACACCCTGCTGCACGAGGACGTCAAGAACTTCTACAAGGGCTTCCCGCGCGACGCCCACCCGATGGCCATGCTGTCCTCGGTCGTCTCGGCGCTGTCCACGTTCTACCAGGACAGCCACAACCCGTTCGACGAGCGCCAGCGCAACCTCTCGACGATCCGCCTGCTCGCCAAGCTCCCGACGATCGCGGCGTACGCGTACAAGAAGTCGATCGGCCATCCGTTCGTCTACCCGCGCAACGACCTGGGCTACGTCGAGAACTTCCTCCGCATGACCTTCTCGGTCCCCGCGCAGGAGTACGACCTGGACCCGACCGTGGTCTCCGCGCTCGACAAGCTGCTGATCCTGCACGCGGACCACGAGCAGAACTGCTCGACGTCCACGGTCCGCCTGGTCGGCTCCTCGCAGGCGAACATGTTCGCCTCGATCTCCGCCGGCATCAACGCCCTGTGGGGCCCGCTGCACGGCGGCGCCAACCAGTCGGTGCTGGAGATGCTGGAGGGCATCCGCGACTCCGGCGGCGACGTCGACTCCTTCATCCGCAAGGTGAAGAACAAGGAGGACGGCGTCCGCCTGATGGGCTTCGGCCACCGGGTCTACAAGAACTTCGACCCGCGCGCCAAGATCATCAAGGCCGCCGCGCACGACGTGCTGTCCGCCCTCGGCAAGTCCGACGAGCTGCTGGACATCGCGCTGAAGCTGGAGGAGCACGCGCTCTCCGACGACTACTTCGTCGAGCGCAGCCTCTACCCGAACGTCGACTTCTACACCGGTCTGATCTACCGGGCCATGGGCTTCCCGACCGAGATGTTCACGGTCCTGTTCGCCCTCGGCCGGCTGCCGGGCTGGATCGCCCAGTGGCACGAGATGATCAAGGAGCCGGGCTCCCGCATCGGCCGCCCGCGCCAGATCTACACGGGTGTGGTCGAGCGCGACTTCGTGCCCGTCGAGGAGCGCTGAGGCGCAAGCCCGCGTCGGCCCCCGTATCCGCTTGCCGGGTGCGGGGGCTTTCGCGTGCGCTCTCGCGTGCTCTCTTACATGATTTCTTACGCAATGAAGAAGGCGCCCCGGCGCCGGTCCCCCCACGGGCCGACGACCAGGGCGCCTTCCCAGTCCCGGTACGGATTCCCCCCACGGGATCCGGCCGGGCGTCTGTGAGGACAGCGCCTGAAACCGCTGTTCAGCAGAACGAGCAAAACTCGCCGCACTGCTGTGGTGTGCGATCTGCCGGGACACGCCCGGGAGGGCCGCTCAAAGCTTCCCGGTGTGCGTGCCCCGGCAACGCATCTCTGAAGAAGTCCCCCAAGACATCTCCAGACGTCAGGTGGCGCCCCCCAAGACGCTCCCTGACATCGTCAACTTAGACCTTCGAACCCCTTCGATGGTTACGTTCACATCACTGTGATCTGCGTCTCTTGCGTATGTCCGTTAGATGCGCAAGAGCCCGGAAATGGAGCGACCGGGACCCAAGCGTAAGGACGATGCGAGAGCCTTGTGAAGAGCTTATGTGAGCCGGGCCCGGGACTCCAGAGGGGCTCAAATCGCGTCGCCGTGAACTTAGGGGGAATTCAGGGGACTTCACCGGAATGTCCGCAGCCGCAGACTGTTCGTGACGACGAAGACCGACGAGAACGCCATCGCCGCCCCCGCGATCATCGGGTTCAGCAGGCCCGCGGCGGCCAGCGGCAGCGCCGCCACGTTGTAGCCGAAGGCCCACACGAGATTGCCCTTGATCGTGCCCAGGGTCCGGCGGGAGAGCCGGATCGCGTCCGCGGCCACCCGCAGATCGCCGCGGACCAGGGTCAGATCGCCGGCCTCGATCGCCGCGTCCGTGCCGGTGCCCATGGCCAAGCCCAGATCGGCGGCGGCGAGCGCGGCCGCGTCGTTGACGCCGTCACCCACCATCGCGACGACCCGCCCCTCGGCCTGCAGCCGCCGTACCGCGTCGACCTTGTCCTCGGGCAGGACCTCGGCCACCACCGTCTCGATCCCCACGGCCGCGGCCACCGTCTCGGCCACCGCACGGTTGTCCCCGGTCAGCAGTACCGGCGTGAGCCCCAGGGCGCGCAGCTCGCGCACGGCCTCGGCGCTGGTCTCCTTGACCGCGTCCGCCACCTCCAGCACGGCCCGCGCCGTTCCGTCCCAGCCGGCCAGGACGGCCGTACGTCCGGCCCGCTCGGCCTCGTCCCGCGCGCGGGCCAGCTCCGCCGGTACGTCGTCGAAGAGGCGCCCCACGGCGACGTCCAGGCCCTCCACGCGACCGCGCACGCCCCGCCCGGGGACGTTCTCGAACCCTTCGACCTCCGGGAGCCGCCCGGCCCTCTCCTCGGCGCCCAGCGCGATCGCGCGGGCGACCGGATGCTCGGAGGCGTGCTCGACGGCGCCGGCCAGCCGCAGCACCTCCTTCTCGTAGGTGCCCTCGGCGGCGTGGACCTCCTGGAGGGTCATCCGGCCGGTGGTGACCGTGCCGGTCTTGTCCAGGACGACGGTGTCGACCCGGCGCGTGGACTCCAGGACCTCCGGGCCCTTGATGAGGATGCCGAGCTGGGCGCCGCGGCCCGTGCCGACCATCAGCGCGGTCGGTGTGGCGAGGCCCAGCGCGCACGGGCAGGCGATGATCAGGACCGCGACGGCCGCGGTGAACGCGGCGACGGCGTCACCCGTCACCCCGAGCCACGCCCCGGCCGTGGCGACGGCGATCAGCAGCACCACCGGCACGAAGATCCCGGAGACCCGGTCGGCGAGCCGCTGCACCTCGGCCTTGCCGTTCTGCGCGTCCTCCACCAGCTTCGCCATCCGCGCGAGCCGGGTGTCGGCACCGACCCGGGTGGCCTCGACGACCAGCCGCCCGCCCGCGTTGACCGTCGCGCCCGTGACCTGGTCCCCGACCGCCACGTCCACCGGCACCGACTCGCCGGTCAGCATCGAGGCGTCCACGGCCGAGACCCCCTCGACGACCGTGCCGTCGGTGGCGATCTTCTCGCCGGGCCGTACGACGAACCGGTCGCCGACGGTCAGCCGCTGTGCCGGGATCCGCACCTCGCGCCCGTCCCGCAGTACGGCGACGTCCTTGGCGCCCAGCTCCATCAGCGCCCTGAGCGCCGCTCCGGCACGGCGCTTGGAGCGGGCCTCCAGATAACGGCCCAGCAGGATGAAGGCGGTGACGCCGGAGGCGACCTCCAGGTAGATCGAGGAGGCGCCGTCGCCGCGCGTGACCGTGAACTCGAACGGGTGCCGCATGCCCGGCATGCCCGCGTCGCCGAGGAACAGCGCCCACAGGGACCAGCCGAAGGCGGCCAGGGTGCCGATGGAGACCAGGGTGTCCATGGTGGCGGCGCCGTGCCGGGCGTTCGTCCAGGCGGCCCGGTGGAAAGGCAGCCCGCCCCAGACGACGGCCGGCGCGGCAAGGGTGAGCGAGAGCCACTGCCAGTTGTCGAACTGGAGCGCCGGGACCATCGCCAGGAGGATCACGGGCACGGCCAGGGCGGCCGAGACGACGAGACGGCTGCGAAGGGCCGTCAGCTCGGGGTCCTCGTCCTCGGCGGCCGGGGCCTCCTCCCGCGGGGGCGCGGGCTCCTCGGCGGTGTACCCGGTCTTCACGACGGTGGCGATCAGATCGGCGACGTCGGTCCCCTCGGGGCAGGTGATCCGGGCCTTCTCCGTCGCGTAGTTCACCGTGGCCGTGACGCCGTCCATCCGGTTGAGCTTCTTCTCGACGCGGGCCGCGCAGGAGGCGCAGGTCATCCCGCCGATGAGCAGCTCGACCTCGGCGAGGGCCGGCGCGTGGCCGGCCGGTGCCTGGGCGGTGGTGCTGGTCATGTCCTCACTCCAGGAGATGCGGGGCGCCCGGGGAAACACGACGGGCCGTACGGGCCGGGGCGGCGGCCGTACGGCCCGTACCCGGGTACGAGTGCCAGGTCCCGCGTGTCTCAGACCCGGCCGGCCAGTTCGAAACCGGCCTCGTCGACGGCGTCGCGGACGGCCTTGTCGTCGAGCGGGGCGGCGGAGACGACGGTGACCTCGCCGGTCTTGGCGACGGCCGTCACCGAGCTCACGCCGGCGATCCGGGAGATCTCGCCGGAGACCGCGCCCTCGCAGTGTCCGCAGCTCATGCCGCTCACCTTGAAGACGGTGGTGACGGGGCCCGTGGTGTCGGTCTGGGCGGTCATGTCGTTACTCCTCGTCGAGACATGCGGGGCTCTGGGGTCCGCTGGGGGACCCGCACCATCCCACTGTACCCCTAGGGGGTATCGGTTCACGACGTCACCATCAGAGGCTCCAGATGGCGCAGGAGGGCGCTCTTGGCCCGTCCGGCACGGCCTGGCACGCACCGGCGGACTGATCACGGCGGCGGCGGTCATCCTGGCCGTGGTCATGCTCGCGATCGGCACGTCCCGGGTCACCAACACCAAGATGCTCGGCCCGGGCATCGCCCTGGCGGTCCTGATGGACGCGATGATCGTCCGCAGCCTCCTGGTCCCCGCGGCCATGCGCCTGACCGGCCGCGCCACCTGGTGGGCGCCGGGCCCCCTGCGCCGTTTCCACGAGAGCTTCGGCCCGGGCGAAGGCGAACCGGCCCGGCCGGTGGGTGAAGCGGAACCGGCCCGGGAAAAGGTCGGGGCGGTGCCCGGCTGACGGGACCGGCGCCCCGGCGCCCGGATCGGCAGCGCCCCTCGGCGCACCGCTAGCGTTCCCCGAAACGCTGAACGCCCGGGGCGCCAGGGCACCCACCGCCCTCGGAGGCCCGGGCACGGCATGAGCGAAAGGCGGGTGGGTCCATGAGAGCCGTGGTGTTCGAGCGGTACGGGGAGGCGGCCGAGGTGCGGGACGTCCCGGACCCGGAGCCCGCGGAGCACGGGGTCGTCGTGCGGGTCGAGGCCACCGGGCTGTGCCGCAGCGACTGGCACGGCTGGCAGGGCCACGACCCGGACATCACCCTGCCGCACGTGCCCGGGCACGAACTCGCCGGGGTCGTCGAGGCGGTGGGAGCCCGGGTGACCGGGTGGCGGCCCGGGGACCGGGTCACCGTGCCGTTCATCTGCGCCTGCGGCACCTGCCCGTCCTGCGCCGCGGGCGACCACCAGGTGTGCGAGCGTCAGACCCAGCCCGGCTTCACCCACTGGGGATCCTTCGCCCAGTACGTGGCGCTGGACCACGCCGACGTGAACCTCGTCGCGGTGCCCGGGGAGCTGTCCTTCGCGACGGCGGCCTCGCTCGGCTGCCGGTTCGCCACGGCGTACCGGGCGGTGGTGCAGCAGGGCCGGGTCGCGGCGGGGGAGTGGGTCGCGGTGCACGGCTGCGGCGGGGTCGGGCTCTCGGCCGTGATGATCGCGGCCGCGGCGGGAGCCCGGGTCGTGGCGGTCGACGTGTCGGAACGGGCCCTGGAGCTGGCGCGGAGGTTCGGCGCGGCACAGTACCTGGACGCGGCAGCCGTGCCGGACACCGCGGCCGCCGTCCGAGAGCTGACCGGCGGCGGTGCACACCTCTCCCTCGACGCACTCGGCTCACCCGGCACCTGCGCCGCCTCCGTGAACGGGCTGCGCCGCCGCGGCCGGCACGTCCAGGTCGGCCTGCTGCCCTCTCCGGCCGGCACGACACCCGTGCCGATGGCCCGCGCCATCGCCCTGGAACTGGAACTCCTCGGCAGCCACGGCATGGCCGCGCACGGTTACCCGCCGATGCTGGAGCTGGTCCGCAGCGGTGTGCTCCGCCCCGACCTGCTGGTGACGTCCACGATCGCCCTGGACGAGGTTCCCGCCGCGCTGGCGGCGATGGGGGCCGCGCCGGGAGCGGGGGCGACGGTCATCGAACCGTGGAGCTGACACACCGGCGGACGACCCTGCCCCACGCGGCGGTGGGGCAGGGGGCCGGGGCAGGCGGACGGGGTCACTCTCTTCGGCGGTTTCCGGGCCTGGCGGCGACCCAGGCCCGGACCGTGTCGGCGTACCAGTAGGGCTTGCCGCTCTCGACGTGGTCGGGCGGGGGCAGCAGCCCGTGTTTGCGGTAGGACCGCACGGTGTCGGGCTGCACCCGGATGTGCGCCGCGATCTCCTTGTAGGACCAGAGCCTTCGGTCGGTCATGACGTGCACCTCCGTGCGCGCACTGCGGCGGCGGCCGTGGACGGCCGTCCGGGGGAGCCGGGCGCTGCGCTGGCGATCAACAAGCCTGTGTCCGGTCAACGACGCCCGGTGGGACCGGGCAGGGCCTGTGCGCCGGGTGTGACGGAAGACCCGCGTACTCGCGACACGTGTGACACGAGGGAGGTGTTTGTGACACAGCCGCGACAAAGGGGCGTACCGGAGTGCCGGAGGGGTGCCTTGACACGGACCCGGACAAACGGAAAGCGCTGTCATGATCTGGTCCGAATGTCTGGACAAAACATTGACAGGGCTTCGCGAGGGGGCTACAAAACCGGGGAGAGCCGAGCATCGAGGGGACACCGATGGCGTACGACCTGATCACCATGGGGCGGATCGGAGTGGATCTGTATCCGCTCCAGACCGGCGTCCCGCTGCCGCAGGTCACGTCCTTCGGCAAGTTCCTCGGCGGCTCGGCGAGCAACGTCGCGGTGGCCGCGGCCCGCCTGGGGCGGCGGACGGCGGTGATCACCCGTACCGGCGACGACCCCTTCGGCACCTACCTCCACGAGGCCCTGCGGGGCTTCGGCGTGGACGACCGCTGGGTCACCCCGGTCCCCGGCCTGCCCACACCGGTCACCTTCTGCGAGGTCTTCCCGCCGGACGACTTCCCGCTGTACTTCTACCGGCAGCCCAAGGCGCCCGACCTGGAGATCGACGCCCACGAGCTCGACCTCGACGCCATCCGCGGAGCCCGGGTCTTCTGGGTCACGGGCACGGGCCTGAGCGAGGAACCCAGCCGCACGGCGACCCTCGCGGCCCTCGCCCACCGCGCCAAGGCCGGCACCACGGTCTTCGACCTCGACTGGCGGCCCATGTTCTGGAACGACCCGGACGCGGCCCGCCCCTTCTACACGGAGGCCCTGCGCCACTCCACCGTCGCCGTCGGCAACCTCGACGAGGTGGAGGTCGCCACCGGCGTGCGCGAACCCCACGCCGCCGCCCGCGCCCTCCTGGACGCCGGTGTCGAGCTGGCCGTCGTCAAACAGGGTCCCAAGGGCGTCCTCGCGGTGAACAGCGCCGGCGAGAGCGCCGAGGTCCCGCCGCTGCCGGTGAACGTCCTCAACGGCCTCGGCGCCGGCGACGCCTTCGGCGGCTCACTCGTTCACGGCCTGCTGGCCGGCCGGGACCTGGAGACGGTCATGCGGCACGCCAACGCCGCCGGCGCCATCGTCGCCTCCCGCCTGGAGTGCTCCTCCGCGATGCCCACGCCGGACGAGATCGAGGCGGCCGTCACCGCGGGGGCCGTCCAGTGACCGTCGACGTCTCCGAACTCGTCCGCCTGCGCAGCCACCGCCCGGAGGCCATCGCCGAGGCAGCCGCCCGCCGCCCCCGCCGGCCGCTGCTGAACGGCGACGGCCGCCTGATGATCGTCGCCGCCGACCACCCGGCCCGCGGTGCCCTCGGCGTCGGCGGCCGTCCCCTGGCCATGGCCAACCGCGCCGACCTCCTCGAACGCCTCTGCCTGGCCCTGTCCCGCCCCGGCGTGGACGGCGTCCTCGCCACCGCCGACATCCTCGACGACCTGCTCCTGCTCGGCGCCCTCGACGGCAAGGTCGTCCTCGGCTCGATGAACCGCGGCGGCCTCCAGGGCGCCCGCTTCGAACTCGACGACCGCTTCACCGGCCACCGCCCCGAGGACATCGAGCGCCTCGGCTTCGACGCGGGCAAGCTGCTCCTGCGCATCGACTACGACGACCCGGGCTCGCTGACCACCCTGGAGTCCACCGCCCGGGCCGTCGACGCCATGGCCGCCCGGCGACTCCCCGTCTTCGTCGAGCCGTTCATCAGCCACCGCGACGAGCGGGGCCGGCTCCGCAACGACCTCTCCGCCGAGGCCGTGACCAAGTCGATCGCCATCGCCTCGGGTCTCGGCGGCAGTTCGGCCTACACCTGGCTGAAGGTCCCGGTCACCGACAACCCCGACGACATGGCCGAGGTCATGGCCGCCTCCACGCTGCCCGCCGTGCTGCTGGGCGGGGAGGTGGGCGACGATCAGGACGGGGCCTACGAGAAATGGCGCGGCGCCCTTCGACTGCCCACCGTGCGCGGGCTGGTCGTGGGACGTTCGTTGCTGTACCCGGCGGACGGAGACGTGGCCGCCGCCGTGGACACCGCCGTCGGACTGCTGTGAGGGCCGCCTCATGACCATCCACACCTTCACCACGGGCGACAGCACAGAAGACCGAGCGTTCCCACTCCCGGGCAGGTCCCGGGCCCAGATCGCCTCCGGCGCGGGAGGCCGCTTTGCTTTGGCAGGAGCGAAGAGCGAGCGACAACTCCCCGCCCGCTACGGCCCCGCGCCGGAGGTCCCCCACGCGAGGTGTACGCGGTCTCCCCGGGTGAACGCCCGTCGTGGCCGTCGCGTATCCGTGAGAACCCAGAGGGAGGGACACCGATGACCTCGACGACGAGGCTGACGGTCGCACAGGCACTCGTGCGGTTCCTGTCCGTCCAGTACACCGAACGCGACGGCGTCCGGCAGCGGCTCATCGGCGCCACCTGGGGCATCTTCGGCCACGGCAACGTCGCCGGCATCGGCCAGGCGCTCCTCGAGCACGCCGAGCGGATGCCCTACCACCAAGGCCGCAACGAACAGGCCATGGTGCACGCGGCGGTCGGCTACGCCCGCCAGTCGAACCGCCTGTCCACCCACGCGGTCACGACCTCCATCGGCCCGGGCGCCACCAACCTCGTCACCGGCGCCGCCCTCGCGACCATCAACCACCTGCCGGTGCTGCTCCTGCCCGGCGACATCTTCGCGACCCGGCCCGCCGACCCGGTCCTCCAGCAGCTCGAAGTGCCGTACGCGGGCGACGTGTCGGTCAACGACTGCCTGCGCCCGGTGTCGAGGTACTTCGACCGGATCACCCGGCCCGAGGCCCTGATCCCCTCGGCGCTGAACGCGATGCGCGTCCTCACCGACCCCGTCGAGACCGGCGCCGTCACCCTCGCCCTGCCCCAGGACGTGCAGGCCGAGGCGTACGACTGGCCCGAGGAGTTCTTCACCGAGCGGGTCTGGACCGTACGGCGTCCCGGCGCCGACCCGGCGGAACTGGCCGAGGCGGTACGGATCATCCGCTCGGCGAAGAGGCCCCTGGTCATCGCGGGCGGCGGCGTCCACCACAGTCGCGCCGAGGAGGCCCTCGCCGAGTTCGCCGGGACCACCGGCATACCGGTCGCCTCAACCCAGGCCGGCAAGGGTTCCCTGCGCCACGACCACCCCCAGGACGTCGGCGGCGTCGGTCACACCGGCACCGCCACCGCGGACGAACTCGCCCGCACCGCCGACCTGGTGATCGGCGTCGGTACCCGCTACACCGACTTCACCACCGCCTCCGGCACGCTGTTCAGCAACCCCGACGTCCGGTTCCTCAACCTCAACATCGCGCCCTACGACGGCCACAAGCTCGCCGGGCAGCCCCTGGTCGCCGACGCCCGCAGCGGCCTCCAGGAGCTCACCGGCGCCCTCCGGCTGCACGCGTACCGGGTCGCCGGCACCTACGCCACCGAGTACACCGAGGACAAGGAGCGCTGGGAGCAGCGCGTCGACGCCTGCTACGAGGTGGACGAACCGGACACCCGCCCGACTCAGCCGCAGGTCCTCGGCGCCCTGGACGAGATCGCCGACGCGTCGGACATCCTGATCAACGCCGCCGGCTCCCTCCCCGGCGACCTGCACAAACTGTGGCGGACCCGGTCGCCCGACCAGTACCACCTGGAATACGGATACTCCTGCATGGGCTACGAGATCCCGGCGGCCATCGGCGTGAAGCTGGCCGCTCCCGACCGGCCGGTGTGGGCGCTGGTCGGCGACGGCACGTACCTGATGATGCCGACGGAGATCGTCACGGCCGTGCAGGAGGGCGTCGCGATCAAGGTCTTGATCATCCAGAACCACGGCTACGCGTCCATCGGCGGCCTGTCGGAGTCGGTGGGCGGGGAGCGGTTCGGCACCGCCTACCGCTACCCGTCCGAGGACGGCTCGTACACCGGGCGGCCGCTGCCCGTGGACCTCGCCGCCAACGCGGCCAGCCTCGGCATGCGCGTGCTGCGCGCGAAGACCGTTCGGGACCTGCGGGAGGCCCTCGCCGAGGCCCGGGCGGCCGACACTCCCACATGTGTCTACGTCGAGACCCAAACGGCAGACACAGTGTCGGGCGCGCCTCCGGCCCAGGCCTGGTGGGATGTACCCGTGGCCGAGACCGCGACACGGCCGTCCGCGGTCAAGGCACGCGAGCTGTACGAACGGCACGTCTCCACCCGACGCCGCCATCTGTGAAGGAGTTCCCGGCCATGACGAAGATCGTCAACCACTGGATCGGCGGCAAGACCGTCGAAGGCGCCTCGGGCACGTACGGGCCGGTGACCGATCCGGCGACCGGCGAGGTGACGACGAAGGTCGCGTTCGCCTCGGTCGACGAGGTGGACGCGGCGGTCGCCGCCGCCAAGGAGGCCTACCTGACCTGGGGCCAGTCCTCGCTGGCCCAGCGCACCTCGATCCTCTTCGCGTTCCGCGCGCTGCTGGACGCCAACCGGGACGCGATCGCCGAGCTGATCACCGCCGAGCACGGCAAGGTGCACAGTGACGCGCTCGGCGAGGTCGCCCGCGGCCTGGAGATCGTCGACCTGGCCTGCGGCATCAGCGTGCAGCTGAAGGGCGAGCTGTCCACGCAGGTCGCCAGCCGCGTCGACGTCGCCTCGATCCGCCAGCCGCTCGGTGTCGTCGCGGGCATCACCCCGTTCAACTTCCCGGCGATGGTGCCGATGTGGATGTTCCCCATCGCCATCGCGTGCGGCAACACCTTCGTGCTGAAGCCGTCCGAGAAGGACCCGTCGGCCTCGCTGAAGATCGCCGAGCTGCTGTCCGAGGCGGGTCTGCCCGACGGCGTCTTCAACGTCGTCCACGGCGACAAGGTGGCCGTCGACCGCCTGCTGGAGCACCCGGACGTCAAGGCCGTCTCCTTCGTCGGCTCGACCCCGATCGCCCGCTACATCCACACCACCGCCTCCGCCAACGGCAAGCGCGTGCAGGCCCTGGGCGGCGCCAAGAACCACATGCTCGTCCTGCCCGACGCCGACCTCGACGCGGCCGCCGACGCCGCCGTGTCGGCCGCCTACGGCTCCGCCGGCGAGCGCTGCATGGCCATCTCCGCGGTCGTCGCGGTCGGCTCGATCGGCGACGAACTGGTGGAGAAGATCCGCGAGCGCGCCGAGAAGATCAAGATCGGCCCCGGCAACGACCCGGCCTCCGAGATGGGCCCGCTCATCACCAAGGTCCACCGCGACAAGGTCGCCTCCTACGTCGAGGGCGCGGCGGCCGAGGGCTGCGAGGTCGTCCTGGACGGCACCGGCCACACCGTCGACGGCTTCGAGAACGGCCACTGGATCGGCATCTCGCTGCTCGACAGGGTGCCCACGTCCGCCAAGGCCTACCAGGACGAGATCTTCGGCCCGGTGCTGACCGTGCTGCGCACCGAGACCTACGAGGAGGCCCTGGACCTCATCAACGCCTCGCCGTTCGGCAACGGCACCGCGATCTTCACCCGGGACGGCGGCGCGGCCCGGCGCTTCCAGCTGGAGGTCGAGGCCGGCATGGTCGGCGTCAACGTCCCGATCCCGGTCCCCGTCGGCTACCACTCCTTCGGCGGCTGGAAGGACTCGCTCTTCGGCGACCACCACATCTACGGCAACGACGGCACGCACTTCTACACCCGCGGCAAGGTCGTCACCACCCGCTGGCCCGACCCGGCCGACGCCCCCGCGGGCGTGGACCTGGGCTTCCCGCGCAACCACTGAGGCGCCGGCCGAGAGTTTTTTCCGGGGGCTCCCTGCGGTTACCGCAGGGAGCCCCCGCCCTGTTCCCGTCGCCCTCCGCTTCCCAAAACAGCAGCGAAGGTGTGATTCTGCTGCGGATTTCGTAGGCAAACAGCCATTGACGTGCGACTTTCGTCGGGGTGTGATGCTGCGCAGTTCACCGCCGAACCGATGGGAACCGCCGCATGACCGACACGCTCCGCCCCGTCGAGACCACCGTCGCCGAGGCGCCGGACAGTCACCCCGGGAAGCTCAAGCGCTCCATCGGAGTCGTCGGCGGCACCCTCCTCACCCTCTCCTGCGTGACCCCCGCCTCCACTCTGTTCGTGGTGGTCCCCGACCTGTTCGGCTCCCTCGGCACCGCCACCGCCCTCACCATCGCCGTCGGCTCGCTGCTCTGCGTCGCGGTGGCGTTCTGCTACTCGGAGCTGGGCACCCTCATCCCCAGCGCCGGCGGCGAGTACGCCATGGTCTCGACGATGGCCGGACGCCTCGCGGGCTGGCTGGTGTTCGTCCTCTCGCTGCTGGTCGTGATGATCGTCCCGCCGGTCATCGCGATGGGCACGGCCGACTACCTCGCCCCCCTCGTCCACCTCGGCCCGTCCTGGACCGGTGCCTCGGTCATGCTCCTCGCGACCCTGGCCGGCCTGCTCGACCTGCGCGCCAACGCCTGGATCACCGGCGTCTTCCTGGTGCTGGAGGTCATCGCGGCGGCCGTGGTGGCGGTCCTGGGCTTCAGCCACACGGAACGCGGCCCGGGCAGCCTGGTCTCGATGGAGGTGGCGGGCCCGAGCGGCGCCCCGGACACCGTCACGGCCCTCCTGGTGGTCTCCGGCCTCGCCATCGCCCTCTTCGTCACCCAGGGCTTCTCCACCGCGGTCTACCTCTCCGAGGAACTCGAGAACCCGCGCCGCTCGGTCGCCCGTACGGTCCTCGCCACCCTCGCCATCTCCACCGTGATCATCCTGGTCCCGGTCGCCGCCATCACCCTGGGCGCCCCCGACCTCGCCGCCCTGACCGGCGGCAACATCTCCGCCATGGTCACCGCCTGGTCCAACTCGGCCGTCGGCACGTTCGTCAGCCTCTGTGTGGCCCTCGCGATCATCAACGCCGGGATCGTCATGGTCATCCAGAACTCCCGCGTCCTGTTCGCCTCGGCCCGCGACAAGGCCTGGCCGGAGCCGGTCAGCGCCCTCTTCTCCCGCCTCGGCCGCTTCGGCTCCCCCTGGGTCTCCACGCTCGCCGTGGGCGTTCCCGGCGCGGCCCTGTGCTTCGTGAACCTGGAGACCCTCTACGGCGTCACGGGCGTCTCGGTGACGGGCATGTACCTGCTCGTCGCGACCGCCGCGCTGCTCTCCCGCCGGGGACACCACAAGCACACCCAGGCCTGGCGCATGCCCCTGTGGCCGGCGGCGCCTCTCCTCCTGATCGTGGTCCTGCTCTACATCCTGAGCCGGCAGGACCCGACGTACCTCCTCTGGACCGGCGGCATCACGGCGGCGGCGACCCTGTACTGGGCCCTGTACCTCCGCCCGCGCAGGGAGACGCGCTGGCTGGTGTCGGTACCGGAGGCGTGAGGGCGGTTCCTTCGAAGCGCCGGGAACTGCATGCCCCAAGGGGCGCGGGGCTGTATCGATGTGCGGCTCCGCCGCGTGGGCGCGAACAACCCCGATGCACCGGCACCCGGCATCGCACGGCCCCCGCCGAGCCAGTCCCCGTACACCACCCGCAGTACGCCGAAAACTCCGTGTACACCCCTGGAAGGCCCCGCACCTCGGTCTCCGGTCGACAACTCATCGACAGTTTCACCCCGTACCGTTGACGCATGGATCTTCGACTGCCCGGACTGAACGGGCTGCTTCGGAGGCCCCGGAGGCTCCTCGCCGCCGGGGCCGCCGTCGTCGTCCTCGCGGGCGCGGGCACATGGACCGCCGTCGCGAACGACGAGACGCCCCCGGTCCACCGCGAGGACCGGGCCCTGCCCACCGGCGACGGCATCCGCATCGACACCTCCTTCTTCACCTCCGGAGGAGACCGCCGTCGCCCCGCCGTCCTGCTCGGACACGGCTTCGGCGGCAGCAAGAAGGACGTACGGCAGCAGGCCGAGGACCTCGCCCGGGACGGCTACGCCGTGCTGACCTGGTCGGCCCGCGGCTTCGGCACGTCGAACGGAAAGATCGGGCTGAACGACCCGAAGGGCGAGGTCGCCGACGTCTCCAAGCTCATCGACTGGCTGGCGAAGCAGCCCCAGGTCGAGCTCGACACGAAGGGCGACCCCCGCGTCGGCATGGCCGGCGGCTCCTACGGCGGCGCGATAGCGCTGCTCACCGCGGGCCACGACCCCCGCGTCGACGCCATCGCCCCGGCGATCACCTACTGGAACCTCGCCGACGCCCTCTTCCCGAACGGCGTGTTCAAGAAGCTCTGGGCCGGCATCTTCGTCAACTCCGGCGGCGGCTGCGAGAAGTTCGAGCCGGCCCTGTGCCGGATGTACGAGCGGGTCGCCGAGTCGGGCGCGCCCGACGCCGAGGCGCGCAAGCTGCTCGAAGAGCGCTCCCCGTCCGCCGTCGGCAAGAACATCAAGGTGCCGACCCTGCTGATGCAGGGCCAGTCCGACTCCCTCTTCCCGCTCGGCCAGGCCGACCGGGCCGCGAAGGCGATCCGCGCCAACGGTGCCCCCGTCGACGTCGACTGGATCGCCGGCGGGCACGACGGCGGCGACATGGAGACCGGCCGGGTCGAAGGCCGCGTGGCGTCCTGGTTCGACCGCTACCTGAAGGACGACAAGGGCATCGACACCGGCCCCGCCTTCCGCGTCACCCGCACCCTCGGCACGGGCTCCGGCGACGGCGAACCCCGCCTGACCGGCGTGACCTCCAACCGCTACCCCGGCCTGGAGGCCGAGCAGCGCTCCATCGCCCTGGCCGGCCGCGAGCAGAGCTTCGACAACCCGCCCGGCGCCAGCCCGCCCGGCATCTCCGCCCTGCCCGGCCTCGGCGGCGCCGGAGGCCTCAGCCAGCTCTCCACGCTCGGCATCGGCGTCTCCCTCGACTTCCCCGGCCAGTTCGCCGCGTTCGAGTCGGCGCCGCAGCGCGAGGACCTCCAGATCACCGGCTCGCCCACCGCCACCGTCCATGTGAAGTCCACCGGCGACGACGCCGTGCTCTTCGCCAAGCTCTACGACGTCGGCCCGGGCGGCGCCACCCGGCAGGTGTTGCCCTCCCAGCTCGTCACGCCCCTCAGGGTCGAGGGCGCCAAGGCAGGCAAGGACGTCACCATCACCCTCCCGGCGATCGACCACGAGATCGACGACGGGCACCGGCTGCGCCTGGTCCTCGCCTCGACGGACCTCGGCTACGCCTCCCCGGTCTCCCCGGCGACGTACACCGTCTCCCTCAAGGGCGATCTGAAGGTCCCGTCGGCCCTCGGCGGACGTGACACCGAGGGCGGGCTGCCCGCCTGGGTGTGGTGGATGCCGATCGCCGGTGCCGTGATCGCCTCGGCGCTGATCATCACGGGCCGCCGCCGCACAGCGGCCCCCGCACCGCCCGACCCCGGGCTCGCCGAAGTCCCCCTCCAGATCACGGACCTGACCAAGCGCTACGCGAAGTCCGCCGACCGGTACGCCGTCAAGGACCTCTCCTTCCGCGTGGAGAAGGGCCAGGTCCTCGGCCTGCTCGGCCCCAACGGCGCCGGCAAGACGACCACCCTGCGCATGCTGATGGGCCTGATCAAGCCCGACGGCGGCGAGATCCGTGTCTTCGGCCACGCCATCAGCGCGGGCGCCCCGGTCCTCTCCCGGGTCGGCGCGTTCGTCGAGGGCGCGGGCTTCCTGCCCCACCTGTCCGGCCGCGAGAACCTGGAGCTGTACTGGCGCGCCACGGGCCGCCCGCCCGAGGACGCCCACCTGGAGGAGGCCCTGGAGATCGCGGGCCTGGGCGACGCCCTCGCCCGCGCGGTGCGCACCTACTCCCAGGGCATGCGCCAGCGCCTCGCCATCGCCCAGGCCATGCTCGGCCTGCCGGACCTGCTCATCCTCGACGAACCGACCAACGGCCTCGACCCACCCCAGATCCGCGAGATGCGCGAGGTGATGATCCGCTACGCCGCCGCGGGCCGCACGGTCATCGTCTCCAGCCACCTCCTCGCGGAGGTCGAGCAGACCTGCACCCATCTGGTCGTGATGGACCACGGACAGCTCGTCCAGGCGGGCCCGGTCGCGGACATCGTCGGCTCGGGCGACACCCTCCTCGTCGGCACGGCCACGCCGGTGGACGAGCCCGTCGTGGAGAAGGTCGCCGCGCTGCCGGGCGTCGCCTCGGCCGTGCGCGCCGAAGAGGGCCTGCTCGTCCAGCTCGACGCCGACGGCACCCCGCAGCGCCTGGTCGCCGACCTCGTACGGCTGGACGTGCCGGTGCGGTCGGTCGGCCCCCACCGCCGCCTGGAGGACGCCTTCCTCACCCTGATCGGAGCCGAAGCATGAGCACGCTCGCCGAGCCGCCCGTCGAGGTCGCCGACGGCTACCGCGCGGGCCGCACCCTGCCCTTCCGCGTCGAGCTGGTCCGGCAGCTGAAGCGCCGCCGCACGCAGGTCATGGCCGGTGTCCTGGTCGCCCTGCCGCTCATCCTGCTCATCGCCTTCCAGGTCGGCGGCGACCCGGGCGGCACCAACAACCGCCTGAACCTCATGGACACGGCGACCGCGTCCGGGGCCAACTTCGCCGCGGTCAACCTCTTCTCCGCGGCCGGCTTCCTGCTCGTCATCCCCGTCGCCCTGTTCTGCGGCGACACGGTCGCCTCGGAGGCCAGCTGGTCCTCCCTGCGCTATCTGCTCGCGGCCCCCGTGCCCCGGGCCCGGCTGCTGTGGTCCAAGCTCGCCGTCGGACTCACCCTGAGCCTGGCCGCGATGATCCTGCTCCCGGTCGTCGCCCTCGCCGTGGGGACGGCCGCCTACGGCTGGGGACCGCTCGAACTCCCCACCGGCGGCAGCCTGTCCACCGGCACGGCGGCTCAGCGCATCCTGATCGTCGTCGCGTACATCATGGTGTCCCAACTGGTCACCGCCGCCCTCGCGTTCTGGCTGTCGACCCGGACGGACGCCCCGCTCGGCGCGGTCGGCGGCGCGGTGTTCCTCACCATCATCGGCAGCGTCCTCGACGAGGTGACGGCCCTCGGCGACTGGCGCCACTTCCTGCCCGCGCACTGGCAGTACGCCTGGCTCGACGCCGTCCGGCCCCAGTTGGAGTGGTCGGACATGATCCAGGGCACGTCGATCTCCGTAACGTACGCGCTGGTGCTGTTCGCCCTGGCCTTCCGCGGTTTCGCCCGCAAGGACGTCGTCTCCTAGGTCAACGGAGGATCACCCACCGGTCTCGAAAGGCCGCCCCTGTGGCCGCTTCGAGACGCTTCCGCAACCCCCCGTACCGCACGTTCCGGCCCCCTGCGCCGTCACAGTCGCAAGAAGCCGACGTCAACGGATGCAGGGGGTACGGACGATGGAGCGGTTCCGGACACGAACGGCGCTGCTCGCGCTCACGGCGGCGAGCGGGCTGCTGCTCACGGCGTGCAGCGGGGGCGGCGACGCCGGCGAGAGCAGCAAGGCAGCCGACCGCCACGACTACAGCGCGGGCCAGCCCGCCCCCGCCGAGGGTCGGGACACCGACGAACGGGACGACCGCCGGGAGGACCCCGACCACCTGTCGACCTTCGCCCTCGACGTCGACACCGCCTCCTACGACTACGCCCGCCGCGCCCTCGCCGACGGCCGGCTGCCCGACCCGTCGACGGTCCGCCCCGAGGAGTTCGTCAACAGCTTCCGCCAGGACTACGACCGCCCGGACGGCGACGGTTTCTCGGTCACCGTCGACGGCGCCCGCACCGACGACGAGGACTGGTCCCTGGTCCGCGTCGGCCTCGCCACCCGCACCACCGAGCGCAGCGGCGAACGCCCGCCCGCCGCCCTCACCTTCGTCATCGACGTCTCGGGCTCCATGGCCGAACCGGGCCGCCTCGACCTCGCGCAGGAGTCCCTGTCCGTGATGACGGACCGGCTGCGCGACGACGACTCGGTCGCGCTCGTCACCTTCAGCGACGAGGCCGAGACCGTTCTGCCGATGACCCGGCTCGGCGGCAACCGCGACGAGATCCAGGACGCCGTCTCCGACCTGGACACCCAGGACTCCACCAACCTCGGCGCCGGCGTCGAGACCGGCTACGAGACGGCCGTCGAGGGCCTGCGCGAGGGCGCCACCAACCGGGTCGTCCTCATCTCCGACGCCCTCGCCAACACCGGCGACACCGACGCGGACAGCATCCTGGAGCGCGTCTCCGGCGAGCGCCGCGAGCACGGCATCACCCTCTTCGGCGTCGGCGTCGGCAGCGACTACGGCGACGCCCTCATGGAGAGGCTCGCCGACAAGGGCGACGGCCACACCGTCTACGTGTCCGACTCCGACGAGGCCCGCAAGGTCTTCTCCGAGCAGCTCCCACGCAACGTCGACCTCACCGCCCGCGACGCCAAGGCCCAGGTCGCCTTCGACCCCGAGACGGTCGAGGAGTTCCACCTCGTCGGCTACGACAACCGCCGCGTCGCCGACGAGGACTTCCGCGACGACCGTGTCGACGGCGGCGAGGTCGGCCCCGGCCACACCGTCACCGCCCTGTACGCCGTACGCACCGAGCCCGGCGCCGAGGGCCACCTCGCCACCGCCACGGTCCGCTGGCTCGACCCGGAGACCCGCGACCCGCACGAGGAGACGGGCGACCTGGAGGCCGACGCCCTCGACGACTCCGTCTGGAGCGCGAGCCGCGGCCTGCGGACCGCCGCCACGGCCGCCTACTTCGCCGACGCCCTCGGCCACGGCGACCACGACCTGCCCGACGCCCCGCGGCTGGACGAACTCGCCGACCACGCCGACGACTTGGCCGACAGCACGGAGAGCGAGGAGATCCGCGGACTCGCCGAGGCGATCGGCACCGCGAACCGCCTGATGTGAGACCCGGCCATTGACCTATGCTTACTTACGAGTAAGTTGACTCTGGAGTAAGTAAGTACGGCAGCACGTCAGCCTCATCCGCGACCGGGAGCCGTCATGGGCGTACGCAAGGATCTGCAACGGGCGAAGCAGCGCACCGACCTGGCGATCCGCACGAAGGCCGAGACCGTCAGCGACGAGCGGGGCGTCGTCCGAGAGGCCCGCGTGGCTCCCCTCGCACCCCGCCCCGCGACCGGCAGCATCGCCGACATCCCGTACACCAACGCGGCCGAGGCCCCGGGCGCCGTGGTCCTGCGCCGCGAACGGAACGGCACCTGGCAGCCCGTCACGGCGGCGGACTTCGCCCGCGAAGTCACCGCCGTGGCCAAGGGACTGATCGCGGTCGGCCTCGAACCGGGCGGCCGCGTCGCGGTGATGTCCCGCACCCGCTACGAATGGACGGTCATGGACTTCGCGATCTGGTCCGCCGGCGGACAGACGGTCCCGGTCTACGCCACCTCCTCCGCCGACCAGGTGGAGTGGATCGTCCGCGACTCGGGCGCCCGGTACATCGTCACGGAGACCGCGGAGAACGCCGGCACGGTCCGGGCCGGCACGGCCGCCCACCCCGAAGCCCCGCGGATCTGGCAGCTCGACGGCGGCGCCCTCGACGACCTCACCACCCTCGGCCGGGACATCACCGACGAGGAGGTCACCAAGCGCCGCACCGCCCTCGCCCCGGACACGACCGCGACCCTCTGCTACACCTCCGGCACCACCGGCCGCCCCAAGGGCTGTGTCCTCACCCACGCCAACCTGCACGCCGAGGCCGCCAACACGGTCGAGCTCCTGCACCCCCTGTTCAAGGAGGTCACCGGCGAGACCGCCTCGACGCTGCTGTTCCTCCCGCTCGCCCACATCCTCGGCCGCACCCTCCAGATCGCCTGTCTGATGGCCCGGATCGAGACCGGCCACTGCCCGAGCATCAAGCCCGACGAACTCCGCCCGGCCCTCAGGGCGTTCCGCCCGACCTTCCTGGTCGGCGTCCCGTACCTCTTCGAGAAGATCCACGACACCGGCCGCGCCACCGCCGAGAAGCTGGGCCGCGGCGCCTCCTTCGAGCGCGCCCACAGCGTCGCCGTCCGCTTCGGCGCGGCCCACATGGACAAGTTCCTGGGCAGGGGCCCCGGACCTGGCCCCGGCCTGCGCGCCGCATGGGCCCTGTACGACCTGCTGGTCTACCGCCGCATCCGCAAGGAACTCGGCGGCCGCCTGCGCTACGCCATCAGCGGCGGCAGCCCCCTCGACCGCGACCTCAACCTCTTCTTCTACGCGGCCGGCATCCTGATCTACGAGGGCTACGGCCTCACCGAGACGACCGCCGCCGCCACCATCGTCCCGCCCCTGGACCCCCGCCCCGGCACGGTCGGCCTGCCGGTCCCCGGCACCACCGTCCGCATCGCCGACGACGGCGAGGTCCTCATCAAGGGCGGCATCGTCTTCGGCGCCTACTGGAACAACCCCGGCGCGACCGGGGAGGTCCTGGACGACGGCTGGTTCGCCACCGGCGACCTCGGCTCCCTCGACGAGGACGGCTACCTCACCATCACCGGCCGCAAGAAGGACATCCTCGTCACCACCGGCGGCAAGAACGTCTCCCCGGCCGTCCTGGAGGACCGCCTGCGCAGCCGCCCGCCGGTCGGCCAGTGCCTCGTCGTCGGCGACAACCGCCCCTACGTCGCCGCCCTCATCACCCTCGACCCCGAGGCCCTCGCACACTGGCTCGCGGTCCGCAAACTCCCCGCCGGCACCCCGCTGTCCGACTTGGTCCGCGACGAAAGCCTGCGTGCCTACGTCCAGAAGGCCGTGGACCACGCCAACGAGGCCGTCTCGCGCGCCGAGTCGATCCGCGCCTTCACCCTGGTCGAAGGCGAGTTCACCGAGGAGAACGGGCTGCTGACCCCGTCCCTGAAGGTCAAGCGGCAGGCGGCGACGGCCGCGTACGCCGAGCAGATCGAGGCGCTGTACGCGGGCGGGCGCTGACCCGGGGAACGGGAAAAGGGGGCGGGCCGCCGAGCAGTCGCTCGGCGGCCCGCCCCTTCGCTACCGGTGCGTCACTCGCCGTTCGCCGACAGGACCGACACGTCCTCCAGCAGGTGCGCCAGCGCGCCGTCGCGCTTGGCGTTGGTGGAGTTCTCGGCACACTGCTGCTGCTGGTGGTCCGACAGGATCGGGATGTCCTGGATCGGGATACCGATGAGCGCGCCGACCCCGATGGGCAGGTCGTTCACGGCGATGCACGGCTTGTTGAACGAGCCCTGGATCAGCGCCATCTGCGGGCTCATGTTGCCGTACGTCGACGAGTTGCCGAAGCTCTGCATCGCCCCGTTGCCGTTCACGGCCGTCGGGCCGCTGTCGTCGCCGATAGCCAGGGCCTGCGGGGCCGCGGCAGCGGAGGCTCCCATGACGGAAGCGGCGATCGCCGCGGTGGCAATAACCTTCTTGATCACTGACCAGTCCTTTCTGAGGAAACCCCGTCCTCCGGAGCGTTCTGGTCAACTGTCCGGGCGGTGCATGGTTTCTCCGCATCACTCTGTCGGCCCATGCCGGGACAGTTTGTGTGTTCTTCGTTCCCGGTGATTATCAGGGCTTTTCGGCGCTGCGGGCCAACCGGGTGAACACCCGCAACCATTCATCCGGAGTCCGGTTGATGAGGCCGTAGGACATGCGTCGCTACGAGGAAAGGAACGCGAAGTGCTCAAGAAGGCAATGGTCGCCGCGGCAGCCGCCGCTTCTGTCATCGGAATGTCGGTGGCGGCTGCTCCCCAGGCTCTTGCCGTCGGGGACGACTCCGGACCGTCTGTCGCCAACGGCAACGGCGCCTCGTCGTCGTTCGGCAACTCGGCGACCAAGGGCGACATGAGCCCCCAGCTTTCGCTGGTGGACGGCACGCTCAACAAGCCCTGTCTCGCCGTTCAGGACCTCGACGTCGGCGTTGCCGCCCTCATCGGCGTGGTGGTCCAGGACATCCCCGTCCTGTCGGACCACGTCCAGCAGCAGTGCGCGGACAACTCCACGAACACCAAGCGGGACGGTGCGCTCAACCACATCCTGGAGGACCTGTCGGTCCTGTCGGCGAACGGCGACTGAGCCGTACCAGTACGCAGCCCGGGCGGCCCGCCGAATTCCACGGCGGGTCGCCCGGCCGTACTTTGTCAACTTTTCGTGGGGCAATCGAGTGAATTCCCCCACCCCGTACGTTGTTCAGTTTCTTCGACTGCCAATTCCTCGTTTGCAGGCTGCAGGTCATGGTGGGCATGACCGCAGAGAAGGGAAACTTCATGAAGAAGAGCGCTGCCGTCGCCGCGGGCGCGATCATGGCTCTGGGTATGGCCAGTCCGGCCATCGCCGACTCGGGCGCCCAGGGTGCCGCCGTCGGTTCCCCGGGTGTCCTCTCGGGCAACGTGATCCAGGTTCCCATCCACATCCCGGTCAACCTGTGCGGCAACACGGTGAACGTCATCGGCCTGCTGAACCCGGCGTTCGGCAACGAGTGCGAGAACGACTGACGCGTTAACGCACGAGCAGCATCGGCTGCTACTCGGCCGGCCCTGGGACAGCACCGTCCGTTCCGGGGCCGGCCTTTCCCACTTCTACCAGCAGGAAGACCACGACATTGCGACAGACCCTGAGCAGGGGAATGGTCGCGGCTGCGGCTGCGACGGGCATCCTGTCCCTGTGCGGCGGCGCCGCCTTCGCGGATACGTCGGCCGACGGAGTCACCAAGGACTCGCCGGGCGCCGCGTCGGGCAACACCGTCCAGGCCCCGATCGACGTACCGGTGAACGTCTGCGGCAACACCGTCGACGTGGTCGCCGCGCTCAACCCGGCCTTCGGCAACTCCTGCGCCGGCAAGGCTGACGCGCACGGCGGCCATGAGGACGACGGCGGATACGGCGACGACGACGGCGGATACGGCGACACCCCTCCGACCAAACCTCCGCACACCCCTCCGACCAAGCCCCCGCACACACCGCCGCCGGGCGGACACCAGTCGACGCCTCCGGATGACCGGCACACGCCCCCGCTGCCCCCCGGTGGTCAGGAGCAGCCGCCCACTCTCCCCGAGACCGGCGCCGGCGCCCTGCTCGGTGCCGCGGGCACCAGTGCCGCGCTGATCGTGGGCGGTGTCGTGCTCTACCGGCGGGGCCGGGCCACCTCCCACGGCTGACACAGCGGGTGCCGGACGCAAGCGCCCGGCACCCGTCAGGCCTGTCGGATCAGCACTGGTCCGGGAAGAAGAACCCGAGCAGCGGGATGCCGAGCAGGGTCAGGCCCAGGCTGTCGTGCTCGTCGCACTCCCGGGAGGTGGACTGGTCACTGACCTCGGGGAGGAGGTCCGCGTCCGCGGCGGTCGCGGTGCCGCCGAGGACGGCGACACTCAGGGCCAGGCTGGAAAGCACCGTGGCGGTGCGCTTCATCTGAGTCATGGGAACAAGTAGACATTTCTTAGTAAAAGGTGCGTATTTCTGGTAGGTCAGCCGAGTGACACCGGGTCACCGGTGCGGCGGAGCGAACCACTCGAAAGCCTCAGCGAAGGTGGCACCCGTGCGATTCATATGACTGGGTGTCAGTAAGCGGAGAAGAGCGAGAGGGGCTGCCATGGCCACACAGCAGCGACGCGCACGGTCCCGGCGGCTGGCATTCGTCGCGGCGGCGGTCGCCGCGACGGCTGTGCTGACGTCGGGTCACATGGTCGCCGCGGGCGCGGGCTCGGCGCGATACGCCGAGCCACCCGGACCGGTACCGACGGCCACACCGGCGGCACCCGCCGAGCCGCCCGCGCCGGCCGCCACCGCACCCGGCACGGCATCCGCCACCCCCTCGGCCTCAGCCGCCCCCCATACCGCCGGGGACCTCCCCGCCTTCGGCGCCTACCTCGACTACGGGCCCCGCGGCGTGGCCCGGATGGCCCAGCTCAGCTCCTGGCTCGGCGGTGCCGAACTGCGCGTCGGGCACACCTACCTGCCGGGTGACCGCTGGAGCAACATCGAGGGCCTGCCCGGATTCCTCGACGTGTGGGCGAACTGGAGGCGCGAGCGGGCCGACCGGCTGCTCGTCCTCAACGTGCCCATGATGGAGCGCAACGAGGAGGGCCTCTCCGACTGGGAGGTGCGCCGGCTGCTGCGCCAGGCCGCGGACGGCCGCTTCGACCACCACTTCCGCAGACTCGCCGAGCGGCTGGTCGAGCTGGGGGTGCCGGACACGGTCCTCGTGCTCGGCTGGGAGATGAACGGCATCACCTACACCCACCGCTGCGGGCCGGACCCGGAGTCCTGGAAGACGTACTGGAACCGGATCGTCACCACCATGCGTTCGGTGCCGGGCCAGAAGTTCCGGTTCGACTTCACCCCGAGCCGCGGCCGGGACGCCGTCCCCTGGACGCAGTGCTACCCCGGTGACGACACCGTCGACATCATCGGGATGGACGCCTACGACCAGCCGCGCGGGATGTCGTTCGACGAACAGGTGAAGGAACCATACGGGCTCCAGCACCACGTGGAGTTCGCCAAGGCCCACGGCAAGGCCATCTCCTTCCCGGAGTGGGGGCTCTTCCGCAATGGCGACAACTCTGAGTACATGAAGCGCATGCTCGCCTGGATGGACGAGCACAAACCGCTGTACCAGACGCTGACGGACTACTGCCCGCACGGCGTGTGGCAGTGCGACGACAACCCCCGGGCCTCCCAGGTCTACCGGTCCTTCCTCTTCGGCCGCGACGACAGCCCGGACCCGGCCCCCACCACACCCTCCACTCCCACCGCCCCGGCCCAGCCCCCGGCGCCCACCCCCACACCGCAGCCGAGCACGCCCACCCCGGAGCGTCCGGCGAACTGCTCGCCGCTGAGCCTCGGCGACTGGGTCGAGTACTGGATCGGCGGCAAGCTGTGCCTGCGCCTCGACTGGTGGTCGCGTACGCGGTAGCCGGAACGGACGTACGGCCGGCGGCGGCGGACCCGGTCAGGGGCCGCCGTCACCGCGTTCCAGCAGGCGCCGCAGCAGTTCCTTGCCCCGCCTCCGGACGGCCACGTCCCACAGCGCCGCCGTCAGCAACGGCGCCGTGCGCCGCCGGGCCAGCAGCAGCCGCTGGTTGACCACCGCCCGGGGGCGCCAGTGGTGCTTGTAGGGCTCGTTGCCGCGCAGCAGACTCAGCGTGGCGGGCGTGCCGTCCTTGGTGTGGGTCGCGGTCGAGTCGAGCAGCATCGCCGCCACGTCCGCCTTGCGCTCCCGCAGCCCCGGATGCGCGCCGTAGAGATAGCCGCCCGCGAGCAGGGGCGAGAGCAGGGTCACGTCCACCGCCACGACCTCGTCGTCGAGCCGGAACTCGGTGACCACCGCGTTCCCGGAGCGCACCATCGGCCCGACCGACCGCACCAGATGCTCACGGAACCGCGTCCGCAGATGCTCCGACGTCACCTTCCGGCCCTGCCACTGCAAGCGGTGCAGCTCCAGCAGCCGCAGCAGCGCCGTCTCCACTTCCCCCGGGGAGACGACACGCCGCTGGATGCCGAGCGCGTCCAGCTTGCGCAGCTTGGCGCGCAGCCGCTGGTGGGTCTTGGCCGGCAGCCGGGCGAGCAGATCGCCCATCGGCCCGGCCGGCAGCTCCAGGCACACCGAGTCGCTCACCCGGCCGCGGGGCCCCGGCCACCGCTCGTAGACCTGTTCGGCCGCGCCGCCCGGCCGTACCTCGCGCAGGTCGATCAGGGAGGCCCGGGCGGCGGCCGCGAGCGCGGCGGTGAGCGCGGCCAGCGCCCCCTCGCCGTGTTCGTCGTCCAGCAGCACGTCCCCGTAGTCGGAGATCGCCCCGCCGAGCGGCACCAAGGCCGGGAGTGGACGCCGTACGCGCATCAGCGGTGCCGCCGCGACGAGCTCACCGCCGTGCCGCACCAGCACCAGCCGCAGCCGGCCGCGTCCGCCGTACGACTGCCACCACGAGTGCAGCCAGGCGTGGCTCTGGAACGGGGTGGCGGACGCGCACCGTCGGTACAGCCGGTCCCAGTCGGCGGCCAGGCCCGCGAAGGCCCGCTCGTCGGTGACCAAATCCGCCGTGTAGGTCACAGCTGCCCGTGGGCGTCGGCGGCGACGGCCGGACCCGGAACGGCGGCAGGGCGTCCGGTGCGGTCGGCGGCCCGTCGCGGCCGGACCAGCAGAGCCAGACCGCCCAGCAGGCCGCCCGCGCTCGCCCCGACCAGCCCCGTCACCGTCGCCGAGGCGGAGGACGGCTCGGTGGGCCGCACCGCCCGGGCGAACTGCTGGAGTTCGACGTGGGTGGACGGCTCGGTGTCGCCCGCGTGCCGGGTCAGCGCGCGGGCCACCGCGTTGGCCATGTCGGCGGCGACGTCCGGGCGGGAGGAGGTGGCCGTGACCGACACCATCGGCGCGTCCGGCGAGGTCGCCGTCCGCACGTTGTCCTGCAGCGTCTTCACGGGCACACCCGCCCACACCTGGGCGTCGCCGAGCACCGCGAGCTGGGGTGCGACCCGGCCGTACGCCTGGGCGAAACCGAGGGCGGTGGCGGTGTCGGACTTCTCCGTCGGCACGGCGACGACATAGCTGGTCGCCGTGTACGCCGGCGTCCTGACCAGGCCGTAGGTGCCGCCGAGCAGACCGCCTGCCACGGCCCCGGCCGCGAGCAGGGACCAGGGAGGCAGGGCCCGGGAGAGGGCGGTGACCTGGCGGTGCTGCCGTGCGGGGATGTCGGTCATGAGGTGCGGGCTTCCTGGAGGGGGAACGGGGGACGGGAGGCCGCGGCGGCGTACACGTCCATGAGCCGGGCGGCGCTGCGGGTGATGCAGTAGTGGCGGGCGGCCTCGGGCGCCGTGCGCGGTGCGGGGCCCTGGCGGCGTACGTCCGTCAGGGCACGGGCGTAGGCGTCGGGGCCGCCGGTGACGCGCCGGGCGGCGGGCGCGGCGGACGGGGGCAGGTCCTCCAGCGCCGGGCAGGAGGCGTAGAGCACCGGCAGGCCGGACGCCAGGGCCTCCACGATCGCCAGGCCGAAGGCCTCCTCGGGGGACGGTGATGCGAGGACGTCCATCGCGCAGGTCAGCGACGGCAGGTCGGGGCCGGGCGTGCCGTCCGGGACGCAGGGGCGTTCACCGGTGAACAGCACACGGTCGGCGACCCCGGCCGCACGGGCGGTGCGGCGCAGCACGTCCTCCTCCGGGCCGCCGCCGACCAGCAGCAGCCGGTGGTCGTCGGGGAGTTGCGCGAGCGCCCGGATGAGCGCGCCGAAGCGCTTGCCGGGGGCGAGCCGGCCGACGGCGCCGATGACGTAGGCGTCGTCCGGCAGGCCGAGCCGGCGGCGGGTGTCGTGGCGGCGGGCCGCGTCGAAGCGGAAACGGGTCACGTCGATGCCGTTGGGCACGACCTCGATCCGCGGGCCGGGCACGCCCCAGCGCTTCAGGCGCTCGGCGACCGTGGGGGAGACCGCGACCGTCGTACGGCCCAGCCGCTCGCCCGCCAGGTACAGGGCACGCACCCCGGCGTTCAGCGGGCGGCCCTCCATCTGCGAGTCGCCGAGGGAGTGCTCGGTGGCCACGACCGCCCGCACGCCCGCGAGGCGCGCGGCGATCCGGCCGTAGAGGCAGGCCCGGTAGAGATGGGTGTGCACGAGCTGGTAGCCGCCCGAGCGGATGATCCGCACCAGGCGGGGCAGCGCGGCCAGGTCCCGGTTGCCCGCCATGCCGAGGTCGAGGACCCGCACCCCGTCGGCGGCCAGCCCGTCGGCCACGCTGCCCGGGTTGGTCAGCGTCACCACGTCGCAGTCGAGGGGCAGATGCCGCAGCAGCAGCCGCAGCTGCTGCTCGGCCCCGCCCACGCCCAGGCCGGTGATGATGTGCAGGGCCTTCACCGCGGCTCCTGGACGGGTCGGCGGCGCAGCCGGTGCAGCCGGTACTTCAGGAACAGCCGTGCTGCGGTGTCGTTCTGGCCGATGTGCACCCGGGGCAGGGCGTGCGGGCCGCCGAGCGGGCCCGGGTCGATGGCGCATGCGTACGCGTAACCGGCCTCCCGGACGGCGTCGACGGCCCGCTGGTCGAGCGTGCCGTACGGGTAGCAGAAGCCCGCGGGCGCGGCACCCGTCAGCTCCGCGAGCACGGTCCTGCTGCCCTCGGTCTCCGACTTCAGGGTGACGTCGTCCGCCTTGGTCAGGTCGACGTGCGTGAGGCCGTGCGAGCCGATCTCGATACCCTCGGCCGCGGCCTGCCGGACCCCGTCGGCGGTCAGCAGCCGCTTGCGCGGGCCCAGCGGGTCCCAGGCGTTGTCGCCGCCGAGCCGGCCCGGCAGCACGAACAGGGTCGCGCCGCAGTCGTGCCGCCGCAGGACGGGCAGGGCCTCGGACACGAAGTCGGCGTAGCCGTCGTCGAAGGTCAGGCCGACCAGGTCCCGGCCCTCACCCCGGGCCCGGGCGGCCAGCAGCTCGGCCATGGACACGCCGCGCAGCCCGCGCCGCCGGAACCAGCCGAGCTGCCGGTCCAGCCGCTCGGGCGTGACCGTGATGCGGTAGGGGTCGTCCGTGGGGTCGCCGACGGAGTGGTACATCGTCACGAACAGGGCCGGACCGGGTCTGGTGCGGGTGCCGGTGTGCGGGGAGTCAACGGGAGCGGCCATGAGGGAGCCTTCGTGAGACGGAACGGAGGGATGCCAGCGCGGTGACGCAGCCCTGGTCGCCCAGGGCCCGGCCGAGCAGGAGGAAGACGGCGGCGATGGTGAGCCCGCCGGCGAGCAGGGAGGGGACGGGCGTGCCGGCCCGGCCCGCGGCCCAGGCGCCCGCGGGCGTGGCGACGGCCGCCGCGGCCAGCGGCCTGGTCAGCTCGGTCAGCACGCGCCTGGTGCGGATCGGGATGCTGCGCGGGCCCATGCCGGCGAGCAGCAGGGCGGCCGTGACGGTGATGCCGGCCGCGTTGGCGGCGGCGATGCCCATGACGCCCCAGGGGCCGACCGCCGACGCGCCGATCCCGGCGGTGACGGCGAGCCCCACGGCCATCGCGCCGAGCGGGTACCAGGTGACGCGCCCTGCCGAGAAGTACGAGCGGATCAGCGCGCCGACCAGGGTGTGCGCGAGCAGCCCGAAGGCGTACACGCGCATCACCCGGACCGTCGACGCCGTGTCCTCGGCGGTGAACGCGCCGCGCTGGAAGAGCAGTTCGACGATCTGCGGGGCGCAGGCCACGACGACGCACGCACCGGCCAGCACCATGCACGCGGCCAGGGCCAGGTCCCGCTCCACCCGGTCGCGGGCCCGCTCGGTGTCCCCGTCGGCCAGGGCGCGCGCGACCACCGGGAAGGTGACCGTGCACAGCATCAGCGACAGGGTCATGGGGATCTGGGCGATCTTCTGCGCGTAGTTCAGGTGCGAGATGGCACCGGAGGGCAGGGTGGAGCCGAGGAACCGCTCGATCAGCACCTGGGACTGCCGGCACAGCGCGAACAGCAGCACGGCGGCGAGCAGAGCGACCCCGACGGGGCGGCCGCCGCTCTCCTCGCCGGTGGATGCGGCCACCGGCCGGACCCGCAGCAGACGCCCCAGCACGGGCAGTTGCGCCATGACCATCAGACAGCCGCCGATCGCCACCCCGGCCGCCGCCGCACGCACACCCCACCGCGCGCCGAGGGTGAGGACGACGGTGATGATGCCGGCGTTGTACGCGACGTAGATGGCCGCCGGGGCGAGGAACCGGCGGTGTGCGCGCAGGGCCGCGCTGCAGTACCCGGCGAGGCCGAAGGTCAGCACGCAGGTGGCGGTGAGCCGGGTGCAGTCCACGGCGAGCGCGGGGTCGGGCAGGCCCGGGGCCAGGACACGCACGACCTGGGGGGCGAACGCGGCCAGCAGCGCGGCGGCACCGGCGAAGGCCAGCGCCAGCCGGGGCAGCGTACTGGCGACCAGCGCCCGGACCGGGTCACCGGGAGCCCCCTGCGCGCGCCGGGCCAGGGCCAGGGCGAACGCCGGGATCAGCGCGATGGCGAGTCCGTCCTCGATGAGCAGCGTGGCGGCGAACTCCGGCACGGTCCACGCCACGAGGAACGCGTCCGTCGCACTCCCGGCCCCGAACATCCGCGCCAGCGCCTGATCCCGCACGAGCCCGAGCAGGGCCCCGGCGAAGGAGAGAACAGCGGTGAGGAGGGTGGCCCGGGCGAGGAACCCGCGGGTGACGGGGGCGTCCGCGGGGGAGGGGTGGGGGGTGCTGCCGGCGGTGGGGTGGGGGAGGCCGGAAGCCGCGGCAGGCCCGGCGACCGTAGCCCCGGCGTCGGCCGTGGCCCGTGGAACGGCCGGGGGCCCGTGGGCGGCGGCGGCCCGGGGGACGGCCGTCTCCTGCGCGGCCCGGGTTCGATCTACGGGCGGAGGCTCGCTCGGGGGCATGACCCGGGGGGCTGAGGGAGGTTCGCTCCGGGTGGTGGCCTGGGGGACTGCGGGAGGTTCGCTCGGGACCGCGGCCCGAGGGGCTGTGGGAGTTTCGGTCGGGGGTGTGGCCCGGGCGGCCGCTGGAGGTTCGCTCGGGGGTGTGGCCCGGGGGGCTGTGGGAGGTTCGTGCGGCGTGGTCGCCCGGGAGACTGTGGGAGGTTCGTGCGGGGTCGCGGCCCGGGGGACTGTGGGAGTTTCGCTCGGGGGCGCGGCCCGGGGGACCGCGGGAGGTTCGTTCGGGTTCGTCGCCCGGGGCACCGTCGTCCCACCGCCCGTGTTCGTGTGTTCCGGCGTCACCGTCATCGGGTCCGTGCCTCCTTGGGCATGTCCCGGGCGGTCGGGCCGGGCCGGTCGTGGCCGGTCGTCGCCGGACCGGCCGTGGCAGCCAGACCCCACCACGCCGTCAGCCCGAAGCACAGCGCCGTCAGGACGGTGGCCGGGCCGCCGATGTCGGCGTAGGCGAAGTCCGTCAGCTGCCAGACCAGCAGGCCGCAGGCGACCAGGCCGCAGTCGAGGCCCGGTGCGCCTGCCCGCCGGGTCCGCCACAGGGCGCGCACCGCGCACAGCAGGAGGGCCAGCCAGCTGCCCGCCAGCGCGAGCAGTCCGAACAGCCCCTGCTCGGCCAGGATCAGCAGGTACATGTTGTGCGGGGAGAGCAGCGGCTGCTTGCGGAAGGCCGCGCCCGCGCCCTCCGTGTCACTGCCGGCCGAGAGGGCCAACGAGGCGTGCGAGTCGCGGTGTTCGGGGAAGCCCTTCAGGCCCACGCCGGTCAGCGGGTGCCCGCCCCACATCCCGGTCGCCGCCGCCCACATGGTGTACCGGTCGGTCACCGATTGATCGGGCGCGTCGGCGACCTGCGTGATGCTGCTGATCCGCTCCTGCAGCATCGCCGTACCGACGCCGAAACCGCCCACGAGGATCACGCTCGCCGCGGCCACCACGGCCCCGGTCGCGAACGCCCGCCGCAACCCGCCCAGCAGGAGCTGCACCGCGCACGTCACCGCCGTGGCGATCCACGCCCCGCGGCTGAAGGACAGTGCGAGCGGCGGCAGCAGCACCAGCGCGCAGGCGAGGGCGACGACCCGCTGCCGCACCGGCGCACTGCCCAGCGCCAGCCCCACCGCGCACACCAGCCCCAGGGAGACGACCGTGGCCATCCCCATCACGTCCTGCGCCCCGAACGTGCCGACGGCCCGCACCGGCCGCCCCTGGTACGAGGCGCCCGTCCCGGTCACGTACTGGTGCACGCCGACCGCCCCCTGCCACCCCGCGAGCCCGACGAACGACCAGGCCAGCAGCCGGAAGTCGCCCCGGTCCCGGACCAGCAGCAGCACGGCGGCCGGGACCAGCACGAAGATCTGGAGGTAGCGGCCGAGGCCGGTGAGCCCCTCGCCCGGCGACACCGCCCCCATGGCGGCGAAGGCGACGCCCAGCACCGGAAGTCCCAGCACCACGGCGGCCGTACGGGACAGCGGCTGCCGCCGTTCCCGGACGAGACGCACCGCGCAGAACAGCACGACCAGCGCGGACACCGCGTCGGCCGGTCCGGCGCCGCCCTCACCGCCCGGCCCCAGCGGCAGGGCGAGCAGGACCACGACGGCCAGCAGGGCGAGAACGGGCGCCTGGGCCCCGATCCGGGTCATCCGCGCTCAGCTCCCCGTCGGACGCACGAGCGCGGCCGCCGTACGCAGGACGATGCAGACGTCCTGCCACAGCGACCAGTCGTCGATGTAGGCGTTGTCGAACCGGGCCCGGTCCTCGATCGAGGTGTCCCCGCGCAGCCCGTGCACCTGGGCGAGTCCGGTGATGCCGGTGCGTACCCGGTGCCGGGCGGCGTAGCCCGGGTGGGTCTGGCCGAACTTCGCCACGAAGTAAGGGCGTTCGGGACGTGGCCCGACCAGGCTCATGTCGCCGCGCAGGACGTTCCAGAGCTGGAGCAGCTCGTCCAGCGAGGTGCGGCGCAGGAAGCGGCAGAACCACGGCATCTGGCGTTCGTTCGCCACACTCCAGCGGGTCGCCGACTCGTGCGCGTCGACCGGGCGGTGGGTGCGGAACTTCAGCAGTGTGAAGGGCCGCCCGTCCTTGCCGATCCGCTCCTGCCGGAAGACGACCCCCGGCCCGTCGCTCATCCGCAGCACCGCCGCACACAGCAGCAGCCACGGGCTGACCAGCAGGAGCAGCGTCCCCGACACCACCACGTCCAGCACCCGCTTGCCGGTCCTGCCGCGCCGCCCCGTCCCGAGGTCCAGCCGCCGGCAGGAGAACCCGGCGAGCCGGTCGCCCGTCCGGAACGACGGCACGTCCGGATCGACCTCCCACACCGTGCAGCCCGACTCGGCCAGCGCCCGCAGCAGCGGCCCCCGCCCGGCCCGCACGGAGGGGTGCACGGCCAGCACCTCACGCACCCCGTTCTGGATGAGGGCCCGCTGCACCTCCTCGCCCGTGGTCAGCACGGGCAGCCCTCCGCTGCCGTCCGGCTCGTCGGTGACCACGCCCACCGGCCGTACTCCGTCCCGCGGATGGCGCAGCACGGCCGCGGCCACCCGCTGCGCGGTCGCGGCGGGCCCGACGACGAGCGCGGCCTGCGGCCGGTGCAGCAGCTCGGCGCGCCGGCACGCGTGCACCGCGCCGCGCCCGGCACCGCTCGCCGCCGTCTGGAGCGCGAAACCGGCGAGCAGCGTCGAGGCGGAGAGCACGTGCTGCGGGGTGTACGCCGCCACGAACGCCGCGAGTGCCAGCCAGGCCACCGCGATCCGGCCGCTCACCGCGGGCAGTTCGTCCAGCACGGCCGGCACCCGCCCGGGCCGGGGCGGGCGCAGCAGCAGCGAGGCGACCACCAGTACCGCCAGCAGCAGCGGGTGGCGCTGGGTGCCGGAGAGCGCCAGCCCGCCCAGCACCGCGGCGGTGCCGTCGGCGGCGAGCAGCGGCAGCGGCGACGAGGGCCGGGCAGGCGGGCGCCGGTCGGGGAAGCGGAAGCCCGACGCGGCGCCGCGCGACGGCAGGACCGACACGGGCGGATGTCCGGGATCCCGCGACGGCCCGGTGGAAGTGGGAACGGTGCTTTCCGCGGTCACGAGGCGACAGACTCCCTGCGCTCGGTGGACACGGCGTGCGCGTCCAGGAGTTCGCGGTACACGTCCGCGACCGCCTGAGCCGTGCGGTGCACGTCGTGCGTGGACAGGACGTGCCGACGTCCCTGGTCGCCGAGAGTGGCGCGCAGCGGCGGGTCCAGCAGCAGCCCGGTGAGGGCCGCGGCCAGGGCCGCCGGGGCCCGGCCGGGGACCAGGCAGTGCGGCAGGTGGCCCGGCGGCAGGCTCTCCCGGGCCCCGCCGACGTCCGTCACCACCACCGGCCGCCCGCACGCCATGGCCTCCAGCGGGGCCAGCGCCATGCCCTCCCAGCGCGACGGCAGGACGACCAGATCGGCCGCCTGGTACCAGGGCACGACGTCGGCGACGTCCCCCGCGAACAGCACGGAGCCGGGGGCCAGGGCCCGCAGCCGGCCGTGGTCCGGTCCGTCACCGACCAGCACCAGCCGTGCCCCGGGCACCCGCCGCAGCACGGACTCCCACGCCGTGAGCAGGACGTCCTGGCCTTTCTGCCGGCACAGCCGTCCGACGCACACCACGAGCGGCGCGCGCGGGTCACCGTCCGGCAGCAGCCGCGCCCGTACGGCGCCTGCGTCGGCCGGTCGGAAGCGCTCGACGTCGATGCCGTTGGGGACGACGCTCCACCGCCCCCGGATCCCGGCCTCCACCCCGCGCCGGCGCTCCGCCTCGCTCACGCACACCACCCGTGCGGCCCACCGGGCCCCCCACCGCTCCCAGCCGCGGGCGAGGGCCGCGGTGACGCCGTCCACCGCCTCGAACGACCAGGCGTGCGGCTGGAACACGGTCGGGATCCGCCCCCGCACGGCGAGCCGTCCGGCCAGCCCGGCCTTCGCGCTGTGCGTGTGCACGAGACAGGGCCGTACGTCCTCGACGATCCGGGCGAGCCGTCGTGCCTCGTCCGCGAGCGACGGCCCCGGCGCACGCGTCGCCGCCCAGTGCCGTACGTCCGTGCCGAGCGCCGCGAGCCGGGCCGCGAGGGGGCTGTCGGGGCAGGCGACCGTGACGCGCAGGCCCGCGGCGAGCTGCGCCCCGGCCAGGTCCGTCACGACGCGGGCGACCCCGCCGTCCACGGGTTGCGTGACGTGGAGGACTCGTGGCGGAGAGGCGGTCGGTGACAGGTGCATGCGCGGTATTCCTCGCTCACGGATGGCGCTCGGGACGGCGGGAACGCGCCTGAACTGCCGGGTGCCGACAGCGCCGGAGAGCACGTCCGGCGCACGCCGCGTCCCGCTGGGAAACGAGCCGGACGGCCACCTGGTCACCACCGCACCGGAGGGCTTCGCGGACCGTGGTGTCCCCTCTCGTCCCTGAGTGCGATTTGCTTGCCGTAGGGGTGTGTTGAGAGGTTTGCGACTCTAGACGCTGTCCGTACTTTTCCTTCAAAACCGGGCGTGTGTGTCGGAACGGTGAAGACGACCTCTCCGATGAGATCACTCCTTTGGCGGCACAACTCGCGTGCACGCCAGGCGTTGACAAAGCGCCGGGCATCCGCCCGGATGTTTGTGTCAACCCCCAAGGAGCACCTCTCCATGTCGCGTATCGCGAAGGGCCTGGTCCTGACCTCCGCTGCCGCTGCCGCTGTCGCGGGCAGCACCGGCATCGCCGCCGCCGACAGCGGCGCGCAGGCCGCCGCCGCCCACTCCCCGGGCGTGCTGTCCGGCAACGTCGTCCAGGTTCCGCTGCACATCCCGGTCAACGTCTGCGGCAACACGGTCGACGTCATCGGCCTGCTGAACCCGGCGTTCGGCAACGAGTGCGAGAACGACTGACGTCGCCTCGAAACCCTGACCGGCCGTTCTCCCGCGGGACCACGCGGGAGAACGGCCCGTTCGCGTTGCCCCGAACGGGGGCGGGCGTGCGGTCCGGCGGACGGACCACGCGCACGCCGCCTCACCAGGGGGGACGCCGCGGACCCGGGCGTATGGCGCTGACCTGGGGCGTTCGCTCGGTTGCGGAGCGTTCCGGCCGCTCGCACGGTGGGCACAAGATCCGACGCACCACCGAAAGGAACCCCCATGCGTCTGCCCGCACGGCGAATCGCGACCTCCGCGCTCTGCGCCACGCTGCTGCTCGGGGTCACCGGGCCCGCGGCCGTGGCCGCCGACAGCGCATCCGCCCCGGAGCACACCCAGGCGGCCTCCCGGGCTCCCGTCCCCGACGCGGACGCACTGCTCGGCCAGGTCGAGAGCCTGGGTGACCTCGGCGGCGTCCTCGTCCCGGTCGCCGATCTGCTGACCGCCGTGCTCAAGGCGGACGGCGGCCAGCTGCCGCACTCCCAGGCGGCCGAGCTGAGCACCTCGGTGCAGGACGCCATCGACCACGCGACCGCGAACGCCCCGTCCCCGGCGGCCACGCCGGGCACCACCGCCCCGGGCAGCCCACTGCCGCAGGCCGGCACGCTGCCCGCCCCCGTCGGTGACCCGGCCGGGGCGCCCGGGGATCTCGCGGACGAGGCGCTGACGGCCCTGGAGAAGGCGACCGACGGGCTGTTCAAGGCCGTCACCTCCGACGACGCGGCCCAGGTCACCCCCGCCGTCAACGCGGTCGTCGCCGGGCTCGTCAACGCCGTCGCCGCGACACTCGTCGGCAGCGAACTGCCCGCCCCCGACCTGGCCGGACTGCCCTCCCTGCCGAAGGCCCCCTGAGCCGCACCCGACCCGGCGGTCGTCGTGCCGGCCACCCGGACCGGCACGACTTCTGTTCAGCGACTCATATGAGGTTCTGGCGACGGGGTTTCCGCACCGCACAGGCATCGTTAGGCACGGCGTCCGAATTCCCCGCCGGTGACATCAGTCGCCGAAGAAAGGATTCACGATGAAGTCCCTGAAGGCCGCCGCCGTCGTTGCCGGTTCCCTCGTCGTCGCCGGTGCCGCCGCGCCCGCGCACGCCGCCTACGACCCCGCCGACGTCACCCCCACCAGCCTCAACGGCGCCGTCAACGCGCTCACCAGGGAGCCCATCGACCCGATGCCGCTCAAGCACCAGTCCAACGCCCTCGACACCGAGAACAAGGACTCGATGCTCAGCACCGTCAAGCAGGCGACCACCCGGCTCAACTCGAACGGCGGGCTCCTCGGCGGTCTTCCGCTGCCGAAGTGACCCCGGTCGCGCCCGCCGGGGCGCGCACGGCGGGCACCGGCCGGGCGTTCGCCCTGCTGCTCGTCGTCACCGGCGCGGCCGGGCTGCTGGCGTCCTGGATCATCACCCTCGACAAGTTCAAGCTGCTCGAGGACCCGGACTTCACGCCCGGCTGCAGCCTGAACCCGGTGGTGTCCTGCGGCAGCGTCCTGGAGAGCGACCAGGCCGAGGCCTTCGGGTTCCCCAACCCGATGCTCGGACTGGTCGCCTACGGCATCGTGATCTGCGTCGGCCTGAGCCTGCTGGCCGGTGCCCGCTTCCCCCGCTGGTACTGGCTGGCCTTCGACGCCGGGTGCCTGTTCGGCGTCGGCTTCGTGACGTGGCTGCAGTTCGAGTCGCTGTACCGGATCAACGCACTGTGCCTGTGGTGCTGTCTGGCATGGGCCGCGACGATCCCCCTGTTCTGGTACGTGACGTCGTTCGTCGTGCGCCAGGGGTTCCTGCCCGCGCCCGGGGCGGTGCGCCGCTTCCTCGACGAGTTCACCTGGGTGCCGCCGGTGCTGCACCTCGGCGTCGTCGGCATGCTGGTCCTCACGCGCTGGTGGGACTTCTGGACGAGCTGACGCACACACGTCGGAAGGCGGGGCCGGTCCGTCGTATTACTGCGGCAGTCGGGGGAATTGTGCGCTGGTGCGGATCCCCGGCTCGTTACTCGGTACGCACGCAGAGCCCGACACGCGAAAGGGACCGTACCCCAGATGAAGTCGACCACCCGAGGAACCCTCGCCGCAGTGATCACGTGTGTGGCGGCCGCGGCCGGCGCCGCCGCGACCCCCGCCGCCGCGGTCGGCACGGTCCCCGTTCCCCTGCCGCTGGGCGGCGCCGAGAAGGCGCTCAACATGGAGCTGCCCGAGGCCACCGGGCAGCTCCCGGTGCCCGTGCCGGGCTCGCCCGAGGGGCCCCGCTACGTCGAGGGCCGGCTCCTCCCCGAGCGCGCCGTCCCGCAGCTGCCCGTCCACGGCGGCCTGCCCGGCGCGGACCTGCGCGCGCCCCTGCCGCACATCCTCGGCGCCGGCTTCGACCACGTCGGCGTCGACGCCCCCGCCTCCGACCTGCGGACGCTGGCCCCGGGCGTCTCCGCCGACGCCCCGCTCACCTCGCCCGACGCCGACGGCTTCGGTCTGCCCCAGGCCAAGCTCCCGCAGGTGGGTGTGCTGGCCCCGCTGGTGCAGACGGTTCCGACCGCGGACCTGGGCATCGGCCCCGGCCTGTAGGACGCCGGAGCGTACCGGGTGTTCTCGTGTGGCCCCCGCGGTGGTGACCGCGGGGGCCTTCGGGCTGTTACCGCTGTGACAACCCGAGCGGAACGAGGAGCACGACATGGTCGTAGGAGTCGGCGGAGTACCAGTGGGAGCGGCGGCTGGGGACGGGGATGCCGGCGGCACCCGGCGGGGTGTGCTGCGGGGGCTGATGGCCGCGGCGGCCGGCGCCGCGCTCGTCCCCGTGGCCCTGGCCGCCTGGCCCGAGGAGACCGACGGCAAGAACACGGACGTGTGGGCCGGCGACGGCACGTTCGAGGAGACCTACCGGGGCCGCCGCATCCGCGGCGTGCCGATCCCCTCCCCCGAGCAGGAGGTCGGTGACGTGGACTGGCACGTCACCGTGGACGGCCGCCCGCTGCACCTGATGCGCCGCGCGGACGGCAGCTGGCTGAGCATGGTCGACCACTACCGCTCCTACCCCACCCCCCTGGCGGCGACCCGCGCCGCCGTCGACGAACTGGGCCCGGGACAGCGCCTGCGCGACCTGCCCGCGCCCACCCCGGGACACCTGGACGGGGGAGCCCATGGCGTACACGCGTAAGGACGTCAGCACCCTCACCAGCACCGAGAAGCGCCGCTTCGTGAAGGCGATGCTGGAGGTGAAGCGGCGCGGCGAGTACGACGAGTTCGTCCGGACCCACATCGAGTACTACACCTCCGACGGCGAGGACGGCCTGCGCACGGCCCACATGGCGCCCTCCTTCCTGCCCTGGCACCGGCAGTTCCTGCTGGACCTGGAGAAGGCACTGCGCCGGGTCGACGCGTCGGTGTCGGTGCCGTACTGGGACTGGACGCGCGACCGCACGACCACGTCCGCACCCTGGACCGCGGACCTCCTCGGCGGCACCGGGCGGCGCTCCGACCGCCGGGTGATGACCGGGCCGTTCGCCTACGCGGAGGGCAACTGGACCATCAAGGAGGGCGTGACCGACGAGGAGTTCCTCACCCGGGACCTGGGCCGTCCCCGCGACCCGATCCGGCTGCCGACCAAGGCCGAGCTGGAGCGGGCCCTGAAGGACCCGGTGTACGACGCCTCCCCCTGGGACTCGACGGCGGGCAAGGGCTTCCGCAACAAGCTGGAGGGGTGGGGGAGCGGCCGGGGCAGTGCCTCCTGGCAGAACCACAACCGGGTGCACCGCTGGGTCGGCGGGGCCATGGTCGGCGGCGCGTCCGTCAACGACCCGGTCTTCTGGCTGCACCACGCCTTCGTCGACCTGGTGTGGTCCCGCTGGCAGCGGCGGCACCGCGAACACCGCTATCTGCCGGCGAAGCCGCCCGGTAGGGGCAGCGCGCAGTACCGGCGGGTGGTGGCGCGGCACGAGAAGCTGCCGCCGTGGGACGTGACACCGGATCAGCTGGAGGGCCACGAACACATCTACCGGTACGGGTGACCGTCCCGCGGTGCATGCGGAGAGCCCCGGCGCTCGAGGTGCCGGGGCTCTCCGTGTGTGTACGGGGTGTCGCGTGCGATCAGTGGCCGTACCCGTAGCCACCCGGGTGGCCCTTGGACTCGTCCTTGTTCTCGCACTCGTTGCCGAACGCCGGGTTGAGCAGACCGATGACGTTGACGGTGTTGCCGCACACGTTGACCGGGATGTGGACCGGGAGCTGTACGACGTTGCCCGAGAGGACGCCCGGCGACCCGACGGCCTTGCCCTGGGCGCCCGCGTCGGCCATGGCCAGGCCGGCCCCGCTGAGGACCACGGCACCCGTGCCGAGCGCGACACCGGCTGCCTTCGCGATGCGAGACATCACGTTCTCCTTCTGACTCGGTGAGCACGGCGGCAGGTGGCGCCGCCGTGCTCACCGTTCAACGCGCCCGCCCACGGGTGGTCACGGCGATCATGGCCGGATCACCCGTCCTGGACCGGAACGTCCCGCCATCAGGACGTCGGAAGCGGTCGGCATGCGTCAGGGGAGCCGTCGCACGGGTGTGCCGTCGAGGAACGCGCGGATGTCCTCGACGGCGTGCCCGTAGTACGTCGCGTAGTTGGCGCGCGAGACGTAGCCGAGGTGCGGGGTGGCCAGGAGGCGGGGTGCCGTACGCATCGGGTGGTCCGCGGGGAGGGGCTCGACGTCGAAGACGTCCACGCCGGCGCCGGCGATACGGCCCGCGCGCAGGGCGTCCAGCAGGGCGTCCTGGTCGACGATCGCCGAGCGCGAGGTGTTGATCAGGTAGGCGCTCGGCTTGAGGAGGGCGAGTTCCGCCGGGCCGAGCAGCCCGCGAGTGCGGTCGCCGAGGGCGAGGTGGACGGACACGAAGTCGCTGTCCGCGAGCAACTCCTCCTTGGAGCCGGCACGTTCCACGCCGACCTCGTCGGCGCGCTCCCGGGTGAGGTTCTGACTCCAGGCGCTCACCCGCATGCCGAAGGCCAGGCCGACCTGGGCGACCCGGCCGCCGATCTTCCCCAGGCCGAGCAGCCCGAGACGCCGGCCGTGCAGATCGGCGCCGACGGTGCTCTGCCAGGGGCCGCCGGAACGCAGGGCTCGGCTCTCCTCGACGATGCCGCGGGCGAGGCCGAGCAGCAGGGCCCAGGTCAGTTCGACCGGCGGGGTGGAGGAACTGGCCGTGCCGCACACGGTGACGCCGTGCGCCTCGGCGGCCGCGTAGTCGATCACGGAGTTCCGCATGCCGGAGGCGACGATCAGTTTCAGCCGGGGCAGCCGGGCGATCAAAGACCCGGGGAACGGCACGCGTTCGCGCAGGGTCACCACGATGTCGAAACCGGCCAGGGCCGCGGCCAGGTCGTCCTCGCTCTCGATGTGCCGGTCGAAAGCGACGACCTCCACGTCGTCCGCGACCACCGCCCAGTCGGCGACCTCGGTCGCCACCCGCTGGAAGTCGTCCAGTACAGCGCATCGCAGCCGCACGTCGTGCCCCTTTCACGGCCTGTGGATCGGTTCCCCGGGCCATGATCGGGCTTCGGCGGCGGCGCGGGAAGCCTCCCTCCCGGAACCCGACCAATCGGTCGGCCCCGGCGTATCCTCACGTATGGGGATTGCGTGAACGCTTCGCAGGACGTCCACAAGGGGGGACATGGGGCGGGACGGGGGGAGTCCGCGCGTCGCGCGGGCCATCGTGTGTCTGGTACCGGTCGGCTTCTTCGTCGCCTCGGTCGGGGCGACGGCGGCCAACCGCGACGGGTTCGGCCATCTGGTGGCGGCTACGGCGGTGCTGGCGGTGACGCTGGGTCTTCATCTGCTGCACTCGACCCGCGCCGCGGTGCGCCGCCGCAAGCCGTGGTGGCCCTGGTCGCTGGTCGCGCACGGGGTGGTGACGTATGTGCCGTACTTGTTCTTCCAGGACACCTGGGTCGGCATCCCGGGGTCCTTCGCCGCGGCGGTGCTGCTGACGACACCCGTGCCGCCCGCATGGGTGGCTTTCGCCGTGCTCTCCGCCCTCCAGGTGCCGCTCGTCGCCGCCCTGGGCGAGACGACGTGGCAGGGCCTCAACGCGGCGGTGTCCCATGTCGTGGGCGGCCTGGCCCTGTTCGGTGTGGTGCGGCTCGCGGACCTGGCCCAGGAACTGCAGTCGGCTCGGACGGAACTGGCGCGGCAGGCGGTCGACCGTGAACGGCTGCGCTTCGCGCGTGACCTGCACGACCTGTGCGGATACTCGCTGACCGCGGTGGCCCTGCAGAGCGAGCAGATCCGGTGGCTCGTCCGCAGCGATCCGCAGCGCGCCGAGGAGGAGCTGGCACGCACCCAGGCCCTCGCCCGGCATGCGCTGTCCGAGGTGCGGGCGGTGTCCGCCGGGTACCGCGTGCTGAGCCTGGAGCGGGAGGCGCGGGCGGCGGCCGGACTGCTCGAGTCCCTCGGGGTCATCGCCGACGTCGAACTGTCCGGGCGCGCGCTGCCGGGCCCGGTCGACGAGACGCTGGCCATCGTGGTCCGGGAGGGCGTCACCAACGCGCTGCGGCACAGCAAGGCCCGCCACTGCGCCATCCGCCTCACCGTGGACGGCGCGCGCGACGACGGCGTGTGGGCGCGCTTGGAGGTGTCCAACGACGGCGTCGCCCCCGGGGAGGAGCCGACCGGGTCCGGTCTGGTCGAGGGGCCGGGCGGCAGCGGCTTGCGCAATCTCCGTGAACGGGTCGCGGAGCGGGGCGGCGTGCTGACCGCCGAAGCGGACGGCGGCAGCGGGTTCCGGCTCGCGGTGGCGCTGCCGTGTCCGAGCCGCGACACGGTGCCGGGCGGTGCGTCGGGCCGGGTGTGAGGCTGGGCCGAGGGGGTGGGGGCGGTCATGGGGCGGCCCCGCGTGGGGCCGGGTGTGAGGTCCGGTCGTGCGGCGGGGGTGGTCACGGGAGGACCTGTGCCAGGCCTCCGGGTGTGGGGGCGCTGTTGCGCAGGGCCGGTGGACGGGCTGGAGCGGGTTCCGGCTCGCGGTGGCGCTGCCGTGTCCGAGCCGCGACACGGTGCCGGGTGTGAGGTCGGGCCGTGGCGGTGGGGGTGGTCGTCGTGAGGCGGCCTTCCTCGTGGGGCCGGGTGTGAGGTCCGGTCGTGCGGCGGGGGTGGTCATGAGACGGCCCTTGCCAGGCCCCCGGGTGTGGCCGCGGAGCTTCGCAGGGCCAGCAGACCGGCGAGGGAGACGGTCGCGACCGTGAGCACGGGGGCGCCGGCGGCCAGCGCGGTCAACGGTCCGCCGGCCAGGGCCGGGACGGCCGAGCCGGTGAGCGCGATGCTCAGCGGCACCAGGACCGACCCGCAGACCACGACGGCCAGCAGCAGCGCGACCGCGCAGGTCAGCACGGCCTCCCAGGCCAGCATGCGCAGGACCTGCGCGGACTGTGCGCCGGCCAGCCGCAGCAGGGCGAACTCCCGGCGGCGGCCGGCCGTCGCCATGCTCAGGGTGTTGACGACGGAGACGGCGGTGAACAGGTTGATCATCGTCAGGAGCAGCAGGACGAACAGACCCGCCGCGGCGCCGGACCCCGACGCGCCCCCGCCGTCACCGTCACCGTCACCGACCCGGGCGCCCGGGAAGTCCGATGCCAGGGACCGCAGTTCCCGCTCGACCGCACCCCGGTCGGCTCCGGGCGCGGTCCGTACGAGGACGGTGTCGTCCAGCGGAGCGGCCGCGTGCCGGGCCGCCGAGGCGCGGGGCAGCAGCGCGTCGGCGAAGCCGCGGTCGCGGGAGTAGACGGCCGCGACGCGGTAGGTGTCCCGGCCGCCGTCGTCCCAGTCGACCCGCACGCGGTCGCCGACCGTGACCCCCAGATCGGCGGCCGCACTGTCGCCGAGCGCCACGGACGTGCCGCCGAGACGGTCGAGCGAGCCCCGGCGGACGCCCAGGTCGAGGAGGTGGGGGACCGCCTCGGCCCGCATCGCGACCAGGCTGCCGCCGACGAGGGGCGCCGCATCGCCGTCCCCGGAGTCCGCACGGCTCAGCTCGCCGCCCACGGACAGCTGCCCCGAGGCCGCCGCCACCCCGGGCAGCCGGGCGGCCCGCTCCGCGTACCCCGTGCCGATGCCCGGCCCGGCCGCGGACACCACATGGTCGGCGACCAGTCGCTGCCGCTGCGCCCGTTCCTCGCCCTGGGAGGTGACCAGCGGAACGCACAGCAGCGTGCCGGTGAGGGAGACGGACAGCACGAGCGGGGTCACGGTGGCGGCCAGCCGTGCGTTCTGGCGCAGGAGGTTGCGGACCGCCAGTGCGCCGTCCCGAGGCAGCAGCGGACGCACCGGAACCAGCAGCACGGCACCCGCGACCCGGCAGATCAGCGGCGCCAGCAGCGCCACCCCGACCATCAGGACCAGCACCATGCTCTCGGCCGTACCGCCACCGCCGTCCAGCCGGCCCGCCGCCACCGCACCGAGACAGGCCCCCGCCCCGGCCAGCACGCACACCCCGAGCAGGACCCGCCGCCACCCCAGCCTCGGCGCGGGGGCGGCCGACTCACGCAGCACCTCCACCGGCCGCACCCGCGACGCCCGCCGTGCCGCCGCGAACGCCGCGAGCTGCGCCACGACCGCGGCCAGTGCGACCGTCGCCCAGGGCGCGACCGGCCCCACCGCGAGCGGGAACGACGGGGGCAGCACCTCACCGCGCACCAGAATCCGGTGCAGCAGGGCCGCCACTCCGATGCCGCCCGGTACGCCGAGCAGCGCCGCCGCGACGGTCACCAGCAGGACCTCCACCGCGATCATCCGGCGGATCTGCCCCTTGGTGGCCGCGACCGCCCGCAGCAGGCCGATCTCGGTGAGCCGCCCGGCGACCGCCAGCGTCAGCGTGCCGGAGACCACGAAGCCCGCCACGAACAGCGACAGCGCCCCGAACGTCCCGACCAGCGAGGAGAGCACCGACGCGGGCGACGGCACGTCCCAGAACTCCGCGTCCGCCCGTCCGGCACCGGAGGCGACCACGACCATCCCGGCGTCGTCCCCGTACAGGTCGTCGACGGCCTTCTCCACCTGCCGCCGGAGCGCCTCGGGATCGGCCGCGTCCCCGGCCCGCACGCCCAACGCCCGCACCGGCTGCGCCGAGTCCGCGAGCAGCCGCGCCTGACGCGGGGTGTGGAACACGGCGTACTGGCGCACGGGCTTCCGGGGTGGGTCGGCGATGCCGGAGACCCGGTAGGAGCGCAGCCCGTCCGGACCGGTCAGCCGTACGCTGCCGCCCACCCCGGCGCCGAGGCGTTCGGCCAGGACGCTGTCCAGCACCACCTCCCGGTCGCCGGCGGGGGCGCGGCCCGAGCGCAGCGCGAACGGCCCGAGGACGGCGCTCTCCCACGAGTGCCCCAGGGACGGTCCGTCCCAGGGCGCCTCGAGGATCCTGCCCGAGGCGTCCACCGCCGTGGTGGGGAAGGACAGTTCGGGCACGGCCCGCTCGACGGACGGCAACCCCTCCAGTGCCGTACGGAGTTCCTCGGCCCGCGGCACGAACGGCTGCCCGCCCACGACCACGTCCGCTCCCGCGTACCGCTCGGCGGGAGACCCGGCACGGGTGCTCGACTCCAGCAGCACGGCACAGGCCGTCGTCATGACGAGCGCGAGCACGAGCGCCACGAAACTGGCCGCCCAGCTTGCTCTGCGGCCCGAGAGTGTCCGCCATGCGAGTCGTAACACGGGTGCCTTTCGGAGCGGGCGAAATTGCCTTGCGGCGAGCGCTGAAAGCCTATCGAAACAGGAACCCGGCAGCATCAAATCCCGGGTCAGGCAAGGGATTTGGCCGATTTGAATACCTGGAACCGTGTGTTTTTCACGGGTCGACTCATGTGTTGTGTACTGGTGCCCTTCTTCCGGCGTGTGAAAGGTTTTCCATCAGTTCGAGCGAATCGAACGAGAGAGTGCCGAAAAGCGGGGGGACGCTGGGATGCGGTACGACGCGTATTGCATGGTCGATCGAACGTTCTTCGACGCACCGGGAGAAGCGCAGGACGAGGAGTACGCTTTCGCCGCCACCGACCGGGAACTGCCCGAGGGATGGCGCAAGGTCCGCCAGGACGACTGGCTGGTCTGCACCCCCGAGGGCACACGCCGGCCGGCCCAGGGCTGGAAGGTGCACGCCTCCGGGTGCCAGGACAACGCCGAGAAGATCCTCGACGCGATCCACAACTTCTGCGTCCCGCGGAAAATCCCCTTCAAGTTCCTGCGCGGCCAGCACATCCTGCAACTGCGGAACATGAAGTACGCCTCCCGCGGCGCCAGCGGCAAACTCGTCACCGTCTACCCGGCGGACGAACAGGAACTGCGCGAGGTGCTCGACGGCGTCGACGCCCTGGTCGGCGGCGAGCCCGGGCCCTACATCCTCAGCGATCTGCGCTGGAACCAGGGGCCGTTGTACGTGCGCTACGGCGGTTTCGTCGAGCGGCACGTCGTCTCGGAGAAGGGAGTGCTGGAACCCGCCATCGAGCGGCCCGACGGCACGCTCGTCCCCGATCGCCGCCTGCCCGGATTCCACGTCCCCGAGTGGGTGACGCTTCCGGAGTTCCTCCAGCCGCACGCCGAGGCGCGCCGCGCCGAGTCCCTGGCCGGCCTCCCCTACACGGTCCGCCGCCCGGTGCACTTCTCCAACGGCGGGGGCGTGTACATCGCCGAGGACACCCGCACCGGCAAGGACGTCATCCTCAAGGAGGCCCGCCCGTACGCGGGACTGACAGCCGACGGGAGAGACGCGGTCAGCCGGCTCCAGTGGGAGCGGGACGTCCTCGAACGGCTCGCCGGCGTCGACGCGGTTCCCGCGGTCCTCGGCTACTTCACCGTCGGAGACCACCACTTCCTCGCCCAGGAACTCGTAGAGGGCCGGCCGCTCAGCAAGTTCTTCGGCCTCAAGTACCCCGAGACCGGGCCGAGATCGGACCCGGCGGAGATCGCCGAGTACACGGAATGGGCGATGGGCGTCTGCCGTGCCGTCGAGGACGCCGTCGCCTCGGTGCACGCCCGCGGGATCGTCTTCGGTGACCTGCATCCCTACAACATCCTGGTCGCCGACGACGGCCGGGTCGGACTCATCGACTTCGAGGTCGCGGCGCCGGCCGACTCCGGGGCCGCGCGGATGCTGGGCCATCCCGCCTACGCCGCGCCCCGCGACCGCGTCGGCTTCGCCGCGGACACCTACGCCCTGGCGTGCATCAAGCTCGCGGTGTTCCTGCCGCTGACCGCGCTGCTGCGGCTGGACCTGCACAAGGCGGCGGAACTGGCCGACGAGATCGCCGCCCGGTTCCCGGTGCCGCGGGAGTTCCTGGACTCGGCGGTGCGGGAGATCGTCGGGGCCGACACGAACCCGGACGCCCCGGACAGACTCCGGGGGCGGGCCGGCCGGCCGCCCCGCCCCCGGGCCGATCAGCACGACTGGCCCGCCCTGCGCGGCTCATTGGCCGGCGCGATCCTCGCCAGCGCGACGCCCGACCGCGACGACCGGCTGTTCCCCGGGGACATCGCCCAGTTCAGCACCGGCGCGCTCAACCTCGCCCACGGCGCGGCGGGCGTCCTGTACGCCCTGGACGTCACGGGCGCGGGCCGCTACCCGCCGTACGAGCAGTGGCTGCTGGAGCGGGCGTCGCGCCGGGAACAGCGAGCCCGGCTCGGCTTCTACGACGGGCTGCACGGCGTGGCGTACACCCTCGGCCACCTGGGGCACCATGACGCCGCCCGCCAGATCCTCGACCGCTGCACCGGCGAGCAGTGGCAGCGCCTCGGAACGGACCTGTACAGCGGCCTCGCGGGAGTCGGCCTCAACCTGCTGCACTTCGCGGACACGACCGGCGACAGCGTCCTGCGCGTCGCGGCCCTCGACGTGGCCGGCACCGTCGCGCGGCGGCTCGGCTCCGAGACCGACGTACCCGAACTGAGCGGCGGCCCACACCCCCGGGCAGGGCTCCTGCACGGTTCGTCCGGCCCCGCCCTGCTCTTCATCCGCTGCTACGAGGCCACCGGCGACGAAGTCTTCCTCGACCTCGCGGAGACGGCCCTGCGCCAGGACCTGCGCCGCTGCGTCACCCGGGACGACGGAGCCCTGCACGTCAACGAGGGCTGGCGCTCACTGCCCTACCTCGCCGAGGGCAGCGCCGGTGTGGCCGTGGTCCTCGGCCTGCTCCGCAGGTACCGGGACGACGACCGCCTCCAGGCCGCGGCGGCCGGCGCACTGATCTCGTCGAGCTCTCAGTTCTACGTCCAGTCCGGGCTGTTCAACGGACGGGCCGGCATCATCAGCCACCTCGCGGCCGTCTCGCCCGAGCGAACGCCGGCGAAGGACCCGCTCGTCGCCGCACAGATCGACGCCCTGTCCTGGCACGCCCTGGAGTACCAGGGGCATCTGGCCTTCCCGGGCGAACAGTTGCTGAGGCTCTCGATGGACCTGGCGACCGGGTCCGCGGGTGTTCTGCTGGCACTCGGATCCGCCCTGCACAGCGAGCCGGCCCACCTGCCCTTCCTGGGCCGCTGAGCCACCCGTACCCCACGAACTTGTCCGCCGACCACGGCGGGCGCCCGCGCCGCGGGCACGCGCATCCGCGCCCGAAGGAGGTGATTCCCATGTCTCTGCTCGAACTTCAGGAGATGGACCTGCCGACCGAGTCGACCGAGGAGACGGTGCTCGGCAGCGGCCAGAGCCAGCACTGCTCGGACGCCAGCTGGGTGTTCTGCTGACCCGCTCCGGGCCGGTGAACCGGCCCACCGCAGGGCCAGTGCACAGCGACATCATCACCGTACACATCGACGAACATCGATGAACATCGACGAGAGGACACAGCATGTCTCTGCTCGAACTCCAGGAGATGGACCTGCCGACCGAGTCGACCGAGGAGACGGTGCTCGGCAGCGGCCAGAGCCAGCACTGCTCCGACGCCAGCTGGGTGTTCTGCTGAGCCCAGCGAACCAGGCCTGCGCACAACGGCGGGCTGAAGTCGCCTGACACGGCATCCACGCCGTGAACGGACCCGGTCGGCGGGTGGGGCAATCACCCGCCGGCCGGTCCGTCATTCCTCCGGGCCGCCCGTTCGGACCTCGTACAGGGAGCAGTCCATTGACCGTGCGTCAGCCGCTGGAGAGCGTGGCCCGGCTCCCGGGCCGCGCGGCGGACCGGATACTTCTGTGTACCACGCGGGAGGGCGGCGCCTGGACAGCAGTACTGGTCATCACGGCCCTCTTCTCGACCGCGGCCCAGATCCTGTTCCCCGCCTTCCTCGGCAAGGCCCTGGACTCGGCACTCGACGGCGGTACCGGCGTGAGCGGTTGGGTGACCGGCTGTCTGGTGATCGTCGTCGCCATGGCCGCCGCGGACGCCCTCTTCGAGCTCGCCGCCGGGGCGAGCGCGGCCCGCGGCACCGCACTGCTGCGGCGCTCGATGCTCGGGACCCTGGTCTCGTGGACCGGCCCGGGCACACCGCGCACCGGCGCCGGTGACCTGGTGAGCCGCCTGGTCGGGTCCGCCGCCGAGGCCGGGGGTGTCGCGGCCGTACTGGTCCGTGCGGCAGTGTCCGTCGTGCCGGCCGCGGGCAGTGTCGTCGCCCTGTGGCTCATCGACCCCTGGCTCGCCGGGACCTTCCTGCTGGGCCTCCCGGCCGTCGTCCTCCTGCTGCGCGCGTTCACCCGCCGCATCTCCGACGTGTCCACCCGCTATCAGGAGACCCAGGGGCGCCTCGCGTCCGCGCTGCTGGAGGCCCTCTCAGGACGCCGTACCATCGCCGCCGCGGGCACGGCCGACGCCGAGCTCCGACGGGTGCTGCGCGAACTGCCCGAGCTCAACCGCCTGGGACACGGCATGTGGCAGGCACAGACGCAGGCCGTGGGCCGGACCGCCCTGCTCACCCCGCTCCTGGAGATCGCGGTGCTGTCCGTGGCGGGATTCGCTCTTGCCGCCGGCCGCATCACCGTGGGCGAGATGCTGGCCGCCGCCCAGTACGTCGCTATCGGCAGCGGCCTCGGGATGACGACCATGCTCCTGGGCCGGCTGGCCAGGGCACGAGCGGGGGCCGAGCGGGTCCGCGGGGTCCTGGCACAGCCCGTCCTGGAATACGGGGACCGCCGGCTGGCCCCGGGGCCGGGCCGCCTCGAACTGCGGGACGTCCGGGTCGCCGCCGGGGGCGAACGTGTCCTCGACGGCGTCGATCTGACGGTTCCCGGCGGCGCCTGTATGGCGCTCGTGGGGGCGTCAGGCAGCGGGAAGTCGCTGCTGGCCGCCGTCGCAGGGCGGCTGGCGGACCCGGACGCCGGGGATGTCGCCCTCGACGGCACGCCCCTGCGGCGGCTGACCCACCACGATCTTCGCTCCGCCGTCGGCTACGCCTTCGAACGGCCGGTGCTCTTCGGCGAGACGCTGGGGGACGCGGTCGCACGCGGCACCGGCCGGGCGGCCGTGCACGTACCGGCCGAGCGCATCGTGCGGGCGGCACGCGCCGCCGACGTCGACGCGTTCGTCCGCCGGCTCCCCGCCGAGTACCGGACGCCGCTCGCCGAGGCGTCCCTGTCCGGCGGAGAGGTCCAGCGCATCGGCCTGGCCCGGGCGTTCGCGCACTCCGGACGGCTGCTGATCCTCGACGACGCCACGTCCAGTCTGGACACGGTCACCGAGCACCGCATCAGCCAGGTCCTCACCGGCACCCTGCGCGACCGGACCCGGATCATCGTCGCCCACCGCGCGGCCACCGCCGCCCGCGCGGACGGTGTCGTCTGGCTCGACGGCGGACGAGTGCGCCGCGTCGGCCCCCACCACGAACTGTGGCGCAGCGAACCGGAGTACCGGCAGGTGTTCCGGAGCGAGGGGGGTCTCGGCGAGGGGGCGGATGGTGAGGGGGTGCTCGGTCGGGAGGCGGATGGTGAGGGGGCGCTCGGTCGGGGGTCGGATCGTGAGGGGGCGCTCGGTGAGGGGGCGTTCAGCGAGGGGGCGTTTCGTGACGGCGCGCTCGGTGAGGGGGTGTTTCGTGACGGTGCGTTCCGCGGAGGGGCCTTCCGTGACGGGGCGGCGGGCCCGCAGGATGAGGCCTTCGAGAAGGAGCTGCCGTGAGTTCCGGACCCCGGAGTTCCGGACCCCGGATGCTCCCTCTGCTCGTCGCCCCGCTCCGGGCACGCCCCGGGCGTCTGCTCGCACTGATCCTGTGGTCCCTGGTCGAGGCCGTCCCCGCCCTGCTCGCCGGCCAGCTCGTGGCTCGAGCGGTCGATCGCGGGTTCACCGTCGGCCGGCCGCTCACCGGGCTGGCCTGGCTGGCCCTGCTGGGCCTCGGCGTGTTCGCCGGAGCATGGGCGACCCGGCAGGCCTACCCGCTGCTCGCGGCGGTCGTAGAGCCCTTCCGGGACGACCTCGTGCGCACGGTGGCCGAGGGCTCCCTGCGGCAGGCCGTGGCGGGCCGGCCCGTCGACGCCTCGGGCGTGTCCCGGCTGACGCTCCAGGTGGAGATGGTGCGCGAGGCCTACGCGGGCGTGCTGATGGTCGTCCGCGGGTTCCTCCTCACCGTGGGCGGGGCGCTGCTCGGCATGGTCTTCCTCGCGCCGCTGATCCTGCTGCTCGTCCTGCCGCCGCTGCTCGCGGGACTCGGGCTGTTCCTGGTCCTGCTGCGCCGGATGGCCGGCGCCCAGCGCGACGCCATCGTCGCGGACGAACGCGTCGCGGAGGCCGCCGGCGCCGCGAGCGCGGCCGGCCGGGACATCGTGGCCTGCGGCGCGGAGGACGGCGTACGAGCGGACCTCGTGACCCACGTCGACACCCAGGCGGCCGCCGCCCGCCGCCTCGCCGCCCTGATGCCGGCCCGCGTGCTGTGCCTGGCCGTCGCCGGCTGGCTCCCTCTGCTCCTGCTGCTCGTGGCCGCCCCCGGGCTGCGTGCGGGAGGGCTGTCCGCCGGTGCCGTGCTGGGAGCGGCGACGTATGTGACGGGCGGACTGCAACCGGCGGTCAGGTCCCTCATCCAGGGACTCGGCGGCAGCGGACTCCGTCTCGTGGTCGCGCTGCGGCGTATCCACGAGGCGTATCCGCCGGCGCCCCAGGGAGCGGGGAGGCCGGGCCCCGCCTCCCCGCCCACGACGGGCCCGCCCCCCTACGCCATCGAACTGACCGCTGTCACTTTCGCCTACGGCCCCCAGGCCGACCCGGTGTTCGAGGACCTCGACCTCACGCTGCCGGAAGGCGGGCATCTGGCGGTCGTCGGCCCGAGCGGCATCGGCAAGTCCACACTGGCCGGCCTGATCGGCGGCACCCTGGAGCCCGGCACCGGCCTGGTCCGCCTCGGCGGCCGGGCACCCGACGCCCTGCACCCCGCCGATCTCTCCGCCCTGCGCGTCCTCGTGCCACAGGAGGCCTACGTCTTCTCGGGCGTCCTGGCCGAGAACCTGCGCTATCTGCGGCCCGACGCGTCCGACGCGGAGGTGGGGTCGGCGGTCGACGCCGTAGGGGCGGGGCCGCTCGTGGCACGGCTCGGCGGGATCGGCGCCGTGATCGACCCGGCCGCGCTCTCCTCGGGCGAGCGCCAGCAGATCGCCCTCGTCCGCGCGTATCTGTCCCCGGCGCCGGTGGTCCTCCTGGACGAGGCGACCTGCCACCTCGACCCTGCCGCCGAGGCCCGGGCGGAGGAGGCGTTCGCCCGGCGGCCCGGCACCCTGCTCGTCATAGCCCACCGCATCAGTTCGGCCCTGCGCGCCCGCCGGGTACTCGTCCTGGACGGCGACCGGGTGGTGAGCGGCACCCACGGGGAGGCCCTCGAACGGTCGGAGCTCTACCGGGACCTGGTGGGGCACTGGAGCGACGGCGGACACGGCCCGACGGTGGACGGTGACGCCGAGGCGGCGCCCGCCGGCGGCCGGACGGTCGGAGCTACGCCACCAAGGACGCGGTCATGACCAGGGTGTCGCGGGTCGGGGGGGCGAGGATCGAAGGGGCGAGGACCGCGGGGGCGAGGACCGCGGGGGCGAGGGGCGAGGATCGAGGGGGCGAGGATCGAGGGGGCGAGGGGCGAGGGGCGAGAGTCGAGAGGAACGAGACCGCCCGACGCGTTCGTCAGACCCATCCCGCCTCGGTGGCGATCCTGATCGCGTCCACACGACTGCGGGCCTGGGTCTTCGCCACGGCGGAGGACAGATGGTTCCGTACGGTCCCGACGGAGATGTACAGCTGCGCCGCCACGTCCCGGGTCGAAGCCCCCTGCGCCGTGAGCCGCAGCACCGACACCTCACGCGGCGTCAGCGGATTCTCGGTCGCGGTGGCGGCGGCCAGCGCCAACTCCGGATCGACCACCCGACGGCCTTGCGCCACCTGCCTGATGTCCTCCGCGAGCCGCGCGGTCGGCGCGTCCTTGCGGACGAACCCGACGACCCGGGCCGACAGCGCGCGGCGTACGTGTTCCGGCCGCGCCACGCTGGTCAGCAGCAGGGTGCGACAGGAGGGCAACCGTGCCTGCAACTCCACCGCGGCGGTGATCCCGTCCGTGCCGGGCAGGTCGATGTCGAGGACCGCCACGTCCGGCGGCGTGCGCAGGGCGGTGGGGACGATGAGATCACCGTGATCCACTGCCGCGACGACCTCGAGGTCGGGTTCCTGGGACAACAGCGCGGTCAACGCCTGACGAATCAGCGGAGCGTCCTCGGCAAGGAGCACACGAATACGGCCGGCGCCTCCGGATAGGCCGTTGCCCGTTCTCTCCTGCAGCACGATGAGACCCCCCGTTGGTCGCGTCACGTTCGAACCAATGACATGTGACGTCGAACAGGTGAGCAAGGAGTAAACCGGCCACAAGGCCGTCTCAGGCCACCGACTCGAATTTTCCCTCCTTGAGGGAGGGCGGAACCTCGGCATTCCGGGCGTCGATGTCAAATGGAGTGAGACGTAAAGGCGGCAGCAGCGGAATGCGGAAACTTGAGTGGCCTACTGGGAGACGCCGAAGTCGACGGCGCGGTTTCGCGTATCAGGGCCTGAACAGCCGGCGTTCGATCTCGTCACCGCAGATACGGCGCCCGAGCCGACGACTCTCCACCGTGGGCCCAGCGGTCCAGGAGCATGCAGTACCGGACATAGGTGCTGGTGGGTCATCCGCCCTCACCGAGCGAGTCCCACGCGCAGATGTTTCTGAGCATGGCCGCCACCTGGGAGTCGAGGATCAGGCACGGGTGGTCGAGAGCGCCGGACCCAGATACGCGATGGCGTTGCGGCCTCCCGGACGTAAAGCTTCGTACGCCTGCGCCGGATCCTCTCTGGCCGTCCCACCAGTGGGCGGCTATGCGGACCGTGTGACTGTCGATCCGCCTCCGACCGCTGCTCGACAAGAGCCTCACGACACGCGCCCGGCAACCGCGGGTGAGACAGGTCGGTGAGTGCCACGACCTCGTCCTGCCCCGCGGCGAGGAGGAATACCGACTTCGGTGCTCAGGCCTGTCGATACCGGCACGGCTTTCCGAGCACCGCTTTACGAGTTCGGTCCATGCGTGGCCCGGCTGTGTCATCGTGCGGTGGCGGTGGTTGCGCCGGACGTGGAACACGCAGGGGTGCCGGCGTCCGACACCGCCGATGCCACTCGTGGATGTCAACTCGTGCTATCCGCAGGCGAATTCTTCAGGTGATCAGTGATGGCGAACTCCACCCGCCCCATGCCACACGCATTCAGCAGGCGGCAACGGCTGGAGGACCAGCCCACGGGGCGGCGGCCGTACTCCTGAGAGCATCCGGCCGCCGCCCCTTCCCCCGTTCGGCCCGGTACTACTCGATGCTCCAGCCGACACTGCCGACGCCCGAGCTGTACCAGGCACAGGTGGCGGAGGACTGACCGTACTGGCCCGGGTTCAGGGTCACCCAGTCACCGGAGACATCGGGGGCCCGGCCGCAGACGACCTCGGCGCGGAACCGGATGGTGCGGTCGCTGTTGTTCGTGCAGCTGGCGATGCCCCGGTCCGTGTCGACACCGTGGACCGCGCCCCGGCAGTCGACCGAGCCCGCGGCCGACGCCGGGGCGGCCATGGCGCCGACGGACAGGGCCACCGCCGAAACGGTGGTGGCCAGCCCTGCGGCGAACATCTTCTTACTGCGGATCATCTTCGTGCCCCCGAGAGGTTGCCGTTTGCATGTGCTGACCCCACTGAAGGGCACGGGGGCGTCCCCGGGTACCTGACACCCGTCAGGGTGCCCGGCACGTATTCGACCCGGCCACCAGCGAATCCCCGGCACCAGCCGGACAGCCCCGAAGCCCGCCCTTGACCATCGAGAGGGCGTCCGGGACTTCGTCACATCGGTTGACATGCACCCTGATCAGTAAAAAGCCCTCCCCAATGGGAAGGCGGAGACTTGCGCCCCCGGCAGGACTCGAACCTGCGGCCAAGCGCTTAGAAGGCGCAACGAGTGACACCCCACTGCTGACCTGCGTACTTGTGCGGTCCGCAGGGCGTTCGATCGTGAACTCGACACGCGTTCGACACGTCTCGCGCCGCTTGATCTCAGCGGAAGAGGTTCGGCACCGGGCAGGCCTCTAGCGGCTCGTCGGGCCGGTCTGCCCAGCCCCACCAGAGATGCCGCTCGGTACACCTCCACAGGGAGCGGCACGCCCGCCGACCGTCGTCCACCCGTTCGGAGAGCATGAGCCCGCCGGACGTCATGGGCTGGCCGCACTCGGGGCAGACCGGGGCCTCGTCGGTCATGCGGCGCACTCTAGTGACTCCGGCTCGGTCTCGACTGTGGGCCAGCGGTCGATCGGGATCTCGTAGACGATCTCACAGTGAGCGGCAGGCACCGCGATGTCCGCCGTCTCCACGGGCCGCCCTTCGACCCCGCCAAGACTTGGCAACCGCCCTGGGTGCGCCCCCCGACCACGACTTGGGACGTGTCGGGGGCTCATACGCTCTCGCGAGCCTTCAGGGAATCCTACGAATGATTCTTTTTCTCGACGTAGTAGGCGTAGGCATAGCCACCGCTCGTGCCGTCAGCGGTAACAGCCGAAAATGCGACAGGACCCGACTCGGCTGTGTTGATGCTCCGTTGAAAAATGGACCCGTCGCATACAAGGCTGTCCGATGCGGCGTATTTGCCCGCAGTGGTGAGCGTCAGTTTCACCTTTTCGCCACCCGTGCAAGTAAATGCGAATGCCACGCTCAATACATCGTCAGGCACGGATGCCATCGTGCTCCCGAAGTTCCGCTCCAGCACGCCAGACCCGTCACTCAGTGACTCCATTTCGATAATGCCCTTCTCCAGCACTGACTTCGCCGCTTCTGCCCCGTCCGAAGCGGAGGTCTTCGAAGTCGAGGTCTTCGGAGGAGACGGCTCGCTGGAGCTGCAAGCCCCCACAGCGAGTGGCATGGAGATTCCCAGGCAAATGGAGAGATATCGTACGCGCCTGCTGCTGATCATCACGACTTCTTCCGCCCGATCGAAATGTCGCCTTTCCTGGGAGCCTTGATGACGATGGTCTTCTCCTTAACCTTGCAAGGCGGAGCGATCCATGTCTTGGTGGCCGTGAGCTTCCATCCCTGCTGGCCGAGCACTGCCCGGTACCCCTTCGTTGTGGTGTTCTTGTCGGTGACGGTCTGCGTACCGGACCATGTCCACTTGTTGCTGATCTTGGTATCGACAGAGGTCTTGGCCTTCGACAGGATGATCCCGGCCTCGGCTTCCGCACTGACGCCGATGTCCCAGGTGAATTCATAACTGTCGGTCAATGCCCAGGACACGCTCTGGCCGGGCAGCAGCCAGGTCGACTTCGGCGGCTTGCTGGCTATGAAGTACGGCGATCCCTTGACTTTGTACTTCGGCTTGTCGTTCACCTCAGGGCACGCGCTCGCGCTTCTGCCATCACTCGCCTTCTCGCGCTCCCCTTCGAAGGTGAACGTAACCTCGTCACCGAAACCGATGACACGCCCATCGTTCAGGGTAATCCCGCCGCCGTCAGCGGGAGTTATCTCATCCTCCCCGCTATCGGCGTGCGCGATATTGGACATACCAAGCACCGCAACTGCGGTGGCAGCGGCGAGAATCCGTATTTTGCTGCGCATAAGTGCGCCCCCTGTTTTGTGAGTTGCCTCCAGCCGGGTTGGTCGCTTCCCGGCTGCGATGATCATCTCACCACATGTGAAGCAAGCGTCACAAGCGCGTCAACGAAGACTTGAGGAATAACTGAGCGAGAAGTCGTGTACGCCGAAGACCCCCGACTGCGATGGGCCGAGGGTCTTCGAACCGGTGGGGTTAACAGGATTTGAACCTGTGGCCTCATCCTTATCAGGTCGATCACTGGGCTCTGTCAACGTCGACCAACGGCCGCTGCGCCTCGGTCGATCGTCCACTGAGGTCCGGCGCCGACCGATGCTGTTCGCGCTTGTTGGTGTCAGCCGCTGATGTCAGCCGCCGCGCGTGGTCTTGACAAGGCTGCCCCGCCTTTGCCGGACCGCTACCAGGCCGGGCCCGCCAGCGTCGTGAGGGGCAATGGAGGACACTTCTCCGGCTTCCGGGTGACGCTGACCAGTTCCTCCGGAGGTTCGTTTCCGTCCCGGACGGCCATTACATAGGCCTTCGCCTGCTGTGGTCCCAACAGGGGGGCCTGCTTCCGTAGGTGGCGTATCGCGGCCATCGTCCCGTCAGAGTGCACGAGTGCCCGGACAGCCGTGATCAGCGGATCGGGCGGTCGGCCCCCCTGACCAGCTGGAGATAGAGCTCCTCCCAGCTCTCGCCGACGTATGTGGTGACAGGAATATGGTGGATGCTCCCATCCTGGCGGTCCACCAGATAGGGCCCGCTGCCCACCAACATCTTCTTGATATCGCGGCTGCGGATGTACTCAACCGACTGCCAGGTGACCAGCCACCCGAGCGCGTGCTCCTTCACGTCGAGGACAGCTGCCTCGGGCAGCCGTGCCATCCACGGCGACTCCTGCCGCTCTCTCGAAAGCAGGGCCTCGACCAGTTCCACGGCGCGTTCCTTGGTGACCACGCCCTTCATCTTTCACCACGGCGCAATCGGTTTTCGATCCCCAACCGGACCAGTCGCACATGCTTGGACCGAGATCTCAGGCGCGGTCTTACACCGCTGCCTCAGCCCACTGTCCAGCCCAGCTCCTATCCCGTCTGCTCGGCTCTGCCTGGGGCGATGGCAGGCGGGATGGGAGCTCCCCCGCGCCCGCAGTTACTCCAGCCGGCACTCGCGGACGGCGCCCCGGCCAGAAGAGGCACGGCATCGCCTTCCGTGCGGTCGCGGTGACCTCGCTGGCCGCCACCGGTTCGGCATCCGAGGCGGCCTGATCATGACCTGGTTCATGGTCGCTGTGGTTGTGGTCGTCGCCGCTGCGGGTCTCCTGCGGTGGCGGCGCCCCGCCTGGTACTGGCTGACCTTCGGCGTCATCCTCGCGACCGTGCGGGTCCTGGTGCGCTACGCCTCGGTCAACATGGCTAAGACTCTGACGGCGACCACCGTCGCGCTGCTGCGGGCCAAGCCCACCCAGTTCGCTCCTGCGGCCGTGCGCGCCGCTCTGCGTGAGTGGGCGTTCAACACGAACCGGCGCCCCGACGCACCCCGAGACGTGGTAGCCATCCCGATGGGTCGAGCGAAACTCCTTGCCCGCCTTGTCTCGACCTGGGAGGACCCGGAGAAGGTCGAACAGGTCCTGCGCGCCATCGGCACGCGCTTGGACGGCAAGCAGGCGGCGGCTTGGTCCCGCAAGCGCAGCCGACGCATCCTCAACGTCGCCATGAAGTACGCAATCCGGCGGCGCATCCTACGGGCCAACCCGCTTCCCAAGGGCAAGGAGTCGACGGCCGCCGTAAAGACCACGAACGCCGTGGGCAAGCGGTCCCTGCTGAACCCGGAGCAGGCGGCGGCGATCCTCGACTGGATACGGCGCCGGCCGCGCGGCGGCGAGCGACTTCACGCCTTCTTCGCCACGCTGTACTACTGCGGTCCACGGCCCGAGGAAGCCGTAGTCATGCGCGTGGAGGACGTGGCCCTGCCCCAGCCCGACGCCGCCGACCAGTGGTGCGAGCTGCTGTTCCACCCCGCGACCCCCGAGGTCGGCAAGCAGTGGACAGACACGGGGGAGATCCACGAACAACGCGACCTGAAAGGCCGTGCGGAGGGTGAGACCCGCACCGTCCCTGGACATCCCGCCCTGACCCGTATCCTTCGGCAGCACATCGAGGCAGAACAGCTCAAGCCGGGTGACCTGATGTTCCAGGGAGAGTCGGGCGGCATCCTCGCCGGTTCCGTCATCCGTCGAGCGTGGCGCAACGCCCGCAAGGCCGTACTGCCCCCGCACGTCTTCGAATCACCCACCGGGCGGCACGTCTACGACAACCGGAACACGCGCTTGACGAAGTGGCTGAACGACGGGATTCCACCCGCCCAGGTGGCCGAGTGGGCCGGAAACAGTGTTGCCGTGCTCCTGGCGACCTACGCCCGATGCGTCGAGGGCCAGCTGCCCGACCTGAAGCGGCGACTCGAAGCCGCCGGAGACCTCCCCGAGCAGCCGTCCACCGGCTGACCCCCCCGGGCCCCAGAACTTCGACACGTATTCGACACGGCCACCCGCAAAAACCCGGTGACAGCCGGACAGCCCCGGAGCCCGCCCTTGATCATCGAGGGGATGCCCGGGGCTTCGCCGCGCCGCCCCGCACCCACCCTGACCAGCAAAAAGCCCTCCCCAAAGGGAGGGCGGAGACTTGCGCCCCCGGCAGGACTCGAACCTGCGGCCAAGCGCTTAGAAGGCGCCTGCTCTATCCACTGAGCTACGGGGGCCGGGTGTGGTGGCCTCTGTCGTGGTGCCCTGGTACGGGCCGATCCGTGACGTTGCCGGGGACAAGGATAGGGCTCCCGCGTCCGTGTCCCTGTTGCTTCGCCTCCGTGGCTCGATGTGGAGGTTCGGTGAAGCGGTCCTGATAATCGCAGGCAGGTACGAATCGTGCACCGCTTTTGGCGTCACAGGCATCGGGTGTTGTGCACTCGTTATGCCTGGAGTGTGCCCGTGTCCCAGTTGTCCCTTCCATCCCTTGTGTTCCGTCGGCGCGCAGACATGCTCATATGCTTCAGAATTCCCCTAAAATTGGGCATTCTTCACATGTGGTGACCTTGGACGTACGGCCTCAGCTGCTCGACGCACTCTCCGCCCTGCGCGACCGTGTCGCCGCCGCACGCTTCCCGCTGCCCCTGGCGGGGGCCCCACGCGCGCGTGCCAACCGCGACGAACTCCTCGCGCAGCTCGACGACTACTTGGTGCCCCGCTTGCGGGAGCCCGAAGCGCCGCTTCTGGCCGTCGTGGGCGGGTCGACCGGAGCCGGCAAATCGACGCTCGTGAACTCCCTCGTGGGACGGCGGGTCAGCGAGGCGGGCGTGCTGCGGCCGACGACACGCACCCCCGTGCTGGTCTGCCATCCGGAGGACCACCACTGGTTCAGCGGGATGAGAGTGCTGCCCGATCTCACCCGCGTGTGGGTGCCCCAGCAGGACTCCACCGACGACCTGCTGCTCCCGGGCGAGAACCCCGCGCGCGTGCTGCGCGTCGAGACCGCAGAGACCCTCCCGCCCGGCCTCGCCCTCCTCGACGCGCCCGACATCGACTCCCTGGTCGCCGACAACCGCGTCCTGGCCGCCGAACTCATCTGCGCCGCCGACATCTGGGTGATGGTCACCACGGCCGCCCGCTACGCCGACGCCGTCCCCTGGCACATGCTGCGCACCGCCAAGGAGTACGACGTCACCCTCGTGACCGTGCTCGACCGTGTGCCCCACCAGGTCGTGAACGAGGTGTCGCGGCAGTACGGGGCCCTGCTCACCAAGGCCGGACTCGGCGAGGTGCCGCGCTTCACCGTGCCCGAACTGCCCGAGTCCGCCTGGGGCGGCGGGCTCCTGCCGGCCTCCGCCGTCGCCCAGTTGCGCACCTGGCTGATCCACCAGGCCCAGGACCCCGCGGCCCGGCAGCACGTCCTCGCCCGTACGGCGTACGGCGTCCTCGACTCCCTCAAGTCCCGCATGCCCGAGCTGGCCGGTGCCGCCGCCGCGCAGTACGCCGCAGCGCTACGGCTCACCTCCGCCGTCGAGGGGGCGTACGACAACGAGCACGCGCGCGTGCGGGGCCGGTTGCAGAACGGGGCGGTCCTCGCCGGGGACGCGCTCAAGCGGTGGCGCGCCTTCCCCCTGGACTGCACCGCCGCCGAACTGCTCGACGCGCTCGTGGAGAGCCTCAGCGCACTGCTGCTGTGTGCCGTCACCGCCGCCGACGAGCGCATCGACGACGCCTGGCGGCGCGAACCGGCGTCCGCCGCCCCGGAACTCGCCGCACGCGAGACCGGCGCGGACAGTGCCGAACACCGCATCGGGCTCGCCGTACGGCGGTGGCGGCGGGAGCTCGAGGAACACGCCGAGGACGAGGTCCGTGAACTCGACCGCAACCTCGCACCGGACCCCGAACTGGTGGCCGCCCTGGTCGCCACCTCCCTGCTGGGCGGCCGCCGGGGCCGGATGGCCGGAGAAGGGCTCGCCGAGCGGATCGGCGCCCATGGCGCCCTGCGGCTGCGCGACCGGGCCGGGCGGCTGCTCACCGAGCACGTGGACCGCGTCCTGCACGCCGAGCGCGAGCGCCGGCTCGCCCCGCTCGACGCGCTCGACATCCACCCCGAGCCCCAGGCCGAACTCATCGCCGCGCTGTCCGTACTGCAGAAGGAGAGGTGACCGGTGACCGCCGTCACTGACCAGGACCACACCGAGCACACCGATCGGCCGGACGACGACGCGCGCAGGTCGGACGCCCGTATGACGGACGCCGGTAGTACGGACGGCCGTCACACGGATGCCCGTAGGGCGGACGCTCGTAAGGCAGAGCGGGCCGCGCGCACCGATTCGACCTCGCCGCGGTCCTTGCCCTCGACCTCGCCCTCGACCTCGACCGAGACCTGGGACGACGGACTCATCGCGCGCCGGGTCAACGAGACAGCCGAAGGAGACCGGTTCCCCATGACGGACAACCGCTCCGCCGCCCCGCAGACGGTGACCCCCCTGGTGTACGACGGGTCACTGCGCTCCCGGCTCGAGGCCCTGCGTGAACTCGTGGGGCTCTCCCGTACCCGGCTCGACAGCCGGACGCTGTCGGAGGCCGGCCGGGTGCTCGACGAGGCGTCCGCGCGGCGCAGGCTCTCCGGGCAGCACACCGTCGTCGCCATCGCGGGCGCCACCGGCAGCGGCAAGTCGCAGCTGTTCAACGCGCTCGCCGGGGTGACCATCTCGGAGACGGGCGTACGCCGTCCCACCACCGCCGCGCCCATCGCGTGCAGCTGGAGCGACGGGGCCGCCAGTCTCATCGAACGGCTCGGCATCCCGCCCCGGCTGCGCCGCCGGCCGCTGCCGACCGGCGACGGCGAATCGCCGCTGCGCGGACTCGTCCTCATCGACCTGCCCGACCACGACTCCGCGGCCGTACAGCACCGACGGCACGTGGACCGCATCCTGGCGCTCGTCGACGCCGTGATCTGGGTCGTCGACCCGGAGAAGTACGCGGACGCCGTCCTCCACGAGCGCTATCTGCGGCCGATGGCGGCTCACGCCGAGGTCATGTTCGTCGTCCTCAACCAGATCGACCGGCTGCCCGGGGAGGCAGCCGAGCAGGTCCTCGACGATCTGCGGCGGCTCCTCGACGAGGACGGCATCGCCCTCGGCGAGTACGGCGAACCGGGTACGACCGTGCTCGCGCTGTCCGCGCTCACGGGGGACGGCGTCGGCGAACTGCGTGAGGCCCTCGGCCAGTTCGTTTCGGAACGCGGGGCGCCGAACCGCCGCATCTCGGCCGACGTGGACGTCGCCGCGGCCCGGCTCTGGCCCGTCTACGCCACTCAGCGGCGGACCGGGCTCAGCGAACAGGCCCGGGAGGAGTTCTCCGACCGCCTCGCGGACGCGGTGGGCGCCACGGCGGCGGGCGAGGCGGCCGAGCGTGCGTGGCTGCGCAACGCCAACCGCGCCTGCGGGACGCCCTGGCTGCGGTTGTGGCGCTGGTACCACGACCGCGGCGAGCCCACCACGGGCCGGCTCCCCGGGCGTACGCAATCCGAGGAGGAGGCGACGGCCCGTCAGCGGGTCGAGCAGGCGGTACGGACGGTGGCCGACCGGGCGTCGGCCGGGCTGCCGGCGCCCTGGGCGCAGGCGGTGCGTGAGGCGGCCGTCCGCGGCTCGCAGGGGCTGCCCGAGGCGCTGGACGAACTGACCGCGCGCGCGGGCGTGCCGGCGGGGCGGCCGCCTCGGCCGGGCTGGTGGCCGCTTGCCGTCCTCGTCCAGGCGTCCATGACGATCCTGCAGTTCCTGGGCGGGCTGTGGCTGCTGGGCCAGATCATCGGGGTCATGGCGCCGAACCTCGGGGTGCCGGTGCTGCTGATGGTGATCGGCATCGTCGGCGGCCCCCTCATCGAGTGGAGCTGCCGGATGGCCGCCCGCGGCCCGGCCAGGCGCTACGGCCTGGAGGCGGAACGCCGGTTGCGGGAGGCCGCGGCCGGATGCGGCAGGGCCCGGGTCCTGGACCCGGTGGCGGCGGAGCTGCTGCGGTACCGGGAGGTCCGGGAGCAGTACGGGAGGGTGGTGGGGACGGGGCGTTGACGGAGCTGCGGCGAGGCGGGGTGCTGATGGACCGGCGGCGAGACGGGGCGTATACGGAGCTGCGGCCGGGCGGGGCGCTGGTGGACCGGCGGTGCGGCGGGGTGGGTGCTGACGGGTACGGCCGCCCCGGGGCATCACCCCTGCGGGTGGCGGCCTTGTCCACAGGCGGCCGGTGATCCACAGCGCTCAGCGGGCCCGGCCCGGCGGCGGCAGTCTGGCAGACACAGCCGTACGGGACGGACCCGTACGCGTGTCGGCCCGGCGCGGGTGCCGCAGTCCGGGTGAGGGAGGGTTCGCGATGAACGAGACGATGGTCTGCGCGGTCGGCAGGGTGGCGACGCAGCCGGTGTACCGGGAGATGGCGTCCGGCCCGTCGGCCAGGTTCAGGATGGCGGTGACCGCGCGCTACTGGGACCGCGAGAAGAACACGTGGACGGACGGGCACACCAACTTCTTCACGGTGTGGGCCAACCGCCAGCTGGCCACGAACACGGCGGCGTCGCTGACGGTCGGCGAGCCCGTGATCGTGCAGGGCAGGCTGAAGGTGCGGACCGACGTACGCGAAGGGCAGAGCTGGACGTCGGCGGACATCGACGCCGTGGCGATCGGCCACGATCTGGCCTGGGGCACCTCGGCCTTCAGGCGTGCGGGAAAGACGGAGACGGTGGCCTCGCCGACACAGCCGGAGCCCAACTGGGAGACAGTCCCCGAAGGTTCCGCTGAACCTGGGGACGCTGGTGCACAACGCCCTGCGGAGGTCGCACTGCTGACGTGACGTCAGTCACCGGCGCGCCTGCCCGAACTGCGGCTTATCGACGAGTGCGCACCGAACGGTCAGGGGTTGATTTGTCGATACACCCTGCTTGCCGGGGATCTTGGCGATAACGATTCCGAGTCGGATCACCCGTCCGACCGTCCGACCGGCGGGCGGGCTCCCCCACGTCCCTAGGATGCCGGACATGGCTCTCGGGACTCTTGTGTCCTGTGAGTCCTCTGATTCTGCTGGTGGGACCGTCCCCCCACGTCAACGGTCCTGCTCGAAGGGGAATTTGGTGTTTGCTTCGTTCTCTGAGCTGTTCGTACGCAGGCGAGGTGCGGCCCGCCTCGCCACCGCGACCATGCTGACCGGGCTCGCCGCCGCGGCCGGGCTGGCCGGTGCCGGCCCGGTCACCGCGGCCGACGAGACGACGCACAACCAGGGCGGCGCGGCCGCGACGATAGGCGGCCTCAAGACGTACGGCGCTGCCGTGATACACGCCGGCACCGGCGACCAGGAGATCTCGGCGGGCCTGTTCGAGATGTCCGTCGACGGCGGAGGCATGCTGCAGACGTACTGCGTGGACCTCCACAACCCCACGCAGCGGGACGCCAAGTACCACGAGACGTCCTGGAGCGGCACGTCCCTGGGCGCCAACAAGGACGCCGGCAAGATCCGCTGGATCTTGCAGAACTCCTACCCGCAGGTCAACGACCTCGCGACGCTGGCGCGGAAGGCGGGCGTGCGCGGAGCACTGACCGAGCAGGACGCCGCGGCCGGCACACAGGTGGCGATCTGGCGCTACTCGGACGACATCGGGGTCGATGCCCTCGACCCGCAGGCCGAGCAGCTCGCCGACTACCTGGAGAAGAACGCCCGCAATCTGCCCGAGCCCCGTGCCTCGCTCACCCTGGAGCCCCCCGCGGTCTCCGGGCGGCCGGGGGAGCGGATCGGACCGGTGACGGTGCGCACCAACGCCGGCAGCGCGACGGTCACCCCGCCCGCGGACGCCGCCACGAGCGGAGTGCGGGTCGTCGACAGGCAGGGCAAAGCCGTCACCTCCACGCCCGACGGCGGGCAGGTGTTCTTCGACGTGCCCGAGGACGCGGCAGCCGGTACGGCGGAACTGACCGTGCAGGCTTCGACCACCGTGCCGGTCGGCCGGGCCTTCGCCTCCGAGAGCCGTAGTCAGACCCAGATCCTGGCAGGTTCCAGCGAGTCGACGGTGTCCGCGACGGCCGGGGCGACCTGGGCGAAGCAGGGCCCGGTCCCGGCGCTGTCGGCGGCGAAGAACTGCGCCGAGGGAGGCGTCGACATCATCGCCTCCAACAAGGGCGACGAGCCGTTCACCTTCGATCTGGCCGGTCTGGAGCACACCATCGCCGCGGGCGAGTCCCGCACGGTGACGGTCCCGATCCAGGAGGACCAGGCCTACGACTTCACGATCCACGGCCCGGGCGGCTTCGAGAAGCGCTTCACCGGCATGCTGGACTGCCAGACCCGCGGCAGCGACACCGGCACCACCACCCAGACCCTCAGCGAACCGAGCCCGGCGACCGTGGGCGGCACGGCCCCCGACACCAACCTCGCCGAAACGGGCAGCTCCGGCATCACCCCCCTGATCGCTGGCGTCGCCATCGGCCTGGTCCTGATCGGCGGAACGACACTGATCGTGCTGCGGCGCAGGGAGGCGACGGCCGGGGAGTGACCCGGGCGCTCGACAGGAGAGTGCGGGCGTCCGGCCTGACACAGGAAAGCGGCCGGCCGCCGACGCCGGAGGCCCGGGCATGGACGAGGTGAGCCGGGCGAGCGCCCCGAGCGCGTCCGCAGCTGCTCGACACCGAGTTCGTGGAGGTCGGCGCCCCGGGACGGCGTTCGGCCTACGAACCGGCGGTTGATGCCGGACTCCGTGCAGCAGAACGGGGCGCCGATCAGACACAGCGGCCGCCTCTGTGCCGGTCAGTCCGGCGCCCCCTGAGATCAGATCCGCCCAGCCAGGAAAGCCCGAGAGCCCCACAGTGTGGGCATGTTCGAGACGATCCGATGGCGCTGCTCTGCGCACGTGGCAGACCGCCGCGGTGCCGAGCGCGTGGTCGGCCGCGTCGAGCGGCTGTTGCCGCACACCGTCGAGATCGAGAGTTACGAGCGGTACGCGTTTCCGCTCAGGCTGCTCTCTCCGGCGTCCAGGAGGACCGAGGCGTAGAAGTGGCGTAGGGCGTGCATGCCGTGCTCGCGGGCGGCGGCGTAGCGCTCGCCGTTCTCAGGGGCCGGGATGATGCCGGCGGCTGCGAGCGCGGGTTTCCACGCCTGGTCGTTGAACGCCGGGCTCCAGATGGCTGCGCAGATGCCGCTCGTGAAGAGGGGCCGGTGTGTGACCTTGGGGCCGGTCGGGGTCAGCCAGGGCAACATCACTTCGACGGGCGGGAAGCACTCCATGTGGTCGCGGAGCGCGACCGACAGCTCCGGGTCGAGCGGGACCCAATTGAGTAGCTGCCTCACCATTCGGGCCCTGAAGTAGCGTTCAGCGACGTTAAGATGACGTATGGTTACCGGGCTGGTTGTGGACGTCAACGGGTTTGAGCTGGTCGTTGATGGCGAGCGGGTCGGTCCTCGTCGGTTATTGCAGACCGCTGATACCGAGCTGCTCACTGCCGTCGCTGGCCAGTATGTCGATGCCGTGCGCAGCGGCTCCAAAAACCAGGCGCTGCTCGCGGTGGGACGCGAGTTGTATCGGTGGCTCGATGGCGACCTCGGCCAGTTGACGCGTCTGCTCGATGAGGCGTCGGCGCCGCTGGTGTTCGAGGTGCGAGCGTCGGCGAAGCCTTCCGCGGCGGCGTGGGCGCTGCTGCGGGCCCCGTACGAGCTGCTGGCCGCCCCCGGGGGCGGGTTTCTTGCCGAGGGGCCGGAGTTGTTCGCTGTGGCGCGTCGGCTCGGTCAGCCGAGTCCGGCGCAGGCCCTGGACGGGTACCGGCTCGGGGTGGCCTTCATGGCTTCGGCACCGCGGGGCCAGCACGAGCTGGACTTCGAGGCCGAGGAGATGGCCATCCTCAACGCTGTCGGGGAGACGAGCGTTGATCTCGTTGTCGAGGACTCCGGCAATCCCGAGCATCTTGGTCTGCGTCTGTCCGAGCTCGGCGGGATGCCGGTGGTGCATCTGTCGTGTCACGGGCTGCACAACTGGCGCCCGGGGCCCGACGGGCCCGCCACCCCTGTCCTGCTGATGGAAGATGATCTCGGGGAGGGGTGCCCGACGAGCGCGGACGCGCTGGTGGGCCTGTTGACTCCTCGGCCGCGGCTGGCGTTCGTGTCGGCCTGCCTGACCGCAACCGGTGCCGACGTGGCCGGGCATGTTCCCGCCGGGGCCGGCCACCGCGGCGGTTCGATAGCCGAGCCCGGCGTGTCGGTGGCGCACTCGATGGCCACCGGGCTGGTGGCCGCGGGGATTCCCGCGGTCATCGGCTGGGACGGCTCGGTCAGCGACCGGGCCGCCACTCGTTTCGCCGAACGCCTGTACCGGCAGCTCGGCCGCCGTGTCGAGGTGGCCGAGGCAGTCGCCGACGCCCGCCGCCACCTGCTGGCCTGTTCCGATGAGCGCCAGCGCGCCGACTGGCACCTGGCGCGGCTGTGGCTGGGGCCGGCTGGCGGCGGCCCGCTCGTCGCGGGTAACCGCAAACGCCAGATGGTGCGCCCGCACCATGTGACCAAGACGTTCCTGGACCGCAAGCACCAACTGCCGGTCGCGGCAGCGGAAATGTTCGTCGGCCGCCGCCCGGAGATGCAGCACACACTGCGGGCCCTGCGCGGCGGGCAGAAGGCCGGGGTCCTGCTCCACGGGCAGGGCCGGTTGGGCAAGTCGAGCCTGGCCGCCCGGATCGCCGACCGTCACCCCAACCGGGCCGTCGCGGTCGTGTTCGGCGACTACACCCCGACAGCGATCCTCGACGCCATCACCGACGCCGTCACCACCAACCCCGACGCCCGCACCCTCATCGAAAACAGGCGTGCCGAGGTCCGCGAACAGCCGGAACGTCTCAAACCGCTGCTGATCGATCTGCTGGCCGGACCGTGCTCCCAGGAACTCGACGACGTCCGCAAACCCCTCCTGTTGATCATCGACGATCTCGAACAGATCCTGACGGCCAACCCTGACGGCCCGCACCGGCTCGACCCCGAGCACGCCACCGTGTTCGCCGACGCGCTCTCCGCGTTCGACCCGGCCATCACCGACAGTCGACTTCTGATCACGAGCCGCTACACGTTCACTCTCGGCGGGCTGGAGGACCGGCTGGAACCGGTCCAGTTGCAGCCACTGTCGCCGGCGGCCCAGCGCAAGCTCCAACGCCGTCAGCAGGATCTCGCCCCGGCCGAGTACCAGGCCCGGCGCGCGGACCTGGCCCAGCGGGCCCTGGAAGTCAGCTGCGGCAACCCCGGACTGCAGGACCTCATCGGCCTACGGCTGGTCTACAGCAGCCAGGTCGACCAGGCCCGCGCCGAGGCCGCCGTCGCCGACATGGAGGCCTACCTTCACCAGGGTGACCTCCCAGCCGACAACGCCGACATCGGCGAGTTCCTGGAAAACCTCGCCCTCGACACTCTCCTCAGCCAGGCCGGGCCCGCCCACCGCGACCTGTTGCGGGCCTGCACCCTGTTCACCGTCCCGGTCCCGCAACCCGTCATCGACGTCCTCGCCGACGCTGTCGGCGGATCGGCGTCCCGCCTGTGCGGCCTCGGGCTCCTTGACGCCTTCCCCGACCAGCACCGCAGCGCCGTCGCGGCCTTGGCCGTCAATGCCCTCGCGGCCGGACGCCTGGCCCCCCTCACCCCCGACGAGCGGGCCGCCCTAGCCACCGTGGCCGCCGAACCGCTGTATGCGCAATGGGGCGGTGCCACACCCCGACCCGCCCGCGGCAGCGACCTGGACCTACAGCTGACCCAACTGGCCCTGGCCGCCGACAACCCGACCATCATCGCCGACTGCGCCGCCGCTGCCGTGGCTGCCCTGCGGCAAGGCCCGGCCTCCACCGCCGCCGAACTCGGCCGCGACGCGATCACCCTCCTCGACCACCACAACCACGAGGTCCCTGTCAACCTGCTACGGATCGTCGCCGACGCGGCCGTCACCAGCGGCGACGGCGACCGCGCCGACGCCCTGCTCCACCGTGCCATCCAGCAGACCGGGACCAGCGACCTGCAGAGCAACCCGGCCAGCCACGCCGCACTCCTCTACGACCGCGCCAACCGCCTGATCACCCGCGGCCAGGCCGACCAGGCCGAAGACCTGCTCCACCAGGCCCGCCAACTGTTCACCGACGCCGGTGAGACCCGCGAGGTCGCCGTCACCTGGGCGAAGATCGCTGACATCCTCGTGCAGCGGGGTGAGGTCGATGAGGCGTTGCGGATCCGCCGTGAGGTCGCCCTGCCGGTGTTCGAGCGGATCGGTGACATCCGCGAGGTCGCGGTCATCTGGGGGAAGATCGCTGACATCCTCGTGCAGCGGGGTGAGGTCGATGAGGCGTTGCGGATCCGCCGTGAGGTCGCCCTGCCGGTGTACGAGCGGATCGGTGATACCCGCTCGGTCGCGGTCATCTGGGGCCAGATCGCTGACATCTTCGAGCAGCGGGGTGAGGTCGATGAGGCGTTGCGGATCCGCCGTGAGGTCGCCCTGCCGGTGTTCGAGCGGATCGGTGATACCCGCTCGGTCGCGGTCATCTGGGGGAAGATCGCTGAAATCTTCGAGCAGCGGGGTGAGGTCGATGAGGCGTTGCGGATCCGCCGTGAGGTCGCCCTGCCGGTGTTCGAGCGGATCGGTGACATCCGCGAGGCCACGGTCATCTGGGGGAAGATCGCTGACATCTTCGAGCAGCGGGGTGAGGTCGAGGAGGCGTTGCGGATCCGCCGTGAGGTCGCCCTGCCGGTGTTCGAGCGGATCGGTGATACCCGTTCGGTCGCGGTGACCTGGGGGAAGATCGCTGAAATCTTCGAGCAGCGGGGTGAGGTCGACGAGGCGTTGCGGATCCGCAGTGAGATCGCCCTGCCGGTGTACGAGCGGATCGGTGATACCCGCTCGGTCGCGGTCACCTGGGGGAAGATCGCCTACATCTTCGAGCAGCGGGGCGAGATCGACGAGGCCCTCGAACTGCAGCTCAAGCGCTTGGAAGTCAATGAGCAGCTCGGCGACATGGACGGCATCGCGGCAGCCAATTGGGACCTGGCGCGAATCGATCTGAGTCGCCTGGATCTCGACGTGGCCGTGCCGAGGCTGGTCACCTCGTTTCAGCTCTTTCTGAAGCTTCAACGGCCGGATGGCATCGCGGTCGTCGGGGCTGCTTTGGGGCAACTCCTGCTGGCCGCGGGCCAACACGGGCAGGCCCAACAGGTGTTTCAAGCGGGCCGAGCCGCCGCTGCCAAGATCGGTTTCGCGGACGTTGTCGACCAGCTTGATGAGCTACTGAGGGCCACTGGCGACGGAAACGAGGAAGCATGATCATCGAGTTTGTCGGAGCGAACGCCGAAACTGCCGGGAAGAGCGTCGCCGCGTTGACTTCGAGCTGGGGCTACCAACCCGAACCAGCTCCGACAGCGGAACCAGCGAACGATTCCAACACCAAGGTCGTCGATCCCATCTCGGTGACGGCCCTGGTCGTGTCCATTCCATCGGCCATGCTCGCGGTCGCGGACATCGCTGACCGTATCCGCAAACGGCGCCGCGCCAGCGAACTCATCGAACGCGCCCAACAGCTTGGGGCTCAGCAGGTGGCGGTACGGCTCGTTGGTGAAGACCGCTCCGTCGACCTTGCCACTCTCACCCCCGACCAACTTCTGGACCTCATCGCCGACGAGCCTCCAGCAACCTGACCCCAGAGAGCACCACCGACGGCCCGGACCCGCCCTGCATCGAGTCGCAATCGCCGATGTCACCGTTTAGCGCTGGCGGCAACGACGGCACACAGAGACCCTTGATGAGAGGTCAGCGGGTCGGATCCCTAGTGTAGTGATCGAGCCAGGAGGCGCGACGGGGTGAGTGCCCAACTGCGGGACAACGCTGACGGACAGCGGCAGACATGCGTGGACGCCTGCGGACCATCGGAGATGGTCAGAGACACAGCGAGCCAAGGTCAGACGGTCACCCATTTGCTTCGGGACGAGGAGGTCGCCGTGCCACAGCGGGGCAATGAGCAGGGGTCAGCAGCGGTCATCAGAGGTGGCTGGCGGATACATCCGTGGCTGCTAGCTCGGCCAACGAAGCCGCAGGTCACCTGCCGTACGTCCCAGCCTCTCTCCTGAAATGGTTGTCCAGCCCGCTCACCGAGTCCACACGCGCTGGAAGTCTTCGGCCGGGATGGCCTCCAGCGGATCCTGTTCAGGATCGATCGCTTGGTCTGTCAGGCCGCCGTGCTCGTCCTCCAAATGCTCCCAGCTGTACCGGTGTAGTAGGCCGGCGGAGGTCAGCTCGGCCTGCTTGATGACGATCAAGTCGCCACGGTCGGGTACGGCCTCGATGTACCAGAGGCCACCCTCCTCGTCAGCGTGGCGGAGGTGGTGCCGCAGAGTGGCGCCCTCGTCGAGCGCTCGGTAGTAAGCCGCGATCTCTGTGATGCGTTCCTGGTGAACCACGAGTCCATCGTGCCAGTGAGCGCACAACGCTCGCGCCGTTCTGACATCCACACGTGACATCAACGACGCCGGACGCCAGCACTCCTAGGCAGCCGGACATGGCCATCGTGCCCGAGCAACTCCCCGGCAGTACCGAGGAGTGAGCTTCTTCGAGCGGGCAACCGATCAGGTGACGGTCCGCGAAGCGCAACGAGCGAGGCCCCCGCGCTGTTGATCGACATGTCTGACGTCTCAACCGCGCTGCTCGGGGGCCTCGTTGGTCATCCATCCTGTCGCACTCGACCTGCCCCAGGCACTCGTGGAGTGGGTCACCATGCTCGTCACCCGTGAGGGGCGACCGGCGCTGCAAGCTCCGCCCGTCTCAACGCGCGATGGTGGCGCTGGTGTACCTGCGCGAACACACCACCCTGGCGAAGATCGCTGCCGGGTTCGGGATCAGCGAGTCCACCGCCCACGCCTGCACCAGTACGGTCATCCACCTGCTCGCCGAACACGCGCCAGGTCTGCTGAAGGTCCTACGCGAGGCTGATGCGGACTTCGTCCTACTGGAAGGCGCCTCGCCGAGTGCGGCCGGGTTGGCGACGGCCGGGCCGACTACTCCCACAAGCACCGTCGGCGCGGGGTGAACGTGCAGGTGGTCACCGATCCGGACGGCCGGCTGCTGTGGCTCTCACCCGCGCTGCCGGGCCGGACTCACGACCTGACCGCGGCCCGCACCCACCGGATCATCCGCATCTGCGAGCGCCAGGGCGTCCCCGTCCTGGCCGACCTCGCCTGCCAGGGCGGTGGCCCCTGGGTGACCACGGGCATCAAACGCAGGCCTGCAAGAACTCACCCTTCACCTAGAAGACCCTCAACCGGGCCCTGGCCGCGGCACGGGCACCGGTCGAACGCGGCGTCGCACGCCTGAAGTCCTGGCGGACCTTCCACAGATCCCGGTGCATCCCGAACCGCATGACGTCAATCGCCAATGCCGTCCTCGCCCTGGAGCGGCAACGCTGAAGAAGCTCAGTGATCGAACTCCTGATGCGGTGCTCACAGGCCAGCGCCATCCCTGGCCTTCCGCGGGCCCTGGAGGGCGCTCGCGATGACCAACGCCAACAGCTTGCGACAGTTCAGCACCGTCAGGGACGTTGATCGATTCGGAGGCCGCCGGTAACGGCCGCCGATGATCGATTGTGGCGGTTTGGTAGCTCGTGGGCCGGTCACCAGCATCGCACCCTCGCGTCTTCAATCGAGAGGATCGTCGCCCGCATTCCTGGCTGATCTTGATCGATAACGCTTCAGTTGCCGACCTACGCCTCAGACTTCTCCCTTGACGCACGGGATGAAGGCCGCGCGAGGAAAGGGAGACGGCTACCGAACACCTGAGCACCGCCACGCCAGTACTAGTACTCCAGCCGTAGATCGCTGGTGAGCCGTCAGACCGACCGCGCCTACGGGTGCGTGTCCGTGATCGCGATGACCTCGTCGAGGCGGTCCAGGGCGGCCTGCAGGTCGTCAATCTTGGCCTGGATGCGCTCGCGCTCGGCTCGCAGCATGGCTCGTTGCTCGGCGTCGGTGTGCCCGGAGTCCCAGCACGGAAGGAGTTCCGCGATCGTTCGGCTGGTCAGGCCGGCGGTGAACATCTGCTGGAAGAAGCGCACCAGGGTGATGGCGTCCTGCCGGTAGAGGCGCTGACCGGATGGGCTGCGCTCAGCGATGAGCAGTCCCTGCTGCTCGTAGTAGCGCACGGCGCGTACCGAGACGCCGGCGCCCCGCGCCACCTCGCCGATGCGGATCAGCCGCTCGGCCGCGGCCTGCGTGACGGTCATGGTGATTCCTCTCACCCCGGTCCTGACGACCAGCACTTGCCCCTGACGTCAACGTCAGGTTTTAGCGTACCGGTCATGGATATCAACAACTCAGTTGCCCTTGTCACCGGAGCCAACCGTGGCCTGGGCCGCGCCTTTGCCCAGCGCCTGCTCGAACGGGGCGCCCGCAAGGTCTACGCGACGGCCCGCCGACCGGAGACCGTGGACCTGCCCGGGGTCGAGGTGCTGCCCCTGGACATCGCCGATCCCGCATCCGTGAGGGCCGCTGCCGAGGCCGCCCCGGACGTCTCGCTGCTCATCAACAACGCGGGAATCAGTACGGGGACCGACTTGGTGACCGGTTCGCTGGACGCGGTGCGGCACGAGCTGGAGACCAACATGTTCGGCCACCTGGGAATGATTCGGGAGTTCGCGCCGGCGCTCGCCAGGAACGGCGGGGGCGCGATCGTCAACGTCCTCTCCGCCATGTCGTGGTTCGGGGGCAAGGGCGCCAATGCCTACCACCTGACCAAGGCCGCCGCCTGGGCCATGACCAACGGCGTCCGCCTGGAGCTCGCCGAGCAGGGCACGCTTGTGACGGCGGTGCACCTCGGCCTGGCCGACACCGACATGGCGGCGGGCTGGCCCGTGGACAAGATCGCTCCGTCGGACCTGGCCGACGCGGCGCTCGACGGTGTTGAGGCGGGCTCCGCCGAGGTCCTCGCCGACCAGTGGAGTCGGGACGTCAAGTCCCGTCTGCCGCTGACGCCGGAAGAGTTCAACGCCGCGATGGACCGCGCCCTGGCGGCGCTGACGGCGACCTGAGAGGCCCTCGGGCCAGGCTGGCTTCGGCCGGTTGCTTCTGAGGTCGGTCAATTGATACTCCGTCCGCAGTTATGGATCTTCATGTTGTGGCCTCGCGTCGGCGGTATTGGCAGTCGCGGGCGCGCGCCTGGTGTCGGCGACGCCATAGAGACCAGCGCAGGCGATGGTCGCGTTGGCCGTTCGGGGATGCGGCGGGCATGGCGAGTAGTCGCTGTATTTCGTTGCAGGTGAGGGCGATGAGTCCGGTGGGGGCTGGGTGTTCGCGGTGCTCGTCGGCGCGGACCAGGGCGAGCAGTGGTACTGGCCGCGGGCTGAAGCAGCGGTAGTAGGCCACCTCGCCGGTGGTGCGGTTGCGGCGGATCAGCAGCTGGCTCCATCAGCCCCTCGAACTCCTCGTCTCAACGGGCAGGGCCTACGCTGTGACCTGCCGCCACCGTCTGATCTGCACAGATCGGCCAGGAGTGCGGCGTGGGCGAGAACGTGGTCCGCCGGGCGCAGGAGCTGCTGATCTCCCAGGGCGTGCTGGAGGGCCGCGCCGGATCGGGGACCTACGTCGCCGAGCCCCGGCAGCGGGTGCGGGTCGTCCGGTCGTCTGCGCGCGAGCAGCCCGAGAAGTCGCCCTTCCGTGCGGACATGAAGGCCCTGGGCAAGCAGGGTGACTGGGAGAGCAGGACCGATGCCAAGGTGCCGGCCCCGGCCGACATCGCGACCCGGCTGGGCATCGCCGAGGGCGACCTGTGCGTCAGGACGTCATACGAGTTCCTGGCCGACGGCAGGCCGGTGCAGCTGTCGACGAGTGGGGAGCCGTATGACCTCACCGCAGGCACGCTCGTCGTTCTCCCCGAGGGAGGCCCGCACGCCGGGGCCGGTGTCGTGAACCGCATGGCCGCGATCGGCGTCACCGTCAGCCACGCCGTGGAACAGCCGGAACCGCGACAGGCGACCGCCGAGGAGGCATCACTTCTGGGCATCCAGAAGGCTGCACTCGTCACGTACATCCGGCGGACGTACTACAGCGACCAGGGGCGGCGCGGCGAGACGGCGGACATCGTCGTGCCCGCCGCTCACTGCGAGATCGTCTACGAGATCCCGATCAACCGGTAGGCACAGGCTTTCGCGTGGGCGGGCTGTGCCGGTGCTTCGGTGCGTCCACGTCATGCAAGCGGTGAGGGCGGTCAACCCTGCCCTTCACGCCGTGACGGTGGCCCAACCCCGCACCATGCTGCCATCGAGTGATCACCCCTGGGCCGTCTCTGGGCCGTGCGAGAGTGCCCGACGCCGACCAATGGCGACCGACAGTGACAGTCGAATCTCAGCCGCCCACCACGAAGCACCAGGTCAGAGCCCCCCGGTGATACGCGTTTCCACCCAGGGCTGGCGGTACGGCAAGATGGGGTGTATCTGCCCACTGCCAGTTTCAAGCTGCCGGACGGTTTCTCTTGGCTGAGTTCATTTACACCATGCGCAAGGCGCGCAAAGCGCACGGCGACAAGGTGATCCTCGACGACGTGACGACCAGCTTCCTGCCGGGGGCGAAGATCGGCGTCGTCGGCCCGAACGGCGCCGGCAAGTCGACGATCCTGAAGATCATGGCCGGCATCGAGCAGCCGTCCAACGGTGACGCGTTCCTCACGCCCGGTTACACGGTCGGCATCCTGCTCCAGGAGCCCCCGCTGACCGAGGACAAGACCGTCCTGGAGAACGTCGAGGAGGGTGTCGCCGGGATCAAGGGCAAGCTCGACCGGTTCAACGAGATCGCCGAGCAGATGGCGACCGACTACACCGACGAGCTCATGAACGAGATGGGCAAGCTCCAGGAGGACCTCGACCACGCCAACGCGTGGGACCTCGAGGCGCAGCTGGAGCAGGCCATGGACGCCCTGGGCTGCCCGCCCGGCGACTGGCCCGTCACCAACCTGTCCGGTGGTGAGCGTCGCCGCGTCGCGCTGTGCAAGCTGCTGCTGGAGCAGCCCGACCTGCTGCTGCTCGACGAGCCCACCAACCACCTCGACGCCGAGTCGGTGAACTGGCTGGAGCAGCACCTGGCGAAGTACCCGGGCACCGTCGTCGCGGTCACCCACGACCGGTACTTCCTCGACAACGTCGCCCAGTGGATCTGCGAGGTCGACCGCGGTCGCCTCTACCCCTACGAGGGCAACTACTCCAAGTACCTGGAGACCAAGGCCGCCCGCCTCAAGGTCGAGGGCCAGAAGGACGCCAAGCGGCAGAAGCGGCTCAAGGAAGAGCTGGAGTGGGTGCGGTCCAACGCCAAGGGGCGGCAGGCCAAGTCCAAGGCGCGTCTGGCCCGCTACGAGGAGATGGCCGCCGAGGCCGACAAGATGCGGAAGCTGGACTTCGAGGAGATCCAGATCCCGCCGGGCCCGCGCCTGGGCAACGTCGTCGTCGAGGTCAGCAACCTCAGCAAGGGCTTCGGGGACAAGCTGCTCATCGACGACCTCAGCTTCACCCTGCCGCGCAACGGCATCGTCGGCATCATCGGCCCGAACGGCGCCGGCAAGACCACCCTGTTCAAGATGATCCAGGGCATCGAGCAGCCGGACTCCGGCGCCATCAAGGTCGGCGACACGGTCAAGATCTCCTACGTCGACCAGAGCCGCGAGAACATCGACCCGAAGAAGTCGCTGTGGGCCGTCGTCTCCGACGAGCTGGACTACATCAACGTCGGCCAGGTCGAGATGCCGTCCCGCGCCTACGTCTCGGCCTTCGGGTTCAAGGGGCCGGACCAGCAGAAACCGGCCGGGGTGCTCTCCGGCGGTGAGCGCAACCGTCTGAACCTCGCGCTCACCCTCAAGCAGGGCGGCAACCTGCTGCTCCTCGACGAGCCGACCAACGACCTCGACGTCGAGACCCTCTCCAGCCTGGAGAACGCCCTGCTGGAGTTCCCGGGTGCGGCCGTGGTCGTCTCCCACGACCGGTGGTTCCTGGACCGAGTGGCCACGCACATCCTCGCCTACGAGGGCGAGTCCAAGTGGTTCTGGTTCGAGGGCAACTTCGAGTCCTACGAGAAGAACAAGATCGAGCGGCTCGGTCCGGACGCCGCCCGTCCGCACCGCGCCACCTACAAGAAGCTGACCCGGGGCTGATCGATCTTGCGGCACATCTACCGCTGCCCGCTGCGCTGGGCGGACATGGACGCGTACGGCCACGTCAACAACGTGGTGTTCCTCCGCTACCTGGAGGAAGCCCGTATCGACTTCCTGTTCCGCCCGGAGAAGGACTTCAAGCAGGGGTCCGTGGTGGCACGCCATGAGATCGACTACAAGCGGCAGCTCGTCCACCGGCACCACCCGGTGGACATCGAGCTGTGGGTCACGGAGATAAGGGCCGCGTCCTTCACCCTCACCTACGAGGTGAAGGACGGCGACCAGGTCTATGTACGGGCCTCCACGGTGATCGTGCCGTTCGACTTCGAGGCGCAGCGCCCGCGCCGGATCACCGCGGAGGAGCGGGAGTTCCTCCGCGAGTACATGGATGACGCCGAGGAGAAGGCCGTCGCGGCATGACGGTGCTCCACCTCGCCGACGAGGGGGAGGCGGCGGATCTCGCGGCCTTCCTCTCCCGGCTGCTCCACTACGACCGCGGTGCCGCGGTGCGACTGCAGGCGGCGGGTACCGCACTCGCCGTCTTCGGGCGTCCGCCGTCCTTCGAGGTGCTCGCGGTGCGGGCGGTGCGGCTGGCCAAGCCGTACGAGAAGGGTCTCGAAGTCACGCTGGACGTGACCGTGTCCGCCGGTGAGTTCCTGGAGACGGTGGACGAGAAGGACGGCACGGCGCTCGTGCCGGGTGCGGTGACCGGGCCGCCGTGGGCGGGTGTACTGCCGCCCCGCGGGGGCTGGCGGTCCGAACCGGGGCTTCCCACGCCGGACGCCCTGCGGTCCTTGGTCGCGGCCGTCGTCGCCGAGTTCCGGTCCCGTACGCAGGAGTTGCCCGCCGAGCGGCGAACCCGGACCGAGCTGGACCGGATCGGCGCGGACATCTGGTCCCGTACGGTCGGGGACACCCGGCTGCCCGTCCGGGCCGTGCACGCGGCGCAGTCCCTGGGCTTCCTGCGGCCCGGGGTGCCGCCGGGGCTGCTCTCGTCGGGCGCGTGGCTGAGGCTGCGCACGCCGTACGGGTCCATCGCCGTACGACGTGCCGGGCTCGGGGCACTGGACGTCAGCGTGCGCTGACCGGGCCCTCGGCGCCCGTCAGCCCTCGGTGTTGACCATCGAGGCCGCCGCGTACGTCAGGTACTTCCACAGCGTGTGCTCGTGCTCCTCGGACAGGCCGAGCTCGTCGACGGCGACCCGCATGTGCTTCAGCCACGCGTCGTGCGCCGCCCGGTCGACCGCGAAGGGCGCGTGCCGCATCCGCAGCCGCGGGTGGCCGCGGTTGTCGCTGTACGTCGTGGGGCCGCCCCAGTACTGGATGAGGAACAGCGTGAAGCGCTCCTCGGCCGGGCCCAGGTCCTCCTCGGGGTACATGGGCCGCAGCAGCGGGTCCTCGGCGACCCCCTCGTAGAAACGGTGGACGAGCCGACGGAAGGTCTCCTCCCCGCCGACCTGCTCATAGAAGGTCTGCTCCTGAAGCGTGCCGCGCCGAATCTCATTCACGCGATCCATGGTCTCAGACGCCCCGGCATAGGACTCAAGACCTAGGACCCTGCCGCTGCTGCCAGGGCCCTGCCCCTACTGTGGAGACATGGGCGGTCACGCACCCGGCAGTGAACTCGACGGTCTCGCCGCCGCCGCGCGGGCGGCGCTGGTGCGGCGGATCGAGGAGAGCGGGGCCTGGGCCGCCGACCCGGGCTGGCGGGATGCCTTCGCGACGGTCCCGAGACACCTCTTCGTGCCGTACTACTACGTCGGCGTCGCCGGCGGCTACGAACGCCGCTGGGGCGAGAGCACCGACCCCGAGGCGCGGGAGCGGTGGATGCGGGGCGCCTACGAGGACACCCCGCTGGCCACGCGCCTGCGTGACGGCGAGCTGCTGTCCTCCAGCAGCCAGCCGTCCCTGATGGCGGACATGCTCACCGCGCTGGGCGTCGCGGAGGGCCACACGGTCCTGGAGATCGGCGCCGGCACCGGCTACAACGCGGCGCTGCTGGCCCACCGGCTGGGCGACGACAAGGTCACCACCGTCGATCTCGACCCGGAGATCACCGAGTCGGCCCGCCGGCACCTGGCCGCGGCCGGGTACCACCCGGTGGTCGTCACCGGCGACGGCGCCCGGGGCGTACCGGAGCGCGCTCCGTTCGACCGGATCATCGCCACCTGCGCGCTGAGCGGCGTCCCGCGCGCCTGGGTCGCCCAGAGCCGCCCCGGCGGCCGGATCCTCATGCCGCTCGCCACCGGCCTGATCGTGCTCACGGTGACCGGCGGCGGACAGGCCGAGGGACGGTTCCTGCACACGCCCGCCTACTTCGTGCCGCTGCGTGGCACGGGCCGCTCCGGGGGCGAGCCGGTCCAGCTGGGCGGGGTGCCGCACCGGGCCCGGGAGGACGACCTGTTCCGGTTCCTGCTGGCCCTGACCCGCGGCATCCTCGACCCGCAGGAGGCGCACGCACTCTGGGAGCAGGAGGGCAGGCCGCAGCGCGAGCGCTACGGCATCACCGTCAGCGAGGAGAGGGAGTGGGCCTGGCTGGACGACCCGGAGGGGCCGTACGCCTGGCCCCTCCCGTCGTGAACGGCCTTCCGGCGAGGCGGCTCAGCCTCGGCGGATCGTGATCGTCGTCCAGGCGCCCACGTGCACCCGGTCGCCGTCCTGCAGCGGTACGGGGACGAACGGCTGGATCGGTTCGTCCGAGCCGTTGACCGTCGTGCCGTTCGTCGAGTTCTGGTCGACGACCGCCCAGCTGCCGTCCGGCTGCTGGACCAGCACCGCGTGCTGGTGCGAGACGCCCGGGTCCTCCGGCGGCACCGACAGATCGATGTCGGGGGTGTCGCCGGTGGAGTGCCGGCGGCGGCCGATGGTGAGCTGGTTGCCGGTGAGCGTGCGCTGCTGCTCGGGCGAGTACGCGGGCAGGTTCAGCCCCGCGGCCTCGGGGCCGGAGCGGTGCATCATCGCCATGAAGTAGTCGCGGTCCGGGCCGATGGTCGCGGTCCACGTCGCGGGTCCCTGCGGCGCCTGGGGCTGCTGCGGGAAGCCGCCGGGGCCGGGAGGGGCCTGGGTCGCGCCGGGCTGCGGGTAGCCGTAGCCGCCCTGACCGGGGCCGCCGGGGCCGCCCTGACCGGGGCCGGGACCGCCGTGGCCGCCCGGGCCGGACGTCGGCGGGGAGATCACCCAGTCGTCGTCACCTCCGCCGAAGGACGGACCGCCCTGCTGCGGGGGCCGCTGGGTCTCCTGCGGGAAGCCGGGCGGGGCCGGCGGGCCGGACTGGTGAAAGGCCTGCGGAGCACCGGGACCACCGGGACCACCGGGGCCGGGCGGGGGCGGGACCGGCCGGGAAGGGTCGGCACCGAAGTTGCCAGGGCCGCCGGGCCCACCGGGGCCGGGAGGGCCGCCGAAGCCGCCGGGGCCACCAGGACCGGGCGAGGTCGGGGCAGGACCGGGCTGCGGGTAGCCGTAACCGCCGCCCTGCGGACCGCCGGGGCCGCCGGGTCCACCCGGGCCGGGACGGCCCGACGGGTCGCCGCCGAACGGCGGGATCGGCTCGGCCGGGCGGTTCATCTGCGACGGACGGGAGCCCTGGTACTCGTAGGAGTCACCGCCGCCGTACGACGGGCCGGGGGGCGGGCCGCCCTGCTGGCCCGGTGGCTGGAAACGCACGCCGGGGCCGGGCGGCGGGGCCGCGGGGGTGTACGACGTCGCCGTGTTCGTCAGGAAGTTCCACCGGCACTCCTCGCAGAACGGGGCGCCGCCCTCACGCGGCGTACGGCACTGCGGGCAGAGCTCCGGCTCGGTGTTCGGCACGGCGGACAGGTGCGGCGGGCGCCCGCCGGGCTGGCCGCCGGGGCCCTGCGGGCCACCCTGGCCGGCGGGGGGCGGGAAGCCGTAGCCGCCGGGCGGCGGCGGGGGAGGAGGCGGAGGCACGGCACCCGCCATGCGGTGACCGCAGACCTCGCACCAGTCGTCGGAACCCGACTGGTGTCCGTTCGGGCAGGTCGGCATGTCGGCGCGTCCCTCCTTCGATCTCTTCTAGGTCACTTCTTGACGCGAACGGTCTTGGTGGAGCGTGTTTCGAGCGTCATCTCGTCAGCCTCCGCGACCTTCGCCTTCAGTCGCACAGTACCGGTCGCGGCGTCGACCACGTCCACCACCTTCGCAAGCAGTTTCGCAGTATCGGCGTTACCTGAGGCACTCGCGAGCTGAACGGCCCGGCCCAGTTTGGCGGTTGCTCCATCCATATCGCCCGACTTGCGAAGATCCAGCCCTTGTTGGATGACTTGTGCCAGTTCGGCCTGCCCGGTGTAGTGGGCGACCTGAGGGTTGATCGATGTCGAGGCGACCATGTCGTCCGTCCACACGGCCCGCACCAGGCCCTGCGCACCGAGGTTCTGGGCGCTGCCGTCGGGCTGCGGAATGACCAGGGAGATCCGGGCCGCCAGCATCTCCTGCCCGATGTGCGCGACCGGGACCTCGACGCAGACGTGGTAGTCACGGGACTCGTCTCCCCAGGAACCAAGGGGATAGTCGCCGGCGCGCGGGCCCGCCTCGGTGCGCCGGCCGGTCAGGTCCTCGACCGTCGGTGCGACCTGCTTGACGAACTTCACGGTCGTGTCGACCGGGGTCCACAGCCGCAGGGAGACGTCCGCGACCTCCTTGCCCATCGCCGTCTCCATCATCTGCGTGAAGTCGGCGGCGAGAGCGGCCGGATCGGCGACGATGTCGGCGGTGCCGAGCAGGGCCGAGGCGATCCCTGTGACTTCTTTCACTTCCCAGTCGGTGCCCACGCCGCGCGCGTCACACGTGAAGCGCCCGGCGCACGCGTCGAGCGCGGCCTTCAGGTCCTGGGGCGACTCGTGCTCGTTGCGGCCGTCGGTGAGCAGGATGCCGTGCCGGATCGCGACGTCCGCGGAGGAGAGCAGGCGGTCGGCGAGTTTCAGCCAGGTGCCGATGGCCGTGCCGCCGCCGGCGCTGAGCGAGCGCAGCGCCTGTCTGGCCTGCTCGCGGGTGGTGGCGTCGGCGACCGCGACGCGTCCGCCGCCCGGGTAGACCTCCTTCGCCACGTGTGTCCCGCCGATCACCGCGAAGTGCACGCCGTCGCGCAGGGTGTCGATCGCCGCGGCCGTCGCGTCGCGGGCGTTGCGCATCTTGGTCGGCGGGTAGTCCATCGACCCCGAGCAGTCGACCATGATCGCCACGGCCGCGGACGGGCCCTGGCCGGGCGAGTAGAGGTGGGGCGCCGCGACCGCGCTGCCGATCGTGCCGCCGCCGGTCGCCGTCACCGTGACGATGGCGTTGACCTCTCCGGCGCCCTCCGGCAGGTACTCGTTCTGGTAGACGTCCACCGAGAACTGGGGCACGTTCGACTTCGAGAAATTGGCCATGCCTGCTTCGATCCCCCTTCAAAGCCCCCGCCGCGGCGGGGTGATGACAGTAGGCGGACCGGTCCCCTCCGGTCCGCCGAGGCGTCCCTCGACGTGGCCTCAGGCCGATCCTGCCCCCTGGGGCACGGCCGGGAACGGCACGAGCGCCACTGTTACGTTGTCGTGGCCCCCGCCGTCGAGCGCATGGCCGAGGAGCACGCGGGCGCTGTGCAGCGGTTGCGCGGCGGCGTCGAGCGGGACGACCCGGGCCATCTCCTCCGCCGCCTCCGCGTAGTTCCACAGGCCATCGGTGCACACGACCACCACACCGGGCCGGTCCGGCTTGAACGCGGCGGTGTGCGGTTCCAGTTCGTAGGCGTCCGCGCCGAGCCAGCCGGTGATCGCGTGGGCGCGCTCGTCGGCGTAGGCCTCGGCCTCGTTCATCAGACCGGCGGCGACCATCTGCGCGGCCCACGAGTCGTCCTCGGTGAGCCGGGCGGGGGGAGCGCTGCGGTCGACGGGGACCCAGTAGGCGCGGCTGTCGCCGACCCAGCCGACGATCAGCAGGCCCGACGTCACCACGGCGCCGACGATGGTGCAGGCGGGGGCGTTCTGGTGGGGGGCCTGCTCGCGGGCCGTGGCGGGTTCCGCGGCGAGCGCGTTGACGGCGCGCGAGGCGGCGAGGATCGCGTCGTGCATCGCCTGCTGGGGGTGCGTGCCGCGCGGCAGGGCCGCCAGCAGCGTCTCGCCCGCCGCCTTGGACGCGGCGGCGGAGGCGTCGTCGGGGCGGGTCGCCGAGGAGACGCCGTCGCAGACGATCGCGACGGAGGCGGGGGAGCCGTCGGGCAGCGCGGTGGTGCCGATGGCGAACGCGTCCTCGTTGCGGTGGTGGCGCAGGCCGCGGTCGCTGACCGCGGCCACCGGGCCGGACTCCTGCTCCATGTGGTCCCGTTCGCGCGGCTGGGCGTGGCCGCAGTTCTCGCAGTAGCCGTCGTCGTCCACGCGGCCGGCCCGGCAGGCGACGCAGACCTTGCCGCCGGTGCCCGCGGTCTGGGCCGCTTGCTCGGCGGACACCCGTGGGTCCGGTGCCTGGAGGAGGTACTCGTCGGGCTGTGTCTGGTAGATCTCCGGCGACGCGGGGGGCCCGTCGGGCCGCGGTGGCCGGTCGAACCGCACGCCCGGGGCGGGCGGGGCGCTCGGCGGCGGGGGTGTCTCCGGCGGCAGCGCGGAGCCGCCCGAGTCCGTGCCCGGCAGGTCCGTCGGCAGGTGCGCCGCCTCCGGGGCGCCCGCGCCGTCCGGCCCGGGGGCGGGCCAGGCCGCCCCGGTGGGCGGCGCCGGCGTGGGCTCGGCATACCCACCGGCCCGAGCGCCCTGCGCGGGCACCGAGCCGTTCATGGTGATGGTCGGGTTGTCCTCCGGCCGTGCCGGCACGGCGGACAGGTCGTATCCGCACGCGCCGCAGAAACGGTCACCCGACTCGAGGGGTTCCTCGCAGCTCGGGCAGGCGGACAACTGGGGCATCTGCGACATCAACTACACCCACGTCCGGGGGCGGTAACGATTGGCACGTTCCACCAGGTCGATCCTCTCCTCGCCGCCCCGCGCCAGCCGGGCCAACATGCGGTACGAGCGTTCCAGACCGAAACGCAGGCCCCGCTCGTCCAGACCACTGCCGAGCAGTGTCCGTCCCCCGGCGGCGGGAGGGGCGGAACCCTGGCCCCCGGAGAGTACCCAGTCGAGCGCGCAACCGAGGACTTCGGCCGACAACTGCTCCCGCCGCGCCGGATCCAGGCCGTACGCCTCCAGCGCCTCGACCTGCGCCGCGGCGGCCGTCAGATCCTCCAGGAACGGCGCGTCGGACGCGGTCGCCGTGCGCTGCCGCAGCCGCGCCCGGACCGCCGCCACACGCGCGGCCGTGTAGTGGATGGAGGACTCCGGGACCGACTCCAGCGTCCGTACGGCGCCACGCCGGTCCCCGGTCGCGAGCTGGACGCGGGCCAGGCCGAACGCGGCGCTCACATAGCTCGGGTCGGTCGACCACACCAGCCGGTAGTACTCGGCCGCGTTGTCCAGCTGCCCCAGCACCTCCGCGCACAGGCCGAGCGCCAGCTTGGGCGCGATCTCGCCCGGGAAGGCGTCGTAGATCGCGTCGAAGGCGAGTGCGGCACCCTCGTCGTCGCCGGTCACCAGCGCGGCGACGCCCCGGTACCAGACCACCCGCCAGTCGTCGGGCCGCTCCCCCTCCAGCGTGACCAGCGCCTGCAGCGCGGCGGCCGGCTCACCCGTCTCCAGCCAGGCCCGGATCTGCCGCAGCCGCGTCTCGATCGACGGGGCGGGGGCGGCTGCCAGGGCGCCGAGGAGTTCCGCGGGGGCGGAGGTCATCAGGCCCGCCAGGAAACCGGCGTTGGGGTCGGTCGGGTCGACGCGCGGGACGGGCAGGGCGAAAGCGGCGGCGGGGGTGTCGACGGGCCTGACGAGGCTGTGCGGGCTCTCGGACCGCTGCTGCGGCAGGGCGGCGGGAGCACCGGCGCGAGCCCGGGGCCGCACCACCCGCGCGCCCAGACGGGACACCTCGCCGTCCAGCCTGGGGAACAACTCCGTGTCCGTGACCCGCAGTTCCGGCCCGAACAGTGTGGACAGGGCGGGGCGGGCGCGGCCCGTCTGGAGGGAGACGACCTCCCGCAGGACGCCCGTCAGCTGCTCGGTCATCTCCTGCGCGGAGGCGAACCGGCGCGCCGGGTCGGGATCCGTGGCCCGGACCAGGAGTCGGTAGAAGGACTCGTACTGCCGGAACACATCGATGTGGTCCGGGTCGGGCAGGGAGTCCACGTAGACGTTCGTGTAGCCCTGGAAGTCGAAGGTCATGACGGCGAGGGTGCGGGCGACCGTGAACAGGTCGCTCGCCACCGACGGGCCCACCTCGGCCACCTCCGGGGCCTGGTAGCCGACCGTCCCGTAGATGGCCGACTCCTCGTCGTCCATCCTGCGCACCGCGCCCATGTCGATCAGCTTGAGCTGGTCCTCGGTCTGGATCGCGTTGTCGACCTTGAAGTCGCAGTACAGCAGGTTCCGGCTGTGCAGGTGCCCGAGCGCCTCCAGCGCCTCGATGCCGTACGCGCAGGCCTGCTCCACCGGCAGCGGGTCACGTCTGCCCTGCGCGGTGCGGCGGGAGTTGGCGATCTCCTTGAGGGACTTGCCGCCGACGTACTCCATGACGATGTAGCCGTCGAGCGAACCCGTGCGCTGGTCCAGGTGCTCCACGAAGTTGTAGATCCGCACGATGTTGGCGTGCTCGATCTCCGCGAGGAAGCGCCGCTCGGAGATCGCCGCCGCCATCGCGTCCTGGTCGCCCGTGTCCAGCAGACCCTTGAGGACCACCCAGCGGTCCGAGACCGCCCGGTCGACGGCGAGGTAGATCCAGCCCAGCCCGCCGTGTGCCAGGCAGCCGACCACCTCGTACTGGCCGTGCACCACGTCACCGGCCTTGAGCTTCGGCACGAAGGAGTACGGATGGCCGCACTTGGTGCAGAAGCCCTCCGTACGGCCCGGCCGGTCGCCGCGCGCCCGGCCCACCTGGGCGCCGCAGTCGGAGCGCGAGCAGAACCGCTTCCGCTCGGGCACCTCGGGGTTGTCCAGGACCATCTCGCGCGGGTCGGGCCGCGGGATCGGCGGCACCTGCACCAGACCGGCGCCCAGCCGGCCCCGGGACCCGGAACCGGTGGCCGAGCCGGAGCTGCGCACCGACACCGAGCGGCCCGTCGACTTGCCCGACAGCGACCGCGACAGGCGCCCCGACACCGAGCGGCGGGACTTCGACGACTGGGACGACGTCCGCGAACTGCGGCCGCTGGAGCGGGAACCGCCGCTGCCGGCGGACCCGCGGGAGCCGCCCCTGCCCCCGGCGGTGATGCCGGTGGGAGGCGAACCGACGTCGCCGTCCGCGGCGACGACCGGGGCGAGACCGCAGGTGTCGCAGTACAGTTCGCCGCCTCCCACGTCCTCGTACGCGCCGTCACAGGTGGGGCGCTGGCAGGCGCGCGGAGGCCCGCCCGCCGGCTCCTGCGGTGCCTGACTCATGGACTCCCCCTCGTCGCTCACGCGCCCGGCCCCCTCCGGTCGTCCTCGGGCACACCCTGCTCCGGCACCCGCGGGCCGTTGAGCAGCTCCGCCGCCGCGTGCTGGTAGCGCAGCACGGCCTGCTCGGCGGCGCGCAGGTCGCAGGGCGCGCTCCACAGCATCCGGCGCGCCTTCTCGTACCGCTCCACCAGCAGCGCGTCCTCGGCGAAGCCGTGCCGGGCGACCTTCGCCTTGTACGCGTCGAGACGGCCGCGCAGCTCGGCGCGGACCGCGAGCGGGGCGGTGACCGCCGTCAACGACTCACGGGCACGAAGCAGTTCGTCCTCGGCCTTCTGCTCCAGCGACTCCAGCAGCGGCGACAGCCGGTGCCACTGCGCCTGCCTGCGGTACTCGGCCGCCGCCGCCAGCTGCTCCTGGAGCACCGTCGGCGGCCCGCCGACGACCGGCACCTCCGTCGCCGCGATCTTCGCGAGGACCTCGCCGCGCGCCGTACGCGCCTCGGCGAGCGTGCGGTCCGCGCGGCTGAGGATGTCCCGCAGCTTCACGATCCGCTTCTCGGCGTCCTGCCGCACCGTCAGTACGGCGTCGATCTCCCGGCGTACCTCCTCCAGGGAGCGCGCCTCCCGGTCGTACACCGTCGTGTCCGGCCGGCCGCCGCCCGGCGCCGAACTGCCCTCCGCGGCCTGCCAGAACGCCAGCGGGTCCGAGATCACCTGCTCGCGCAGCTTCGTCAGTATCCGCGTGATGCGCTCCAGGTCGTCGCCCGCCGGGTGCTCGCCGGGGCGCACGCCGACCGAGTGCGCGAGCCGTCGCGTGCGCTGGAGTTCCGCCGCGAGCAGGTCGATCCGGGCCGGCAGGGCCGACCAGACCGCGTCGGCGGCGACCACCATGTCCAGGCTCGTCGCGTACAGCTCGTTCATCCGCTCGACGAGGGTGACGAGTGAGTAGCGCTCACTCAGCTTCGTCGGACCGCCGTGCAGGGTGGGAGCGTTGGCCGTCGCCGAGGCGCTGCCCGCGACGGTGACCGAGTCGCCGTTCAGCAGCTCCGTCAGCTCCACCAGGTCCTCGCGGCTGGACCAGCGGCGGCGGGCGCGGATGTCGCGGGCGGAGCGCAGCGCGTCGGTGTACGCGTCGAAGTACGTCCACAGCAGCGTGATCGACGCCTCCGTGGACGTCCAGCGCTCCCGGGTGACGCCGGTGAGCTCGGCGCCCTCCAGGAGTCTGCGGCCCGCGTGGTCCTGCAGGGCGAGGAGCGAGGTCTCGATCGCCTCGTGCTCCGCGCCGAGCCGCGCCAGCGCACGGTCCACCTCGTCCCGGTCCATCACCGGCCCGGTGGATCCCGTGACGCCCATCGATCACCTCTCGCTGCGGTCGTGTGTCGTATGTCGCGTGTCGTCTGTCGTCTTCTGATGCGGGTGTTCGCGGGTTCGGCAGGGTGTCAGGTGGTGCGGAGGTACTGCGGTGCCGGTGGTTCCGACTTCTCCGCATCCTTGCCCAGTGTTGCCGCCAGCCATTTCTCGTACGACGCCTGCCAGCCGTTCGCGGTGTCCTTGCGGTAGTCCACCAGGATCTGGTTGACCCGGCGTACCAGATCGTCCGCGTCCTTCTTCATCGCCACGCCGTAGTACTCGGCAGTGAAGGCGTCGCCCTTGAGCTGGACCGTCGGGTCCTGTGCCGCCTGGCTCGCCGCGAGGGCGCCGTCGGTGACCACGGCGTCGACCTCGCCGAGCTGGAGCCGCACCAGGCAGTCGAGTTGGTTCGGCACGGTGGTGGTGATGTCGGTGCTCGCGGGGAGCTTGCCATCCTTCTGGTCCGCCTCCAGCGCGGCGAACGCCGTGGAACCCGCCGCCGTACAGATCCTGCGGTCCGCGAGCGTGTCGTCGTAGCCCTTGACGGGGGAGGACTTCGGGGCCAGGACCTGCTGGCCCGTCTTGAAGTAGGGCGCGGAGAAGGCGACGTCGCCGATGCGGTCGCAGTTGATCGTCATCGTGCGGACGACCATGTCCACGCGGCCGTCCTGGATCGCCGGGATGCGCTGGTCGGTGGGGATCGCCTTGAACTGGACGGCGTCCGGGTCGCCGAGGATGTCCTTCGCGATGCGGTGGACCAGGTCGATGTCGAAGCCCTCGAGCTCCGCGGTCTTGCCGCTGTTGGGGTTGCGGTAGCCCCAGCGGTAGCCGTTCTGGTCGACGCCGACGATCAGCTTGCGCTTCTCGCCCGTGCGGTTCTTGATCGCCCGGATGGTGTCGCCGTCGGCCGAGGAGGGGGACAGCGTCTGCTTCTCGGGGGCCTCGCACTCCTCGGCCACCTCGGTCCGGGCGGTCTGCGTCGCCGTGGTGTTCTGGGTGGCCGTCGTCGCCGTGGTGAGCGGCAGACAGAGGGCCACCAGCGCCACCAGGGCGCAGACGACAGCCATCGCGGTCACTCCGCCCCAGCCCCTGAGTGCGTCTCGCACGGTCGTTCCTCCCCTCGCCCCCGGCCCGTTCATCGGTACTCCGACAGCCTGCGGCCGATGCCCAGGACCGCGCCCGCGGCGCCCAGCACCGCGAGTACGGCCACGCCCGCCGGCATGCCCGTCAGCGCGTCGCGGCCGTCTCCCGCCGCGCGCTTGAACTCCGTCTCCTCGTGCGCGAGTGCCGTGCGCAGGTTGTCGTCGACGCTGTCGAAGCACTCGCCGGTCGCGCCCTCGGTGCCGATGACACGGTCGAGCGCCTGCTGGTAGTTGCCGTTCTCGTCCTGCTCGCGGGCCGCGGTGTGGCGCTTCTTCCACTCCGTCATGTTGCCCACGGCGGCGGTGACGGGGCGTTCGCCGGAGGTGTCGTCGGCGAGCTTCTCCGCCGCCGCCAGCTTGGTGGCGAGCGCCTTGATGTCCCTGCCGAAGTCGTAGTCGTAGGCGTCGTAGGTCTTTTCGCCGACCTTCTTCGTCTCGGCGCCGCGCGCCACCAGGGTGAGGTTCTCGTTGCCCCTGGCCTTGAGGGAGGCGATGCGCGCGTCGTGCAGGACGTTCAGGGAGCGGACGCCGTGGTCGTAGGAGTCGTTCAGACCCGCGCGGGCGAGGGTGTGGCCGACGACCAGCCAGAGGAGGACGACCGTCGCCGTGGCGGTGGCGGCCACCAGACCGTGGTTCAGGACCCTGTTCGTCCGCCGGTAGTTGCGGTGCTGGGCCCAGGCGAGGGCCGCCAGAGCGGCGACGCCGAGGGCGATCGCCGCCCAGGGGTAGGGCGTGGCAGCCGCGTAGTCCGCGCTGAGGCGCTGGTTCTCCTTCGTGTAGAGGTCCTCCGCCGCCGGGAGCATCTGGTGCTGCATCTTCTCGTTGGCGTAGCGGAGGTAGGCGCCGCCGACGGGGAAGCCCTGGCGGTTGTACGTGCGGGCCCGCTCCACCAGGCCCTTGTACTCCGGCAGGAGCCTGTTGAGCTTGGCGATCGTCGCCGTCGACGGGGAGTCCGGATCGGCGTTGGCGGCGGCGTTGACGAGCTTCTCGGCGGCCGTGCGGATGTCCCGCTCGTAGCGGTCGCGGGTGCCGGGCGACTCCTGGCCACCGGCCAGGAAGCCGCTGGAGGCGGCGGTGTTGGCGTCGGCGAGGGAGCGGTAGATGTCCGCGGCGTCCGAGCTGAGGGGCTGGCTGCGGGTCAGGACGTCGTCGGCGGCGGCCGCGCGGTCGGTCATCTGCCAGGCGGTGACGGCGCCGAAGGCGACGACGAGGAGGGCCAGGAGGGCGCCGATGATGCGGAGGCGGCCCGGTTCGGTGGTGGCCGCGGAGCGCAGCTGGTCGAGGCCCTCGGCGAAGGCGGTGCGGCGGGGGGTCGTGGCGGGGGGTGCGGCGGGAGCCGGGGCGGTGCCGGGAGGAGCGGCAGGGGGTGCCGGTTGGGCCGGTACGGCGGGCAGGATGGGCAGGCCGGGGCCCGGTGGTGGCGGGCTGCTCTTCGGCGTGTACGTCACTGTGACCTCCCCCGTGGTCATCCGTCGCCGCAAGTATCGCTGCCGGGACCGACATCCGCACCGGCCTTGCCCTGATCTTGATCGGATCGCAGCGTGGCGCGCGCCCCCTCGCACCACCCCTCGCGGCGCCCCTCGTCCAGGAACACGTACGGGGAGTGGGTTCGGTTCCCGGACTCGGGGCGCGCCCCGGACGCCTTAGGCGTCGTAGTACGTCCGCAGCTTCTCCTGCGCCCCCGCCTTCGCTCCGACGTGGTCCAGTCCCAGCAGTGCCGCGCCCAGCACCGGGCGGGACGTCACCACCCGCGGTACCGCCTTCGGCGCGCGGTCGGCCAGCAAGCGGGCGATGTGGTCGTTCAGTTGCGGGTGCCGGGCGGCCAGGACGCCGCCGCCCAGGAGCACGGGGGTCTCCTCGGAGAGGAGGTCCAGGCGGGTCAGGGCGACGACCGTCATGGAGACCACCTCCTCGGCCTGGCGTTCCACGATCGCCCGGGCGATCGGGTCGCCGTCGGCGGCCGTGGCGAAGAGGACGGGGGTCAGTTCGTGGCGCCGGAGCTTGGGGACGTGCTCCAGGTGCAGCGCTTCGACGAGGGCGTACATGGAGGGCAGGCCGAAGCGGGCGGGCAGGGTGTGGGACAGGGCGGTGGGGGCGCCGCGGCCGTCCTCCGCCCGGGACGCGTGCCAGAGGGCCTCCTCGGAGAGCCCCCAGCCGCCGCCCCAGTCGCCCGAGACCCGGCCGAGGGCCGGGAAGCGGGCCGTGCGGCCGTCGGGGCGCATGCCCACGCAGTTGATGCCCGCGCCGCAGACGACCGCCACCCCCCGGGGTTCGCCGGCCCCGGCCCGCAGGATCGCGAAGGTGTCGTTGCGGACCGTCACCGTCGCGCCCCAGGCGCGCGCCCGCAGCGCCGCGGCCAGTTGCTCCTCCTCGACGGGGAAGTCGGCGTTGGCGAGGCAGGCCGAGACATGGGTGACCGAGGTGAGGCCCGCGGCGGTGAGGGCCTGCGCCACGGTCGCGGCGAGGCCGTTCACCGCCGTGTCCACGCCCACGGCCGGTGGACGGAAGCCGCCCCCGCGTGCCGTGGCGAGGACGTCCCCGTCCGCCGTCACGATCGCGACGTCCGTCTTGCTGTTGCCCGCGTCGATGGCGAGGACACGTGCGGTCACGCCCACGCGAGGTGCTCCCGGTTGTGTGCGATCAGCCGGTCGGTGAGCGTCTCGGCGTACGCGTACTGACCGACGAGGGGATGGGACAGGAGGGCGCGGAAGACGCGGTCCCTGCCGCCGTGCAGGGCGGCCTGGAGGGCCAGGTCCTCATAGGCCGTGACGCCGGCCATCAGGCCCGCGTGGAGCGGGTCCACGGGCTGCACGGGGAGGGGGGACGCGCCCTTGGCCCCCACGGCCGCCTGGACCTCGATCACCGCGTCGTCGGGGAGGAACGGCAGCGTGCCCCGGTTGTACGTGTTCACCACCTGGTACGGCGAACCGCCGCCGCCCAGCAGGGCCGCCGCCAGGTCCACCGCCGCCTCCGAGTAGAAGGCGCCGCCCCGCTCGGCGAGCAGCTCCGGCTTCTCGTCCAGGGCCGGGTCGGCGTACATCGCGAGCAACCGGCGTTCCATCTCCGCGACTTCGGCCGCCCGGGACGGTTTCGTCCGCAGTTCCCGTACCACCTCGTCGTGCGCGTAGTAGTAGCGCAGGTAGTAGGAGGGGATCACGCCCAGCGTGTCGAGCAGGGGGCGGGGCAGGCGGAGGTCGGCCGCGATCGTGTCGCCGTGTTCGCCCAGCAGCTTCGGCAGGACGTCCTCGCCCTCCGGGCCGCCGAGGCGTACGGCCGTCTCCCAGGTGAGGTGGTTGAGGCCGACGTGGTCCAGGTGGATCTCGGAGGCCGCCACGGACAGCAGGGCGGCGAACTTGCGCTGCAGGCCGATCGCCACGTTGCACAGGCCCACCGTCTTGTGGCCCGCCTGGAGGAGGGCGCGGGTCACGATGCCGACGGGGTTGGTGAAGTCGATGATCCAGGCCCGGGGGTTGGTGCGGCGGACGCGGTCCGCGATGTCCAGGACGACCGGGACCGTGCGCAGGGCCTTGGCGAGACCGCCGGCGCCGGTGGTCTCCTGGCCCACGCAGCCGCATTCCAGAGGCCAGGTCTCGTCCTGCTGACGGGCCGCCTGACCGCCGACGCGCAGTTGCAGGAGGACCGCGTCCGCGCCGTCCACCGCCTCGTCGAGGTCGGTCGTCGTGGTGACGCGGCCCGCGTGCTCCTGACGGGCGAAGATGCGGCGGGCCAGACCGCCGACCAGGTCGAGACGGTCCTCGGCGGGGTCCATCAGGACCAGTTCCTCGACGGGCAGGGTGTCCCTCAGGCGGGCGAAGCCGTCCACGAGTTCGGGGGTGTAGGTCGAGCCTCCGCCGACCACGGTGAGTTTCATACAGGTCTAACCCTTTACTCCGGTGAGCGTGACACCCTCCACGAACGCCTTCTGCGCGAAGAAGAACACGAGGATCACGGGGGCCATGACCAGCACGGTGGCGGCCATGGTGAGGTTCCAGTCGGTGTGGTGGGCGCCCTTGAACGACTCCAGGCCGTAGGAGAGCGTCCAGGCGCCCGGGTTCTCCGAGGCGTAGATCTGGGGGCCGAAGTAGTCGTTCCAGGCGTAGAAGAACTGGAAGAGGGCCACCGCGGCGATGCCCGGCTTGGCCATCGGCAGCACGACCTTCAGCAGCGTGCGCAGGTCGCCGCAGCCGTCCACCTTGGCCGCGTCCACGTACTCGTCGGGGATCGTCGTCAGGAACTGGCGCAGCAGGAAGATCGAGAACGCGTCGCCGAACGCCATGGGGATGATCAGTGGCCAGAGCGATCCGGACAGGTCCAGCTGCTTCGCCCAGAACAGGTACATCGGGATGACGATCACCTGCGGCGGCAGCATCATCATCGAGATGACCAGCATCAGGGCCGGATTGCGGCCGCGGAAGCGGAACTTGGCCAGGGCGTAGGCCACGGGAATCGAGGAGACGACCGTGAGGACCGTGCCCAGGCCCGCGTAGATCAGGGTGTTCTTCCACCAGGTGAGGAAGCCGGGGGTGTCGAACACCGTGGCGTAGTTGCCCCATTCCCAGGTGTGCGGGATCAGGTCGCGGCTGAGCGCCTGGCTGTCGCTCATGAGGGAGGTGAGGAGGACGAAGACGAACGGGAGGGTGAAGAAGAGGGCCGCCGCGATGCCGAACGAGTGGATCGCGATCCACTCCAGCAGGGCCCTGCGGTGGGCCGTGCGTTCCGCCGGCGACGGGGGTGTCTTCAGCTCCAGGGGCTTGTCGAGTACCTGCGTCATCGTTCACCTGCCTGGATCAGGCCGCCCCGGCGGCGCATCAGGAGGGCCGTGAAGGCCATGGAGAGGGCGAAGAGGACCAGGGCGACCACACAGGCCGAGCCGTAGTCGAAGCGCTGGAAGCCCAGGTTGTAGACGAGTTGGGGGAGGGTGAGCGTCGACTTGTCGGGGTAGCCGGGCTCGAACTGCGTCCCGGCGCCCTGGATCACGCCCGAGGCGACCTTCCCGGCGATCAGCGGCTGTGTGTAGTACTGCATCGTCTGGATCACGCCGGTGACGACCGCGAACATGACGATCGGAGAGATGTTCGGCAGCGTCACGTAGCGGAAGCGCTGCCAGGGGGTCGCGCCGTCCAGTTCGGCCGCCTCGTACTGCTCCTTCGGCACGTCGAGCAGGGCGGCCATGAAGATGACCATCAGGTCGCCGATGCCCCACAGGGCCAGGAGGGTCAGGGCCGGCTTCGACCAGGTGGGGTCGTTGAACCAGGCGGGGGTGGGCAGCCCGGTCTTCTCCAGGATCGAGTTGACCGGGCCCGTGCCGGGGTTGAGGAGGAACGCGAAGGCCATCGTGGCCGCCACCGGCGGGGCCAGGTAGGGCAGGTAGAAGAGGGTGCGGAAGACACCCGTGGCCGTCTTGACCTTGGTGATCAGCAGGCCCACGCCCAGGCCGAAGGCGACCCGGAGCGTGACCATGATGACGACCAGCCACAGGGTGTTGCGCAGGGCGGGCCAGAAGAGGGGGTAGTGCTCGAAGACGTACACCCAGTTCTTCGTGCCGCTCCACGTGGGCGGCTTGAAGCCGTCGTAGCGCATGAAGGAGAAGTAGACGGTGGAGATCAGGGGGTAGGCGAAGAAGACCGTGAAGCCGATCAGCCAGGGGGAGAGGAAGGCGAGGGTGCGCAGGGTCGAGCGGCGGTGTTTCGCCCGCAACGTGTAGGTGCTCATGGGCTACTTCGCCTGCGCGATGTCCGTGTCGATCTGCGCGGCCGTCTTCTTCAGGCCGGCCTTGAGATCGGTCGCCTTGCCGCTCTCGTAGGCGTAGCCGAACTCCTGGACGGTGGTGAGGTAGACGCCGCCGTTGATCGAGGCGGGGGCGGTGGTCGAGTCCGGGTTCGCCGCGATCTCCAGGAACGTCTTGAAGCGCGGGTCGTACGTCAGCTTCGGGGACTTCAGCGCCGCCAGCGTCGAGGGCACGTTGTGGATGGCGTTGGAGAAGTTCACCACCGCGTCCGTGTCCGTGGTCATGTACTTCACCAGCTCCCAGGCCGCGTTCTGCTTCTTGCTGGTCGCGGCGATGCCGGCGATGGTGCCGGTGATGTAGCCCTTGCCGTACTGGTCGGCCTGGTCGTCGGGGACGGGCAGCGGGGCCACGCCGATGTCGAACTTCGGCTTGGTGTCCAGGGCCATGCCCAGGCGCCACTCGCCGTCGAGCTGCATGGCGACCTGGCCGGTGTGGAAGGGGTGCTTGGGTCCCCATTCGTCGCCGAGCTTGGAACGGTAGGTCTCCAGCTTGCGGTAGCCGCCCAGCGCGTCGACGAGTTTCTTCTGGACCGTGAAGGCCTGGGCGAACGCCGGGTCCTTGCCGACGTTCGACTTGCCCTCCTTGTCGAAGTACGTGGGGGAGAACTGGCCGAGGTAGTGCTCGGTGGTGGTCTCCCAGCCGTGGTAGTTCGGCATGAAGCCGAGCTGCTTGTACGAGTCGCCCTGGGGGATCGTCAGTTTCTTCGCGACGCGCTCGAACTCCGACCAGGTCTTCGGCGGGGCACTGATACCGGCCTTCTTGAACGCCGTCTTGTTGTAGTAGAGGCCGTACGCGTCGCCCAACAGCGGGACCGCGCAACGGTTTCCGTCGAACCGGGTGTACTCGTTCATCGCCTTCGGGAAGGTCTTCTCCGGGTCGACGCCGGACTTCTCGAAGAACGGGTTGAGGTCCACCAGGGCGCCGGAGGAGCAGAACTTCCCGACGCTGTTCGTGGTGAACGACGAGATCACGTCCGGGGCCTTGGCGCCGCCGGTGCGCAGGGCCTGGTTCATCTTGTCGTCCGTCATGTTGCCGACGACGTCGACGTGGATGTTGGGGTGCGTCTTCTCGAATCCGGCGACCAGGTCCTTGACGGCCTGCACCTCTGACGGCGCGCTCCAGGCGTGCCAGAAGTTGAGGGTCGTCTCCTGGGACGCGTCGTCGCTCGCGCCCGCGTCCGACTGGCCGGTGCAGGCGGTGGCGAGGAGGGCGATGGAGACGGAGGCGACGAGAGCGAAGGTCGCTTTTCTGGATGTTCCGGGCATGGCGGAGCTCCCTGAGGCACGGGGGAAGAAGGGGATTACCGGGGAGGGGGGTGGAGTCGGCGTGAGGGGTGCAGAGGCGGGGCGGTGTGGGGGTTTCCGAGGGGGCGGCGTGAGTGGTGCGGCCTGAGTCGGTTCAGCGGGAGGTGTCGAAGACCTCGTCGCGTGTGGTCGCGAGCGCGCTCTCCAGCGCGCCGCGCAGCACGGGGTGTTCACGGACTTCGCCCACGACCAGGCGCGGACGGGACGCGGCCAGCTCTTCCAGTTCGGCCTGGACGAGGGCGCGCAGCGGCTCGCCTCCCGAGGTGAGGGACGCGCCGCTCAGCACGACGAGCTCGGGGTCGAGGACCGACACCAGGGAGGCCAGACCGGTGGCGAGCCGGGTCGCGTAGGTCCGCAGGAGATGCCGGTGGGTGTCGTCGTCGGTCTGGACCGCCCTGGCCACCAGTTCGGCGGCGGACTCGGCGTACGGGCCGGGCGGGACGTCCTCGATGCCGAGCTCGCGGGCCAGGCGCGGGACGGCCTGGGAACCGGCCAGTTCCTGGTAGCCGCCACTGTTGGCCTTGGTGACCTGGCGGACCAGGGGGGTGCCCGGCACCGGCAGGAAGCCGACCTCGCCGGCGCCGCCGGTCCAACCGCGGTGCAGCCGGCCGCCGAGCACCAGGGCGGCGCCCAGGCCCTCCTGGTTCCACAGCAGCACGAAGTCCGCGTGGCCCCGGGCCGCGCCGAGACGCTGCTCGGCGAGCGCGACCAGGTTGACGTCGTTCTCGTACTCGAACGGCATCGGCAGGGCGGCGGCGAGCTCGTCCAGCAGGGTGGGGGAGTGCCAGCCCGGGAGGTGGGAGGCGTAGCGCAGCCGCCCCGTGGTGGGGTCGAAGGCGCCGGGGGTGCCGATGACCAGGCGGTGGATGTCGTCCCGGGCGAGACCGGCCGCCTTCACCGCGCCGTCCAGGGCGTCGGTGACCTGCTGGACGACCGGGGTGCCGGTGCGCCTGCCGGGGGTGGGCAGCTCGTGGCGGCCGACCGTGCGGCCGGTGATGTCGGCGACCGCGGCGAGGATCCGCTGGGGGGTGACGTCGAGTCCGGCGGCGTGGCCGGCCGACGGGTTGACCTCGTAGAGCTGGGCGCTGGGGCCGGGGCGGCCTTCGGTGGTGCCGGTGGCCAGGACGAGCCCCGCCACCTCCAGACGGGCCAGGAGCTGCGAGGCGGTCGGCTTGGACAGGCCGGTGAGCTTGCCGATCCGGGTGCGCGACAGCGGTCCGTGCTCCAGCAGCAGGTCCAGGGCGGCCCGGTCGTTCATGGCGCGCAGGACGCGCGGGGTGCCCGGCGTGCCGGCGGTTCCTGCCATGCGTGTCCACACCTGCCCTTCGGCTGCTCAGCTTCTCAGTGATCAGGCGGGGAAGTCCATCGGGCGGCCGTTCCCTCGGGTGCTCCCGATCACTGTTAGGAAAGTTTCCTATCGGTGGGAGGAAGGTAGGCCCGGTGCGGGGTGGGCGTCAATAGGGGACGGCTTGCCGTTATCCGGACATGCGGCCGGGCGGGCGGGCAGCGGACGAGGGGCAGGCGCGCGGCCTGAGGCGCGGTCGGGGAGGGGACGGATATGCGGCCGGGCGGCCAGGCGGACATGCGGCCTGAGACGCGGTCGGGGAGGGGACGGATATGCGGCCGGGCGGCCGGGCGGCCAGGAGGCCGGGCGGCCTGACGGTCAGGCGGACATGCGGCCGGCATGCAACCGGGCGGGCAGCCGAACCGCGAAGCCGGACACGCGACCGGCGTGCAGCCGGACATGCGAAGAGGGCGGCGCCCGGCAGGACCGGGTGCCGCCCTCTTTCCGGGGGGGTGCTGGGCTACTTCGTGGTGCTCGTCGGCGCGGGCGGCGCGAGCGGGGACGCCGCTGCCGACTGCGGGGACGTGGCGTTCGCGTACACCGACGGTGCCGCCATCCCCGCCGTCGGGTCCGCGGGCTGCTCCTCCGGGGAGGCCGTCGCGCCGCCCACGATCCGGATGTGCGCCGCGTCGAAGGCCCGCTTCACGCGCCAGCGCAGTTCTCGCTCCACGGTCAGGGACTTGCCGGGCATGGTCTTGGCCGTGACGCGCACGACCATCGAGTCCAGCAGCACGCTGTCCAGGCCGAGGACCTCGATCGGGCCCCACAGCAGCTCGTTCCAGGGCTCCTCGGCGCTCATCTTCTCGGCGACCTCGTCCAGGGTGGCCTTCACCTTGTCCAGGTCCTCGCCGGCGTGGACGGTGACGTCGACGTTGGCCGTGGCCCAGCCCTGGGACAGGTTGCCGATGCGCTTGACCTCGCCGTTGCGGACGTACCAGATCTCGCCGCCGTCGCCGCGCAGCTTGGTCACGCGCAGGCCCACCTCGATCACCTCGCCGGAGGCGACGCCGGCGTCGATCGTGTCGCCGACGCCGTACTGGTCCTCAAGGATCATGAAGACGCCGGACAGGAAGTCCGTGACGAGGTTGCGGGCGCCGAAGCCGATCGCCACACCTGCGACACCGGCCGAGGCCAGCAGCGGGGCGAGGTTGATGTTGAACGCGGAGAGGATCATCAGGGCCGCGGTGCCCATGATCAGGAAGCTGGCGACCGAGCGCAGCACCGAGCCGATCGCCTGGGAGCGCTGACGGCGGCGTTCCAGGTTGACCAGCAGGCCGCCCAGGGCCGAGCCGTCCGCCGACTGCTCGGTGCGGCTCATCCGGTCGATGAGCTTGGTGATCGCCCGGCGTACCGCGATGCGCAGCACCGTCGCTATCACCACGATCAGCAGGACCTGGAGGCCGATCGCGAGCCATGTCGACCAGTTCTGCTCGACCCAGCCGGCGGCGTTCGTCGCGCTCTCGTGGGCGTCCTCGAGCGAAGGCACTCTCGGGGACTGGGTCTCCGAAGGGGTCGGCGACGGTGACGGGTCGGCGGCCAACAGGACGGAGTCCGCGAGGGACAGGGACACGGCAGGTACCTCCAGGTGCAGCGGTCTGCCCCGGCGCGGTGGTTCTGGGGGGTCAAGGTCACGGCTGGGTCACCGAAGGGGCAGAACCACCACACTAACGGGGCATTGTGTGTGCCCTTGCCGGATGTGTGAAGGAGAGACCGTGCTCACCTGGGCTTGAACAGGTCATGATCCGGGGGATGAATGGGATGTGGTCGAAAACACTCCCAGCCCGTTACGGGGACATGGTGGCGCTTCCACCAGGCATGAGGGGAGACTGGCTACGAATCGTCCCGGCGCGAGCCACGCGCCGCCGGCGTCCAAGGAGGCATCCGTGCCGCATGTCCTGGTCCTCAACGCGTCGTACGAGCCGCTAGGTGTCGTACCGCTCCGCCGCGCGCTCGTCCTCGTCCTCGAGAACAAGGCAGTCTGCCTCGAGGAGTCCGGCGCCTATCTGCACAGCGCGACCGTCACAGTCCCCGCACCCAGCGTGGTCCGGCTCAAGCGATTCGTCCGGGTTCCCTATCGGGGGCCCGTTCCACTGACCCGCCGGGCGCTGTTCGCCCGCGACGGGGGCCGGTGCATGTATTGCGGTGGCGTCGCAACCAGCGTCGACCACGTCATCCCGCGCAGCCGCGGGGGCAAGCACGTCTGGGACAACGTGGTGGCGTCCTGCCGCCGCTGCAACCATGTGAAGGCGGATCGGCACCTGTTCGAGATCGGCTGGCGGCTGCGCCACAAACCCGCCCCGCCGTCCGGCCTGGCCTGGCGCATCATCGGGACCGGCCACAGGGATCCGCGCTGGCTGCCGTACTTGCAACCGTTCGGCGCGGACGACGCCATGGCCCGGATCGACGGCATTTCCGCCTGACTACGATCCGGGCCTTCGTATTGCCGAGATACCGCCGCCGTGCGGCGGTATCTCCCTGCGCCCGCGTGGGCCTCCGGCGGGGGGGCGTCCGCCCCGCGCGGGGCTTCCGGCCGCGGGGAGCGTCTGCTCCCGCACGGACACCGGCCCGCGAATCGCCTGGGCCCGCACGGGGGCTTCGGCCAGGGGAGTCGCCTGGGCCCGCACGGCGGTGGTGGGCGATTCGTTCCGGGCGGGCACCGTGCCTGTCCGGCTGCGCCGCCTGTTCATCTCGCCCGCGGTCTTCGCCTGCGCCTCCGGCCGGGGAACCGCCTGCGGCCGCATGGGGCGTTCGGCCCCGTAGTCCCCTGCGCTCGCCCGGGCCCACCCACCTGGCAACCCCCTGCCCCCGCACAAGCCCACCGGCCCCCCGATCCCCCGCACGGCGTCACCGGCCCCGGGGAACCCCCGTTCCCCCGGGGCCGGCCGGTCATGGGCGGTCCCGTCGGCCCGCCGGTCCCGCGGTCACGCGTAGCGCAGCTCCCCGGGGCGTACCGAGCGGCCCAGCAAGGGCAGTGAGGTCGCCGCGGCGAGCAGGCAGGTGGCGTAGGCCGCGAGGGGTACCAGGGACGTCACCCAGGGGACCGGGTGATGGCCGAGCCGCGCGTACCAGGCGCCGATGACCGTTCCGCCCAGGCCCGCGAGCAGTACCGCCGGTGCCAGCGGCAGTGCGGTCTCCAGCAGCAGCGACCGGCCGAGCACCGCACGCGGCACCCCGGCGGCGGCCTGCGCGGCCAGGCCCCTGCGGCGGGTGGCCAGGGACTCGGCGGTGCCGACGGCGAGGCCGGACAGCGTGATCGCGAAGGCGACCGCGATGGCGGCGCCGGTGAGGTCGAGGCCGGTGAGGTAGTAGTCCGCGCGCTCGGAGAACCTCCGGGTGCGCACCACGTCGCCCAAGACCTCCCGGATGCCCATGAACCCGGTCCCGACGACCGTCACCAGCAGCACCGCCGCGTGCGTCCGGGCCGCCGCCCAGGGGTCGTCGCGCAGCCGTTCCGCCGCGATCAGCATCGCCGCCGACCGGGCCCGGGCCGCCAGGATCCGCCCGGTGACCGCGGCCACGGCCCCGGAGAGCCACACCGAGCCCGCGCCGACCGCGAGGACCGCGCCCACCATCGTCAGCGGCAGCCCGGCGCTCGGCCGGTTGGAAGCGGCCGAGGACGTGCTGAGCACGGCGAACAGCGTCGCCGCCCCGACCAGCAGCAGCCCCGCCAGGAACAGCAGTCCCGGTCCCCGTCCGGTGCGCGCCGGAGCGATCCTGCGGACCCGGCCGAGGGGCGAGGCCACCACATGGCGCAGCGCCAGCGCGCCCGCCGCCGCGCCCAGCAGCGGCACGGCGACGGCGACCAGGGCGATCCCCGCCCAGGCCGGGGCCGTGGGCCGGTCCCACAGGCGCAGCAGGAGCAGCACGGAGAAGACGGTGGCGACCGCCGAACCCAGCAGACAGGCGAGCCCGGTCTCCAGCGCGGCGATCCGCCGCACCTGCCAGGGTGTCGCCCCGGCCAGCCGCAGTCCGGCCAGCCGCCGGTCTCGGTGCACCGCCCCGATCCGGGCGCACTGGCCGAGGAATCCGAGCACCGGCACGAGCAGGAGCAGCAGGCCGGCGATCACCCCGGACCGCGTGCCGGGCTGGTTCAGCAGGCCCGCGGCCATGGGCACGTTGTACTGGCCGCGCAGCGCGGCCAGAGCGACGGCGGCCAGCGCGAACCCGGTCGCGAGCGCCGCCCCCGTCGCCGTGAGGGCCACCCGCCACCACTCGCCGCGGTCGGAGCCACGGGTGAGTTCCCAGGCGAGGCGCAGATCGGTCCGGAGGGACGTCATGCCGTCACCCCCAGCGCCGCCACGACCCCGTCCCGCAGGCGGACTTCGCGGTCCGCGTACGCCGCCACCTGGGCGTCGTGCGTGATCAGCAGGACGGCGGTGCCCGACTCGCGGGCCGTGTGGACCAGGGCCGTCATGACCTGCTCACCCGCCAGCGAGTCCAGGGCGCCCGTCGGTTCGTCGGCGAAGACCACCCTCGGTCCGGTGACCAGGGCCCGGGCCAGCGCGGCCCGTTGCGCCTGGCCGCCGCTCAGCTCGCCCGGCCGCAGGTCCTCCTGGCCCCGCACCCCGAACCGCTCCAGCCACTCCCCGGCCCGGGCCCGCGCGCCGGCCCGGTCGGTGCCGGTCAGCAGCAGGGGCAGAGCGACGTTGTCCAGGACCGTCAGCTCGGGGATCAGCTGCCCGAACTGGAACACGACGCCGAACTCGGTGCGCCGCAGCTCGCTCAGCCGCTTCTCGGGCAGGTCCTCCAGCCGCCGGCCGTCGTACGTCACCGAGCCCGCGTCCGGGCGGACGATGCCGGACAGGCAGTGCAGCAGCGTCGACTTCCCGCTGCCGCTCGCGCCGGTCACGGCGAGGATCTCGCCGGCGTACAGCTCGACCGACGCTCCGCGCAGGGCCGTCGTCCGGCCGTGCGCCTTGGTGAGGGCACCGGCCGTGAGTAGGGGCACGGGTCTGCTCATGTCGCGTCGACCTCCGCGGTCAGGGTGGTGAGCCGGGCCGCCGTGGTGTTCATCCAGCGGAGGTCGGCGTCGAGGTGGTTGAGGGCGTAGTCCGCCGAGAGCACGGTCGCGAGATCGGCGCCCTTGGCGGCCTTGACCGCCGTGAGCTCGCGCATCCGCTGCATGTGCGCGGCGCGCTGGGCGCTCAGGTAGGCGTCCGGGTCGCCGCCGGAGAGGATCGCGACCACGACCTTGGCGAAGATCTCGTTCGCCACGAAGGGCGCGGGCGGGGCGATCTCCCCGGCCCAGCGGGCCAGTTCGCGTGTCCCCTCGTCCGTCGCCCGGTACGTCGTGCGCTCCGGGCCGCCGTCCGAGTCGGTGCCGTCGACCTCGGCGAGGCCGTCCCGCACGAGACGCTGCAGGGTCGTGTAGACCTGCCCGTAGGCCAGCGGGCGGGCCTGCGGGAAGCGTTCGTCGTGGCGTCGCTTGAGGTCGTAGCCATGGCTCGGACCCGTCGCGAGCAGGCCCAGCAGGATGTGGCGGGTGCTCATGCGAATCATTATGTACTGAGTACATGTACTGAGTACATGTACTGAGTGAATAGTAAGCGGTGGAGAAGTCCGCCACCGTGCCTGGAAGGGGGTCAGTCCGAGACTGCGTACGCCTCCGCCGACCACAGCGAATACCCGTACGGCGTGGCCCGCTTGTCGCCCTGGACGCGCACGAAGCGCACGTCCCGTTCGTCCATGGGGACGTTCTCCCGGCCGCCCCGGCTGTCCCGGACGACGGCGGCGGTGCGCCAGCGGCGGCCGTCCGGGGAGACCTGGACGCGGTAGGACGAGGGGTGGGCGTCCTGCCAGTGCAGCGCGACCCGGCCGAGCCGCGCCGGGCGGGCCAGCTCCACCTGCCACCAGGCGCCGTCGTCGGCCGGGGACGACCAGCGGGTCTCCGGGTCTCCGTCGTTCGCCGCCGACGCGGGGAAGTCCGGCGTCTCGTCGTCCGAGGAACGGGCGGTGCCGGTGCGGGCCAGATCGGGGCCGCCGGTGGGCGGGACGGCCCGGACGGTGAGTGTGCGGTCCGCTCCCGCGAACCCCAGCCGGACGTCGTACGACCGCATCGGGGCGCCGCGCTCCACGGTCACCTCGACCGGGACCTCCACCGTCGCGCCGCGCCGCACGGTCAGCTCGCCCTTCGGCACCCGGACGCGGACGCCCTCGGGCGCCTCGGCGGTGAGCCTGCCGCTGGCGTCGGCGGGGCGCAGCGATCCGAGCCGGGCGGTCAGCCGCTCGGTCCGGCCGGTCTCGACATCCGCCCGGTCGCGGGGCAGGCCGAGGGAGACGGTGGGCGAGTCGGTGAACCAGGGGATGAGGTGGTGCACACGGGAGGGCGCGGGACCGGTGACCCGCAGCGCGTCGGCGCGGGTCCCCAGCCGCACCTCGGTCGCGCCGGAGCGGTCCAGCCGGCCCGCCTCGCGCCAGCCCTGCCCCGGCACGTGCACCTCGACCCCGCCCTCGGTGCCCGGCTCGGTCAGCGCCGTCACGGCGGTCAGCGTCCGGGGCCGCGGAAGACGCAGGGTGCGGCCGTCACCGGGGTTGCGGGGCGGCTCGTGGTGGATGCCGGACCAGGCCGCGTACGACTTCTGCGTCCGCTGCAGGAAGGGGTCCAGCACGTCCGTGCCGACCTCGACGGGTGCCGACTCCAGCCGGGCCCGCAGCGCGCCGAGCCTGCGGTACGCCGCCCAGGCCGCCGCCGTGTCCCCGGCGCGCTGCGCGTCCAGCATGCCGAGCGCGGCCGTGCCCGCCTCGCCGTAGGACGCCAGCTGCTCCGACCAGGGGGCGACCTCGGGGCCGAGGCCGGTTCCGGACAGCCGCCGGGGCAGCTCGCGCAGCACGGTGAAGGCCTCGCGCAGCCGCCGCGCGGCGTCCCCGTCGGGGCCCGCGCCGCCCGCCGTGCGGGATGCCCAGTACGCCTCGGTCAGCGGGCGCAGATACGCCGACTCCTCGTCGTCCAGCACCGACGACGCGTCGTTGCCGGCCAGCGCGGCCAGGGCCTGCTCGCGGCGCCGGTCCCCGCCCGCGAGGTCGGCGATCGCGGCGCGCCAGGACTCCCCGGGCCGGTAGGAGCGCGGGTTCCAGGCGTAGTCGGCGGCGGTGAACAGCGGGATGCGGGACGCCTCCGGCTGCTGCATCGCGTTGGCCAGCAGCGCGGCCGAGCCCGTCGCGACGGCCGGTTCACGGCCCTGGTAGGGGCCGAGGAAGATGCGGCCGGGGTCGTAGTCGTTGACCGGGTAGTTGTCCATGGTGACCAGCGGGTGCCCGAACGCCTCGCGCGCGCCGGCCAGTTCGCCTCCCGTGATGGTGCGGGGCACCACCCCGACGCCCGTCCACGCCACCTCGACACCCTTGGCCAGCTTCTCCGCCAGAGCCCGCCGGTAGTCGGTCGTGCCGTCCTCGTAGTACTCGGTCGGCATCAGGGACAGACCGGCGGCGCCGGGGTGCCGCGCGGCCAGATGCCGGGCCACCGCGTTCGCCACCCGGGCCTGTGCCCGCGCCGCCGCCTCGGGGCCGGAGCCGAACCGGTCGGCGTCCGCCCCGCAGTGCCACTCGCTGTAGCTGACGTCCTGGAACTGGAGCTGGAACGCCCGGAAACCCAGCGCCCACATCGCGTCCAGCTTGCGCGTCAGCGCCCGCACATCGTCGTCCGACGCGAAACACATCGCCTGACCCGGGGCCACCGCCCAGCCGAGCGAGACGTGGTTGCGGCGCGCCCGGTCCGCCAGTTCCCGGAACCGGGCCCGCTGCCGGGCCGGGTAGGGCTCACGCCAGCGGGCCTGCCGGTAGAGGTCGTCGCCGGGGGCGTACAGGTAGCGGTTCTGCTTGGTGCGCCCCATGAAGTCCAGCTGCGCCAGCCGCTGCCGGTGCGTCCAGGCGGTGCCGTAGAAGCCCTCGGTGATGCCGCGTACGGCGGTGCCGGGCCAGTCGCGGACGAGAGCCGCCGCGATCGTCCCGTCGGGGCGCACGAGCTGCCGGAGTGTCTGCACGGCGTGGAAGAGGCCGTCCTCGCCGGTGCCGGTGAGGGAGACGCCGCCCGCGCCCACGGACAGCTCGTATCCCCCGGCGGGGAGGGCGTGGCGGTCGCCCGCGCGCACGGGCTCGGTTCGCGTGTGCACGACCAGGGCGCCCGGCCCGGCCGAGTCCGTGATCCGGCGGGCCCCGGCCCGCCGCAGCAGCTCGCGCAGGGCGTCGACCGCATGGGGGTCCCCCCTGCTCGAGCGCAGTCGAGAGCTTGGGGGAGGGTCCGCCTGCGCGTCGGTGATCAGGGCGACCTCGTCCGGCACGGCGACCGGGGCGCCGTTCGCGCGCAGCGACTGGGGGCGCGGCCAGACGGAGAGGTCCGGTCCGGGGGTGTCGGGGGTCGTCGCGGCGGGACCCGGGGGAGACGGAACGGCCGTCGCGGCGGGCGGGGCCGCGAGGCTCCCGGCGACGACGGCGACCGCGAGGGCCACGGCCCGCTTCCCACGCCGCAGTCCCACGGGCCCCCTCCAGATGTGTCCGACCGGCACGACGAGCCCACCACCCGCCCGGTGAACGTGTCAACGAGAGTGGCCTTTGTGGGTGAAATGTCGGAATCTGGAGTATGTGGAGGGGAGTGGAATGTGAGCAGAAGCACGATGTTGGGCCCGGGGCGTCTGCCTTCGCGTCGACTGGGTAGGGCTGCGATGACCCTTTGAAAGCCGTACCGACAAGGAGGCCCCCGTGGCTGCGATGACTTTCCTTCCGCTCCCGGCCCAGTCCAAACCCGTGGCGGACCCGTCCGCCGACCTCGACGACCCCCACCATGCCGACCCCCGCTACTGCGTCTTCAGCTCCGAGAGCACCCACACCGAACTGCCGCTGACCAGCGAGCCCCCGCTGCCCGACGCCGAGCCCCTCACCAGTGAGCCGCCGCTCGCCGAAGCCGCCCCCCTGACCAGCGAGCCCCCGGCCTTCGTCCCGGACTACTCGAGGATGTAGATGACCGCACCCCGGCCGGCCGACCCGCCCTCCGAGGACCTGTCACGCCTCGCCGTCCTGCACGGCGTCGCCCCTTCCTACAGTCCCTCCCCGGACCGCTCGGTCGCGGCCTCGGCCACCGCGGTCACCCTGACCCTGGCCGCCCTCGGCGTGGACGCGAGCACGCCCGGCGCGATCCGCGCCGCGCTCGCGGCCCGCGAGCGGGAACTGGGCGAACGGCTGCTGCCCCCGACCGTCGTCGGCTGGAGCGGCAGCCCCCCGGCCGCCCTGGCGGCGCTCCCCGAGGGCACCCGGCTGCGGATCGACACCGAGCAGGGCGAGAGCCGCACCGAGGCCGACGGCCTCCCGCCCGGCGTGCATCGGCTGACCGCCACCACCCCCGACGGCCGCACCGCCACCGCCCACCTGATCGTTGCCCCGCCCCGCCTGCCCACCCCCGCCGGCCGCTCCCACGGGCTCCTCGTCCAGCTCTACTCCCTCCTGTCGAGCCGCTCCTGGGGCATGGGCGACCTCGGTGACCTCGCCGAACTGGCCGGCTGGGCCGGCAGGTCGCTGGGCGCCGGATTCGTCCAGGTCAACCCGCTGCACGCCGCCGTGCCCGGAGCCCCCACCGACCCCTCCCCGTACCGCCCCTCCTCGCGCCGCTTCCCCGACCCCGTGCACCTGCGCGTCGAGGACATCCCCGAGGCCGCGTATGTCGAGGACCCCGAACGCCTGCGCGCCCTGCTGGAGAGAGCGGGCCGGCTGCGCGAAGCGGTGCTGCACAAGGGCGCGTTGATCGACCGGGACGCCGTGTGGGAGCTCAAGCGGGAGGCGCTGGAGCTGCTCGGCGAGGTCCCCCTAGGCCCCGGCCGGCGCGCCGCCTACTGCGACTTCCTCGCCGAGCAGGGCCAGGCCCTGGAGGACCACGCCACCTGGTGCGCCCTCGCCGAGGTGCACGGCTCGGACTGGCACCGCTGGCCGACCGGCCTGCGCGATCCGCGCTCGGCCGAGACGACCCGGGCGCGCAACGGCCTCATGGACCGGGTCGACTTCTGGTCCCGGCTCGCCTGGCTCACCGACACCCAGCTGGCCGCCGCGCAGCGCGCCGGACTCGAGGCCGGGATGCCCGTCGGGATCGTGCACGACCTCGCGGTCGGCGTGCACCCCGGCGGCGCCGACGCCTGGGCGCAGCAGGAGCACTTCGCCGCCGGCATGTCGGTCGGCGCCCCGCCGGACGCCTTCAACGCCCGCGGCCAGGACTGGGGCCTGCCGCCATGGCGCCCCGACCGCCTCGCCGAGTCCGGCTACGCCCCGTTCCGTGACCTGCTGCGCGCCCTGTTCCGCTACGCCGGCGCCCTGCGCATCGACCACGTCATGGGCCTGTTCCGCCTCTGGTGGGTCCCGCAGGGCCACCCGCCCACCGAGGGCACCTACGTCCGCTACGACGCCGAGGCGATGCTCGCCGTCCTCGTCCTGGAGGCCTCCCGGGCCGGGGCGCTGGTGATCGGCGAGGACCTCGGCACCGTGGAGCCCGGCGTGCGCGAGGCGCTGCGCGAACGGGGCGTGCTCGGCACGTCCGTGCTGTGGTTCGAGCGCGACTGGGACGGTGACGGCCGTCCGCTGCCCCCCGACGGCTGGCGCGCCGACTGCCTGGCCACCGCCACCACCCACGACCTGCCCTCCACCGCCGCCCGTCTCACCGGCGAGCACGTGGAGCTGCGCGACAGTCTGGGCCTGCTGACCCGGCCCCTGGAGGAGGAGCGCGCCGAGGCCGCCGCCGACGCGGGGGAGTGGCTGTCCCTGCTCTCCCGGCTCGGCCTGCTGCGTGGCACGGGCGGCGGCGGTGACACGTCGTCGGAGGAGGCCGAGATCGAGGCCGTCCACCGCTTCCTGCTGCGCACCCCGGCCCGCATGGTCGGCGTCTGGCTGCCGGACGGCGTCGGCGACCGCCGCCCGCAGAACCTCCCGGGCACCTGGGACCAGTACCCGAACTGGCGCCTGCCGATCGCGGACGCGCAGGGGCGGCCGGTGACGCTGGAGGACCTGGCGGCCTCACCGCGGCTGCGCGCGCTGATGGAGGTCCTCAGGGAGGGCGGCGCATGAGGCGCGGGCCCCTTACGGGCACCCCGGGCGCGCGGCCCCGGTCGGCGTTGGATACTTTGACACCGTGGACAAGAAGAACGCCCTGCGCGCCGGCGCCCTGGCAGCCGGTACGACGCTGATGATGCTGCTCATGTCGTCCCCCGCGAGCGCGCTCACCCGCGACGACGGTGACGACCCCGGCCAGGGCCTGAGCGTCATCGAGACGCTGGGCCTCTTCGTCGCGGCCCCCATCGTGCTCTACCTGGTCATTCACGGTCTGGTGATGATCGGCGACAAGACGCAGAAGAAGAAGGACCCGACGAGCTCCAACATCACCACCAAGGCCGACGCGAAGAGCGACGTCAAGGCCTGATCCGCGTTCCTCGTCGAGGGCGCCGTCGCGATGACCGCGGCGGCGCCCTCGTCATGTCAGGACCTGTCCGTCCCCGCCAGCAGGTCCCGCAGCAGATCGGCGAGCTGCCCGGCCCGCTGCGCGCCCAGGGCGGACAGTGCCTCCGTCTGTACCGCCAGTCCCGCACCGACCGCCTCGTCGACCAGGGCGCGGCCCTCGCCGGTGAGCGTGACGTGCAGCCCGCGCCGGTCGTGCGGATCGGGGGAGCGGCGCAGCAGGCCCGCCCGCTCCAGCTTGTCCAGGCGCCCCGTCATGCCGCCGGTGGTGAGCATCAGCGTCGCGGAGAGCTGCCGGGGCGAGAGCGTGTAGGGCTCGCCGGAGCGGCGCAGGGTCGCCAGGACGTCGAACTCCCCGCGGGAGATCCCGAACTTCGCGTATGCCTGTCCCACCCGCTCGCCGATCGCGTGTGAGAGGCGGTTGACCCGGCCGAAGACCTCCATGGCGCGGGTGTCGAGGTCGGGCCGGACCGTCGCCCACTGGTCGATGATCACGTCGACGGGGTCCTTGCGCTGCTCCGGGCGTTCGCTCATGGCACGAGTATCGGCCGCTGCTCGGTCACCCGCAAGAAAGTAGCTTGACGGAAAGTTGCTTAGCGATAAGCTACTTTCTGCTGACCTACTTCGAAGGGTGTCTCCCCATGGCCCTCTCCCGCCCGGCCCTCATCACCCTCACCGCCCTCGCGCCCGTCTCCTGGGGCACGACCTACGCCGTCACCACCGAGTTCCTCCCGCCCGACCGTCCCCTGTTCACCGCCCTGGTGCGCGCCCTGCCCGCCGGCCTGCTGCTGCTCGCCCTCGCCCGGGTGCTGCCGCGCGGTGCCTGGTGGTGGAAGGCGGCGGTGCTCGGCGCGCTGAACATCGGCGCCTTCTTCCCGCTGCTGTTCCTCTCCGCGTACCGGCTGCCCGGCGGTCTGGCGGCGGTCGTCGGCTCCGCGGGGCCGCTGTTCGTGGCGGGCCTCTCGGCGCTGCTGCTCGGGCAGCGGCCCTCGGCGCGCACGCTGGCGACCGGGGCCGTGGCCGCGTTCGGCGTCAGCCTCGTCGTGCTGCGGGCGGCCGGGGCGCTGGACACGCTCGGTCTGCTGGCGGCCGTCGCCTCCACGGCGTCCATGTCGACCGGCACCGTGCTCACCCAGCGCTGGGGCCGCCCCGAGGGGGTCGGGCCGCTGGCGCTGACCGGCTGGCAGCTGACCGCGGGCGGCCTGCTCATCGCGCCGCTCGCCTTCCTGGCCGAGGGCGCCCCGCCGGCGCTGGACGGCCGGGCGGTCGGCGGCTATCTGTACCTCGCCGTCGCGAACACGGCCCTCGCGTACTGGCTGTGGTTCCGCGGCATCGGCCGCATGACCGCCACCCAGGTCACCTTCCTCGGGCCGCTCTCCCCGCTGACCGCGGCCGTCGTCGGCTGGGCGGCGCTCGGGCAGGCGCTGACGCCGCTCCAGCTGGTCGGCATGGGGCTGGCCTTCGGGGCGACGGTGGCGGGGCAGTTCGTCACCCGGCCGTCGCGAACCGTCGGCGTCACCGGGAGGGACGTCCACACCGGGGCGACGGACGTGCGGGACGCGGCGGTGCGGCGATAGGCGCGGCTGCGCCCGCGGCGGGTGGGGGACAGGCGAAGGGGCGTCCGGCACAGACCGGACGCCCCTTCGGGGTGTTGCGAAGCGTCGGGACTACTCCCCGGAGGCCGCCGCGTCCGCCCGCTGGGCCCGCAGGGCGCGCTCCACGCCCGCGCGGGACTCCGAGACCAGGCGCCGCAGAGCCGCGGTCGGCTCGGCGGAGGTCAGCCAGGCGTCCGTACGGTCCAGGGTCTCCTGGGAGACCTGCACGGTCGGGTAGAGGCCGACGGCGATCTGCTGGGCCATCTCGTGGGAGCGGGACTCCCAGATGTCCTTGACCACCTCGAAGTACCGCTCCGCGTACGGGGCGAGCACCTCGCGCTGGTCGGTCTGGACGAAGCCGCCGATGACCGCCTCCTGCACGGCGTTCGGCAGCTTGTCGGAGTCGACGACCGACTCCCACGCCTCCGCCTTGGCCTCCGCCGTCGGACGGGCCGCCCGGGCCATGGTCGCGTGACGCTCACCCGCGGCCGTGCGGTCCCGCTCGTACTCGCCCGCGATCTCCGCCTCGTCGAACCGGCCGACCGCCGCGAGCCGCTGCACGAACGCCCACCGCAGCTCCGTGTCGACGGCCAGGCCCTCGATCGTCTGCGAACCGTCCAGCAGCGCGTCCAGCAGATCGAGCTGCTCCGGCGTGCGGGCCGTAGCCGCGAACGCCCTCGCCCACGCCAGCTGGTGGTCGCTGCCCGGCGCCGCCGCCCGCAGGTGCGCCAGCGTCGCGTCGGTCCAGCGGGCCAGCAGGGTCTCGCGGGCGGCCGGGTCGGCGTACAGGTCGATCGCCAGCTTCACCTGCCGCTGGAGCGACTGCACCACACCGATGTCCGACTCCTTGCCGATGCCGGACAGCACCAGCGACAGGTAGTCGCGGGCCGCCAGCTCGGCGTCGCGCGTCATGTCCCAGGCCGACGCCCAGCACAGGGCGCGCGGCAGGGAGGACTCGAAGTCGCCGAGGTGCTCCGTGACGAACGCCAGCGACTGCTCGTCCAGGCGGACCTTCGCGTACGACAGGTCGTCGTCGTTGAGCAGGATCACGGCCGGGCGGTGCTGACCGACCAGCTGCGGTACGGCCGTCAGCTCGCCGTCCACGTCCAGCTCGACGCGCTCCCGGCGGACCAGCTTGCCGCTCGCCTCGTCGAGGTCGTACAGGCCGACGGCGATCCGGTGCGGGCGCAGCGTCGGCTCACCCTTGGCGCCGGCCGGCAGCGCCGGGGCCTCCTGGCGGATGGCGAAGGACGTGACGACGCCGTCGGAGTCCGTCTCGATCTCCGGGCGCAGCACGTTGATGCCGGCCGTCTCCAGCCAGGCCTTCGACCACGACTTCAGATCACGCCCCGAGGTCTCTTCCAGGGCGCCCAGCAGATCGGACAGACGCGTGTTGCCGTACGCGTGCGCCTTGAAGTACGCCTGCACGCCGCTGAAGAACTCGTCCTCGCCGACGTACGCGACGAGCTGCTTCAGTACGGAAGCCCCCTTCGCGTACGTGATGCCGTCGAAGTTGACGAGCACGTCGTCCAGGTCGTTGATCTCGGCCATGATCGGGTGCGTCGACGGCAGCTGGTCCTGCCGGTACGCCCACGTCTTCATGGAGTTGGCGAACGTGGTCCAGGACTGCGGCCACCGCGACTCGGGGTGCGCCGCCTGGCAGGCGATCGAGGTGTATGTGGCGAACGACTCGTTCAGCCACAGGTCGTTCCACCACTCCATGGTCACGAGGTCGCCGAACCACATGTGGGCCAGCTCGTGCAGGATGGTCTCCGCGCGCGTCTCGTACGCCGCGTCCGTCACCTTCGAGCGGAACACGTACTGGTCACGGATGGTCACCGCGCCCGCGTTCTCCATCGCGCCCGCGTTGAACTCCGGCACGAACAGCTGGTCGTACTTCTCGAACGGGTACGCGTAGTCGAACTTCTCCTGGAACCAGTCGAAGCCCTGCCGGGTCACCTCGAAGATGGCGTCCGAGTCGAGGTATTCGGCCAGGGAGGGCCGGCAGTAGATGCCGAGCGGCACGGACCGGCCGTCCTTCTCGTACACGCTGTGCACCGAGTGGTACGGGCCGACGATCAGCGCCGTGATGTACGTGGAGATACGCGGCGTCGGCTCGAAGACCCAGACGTTGTCCTGGGGTTCCGGAGTGGGGGAGTTGGAGATGACCGTCCAGCCCTCGGGCGCCCGCACGGTGAACTGGAAGGTCGCCTTGAGGTCCGGCTGCTCGAAGCTCGCGAACACCCGGCGGGCGTCCGGGACCTCGAACTGGGTGTAGAGGTAGGCCTGGTCGTCGACCGGGTCGACGAACCGGTGCAGGCCCTCGCCGGTGTTGGTGTACGCGCAGTCGGCGACGACCCGGAGGATGTTGCGGCCCTGGAGCAGGCCGGGCAGGGCGATCCGGGAGTCCGCGAAGACCTCGGCCGGGTCGAGGGAGTCCCCGTTCAGGGTCACCTCGTGCACCGCCGGCGCCACCAGGTCGATGAACGACTCCACGCCGTTCTCGGCCGTCACGTCGAAGCGCACCGTGGTCACGGACCGGTAGGTGCCGCCCTCCTGCGCGCCCGAGAGATCGAGTTCGATCTCGTACGACTCGACGGCGAGCAGCTGCGCCCGCCGCTGCGCCTCTTCGCGGGTCAGGTTTGTGCCAGGCACGCGGTCATCTCCTCGTTATGGGTGGGTTGCGCCATCTTTCCACGGTGGCTCGGCGTCACGCGACGACCCCGGCGACTCCTAGGGATACCCCTCGGCAGGTGAGGGCCCGGGCGAACGCGCGCACCGCCGCCGACTCCCCCTCCCGGTGCCAGACCAGGCCGAGCGCCGATTCGGGCACCCCCTCCACCGGCACGAACGCCACGTCCTCGCGCCGGTGGTACGCGGCCGTGGGACGGCACAGCAGCATCCCCGCGCGCCCGGCGGCGACCTGGGTCAGCCCCTCCCCCCGCAGGGCGCTGCTGGTCATCGCGGCCGGACTCGGCACGGTGGTGCTGCTGCTGATCCCGGCAGCGGGTTCACTGACGGTCTCCGCGGCCCTGCTCGCCGCGTGGGGCCTGGTCTACGGGGGCGTCTCGGTCTCCGCCCAGAGCCTGCTGTCGGCGGCGGCGCCCCGGGCCCGGGAGGCGGGGTCCGCGCTCTTCGCGGGGGTGTTCAACACGGCCATCGCGCAGGGGGCGTTCACGGGCGGCCGGACGGAGGACGGCCCGGTGGCCGTGCTGGCCGTGGGCGGTGGACTGACCCTGCCGGCCGCGCCGGGTGCGGGAACGCGACGTCCGGATCCCGCCGGTGACCCGGCCTCGCGCGAGCGAGGCTGATGAGCATGACGACGACCACGTACGCCGCACGCCCCATCGCCCCGCGGGCCCTGAAGGAACTGCGCACGACGGACGACGCGGGGCGGCCGACCGACGGCTTCACCGACACCGAGGGCGGCAGCCCACTGCGCTGCTGCCTGCGTCACAGCGAGCCGGGGGAACGTCTCGCACTGGTGTCCTACGCCCCGCTCCGCCGCTGGGCCTCGGAAACGGGCGCCACCCCCGGTGCCTACGACGAACAGGGCCCGGTCTTCATCCACGCCGACGAGTGCGCGGGCCCGGCCGGTGACGCCCTCCCCTTCACCGGCTCCCACCGCACGGTCCGCCGCTACTCGGCCGAGGGACGGATCCTGGGCGGCCGGCTGGTCGAGGAACCGGGTGCGTTCCGGCAGGCCCTCCTGGAAGCGTTCGACGACCCGGCCGTGGCACTGGTCCACGTCCGGGCCGTCGAGTACGGCTGCTTCCTCTACGAGGTGCGCAGGGCTGAGGGGGGCGGGGACTAGCCCTTCAGCTCCGCCGCCACCAGCTCCGCGATCTGGATCGCGTTCAGGGCCGCGCCCTTGCGGAGGTTGTCGTTGGAGACGAAGAGGGCCAGGCCGTTGTCCACCGTCTCGTCGCGGCGGATGCGGCCGACGTAGGACGGGTCCTTGCCGGCGGCCTGGAGGGGGGTGGGGATGTCGGTGACGACGACGCCCGGGGCGTCCGCCAGCAGCTCCGTCGCGCGCTCGGGGCTGATCGGCCGGGCGAAGCGGGCGTTGACCTGGAGGGAGTGGCCGGAGAAGACCGGGACGCGCACGCAGGTGCCGGAGACCTTCAGCCCGGGGATCTCCAGGATCTTGCGGGACTCGTTGCGGAGCTTCTGCTCCTCGTCGGTCTCGTTCAGGCCGTCGTCGACGAGGTTGCCCGCGAAGGGCAGCACGTTGAAGGCGATGGGGCGCTTGTAGACGCCCGGCTCGGGGAAGTCGACCGCTTCACCGTCATGGGTGAGCTTCTCGGCGTCGGCGACGACCTTCTGCGTCTGGCCGTGCAGCTCGGCGACGCCGGCGAGGCCCGAGCCGGAGACCGCCTGGTACGTGGCGACGACCAGGGCTTCCAGGCCCGCCTCGTCGTGCAGCGGACGCAGGACCGGCATCGCGGCCATGGTCGTGCAGTTCGGGTTCGCGATGATGCCCTTGGGGCGGTCCTTGATCGCGTGCGGGTTGACCTCGGAGACGACCAGGGGGACCTCCGGGTGCTTGCGCCACGCGGAGGAGTTGTCGATCACGACGGCGCCCTGGGAGGCGACCTTCTCGGCCAGCGCCTTGGACGTGGCACCGCCCGCGGAGAACAGGACGATGTCCAGGCCGGTGTAGTCCGCGGTCGCTGCGTCCTCCACCGTCACGCCGTCCAGCTGCGACCCGGCGGAGCGGGCCGAGGCGAACAGGCGCAGCTCGGTGACCGGGAAGTTCCGCTCCTTGAGGATCCTGCGCATGACCGTGCCCACCTGTCCGGTGGCTCCGACGATTCCGACCCTCACGGTGACTCCCTCTCCTGCGTCTCTTCACGTACTCGTTGCTTGGCCGAGGCTTTTCCATCATGCGGCCGACCACGGCCCGCCTGTCCACTTCTTTCCCCGGACTGCCCGAAGAGTGGGACGGCCTGTCCCGCTCCATGGTTGCGGACCTGCGGTGTCGACCCCGCTGAGCTGGAGGAATTCGTCCGCCAGGGGTCGTGCGCCGCAAGCTCGCCTGCCCCTGTCGGTCTCGGCCACACGGAAGTGTGATGTATGCCTCTGCCGGTCCGGCGGAACTCGCCGCGCGGTGAGCGAACGTTCCGGGGCGTGCCGGCGTCGTAGGAGAAACGACGTGAGGGGGGTGGCTTGTGCTGTTGCGCGGAAGGCCACGGCGCGGCCGGGAGGCGCACGCGGCGGCCGGCGGCGACCCGGCGGGCGAGGCCGATCCGCTGGACGCGGCACAGGAACGCCGGGTGCGGGCGGTGCTCGCGCTCGGCGGGGTGCCGCAGGCGGACCTGCCGGACGGGGTGCAGCAGGTCCGCCTGCGGCTGCTGGAGCGGGCCGCCGGCGGCCGGGAGGCGCCGCGGGACGTCTCGGCGTGGGCGGCGGTCGTCGCCTCCAACCTCGCCATGGACTGGCACCGGGCCAAGCGCCGCCAGGAGCGGCTCGGGGAGCGGCTGGCCGCCCTGCGCCAGCCGGCGGAGCACCCCTCCGGCGAGGACAGCAGCGTGCTGTCCGTCGCCGTCGCCCAGGGCCTGGACGAGCTGCCCGACGCCCAGCGGCAGGTCGTCGTCCTGCGCTTCTACGCCGACCTGCCGGTCCGGTCCATCGCCGAGCAGCTGGGCGTCCCGGAGGGCACGGTCAAGAGCCGGCTGCACACGGCGGTACGGGCCCTGCGCGCCCGCCTGCACGAGGACGAGGTGGTGTGACGTGACCGCCGGGCACGACAAGGACGGGCACTACGGGGACGGGCACGACGAGGCAGCGCTGATGGCGGTGATCACCGGCGAGGCGCCCGGGGACGAGGCCCTCGCGGACGACGCCTTCATGGCCGGGTACCGCTCCGCGACCGCCGACGTGGTGTTGCTGCGCGAGCAGCTGGACCTCATCGGGCAGGCACTCGCCGGGCCCGAACGGGTTTCCGAACCGGTCCCTGAGCAGGACCCCGAGCCCGGACCGGGGGCAGGAGGCGGCGCCTCCGTGACCCCGCTGTCCGCGCCCCGCGACCGTCGCAAGCCCCGGGGCATGGCCCTGAAGGGCCTCGTCGCGGCCGTCGGTGCCGGTCTCGTGATCGGTATGGGCTGGCTCGTCGTCCAGAGCGGCGGCATGAGCGCCGGGGGCGACCAGGGCGCGTCGTCCGCCGCCGACCGTTCCGCCGGGCGGGAGCACGCCGACGAGGACGCCAAGCTCAGCAACGCCGGGTATCTCGCCTGCGCCCGGATCGTCGTCGAGGGCACCGTCGCAAAGGTCGAGACCGTTCCCGGTACCGGCCGGGACCGGATCACCCTGGACGTGACGCGCTACTACAAGCCGGACAAGGGACGGGCGCGGATCACCTTCCCCCTGGAGACCGGCGCCGTTCCCTCGCTCCGAGCCGGTGAACACATGCTCGTCGGTATCTCCGGCGAGCAGGCCCACCCGGACACATGGGCGACCGGGGAGAAGGAGATCGCCCGCGAACGGGCGTGGATCACCGACGCGCTGCCCGCTTCGCGTACCTTCCCCTGCCCGTAGAAGCGGGAGGGGCGGGCGCCCTCACGGACGCCCGCCCCACCGTTACCGCGATACCGCTAAGGCAGAACCTTGTCGATCTTCACGCTGCCCACGCCCGCGACCGTGCCGCGCGCGTTGACCAGCTGGACCTGGCCGAAGAACTCACGCCCCTCGGGAGCGGCCGCCGCGGCGGTGACGCTGCCCGAGACCGTGGCGGAGTCGCCCGTGCCGAGCTTCACCGGGGCCGACCCGTCGACGGTGACGCTGCCGAGGGAGGGGGAGAAGAACACGTCCTGGTAGTCGTACTCCGTGGTGCCGGCCGGCACCGAGTAGCCGACGACCTCGATCGAGTACTTCCCGGCGGCCGGGGAGGGGATGGAGACCGACTCCTCCGAGTCGCCGTCGGCGGAGCTGCCGACCTGCGTGCCCGACGCGTCGTACACGGCGAGGTCCAGGTCCGCGGCGTTGTCCGAGACACCGCCGATGGCGACGTCCAGCGACTTGGCGCCCGCGGGCACCTCGACCGTGGTGGTCTGGGTCTCGCCCTGCTTGATCGAGGGGCGGGCCACCTTGGCGGAGCCGAGCGGGCCGCCGGCCAGCTTGCCGTCGAGCGCGGCGAAGCCGTTCGTCACCTTCCAGGAGGCGGCGGCCGGGGTGCCGACCTTCGCCTCGGGCACGGTCACGGTCTCCGGGTCGAAGGCCGCGCCGAGCACGGCGACGTCCAGCTTGTACGGGTTGTCCAGCAGCGGCGACGTACGGCGCGACTCGACCTCGATCTCCCAGACACCGGCCTGCGGGTCGGCGTAGGAACGCACGTCCGGGCGGCAGGTGTTGGCCGGGTTGTCGTAGTTCGGGTAGCAGTTGATCGTCGACGTCGGGTCCGACGGCACACCGTACGGGTGGATGGCGATGAACCGCGTCTGGCTCTTGTCCTTCAGCCCGCTCATCGCGACCTCGAGGGTCTTCGCGCCCTCGGGGACGGTGACGAAGTAGTGGTGCGAGCTGTTGCGCTGCACCGTGCTCTTCGCGGAGGTCGTGAACTTCAGCGGCGTGGAGACCACGACCGTGCTGAGGACCTGCCGGTCGATGCCCTCGGTCTTCGGGTCGTCGACCTCGAGGATCGCGCTCTTGATGCCGGCGGACTTCGACGCGGCCTGGACCTTGACGGTCACCGGCTGGTTCAGCGGCAGCTTCACCTCGTCGGAGCCGACGATGCGGAACGTGCCGCCCGCGTTGTTCTCGAAGTGCAGCTCGTGCCGGATCGCCTTGTCGGCGCCGGACGTACGGGTCAGGGTGATCTCGTACGTCTTCTTCTGCCCGGCCTTCAGGCCGCCCTCACGGTCGTAGAGGCCGGTGCCGAAGCCCGGGGTCTTCAGGAACTGGTCGATCGCGGTGTCGACCGGCGCCTTGACCGTGTAGGTGTGCGCGCTGGCGTCGTCGCGGATCGCGTCCCAGGCGTCGGGGATGTTCATCAGGCCCGCGCCCTCCTCGTACGCCTGCACACCCTTGATGTGGTCGGCGGTCGAGGTGAGGGCCGTGCGCAGGGTCGCCGGCGTGAGGTCGATCTTCTTCTGCTTGGCGGCCGACACCAGCAGCGCCGCGGCGCCCGTGGCCTGCGGGGAGGCCATCGAGGTGCCCTGGAGCATCGAGTAGCCGGCCGGCAGGGTGTAGCCCGCCTCGGCGACCGGGCCGCCCGGCAGCCAGGTCTGCGTGGTGTTGATCGCCGCACCCGGAGCGACCAGGGTCGGCGTGAAGCCGCCGTCCTCACGCGGGCCGCGCGAGGAGAACGGCATCATCGCGTACTTCTTCTCCACGACCGAGCCGTAGTTGGCGGCCCAGGTCTCCTTGGAGACGGACGCGCCGACCGAGATGACCTTGTCGGCCAGGGCCGGGTCGCCGATGGTGTTGGCGCCGGGGCCGGAGTTGCCCGCGGAGATCACCAGCTGGACGCCGTAGGTGTCGATGAGGCGCGTGTACAGCTCGCTGCGCGCGTTGTTGCCGTCGTTCAGCGCAGGCAGGCCGCCGATGGACATGTTGACGATGTCGACACCGCGCTTGGTGACGAGGTCGATCATGCCCTCGGTGAGCGCGACGTTGGTGCAACCGCCGGACCAGGTGCAGGCCCGCGAGGAGACCAGCTTGGCGCCGGGGGCGGCGCCGTTCATCTTCCCGCCGAACAGGCCGTTGGCGGCGGTGATGCCGGCGACGTGCGTGCCGTGCTCGGACTCGATGACGCCGATGTTCACGAAGTCCGACTTCTTGCCGACCCAGGAGCCGCCCAGCGGGTCCATCGGGACGTCCTTGCGGATCTCCACGACGAACGGCTGCCGCTCGGCGATGTCGGTGGCCGGGTCGTCGGTGCCGAAGTACCCGACCTGGTGGCCGTCCTTGTACGGCTTCATCGGGGCGTCGTCGCCGAAGTCGTTGTTGTTGTTCAGGTCGACCCGGACCGTGCCGGTCTTGACGTCGTACAGCACGCCCCAGACATCGGTGGTGTCGCCGTCGCGGTTGGCGTCGCCCTTGGCGTCGCCGGCGGCGGTGTACGACTCCTTGAAGAGGCTGACGGCGTACGAGCCCGCCGGCGCCTTGAACGACTGGCCCTGGTAGGTGAAGGCCGGGCCGGACACGGCCGTGACCATCGGGCGCCAGGTGTTGTCGTTGTCGATGATCGGGTCGGTCGCCGTCACCCAGTCGACGATCTTCCGCTCACCGGTCGTCGTCTTCTGCAGCGCCGGGTGGCCGAGGTCCACGCCGGAGTCCAGGATGCCGATGGTGACACCGCGGCCGTCCGCCTTCGGGTGGTCCTCGACGAAGTCGACCGCGCCCGTCTCGAAGGACGGGTTGTACGGGTTCTCCGCCGGGGTCTTCTTCCCCGGGCCGGGGTAGGTGCCCTTGGCGGCCTTCGCGCCCTTCGCGGTGTCCGCGCTCGGCGTCGGGTCGTCCAGCGGGATCTCCTCGCGCAGGTCGATGCCGTGCACGGAGGAGAGCTTCGCGGCGGCGGCGATCGCCGAGTCCGCCTTGGCCGTCGGGACGGTGGCGCGGACGTAGCCCAGCTTGTCGTCGGACCGGCCCACCGAGCCGCCCTTGACCGCGTCGAGCTGCCCGGCGACCTGCTCGGTCTTCCCGGGCGCGGTGGCGATCATCATCGTGACGGTCTTGTCGCCGTCGGCCTTGGCCTCCGCGAGCAGGTCCGCGTCGTCCGAACCGAGCTTGGCGTGCGCGGACTTGACGCTCGGGTCGGCCGGGGCGTCCGAACCCGGCCCGTCGGCGGAGAAGGCCATCGGGATCGGCCCGGCCGCGGAGAGCGCGGCCACGAGACCGGCGGCCACGGCGATGCGGGCCACACGTCTCGGGCCCGATATCTGATCGCGCGGGGTGGGAGGGGTCATCGGCATCCCTTGTAGGTAAAGGAACGAGCGGGAAGCGACCGGGGCCTGATCGGCCCTGGTCGCACACGGTCCGAACGGCAAGCCCGGACGATCGCACAGCCTTACGCAAGGGGAACTTCTTTGGGGAGGGTTGACCGAAACGAGATGGATGTATGGGGAAAACCCGCGATGCGATTTGTGAGCATCAGTCCCGAAGGTGGCGAAGAAATCGGTTAACGTCCCGGAGTGCGACAGAAGTTGAGGGTGGCGGCCTACGCCATATGCGTCCGGGACGGACAGATCCTCCTCGCCCGCTCGCCCGCCCGGGACGGCACGCCCGAGTGGGTGCTGCCGGGCGGCGGCATGGAGCACGGCGAGGATCCCTACGACACGGTCCGGCGGGAGGTGGAGGAGGAGACCGGGTACCGCATCGAGGTGACCGGGCTGCTCGGCGTGGACTCCGCCCACCGCGTCTTCCGCAACGGCTTCGGGCCCCCCGTCGACCATCACGGCGTCCGGTTCGTCTACGAGGCCCGGATCGTCGGCGGCGAACTCCGCAACGAGGTGAACGGCTCCACGGACCTCGCCGCCTGGCACGACCTGGACGCGGTCCCCGGGCTGGTGCGGATCTCGATGGTCGACATCGCGCTGCGGATGTGGCGCGAACGCCCGGCCACCGGACGGCTGGCCGACGCCCTGGAGTAGGGCCGGCCGTACGCCGGTTCCAGGTGCGGTACCCCGGAAGATGAACGCCGCGTGACCGGATCCGGGCCGTGTCCGGAGCGGGTGACGACGCGCAGGGTAGTCCAAGATCCACGTTCGGTGATCGGCGCTGCCCGTTGCCGCCTCGTTCACGCACAGGTCATACCCGGTGCCAACGATCGAGTACGAGCGGGGTGTTCACGTCGTGAACGCCCCGCGACCACTGCCGACGCGTTCGCACTCGGGGAGAGAAGCGCATGTCGCGCACACGCTCAGTCGCCGGCTCCGGCCAGGGTATCCACCGTCGTTCCGTCCTCGCCGCCACCGGCGCGGTCGCCCTCTCCGGGGGCGTCGGCTACGCCCTGCGGCCCAGTGACAGCCAGGCCGCCACCGCCGGGGAGAGCGCCACCGCCGTGGCCGCGTCCTCGCGCCGGGCACCGGCCGCACCTCTGGCCCCGTACACCAAGGGCACCACCGTGGCGTCCGCCGCCGCCCCGCGCGGCGGCACCGGCTCCGGCTCCGGCTACCGGCGCCTGGGCGACGGGCCCGGCTGGCAGCGGGTCGTCCGCTCCGAGCTGGCAGCGCCCAAGTCCGGCCGCGCCGGGCGCCGTACCGCGCTGGCCGCGTTCGTCCAGCTCACCGACCTGCACATCATCGACGCCCAGCACCCGCTGCGCCTGGAGTACCTGCGCTCGGCCGACATCCACGCCTGGCGGCCGCACGAGGCGCTGACCGTGCAGGGCGCGATCGCGCTCGTGGAGCGGATCAACGCGCTGCGCGGCGCCCCCGTCACCGGCGCCCCGCTGCACTTCGCCATGACCACCGGTGACAACACGGACAACAACGCCAAGTCGGAGCTGGACTGGTTCCTGAAGATCATGAGCGGCGGGCGCATCACGCCCAACTCCGGTGACCCGCGCCGGTACGAGGGCGTCCAGAACAGCGGCCTCAAGCAGTACTGGCAGCCCGACGCCGCCGTCCGCGACAGCGACAAGCAGGCGGGCTTCCCGCACCTGGACGGCTTCCTGAAGGCCGCCATCCGGGAGGTCCGCAGCCCCGGTCTCAACCTGCCCTGGTACTCGACGGTCGGCAACCACGACACGCTGCCGATGGGCTGCTACGCCTCGCACGGCGACTCCCACCTCACCGAACTGGCCGTCGGCGGCAAGAAGCTGATGAACGTGACCGCGACCGAGGCGCGGCAGCTCCAGGCGCAGATCAAGAAGGCCCGCGACCCCCAGGGCGTCCGCTACCACGACTTCCTCAAGTCCCATGCCCGCTCCATGCGTTCGGTCACCCCCGACGAGCGCCGCGCGCCCTTCACCCCGGCCGAGTACCTCCAAGCGCACCTGGACCCGGCCCACCGCGGCGTCGGCCCGGCCGGTCACGGCTACTCCTCCGCCAACCTGGACGCGGGCACCCAGTACTACGCCTTCCGCATCTCCGACGACGTCATCGGCATCAGCCTGGACACCACCGACTCCGGCGGCCACTACGAGGGGTCCATCGGCACCGCCCAGCTGAAGTGGCTCGACAGGACGCTGCGGGACAACAAGGACTCCTACGCGGTGATCTTCAGCCATCACACCAGCAAGACGATGACGAACCTGCGCAGCGACCCGGCGAGGCCGAACGAGCGCCGCCACGACGGCCAGGAGGTCCTCGCCCTGCTCGGCGGCCACCCCAGGGTGCTCGCCTGGGTCAACGGCCACATCCACAAGAACGTCGTCACCCCGCATGCCATGGCGAGCGGCGGCTCCTTCTGGGAGATCTCCACCGCCTCCCACGTCGACTTCCCGCAGCTGGCCCGGGTCATCGAGCTGGCCGACAACAAGGACGGCACGATCTCCCTGTTCACGACGCTCGTGGAGTCCTCGGCCCCGCACCGCACGGACTTCTCCGACCTCTCCCAGACCGGCCTCGCGGCGCTCTACCGCGAGCTGTCCCTCAACGCCCCCGGAGCGAGCACGACCCTCGGCGGCGACCCGAAGGACCGCAACACCGAACTGGTGCTCAAGAAAGGCTGAAACCCTCTCAACCGCCCGGCGCCGGTCAACCCCGGCCGGGCCCCTCGGGGTCCCCTCTCCCGACACAACTCGATATGACGTGACAGGGGGAAACGGGGACATGAACAGACGTGCGCGCACGGCCCTGACGGCGGCGACGGCCATGGCACTGTCGGCGGCCCTCGCGGTTCCGGCGACGGCGGCGGGCCCGGCCGCCGCACCCGGCGGCCATGACGCGACGAAGCGGGCCGTGCGGGCCGCGGTCGCCGACGGCGTCCCGGGCGTGACAGTGACGGTCCGGCGGGGCCACGGCACCTGGGCGGCCACAGCCGGCGTCGGCAACCTGGAGACGGGCAAGCCGCGTTCGGCCCGGGACCACTACCGCATCGCCAGCATCACCAAGACGTTCGTCGCCACGGTCGTCCTCCAACTGGAGGCGGAGGGACGGCTGTCGCTCGACGACACGGTGGACACGTGGCTTCCGGGCCTGGTCCGGGGCAACGGCCACGACGGCAGCCGCATCACGATCCGGCAGCTCCTGAACCACACCAGCGGCGTCTTCGACTACCTGAAGGACCCGGGCTTCCAGCAGACCTACATGACCCCGGACGGCTTCATGAAGCACCGCTTCGACGAGGCGGCCCCCGAGGAACTGCTCGCCATCGCGATGAAGAACCGGCCGTCCTTCGAGCCCGGCGCGTCGTTCGCGTACTCCAACACCAACTACGTCCTGGCCGCGCGGGTGATCGAGAAGGCCACCGGCAACGAGTACGGCGACGAGGTCGACCGCCGGATCATCGCCCCCCTGCACCTGACCTCCACGTCGGTCCCCACCACCCGGGTCACCCTGCCCCGGCCCGGCAGCCGCGCCTACTCCAAGCTGGCCAGGACGGATGCGGGCCCGACGTACGACGTCACGGAACTGAACCCGCGCCTGGCCTACGGCTCCGGCCAGATGGTCTCCAGCTCGGCCGACCTGACCCGCTTCTACTCGGCCCTGCTCGGCGGCAGGCTGCTCCCGCCGGAGCAGCTGAAGAAGATGAAGACCACGGTCCCCTCCAGCCGCGAAACCAGCCGCTACGGCCTGGGGCTCGTCGACCGCAAGCTCAACTGCGGCGTCCACGTCTGGGGCCACGACGGGGGGATCCACGGCTCGAACTCGGACGCGGTGACCACCGGGAACGGCAGGCACTCCCTCGCCGTCAACTTCAACGGCGACTGGTCGGGAAGCACCGACGCGATCATCGAGGCGGAGTTCTGCGGCAAGTAGACCACTCACGAGGTGAAGGGCCGCCGATGCCCCCGGCGGCCCCCTCCTCTCCCCTCCTGGTCCTGCCCCCCGTCCGTCACTAACGGGGCAGCACGGCGACGTACGCCGCCGGTTCGCGGTCTGCCGCGGCCATCAGGGCCGTGCGGATCACCGTCGCCTGCTGTTCCGGGGAGTCGCGGAGCTTGCGCGGTGTGATGTGGACGACCGTGATGCCGAGCCGCTCCAGGTGCTCGCGCTTGCGGGCGTACTCGGACCACAGGGCGTCGTCGTCCGGCCGGGGCGCCCGGGTGTCGAGTTCCACCGCCACCGCGTGGTCGGGCCAGTACGCGTCGAGGCCACCGAGGTAGGGGCCGCCGGGCAGGCGCAGGTCGACGTTCCAGACGGGGTCGGGCAGACCGTACTCGTGGACCATCCGGTACAGGCGGTCCTCCGCTCGTGCCCGGCCCTCGGCGAGCAGGGACTCCACCGCGTCCACTACATGGGGGCGGCTCAGCAGCCGGGCCTGGTTCAGCTCGCGGACCACCGCCGTCGGGTCGCAGTGACCGGCGCGGACCGCCTCCGTCAGCAGCCGGCGGACGATGCCGGCGTCCGCGAGTTCGGCCACCGCGTCGGCCAGCGCGCGGGCGACCGGCGCCACCGGCACCCCCGTGACCTGCTCGGGGGCGGGCATGGCGGGCGTGCGGACGATGCGCGCGCAGCCCGTGGAGCGCAGCCGCCGCAGCCGCGGGACCAGGACGTCGATGGCGTCCATGGACGGCAGCGGGGGAGTGGAGGAGAAACCGTGCAGCGTCAGCGCGGCCAGGCCCGTGATCATCACCTCGGGATGGGCGGGGGCGTGCGGCCGGCCCGCGCCGGGCTGGGCGGGCACCCCGGTGCCGCGCTCCCGCGCCGCGTACATCAGCACCGCGTGCAGCCGCTCCTCGCTGGTCGGCGGGCCCGGGTGGAGCAGGACGACGCCCGGCAGAAGCTGCTGCCAGGGGCCGCCCGCACGGCACTGCTCGTTCGTCTCGGCCGTGGAGACGCCGTGCGAGCGGAGCTGGGCCGCCGTCATCACACGGGGGCGGCCACCGCCGGACAGGTCGTGCAGGGGGCGGGGGGAGAGCGGGGCGTTGTGGGTCATGACCCGCAATTTCCCGCGCTCCGGCCCTCCTTGAACCGCTGTTACAGGTCCGTCGACAAATGCAGACAACCCAGCACTAAAGGACGAGTGTTCGGATACCGAAAGCCCCTGGTCCGTTCAGGTGCGGACCAGGGGTTACGGCTCACGCGGCACTCATCTCGTAACGAAGGCGGAACGCCCGGATCTCAGGCCAAAGCTACTGGTCGGAGGCCTCGTCGCACGCCTGTCCACGCAACGCCCGTGCCAGGTCGTCACGGGACTCCAGCACCAGCCGGCGCAGCGCCGGGGCCGCCTCCTTGTGGGCGTCCAGCCAGGCGTCCGTGGCGTCCAGCGTCTCCTTCGACTGCTGGAGCGACGGGAACAGGCCCTGCACCACGTGCATGCCGATCTGGATCGACCGCTCGGCCCACACCCGCTCGATCGCCGCGAAGTACTTCCCGGCGTACGGCGCGATCAGCTCCCGCTGCGAGCCCTGGGAGAAGCCCGCGATGGTCGCCTCGACCATGGCGTTGGACAGCGCGTCCGACTCCACGACCTGCGCCCACGCCTGCGCCTTGACCGCCTCGGACGGGCGGGCGGCCAGACAGCGCACCTGGTGGCGCTTGCCGGAGGCCGTGTCGTCCCGGGTCAGCTCCTCCGCAAGCGCCTTCTCGTCGACGAACCCGTGCGCCGCCAGCGGCTCCAGGAACACCCAGCGCAGCTCCTGGTCGAGGTCGAGGCCCTCGACCGCCGCCGTGCCCGCGAGCAGGTCCCGCAGCAGCTCGAAGTCGGCCTCGGCGGCGGCCGTCCGGGCGAAGAAGCGCGCCCAGGCGAGCTGGTGCTCGCTGCCCGGCCCGGCCGCGTACAGCTCGCGCCGGGCACCTTCGGCGAGCAGCCGCGCGGCCGTCTCGCGGCGGGCGGGAGCCGTGTAGTGCGTGACCGCCGACTCCGCCCAGGCGTGCAGCATCTGCACGACGCCGATCTCGGACTCGCGCCCGCCGAAGCGCAGCACCAGGTCCACGAAGTCCCGGGCCGGGAGCAGCGCGTCACGCGTCATGTTCCACAGCGCCGACCAGCACAGCGCGCGCGCCAGCGGGTCGGTGATCGCGCCCAGGTGCTCGCGCAGGGTCGCCAGCGACGTCGCGTCGAAGCGGATCTTGCAGTAGGTCAGGTCGTCGTCGTTGACCAGGACCAGGTCCGGAGCCTCGGCTCCGGCCAGTTCCGCGACGACCGTGCGGGCGCCGTCGACGTCGGTCTCCACGCGCGCGTACCGCTCCAGCGCACCGCCGTCCGTCACCCGGTACAGGCCCACCGCCACCCGGTGCGGACGCAGTTCGGGGTAGGACTCGGCGGCCTCCTGCACCACCGCCAGCTCCTCGATACGGCCGTCCGCGTCCAGCAGCACCTGCGGCGTCAGCGAGTTCACCCCGGCCGTCTGGAGCCAGGACCGCGACCAGGCGCTCATGTCCCGGCCGCTGGTCTCCTCCAGCACCGACAGCAGGTCACCGAGGCGCGTGTTGCCGTAGGCGTTCCGCTTGAAGTAGCGCCGGGCGCCCTCCAGGAACGCCTCCTCGCCCACGTACGCCACGAGCTGCTTCAGCACCGACGCGCCCTTGGCGTACGTGATGCCGTCGAAGTTGAGCTTGGCGTCCTGGAGGTCGCGGATGTCCGCCGTGATCGGGTGCGTGGAGGGCAGCTGGTCCGCGCGGTAGGCCCAGGCCTTGCGACGGTTGGCGAAGGTGATCCAGCCGTTGACGAAGCGGGTCGCGCCGACCAGGGCGAACTCGCCCATGAAGTCCGCGAAGGACTCCTTCAGCCACAGGTCGTCCCACCACTCCATGGTGACCAGGTCGCCGAACCACATGTGCGCCATCTCGTGCAGGACGACGTTGGCCCGGCCCTCGTAGGACGCCTGCGTCACCTTCCCGCGGAAGATGAACTCCTCCCGGAACGTCACCAGGCCCGGGTTCTCCATCGCGCCCAGGTTGTACTCGGGCACGAACGCCTGGTCGTACTTCCCGAACGGGTACGGGAAGTCGAAGTGGTCGTGGAAGAAGTCCAGGCCCTGCTTGGTCACCAGGAACACGTCGTCGGCGTCGAAGTAGGGCGCGAGACCCTTGCGGCACAGGGCGCCGAGCGGGATCTCCAGCGTCGTGCCGTCCGCGAACGTACGCGAGTAGGAGTCCGTCACGTAGTGGTACGGGCCCGCCACCACACACGTGATGTACGTCGAGATCGGCTTGGTCTCGGCGAACCGCCACACCCCGTCGGCCTGCTCGCCGGCGCCGTTGCTCCACACCGTCCAGCCCTCGGGTGCCCGCACCTCGAAGCGGTACGGGGCCTTCAGGTCGGGCTGCTCGAAGTTCGCGAAGACCCGGCGCGAGTCGGCCGGCTCGTACTGGGTGTACAGGTACACCTCGCCGTCCTCGGGGTCGACGAAGCGGTGCATGCCCTCGCCGGTGCGGGAGTAGGCGCACTGGGCGTCGACCACCAGCTCGTTGTCCGCGGCCAGGTCCTCCAGCGTGATCCGGCAGCCGTCGAACACCTCTCCGGGGTCCAGATCACGGCCGTTGAGTGAGACGGCCGTCACACTCGGGGCGATCAGGTCCGCGAAGCTGCTCGCCCCGGGCTCGTTGCAGCGGAAGCGGACCGTCGTGACGGAGCGGAACGTGCGGGGCCCGTCCCCCGGGTCCTCACCGACCGCGGACCGCAGGTCGAGGGACACCTCGTACCCGTCGACGCTCAGCAGGGCGGCCCTCTCCCGGGCCTCGTCGCGGGACAGATTCTCACCGGGCACGGGCGGCACTCCTCAAGTGTCGTGGGGTACGGCTGAACAGGACCGATCCTGCCACGTGCCCCTGACGCGGGCAGCCGGGAATGACGGGAGCGCGTACCGGCGTTGCCGGAGAAACGGTTTCCTGCTGAGGAGAGACATGTCGGACAAGACCCCCGTCGACTTCTGGTTCGACCCGCTGTGCCCCTGGGCCTGGATGACCTCCCGCTGGGTGCTGGAGGTGGAGAAGGTCAGGGACATCGAGGTGCGCTGGCATGTCATGAGCCTCGCGGTCCTGAACGAGAACCGGCTGGACGAGCTGCCCGAGGAATACCGCGAGCTGCTGGAGACCAAGGCATGGGGCCCCGTCCGGGTCGTCATAGCCGCGCAGCAGGAAAAGGGTCCCGAGGTTCTCGGCGACTTCTACACCGCGCTCGGCACCCGCATCCACAACCAGGGCGAGGGGCCGGGCAAGGAGACGGTCGCCGCCGCCCTGAAGGACGTCGGCCTGCCGGAGTCCCTCATGGAGCACTGGGACGCCACCCCCTACGAGCCGGAGCTGCGCGCCTCCCACCAGGAGGGCATCGACAAGGTCGGCCAGGACGTCGGCACGCCGGTCATCGCCGTGCCCGGCCCCGACGGCGAGCAGATCGCCTTCTTCGGCCCGGTCGTCACCCCGGCCCCGCAGGGCGAGGAGGCCGGCCGCCTGTGGGACGGCACCCTCGCCGTGGCCTCGGTCCCCGGCTTCTACGAGATCAAGCGCACCCGCACCAAGGGCCCGGACTTCTCCAACCTGTAGGCCTCACCCGGCGGGGGCGGGCTGGATCCTGAGCTCCTCCGGGAGCAGCCCGTCCTCGGCCCGGTTGAGATAGCGCTGGTACCACCGGCAGCCGGCCGCGGTGCAGCGCCAGTAGTCGTCCACGAAGTGCCCGGCCCCCTTCTCCGCCCGGACGGCCGCCCGCTCGGCGGCGTTGAACATCCGGAACTCCTGCATGGTGCCGCAGGTCCGGCACGCCCGGCTCACCGTCATCAGCTCCTCCTCGCGATCACCGCCAAGTCCGGGAAGTCGGTGACGACCGCATCGACTCCCATGCGGTAGTACAGCGCGTATTCCGCGAACGCGTCCCCGAAATCGTTCGCTCCGCTCCCGCGCCGGAACCGCTCCGGCAGGAACTGGTTCTCCGCGCGGAAGGTGTACGGCCCGATCCGCAGCCCCGCCGCGTGCGCGTCCGCGACGAGCGACGTGCCGACGAGCGAGACCTTGTCCGGGCCGATCCAGTCCGCGTACGCGGCGATCCGCGCCAGCCCCGCCGGGCTCATCATGTCCTTGTACGTCGTCGGATCACCGGCCGCGACCAGGTCGTACGGCCCACCGGTCGTGCCCAGCGCCTGCCACAGCGGCACCCCCAGCCGCTCCGCCGCGATCCGCTTCAGACTCGTCGGCTCGAAGGACTGCACGACGCACTCGCGGCGGCCGAGCCGGTTGCGGCGGATCACGGCCGTGAGCTTCGGCTCCAGCGGCAGGCCGATCGAGCGGAAGTACGTCGGGTGCTTGGTCTCCGGGAAGACCGCGATGGTCCGGCCGTGCTCCCGCGACAGACGCCGCGCCAGGTCCACGACCTCCTGGAAGGTCATGACCTCGGCGCGCCCGTCGAAGACGGTGTTGCGGTTGCGGACCGCGGGCAGCCGCTCCACCGCCCGCAGCGTCTTCAGCTCGGCCAGCGTGAAGTCCTCCGTGAACCAGCCGGTGACGGCCCGCCCGTCGACCGTCTTCGTCGTACGGCGGTCCGCGAACTCCGGGCGGCGGGCCACGTCGGTCGTCTGGGAGATCTCGTTCTCGTGCCGCACCACCAGCACGTGGTCCTTCGTCGGCACCAGATCCGGTTCGATCCAGTCGGCCCCGGTCTGGACGGCGTACGTGTACGAGGGCGCCGTGTGCTCGGGGCGCCAGCCGGCCGCGCCGCGATGGCCGATGACGACCGGGCCGCCGCCCTTGTGTGGTTCGGCCCCCGCGGGTGCGGCCGTTCCGGCCGTGGCGGTTCCCGCGGCCGCCGCGAGCAGGAGGGATCTCCGTCCGAGCTGCATGCAACTCCCCTTTGTCGAAGGCACGTTCACGTGCGGGCCCGGTCCCGGGCCTGCCCTAGCCGGTCCAGGTGCTCCGCGTAGCCCTTGGTGTAGAACGCGGCCCGGCCCGGGTCCGGCTCGACGACCGCCGTCGGTTTCGTCCACGCCGGCGCGTCCAGCCCGACCCCGTACCGCTCGGCAGCCGCCAGGACCGCCCCCCGGGCGCCGACCTCGCCCTCCACGACCCGCAGCGGCCGCCCGAGCACATCGGCCAGCAGCCGCATCCAGGCGGAGCTGCGGGTGCCGCCGCCGCAGACGGCCAGACTCCCGGTGAGGCCCGCCGCCTCCAGGCAGTGCCGGGCCGCGTACCCGATGCCCTCGCAGGTGGCGCGGACCAGATCGCCCCGGGTCGACTCCAGGGAGACGCCGGTGAGCTCGGCCCGCAGACGGGGTTCCACGAAGGGGGCGCGTTCGCCGGAGGGCGCGAAGTACGGCAGCACCCGCACGCCGTGCGCGCCCGGCGGCGTTCCGGCCAGCAGGCCGTCCACCTCGTCGTGCCGCACGCCGGTCGTCGACAGCACCCAGTCCAGCGCCGCCGTGCCGACCATCGCGGGCATGGCGCGCAGCCAGTGCCCGGGCCGGTCGGTGGAGATGTACAGACCGGCCGGTTCGCCGCTCAGATCGAGCTCGGTCGTGGCGACCAGGCTGGCCAGACAGGTGCCGACGATCAGCAGACCGTCCCCCGGGGACGTCACCCCGGCGCCCAGCGCGCAGGCCGGCAGATCGTAGGGCCCGTTCGCGATCCGGGTCCCGGACGGCAGGCCCTCACCCCGCGCCTCGGCCGTCGCGACCGGGTCGCTGACCGGGGCGAGCAGACCCCGGCGGTGCGCCAGCCCCAGCAGCTCGACGACCCGGTTGTCGTACGTCCTGGTCCGCGGGTCCAGGAACGGCATCGACGCGTCCGACACATCCGTCGCCGGACCGGCCCCCGTCAGCCGGTGGAACACCATGTCCTTGCAGTACAGGGCGGCCTTCGCGGCATCCAGCGCCTTCGGCTCGTGCCGGTCCAGCCACGCCAGCAGCGGGCCCGGGCAGCCCGGGAACATCGCGCTGCCCGTGCGCCGGAACACCGTCTCGAACGTGCCGTCCGCCAGCCACCGGTCGACCAGCCCGTGCGCCCGGCCGTCCATCCAGGAGGCGGCGGGGCGCACCGGCCGGCCCTCGCCGTCGACCAGCCACACCCCGTCGCCCTGCCCGGTCAGCCCGGCCAGCTCGACCGGCTCCGGGACCCGCCCGGTGACCTCCCCGAGCACGGCGACGACCGCCCCGTACACCTCCTCCATGTCCTGCTCGACGACCCCGCCGTGCAGGGAGAGCTCCACCGGGCGGGACGCCACGGCGAGTTCACGGCCCGTGGCGTCGAAGGCCGCCGCCTTGACCATGGACGTGCCCACATCGATACCGACGTACATGCGGCTCTCCTCCAGGTCGGTCCTCAGGTCAGACAGTGCGCGAGCGGCTCCCCGCGCACCCAGCGGCCCACCTCTTGGGCGGCGATCCGGGCGGCCTTCTCCGCGACCGCACGCGACGCCCCGCCCAGGTGGGGGGTGAGGACCACGCGGTCGGCCAGCCCCAGCAGCCGGGACTCCGCCGGCAGCGGCTCCCGCTCGTAGGTGTCCAGAGCCGCCGCCGACAGCCGCCCGCTCTCCAGCGCGTCACACAGCGCGCCCTCGTCCAGCAGCGGGCCCCGGGCCACGTTCACCACCACCGCGCCGGACGGCAGCAGCCCCAGCTCCCGGGCGCCGATCAGGCCCCGCGTCTCGGGCGTGAGCCGGGCGTGCAGGGTGATCACCTGGGAGCGGCGCAGGAGGTCGTCGAGGGAGGCCACCCGCAGGCCGTGGATCTCGCCGTGCACATACGGGTCGTGGACCATCACCCGGGCCCCGAACGCGCACAGCACCCGCGCGACCCGGCTGCCGACGGCCCCGTACCCGACCAGACCGACGGGCAGGTCCTCCAGCTCAAGACCGCTCCGCTCGTAGGTGTAGTACGTCGCGCCCTCCCAGCTGCCCTGCCGGGCGAGCGGGTCGTGGGCCTGGGGGATGCGGCGCAGGGCGGCCAGCATCATCCCCACGGTGAACTCGGCGGTGGCGGCGGCGTTGCGGCCCGGCGCGAAGCACACCCGCACGTCGTGGTCCCTGGCCGCGTCCAGGTTGACGTTGACCGGCCCGCCCCGGCAGACCACGACCAGCCTCAGATCCGGGCAGGCGGCGAGGACCTTCTCCGTCACCGGTCCCATCTGCGTGACCAGGACCTCCGCCCCGGCCAGCGCCTCGATCACCGCGTCCTCGGCGTCGCTGGCCTCCTGCACCTCGGCGACCGGCCCGAACGGCTCCAGCGGCCAGCCCAGTTCCAGCTCTCGGACGTCCGCCCGCCCCACCTCGTGCTCCACCGCCCGCGCGATCAGCGACGGCAGGACGAAGTGGTCACCGGCGGCCACGACACGCACGCTGTTTCCGTCAGTCATCGCAGTGAGGCTCCTGTCTCGGCGTCGAAGACATGGGTGTGCCGGGGGTCGGCGGCGACCCGGACCCGCTCGTCGTGGGCGAGCCGCACCTCGGGATCCGTGAGGACGACCAGATGCCGTTCGACACCGTCCAGGGCGAGGGTCGCCAGGCCCGACTCCAGCAGCGGTTCGTGGGCGACGACCCGGGCGGGCAGGCCGCCTTCGGCGGTGAGCCGGACGTCCTCGGGGCGGATCCCGACCACCACCTCACGGCCCTCGTCCACCGGCACGGGCAGGGCGAGGCGCACCGCGTCGGAGAGCCGTGCGTGGCCGTCGCCGGCGATGCCGGGCAGCAGGGTGATCGCCGGTTCGCCGACGAAGTCCGCGACGAACACGTTGGCCGGACTGTCGTAGATCTCATAGGGCGTGCCGAGCTGCTGGATGACGCCGTCCTTCATCACGGCGATCCGGTCGGCGAGGGAGAGGGCCTCCTCCTGGTCGTGGGTGACGAGGATGGTGGTGTGGCCCAAGTCCTTCTGGATGCGCTTGAGTTCCCGTCGGGTGGAGTCGCGCTGGGCCGCGTCCAGGTGGGAGAGGGGCTCGTCGAGGAGCAGGACGTCGGGTTCGCGGATCAGGGCGCGGGCCAGGGAGACGCGCTGCTTCTGGCCGCTGGAGAGGCCGGCCGGGCGGGCGCCGAGGAGGCCGGTCAGGCCGACCCGCTCGGCGATGTCCTTCACCTTGCGCTCGACATCGTTCCTGGAACCGCGGGCGGCCCCGCGCCGGGCCTTCAGCCCGAACGCCAGGTTCTCCGCGACCGACAGCGGCGGATACAGCGCGTAGTTCTCGAACGCGACCCCGATGTTCCGCTGCTGGGCGGGCCGTTCGACGACCGACGCCCCGCCGACCAGGATGTCCCCGCCGGTGACGGACTCCAGCCCGGCGATCATCCGTAACGTGGTCGACTTGCCGCATCCGGACGGCCCGAGCAGCCCGAGCAGCTCCCCGGACCGCAGGGTCAGGTCGATCCCGCGGACGGCGTCCACGGAAGGCCGCCCACGTGACCGGTAGGTCTTTCGCAGTTCACGTAGCTCCAGTCCCGTTCCGCTCGTCATGGCCGCCCTTCGTCGCGCAAACCTCGTAACGGACCTTGTGCTCATCCAGATCCCGCAGTGCCTCCGGCGACGCCCCGTCGTCCACGAGAAGCGTGTCGAAGCGGGACAGCGGGACGACCCGGTGCAGGGCGACCCGGCCGAGCTTGGTGTGGTCGATCAGCAGGACGTTCCGCGCCGCCGCGTCGAGCATCGCCCGCTTCACCGACACGATGTGCTGCTCCTGGTGGTAGGCGTAACCCCCGTGCACGGCCGACGTCGACGCGAAGCACACGTCCACCCGGAGCTGCTGGACGGCCTCCACGCACGACACTCCGAGGAACGAGGAGTGCAGCGGGTCGTAGTCGCCGCCCAGCGCCATCAGATGGATGCCGCGCTGGTCGGACAGGAGGTTGATGGCCTCCAGGAAGTTGGTGACGACCGTCAGCGGCGTGACCTCGGCCGTGCGCAGCCGTCTGGCTATCTCCAGGGTGGACGTGGAGTCGTCCAGCAGGATCGCCATCCCGGGCTCGACCATCCGCAGCGCGTGCTCGGCGACGGCCGCCTTCTCGGCGCGCATGCTCTTCAGCCGGTACTGCACGTTCGACTCGAAGACCCCTGACGGCTGCGCGGTCACCCCGCCCCGAAACTTCCGTACGATGCCCTGCCGTTCGAGCTCGTCGAGATCCCGGTGGATGGTCATCAGGCTCACCCCGAACCGCTCGGCGAGCTCCGCCGCCGTGGCCGAGCCGTCGGCCAGCACCTGCTCGGCCATGGCCGCCTGCCGCGCCGCGGGCCCCTGCTGTCCACCACTGCTGTTGCTGCTCATGGCTGTGTCTCTATCCGTCGTCCCGGTCGCTCCGGCCGGTCGGCCTCGAACAGCAGCAGGTTCTCAGGCCGGACCACGAGCCGTACCGGATCGTCCGCACGAAGGCGCGCCGCGTCGGCCCTGGGGGCCACCAGCGACACCCGCTGCTCCCCGGACCCGAGCCGCACGGTGACCTCCACGGACCGGCCGAGCACCTCGGTGACGTACACGGTCCCGGTCAGTTCGTGGCCCTCGCCGTGCAGGGCGAGGTCCCGGGGGCGCAGACCGACCAGGACGTCCGTGCCCGGTGCGGCCTGTGACCGGACCGGCAGTTCCACCCCGCCGTCCGAGCGCACGCCGTGCTCCGTCACCACTCCCGGCAGCAGGTTGATCCGGGGCCGGCCGAAGGCCCGCGCGACCTCGGTGTCATGGGGCCGGTACCAGATCTCCTCCCGGGTGCCGGTCTGCACGATCCGCCCCTCCCGGATGACCCCGATCCGGTCACCGAGCGCGAGCGCCTCGACCGAGTCGTGGGTGACGTAGAGGGTGGTGGTGTGCTGCACGGCCCCGATCGCCTTCAGTTCGGCCCGCATCTGCTGGCGGAGCTTGGCGTCGAGGTGGGAGAGCGGCTCGTCGAGGAGGAAGGCCCGGGCGGGGCGGACCAGCACCCGGCCGAGGGCGACCCGCTGCCGCTGGCCGTTGGACAACTGGCCCACGGGCCGGTCCAGCAGCCCGGAGATGCCGAGCAGCTCGGCGATCGCGCCGATCCGCTGCCGGGCCTCGGCGGCGGGCAGCCGGTGCCGGGGCGAGCGCAGCGGCGAGGCGAGGTTGTCGTAGGCCGAGCGGTGCGGGTAGAGGGCGTAGCTCTCGAAGCACATCGCCACGCCCCGGTCGTACGGCTCGACCCCCCGCATGTCCTCGCCGTCGAGCACGACCGTGCCGGAGTCGGGCTGTTCGAGCCCGGCGACGGTTTTCAGGGTCGTGGTCTTACCGGCGCCCGAGGGGCCCAGCAGGCAGAAGAACTCGCCCTCCCGCACCTCCAGTTCGAGCTCGTCGAGCGCGAGTGTCCTCCCGTACGCCTTGCGTATCCCGCTCAGCCGGATCAAGACTTCACCGCCCCGAACGACAGGCCGCGCACCAGATACCGCTGGATCGTCAGCGCCAGCAGCAGCGGCGGTACGACGGAGATCAGCGCGGCGGCGGCCGTGAGGTTGTACTTGGGCCGGTCCCCGCCGAGGAAGGACAGGGCGCCCACGGTCACCGTCTGGGCCTCGTTGGAGGTGAGGATCAGCGGGAAGACGAAGTTGTTCCAGGCGAAGATGAACGCCAGCAGTGACACGGCCGCGATGCCCGGCTTGACCAGCGGGAGCGCCACCCTGAAGAACGCCTGCTTGCGGGTGTAGCCGTCCAGCAGGGCGGCCTGCTCCAGCTCCGGTGTGAGATCGGCGAAGTAGGACCGCATGATCCACACGATCAGCGGCAGCGTGACGAGTTGCAGCACCCACACCATGCCGACGTACGTGTCGAAGAGACCGAGCTTCTGGTACAGCACGAACAGCGGGATGATGACGGTGAGTTCGGGTGCGAAGCGGAACGACAGCAGCGTGAACATCAGGTTCTCCGAGCCCTTGAACCGCCACCGCGCCGAGGCGTACGCCGCCGGCAGTCCCACGACCAGGGACAGCACGACCGCCCCCACCGACACCACCAGGCTGTTGACGAAGAACCGCACGAACGGGATGCCCTCGCTGTCGCCGAGGACCGTCCGGTAGCCGTCGAGGGTGGGGGAGAAGGAGAAGTAGGTGGAGAAGAGCTGGTCGGCCGGCTTCAGCGAAAGGATCACCATCCAGGCGATCGGGAACAGCGCGAAGACGAAGTAGAGGACGAGGGCCGCGTCGCACAGCCATCCCACCAGGCGCTTTTTCATGTGGTGACCTCCGCGGCCTTCCGCTGGATCTTCCCCAGGTGTTTCACCAGCACCATGGCGGCCAGGTAGACCACGGCCCACAGGACGATCGTGTAGGAGATCCCGAAGGAGTAGCGCTGGAAGCGGATGGCTTCCAGGTAGGCCCGGATCTGGAGTACGACGGTCGAGTCACCCGGCCCGCCCTCCGTGAGCGCGTAGATGATGTCGAACACCTTCAGCGAGTCCATGAACCGGAAGATCACCGCGACCAGGACGTACGGCCACAGCATCGGCAGGGTCAGGCGCCGGAAGGTGTACCACCACCCCGCGCCGTCCACGGCCGCCGCCTCGAACGGGGAGGTGGGCAGCGACCGCAGACCGGCGAGGGCGAGGATCGCCACGAACGGGGTGTAGACCCAGACGTCCACGGCGATCGACGACAGCAGCGCGCCCGTCGGGGTGTCGGTCCACTGCACCCCGCCCAGCCCGAAGGGCTTGAGCAGGTGGTTGACCACCCCGACCGACGGCTGGAGCATCAGCTTCCAGATGATCGCCGCGATCACCGGGGCGATCATCAGCGGCAGGATCAGGATCTTCTCCAGCACCCGGCCCAGCAGGGACGAGCGGTACAGGAGCAGGGCGACGGCCACGCCGAGCACGGTCTCGGTGAGGGCCGCCCCGACCGCGTACAGCACCGTCACCCACGCCGAGTTCCAGAACGCCTCCTGGGTGAAGACGGCTCTGTAGTTCTCGAACCGCACCATGTCCGGCTGCGGTTTGCTCGCCGAGAAGTCGAACAGCGTGTAGTACAGCCCGAGCCCGAAGGGGTAGAGGATCCCGCAGGTCAGCAGCAGTGCCGGGACGATCAGGAGGTACGGGCGCAGGGTGAGCCGCCACCCCATCGGCTAGCCCACCTTGCCGGCGAGGTCGTCCGCCAGCCCGTCCAGGACCGACTGCGCGCCCTTGCCGCCGTAGATCTCCTGGAGGGCCGCCGCCCAGCTGGTCGTCGCGTCGAAGAACTGCGCCTGCGGGGTGAACTGGATCTTCGTCTGGTCGACGACCGTCTCGAAGGTCTCCAGGAAACCCGGCAGATGCCGCATCTTGTCCTTGTAGGCGGCGTCGTCGGCGACGGACTTGCGCACCGGGTCGATGTGGTTGTGGGCGATCGCGCTCCTGCGCAGGTGGTCCTTGCCGGTCGCCCACTGCAGGAACAGCCAACTGGCGCTCTTCTTCTTGCTCTTGGCGTTCATCCCGAGCGACCAGATCCACATGTTGGTGGCGAGCGACCCGCCGGGCCCCTTCGGCCCCGGGTGGAAGGCGATCTTCCCGGAGGCGGGGCTGGCGCCCTTCACCGCCTGGAAGTAGGCGGCCGTGTCGGCGTCGAACAGCATCCCGGCCTTCTTCGCGCCCAGGTCGCTGGAGCACTGGTACCAGGTGTACGACGTCCAGGACGGCGGCCCGCCCCGCTTGACCATGCGGGCCCAGTCCTCGGTGAAGGCGACGGCCTCGGGGCTGTTCATGGCGGGGGTGAGCTTCCCGCCGTCGACCGTGAAGTCCTTCAGCCCGTTGCGGGCGTACATCGTCATGAAGCCCGGGTGGATGGTGGCCCAGCTCCTGGACCCGCGTACGGCTATCCCGTACATCCCGTCGAAGCCGGCGCCCGGCGCCTTGCGCTTGATGGTGCCGGCGAGTTCGGTCAGTTCGTCGAACGTCTCGGCCGGCTTCACGCCGAGCTTCTTGAACAGTTCGGTGTTGTAGGCGACGACGTTGGTCTCCCAGCCCCACGGCAGCGCGTACTGCCCGCCCTGCCCGAGCGGCGCGCCCGCCTTGAGAGACCACTGGTCGGCCTGGAGCAGGTTCGGGAAGAAGTCCGCCTGGTCCCATTCGGCGCCCGTCGCCGAGGAGTTGCGCATCCAGGGGCCCAGGTCCTCCAGCCAGTTCGGCGGGCCGTACTGCCACACCATGTACGCGCCGAGCATGAAGACGTCGTAGGAGGCACGCCCGCTGGACAGGTCCACGGTGAGCTTGTCGAAGTAGTTGTCCTCGGGGAAGACGTCGTACTCGACCTTGATGCCGGTCTTCTCGGTGAACGACTTCAGGTCGGCGATGAGGGCGTCCGTGTACGGGTGCTTGTTGAGCAGGGCCTTGACGGTGGTGCCCTTCTCCCGCTTCCAGTCGAAGGAACCGGTGACGTCGTCCGCCGCGGACCCGTCGCTCTTGTCGTCGTTGCCGCCGAAACCGGCGCCGCAGGCCGTGAGCAGCGGGGCCGCGGCCGCCCCGGCGGCGAGGGCGAGGAAGCGCCGGCGGTCGTGCACGTGCGTGTCCATCCGTACCTCCGCGTGGAGCCTGGTTAACACGTCGAGTCGACTCGTTAACAGAGGGTGGAACGGCTGAAGTTGGGCGTCAATCCCTCGCGCACGGGAAAATATCGGTGCACAGTGAGAAGTTCACAGATCCGGCTGCGACGGCACGGGAGGTTCCGGATGGTGGACGAGGGTGCGGGCTGGCTGGGTATCGACCTCGGCACGCAGAGCGTGCGCGTGCTGCTCGTCACCGCCGACGGCCAGGTCCTCGGCAGCGGCTCGGCCCCGCTGACGGGCCGGCGGGACGGGGTGCGGCACGAGCAGGACCCGCTGCGGTGGTGGGCGGCGCTGTGCACGGCGTCCCGGGCGGCCCTCGGCTCCGCGCCCCCGGGCCTGCCGGTCGGCGGCCTCGCGGTGTGCGGCACGTCCGGCACGGTCCTGCTGACCGACGGCTCCGGCCGCCCGGTGAGCCCCGCGCTGATGTACGACGACGGTCGGGCGAAGACCGAAGCCGCGCGGGCCCGTGAGGCGGGGCTCGCCGTCCAGGACACCTGGGCGCTGCCCAAGGCGCTGTGGCTGCTCGGGGAGTACGGCGGCGGCTCGCTGCGCTTGGCACACCAGCCCGACCTGGTCGTCTCCCGGCTCACGGGCCAGCCGCCCCCGGCCGATTCCAGCCATGCCCTGAAGACGGGCTACGACCTCGACGGCGACCGCTGGCCGCAGGCCGCCCTGGCCGGACTGGGCGTGCCCGACAGCCTGTTGCCGAGCGTCGTCCGCCCCGGGACGCGCCTCGGCGAGGTCTCCTCGGCCGGCTCCGACGCCACCGGCATCCCCGCCGGCACACCGGTGCTCGCCGGCATGACCGACGGCTGCGCGGCCCAGATCGCGTCGGGCGCACTGCGGCCCGGCTCCTGGAACTCCGTGCTCGGCACCACGCTCGTGCTGAAGGGCGCCGCCCGCGACCCGGTCCGCGACCCCGCCGGCGTGGTCTACAACCACCGCGCTCCCGACGGCACCTGGCTGCCGGGCGGGGCGTCGAGCGTCGGGGCCGGGGCGCTCACGGCGCGCTTCCCCGACGCCGATCCGGCCGGCATGGACGCGCGGGCGGCCGCGTACGAGCCGTCCCGCGCGGTCGCCTACCCGCTGGTGTCACCGGGGGAGCGGTTCCCGTTCCGGGCGCCGGAGGCGACCGCGCTGGTCCTGGGCGACCCCGCGGAGGACGCCGACCTGTGGGCCGCGCTCCTCCAGGGCGTCGGCTTCGCCGAACGCCTGTGCCTGGACTACCTGCACCACCTCGGCGCTCCCCTCGACGGCCCGCTCACCTTCACGGGGGGTGGCGCCCGCAGCCCCTACTGGAACCAGCTGCGCGCAGACATCCTGGGCCGCCCGGCCCGCGTCCCCGAGCAGACCGAACCGGCCCTGGGCATGGCGGCGCTCGCCGCGTACGGGGCGTCGGGGGGCGATGCGCTCGCGGACGTCGCCGAGCGCATGGTCCGCGTCCGGACCCTCGTCGAACCCCGCCCCGGCCGCACGGCCGTCTTCGCCGAGCCGTACGCGCGTCTCGTCGACGCCCTGCGGGACCGCGGCTGGCTGCCCGCGCCGGTCGCCGCGCACGCACACAGCCGACTGAGCCGGGATACTTCCGCATCATGAGTACGACCCTTCTGCTGGTCCGCCATGGACAGACCGTCTGGCACGCGGAGAACCGCTACGCCGGCATCAGCGACATCGACCTCACCGACACCGGCCGCACCCAGGCCGAGGCCCTCGGGCGGTGGGCCGGCGCCCATCCCGTCGACGCGATCTGGACGTCCCCGCTGTCCCGCGCCGTCGCCACCGCCGAGCCCGCCTGCCGGGCCCTCGGACTCACCTCCCAGAGCGAACCCCACCTGCGTGAATGCGACTTCGGCGTGGTCGAAGGCCGTACGCTCGCCGAGTTCGAGGCCGAGGACCCGGAGTGGGCCGCGGCCTACCGGTCCGACCCGGTGGCGCACTCCTTCCCCGGCGCCGAGGACCCGCTGGCGGCGGCGGCCCGCGGCGTGCGCGCCCTGCGGGACATCGCCGCCGCCCACTCCGGCGAACGCGTCCTGGTCGTCGCCCACAACACCCTGCTGCGCCTGGTGCTGTGCACCCTGCTGTCGATCCCCGTCGCCGAGTACCGCAGAGTGCTCCCCCGGCTGCGGAACGCGGCGATCAGCGAACTGCGCATGAACCCCGACGGTTCCGCCGCACTCCTCTCACTCAATGTGCCGTGCGAGGCCGATGTGCCGTAGCACCATGGGCACATGACGCAGATCGACACATCGGTGCCGCATTCGGCCCGGATCTGGAACTACTGGCTGGGCGGCAAGGACAACTACCCGGTGGACGAGGCGGCGGGTGACGCGTACACCGCCGTCTTCCCCGGCATCGTGACCATCGCCCGCAGCAGCCGTGCCTTCCTGGGCCGCAGCATCCGGTACCTCGTCCAGGAGGCCGGCGTACGGCAGTTCCTCGACATCGGCACCGGCCTGCCGACGGTCGACAACACCCACGAGGTGGCCCAGCGCCTCGCTCCCGAGTCGCGCGTCGTCTACGTCGACAACGACCCGCTGGTCCTCGCGCACGCCCGCGCCCTGCTCACCTCCACCCCCGAGGGCGTGTCGGCGTACGAGCCGGTCAGTCTCTACGAGCCCGAGCGGATCCTGGAGGCCGCCGGGAAGACCCTCGACCTCACCCGGCCCACGGCCCTGATCCTCAGCGGCATCCTGGGGCACGTGGCCGACTACGAGCAGGCCCGCGACCTGGTCCGCCGTCTCCTGGCCGGTCTGCCCCCGGGCAGCCACCTCTCCCTCAACGAGGGCTCCCGCGGCACGGATCCGGCCTACGAGCAGGCCCAGGACGCCTACAACGAGACGGGCGCGGTCCCGTACTTCCTGCGGCCGGTCGAACAGATCGAGGCGTTCTTCGAGGGCCTGGAGCTGGTGGAACCGGGCGTGGTCTCGGTGCCGCTGTGGCATCCCGAGCCGGGCGCGCCGGACGAGCCGATCGGCCAGCACGGCGGGCTGGGCCGCAAGCCGTAGCGCGCACACCACGGAAAGCCCCCGCGAGTCACGTCCTCGCGGGGGCTCCCTTCTTTCCGCCTGCCGTTCGTGAAGGGTGAGAAGACGATCACGAGGCAGGACGCTTCACGGCCTCAGGGGGCCAGCAGCAGCACATCCGCCCGGGACTTGGCGGCCTCGTGACGGCGCGCCACGTCCTGCCAGTTGACGACCTGCCACATCGCCTCGATGAAGTCGACCTTCTGGTTCTTGTACTGCAGGTAGAAGGCGTGCTCCCAGGCGTCGAAGACGAGGATCGGGGTGGCGCCCTGGCCGACGTTGCCCTGGTGGTCGTAGACCTGCTCCACGATCAGCCGCCCGCTCAGCGGCTCGTAGGCGAGCACGCCCCAGCCCGAACCCTGTGTGGTCGCGGAGGCCTTGGTCAGCTGCGCCTTGAAGCCGGCGAACGACCCGAACGACTCGACGATGGCGTCGGCGAGCTCCCCCACACCGTCGGCGGCCAGCGGCTCACCGCCACCGTCCTTCGGGCCGGTCATGTTCTGCCAGTAGATGCTGTGCAGGATGTGCCCGGACAGATGGAAGGCCAGGTTCTTCTCCAGCCCGTTGACCGCCCCCCACGTCTCCTTGTCCCGCGCCTCGGCAAGCTGCTCCAGCGTGTCGTTGGCGCCCTTCACATAGGCGGCGTGGTGCTTGTCGTGATGCAGCTCGATGATCTCGGGGCTGATCACGGGGGCGAGCGCGGAGTAGTCGTAGGGCAGTTCAGGCAGCGTGTAGACGGGCATGGGCGGGATCCCCTCCGGACCTCTTATTGCAACTTGCTTGCAACTGCACGCTAGCAGCAGGAAGGGTTCGCGGGGGCCCAAGGCGGTGGATCTCCTACTGCTTGGCGCGGGCCTTCTGCCACCCGTACCCGACGGCCGCCAGGACCAGGATCATCCCGCCCGTCGAGTACAGCTGCACCCGCGTGTCCGGCTCCCGGGCCATCAGGACGAAGACCGCGGCCATGCCGGCCAGGGCGACCCAGGTCAGCCAGGGGAACGCCCACATGCGCACGGCCAGCTTCTCGGGTGCCTCGCGCTCCAGGCGGCGGCGCAGACGCAGCTGTGAGACGGCGATGAAGATCCAGACGGCCAGGATGACCGCGCCGATCATGTTCAGCAGCCAGGCGAAGACGTCGTCGGGCCGCCAGTAGCTCAGCAGCACGCACAGGAACCCGAAGACGGAGGACGCCAGCACGGCGATCCGCGGCACCCCGCCCGAGACCCGGCCCAGCCCCTTCGGGCCCTGGCCGCGCTCCACGAGCGAGTAGGCGATGCGGGAGGCGCCGTAGATGTTGGCGTTCATGGCGGACAGCAGGGCGACCAGGACGACCACGTTCATCAGCTGGCCGGCGCCCGGGATGCCGAGCTCGTCGAGGGCGGCGACGTACGGGCCCTTGTCCACGACCGCCTGGGAGTCCCACGGCACCAGCGTGACGATGACGGCCATCGAGCCGATGTAGAACAGCGCGATGCGCCACATCGCGGTGCGGACCGCGGTCGCGACGCCCTTGACGGGGTTCTCCGACTCGGCCGCCGCGATGGTGACCGTCTCCAGGCCGCCGTAGGCGAAGACCGACGCGAGCAGGCCGATGACCAGGCCCTCACCGCCGTTCGGCAGGAAGTCCGTGAGGTGGCTCGCGCCGGGGGAGTCCGTGCCGGGCAGGATCCCGAGGATCGCCAGGACGCCGAGCACCAGGAACAGGGTGATCGCGCCGACCTTCAGCGCCGCGAACCAGAACTCGAACTCGCCGAAGTTCTTCACGGCCGCGAGGTTCGTGCCGCAGAAGACGACCATGAACAGCGCGACCCACGCCCACTCCGGCGTGCCCGGCAGCCAGCCGCTGACGATCTTCGCGGCGCCGATGCCCTCCAGGCCGACGGCCGTGCAGAGCAGCACCCAGAAGGACCAGCCGGCGGTGAATCCGGCCCAGGGGCCGATCGCCCGCTCCGCGTGCGCCGAGAACGACCCCGACGACGGATACGCGGCCGACATCTCGCCGAGCATCCGCATCACCAGCATCACGAGGACACCGGACAGGGCGTAGGCGACCACGATCGACGGACCGGCCGCGGCGATGCCGGCGCCGGAGCCGACGAACAGACCGGCTCCGATCACCCCGCCGAGGGCGATCATCGACAGATGGCGCTGCTTCAGGCCGTGGGACAGGGAGGTGCCGTCCGTGCTGGGCGGGGTCCCTGTGGTGGTGCTGCTGGGCATGGGCGCGGCTCGTCCTGTGCGTGAGAGGCGTACGAGGGCAAAAACGCCGCCAGTCTCGGATGCCTCTCCGCTCACACGGAGAGGCATCCCACCATCCGGACGGTCGCGTCGCTCTGTGTGGCTAGGCGGCGACCGGTGAGTAGTGCGAGGCGTCGCCCTCGATGACGTAGCTCTCCTTGCCCTCCACCGCCACCGGGACGTCCCCGGCGACCGTCACCCGGTGCAGGCGCCGGGGCCGGCCGTCGTAGTTGTCGACGGCGTAGTGCTGGGTGATGCGGTTGTCGAACAGGACGAGCTGGTTCGGCGACCAGCGGTGGCGCAGGACGTTCTCCGGCCGGGTGACGTACGCCTGGAGCAGGTCGAGGATCTTGCGGGACTCGCCGGGCGAGAGGCCCACGATCCGCTGGGCGAAGCCGCCGATGAACAGCCCGCGCTCGCCGGTCAGCGGGTGGACGCGCACCACGGGGTGGACCGTGCGGTACTTGATCGAGGTGAACTGGGCGCGCCGGGCGGACTGCTCCTCGTCGACGTCCTCCTCGGGGACGGCGTAGTCGTAGTCGTTGGTGTGCTCGGCCCACAGGGTGTCGGCGAGGTTCCGCAGCGACTCGGGCAGGTTGCGGTAGGCGGCGGCCGAGCTGGCGATCAGCGTCTCGCCGCCGTAGGGCGGAACGGTGATGCTGCGCAGGCTGGTGGCCTGCGGCGGGTTCAGCACGAAGGTGACGTCGGTGTGCCAGTGGTTGGCGGCCCGGCCGCCCTCGCTGTCGACGGGCAGCACGTTCGGGGCGCCGTCGACGGCGGACACCGTCGGATGGGCGGTGGTGATGTCCCCGAAGTGGCGGACGAAGGCCTGCTGGCCGGCGTCGTCCAGGCCCTCCGCGTCGAAGACCAGGGCCTTGTGGACGTTGAGCGCCTCGCGCAGGGCGGTGGAGGTCTCCTGGTCGAGGGGCCGGGTGAGGTCGACGCCCCCGACCCGGGCGCCGATGTGCGCGGTGACCTTGTGGATCTCGATGGTCATGACGGGTTCCTTTCAGAAGAACCGGAAGAGGGGTCAGACGAGAGCGGGGGCGATGACGTGCTGGTTGGCGGGCCGGGGGAGGCCGTAGCGCTCCCGCAGGGTCCGGCGGGCGTCGCCGTACTCGGTGCGGAGCAGCCCGCGGGCGCGCAGGATCGGGACGACGTGGTCGACGAAGGTCTCCAGGCCGGACGGCAGTACGGCGGGCATGATGTTGAAGCCGTCCGCGGCGCCCGACTCGAACCACAGCCCGATGGTGTCGGCGACCTGTTCGGGCGTACCGGCGAAGGTGAGGTGCCCGCGCCCGCCGCCGAGCCGCCCGATCAGCTGCCGCACGGTGAGCCGTTCGCGGCGGGCCAGCCCGACGACGAGCGTGTAGCGGCTCTTGGCGCCTTCGACGGCGCTCTCCGGCGGCAGGTCGGAGGGGAGGGGGCCGTCCAGCTCCAGGGTGCCCGGGGCCAGTTGCAGCAGCCGTTCCAGGCGGTCCACCCCGTGCGTGTGCACGATGTGGTCCTCCAGGATCCGCTCGTTCGCCAGCGCCTCGGCCTCCGTGGAGCCGATCACCGGGACGATGCCCGGCAGCACCTTGATGTGGTCGGCGTCCCGGCTGGCCGCGACGGTCCGGGCCTTGAGGTCGGCGTAGAAGGCCCGCGCGTCCTCGATGGTCTGCTGGGCGGTGAAGACGGCCTCCGCGTACCGCGCGGCGAACCGCTTGCCGTCCTCGGAGGAGCCGGCCTGCACGAGCAGGGGGTAACCCTGGGGTGTGCGGGGCACGTTGAGCGCCCCTTCGACGCTGAAGTACCGGCCCCGGTGCCGGGGCGGGTGGATCTTCGCGTCGTCGCCCCACACGCCCGCCGCCTTGTCGGCGACGACCGTGTCGTCCTCCCAGCTGTCCCACAGCTTCAGCGCCACGTCGAGGAACTCGGCGGCCCGCGCGTACCGCTCGGCGTGCGCCGGTTCGGCGTCCAGACCGAAGTTCCGGGCGGCCTCGGCACCGGCGGTCGTGACGATGTTCCAGCCCGCCCGGCCGCCGCTGAGGTGGTCCAGCGTGGCGAACCTGCGGGCCAGGTTGTACGGCGAGTTGTACGAGGTGGAGGCCGTGGCGATCAGGCCGATGTGCTCGGTCGCCGTCGCCAGCGCGGTCAGCAGGGTGATCGGCTCCAGCGCCCCGGCGGGCCGCTGGGCGAGGTTGTTCCACAGCTGTGGGCCGTCGGCGAGGAACAGCGAGTCGAACGTGCCGCGCTCGGCGATCCGGGCGAGCCGTACGTAGTGCGCCAGGTCCACATGCGCGTACGGGTCGCTCTCCGGCAGCCGCCACGACGCCTCGTGGTGGCCGGTGTTCATCAGGAACGCGTTGAGGTGCAGCTGTCTGGTCATCGGTGGTCCTCCGTGACACCGAGCGCGGCCAGCAGCCGCTCCCGGTACTCGCCGAGCAGGGGGTCGCGGTACGACCGCGGGTGCGCGCGGTCGATGGTGAGGTCGAGGCCGATCCGGCCCTTGTCCAGGACGAGCACCCGGTCGGCGAGCACGATCGCCTCGTCCACGTCATGGGTGACCAGCAGCACCGACGGCCGGTGCCGTTCCCACAGCTCCCGGAGCAGGCCGTGCATCCGGATCCGGGTGAGCGCGTCCAGCGCCCCGAACGGCTCGTCGGCCAGCAGCAGTTCCGGCTCCCGTACGAGCGACCGGGCCAGGGCGGCACGCTGGGCCTCCCCGCCGGACAGCTCGCCCGGCCAGGCCCGCTCGCGGCCCTTCAGCCCCACCTCCTCCAGTGCCGCGCGGCCCCTGCGGCCGGCGTCCTTGCCCTCCGCGCCGAGCAGCACGTTGTCGAGGACCCGCCGCCAGGGCAGCAGCCGGGAGTCCTGGAAGACGACCGACACCCGCTCGGGCGCGGTGAGTTGCCCGGATCCCGTGACGCCGTGATCGAGTCCGGCGATCGCCCGCAGCAGGGTGCTCTTGCCGGAGCCGCTGTGCCCGAGCAGGGCCGTCAGCTGCCCGGCGGGCAGATCGAGGTCGATGCCGTCGAGGACCGTGCGCCCCTCGAACGACCGTGTCAGGCCGCGCAGTTGGACGGCGGGACGGGTCAGCTGCTCAGTGTGCGGCGCCATGACAGCACCCTCCGTTCGACGATACGGACCGCGCTGTCGGAGATGAGGCCGAAGATGCCGTAGACGACCAGGCCGACGAGGATGACGTCCGTCTGGCCGTAGTTCTGCGCCTGGAACATCATGTAGCCGAGGCCGCTGGTGGCGTTGATCTGCTCCAGCACCACCAGACCCAGCCAGGAGCCGGTGACTCCGAGCCGCAGCCCGACGAAGAAGCCGGGCAGGGCGCCGGGGATCACGACCTGCCGGGTGAACCGGAGTTTCGACAGCCCCTGCACCTCGGCGAGTTCGACATAGCGGCTGTCGATGCCGGACAGCGCGGCGTGCGTGTTGAGGTAGATCGGGATGTAGACGACGATCGCGATGATGGCGATCTTGAAGGTCTCACCGATGCCCAGCCAGAGGATGAACAGCGGGATCAGGCCCAGGGTCGGGATCGCCCGGTTGAGGTTCACCGTCCCGTCGATCAACGCCTCCCCGGTCCGGGTCAGCCCGGCCGCCAGCGCGAGCAGGATCCCCACGACCAGGCCGATCGAGAAGCCGGTCGCCGCGCGCTGCAACGAGGTCAGGATGTCGTCGGGCAGCGTGCCCGCCGTCCACAGCCGGCTGCCCGTCTCCAGCACCGTCCAGGGAGCCGGGATCGCGCCCGGGTCGAGCAGCCCGGCGGCTGAGGCGGCGCTCCACAGCGCGAGCACGGCGGCCGGACCGACGAGCCGGGTGGCGGGCAGGCGCTTGCCGGGGGCCAGCCGCCGTCGCCGGCGCACCTGGCGCGTCTCCTCCTCGGCGAGGGGAGCGAGCGGTGCGGTGGTGCTCGTGTTCGTGTTCGTGGTGCTCGTGCTGGTCGTCGTGTGCGTGGTCGTGGTCACGGCGGTCACCTCCGGTACTCCGCGGGCACGGCCTTGGCCGCGAGGGACTCGAAGCGGTGGTCGAACAGCTCCGAGACGTCGAACTTCTTCACGAAGCCGCCCTCCGCGAGCAGATCGGCGGTCTCCTGCTCCCACCTGATGGCCTCGTCCCAGCGGGGCGGGAACAGCGGCTTGTTGGCCAGCGCGGTGACCGCCTTCGCCTGCGCGAGGGTGAGGTTCTGCGTCCCGACGTAGAACTGCTCGTTCCACTCGTCGGGGTGCTCGTAGGTCCACACCTGGCTCTTCGCCCAGTACGGGACGTACGCGGCGACCGCGGCGGCTTTCGCCCGGTCGTTCAGCACCGACACCGGCGCCCACAGCAGGCTGAGCAGGTCGACCACGTCCGTGGTGATGGTCCGGGCCGACTTGTACTGCGTCAGATACGCGGGCGCCTGGGTGTTGGCGAGCGGCGCGATGTCCACCTGCCCGGACTGCAGGGCGGTGAGGAACTGGTTGCTGGTCAGCGGCACCAGTTTCACGTCGTCGTACTCCAGCCCGGCCTTCTTCAGCGCCCGCAGCAGGACGACGCCCTGCGCCTGGCCCTGGGAGAAGGCGAGCCGCCTGCCCCGGAAGTCGGAGACCCGGCGGATGTCGCTGCCGGGCTTGGTGGCGAAGAGGTAGTTGGGCTTGCGGGTGATGTTGATCGCGACGATCTTCGCGTCGAAACCCTGGTAGTGCGCCTGGATCGGCGGGATCCCGGCGTTGTTGGCCACCTCCAGGGACTTCGCGCGGAAGGCGTTGATGACATCGGGGCCCGCGCCGATGTTCAGCCAGTCGGACACCTTGAACGGCAGATCGCGGAACCCGGCCAGCTTGAACTGGAGTTGCTGCGCGTTCTGGTACGAGGAGATCTTCAGGCTCGTCCCCGCGGGGACCTTGGAGGCCAGGGGAGCGTCGGAGGCCGTCTCGTCGGCGGCCGCGCTGCTGTCGGCGCAGCCGCTCAGTCCGGCCGCCGCGGCCGTCACGCCGAGCAGTGAGGTCAGGAACAGACGCCGGTCTGGACCGGAAACGGAGGACGAGGGCATGGAAGGCTCCCTGGGTATGGAAGACGGCACAGCGAGCGGAATTCCGGGCAGGAAAAGATCTGCCGAGGGAATTCACGCGAATGTCACAAAGGAAGGAGAAGGCGCTCCGTGAAGGGGCGCCGGGGGCGCGTCAACGGGTCAGCAACAGAGAGTGCGACAGCTCGTGAGCGGGCTCATGAACAGGATGTTCCTGGTCAGCGGCCTGGCCTGTCAACATTCCGAGTTTCTGAATTAAATAGCCTCAGGTGACGCGGCCAGCGGATCCCGGTAGAGGACATCGAGGGCCACCGAACCACCGGCCACCGCCGGCACGGAATCCGCGAAACTGATCGGCGAGACGGTCGCGGCGCGATCCGCCCCGACCTCCTCCCGCAGCGCGGCCAGACAGTCCTCCCGGTGCATGGCCCCGATCTCCGTCACGACCACCCGCTCCGGGTTGAGCACATCGAGCAGCAACCCCACCGCACGGCCCACCCGCCGCGACCGCTCCCGCAGCAGCCCCGCGGCGACCGGGTCACCGGCCGCCGCCGCACCGACCACCTGCATCGGGTTCACCCCGTCGACGACGCCCGCCTCACGGGCCCGCCGGCACAGGGTCGCCTCGCTCAGCTCGACCTGGAGGCACCCCACCCGGCCGCAGTCGCAGGGCTCCGTGCCGCCCGGCACCGGCAGATGGGCGATCGTCCCCGCCTGGGAGCGCGGCCCGTGGTGCACCTCGTCATGGGTGGTGAACGCCGCGTCGACCATGTGGCCCGCGAACAGGTGCAGCACACTGCCGCTGCCCCGCACGCGCCCGAACAGCCGCTCCGCGTTCACCAACGCCCGCGCGTGCCCGTCCACATGGACCGGCAGTCCGGTGCGGGCCCCGAGCAGCTCCCGCACCGGCACCTCGCGCCAGCCCAGCAGCGGATGCTCCACGACGGTGCCCGAGTCCCGGTCCACCCAGCCGCCCGCGGCGAACCCGACCCCCAGCACCCTGCTGCCGGGAGCACCGGCGAGCAGCGCCACCAGCGCGTCGGCCGCCCGGGCCAGCACCCGGGCGGGCTCGGTGCCCTTGTGCCGCAACTCGCTCCGGGCCACGACCCGTCCGCGCAGGTCCAGCAGCGCGACCGTGGTGTACGGCACCGCCACATGCACCCCGCCCACCACGAACCGGGTGTCGTCCAGGTCGACCGGCAGATGCGGCCGCCCCACACCCTTGGACCGCCGCGGCACGGTGGATTCGCGGATGAGTCCCAACTCGCTGAACCGGGCGCAGTAGTCGGTCACCGACGCGGGCGACAGGCCGGTCAGCCGGGCGATGGTGCTGCGCGCGACCGGTCCGTGCTCCAGCACGGACCGCAGGACGACGCTCGCGCTGGTGCGGCGCCGGTCGCTGTCGGCGACACGGGGGATGGGGGACGTCAGAAGGGGAGCCGCGGTACGGGGCATGGGAATCTTCCTGGAGGCCGGTCCGACACTGCGCCGTCTGGATCGGCGGGCCGGATCCCTCCGCCCCGCCTCACCGAGGGCGGCGACAGGTGGCCGTGCCCTGGCGTCGCAGGTCGACATAGCGACGCGACGAGAAGTACCGGGCCTGGGCAACCATGTTCGCGACGCTAGCAAAACAGCCCCACACTGCCCAGACGGCGACCGACGGGCGAGACGGCCACCCCGGTGCCTTTGGGGGAAACCTACAGAGGCCTGACTTCCGGCTCCCGTGCCGCACGGCACCTCATCACCGTGACCGGCATCACGCCTGACTCGCTGTAACCCGCACCCTTTGTTCGAAGCCGACCAACGGCCGGTCCCGCCCTTTGTGGACGGCTGACGGTGATCAGGGCGAGGGCGCTGGGATAGCGTCACGGTGTCCCGACCGGCCCTCACCCTCGCGGAGTCCCCATGAGCACCGCTGCCGCCACACCCGCCCTCCCCCAAGAGCTCGACTCCGCTCGTTCAGGGGGGACCCCCATCGGACAGGTCCTCGCCGACCTGCTCCCCGCCTCCCGAGTCCGGGACGCGGCCCTCGTGCTCGGCGGCGCCGCGCTCACCGGCCTCGCCGCCCAGATCTCCGTGCCCGTGCCGGGCTCCCCGGTGCCGGTGACCGGCCAGACCTTCGCCGCGCTGCTCGTCGGCACGTCCCTCGGCGCCGGCCGCGGCTTCCTCGCGCTCGCGCTGTACGCCGTGGCGGGCATCGCGGGCGTGCCGTGGTTCGCGCAGGGCACCTCGGGCGTCCTCCCCTCCTTCGGCTACATCCTCGGCATGATCCTCGCCTCCACCGTCGTCGGCGCCCTGGCCCGCCGCGGCGCCGACCGCTCGGTGCTGCGCACGGCCGGCACGATGCTGGTGGGCGAGGCGATCATCTACGCCGTCGGCGTGCCCTACCTGGCCCTCGCCACCGGCATGTCCGCCACCGCCGCGATCGCGGCCGGCCTCACGCCGTTCCTCATCGGTGACGCGCTGAAGGCCGCCCTGGCCATGGGCGCCCTGCCGACGGCCTGGAAGTTCGCGAACAAGCGCTGACATCACAGGCGTTGCGGAGAGGCCCGCCGGGGCGTGCTGCCCCCGGCGGGCCTCTTTGCGTACTGCCCTCGGCAGGGCCTCTTCTGCGTACTGCCCCTCGGCGGGTCTCTCCGCGTACGCGCGCAACCAGACGGCCGGTTCAGCCCTCCTGAACACCCGGGCGCCGCCGCTGCGACCACCACAATCCGGCCACGCCCGCAGCGAGCAGCGACGCGCCGGCCGCGCCCAGCGGCAGCAGATCACGGGCCGGACCGGTCTTCGGCAGCTCCTTGCCGCCCGGGCCCGCCGGCTCGTTGTCGGTGCCGAGCAGCAGGGGCGTGGCCGGGGCGTCCGGCGACGGGTTGTTCGTGCCGAACGGCACCGGGCCCTGCTGCCAGAAGGTCTTCTTCCCGTCGCCCGTCTGCACGGGCAGACAGATCTTCCCGGTCTTGCCGAGGTCGAACGTCGCGTCGACGGCGTACGACTTGGACTTACCGGCCGCGAGATTGTCGATCGGGCATGCGAATCCGCTGTTCGAACCCTCCGGAAGTCCCTTCTCGGGTATCGCCGAACACCCTTCGACCCCCTTGACCACCAGCCCGTCGAAACCGACGACCAACAGCCTGATCTTCCCGCTGTCCTTGCTCCCCTCGTTCTTCACCGTGGCGGTAATCGCCGTCTTTTCGGAATCGTTGTCGACCGAGATCTTCCCGGGCAGTGTCGTCGTGAGCTTCACCCCTGCCGGTGCCGCGTCAACCGCCTTTCCCCCCTTGCCGCTTGCGGGTCCCTCGCCCTGTGCACCGGCCGTGCCGGAAAGGATCAACACCGCCGAGAAAGATGCCATGACCAGCGATACGGCGACCGCTGTCGTGTGACGAGAACTCATGTTCGCCCCCCTTCCGTCCCCCAGTGCCGCGCCTGAATTCGCAGCACTGAAAGAGGTACCACAAGATTTCGCCGCACTATCCTGGTGCGGCACGAAGTGTGACCATTGTGTTTCACTGGAGTCGGTCGCGGCGTCGTGGAGGGGGTGCAGCGGATTGCCGGGGAATACGAACAGCGGCGGTGTTCCAGGGGTATTGGTGACGGGACGCTATCGGTTGGTCGAAAGTATCGGCCAGGGGGGAATGGGGCGGGTGTGGCGAGCCGCCGACGAAATACTCGACCGGCAGGTCGCCGTCAAGGAAATGCGGATCGACGGTCTCGACGCGGAGGACAGCAGGACCCGCCGTGAACGGACCCTGCGTGAAGCCAGGGCCACGGCCCGGATCGACCATCCCAACGTCGTCCGGGTCTACGACGTGGTCGACGAAGGCGAACGGCTGTGGATCGTCATGGAGTTGGTGACGGGCCGCTCCCTCGAACGGATCCTCGCGGAGTCGGGCCCGCTGAGCCCCGGCGACACGGCCCGCATCGGACTCGGTCTGGTCGCGGCACTGCGGCAGGTGCATGAACGCGGCGTACTGCACCGCGACATCAAGCCCGGAAACGTGCTCGTGGAGCACGCGAACGGGGTGGCCGGATCCCCGCGCGGCAACGGCACCGGTTCCGGCCACGGACGACGCGTCGTCCTCACCGACTTCGGCATCGCCGCGATCCAGGACGCCAAGGCGCTCACGATGGTCGGCATGCTGGTCGGCTCGCCCGACTACATGGCCCCCGAGCGCATCTCCGGCCGCCCCCAGGGCCCGCCGTCCGACATCTGGTCCCTCGGCGCGACCCTCTGCGCGGCCCTGGGCGGCCGTTCCCCGTTCTCCCGGGACACCACACTGGCGACCCTGCACGCGGTTCTGTACGAGGAGCCTGAACTCCCCGCCTCGTCGGGCCCGTTGCGGGACATCCTGACGTCCCTGCTGGCGAAGGAACCTTCTGCCCGACCGGACCTGGAGGCCTTGGAAACGGCGCTGGAGCCGGTGGCGTATCCGGCGCAGGCACCGACGCCGACGGTCGCGGTGGGGCTGGGGGGCTCGGAACCGGCAGGGGAAGGGGAGCCGGAAGGGGGAGGGGCACCGGAGGAGGAGCCGGAAGCGAGGCTCGCGTCGGACGGCGTTTCCGCTCCGGGCGCGTGGCCCGTGCCCGCCGCCGCGTCGGAAACCCTCGGGGGACGACCACCGGGCCCTGAGCCGCAGTCGCGGACACCTCTCCCCACGCCCCCTCACGACTCACCCACTCCAGTCCGTACCCCGGCACCACGGGACCCTCGCCGACCCGCGCCCGGGGAAGCCGGGGACGTCGCGGAAGCCACGGAAGCCGGCGCGACGATCCAGCCGGTGACGGCCCGTTCCGAAGGCCGGACCGGTGGCGCCACCCACCGCCCGAGCCCCGACTCCCTCACCCGCGCCCAGGCGGAGACCGAGCACCGCCCCCACCCCGCACCCCTGCCCATGCCGCCCGGCGAACTCCCCGGGCCGCCCGCCCCGGCCGCACCCCGCTCCCGCCCCCGTCGCCGTACGGTGCTCACCGCCGCGGCAGCCACCCTCGCCACGGCCGGCACGATCGTGGGAATCCTGCTGGCGACGTCATCGGGCTCACCGGACGGGGACGACACTCCCCACGCGGGCTCCTCGGCATCCGCGCCGGCCGCCACCGGGGGATCCGGGGACACCACCTCCTCGCCCACCGTCGAGGGCACCACCCGGCCGCAGACCCTGCCGCCCGGCACGCACCGGGAGGCCGGCGGGTTCGCCTGGGCGACGCCCCACGGCTGGCGGCGGGACGTGAAGACGGGCGCGGAGGTGCACTACACCTCCCCGGACGGATCCCAGGAACTGGTCGGCAAGTCCTCCCTGGCCCGCGGCGACCTGCTGGAGACCTGGCAGACCTCGGAGCGCAACGCCCACCAGGGCCAGGACTACCGCAAGGTCCGCCTGGAGGAGACGACGTTCCGCGGACACCCGGCGGTGGTCTGGGAGTACACGTTCACGCTGAAGGGCGTCCACTGGCACGCCCGCCTGCTCGGCTTCAACGTGACCGGCAAGTCGTACCAGGTCAACACGTGGTACGAGGCCGGGATCGAGCAGGAGGCACTCGCCACCTACGAGAAGGTGAAGGACAGCTTCACGGTGCTGTAGGCACATGAAAGGGGCCTGTGGGGCGTGCGGTTGCACGCCCCACAGGCCCCCGTTCACGACGAACGGCGAGCGGCCGGAGGATCAGCCGGCCGACACCTCGCTGCGCTCCTCACCCTGGGTCTGCGGGGCACCGGCGGCCGGACGTCCCCCGCGCACCCCCTTCTTCACGAAGGCGATGACGAGCACCACGGCCGCGACGAGCAGCGACAGCAGGATGGTCTGGCGCCCGTCGTGCTCGGTGTCGGTGAGCATGTAGCCGAGGATGAACACGATCAGCGCGGCGGTCGCCCAGGTCAGATACGGGTACAGCCACATCTTCACCACGAGCTTCTCGGGCGCCTCGGCCTTGATGATCTTCCGCATGCGCAGCTGGGAGAAGCAGATCACCAGCCACACGAACAGGGCGACCGCGCCACTGGAGTTCACGAGGAAGAGGAAGACGGAGTCCGGGAACTTGTAGTTGAAGAAGACGGCCACGAAGCCGAAGGCGACGGAGGCCAGGATCGCCGTGCGCGGCACGCCGTTGGAGGTCGTGCGGGCGAAGGCCTTCGGCGCGTCGCCGCGCTGGCCGAGGGAGAAGGCCATGCGGGAGGCGGTGTAGAGACCGGAGTTGAGACAGGACAGCACCGAGGTCAGCACGATGAAGTTCATGATCTGACCGGCGTGCGCGATGCCGAGGGAGTCGAGCGCGGCGACGTAGGAGCCGTCCTTGGCGATGGACTTGCTGTCCCAGGGGAGCAGGCACACGACGACGGCGATCGAGCCGAGGTAGAAGACGGCGACACGCCAGATGATGCTGTTGGTGGCCTTGGTGACGGCCTGCTGCGGGTTCTCGGACTCACCGGCGGCCAGGGTGGCGATCTCGCTGCCCATGAAGGAGAAGACGACGAGCAGCACACCGGTGAGGATGGCGCCGGCCCCGTTGGGCAGGAAGCCGCCGTGCGCGGTGAGGTTGCTCAGCCCGGCCTGCTCGCTGTCCACACCCGGCAGCAGCCCGAAGACGGCCAGCCCGCCGACGATGATGAACGCGGCGATGGCGACGACCTTGATGCCCGCGAACCAGAACTCGAACTCGCCGTAGGAGCCGACGGAGACCAGGTTCGTGGCGGTCAGCACCAGCATCACGATCAGGGCCCAGCCCCATTGGGGCACGGCCGGTATCCACCCCTCGAGGATCACGGCTCCCGCGGTCGCTTCGACGGCGAGCACGACGACCCAGAAGAACCAGTACAGCCAGCCGATGGAGAAACCGGCCCAGGACCCCAGCGCCCGGTCGGCGTGCGCGGAGAAGGAACCCGAGGTGGGGTTCGCGGCCGACATCTCACCGAGCATCCGCATCACCAGCACCACGAGCGTGCCGACGAGGGCGTACGACAGCAGGATGCCGGGCCCGGCGGTGGCGATACCGGAGCTGGACCCCACGAAGAGTCCGGCGCCGATGACACCGCCGATGGCGATCATCGAGAGATGCCGGTTCTTGAGTCCGGCCTGCAGCCCGGAGCCCTCGGCTCCGGGTTCTCCGGGCCCTCCGGGGTCGTTTCCGGTCTTGTTCATGGTCGGCTGCGAGGTCATGGAACGGATTTCCTTTGCGCCGGGGAGCTGTACTTCCGTACGGAACCGAGCGAGCCGCACGAAAGGGGTGTTTCGCGGCATGCCGGTGTACGGGGGGCTCGTACGAGCGGTGTACGAGCCGGTCCAGTGAATCGGAGGCGAACGAATAGGAGAACCTTTGAATCCAGATTGTTACTTGAGGTTTTCCTGAGGTTCAGTAATGCGGCTCACATTCGCCTCGGGTTTTCATGAGCGCCACCCCGCGCGCCTTCCCCGAAACACCCGTGTCACACTCGTCCCATGCGCGTGTACCTCGGCTCGGACCATGCGGGCTACGAACTCAAGAACCACCTCGTCGAGTGGCTGAAGGAGGCGGGTCACGACCCCGTCGACTGCGGCCCGCACATCTACGACGCCCAGGACGACTACCCGCCCTTCTGCCTCCGGGCGGCGGAGCGCACGGCAGCGGACCCCGACGCCCTCGGCGTCGTCATCGGCGGCTCGGGCAACGGCGAGCAGATCGCCGCGAACAAGGTCAAGGGCGTCCGTGCGGCCCTCGCGTGGAGCGAGGAGACGGCGTCCCTGGGCCGCCAGCACAACAACGCGAACGTCGTCGCGGTGGGCGCGCGCATGCACTCGCAGGACGAGGCGACGAAGTTCGTGGAGACCTTCCTCGCCACGCCGTTCTCCGGTGACGAACGTCACATCCGCCGGATCGACATGCTGTCGGCCTACGAAACCACCGGCGACCTGCCCCCGATCCCGCCGCACCACCCGCAGCAGTAGCTCTTCGGGCGCCCCGGCACCCCGGGGCGCCGAGAGCGCGCCCCGGCCACCCGACCCCGCGGGGGTCGGGTGGCCGGGTCTTCATCCGCATCGCGCGCGGGGCCCGCTACCCGAGCCTTGCGGCAGGGGCCCGGGCCCGGCCCCCGAGCCGAACTCGGGGCGGAGCGCCCACCCCGCCGGGGACCCGGCCTCTGCCGTCTACGGAGGGCCTGGCCCTGCGGAGGCCGGAGCCCCGTGAGGCCATGGGGCCGGAGTCCTGCTGGGGTTCGGGTCGGAGCAGCCTCTCGAGAAACCGAGCCGAGTGGGCAAAGGGCGACGATCACAAGGAGAACCCGTGCCGGAAGGCCACACCATCCACCGCCTCGCCCAGGACTACGCCGCCGCCTTCCTCGGCACGAGACCCCGCACCACCAGCCCCCAGGGCAAGTTCACCGCCGCCGCCACCCTCCTCACCGGCTCGGAACTCACCCACACGGAAGCCCATGGCAAGCACCTCTTCCTGGGCTTCCGCGACACCGACTGGATCCACATCCACCTCGGCCTCTTCGGCAAGGTCACCTTCGGCCCGGCCCCCGAACCGCCCCCCACCGAGACCGTCCGGCTCCGCGTCGCGAACGACACCACCTACGTGGACCTCCGGGGTCCCACCACCTGCGCCCTCATCACGCCCCCGGAGAAGCAGGCGATACACGACCGCCTCGGCCCCGACCCCCTCCGCGACGACGCCGACCCGGACACCGCGTACCACCGCATCACCCGCAGCCGTACGACGATCGCCGCCCTCCTCATGGACCAGAAGGTCATCGCCGGTGTCGGAAACGTCTATCGCGCCGAGGTCCTCTTCCGGCACCGCATCGACCCGTACCGCGCCGGCAAGGACATCACCCCCACCGAGTGGCACGCGATCTGGACCGACCTCGTCGACCTCATGCGCGAGGGCGTCCGCAACAACCGCATCGACACCGTCCGCCCGGAACACACCCCGGAGGCGATGAGCCGCCCGCCCCGCGTGGACGACCACGGCGGCGAGGTGTACGTCTACCGCAGGGCAGCCCTGCCCTGCCACATCTGCGGCGGCGAGATCCGCACCGCCGACCTGGCCGCCCGCAACCTCTTCTGGTGCCCGGTCTGCCAACGCCCCTGAAACGGCCCGGGCACCCCCGAGGAGAGCCCGGGCGTCAGAACCCGTGCGGCAACCACGGCGGCACACCCACCCCGAACCCGAGCGACGCCTCCGCCAGCGCCCCGGGCCGAAGCTCCCGCACCCGCCCGGCCGCGCCCAGCGCGGCCAGCGACACGCCCCCGAGATACGCCGCGCCCAACTCCCGTACCGACAGGGCGACATCCGCCGCATCCGTCGTACGCTCGCAGGACGCGCCCTTCATGTCCCCGCTCAGCCGCCAACGCCCGGCGTTCCAGGGGCAGAACGCGTCCTCCACCTCGAACACCACGTCCACCGGCGTCTGATACGTGCGCGCCTCCAGCGCGGCCCCCACCTCCACCGGCCGCACGTACAACGAGTCCCGCACCCGCGGATGGCACCGCCGCGGGTCGGACACCAGGTACTGCCACGTGTCGTCCACCGGACGCCCCCGCACGGTCACCTTCGACGTCAGGTCGATCCCGAACAGGAACCGCCACAACGCGGCGTCCGCGGCGGGTTCCAGCCCCGCCAACTCCTCCACGATCACCGTGCCGTTGGACCCCGACAGCTCCCACTCGGGCTTGACGCGGTACCGCGCGTACCCGACGGTCTCCCCGTCCCGCTCGGCGAGCACGCACTGCAGGGGGGAGGCCCCCTCCCGCTCGCTCGCCGGGTCGAGCACCCCGAGCCGCTCCCAGCCGGGCCGCCGGGCCAGCATCCCGGGCCGGGCCGGAACCAGCCGGGCGTACACCGCCTCGCACACGTCGAGCACATCGGCGGGCACCGCGTACCGCACCCGTACGTCATCCGTACCGTCCGGCACCGACAGCCCTACCCGGGTCGTGTCGATCTCGGCGGTCAACGACACGGTCGCGTTGCCGTATCCGAACCGCCCGTAGATCGCGGGCTCGGACGCGGTGAGGACCGCCAGCGGCTCACCCCAGGCGCGTACGTCGTCCAGCTGCCGCCGCATCATCGACGTGAGCAGCCCGCGCCGCCGATGTGTGGCGGCCACGCTGACCATCGTGACCCCCGCGACCGGCAGGGACGCGCCGCCGGGCACGGTCAGCCGGAAGCTGAACGCCCCGGCCGTGCCCACGCACTCGTCCCCGTCCCAGATGCCGAGCGAACGGTCGAACTCGGTCAGCGAGTTCCACAGTTCCTGCTCCTCGGCGGACTCCGGCACCCCTCCGAAGCCCCGGAGCAGGGTGCCGTACCACTTGTCCCAATCGTCCCGCCGCAGTATCCGCAAGCCGGGCGAAAGACCGTTCGCGTCAGTTCCCATGAGCCATGCCTACCAGGGCAATGCGGGACGAGCGAGGAAATTACTCCCGGCTTGCGGCAGGGCGGCGCGCTGTGAAGTTCACTGTGAAGTCGGCCCTCGGACGGGGGACAAGTGGGACCTCCCGTGCCAAGCGGCTGGTCCGATGGATAGGGTCCCGAACTAATGGCATCAGGACGAGAGCGGCGCGCGGAAGCCGAGACGTTCACGGCCCGGTTGAAGAAGCAGTGGCACCGGGTCCGCGTCGGCGTGCGCCGCGCCGCCGTGGACTACTTCCGCGGCAACGGCTCGGACTGGATCGCCCTGGCCGGTCTGCTCCTGATGGTTCCCTTGATCGCGTCGGCCACACTGGCGAACTCGGTGTGGTTCTCACCGGCCGCACTGGTCCTGCCCGTCGTCGTGGGCGGCCTGCTGCTGCGCCCGGCGAGCCTGCTCGGCCTGTACGCGGCGGCGGCCACGGCGCTGATCGTGGAGTCGGTGCAGCTCGGCCCGTACACGGAGGGCCCGTCGAGGGTCACCCCGGGCGTCGTGCTCGTGGTCGCGGCCTGCGGCTTCTTCGGGCTGCTCCTGGCCCAGTTCCGCAGCCGGGTCGGTGTGCCCTGGCGGCGCGGCGGCACCATGCTCTTCGACCTGCGCGAACGCATCCGGGTGCAGAGCAAGCTGCCCGACCTGCCGGACGGCTGGCACCGGGAGATGGCCCTGCGCCCGGCGGGCGGCCAGTCCTTCTCGGGCGACTTCGTGGTCGCGGCTCGCACCAACGGCGGCCGTACGCTCGAAGTCGTCCTCACCGACGTCTCCGGCAAGGGCATGGACGCCGGCTCCCGCGCCCTGCTGCTGTCCGGCGCGTTCGGCGGCCTGCTCGGCTCACTCCCGCCGCACGCCTTCCTTCCGGCCGCCAACGGCTACCTCCTGCGCCAGGACTGGGACGAGGGCTTCGCCACCTCCATCCACCTGGTCCTCGACCTGGACTCCGGCGACTACGAGCTCTACTCCGCCGGCCACCCGCCGGGCCTCCAGCTCAGCGCCGGCAGCGGCCGCTGGGAGGAGAAGACGGCAGAGGGGCCGCTGCTCGGGGTGTACGACGGTGCCCAGTTCGACCCGGTGAAGGGCACACTGCGGCCCGGGGACGTGCTGATGCTGTTCACGGACGGCCTGGTGGAGACCGCCGACCGTGACATCGTCGAGGGCATCGACCGTCTCACCGGCGAGGCCGACCGCTATGTGGCCGGCGGCTTCCACGGCGCCGCCTGGCACCTCATCGAGGCCGTGGCCAAGGACGTCAACGACGACCGGGCCCTGCTGCTGATCTGCCGAGAGGGCCCGACGGCCGCCGCCACCCGCTGAGGTGGGGTTTTCCCCAGGTGGGTCCGGCGGTCGTCCTCATGGCCCGGCCGGCCTCCGGCTCCGTACGTTCGAGACACACACCGGCGCATCGGTGCGAACGACTCGGATCCGGAAGGACACACATGTCAGGCGACTGGGCCGTGGAACTGCACGGCGTCCGCAAGCGCTACGGCCGCGGCGGCACCGCCGTGCACGCTCTGCGCGGCATCGACCTCACCCTCCGGCACGGCAGTTGCACCGCGGTGATGGGCCCCTCGGGTTCCGGCAAGTCCACGTTCCTCCAGTGCGCGGCGGGCCTCGACCGTCCCACGGCCGGCACGGTCCGCCTCGGCGGCACGGAGATCACCGGCATGAAGGAGAACGAGCTCACCGCCCTGCGCCGCACCCGCATCGGCTTCGTCTTCCAGGCCTTCAACCTGCTGCCGTCCCTCACGGTCGAGCAGAACGTCGTCCTCCCGTTGCGGCTGGCCGGCCACCGCCCCGACCGCCGCCGCGCCGCCGAGGTGCTGGACCAGGTCGGCCTCGCGGACAAGGCCCGCCGCCGCCCGGGCCAGTTGTCCGGCGGTCAGCAGCAGCGGGTGGCCATCGCCCGCGCCCTGGTCACCCGCCCCGACGTCGTCTTCGCGGACGAACCGACGGGTGCGCTGGACACCACCACGGCCACGGAGATCCTCGCCCTCCTGCGCGAGGCCGTCGACACGCACGGCGCCACGGTCGTCATGGTCACCCACGACCCGGCGGCCGCGGCCTGGACCGACCGCGTGCTGTTCCTCTCGGACGGCGAGATCGTCGACCACCTGGACCGCGACGACACCGCCGGCGGCGACCACCTCGGCCACGGCCATCGCGGCAGCGACCACCTGGGCCACGGCCACCGTGGCGGCGACCACCTCGGTCACGGCCACCGTGACAGCGACGACCCCGGCCGCGACCACGTCCACCTCCGCCGCGCCCACGCCGACCGCATCGCCGCCCGGATGACCTCCCTGGCCGTCCCGCGCGCCCACGCGAAGGCGGCAGCCTGATGCTCGCCCCCAACGGCCTGGCCCGCGCGGCCCTCCGGTTCCGTCCCGCCGCGTGCGTCGGCACCTTCGTGGCCCTCGTCCTGGCCGCCACGATCGTGTCGGCCTGCGGCATCCTCCTGGAGACGGGCGTACGCGCCACGGTCCCTCCCGAGCGCTACGCGCACGCCCCCGCGGTGGCCGCGGCAGGGCAGCGGGCGGGGAACCCCGAGGAGGGCGGCGTGGTGCCGGACCGGGCGCGCCTGAAGGACTCCCTGGTCGCGAAGGCCGCCGCGGTGCCGGGAGTACGGGCGGCGATCCCCGACGTCACCTTCCCGGTGCTCACGCCCGAGGGGACGCTCACCGCACACGGCTGGGGCTCCACCGCCTTCACCGGCGAACGTCTCACGAGCGGCCGCGCCCCCGGCCCCGGCGAGGTCGTCCTCGCCCCCGGCACATCACGCCCGGCCGGCGACACCGTCACCCTCACCCTCCCCGACGGCCCCCGCACCTACCGAGTCTCCGGAACCGCCGCCGCTCAGGGCACGGTGTGGTTCAGCGACGCCGAAGCCGTCCGCGTCTCCGGCCACCCCCATCGCGTCGACGCCATCGCGGTCCTCCCCGCCCCCGGCGTCGGCACGGCGGCCCTCTCATCCCGCCTCGCCCACGCCCTGGGCGACCGGGCCGAGATCCACACGGGCGACGACCGGGGCACGGTGGAGGACCCCGCCCTCACCGAAGCCCGGGAGGTCCTGACCGGAATCGGCGGCTCCTTCGGCGGCGTCGCCACCATGGTCGCCGTCTTCACCGCCGCCGGCACCGTCGCCCTCGCGATCGGCCGCCGAGCCCGCGAGTTCGCCCTGCTCCGCGCCATCGGCACCACCCCGCGCCAGATCCGCCGCACCGTCGCCACCGAGGCGCTGCTCGTCGCGCCCGTCGCCGGCGCTCTCGGCTGCCTGCCCGGAATGGCCCTGGCCGCTTGGTGGTTCGGCCAGTTGAAGGACAAGGGAGCCGTACCGGAACCCGTCGATCTCGCCGTCTCCTGGATCCCCCTGACCGTCACGACCGGGACGGTCCTGGCCACCGCCCTGCTCGCCGGATACATGGCCGCGCACCGCAGTTCACGCATCAAGCCGGGCCAGGCGCTGAGCGAGGCCTCCGTGGAGCGGCTGCGCCCGGGCTGGATCCGCACCCCCCTCGGCGTGGCGGCGGCGGTCGGCGGCTTCGTGTGTGCGGGCCTGGCCGCGTCGGAGACGGGCGAGGACGCGGTCAACGCCGCCCTCGGTGTGGTCATGCTGTTCATGCTGGCCGTCGCCCTGCTGGGGCCACTGATCGCCCGCGCCTGCGCGTCCCTGCTCGGGCTCCCGCTGCGCGGCGCCGGCGCACCCGCCGTCCTCGCCGCGGCCAACTCCCGTACCAACGCACGGCGTCTGGCCTCCGCGATCACCCCGATCGTGCTCGCCATGGCGTTCTCCTCCGTGCTGGTCTTCCTGCACACCAGCGAGGACCGGGCCACCGCGCAGCAGCAGCGGTCGGGCATCGTCGCCGACCACGTCGTCACGGCCGACGGGGGCGCCCTGCCGCCGGACGCGGTCCGACGGGCCGGGCGCACACCCGAGGTCACCGCGGCCGTGGGGCTGCTGAGGACGTCCGTTCTCGTCCGGGCCTCGGGCGCCCTGACCCCGGTCTCCGCCCAGGGCGTCACGGGTTCGGCCCGCGACCTTGCCGCCGTGCAGGACCTGGACGTCGAGAAGGGCCGGCTGTCGCTGAAGCCGGGCGAGATCGCCCTGGACGCGTCCGTCGCCGAGAACGCGGGTGTCGGCGTCGGCGACCGCATCCGCCTCCACCTGCCCGACGGCACCAGGGCCACCCCGCTGGTGGCGGCGACGTACGGACGCGGCATGGGCCTGTCCCAGGTCACCTTCCACCGCACCGACCTGGCCCGCCACGTCAGTTCGTCCTTCGACACCGAACTGTGGGTCAAGGGCGGCACGGCGAAGGCGCTCGCCCCGCTCGGCCGCGTCATGGACCGCGCCGACCACACCACCGCCCAGTCCCTCGACCGCGAGCTCAACGCCTGGGCGAACACGGTCATGGCGGCCGTCCTCGGCGGCTTCGCGGCCGTCGCCGCCGTCAACACCCTGGTGATGACGGTCCTGGACCGCCGCGGCGAACTCGGCACGCTCCGTCTGCTCGGCTCCACCCGCCGCCAGGTCCTGCGCATGGTCCGCTGGGAAGCGCTGCTGGTCGCCGTCGCGGGCATCGCGCTCGGCACGGCGATCGCCCTGGCCACCCTCGTCCCGATGACGAGGGGCCTGACGGGTCAGGGGCCGTACATCCCGCCGCTCGTCTACGGCTCGTTCGCCGCCGCGGTCCTCGTCCTCGGCACGGCCGCGGCCACCCTGCCGGCCCGGGCGGCGCTGCGCGGGGAGACACTGGAGCGGTGACCGAGACATCCCGGATGACCCTGGCCCAGGTCGAGGCCACCGCCCGCGCCGCACACACCGGCCAGACCGACAAGGCGGGACGGCCCTACGCCGAACACCTCCGGGCCGTGGCGGAGGGCGTACGGGCGCGGGGCGGTGACGAGGAGCAGATCGCGGCGGCCTGGCTGCACGACGCGGTCGAGGACGACGCCCTCTCCGCGGAGTGGCTGCGCGAGGCCGCGCTGAGCAGCCGTACGAAGGACATCGTGCTCGCGGTCACCAAACGGGCCGGGGAGCCGCCGGAGGCGTACGCCGCGCGGGTCCTCGCCACGCCCGGCGCGCTGCTGGTGAAGGAGTCGGACCTGGCGCACAACGCGGACCCGGCCCGGCTCGCGGTCCTCGACGAGGCGACCCGGAAACGACTGACCGAGAAGTACGCACGGATGCGCGCGCTTCTCGGTCTCGTCGGATGAATCCCGGTCGGAGGGTCAGGCGTTGACCTTCTCGCGTTCGCGTTCGCGTTCGCGCCGCTCGGCGCTCTGGCGTTCGCGGGCCAGCTCGGCCGCGTCCCGCTTGAAGGCCCAGGCCATCTTCGGCTCCATCGCGAACCGGAAGACGCGCTGCACCGGCTTGGTGCACAGGACCGTCACGACGGCGGCCGCGAGGGCGGTCACGAGGATCTCACCGGTCGGATGGTGCAGCCAGGAGGCCTCGAACCAGCCCTGGTAGTCGCCGGCCTTCACCAGGAAGCCGTGCAGCAGGTAGCCGTAGAGCGTGCCGGCGCCGAGCGCGGTGAACCACATGTGGCGGCGCGGCACCCAGGCGAAGAAGCAGGCGGTCAGCACCAGGGAGCAGCCGAACATGGCGAGCACCATGACCGGGCCGGTCCACCACGGAGCGCCCAGTTCCTGCGCGGCGTCCCGGTGGTAGAACCACGCGGTGTTCATGCGCGGCACCGCCCACCAGCTGAAGGCCAGGGCGGCGGCGAACACGGGCACCGAGGCGATCCGTACCCCACGTGTGCGCACCATGTGGAAGTGCTCGGGCTTCATGACCAGGCCCAGCACGAAGAACGGCAGGAACTGCAGGACGCGCTGCAGGTCCAGGTCGTCGCCGATCTCCGGGGTGACGGTCGCCAGCATGGCGAGACCCAGCGCGAGCGGCAGCGGCCAGCGCACCAGGTTCCAGATGGGGGTGGTCAGCCGCCAGACGAACAGCGCGACCAGGAACCAGGTCAGGTACCACGGGTCGAGGAGGCTGATGTCCTGCCCCGGGTCGTCGTCGATCCACCGTTTGAAGAGCGGGTAGGCCGTCTCGAAGATGATGTACGGCACGGCGACGCCGGTGATCAGGCGCTTCAGCCGGTCGGGCCGCATGTCGAAACTGCGCGAGAAGTAGCCGGAGATGATGATGAACGCCGGCATGTGGAACGCGTAGACGACCTGGTACGCCGCCTCGAGTATCCGGCTGTCGCCCTTGAGCGGCTCCCAGGCGTGGCCCATGGCCACCAGCACGATCGCGAGGTACTTCGCGTTGTCGAAGAACGCGTCGCGCTGCTTGCCGTTCTGTTTCTTCTGCGTGCTCTGCGGCGAGCGGGGGCTCGGCACTCCGTCGGCCGGTGACTGTGCCGGGGGAAGTGGCGCCCTGCGGTCGCCGTTCGGTCGCAGCGAGTTCGTCACAGACCCTCCCACCAGGAGCTCGGGGAGACGATCCGGGACCTCGCTGCGCGTGCGGGGGACGAGGCAGCGTGGAACATCTGAGGCACCCTAGCGTTCCCTGCAGCTATTCGTAAAACGCCGGAAGTGATTCCTGGCTATTCGCTGCGGGTACCCCGGATTACGGGGAGTTGACGTCACTGTCGGCGTGATGGCCGACACATCGTCCGAGACGGATCACGTGCACCGACTGGGCCTTGTTTGTCGTGATACTTCCGGACTAAGTGACGCATAAGACCAGCAGGCGACTCCAGTGGAATGTCCGCTTCAGGTCTCTTGACCCCTGGTTCGCGGGGCTGTTGCCCGGCTTGTGGCTGCAATTCGAATTAGCTGCGAACGCGTTGTGTGGAGACGGAAACGATTCGGATGAATTCCCTGTGCGGGTGGCCCGTCGAATTGCCGTGCGACTCCCCGGGGTTGGGCCCTCGCGGACAGACGGCGCACAGGATTGGCGGCAACACGCGTGTGGTCGATGTGTCACGGGCCGCATAGCGCGGGCGCGTTGGTGGCACGATGGTTCTGGCGGGGGTGCGCGGGGTCGCGTCTCCGGCCCGGGAGAGCGGACCGACCGAGGGTGTGATCAGTTGTGGCCATTTCACTGTCTGTGGTGCTGCTGTTGGCGATCATCCTTGTGGTGTTGCTGAGAGGGGGCTCCATCAAGGCGGGACCTGCGATCGTGGCGATCCTCTTCGGCTTCTTCCTCGCCTCGACCGGCATGGCCCCGTCCATCAACCGGTTCCTCAACTCGATAGCGGACACCATCAACTCCATCAGCTTCTGACCGGGACGGCGGGGTCCCCGCCGCGCCCCGCGCTGCGGGCCCGGTGCGGGGCCGGGTTACGCTCGCCCCGACCACAGGACGGTGCGTGACGGGGGGAACGTACGGGATGGCGCTGCGCGATTCCGACCCGGCGGAGGTGGGCGGCTACCGCATCGAGGACCGCCTCGGCTCCGGCGGCATGGGTGTGGTCTACCTGGCCCGCTCGGCGTCCGGCCGGCGCCTCGCGATCAAGGTCGTGCACAGCCAGTACGCCGACGACGACGAGTTCCGCACCCGTTTCCGCCGCGAGGTGGCCGCCGCCCGCCAGGTCAGCGGCGCCTTCACGGCGCCCGTCGTGGACGCCGACGCCGACGCCACGCATCCCTGGATGGCCACCCTCTACATACCGGGCGCGGACCTCGGCACCCATGTCCGCGAGCAGGGCCCGCTCCCGCTGCCCCGCCTGCGCGGCCTCGCCGCCGGCCTCGCCGAGGCGCTGCGCGACATCCACCGCGCCGGGGTCGTCCACCGCGACCTCAAGCCGGCCAACGTGATGCTCGCCGAGGACGGCCCCCGCGTCATCGACTTCGGCATCTCCCGTGCCGCCGAGTTCGCCGCCTCCGACGTCCTCACCCAGACCGGCCGCGTCATGGGCACCCCGCCCTTCATGTCCCCCGAGCAGTTCGCCTCTCCCCAGGACGTCGGCCCGGCCGCCGACATGTTCTCCCTCGGCTCGGTCCTCACCTACGCCGCCACCTGCCGCGGACCCTTCGACAGTCCCAGTCCGTACGAGACGGCCCTGCGGGTCGTCGAGGGCGAGCCCGACCTCACCGGCGTCCCGGACGAACTGCTGCCCTTCGTCCGTCTCTGCCTGGAGAAGCACCAGAAGTCCCGCCCCGCCGCGGACGAACTGTTCACCCTCCTCCGCGACGGCGGCACCCCCGGCCCGCGCCCCGTGCACGGCGCCGCGACGCGCCCCGTACGCCCGTGGCCCGGCGCACGGCCGACCGAGCCGGCCGTCACCGCGTGGCCCGACGCGGCCCGCACCGAGCGCGGCGAAACGTCCCGCCAACTGCCCGAGGAGGCGGACGCCGGGCGGGACGAGGAGCGGCGCCCCCGTTCCGACAGGACCCCGACGGAACACTCCGGGCCGCCCCACGCCCCGGCCGGGACGCCGTCCGAGGACGAGCACCCCCGAAGCCGCCGCAGACCCGCGCTGCTGCTGGCCTCCGCCGCCGCGGCCGTGGCACTCACCGCGATCGTCACCACCACCGTGACCCTGATCCGGGACAACGACCGCCCGGATCCGGCGGGCGACCGCCCGGCCTCGTCCACCGCCGAGGCGGCCGGCCTCCCCGACGGCTGGAAGCCGTGGGTCGCCACGGCGAAGGCCCCCGGCGGCAGCGACGGCGGCCTGGGCGGCGCCGACACCTCCTTCAAGAACTGCTCCGTCGTCGACGCCTCCCTCGTGTGCGCAGGCTCCGACCTCATGGCGACCCGCTTCGGTCTCGCCGACGGCCGCAACACCTGGAGCCGGCCCGTCGACTCCACCCCCGACGGCGCCTCCGGCGACGAGGGCGCGCTCATCGGCACCGGCGACGGACGCGTCTACGGCTACGGGGCCGAGGACGCCGAAGGCACGAGCGGCGTGGGTTCCAGTTACGCGGTCTACGCCCTGGCCGCCGGAACCGGCAAGGAACTCTGGCGGACCCCGACCGGCAGTGGCGAGACGGCGGTGGTCCCCGACGGGCCCCAGGGCGCCGCGACGGCGGTGTCCGAGGGCGTCGTCACCTTCTACGGATCACAGGGCGACCAGTACGCCCTGCTCGACGCGGAGACCGGCGAGGTGCGCTGGCGGCAGCCGAAGCCTGGCGACCGGGGTGACTGCGCGCTGGACGCGGCGGCCGACCGTGCCTACCTGATCTGCACGGCCGAGGTGAACGACGGGAAGACCGCCGAGACCACCGTCTCCGAGATCGACCAGGGCACCGGGAAGACCCGCTGGACCGTCGAGGCCCAGGGCTCTTTGCAGATGCTCGGCCGGCAAGGCGGACTCCTGGTGTTCACGGACGGCGTGTCCATGACCCGCGGCCTCACCCTGATCGACGCCGCCTCGCGGAAGCTCACCGTGCGACGGCTGGCGGAGGCCCGGCCCGAGGCCTCGAGGGCGTACCTGGTCCGCGGCACCGTCTACTTCACGCGCACCGGCGGCGGCGTCCGCGCGGTCTCGCCGCTCACCGGGCGGACCCTGTGGGAGTCCAACACCACCGTGGAGCGGCAGGGGCCACCGACCGCCTCCGCCACCCAGGTGTACTTCGCGTCGCCCAGCGGCCGCCTCGCCGCCCTGAACGCGCGCAGCGGCAAGGTCGAGGCCACCCGGGACGGCCGCGACGACGGCGGCCGGGTGGACAGCATGCTCGTCACCTCCGGGGCACAGCTCCTCCTCGTCGGCGACGCCCTGTACGTCCCCTATGGCGTGCGCTCCGTCTACACCGTCGACGTGCGCGACCTCTGAGAGCGGCGGACCGCCGCCGTGCCAGAACCGCTCGTGGTCCTCTCGCCACTCGGCCGCGGCGGCACGCCCCTCGCCCTCGTCCACCGCGTGCGCGGGATCGACCCGGGTGGGCGGGACCACGCGCGCCGGTCACGAACGTGCAGTGCTTGACGAGGTCGGAGCCGACCGCACCAGCCGCAGCGGGGTTTCCCTCCTCCGCCCGCAGCACACCGCCGGGTGAACCGGACGCGCATGAGCCACGGCACAGGGGCACGCGGGGGACTGGACACAGCCCCGGGAAACGATCTGGCAGAACGGTGACCTGCGTGTTCTCGGGAGGATCGCCGACGTTCCCCGTTGGTCCCCGCTGCTTGCTCTCCCATCGGGCACGCAAGGGGCACGGGTGGCTGCCTGTGTGCGGCTACGACGACGGAGCCGGCTCCCTGCGCCGGGTGAATCGACGGCAGGCCACCCAGAGGTTGACCAAGAACAGCACTGATCCGGCGATGGGCCAGCTCAAGGATCCACCGTCGCGGTACGTCTCGATGCCGATCACCAGCATCAGTGAACCGACCGCCACCCCCACCACATCGAGGAGGACGTCTGCCAGCCTCGCGATCCTCGACAGGTTGATCACGGCTAGATCGTGGCAGGTGACCGCGCTCATTGCCAAGGGCCGTTCCCCTGCCAGGACCTGTGCCTTTCCACGCGGTCGGTGGAGGCTCAATGGTCGAGTCAGGCTCCCTCGAACGCGATCAGTAGCCGAAGACCTAGGCGAAAAAGACGTGGTCCCGTTGGCCGTGCGGTGTCATCGTGATCGGATGCTCTATCGCGCTGCCACCGCAGACCCCGCAGACCTCAATCGCGCCGCCGCCTACGCGGCCGATGGTCCCGTCCCCGCCTTGACCGCGGAAAGGATCCGAGAGGAGCTCGCGAGCAACCAGTTCCGCCCCGAGTGGATCTGGTTCGCTGAGGACGAGGATGGGGAGATCCTGGCTCGCGCTCTGTGGTGGGGCCGGGCCGACAGCGCGCGGCCGATCGCGCTCGATTGCCTCCAGGTACGCTCCAGCGTCGTCGACCCGGTCGCCATTGCCTCCGGGCTGCTAGCCGCCGGCCATGCCGCCTTCGGGGCTCTTCCTGCTTACAACATCTCGCTGCCCCGCGACTGGCGGAGCAACCCCGTGCTGGTCGATGCGGTGGCCTGGCGCAGGGAGGCGGCGTGCAGGTCAGGACTGAGCAGCGAGATTGAGCGTCTGCGGTACGAGTGGACACCGGTTGCCAAGGTCCCTGTGCCTGAGGGAAAGCTGATCTTCCGGGAGGGTACGGACGAGGAGTTCCTCGACGCGTTCATCCGAGTGTCCGCTGGGAGCCTGGATCAGCACACGCAGAACGAGCTCCGCTCGATGGACGTCGAGCAATTGGCCCGCGAGGACATCGAGTTCTACCTCGACTGTCCCGGTGAGCGCTCCTGGTGGCGCCTTGCCGAACTCCCGGACGGCACTCTGGCGGGCCTGGCCATCCCCTCCGCGACCCCCTACCACCGAAACGTCGGCTACCTGGGTGTCGTTCCAGAGCAGCGCGGACAGGGCCTGATCGACGAAATCCTCGCCGAGATCACCAGGTTCCACGCGAGCGAGGGCGCCGACCGCATTACCGCTACGACGGACGTCGTCAACGTTCCGATGGCCGCCGCCTTCGACCGCGCGAGCTATGAGATAACGGAGATCCGCCTCGTCCTGGAAGCCCCACCACAGTGAGCCGACCGCCCCGGCCACAGAGGGTTTCTCCCTACGTCATGCCCGCTGCCGCTGGCACCGGCCCGACCACGGTCGCCAAGGCCTACGCCCTGCTGCGCGCGATCATGGGCACGGCCGTCGCCGACCAGATGATCAGGCGCAACCCGTGCACGATCAAGGGCGCCAGCACCGTACACACCCCCGAACGGCCGACCGCCACCGTGCAAGAGGTCTACGACCTGGCCGACGCCATGCAGCCCCGCTACCGGACACTCGTGCTGATGGCCGGATTCCTCGGCCTGCGCTGGGGGAGCTGATCGGCCTGCACCGCCGGGACATCGACCTCGACCACGGGGCCGTACGTGTCCGCCGGGCCGTCGCCGAGCTGTTCAACGGACATCGCGAGATCAAGGCACCCAAGAGCGCTGCGGGCAAGCGCACCGTGTCGATTCCGGCCGCGATCATCCCGGACATCCGTGACCACCTGGAGCGGTACGCCGAGTATGGCGCCGACGGCCGGGTGTTCCTCGGTTCCAAGGGGGGCGACCCCTCGCCGGAACCACTTCAACCGGCTGTGGCGCAAGGCGTGCAGCGATGCCGGGATCAAGGGCCTGCACTTCCATGATCTTCGGCACACGGGCAACACCCTCGCAGCGTCGACCGGGGCCGGCACGCGAGAGCTGATGTCTCGCATGGGCCACAGCACGGCCCGTGCCGCGCTGATCTACCAGCACGCAAGCGCCGAGCGTGACCGGCTGATCGCCGACGCCCTGAGCGCCCTCGTCGACAAGGGCCGGAAGAGCAAGAAGAAGCAAGATCCAAAGCGGAAGGGGCGCGCGGGGGACACGCCGGACTGAACGCAGCCCCGAGAAACACTCAGGGCCAGGCGGAGGAATGATCCTCTGACCTGGCCCTGAGCCATATGGAGCGGGCGACGGGAATCGAACCCGCGTAGCTAGTTTGGAAGACTAGGGCTCTACCATTGAGCTACGCCCGCACAGCACGCGCCGCAGGTCGGGCGACCGCGGCACTGAAGGCATCGTAGCGGGTCGGCCCCCTCCGTCGCACACCGCATTCCCGCCGGACCGGACGCGGCAGGGAGCCTGTGGAAATGCGACGGCCGCACCGGCTGTCGGCATGTACCCTACGTCTCGCACCAGACGGGGTGTGGCGCAGCTTGGTAGCGCGTCCGCTTTGGGAGCGGAAGGCCGTGGGTTCAAATCCCGCCACCCCGACCAGCCACCCGATCATCTCGCGTGATCGCCCATCCGATCATTCGCGTGATCGCCTTTTGGGCGGTGTCGGCGCTGCCGTTACTATGCAAGCTGCACGCCCGTGTGTCTCAGCGTCTGAAGTCTCCGGGCGGCGAAATCCGCCGGGCCGTTCTGGCCCCGGCAGAAACCAAGAAGTCAGCCACAAGGAGACCGAACCGTGAAGAGCGCCGTGGAGACCCTGAACCCGACCCGGGTTCGGCTGACTGTCGAGGTGCCCTTCGAGGAGCTCAAGGACAGCCTCGACGCGGCGTACAAGAAGATCAACCAGCAGGTCACGGTGAAGGGCTTCCGCAAGGGCAAGATCCCTGCCCGTGTCATCGACCAGCGCTTCGGCCGCGGTGCGGTGCTGGAGGAGGCGGTCAACGACGCGCTTCCGAAGTTCTACACCGACGCGGTCAACGAGGCCGAGCTCAGCGTGCTGGGCCAGCCCGAGGTCGACATCACGGAGCTGAAGGACGGCGAGACGCTGAACTTCACCGCCGAGGTCGACATCCGCCCCTCCATCGAGATCCCGGACTTCTCCGGCATCGAGGTCGAGGTCGACGCGGTCGAGGTCACCGACGAGGACGTCGACAAGGCCGTCGAGGAGCTGCGCGAGCGCTTCGCCTCCACCGCCCCGGTCGAGCGTGCCGCCGAGGACGGCGACGTCGTGACGATCGACCTGCAGGCCAAGGTCGACGGCGAGGTCCTGGAGGACGGGGTCGCCGACGGCGTCTCCTACACCATCGGCTCCGGCGAGCTGCTGGAAGGCATCGACGACGCCGTGAAGGGCGTGGAGGCCGGTGGCGAGGCCACCTTCACCTCCGAGCTCAAGGGCGGCTCCGCCGCCGGCAAGGAGGCCGAGGTCACCGTCAAGGTCACCCAGGTCGCCAAGCGTGAACTGCCCGAGCTGGACGACGAGTTCGCGCAGCTCGCCTCCGAGTTCGACACCATCGAGGAGCTCCGCGCGGACAGCCGCAAGCGCCTCGAGAACATGAAGCAGTACGACCAGGCCACGCAGGCCCAGGAGCGTGTCCTGGAGAAGCTGCTCGAGCTGGTCGAGGTCCCGGTCCCCGAGAAGCTGCTCGAGGACGAGGTCAACACCCGCAAGCACAACCTCGAGCACCACCAGCTCGGCCAGATGGGCCTCGACCTCGCGAAGTACCTGGAGATCCAGGGCAAGAGCGAGGAGGAGTTCGACGCCGAGACCAAGGAAGCCGCGGTCAAGGGCATCAAGACCCAGTTCGTGCTCGACGAGCTCGTCAAGCAGGAGAAGCTGAACGTCAACCAGGAGGAGCTCACCGAGCACCTCATGCGTCGTGCGGCCTCCTCCGGCATGTCCCCCGACCAGTTCGCGCAGGCGGTCGTCGAGGGTGGCCAGGTTCCGCTCCTGGTCGGCGAGGTCGCCCGCGGCAAGGCCCTGGCCGTCGTGGTCGAGAAGGCCACGGTCAAGGACACCAACGGCGAGATCATCGACCTCGACGACGAAGAGGACGAGGACACCACCGAGGCCTCCGCCGAGGAGACCCCGGCCGAGTCCGCCGAGGAGAAGACCGAGGGCTGAGCCCCGGTAGCGGTGAGTTCGTGAGAAGACCCTGGGGCACGCCCCAGGGTCTTCTCGTCACTGGCGGGGGCAGCCCACCTCAGGGGCGCGGAAAACTGCGCGGGCAACCACGACGCGCCCGCAGCCGCCGATGATCGGAACCACCCCGCCGAAGCCGCGCAGCGCTACGCCCCCGGCGAACACTCCCATCTCCGGGATTCCCCGAAGGGACCCGCGCGTTAGGGTCCATGAATACGAGGGCAGTGGAGTCCCCGAACGGCTCCTAGCCCCTAGGGAAACGTGAGACGGCCCGGCGCCGTCGTAAGACGAGCAGGTGGATACGTGACGAATCTGATGCCCTCAGCCGCCGGCGACCCTTCCATCGGTGGTGGCCTCGGCGACCAGGTCTACAACCGGCTGCTCAACGAGCGGATCATCTTCCTCGGCCAGCCGGTCGACGACGACATCGCGAACAAGATCACCGCGCAGCTGCTGCTCCTTGCCTCCGACCCGGAGAAGGACATCTACCTGTACATCAACAGCCCCGGCGGTTCGATCACGGCCGGCATGGCGATCTACGACACCATGCAGTACATCAAGAACGACGTGGTGACCATCGCCATGGGCCTCGCGGCCTCGATGGGCCAGTTCCTGCTCAGCGCCGGCACCCCCGGCAAGCGCTTCGCGCTGCCGAACGCCGAGATCCTGATCCACCAGCCCTCCGCCGGCCTGGCCGGTTCGGCCTCGGACATCAAGATCCACGCCGAGCGGCTGCTGCACACCAAGAAGCGCATGGCCGAGCTGACCGCGCAGCACACCGGCCAGACGATCGAGCAGATCACCCGCGACTCGGACCGCGACCGCTGGTTCGACGCCTTCGAGGCCAAGGAGTACGGCCTCATCGACGACGTGATGACGACGGCCGCCGGTATGCCGGGCGGCGGCGGCACCGGGGCCTGAGCGGTCCCCACGGGGCCTGTGGCGCCCCGTGAGGCCCACGGAGCCCTCCCGGGCCCCAGCGACCCCAGACAGCCCCAGCCGACCGCCTCAGCCCTTTTCAGGAGACACCGTGAACCAGTTCCCCGGCAGTGGGATCTACGACCGTATGCACGCCGTGCAGGACATGAGCGCCTCGCAGGGCCGCTACACCGGCCCGCAGGCCGAGTCCCGCTACGTCATTCCGCGCTTCGTCGAGCGCACTTCCCAGGGCATCCGCGAGTACGACCCGTACGCGAAGCTCTTCGAGGAGCGCGTGATCTTCCTCGGCGTCCAGATCGACGACGCCTCCGCCAACGACGTCATGGCGCAGCTGCTGTGCCTGGAGTCGATGGACCCCGACCGTGACATCTCGGTCTACATCAACAGCCCCGGCGGCTCCTTCACGGCGCTCACCGCGATCTACGACACGATGCAGTACGTGAAGCCGGACGTTCAGACGGTCTGCATGGGCCAGGCTGCCTCCGCAGCCGCCGTCCTGCTGGCCGCCGGTACGCCGGGCAAGCGCATGGCCCTGCCGAACGCGCGCGTGCTGATCCACCAGCCGTACAGCGAGACCGGCCGCGGTCAGGTCTCCGACCTGGAGATCGCCGCGAACGAGATCCTCCGGATGCGCTCGCAGCTGGAGGAGATGCTGGCCAAGCACTCCACCACGCCGGTCGAGAAGATCCGCGAGGACATCGAGCGCGACAAGATCCTCACGGCCGAGGACGCGCTGAGCTACGGCCTCATCGACCAGATCATCACCACCCGCAAGATGGACAACTCGAGCCTGCGCTGACGCGAGAGGCAGTGACGTCTGCCGCCCCTTGGCACGGTTTGACTCGGTTCACGTCAAAGCGAACCGCGCCAAGGGGGGCCCGAACGAGGGGCCCGGCAAGGTACCGTCGGACATAAGGCAGCACCAGGAGTCCGCTGGACGTACACGTCCAGGAGTCTCCCAGGCGAAGGGGAAGCACACCGTGGCACGCATCGGTGACGGCGGCGATCTGCTCAAGTGCTCGTTCTGCGGCAAGAGCCAGAAGCAGGTCAAGAAGCTCATCGCAGGGCCCGGTGTGTACATCTGCGACGAGTGCATCGACCTCTGCAACGAGATCATCGAGGAAGAGCTCGCGGAGACCAGCGAGGTCCGCTGGGAGGAACTCCCGAAGCCCCGCGAGATCTACGAGTTCCTCGAGGGCTACGTGGTCGGCCAGGAGGCCGCCAAGAAGGCCCTCTCCGTAGCGGTGTACAACCACTACAAGCGAGTCCAGGCCGGCGAGAACGGCGGGGCGAACGGCCGTGACGACGCCATCGAGTTGGCGAAGTCCAACATCCTGCTCCTCGGCCCCACGGGCTCCGGCAAGACCCTCCTCGCGCAGACCCTCGCGCGCATGCTGAACGTCCCCTTCGCGATCGCCGACGCCACGGCGCTCACGGAGGCCGGTTACGTCGGCGAGGACGTCGAGAACATCCTGCTCAAGCTGATCCAGGCGGCCGACTACGACGTCAAGAAGGCCGAGACCGGGATCATCTACATCGACGAGATCGACAAGGTCGCGAGGAAGAGTGAAAACCCCTCGATCACGCGCGACGTGTCGGGCGAGGGTGTCCAGCAGGCTCTGCTGAAGATCCTGGAGGGCACCACGGCCTCGGTCCCGCCGCAGGGCGGCCGCAAGCACCCCCACCAGGAGTTCATCCAGATCGACACGACGAACGTGCTGTTCATCGTGGGTGGTGCCTTCGCCGGGCTGGAGAAGATCATCGAGTCCCGCGCCGGCGCCAAGGGCATCGGCTTCGGTGCGCAGATCCGCTCCAAGCGCGAGATGGAGTCCAAGGACCAGTTCCAGGAGGTCATGCCGGAGGACTTGGTCAAGTTCGGCATGATCCCCGAGTTCATCGGCCGCCTCCCGGTCATCACCTCGGTCCACAACCTCGACCGCGAGGCCCTGCTCCAGATCCTCGTCGAGCCGCGCAACGCGCTGGTGAAGCAGTATCAGCGCCTCTTCGAACTCGACGGTGTGGAGCTGGACTTCGAGCGCGAGGCCCTCGAGGCGATCGCCGACCAGGCCATCCTCCGCCAGACCGGCGCGCGCGGCCTGCGCGCCATCATGGAGGAAGTCCTCCAGGGCGTGATGTACGAGGTCCCGTCCCGAAAGGACGTGGCCCGGGTCGTCATCACGGCGGACGTCGTCCAGTCGAACGTCAACCCGACGCTGATCCCGCGGGATGCGCGGGGGCGGGGGCCGGGCGAGCAGAAGACGGCGTGACACAGACGTAAAGGGAAGGGGCCCCGGTCGATGACCGGGGCCCCTTCCCTTTGTGCCTTCGCCCGTTGTCAGGCCTTGACGCGGATCTCCGGGCGGATCTTGGTGGTGACGTCGATGGCGGTGTCCTTGGAGATGCTCCCGCTGACCTCACCCGGCGACACCATGGCAATGGTGCTGTAGTCGGCCCAGGCGCAGAACCAGTCGGTCTTCTCCTTCTTGGTCGCCGGGTCCTGCCCCTTGGCCGCCTGGCACTTCATGACCGCACCGTCGAGGTCCGCCTCTTCGGGCTCACCGATCAGCTCGGTCTTGCTGCCGTTGCTGGAGGAGGAGCCCTTCTGGGACGACTTCTTGAAGTTGGCGAAGAATGCGTCCAGAGACGCCTCGGGGTCCGAGACCTCACCGTAGACGCCGACGAACGTGACCCCCTTGGCCGTTGCCATCTGGGCGGCCGAGGAAGGGTCGTCGGGGTCGTACTTGCTGATGTCCATCGTCGAGTAGGAGCCCACCAAGGACTTGGCGTTCTTGACGCCGGTCTTCTCCAGTTCGTTGGCGGAGTCGTCGCCGACGGTCTGTCCGTCCTTCGTGACGCGGTTGTACTCGCCCAGCACCTTCGCCGGAGTCGCCAGCTTGTGCGGCCCGTCGTCCTCCAGGGCGCCCGCGCCGGCGCCCCCGCCGATCACGAAGTACGCGCCCACGCCGATCGCCGCCACGACCGCGACCGCGCCGATGATGAGGCCGGTCTTCTTCCCGCCGCCACCCGGCGCGGGCGGCTGGGGCACGCCGTACGGGGCCTGGCCGTAGGGCGGCTGCTGGCCGTACGGGGGCTGCTGGCCGTAGGGCGCCTGCTGGGGCGGGACGCCCTGTGGGGGCTGTTGCGGGTAGCCGTAGCCGGGCTGGGGCGGAGGGGCCTGCTGGGGATATCCGTAGCCGGGCTGGGGCGCCTGCGGCGGCTGGCCGTACGGGCCCGGCTGGCCGTACGGACCGGGCTGCTGGGGCTGCCCGCCGTACGGGCCCGGCTGGTTGTAACTCATGTTCTGGGTTCCCCTCCAGATGCTTATGTGTTCCGGACATCCTGGCGCAGACCCGCCGTGTGCATGGCATCGGGGCCCCCACCGTTACAAACGAAACGCGTTTCGGGACCGGTCGGTGACACCTCTAAACTGACCCCCGTGACCGAGAACGCTCAGCAGCAGCCACCAGCGCCCAGCACCGACCTGCCGACCCAGTACGCGCCGGCCGACGTAGAGGGGCCGCTGTACGAGCGCTGGGTAGAGCGGGGTTACTTCGAGGCGGACGCCAAGAGCGACAAGCCGCCGTACACCATCGTCATCCCGCCGCCGAACGTCACGGGCTCGCTCCACCTGGGGCACGCCTTCGAGCACACGCTCATCGACGCCCTGACCCGCCGTAAGCGGATGCAGGGCTACGAGACGCTGTGGCAGCCCGGCATGGACCACGCCGGCATCGCCACGCAGAACGTCGTCGAGCGGGAGCTCGCCAAGGAGGGCAAGTCCCGCCACGACCTGGGCCGTGAGACGTTCGTCGAGCGCGTCTGGCAGTGGAAGGGCGAGTCCGGCGGGCAGATCAGCGGCCAGATGCGCCGGCTGGGCGACGGTGTCGCCTGGTCCCGCGAGCGCTTCACGATGGACGAGGGCCTGTCCCAGGCCGTCCAGACCATCTTCAAGCGGCTCTACGACGACGAGCTCATCTACCGCGCCGAGCGCATCATCAACTGGTGCCCCCGCTGTCTGACGGCCATCTCGGACATCGAGGTCGAGTACCAGGACGACGACGGCGAGCTCGTCTCCATGAAGTACGGCGACGGGGACGACACCATCGTCGTCGCCACCACCCGCGCCGAGACGATGCTCGGTGACACGGCCGTCGCGGTCCACCCCGGGGACGAGCGGTACAAGCACCTGATCGGCAAGCTGGTCAAGCTGCCGCTGACCGACCGCTCCATCCCGGTCGTCGCGGACGAGCACGTCGACCCCGAGTTCGGCACGGGCGCCGTCAAGGTGACCCCGGCGCACGACCCGAACGACTTCGAGATCGGCCAGCGCCACGACCTCCCGGCCCTGACGATCATGGACGAGCATGCGGTCATCACCGCCCACGGCCCCTTCCAGGGCCTGGACCGGCTGGAGGCCCGCTCGGCGATCGTCGCCGCGCTGCGCGCCGAGGGCCGGATCGTCGCGGAGAAGCGGCCGTACGTCCACTCGGTCGGCCACTGCTCGCGCTGCAAGACGACCATCGAGCCGCGGCTGTCCATGCAGTGGTGGGTCAAGGTCGGTCCGCTCGCGAAGGCGGCCGGTGACGCCGTCCGCGACGGCAAGGTCAAGATCCATCCGCAGGAGATGGAGAAGCGCTACTTCGACTGGGTCGACAACCTCCACGACTGGTGCATCTCGCGGCAGTTGTGGTGGGGCCACCGCATCCCGGTCTGGTACGGCCCGAACGGCGAGATCGTCTGCGTCGGCCCCGACGAGGAGCCGCCCGGGACCGAGGCCGACGGCTGGCGTCAGGACACCGACGTCCTCGACACCTGGTTCTCCTCCGGCCTGTGGCCGTTCTCCACGCTGGGCTGGCCCGAACAGACCGAGTCGCTCGCGAAGTTCTACCCGAACTCCGTCCTGGTCACCGGCTACGACATCCTCTTCTTCTGGGTCGCCCGGATGATGATGTTCGGCCTGTACGCGATGGACGGCACCCCGCCGTTCCACACCATCGCCCTGCACGGCATGGTCCGCGACCAGTTCGGCAAGAAGATGTCGAAGTCCTTCGGCAACGCGGTCAACCCGCTGGACTGGATGGACAAGTACGGCAGCGACGCCCTCCGCTTCACCCTCGCCCGCGGCGCCAACCCGGGTGTCGACGTCCCGATCGGTGAGGACTGGGTCCAGGGCTCGCGCAACTTCGCCAACAAGATCTGGAACGCGACGCGCTTCGCGATGATGAACGGCGCCACGATCGAGGGTCCGCTGCCGGACGCCTCGACGATGTCGGCGACCGACCGCTGGATCCTGTCCCGGCTCAACTCGGTCGTCGCCGAGGTCGACGCGTTCTACGAGGACTACCAGTTCGCGAAGCTCTCCGACGCCCTGTTCCACTTCGCGTGGGACGAGGTCTTCGACTGGTACGTCGAGCTGTCCAAGACGACGTTCCAGGCGGGCGGCGAGGCGGCCGAGGTCTCCAAGCGCGTCCTCGGCGAGGTCCTCGACGTCACGCTGAAGCTGCTGCACCCGGTGGTCCCGTTCGTCACCGAGACCCTGTGGACCACGCTCACCGGTGGCGAGTCGGTCGTCATCGCCGACTGGCCGAAGGACAGTGGCTTCCGGGACGCCGACGCCGAGCGCGAGATCGAGAGCCTCCAGTCGGTCATCACCGAGGTCCGTCGCTTCCGCGCCGACCAGGGCCTCCAGCCCGGCCAGCGGGTCCCGGCCCGGCTGACCCTGGACGGCACGCGGTTCGCGCCCCACGAGGCCGCCATCCGCCAGCTGCTACGCCTCCAGCCGGAGGGCGACGCCTTCACGGCCACGGCCACCCTCCCGGTCGCCGGTGCCGAGGTCGCCCTCGACCTGTCCGGCACCATCGACGTGGCGGCGGAGCGCAAACGCCTCGCGAAGGACCTCGCGGCGGCGGAGAAGGAGAAGTCCCAGGCCAACGGCAAGCTCGGCAACGAGGCGTTCCTGGCGAAGGCCCCCGACCACGTCGTCGACAAGATCCGCACCCGCCTGGCCAAGGCGGAGGAGGACATCGCCCGCATCCAGGCCCAGCTGGAGCGCCTGCCGCAGGGTTAAGGGTTCGTACGGTGTGTGAGGCCCCCGGAGCTGTCGGTCCCGGGGGCCTCACACATGCCTCAGGGGCACGTACCTGCTGTTCAGGGGCGCGGGGAACTGCGCGAGCGACCCCCACGGACCCGCAGCCGCCCAGGGACGCAAGCCACCGCAAACAATGTCGGTCGGTCTCCGTAGACTGGCCCCGTGAGCGAGCTCCCTCCAGACCACAACGCCGACGACCAGCCCGACCACCTCGACCCCTTCGACGAGATCATCGCGGAGGAAACCGACCGCGACCCCGACCTCGCGGTCATCGAAGCCGGCAGCCGAACCCTGCGCACCCAGGGCGGCCCCCCGGACGCCGACATCCCCACGCGCCCCGCCGACCCCGAGATCGACAAGGCCCTGCGCGAGGTCGAGACCGAGCTGGCCACCCGGTGGGGCGAGACCAAGCTGGAGCCCTCCGTCAGCCGTATCGCCGCGCTGATGGACGTGCTGGGGGAGCCGCAGCGGTCGTACCCGTCGATCCACATCACGGGGACGAACGGCAAGACCTCCACGGCCCGCATGATCGAGGCCCTGCTCGGCGCCTTCGAGCTGCGCACCGGCCGCTACACCTCGCCGCACGTGCAGTCGATCACCGAGCGCATCAGCCTCGACGGCGCCCCCATCGCCCCCGAGCGGTTCATCGAGACGTACCAGGACATCAAGCCGTACGTGGAGATGGTCGACGCCTCCCAGGAGTACCGGCTGTCCTTCTTCGAGGTGCTCACCGGCATGGCGTACGCGGCGTTCGCCGACGCCCCCGCCGACGTGGCCGTGGTCGAGGTCGGCATGGGCGGCTCCTGGGACGCGACGAACGTGATCGACGGGGACGTCGCCGTCGTCACGCCCATAGACCTCGACCACACCGACCGGCTCGGCGAAACGCACGCCGAGATCGCGACGGAGAAGGCCGGCATCATCAAGCAGGGTGCGACGGTCATCATGGCGCAGCAGCCGGTCGACGCGGCGCAGGTGCTGCTGAAGAAGGCCGTCGAGGTGGACGCGACCGTGGCCCGGGAGGGGCTGGAGTTCGGTGTCGTCGAGCGGCAGGTGGCCGTCGGCGGGCAGCTCGTGACGCTGCGCGGGCTGGGCGGCGAGTACCCCGAGGTGTACCTGCCGCTGCACGGTGCGCACCAGGCGCACAACGCGGCCGTCGCGCTCGCCGCCGTCGAGGCGTTCTTCGGCGTCGGCGCGCAGCGGGCCGACGCGCTGGACCTGGACACGGTCCGCAAGGCCTTCGCGGCCGTCGCCTCGCCGGGCCGGCTGGAGGTCGTGCGCAGGTCGCCGACGGTCGTGCTGGACGCCGCCCACAACCCGGCCGGTGCCCGGGCCGCGGCAGAGGCGATCGGGGAGGCGTTCCAGTTCAGCCGGCTCATCGGTGTGGTCGGCGCGAGCGGCGACAAGAACGTCCGGGGGCTGCTGGAGGCCTTCGAGCCGGTGTTCGCCGAGGTCGTGGTCACGCAGAACTCCAGCCACCGTGCGATGGACGCCGACGAGCTCGCCGGTATCGCCGTGGAGGTGTTCGGCGAGGAGCGCGTCCAGGTCGAGCCGCGGCTGCCCGACGCACTGGAGGCCGCCATCACGCTGGCCGAGGAGGAGGGCGAGTTCGCCGGCGGCGGTGTGCTCGTCACCGGTTCCGTCATCACCGTCGGCGAGGCCCGACTGCTCCTGGGGAGAGGCTGAGTCCCGTGCGCACGCTCTGTTCTTCGACCCTGATCGGCGAGTTCTTCGTCATCGGGTTCGCCGGTCTGGTCGCCATGAAGGACCCCGACCTGTCCATGACGGCCGTGTGGACGGTCAGCGGCATCGCGATGTTCCTGTGCCTGGTGCTGTGCGGCCTGGTGACGCGCCCGGGCGGGGTGGCCCTCGGCTGGGCGCTGCAGCTCGCGCTCATCGCGTCCGGGTTCATCGTGCCGACCATGTACTTCCTGGGGGCGATCTTCGCGGCCCTGTGGTGGGCGTCGGTCCACTACGGCCGGAAGGTGGACGAGGCGAAGGCGAGATTCGCGGCCCAGGCGAGTTCCTCCACACCTGACGCTGCGTGACAGTCGCCCCGACACGCCGGGTAATCTCGTCCCACCGCTCAACCTTTACGCATTAGGAGCCCGTAGTGAGCCAGCGCACCCTCGTCCTCCTCAAGCCCGACGCCGTTCGTCGAGGCCTGACCGGCGAGATCATCAGCCGCATCGAGCGCAAGGCGGGCTGGACGATCACCGCGCTGGAGCTGCGCACCCTGGACCAGGACACGCTGGAGCAGCACTACGGCGAGCACAAGGGCAAGCCCTTCTACGAGCCACTGGTGGACTTCATGGCCTCCGGTCCGGTCGTGGCGCTGATTGTCGAGGGTGAGCGGGTCATCGAGGGGGTGCGCGCGCTCGCCGGTCCGACCGACCCGATCGCCGCGGCGCCCGGCTCCATCCGCGGCGACTACGGTGTGATCGTCCGGGAGAACCTGATCCACGCCTCCGACTCCGAGGAGTCCGCCGAGCGCGAGGTGAAGATTTTCTTCCCCGGCCGGGCGTAGCGTCCGCACCTCACCAGCACATACGGCAGGTCCGGGGGCCGGCGCCCCCGGGCTTTGCGGCATATGCGTGGCGATCGAGGGAACGATGGTCCCCGAACGCCCGTCTCCAGAAGCGAATGCGGACGGCATCTGCTGACAATGGCGGAGACCCTCCCGCAGTGTTCGCGAAGGCGCGTCTACGATGGAAGCCTTCACGTCACAGCACCCACCTTTGCCTACCTGAAAAGCCCTCAAAAGCCAGTGGGAAGGCCAGACGAATCCTGATGGGGAACTCAATGTCGTTCATCGGCCGTGACATGGCTGTCGACCTCGGGACCGCCAACACGCTGGTGTACGTCAGGGGTCGCGGGATCGTACTCAACGAGCCGTCCGTCGTCGCGATCAACACCAACACCGGTGGCATCCTCGCGGTCGGCGCCGAAGCGAAGAAGATGATCGGGCGCACGCCCGGCAACATCGTTGCCGTTCGTCCGCTGAAGGACGGCGTGATCGCCGACTTCGAGATCACCGAGCGGATGCTCCGCTACTTCATCCTGAAGATCCACAAGCGGCGGTATCTGGCTCGTCCGCGGGTCGTCGTCTGTGTGCCCTCGGGCATCACGGGCGTCGAGCGCCGCGCCGTCATCGAGGCGTCGTCCCAGGCCGGCGCCCGTCAGGTGCACATCATCGAGGAGCCCATGGCCGCGGCCATCGGCTCCGGCCTGCCGGTCCACGAGGCCACGGGCAACATGGTGGTCGACATCGGCGGCGGCACCACGGAGGTCGCGGTCATCTCCCTCGGCGGCATCGTCACCGCCCAGTCCATCCGTGTCGCGGGCGACGAACTGGACAACGCGATCATCCAGCACATCAAGAAGGAGTACTCCCTCCTGCTGGGTGAGCGCACGGCCGAGCAGATCAAGATCACGATCGGTTCGGCGTACGACCTCGACTCCGACGAGCACACCGAAATCCGCGGCCGGGACCTCGTCTCCGGGCTGCCGAAGACCGTCGTCATCTCCGCCGCCGAAGTCCGCAAGGCGATCGAGGAGCCGGTCAACGCGATCGTCGACGCCGTCAAGACGACCCTCGACAAGTGCCCGCCGGAGCTGTCCGGCGACATCATGGACCGAGGAATCGTTCTGACCGGCGGCGGAGCGCTGCTGCGCGGTCTCGACGAGCGGCTGCGCCGGGAGACCGGCATGCCGATCCACATCGCCGAGGACCCGCTGGACAGCGTGGCGCTCGGATCCGGAAAGTGCGTCGAGGAGTTCGAGGCGCTCCAGCAGGTGCTGGACGCCCAGCCGCGCAGATGACATAACTCTTCGATTCCGCCGTACGGGACGATCTCCTCTCGTACGGCGGATCGTTGATATAGAGGCATAAGCTCCCACAAAGCAGCCCTTCGGGTTTCCCTGGGGCTTCCCGAATTCCTATGAGGAAGGGCACGGCCGCCGCACGTGAGGGACACACGAGAGAGCCGGCTGCTCCTGGTGCTGCTGATCGCTGTCGCATTCGCGTTGATCACGGTGGACATCCGCGGCGGGGAGGACTCGCCCGTCGACGGTGCCCGGCAGGGCGCGGCGACGGTCTTCGGCCCGATCGAGAGCGGCGTCTCGGCCGCGGTCGACCCGGTCGGCAACGCGGTCTCCGCCATCCGCGACTCCGGTGAACGGCACGACCGGCTCGCCGCGCTGGAAAAGGAGAACGCGGCCCTGAAGGCGCGTCTCGGCAGCGACGACCGCAGCCGCAGCCGCCTCAAGCAGCTCGACAAGATGCTGAAGATCGCCGGCCAGGGCCAGTACGGCATCAAGGGCGCCGAGGTCATCGCCATCGGAGCCGCACAGGGCTTCTCCTGGACCATCACCATCGACGTCGGCGCCAACGACGGCATCAAGCGCGACATGACCGTCCTGAACGGGGAGGGGCTCGTCGGCCGCGTCACCACCGTCGGGCCCAACACCGCCACGGTCCTGCTCGCCAGCGACCCCGACTTCACGGTCGGCACCCGGATGGAGTCCGGCGACGAGCTCGGCTTCGCCTCCGGGCAGGGCGACCGCCCGCTGCGCGTCGAACTCCTCAACGGCAAGGCGGAGGTGAAGAAGGGCGACCGCCTGGTCACCTTCGGCTCGCAGGCCGACCGGCCGTTCGTACCCGGCGTGCCCGTCGGCGTGGTCTCCCGCGTCGACCCCTCCGGCGGCGGCCTGACCCGCACGCTCTACGTCACGCCGTACGTCGGCTTCACCAAGCTCGACATCGTCGGAGTCGTCGTCGAGGCCCCGAAGAAGGACCCGCGCGACACGGTCCTCCCGCCCAAGCCCAAGCCGACCCCCAGGCCGACGGTGACGGTGACCGTGACGCCGTCGGCCGAGGCACCCGTGGACGGCCAGAACCAGCAAGAGCAGTAGGAGCTGTCACCCCATGCGCGTCAACCGGATCCTGCTCTCCTCCGCCCTGGTCGTCGTCGCCCTGGTGATCCAGGTGAGCGTCCTCGCCCGCCTTCATCTGCCCGGCGCCGTGCCCGACCTGCTGCTGCTCACCGTGCTCGGCCTCGCGCTGGTGTACGGGCACGTGGGCGGAGCCCTCGTCGGGTTCGGCGCGGGCCTGCTCGCCGACCTGGCCCCGCCCGCCGACCACGCCGCCGGGCGCTACGCCTTGGTGCTGTGCGTCATCGGCTACCTCGCCGGCCTGGTGAAACCCGAGACGGGGCAGCTGAAGTCCGCGACCGGCCCCATGGTCGTGGTGTTCGCCGCCGCGGTCGGCTCCACCCTGCTGTACGCCGGGGTCGGCGCCCTCGTCGGCGACACCGCCGCCCGCCACGTCGGCCTCGGCAGCCTGCTGTTCACGGCCGCACTGTACGACCTGCTGCTCGCCCCGTTCGTCGTCCCGGGAATCATGGCCCTGGCCCGGCGCGCCGAGAACGATCCGCTCGCCGAGTCGACCTCGGCCGCCGCGAAGGCCACGGACATCTCCTCCGGCTGGCTCTCCGGCGGCACCGGACTCAAGATCGGCAGCCAGCGCAACGGGCTGAGGGTGAAGGCGGCCCGGGCACGGATGGCACGCGCGGGGCGCATCAAGGGGGTCAAGCGGCTGTGACCTCGGAGAAGTTCACCCGAACGGATCGCTCCGGTAGGAACGCCGGCTCGTGGGCCCGTCGTTCATCACTCGTATCCGCACATCCGTGCCCGGCCGCACCGCCGCACCCGCACACCCGTACGCGCACCGAGAGGGGGAGGCAGCCGCAGTGACCAACATTCCCGAGACCGGCAGGAACTCACGGGTCCAGATCCGGCTCGTCGTCATCCAGGTCCTCGTCCTCTCCCTCCTGCTCACCCTCGGCGGACGCCTGTGGTACCTCCAGATCCGTGAGGGCGCCGCCTACGCCAAGGAGGCCTCGGGCAACCACGTCCAGCAGGTCGTCCAGCCGGCCGTCCGCGGCTCGATCCTGGACGCGCGGGGCGTGGCGATCGCGGACAACGAGACGCGGCTGGTGGTCTCCGCCTCCCGCACCGATCTGCTGAAGATGAAGGACGACGGCAAGGAAGTCCTCACCAAGCTCGCCGGGGTCCTGGGCATGACGCCCAAGGATGTCCAGATGAAGGTGCGGCTGTGCGACGCCAAGACGCCGCAGCCCTGCTGGAACGGCTCGCCCTACCAGCCCATCCCCATCACCGACGAGGCCACCGCCAAACAGGCCCTGCAGATCCGCGAGCGCGCCGAGGACTTCCCCGGCATCACCGCCGAGCCGGAGGCCGTGCGCCGCTACCCGAGCCCGGGCAAGGCCAACACCGCCCAGGTCCTCGGCTACCTCTCCCCGGTCACCGACGAGGAGATCAAGAAGGCGCAGAACACCAACTCGCCGTATCTGCGCTCCGACCAGGTCGGCCGCTCCGGCCTGGAGCGCCAGTACGACAAGGCGCTGCGCGGCAAGGCCGGCGTCACCCGCTACGAGGTCGACAACCTCGGCCGGGTCATCGGCCAGGCCGAGGCCGACCCGGCCCACCCCGGCGACAACCTCGTCACCAGCATCGACTCCCGGGTCCAGCGCGTCGCCGAGTACCAGCTGAACGAGGCGATGAAGGAAGCCCGCAAGCAGCACGACCGCAACACCGGCACCAACTACAAGGCCGACTCCGGTGCCGTCGTGGTGATGGAGGCCAAGACCGGCCGCGTCGTCGCCATGGCCTCGAACCCCACCTACGACCCGAACGCCTGGGTGGGCGGCATCTCCGCCAAGGACTACACCCGCCTCACCGGCAAGAGCTCGAACTACCCGCTGCTCAACCGCGCCATCCAGGGCCAGTCGGCCCCCGGCTCCATCTTCAAGGTCATCCCGACGGCCGCCGCGGTCAACGCCGGGTACTCCTTCAACGGCCCCTACAACTGCTCGAGTTCGTACTCGATCGGCGGCCAGGTCTTCAAGAACTTCGAGTCCCAGAGCCACGGCCCCATCAGCCTCGGCCGCGCCCTGGAGGTGTCCTGCGACACCGTCTTCTACGCGCTCTCCCACGAGGAGTGGAAGCGCGACGGCGGCACCAAGCCGAAGAAGAAGCCCCACGACTGGTTCTACAAGACCGCCCACCAGTTCGGCCTCGGCAAGGAGACCGGCATCGACCTCCCCAACGAGGTCACCGGCCGCGTCCCCGACCGCCAGTGGAAGCTGAACTACTGGAAGGCCAACAAGGACGCCTGGTGCCGCACCGGCAAGCGCAACGGCAGCTACGCCGAGAAGATCGCCTACGAGAACTGCCTCGAAGGCAACCGCATGCGCGCCGGTGACTCCGTGAACTACTCCATCGGCCAGGGCGACACCCTCGTCACGCCCATCCAGATGGCCACCATCTACTCGGCCATCTCCAACGGCGGCACCCTCTACAACCCCTCCGTCGGCAAGGCCGTCATCAGCGCCGACGGCAAGACGGTCACGCCGATCAAGCCCGAGTCGCACGGCAAGCTGCCGATGACGCAGAAGACCCGCGACGAGATAGACGAAGCCCTCGCGGGAGTCGCCACCCGCGGTACGGCCGCCTGGAGGTTCGGCGGCTGGCCGCAGGACAAGATCCCGATGCACGCCAAGACGGGTACGGCGGAGGTCTACGGCAAGCAGACGACCTCCTGGTTCGCCACGTACACCAAGGACTACTCGATCGTCATGACGATCTCCCAGGGTGGTACGGGTTCCGGCGCCTCGGGCCCCGCCGTCCGCAACATCTACAACGCGCTGTACGGCGTCTCCGAGGACGGCGACATCGACACGAAGAAGGCACTGCTGCCCACCCCGCAGAAGGCCCTGCCGAAGGTCAAGACGGACGGCACCATCGCCTCCCCGAAGGTCCCCAAGGACCCGGCCAAGGACCAGAAGGCCGACAAGAAGGACCCGAACGCCCCGGCCGACCCGCTCCAGCCCGTCACGTCGGCCCCGCCGTCACCCGAGAACCGTGACACCCGAAGGCGGCGGCGCCGCCGGGGAAACCGGAGGTGCCCGGCATGACCGGCGGAGTGAACAGCTTCCAGGTCTCCGGCTACGGGCCCGAGCGCTCCGGCTGGACGCGGCTGCTGGCCCGTGACTCGGTGGCGCGGCGGCTCGACTGGCCCATCCTGCTGTCGGCGGTGGCCCTGTCGCTGCTCGGCACGCTCCTCGTGTACTCGGCGACCCGCAACCGCACGGAGCTCAACCAGGGCGACCAGTACTACTTCCTCGTCCGCCACCTGCTGAACACCGGCATCGGCCTCGCGCTGATGGCCGGCACGGTCTGGCTCGGCCACCGCGCCCTGCGCACGGCCGTCCCGGTCCTGTACGGCTTCTCGCTGGTGCTGATCCTGCTGGTGCTCACCCCGCTCGGCTCCACGATCAACGGCGCCCACTCCTGGATCAAGCTGCCCGGCGGCTTCTCGCTCCAGCCCTCGGAGTTCGTGAAGATCACGATCATCCTGGGCACGGCGATGCTGCTGGCGGCCCGGGTCGACGCGGGTGACAAGCAGTACCCCGACCACCGCACGGTCGTGCAGGCACTCGGCCTGGCCACCGTGCCGATGCTGATCGTGATGCTGATGCCCGACCTCGGGTCGGTCATGGTGATGGTCATCATCGTGCTCGGCGTGCTGCTGGCCTCCGGGGCGTCCAACCGGTGGGTGTTCGGCCTGCTCGGCGCGGGCACCCTGGGCGCGGTCACCGTCTGGCAGATCGGGATCCTCGACGAGTACCAGATCAACCGCTTCGCCGCCTTCGCCAACCCCGAGCTCGACCCGGCCGGCGTCGGCTACAACACCAACCAGGCCCGTATCGCCATCGGTTCGGGCGGCCTGTCCGGCTCCGGCCTCTTCCACGGCTCGCAGACCACCGGCCAGTTCGTCCCCGAACAGCAGACGGACTTCGTCTTCACCGTGGCGGGGGAGGAGCTGGGCTTCCTCGGCGGCGGCCTGATCATCGTGCTCCTCGGCATCGTCCTGTGGCGGGCCTGCCGCATCGCCCGGGAGACCTCGGACCTGTACGGCACGATCGTGGCCGCGGGCATCGTCGCCTGGTTCGCCTTCCAGACGTTCGAGAACGTCGGCATGACCCTCGGCATCATGCCCGTCACGGGCCTGCCGCTGCCGTTCGTGTCCTACGGAGGATCGTCGATGTTCGCCGTGTGGATAGCGGTGGGGTTGCTGCAGTCGATCCGGATGCAGCGGCCGATGTCGGCCTAGCGGCCCGAACGGGGGGGAGCGGAATGTCCGGGGCGTATGTCGCCCAGTGCCCGGTGACCGAGGAGCTGGTGAGCCGGCTCCTCGCACTGGCGGAGCTGGACCTGACCGATGCCGACGCCATCGAGGCGCGGATGCGCGAGGCCGCCTGGTCCGACTGGGCGCAGGCGGTGCGCGGGCCGGCGTACGAGGACACCCCCGATGTCCCCGACGCCACCCACATCACCCCGCAGGGCCACTTCGTCACCTGCGACGGCGACGGCTCGCTCCAGCTGCCGTTCGCCTACCTCTACTCCGTCGACGGCGGACTGCTCGACGAGGACTGCTGGGGCGCGATGCCCGGCTGGACCAGTGCGGAGGGCGCCTGGCGGCCGGAGTTCGACGCCCACTTCGCCGCCGTGGTGGAGCGCTTCACCGAGCGGCTGGGCCTGCCGGACCACGACATCCGGCAGCCCAGGTACGACACCCGCTACGTCAGCTGGCGCCTGGAGCACAACGTGCTGATCGTCGGACAGGGCCCCGAGCCACTGTCGTACCACCAGTTCGAGGACGCCCATGTGTACCTCGTCTCCCGGACGGTGAAGGACGCGCCGTTCCCGGACGGCGAGGAGATGCGGGCCCTGCTGACGACCTGAAGGGCCGCCCCTCTCCAGGACGCCCACCACTGCTGTCCCGGCCGATCAGCCACTAGATTTGGTTCATGGCGGAGACGAAACGCGAGATCGAGCGCAAGTACGAATCCGACGAGAGCGGGCTGCCCGACCTGACCGGAGCCGGCGGGGTCGCCGCCGTGGTCGACAAGGGCATGGCCCACCTCGACGCCACCTACTACGACACCGGGGACGAGCGCCTCGCCGCGTCCTCGATCACCCTGCGCCGCCGCACCGGCGGTTCCGACGCGGGCTGGCACCTGAAGTTCCCGATCGCGCCGGACGTCCGCGACGAGATCCACGCCCCGCTCTCCGACACCCTCCCCGACGACCTCGCCGCGCTGGTCCGCTCCCGCGTCCGCGACAGCGAGCTGCTCCCGGTCGTCCGGCTGCGCTCCGCCCGCGCGGTACGCCACCTGCACGACGCCGACGGCCGGCTGCTCGCCGAGGTGAGCGTGGACACCGTGCACGCCGAGCGGCTCACGGGACGCGGCGGCGAAGCACAGTGGACCGAGGTCGAGGTGGAGCTCGCCGACGGGGGAGACCCGGCCCTGCTCGACAAGGTGGAGAAGCGGCTGCGCAAGGCGGGCGTACGGCCGTCGGCGTCGTCGTCGAAGCTGGCCCGCGCCCTGGAGGAGACGGCACCGGGGAAGCGGCGCAAGTCCGCGCACGTGCGGCGATCGGTGACCGCCGGAGACCACGTGCTGGCCTATCTGCGCACCCAGCGGGACGCGATCGTCGAGCTCGACCCCGCCGTCCGCCGGGACGTCGAGGACTCCGTGCACAGCATGCGCGTGGCCACCCGCCGGATGCGCAGCACCTTCAAGTCGTTCGGCGCGATCCTCGACCGTGCCGTCACCGACCCCGTCGCCGACGAGCTCAAGTGGCTCGCCGGTGAGCTCGGCCTGGACCGGGACCGCGAGGTGCTGACCGAGCGGCTGACCGCGGCCGTCGACGAGGTGCCCGCCGCCCTGGTGCGCGGCCCCGTCTCCAAGCGCCTGCACTCCTGGTCCAGCGCCGAGCACGGCGGGGCCCGCGGCCGCCTCCTCGGGGTCCTGGACTCCCGCCGCTACCTGGCCCTGCTCGACACCCTGGACGCGCTGATCGCCGACCCACCGCTTCTCAAGGCGGCCGCCAAGGAGCCCCGCAAGCCCATCGCCAAGGCCGTGCGCAAGGACTTCCGCAAGGTGTCCCGGCTGATCGCGCAGGCGGCGGACCTGGAGCCCGGCACCGACCGGGACGTCGCGCTGCACGAGGCACGCAAGAAGGCCAAGCGCACCCGCTACGCGGCGGAGGCGGCCGAACCCGTCCTCGGCAAGCCGGCCAAGACCATGGTCAAGTCCATGAAGGCGCTGCAGAACCGGCTCGGCGAGCACCAGGACAGCGTGATGGCCCGGCAGGCCCTGCGCGAGCTGTCGGCGGTCGCCCACGCGGCGGGGGAGAGCGCCTTCACCTACGGCCTCCTCCATGAGCGCGAGGAGCAGCGCGCGGTGCGTGTGGAGGCCGAACTGCCCGGGTTCTGGGACGGGATCAAGGACGGTGCGGCGGCCCTGTGACCTTCCGGCGTACGGAGGCTCCCCGCGATCGCGTTAGTCTGGATGGTCACCCCTGTCAGTTCAGTCCAGCTCACGAAGGTGCGCGACATGCCTGCCGAAGTCGCTGCGTCGGTCTTCCCGCAGCTCGAAGCTCTGCTCCCGCATGTGCAGAAGCCGATCCAGTACGTCGGCGGAGAGCTCAACTCCACAGTCAAGGACTGGGACTCCTGTGACGTCCGCTGGGCGCTCATGTACCCGGACGCCTACGAGGTCGGTCTGCCCAACCAGGGCGTCATGATCCTCTACGAGGTGCTCAACGAGCAGCAGGGCGTCCTCGCCGAGCGCACGTACAGCGTGTGGCCGGACCTCGAGGAGCTCATGCGGGAGCACCACGTCCCGCAGTTCACGGTGGACAGCCACCGGCCGGTGAAGGCCTTCGACGTGTTCGGCCTGTCCTTCTCCACGGAGCTGGGCTACACGAACATGCTGGCCGCCCTCGACCTGGCCGGCATCCCGCTGGAGGCCAAGGACCGCGGTCTGGACGACCCGATCGTCCTGGCCGGCGGCCACGCGGCGTTCAACCCCGAGCCGATCGCCGACTTCATCGACTGCGCCGTGATCGGCGACGGCGAGCAGGCGGTCCTGGAGATCACCGCGATCGTCCGTGCCTGGAAGGCGGAGGGCCGCCCCGGCGGCCGCGAGGAGCTCCTCTTCCGCCTGGCGCGGACGGGCGGGGTGTACGTCCCCGGCTTCTACGACGTCGAGTACCTGCCGGACGGCCGTATCGCCCGTGTCGTGCCCAAGCGCAGCGGGGTCCCGTGGCGGGTCTCCAAGCACACCGTCATGGACCTCGACGAGTGGCCCTACCCCAAGCAGCCGCTGGTCCCGCTGGCCGAGACGGTCCACGAGCGCATGTCGGTGGAGATCTTCCGCGGCTGCACCCGGGGCTGCCGTTTCTGCCAGGCCGGCATGATCACCCGCCCGGTGCGCGAGCGCTCCATCACGGGCATCGGCGACATGGTCGAGCAGGGTCTGAAGGCGACGGGCTTCGAGGAGGTCGGCCTGCTGTCGCTCTCCTCCGCCGACCACACGGAGATCGGCGACATCGCCAAGGGCCTCGCCGACCGCTACGAGGACGACAAGATCGGTCTGTCGCTCCCCTCCACCCGCGTGGACGCCTTCAACATCGACCTGGCGAACGAGCTCACCAGGAACGGCCGCCGCTCCGGCCTGACCTTCGCCCCCGAGGGCGGCTCGGAACGCATCCGCAAGGTCATCAACAAGATGGTCTCGGAAGAGGACCTGATCCGCACGGTCTCGACGGCGTACGGCAACGGCTGGCGCCAGGTGAAGCTGTACTTCATGTGCGGCCTGCCGACCGAGACCGACGACGACGTCCTGCAGATCGCCGACATGGCGACGAAGGTCATCGCCAAGGGCCGCGAGGTCTCCCGCTCCAACGACATCCGCTGCACGGTCTCGATCGGCGGTTTCGTCCCCAAGCCGCACACGCCCTTCCAGTGGGCCCCGCAGCTCTCCGCCGAGGAGACGGACGCCCGTCTGCAGAAGCTGCGGGACAAGATCCGCGGCGACAAGAAGTACGGCCGCTCCATCGGCTTCCGCTACCACGACGGCAAGCCCGGCATCGTCGAGGGCCTGCTCTCCCGCGGCGACCGCCGCATCGGCGCGGTCATCCGCGCGGTCTACGACGACGGCGGCCGCTTCGACGGCTGGCGCGAGCACTTCTCGTACGACCGCTGGATGGCCTGCGCGGACAAGACGCTGCCCGCCTTCGGTGTCGACGTCGACTGGTACACCACCCGCGAGCGCACCTACGAGGAGGTCCTCCCGTGGGACCACCTCGACTCCGGCCTGGACAAGGACTGGCTCTGGGAGGACTGGCAGGACTCCCTCGACGAGACCGAGGTCGAGGACTGCCGCTGGACGCCGTGCTTCGACTGCGGGGTGTGCCCGCAGATGGACACCCAGATCCAGATCGGCCCGACGGGCAAGAAGCTCCTTCCCTTGACGGTCAAGAACGCGGCTCCGGCGCCGAGCGGCCACGCGCACTGAGGAGAGCCGCCCGCCGGGTTCCTCTCACTGTGAACACTCTCCGCGTACCGCCTCGCGGAGCACCAGAGGCCCCTGCGCTCGTGCCACGCCCCGCGTGCGGGGCCTGGGAGGTGAGAGGCCCGTCCTGCGGGGGACCCGCTCAGCAGGCCGGGTTGGTGACGCTCCCCCGGGGGACTTACTCGGTCAGGTTCCCCCAGTTCAGAATGTGTGCTGGGGGAGCCGTCACGTCGGGCTGCCCCAGCCGCCTACCCGCCGGCCGACCTCGCGGGGCCATCTCCCGTGCCGACACGCGCCGACCCACTGCCGTCCTCCTCGGCCGGGGCGTCGGGTAGGCGTACCTCCTGTCACGGGGCCATGTGCCACACAACGCCGGTGGTGGGGCGGACTCCTTGCATCACCTATCGAATCTCGATAGATTTCCATCGTGGCTCGATCGAGGGAGTGGCGATGGGAAAGCTGGCCGTGGCGGCGTTGCGCGGGGTGCTCGTGGTGTTGCTCGCCGGGTCCCTGTTCGTGCAGGCGGTGATGGTGCCGCTGCTCGCCGCCGACATGAACGGGCTCAGGCCCGAGTACGCGTATCTGCGCACCCCGCTCCTCGTGATCACGGTCCTGGGTATCGTGACGGCCCAGGTCGTCGTGGTCTGCGTGTGGCGGCTGGTGACGATGGTGCGTCGCGGGACGGTGTTCTCCACCGCCGCCTTCCGCTATGTGCACATCGTGATCGGCGCGTTCGTGGCGGCCGCCCTGCTGGTCTTCGCGCTCGCGGTCGTGCTCGCACCGGGCGAGGCCGTCGCCCCCGGAGTGGTCCTCCTGCTGTGCGGCGTCGTGATGGCCGTACTGGGCGTGGCACTGGTCGTGCTGGTGCTGCGGATGCTGCTCGCGCAGGCCGTCGCACGCGACATCGAGGCGGCCCAGATGCGGGCCGAGCTGGAAGAGGTCATCTGATGCCCATCGCCGTCGACATCGACGTGATGCTGGCCAAACGCAAGATGTCCGTGGGCGAACTGGCGGAACGGGTCGGCATCACCCCCGCCAACCTGGCCGTGCTCAAGAACGGTCGCGCCAAGGCGGTCCGCTTCTCCACCCTCGCCGCGCTGTGCGAGGTACTGGAGTGCCAGCCGGGAGATCTGCTGCGCTGGGAGACGGACGGGGGCGCGGATCCCACACTGCTCTGATGGAGAACATCAGCATCCGCCCGGCCCACCCCGGCGAACTCGCGGCCGTGGCCGGCCTCCGGTGGGAGTGGCTCGTCGAGAACGGCTCGCAGGACCTCGGCGAACCCGAAGACTTCGTATGGCACTTCGTCGCCTGGGCGGGGGAGAACGCCCGGACCCACCGCTGCACGGTGGCCGTCCGTGGCGACCGGGTCATCGGCATGGCCTGGCTCGCGGTGGTGCAGCGGGTGCCCACGCCCCGGTCGCCGCGGCGGGCCTCCGGCGATCTGCAATGCGTGTATGTCGTACCCGAGGCGCGTGACGGCGGACTCGGCGGGCGGCTCGTCCGGGCCGTCCTGGACGGGGCCCGCGAGCTCGGGCTGGAGCGGGTGACCGTGCACTCCAGCTCGCGGGCCATCCCCGCCTACGCCCGCAGCGGCTTCGCGGAGTCACCCCGGCTGCTCCAGGTGCGGCTCGCCCCCGCGTGAGCCGTATGATCTTGCGTCCGAGTGGAGGAATCGCGGGAGAACGGGGCGGGGTTGTGCGGTACTGGATCCGGACGGGCCCCTGAAGGCGTCTACGACGGTATGGATCTGGAGAAGCATCCCCGCGAGGGCATCGAGGCGCGGGTCGATCTGCGTAAACGGCCGGCCGAGCCGCAGGTCCGGCGCGAGCCGGAAGCGGCCGAGGGGTGTCTCGCCGTCGCCATCCGGATTCCGGTACGGATCATCGTGCTCGTCCTGGTCGTCCCCGTGCGGATGCTGTGGGACGCGCTCGTCGTCACCGGGCGGTTCCTGAACGACGCACTGCTGAGGCCGCTCGGCCGGGCGCTGCTGTGGCTCGGACGGGCGGTGTTCGTCTGGCCGTTCGTCGGGCTGTGGCGGTATGTCGTCGTCCCCGTGGGCAAGGCCCTCGGATGGCTCGGGAACGTCCTCCTCGTCGTGCCTCTGGTCTGGCTGTACCGCTCCGTCCTGACGCCGGTGGGGCACGGACTCGCCTGGGTCGCCCGGGGCGTCGGGGCGGCCGTCTCCTGGCTCGCGAGGGGTGTGGGAGCCGCGCTCGGCTGGGTGTACACGCACCTGCTCACACCCGTCGGGCACGCCGTGATGTGGGTCCTTGAGGGGCTCGGCGCCGGGCTCGCCGCGCTCGGCATCGGCGTCTGGACGGTCGTGGCATGGCTCGCCAGGTACCTGGTCGTCGTACCGGCCGTCTGGGTGTACACCTGGCTGCTCGCCCCCGTCGGGCGTGCGATCGTCTGGTGCGGCAAGGGGCTCGTATGGCTGGTGAGCACGATCGTCACCGGCGTCGGCGCGGCCCTCTACTGGACCGCCCGCATCCTGCTGGTCCTGCCCGCGCTCGCCCTCTGGCGCTGGATCCTCACGCCGGTCGGACGCGTCCTGGCGGTCATCGGCCGGGAGGTGTGGGACGCACTCGGCCACGCCTGGCGCGTCGCCGGGCACATCTCGCTCGCCGTCGGGCGCTTCCTCGGCACCCTCCTCCGGTGGATCTTCGTCGAACCGGTGCGGTGGGTGTACCGCAGCGTCCTGACGCCCGTCGGGCACGTCGTGCGGGACACCGTCCTGCGGCCCGCGGCCGAGGCCGCCCGCGGTGTGGGACGGGCCACCCGGCAGGCGCTGGCCGCCGCCCGGGAATCCGTACGTCAGGCCCGTGCCGACTTCCGGCGGATACTCTTCGGCGAGCCGCGGCAGCCGCAGCCGGTCGGCCGGAGGGAACCATCGGCGCCCGAGGCACGTACTCTTGGTGGTAGTACGACCGCTCTCACGAAGGACTGAACGACACTGGGCAAGCGACAGCCCGAAGGCCCGCCGCCCGCACCCGCGGTGCAGCGCATCCGACTGCGCTACACCAAGCGCGGCCGCCTCCGGTTCACCAGCCACCGTGACTTCCAGCGCGCCTTCGAGCGTGCGTTGCGCCGTGCCGAGGTGCCGATGGCCTACTCGGCCGGCTTCACACCGCACCCGAAGGTGTCGTACGCCAATGCCGCACCCACCGGCACGGGCAGTGAGGCGGAATACCTGGAGATCGCGCTCACCGCGCCGCGCGACCCGGAGCAGCTCAGGGCCCTCCTCGACGAGTCGCTGCCCACCGGGCTCGACATCATCGAGGCGGTCGAGGCCCGCACCTCGGGACTCGCCGACCGGCTGACGGCTTCCGTATGGGAGCTCCGGCTGGACGGAGTGCCGCCGGAGGAGGCCCGCCGGGCGGCGGACGCCTTCAACGCGGCCGAGACCGTCGAGGTCCAGCGCCTCGCCAAGAACGGCGTCCGTACGTTCGACGCCCGTTCCGCGGTCGCGAGCCTGGAGGTTCGCGGCCTGGAGGAAACGCACAGTTCGCGGGCTGATAGGCCGACCGACCAGCCCTGTGCGATACTGCGGCTGGTTGTTCGGCACGTGACGCCTGCCGTACGACCCGACGACGTCCTGTCCGGTCTCCGCGCCGTGGCCGACCTGGCGCCGCCGGTCCCCGCTGCGGTGACCAGGCTGGCGCAGGGGCTGTTCGATGAAGAGACCGGCACGGTGACCGACCCGCTCGCGCCTGACCGCGAGGCAGTCGAGGCCCACTCAACGGCCGAACCGACTGCCGCCGCGACGGCGTCGGCGTAAGGAAGGTCCCGCGTAGGGACGGACGTCGTAGCGCCGCCCTCGGACTCGGGAGCCACCTGGGTCGGGCAGCGCACCCGACCAGAAGACTTTCGCCAGGCCGTGCGCATTCGGCGTACGGAACCGGCGAGACAGGACACAGAGAGCTCCCGTGCGGCGCCCGCGCCCCGGACGGCGGCGAACGCGCACAGCGCGCGCCGCGGACGTCACCGGCATCGCCGGACCAGGCGCGGCGCCCGGGAGCCTGACGGGAGATAAGCCCGCATGCTCGAACCGACCGAACCCACAGAGGGTTCCGAACAGAACACTCCCAGCGACACCCTGCCGCCTCGTCGGCGGCGGCGTGCCGCGTCCCGGCCGGCGGGACCACCCACCGGTGCCTCCTCCGACGCGCCGGTGGAGACCGTCGCGCCGGCCATACCGGCCGCCGAGGCCGAGGAACTCGCGGCTGACGTCGCGGAGGCCGACCAGGTCGAGGAAGCCGCTGCCGAGGCGGACAAGGCTCCCGAGGCCGTCGAGAGCGACGAGGCCGCCGCTCCCGCCCCGCCCAAGCGGCGTCGCGCCGTGCGCCGTGCTTCCGCGCCCGTCGGTGCTCCGGAGGCCGCCCAGGCCGCCGAGACGGTGGTCACGGCGACCGCCGGCACTCCCGCCGACTCCGAGCCGGCCGAGGCGGTCACGCCCGCCGCGTCCGCCGACGCGACCGAGGACGCCGCTCCCAAGCGCACCCGGCGCCGTGCCACCCGCACCGTGACCACGCCGGTCGCCGCTCCGGCGGAGACCGCCGGGACCACCGCCCCGGCGGAGGCGGCCGAGACCCTCGCGGCACCGGCCGAGGCCGACGCCTCGGAGCCGGCGGTCGTGGCCGACGGCGCCGCCGAAGGTGCCGAGGCCGCTGAAGAGGCTGCTCCGCGTCGGACTCGCCGGCGTGCCTCGCGGCGGGCGTCAGCACCCGCCGGGGCGCCTTCCGCCGCGGACGTGGTGGAAGGCAACGCCGAGGAGGCGAAGGCACCTGTGACCGAGAACCCCGACGCCGAGCCCGCCCGCGCGTCCGAGGCGACCGCCGCCGAGACCGCCGCCGACGAGCCCGCCCGCGCCGCCGACGCCCCCGCCGGGACCGCAGCCGAAGAAGCTGTCGAGGCGGCCGAGGAGGCCGGTCCGCGGCGCCGTCGCCGGGTCGTGCGCCGGGCCGCCAGTGGCTTCGCCGAGCCCGCCCAGCCCGCCAAGGGCTCGCGGGCCTCGAAGGCCGCCGCCCGGGCGACCGCGAGCGCGGCCGACGGCGAGAGCGAGTCGACGTCGCGTCCGAGGCGGCCCGCCGTCGCGCTGTTCCAGGCGCCCGTCTTCACCGAGCCCCAGTTCCAGACCCCCGAGCGGGCCGCTGCCGCAGCCGCCGCCGAGGCGGTCGGGGCCGAGGAGCCGCAGGAGGCCGAGGAGTCCGCTCCGGCCGAGGCCCAGCGCGAGGAGCAGACCGGCGGCTCACGTCGCCGGCGTCGTCGCCGGGGTGCCGGCGACGAGCCCGAGGCCCAGGTCCCCGAGACCCCCGCCGCCGACACCGCCGCCGACGAGGCGGAGGAGGCCGACGAGTCCGCCGAGGACCAGGCCGACGGCGACGACCAGGAGGAGTCCGAGGGCTCCGGGTCGCGCCGCCGCCGTCGCCGGGGCGGCCGCCGCCGCAGGCGCGGTGAGTCCGCCGACTCCGACGGTGAGGGCGGCGAGGACGCGGAGTCCGAGCAGGGCGCCGCGCAGGACACCGAGGACAGCGCCGAGGAGGACGACGAGGACTCCGACGACGCCACCGACCGCGACGAGTCCGGCGGCTCCAGCAGCAGCCGCCGTCGCCGTCGCCGCCGTCGCCGTGCCGGTGACTCCGGCACCGAGTCCGAGCCCTCCGACGACGACCCCGAGCGCACGGTCGTCAAGGTCCGCGAGCCCCGCCCCAAGGCCGAGCCGTCCGACGAGGTGCAGTCCATCAAGGGCTCGACCCGTCTGGAGGCCAAGAAGCAGCGCCGTCGCGAAGGCCGCGAGCAGGGCCGCCGGCGCGTGCCGATCATCACCGAGGCCGAGTTCCTGGCCCGCCGCGAGGCCGTCGAGCGCGTGATGGTCGTCCGCCAGCACGGCGACCGCACGCAGATCGGCGTCCTCGAGGACGATGTGCTCGTCGAGCACTACGTCAACAAGGAGCAGGCGACCTCGTACGTCGGAAACGTCTACCTCGGCAAGGTGCAGAACGTGCTGCCGTCGATGGAGGCCGCCTTCATCGACATCGGCAAGGGCCGCAACGCCGTCCTGTACGCCGGCGAGGTCAACTTCGAGGCGCTCGGCATGGCCCACGGGCCGCGTCGCATCGAGTCCGCCCTGAAGTCCGGCCAGTCCGTGCTCGTCCAGGTGACCAAGGACCCGATCGGTCACAAGGGCGCCCGTCTGACCAGCCAGGTCTCCCTCCCGGGCCGCTACCTCGTGTACGTGCCCGAGGGCTCCATGACCGGCATCAGCCGCAAGCTGCCCGACACCGAGCGGGCCCGGCTGAAGACCATCCTCAAGAAGATCGTTCCCGAGGACGCGGGCGTCATCGTGCGCACCGCCGCCGAGGGCGCGAGCGAGGACGAGCTGCGCCGGGACGTCGAGCGGCTGCAGCAGCAGTGGGAGGACATCCAGAAGAAGGCCAAGAGCGGCAACGCCCCGACGCTGCTGTACGGCGAGCCGGACATGACCGTCCGGGTCGTCCGCGACATCTTCAACGAGGACTTCTCCAAGGTCGTCGTCAGCGGCGACGAGGCGTGGTCGACCATCCACGGGTACGTCTCGCACGTCGCGCCGGACCTCGCCGAGCGGCTGTCGAAGTGGACCTCCGAGGTCGACGTCTTCGCCACGTACCGGATCGACGAGCAGCTGGCCAAGGCCCTCGACCGCAAGGTGTGGCTGCCCAGCGGCGGTTCGCTGGTGATCGACCGGACCGAGGCGATGGTCGTCGTCGACGTCAACACCGGCAAGTTCACCGGCCAGGGCGGCAACCTCGAGGAGACCGTCACCAGGAACAACCTGGAGGCGGCCGAGGAGATCGTGCGCCAGCTGCGGCTGCGCGACCTCGGCGGCATCATCGTCATCGACTTCATCGACATGGTGCTGGAGTCCAACCGGGACCTGGTGCTGCGGCGCCTGCTGGAGTGCCTGGGCCGGGACCGTACGAAGCACCAGGTCGCCGAGGTGACCTCGCTGGGGCTCGTGCAGATGACCCGCAAGCGCGTCGGGCAGGGCCTGCTGGAGTCCTTCTCCGAGACCTGTGTCCACTGCAACGGACGCGGTGTCATCGTGCACATGGAGCAGCCGACGGCCGCCGGGGGCGGTGGCAAGCGCAAGAAGCGCGCGCGTGCCGGCGCCGCCGAGCAGCCGCACGTGCACGAGGCGGCCGTCGAGACCGCCGAGGAGGAGGCCGAGACCGAGGCGGAGGTCGGAGCCGAGGCGGCAGAGCCGATCGCGCTGCCCGAGCCGTCCTTCGAGCCCGACGAGGAGCTGTACAGCAGCGCCGCCGAGGCGGAGGCCGCGGCCGGCCGTGGACGATCGCGTCGCCGGGCGAGCCGGCGGGCGTCGGCTCCGGCGGGCTCCCCGCGCGGTGAGGCCGCCGAGCCGAAGGCCGAGCAGGGCAGGGACAGGGCCCGGCGCGGCCGGGGCCGGGCCGAGCAGGCCGAGTCCGAGGTGCCGACGGCGCAGGACGTGACCGCCGAGCAGGAGGTCGCCCGTCCGGTGCAGCCGGAGTCGGCCGCCGAGGCACATGCCGAGCCGATGGCCGTGGAGGACCCGGTGGTCGAGGCCGCGCAGGCCGCTCCGGTCCTGTCGGCCGCCCCGGTCGAGGAGGCCGCGCCCAAGGGCCGTACCCGGCGCCGGGCCACCCGCAAGGTGTCCGCTCCGGCCGGTTCTCCGGCGGGGGCCGAGGCGACCGTGGTGACGGTCGCCGAGACCGCGCCCGCGGCCCCGGAGGCGGCCGAGCGGGCCGAGGCCGCCGAGCCGGTCGCCGAGGTGCCCGCGGAGAGCGCCGCCCCGGCCCGTCCGCGGCGCCGTGCCGTGCGCAAGCCCACGGTGTCCACGGCGTCCGAGGAGACGGCCGTCGTGGTCGTCCCGTCGGCCGCGCCCGAGGAGGCCGGGTCCGAGGAGGCCGTGTCCGCCCCGCAGGCGCCCGCGTCGGACGGTGCCGTCATCGAGGAGGCCGCCGAGGAGTCGGCGCCCGCCAAGAAGACGGCCCGCAAGACGGCCAAGAAGGCCACGGCGAAGAAGGCCGCCACCACCAAGAAGACCGCGGCGAAGAAGACCGCCGCCAAGAAGACGACGGCCAAGAAGGCGGCGAAGACCACCAAGACCGCCGCCAAGAAGACCGCGTCGAAGAAGACCGTGGCGGCGGAGCAGTCGGCGCCCTCCGCGTCCTCCGTCTCGGTCTCCACCGACGAGGGCTGACCGGCCTCGACATCCCCGGGGGCGTGCGCGAACTCCGCGTACGCCCCGGGGGACGCGACCGGCGTGACCGGTCGCACAGGTGGCGGGCCCGGCTCGGTTTGACCCCTTCGGCCGCGGCCCCGTAACCTTGACCGTCGGCGTGTCGACTGACGCGCCTACATCCCCGTAAACCTCATCCTCCGGGCGCCGGGCGTCAGGAGAGGCTGCTCGCTGAGTCGGGCGGCTGGCCTGCGGGGGTGCCGTTTCCCGAGCTAGAGAGTGAGTTCCGCGTGTACGCCATCGTGCGCAGCGGTGGTCGCCAGCACAAGGTTGCTGTCGGCGACATCGTTGAGGTTGACAAGATTTCCACTGCCAAGGTTGGCGACTCGGTCGAGCTCTCGACCCTGCTCGTTGTCGACGGCGATGCCGTGACCAGCGACCCGTGGGTGCTGGCCGGCATCAAGGTCCAGGCCGAGGTCGTGGACCACCACAAGGGCCAGAAGATCGACATTCTGCGCTACAAGAACAAGACCGGTTACCGCCGTCGCCAGGGCCACCGCCAGCAGTACACGGCGATCAAGGTCACTGAGATCCCCGCGGCTGCGAAGTAAGGGACTGAGGAGAAATGGCACACAAGAAGGGCGCATCGTCCACCCGGAACGGTCGCGACTCCAATGCCCAGCGGCTCGGCGTGAAGCGCTTCGGCGGTCAGGTCGTCAACGCGGGTGAGATCCTGGTCCGTCAGCGTGGCACCCACTTCCACCCGGGCGCCGGCGTCGGCCGTGGCGGCGACGACACGCTGTTCGCCCTCGAGGCCGGTTCGGTGCAGTTCGGCACCCACCGTGGCCGCAAGGTCGTGAACATCGTTCCGGTCGCCTGATCGGAAGCTTTCGCGAGGCGGACCTCACTTCCCTCACGGGAAGCGGGTCCGCCTTTCGCGTGTTACCCAAGAGACATTCACGTAGTAACTGGAGGCACATCCCATGACCACCTTCGTGGACCGCGTCGAGCTGCACGTCGCCGCGGGTAGCGGAGGTCACGGCTGTGCCTCCGTCCACCGTGAGAAGTTCAAGCCCCTCGGCGGGCCGGACGGCGGTAACGGCGGGCGCGGCGGGGACGTGATCCTCACCGTCGACCAGTCGGTCACGACGCTGCTCGACTACCACCACTCCCCGCACCGCAAGGCCACCAACGGCAAGCCCGGCGAGGGCGGCAACCGCTCCGGCAAGGACGGTCAGGACCTCGTCCTGCCGGTGCCGGACGGCACGGTCGTGCTGGACAAGGCGGGCAACGTCCTCGCCGACCTGGTCGGGCACGGCACGTCGTACGTCGCCGCCCAGGGCGGCCGGGGCGGGCTCGGCAACGCGGCGCTGGCCTCCGCGCGGCGCAAGGCGCCCGGATTCGCGCTGCTCGGTGAGCCGGGAGACCTGCGGGACGTCGTCCTGGAGCTGAAGACCGTCGCCGACGTGGCCCTCGTCGGGTACCCGAGCGCGGGCAAGTCGTCGCTGATCTCGGTGCTGAGCGCGGCCAAGCCGAAGATCGCCGACTACCCCTTCACCACGCTCGTGCCGAACCTCGGTGTCGTCACGGCCGGTTCGACGGTGTACACGATCGCCGACGTGCCCGGGCTGATCCCCGGGGCCAGCCAGGGCAAGGGCCTGGGGCTCGAGTTCCTGCGGCACGTGGAGCGGTGCAGTGTGCTCGTGCACGTCCTGGACACCGCGACGCTGGAGTCCGAGCGTGACCCCGTCTCCGACCTCGACATCATCGAGGAGGAGCTGCGGCAGTACGGCGGGCTGGACAACCGGCCGCGGATGGTCGTCCTGAACAAGATCGACGTACCGGACGGCAAGGATCTGGCCGAGATGGTGCGACCCGACCTGGAGGCGCGCGGCTACCGCGTGTTCGAGGTGTCGGCCGTGGCGCACATGGGCCTGAAGGAGCTGTCGTACGCGCTCGCGGAGGTCGTGGCGCAGTCGCGGGCCGCGAAGCCGAAGGAAGAGGCGACCCGGATCGTGATCCGGCCCAAGGCCGTGGACGATGCCGGTTTCACCGTGACGCGCGAGGCCGACGGCCTGTTCCGGGTGCGGGGCGAGAAGCCCGAACGCTGGGTGCGTCAGACCGACTTCAACAACGACGAGGCCGTCGGATACCTCGCCGACCGGCTCAACCGGCTCGGTGTCGAGCAGGAGCTGGTGAAGGCGGGTGCCCGGGGCGGTGACGGCGTCGCCATCGGCCCCGAGGACAACGCGGTCGTCTTCGACTGGGAGCCGTCCATGACGGCCGGGGCCGAGATGCTCGGCCGGCGTGGTGAGGACCACCGCCTCGAAGGGGAGCGTCCGGCCGCGCAGCGCCGCAAGGACCGGCAGGCCGAGCGGGACGAGGCGCAGCAGGAGTTCGACGACTTCGAGCCGTTCTGAGTTAACAAAGAGCAAATTCGCAACGGACTTCGGTGCAACCAAGTCGTTCTTCGGTGAGTCGTACAGGGTGGTGCCGGTGGGGATCTTGTTCCCCTCGGCACTGTGACTGCCCGACGGAGCAACGGAGTTGACGTGCCACAGTCCATGAGCAAGCGCAGGGTCGGCCGAGCGGTCGTCGCGGCCATCGCCGTCGTCGCGGCCGTTACGACCCCGGTGGCCGCCGCGCAAGCCGCCCCGGCCGCCCCGTCCGTCGCGGACAGGCTCCGGGACGACTTCAACGGCGACGGCTACCAGGACCTGGCCGTCGCCGCCCCGCGCGGCAAGGTCGACGGCCAGGCCCAGGCCGGTTACGTGGCCGTCGTGTACGGCTCGGCCAAGGGCCTCGACCTCACCCACAAGCAGGTCCTCAGCCAGAACACCCCGGGCATACCGGGTGCCGCGGAGACCAACGACGACTACGGCGACGGTCTCGCCGCCGGCGACCTGGACGGCGACGGCTACGCCGACCTGGTCGTGGGCGCCCCGGGCGAGAGCGTCACAGACGTCACGGCGGCCGGCACGCTCGCCGTGCTGTGGGGCGGGAAGCAGGGCCTGTCCGGTGGCACGGCCGTGGCCACCGGCACCGAGGAGGACCGGGTCGACCCCGAGACTCCGGCGCTCGGCGACTTCGACGGCGACGGTCATCTGGACCTCGCCACCGGCAACCGCCTGCTGTCCGGGCCGTTCGACCGCACCACGGGTGCCGCGAAGAGCCGGACCCTGGCCATCGAGCCCGCGTACGTCACGGACGACGTGGCGGCCGGGGACGTCGACCACGACGGCATCACGGACCTGGTCGCGCTCATCCACGACGTCAGCGACGACGACATGCACGACCCCGACTACAGGCACCGGCGCGCGGTCTTCCTGCGGGGCACCCATGACGGCCTGAGCGCCCCCGCCCCGGTGAACAACGCGGACGGCACGCGCATGCGTGGCGGCGAGAGCCTCGGCGTCGGCGATGTGGACAAGGACGGGTACGCCGACCTCGTCATCGGCCGCCCGAACGACGGCTTCGGCGAAGTCGACCTCGACGACCCGCTGCTGAAGGGCGGCCAGATCGGCGTCGTGCACGGCTCGGCGAACGGACCCGACACCTCCCGAACGACGATCATCACGCAGGAAACCCCGGGTGTGCCCGGGAGTTCGGAGTGGTCCGACGGTTTCGGCGGGGGCATCTCCGTCGGTGACGTCGACGCCGACGGCTACGCGGACGTCTCCACCGGCAGTGCGAGCGAGGACCTCGGCGAGGTGTACGCGGCCGGCCAGGTCACCGTCCTGCGCGGTGGCAAGAAGGGGCTCACCGGGGAGGGCGCCTTCAGCATGAACCAGAACACCGAGAACGTCCCGGGCACCGCGGAGCAGAACGACTTCTTCGGCGCCGACACCAACCTGCTCGACGTCAACGGCGACGGCCGGGCCGAGCTGTTCGCCGGCGCCACCGGCGAGAACCGGGACGGCGCAGTCTGGGCGTTCCCCAACCCGGTGAACACTCCCACCGCGACCGGCTCGGTCAGCTTCGGCGCGGGGACCCTCGGCACGGTCAAGAGCGGCTCCTCCCTCGGCAGGGGTTTCGCGCGCTGACCCGTTACTGATCACCCCTCAGACTCGCCCCGGCAACGGCTTGTTCCGATGCTGGCGGCGAGTCTCTCTTTGTCTGCTTAGTTGTCATGTACGTGAACCCCGGCGTTCAGCGGGCGGACCGCCCGCGAGCGTGAAGCTTCCCCGTGTCCATGTGGCCAGCGAGGTAAGGGAGTCAGCGATGACCGGAGCAGTATCCCCCGACCGACGCCGCTTTCTGACCGCAGGTGCCGCGGCGCTCGGCGCCGCGGCCTCCGCCCAGCTGTGGCTCCCGGCCGCCGCCCGAGCGGCCGAGACGCCGTTGCCCGACGGTGTGTTCAGCCTCGGCGTCTCCTCGGGCGACCCGCTGCCGGACGGCATCGTGCTGTGGACCAGACTCGCCCCGGACCCGCTGAACGGCGGCGGCATGCCCGACCGGCCGGTGCCGGTGGAGTGGCAGCTCGCCGAGGACCCCCGGTTCAGAAAGCTCGTCCGACAGGGCACCGCACAAGCCCGGCCCGAGTACGGGCACAGCGTTCACGTGGACGTACGCGGGCTGCGCGCGGACCGTATGTACTGGTACCGCTTCCGTACCAGCGGGCAGCTCTCGCCCGTCGGCCGCACCCGCACCGCCCCCCACCCCCACAGCTCCGGTGGCTCCCTGCGCATGGCCCTCGCCTCCTGCCAGAACTGGCAGCACGGCTATTTCACGCCATACGCAGACATGCTCGACCAGGACCCGGACGTCGTGGTGTTCGTCGGCGACTACATCTACGAGTCCACGCCCTCGGCGACGGGCGTACGGCGGCACGAGGGCACCGGTGAGCCGTTCAGCCTCGTCCAGTACCGCAACCGGTACGCGCAGTACCGCACCGACCCGGACCTCGCGGAGATGCACGCGAACGCGCCCTTCGTGGTGACCTTCGACGACCACGAGGTGGACAACGACTTCGCCGGCGAGATCCCGCAGGACCCGGACAAGCAGCCGCACGACGCGTTCGTGGCCCGGCTGACCGCGGCCTACCAGGCGTTCTACGAGCACATGCCGGTCCGTGCGAGCGCCGTCCCGGACGGCCCGCACATCCGGATGTACCGCCGCCTGGAGTTCGGCCGTCTGGCCCGGCTCAACGTCCTGGACACCCGCCAGTACCGCAGCGACCAGGCCACCAGCCAGGCCGGCGCCCAGGACCCGTCGCTGACCATGCTCGGTGCCCGGCAGAAGCGGTGGCTGCTGAACGGGCTGCAGGACTCGCCCGCCCGCTGGAACCTCGTCGCCTCCCAGATCATGATGGCCGAGACGGACCTCCAGGTCGGCGAGGGCAAGCTCTGGTTCTACGACGCCTGGGACGGCTACCAGGCCGAACGCAACCGGTTCCTCGAAGAGTTCAGGCAGGTCCGCAACCCGGTGGTGCTCTCCGGCGACCGCCACCTGACGATGATCAGCGACCTCAAGGAGGACTACGCCGACCCGGACTCCGACGTCGTCGGCGCCGAGTTCGTCGGCACCTCCATCTCCAGCAACGGCGACCAGGACCAGGCCGCCTTCCGCAGGGAGTGGGACCCGCGGCGCCCGGACAACCCGCACTGGAAGCTGCTCGACGCGCACCGCGGCTACCACCTCTTCGACGTCCGCCGTGACGGCATCGACGCCCAGGTGAGAGTGGTCGACACCGTACGGCGGCCGGACGCGACGGCGAGCACGCTGGCGAGGCTGCGGGTCGAGGCGGGCCGGCCGGGCGTCGAGGTCGTCTGACCCGGTCCGCGAGGCGCGTGAGCCCGGGACTCTTCGGAGTCCCGGGCCCTATGTCGTCGTAGGGACGTGTGAGCCCTGTGAGAAGTCCGACCCGGCCCCGCGGTGTATTGCTCTGGCCGAGACCGAAATGCTGCGCAGTCGCAACCGGGAATTCCGCGGCAATGAGCCGCCGGTAGAGCGGTATTCGCGGTCGGCCCGCATGAAGAACGCGTGCCGCCATGCGTCCCGGGAAGGTGCGGATCCGTACACCGCGGCCCCGTGACCGCCCCGGCGAGCGGCGGCCGTGGTGCACGGGGCGCCGTCAAAGCGCGTACCGTGCACAGGACATCGTCCCAAGGAGCCCGTGAGGGCCCCTCGGTCACCGCCGCCCCGAGCGGCTCCGCTGCCACTGAGCTTCTGTGCAGTTACTCACAGCGCATTTCCCCGGGGATCGCGCAACCGTCTCGCAATCAGCGGCGTCGCCAGGTGAATGAGAGGTTGCGCGCACATATGCGGTGGAGGTCGCTCACCTTGCATTGCGGTAACCACAAGTGGGACCATTTCCAAGTTCCCTGTCGCCCCAAGGTAGGTCACCTGTGTCCCAGCACATAGCCAAGCCCCGTACCACCGCAGTGATCCTGGCCGGTGGCACCGGCCAGCGCGTGGGTCTGTCGATCCCCAAGCAGCTGCTGAAGATCGCCGGCAAGGCAGTCATCGAGCACACGCTGACCACCTTCGAGAACGCCGACTCGATCGACGACATCATCGTGCTGATGGCGCCGGGTTACGTGCCCGACATCGAGAAGATCGTCGCGAAGGCCGGGCTCAAGAAGGTCTCGAAGGTCATCGAGGGCGGCTCCACGCGGAACGAGACCACCGAGCGCGCCATCGCCGCGCTGGGCGAGGGCCTGGCCGAGGGCGAGGACGCCAACGTCCTCTTCCACGACGCCGTGCGCCCCCTGCTCTCGCAGCGCGTCATCGACGACTGCGTCGTCGCGCTGGAGCGCTACCAGGCCGTCGACGTGGCCATCCCGTCCGCGGACACCATCATCGTCACGCGCACGCACGGCGAGGACGGCGAGTTCATCACCGAGATCCCGGACCGCTCCCGGCTGCGCCGCGGCCAGACGCCGCAGGCCTTCAAGCTGTCCACGATCAAGCGGGCCTACGAGGTCGCCGCCGGTGACCCCAACTTCCAGGCGACCGACGACTGCTCCGTCGTGCTCAAGTACCTGCCGGACGTGCCGATCCACGTGGTCGCGGGTGACGAGTACAACATGAAGGTCACCCAGCCCGTCGACGTCTTCATCGCCGACAAGCTCTTCCAGCTGGCCTCCACGGCCGCGCCCGAGCAGGTCTCCGAGGAGGCCTACCGCGAGCTGCTGACCGGCAAGACCATGGTCGTCTTCGGCGGCAGCTACGGCATCGGCAAGGACATCGCCGAGCTCGCCGAGTCCTACGGCGCCAAGGTCTACGCCCTGGGCCGCTCCACCACCGGCACGCACGTGGAGAACCCGGAGGAGGTCGACGACGCCCTGTCCAAGGCGTACGCCGAGACCGGCCGCATCGACTACGTGGTCAACACCGCCGGTGTGCTGCGCATAGGCAAGCTCGCCGAGACCGACAACGCCACCATCGAGGAGGCGCTGAAGGTCAACTACCTCGCCCCGGTGCAGATCGCCCGGTCGTCGTACAAGTACCTGTCCGAGACCAACGGCCAGCTGCTGCTCTACACCTCCAGCAGCTACACCCGGGGCCGCGCCGAGTACAGCCTGTACTCCTCCACCAAGGCCGCCATGGTGAACCTCACCCAGGCCCTGTCCGACGAGTGGGCCGGCGACGGTGTCCGCGTCAACTGCATCAACCCCGAGCGCACCGCCACGCCCATGCGCACCAAGGCGTTCGGCCAGGAGCCCGCGGGTTCACTGCTGTCCTCCGAGGCCGTGGCCCGCACCTCGCTCGACGTGCTGCTCTCCGAGCTCACCGGCCACGTCATCGACGTCCGCCAGCAGGACCCCACGGCCGGCGCGGCCCGGGCCTCCGGCTTCGAGCAGGCACTCGCCACGGTGCTGGACCGGCAGGACGGCGTGTAATAATTGGCGCCAAATAGACTTCAGTAATTCAGGCCTCTGCGCCCTCCTGTCAACGGCTTTTGTCGTCGAACGGAGTGTTCGCAGGGGCCTGAATCCATACAGTCTCGCGAATATTCACAGACCAGCCGCATTCTAGAAACAAGACCGGCACACCCCTCCCAAGAGCAGGTTTCTCCGTGATATCCACCGCTATTCGCGTCGCCCGGGTGGGCAGCGCGGCCGAGCTGGCCGCGGCGATCCTCATGGTGGCGGGCTTCCCCGCCCTCATGCTGGCCGCGCTCGTCCCGAGCGTTCCCGCCTTCGCGGCAGCGGCCGCCGTGACGTACCTGGCGGACCACTATCTGCACCGCAAGGGCAGCTACCTGATCAACCGCCTCGGCAAGGTCCGGGCCGGACTGTCGATCCGCTTCCTGATACGGCAGCTGCTGCTCGTCCTGCTGCTGGCCCGGCTGTCCCTCGCGGACAACCTGATCTACTACGGGGCGATCGCCTGCTTCATCGCCTTCTACGGCCTCCAGGCCCCGCACGGCGCACTGGTCCAGCTGATCCGCAACCGCCGCCGCATGCCGGTCGCCACCCGGAACGTCGACCTGGCCTCGCGCATCCGGATCCCGGACGCCCCGCCGCGCAGGCTGCTGCACCGCTCCGCCGAGAAGATGCTCCACCTCGACGTCGTGGCGGTCGTCGGCATCCTGGTCGCCGCGCAGGTCAAGTCGTCCCTGATCGGCTTCATCGGCATCGGCGTCACGGTGGCCCTGGCCACCCTGTACGTCCTGGCCCTCGTGCCGTACGTGCGCGGCCGGAAGATCCCGCCGAACGCCGAGAAGGTTCTGGCCGCCGTCGACGACTGGCTGGGCGAGTACAAGCCGGAGACGGTCCTGTACTTCTCTGGTTCGAAGGACTCCGCCTACCAGGTCAACATGTGGCTCGACACCATGGAGAAGCTGGAGTCCAAGCCGCTGATCATCTTGCGTGAGCGGGCCATCCTGAACAACCTCGCGCCCACCACGGTCCCCGTCATCTGCGTGCCCGGAGGGGTGCACCTGATGAACATGGACCTGTCCACGGTGCGGGTGGCGCTCTACGCGGCGAACGTCGGCAAGAACATCCACATGCTGCGCGTGCCCACGATCAAGCACGTCTTCATCGGCCACGGCGACAGCGACAAGCTCGCCAGCGTCAACCCGTACAGCAAGGTCTACGACGAGGTGTGGACGGCCGGCCGCGCGGGCCGCGACCGCTACGCCATCGCCGACGTCGGTGTCCGCGACGACGACATCGTCGAGGTCGGCCGCCCGCAGCTCGCCCCGATCCAGACCTGGCAGGGCGTGCCCGAGGGCCGTATCCCGACCGTGCTGTACGCCCCCACCTGGGAGGGCTGGGACGGCAACCCGGGCAACACCTCGGTCGTGCTGGCCGGTGAGAACATCGTGCAGCAGCTCGTGCAGGCCGACCCGCCGGTCCGTGTCCTGTACAAGCCGCACCCGTTCACCGGCAACGTCAGCAAGGAGGCCGGCGCCGCGCACCGGCGGATCACCGCCCTGGTGCAGAAGGCCGCCGCGGAGCGCGCCATCAACACGCGCTTCATCGCCGACACCGCCGCCCAGGCGCAGGCCAAGGCCGAGCTGGAGCGGATCGAGGCCCGGCTCGCGCAGCTGTCCGGCTCCCGCGGCGACCGCGGCGACGAGGCCGTGGCCACCCGTGACGGGCTGGTCGACGTCGCCCGGTACGAGGAGACCGCCCGGCTGCGCGCCGAGTGGAACGACGCCTACTGGCGTTCCTTCCCGTCCTGGGAGCACCGCGTCATCACCGGCGCCGAGCCGCGGCTGTACGACTGCTTCAACGTCTCCGACGCGATGGTTTCCGACATCTCCAGCGTGGTGTCCGACTTCATCGCGAGCGGCAAGCCGTACGCGGTCACCGACTCCGCCGAGGTGGGCGTCGAGGAGTTCAAGCGGAACAACACGGCGGTGCGTGCCGCGGTGATCCTGTCCAACAGCGCGTCCGAGCTGGGCGAGCTGCTCGGCGCGGTCCGCGCCCCGGAGGACGACCAGCTGGCCGAGGACCGCAAGGAGCTCAAGCAGTACCTCCTGGGCCCGGACGAGCCGAGTTCCCTGGAGCAGTTCAACACCGCCGTCGCGAACCTCGCTCTCAAGGCCGAGACCCGCAACCTGGGCCAGCAGTCACGGGACGCGGCCGCCCTCGCGGAGACCGAGGCCGAGCTGGCGAACGCCGTGCCCGGGCAGCGGGTGGCCGCGGCCGGTGACACGGACGGGGTCGGGACGGCCTGAACTTCGGCCGCTGACTGAAGAGTTCGGCCCCGAGGAGAATCTCCTCGGGGCCGAACTCTTTCTGCTTCCCGGGTCCTGTCGGCTCAATGTGTGACGTGTCCCACTAACACCCGTGTGCGAGGCAACCGCTTGCCTCGATCACCCGTCTATCAAGTAGCGAATGAGGCGATACGGGGGGAATATCCCATTGACTAGGGGGAAACGTGGCCGTGGCGCAGCCTGATGTGAGTGTGATCATCGGTGCGTACGAAGCGATGCCGTATCTGATCGAGTGCCTCGCGTCCGTCGAGGCACAGACCATCGATCCGACACGCGTCGAGGTCATCGCGGTGGACGACGGGTCGACGGACGGGACGGGGGAGTACCTGGAGGAGTTCGCCGAGCGCGCTCCCATGCACGTCCTGGTGATCCGGCAGGAGAATTCCGGCGGCCCCAGCGGCCCGCGCAACGTGGGCCTGGGCAAGGCCACCGGGCGCTATGTGTTCTTCCTCGACGCGGACGACCGGCTGGGCCCCGAGGCCCTGGAGCGCATGGTCGACATGGCCGACCGCGCGGGCACGGACGTGGTGCTCGGCAAGGTCGAGGGCGTCAACCGCTCGGCACCGAAATCCATGTGGGGCAAGACGGTGGAGCGGACGGACGTCTTCTCCTCCAACATCAAGTTCACGCTCAGCGCGCAGAAGCTGTTCCGCCGCGCACTGCTGGATCAGCACGGCATGCGCTTCGACGAGTCGCTGTTCACCGGCGAGGACGCGCTGTTCACCATGGAGGCGTACCTGCGGGCGGACGGCGTCTCCGTGATCGCCGACCACACCTGCTACTACCTGGTCGGCCGCGACGACGGCAAGCACGTGACGAAGAGCGGCAGTTACACCCTGCGCTTCGACTCCGCGCGGGCCCTGATGGAGCTCATCGCCGAGCTCGTCCCCGCGGGCGGCCGGCGTGACCAGTTGATGGTCCGGCCCTTCCTCGTCACGTTGCTGCCGCAGTTCGGGCCCAAGTACCTGACGGACAGCGAGGAGATCCGCCGGCACAAGTTCGAGCTCGCCAAGCCGCTGATGGACACCTACTGGACCGAGGGCGTAGCCCGGCGCCTCAAGGTCCACGAGCGGCTGCGGCTGCACCTGGTCGCCGAGCAGCGCCCCGAACTGCTGCCGGACGTCGTGAAGTTCGTCAAGGCCAAGAAGCAGGCGGCGGCCCTCCTGGAGAGGAAGGGCCGCCGTGTGTACCTGGTCTACCCGCACTTCCGGGACCGCGCCGCCGGGGTCCCCGACTCGGTCTACCTCGCCGAGCCCCGGGAGGCCCGGGCCTTCCCGGGCTACCGCGAGGGTGGTGTCGACACCTTCATGCGCAGGGCGGTCCGCAAGGCGCGGCGGGTGCTGACGTCCCGCGAGGTGCGGCACGCGGCGTGACCACGGGTGCCGCCGCTCGGCGCTGCCCGGGACCACCGCGTACCGCCGCCCGACGGCGTGACCGCGCGTCTTCCGCTCAACGCGGCGCGGTCGGAACCTCGGCCGCGGTGCGCTGACCGGGTACCGCGGCCAGGCGCTCCGCCACCCGTACCCGGTGGTCCCGGGCAGCCCCGCACAGCGCCCGGACGGCCTCGTTGAAACGCTCCTGCGACGACGGCTCCGCCGGGCCGAGCAGCCGCAGCTTCAACTCGGCGCGTGCCTCGGCCAGTTCGTCGCGCTCCGGGTGCCGGACGGCGTCCAGCAGGTCCGGCACCCCGGCGGCGTCGGGCGTCAGCACGGTCGCCGCCATCACCGTCGGGAACGCCGCACGGAAGGCGTCCTCGGGGAGCCCGCTGGTGTTGGCCACGGCGTACGGCTTCGCACTCGCGAGGAAGTCGCTGATCACGCTCGACACATCGCTGATCAGCAGGTCGGACACGTTGAAGCAGGAGTACAGCGTGGGACGGGCGTCCGTGATGATCTGGTGCTCGCCCTCCGGCAGCGAGGCCCAGTACGCCTCCTCCCACGCGGCCGTCGCCCGTGCCACCGCCTCCGCGCGGCCCGGCTCCGGCTCCGCCTGCACCAGCATCCGCTCCACGGTGTCCGCCCCGGCCCGGAACACCGATGTGGTGAGCCGGTCCAGCTCGGCGGTGCGAAGGGTGAGTTCCGCGCTGTCCGAGGGCCGCGCCCCCGCCCGTTCCCGGTTGGCCGCCCGGATCAGCTCCCGGATCCGCAGATCGGCCGCGCCCGCGCGCGGGTCCACCGAGCCCGTCAGCGGATGCGGCTTGTACAGCAGCCGCACGCCCGGGTCCGCGAGCAGTGCCCGCACCAGGTTCTCGCCGGCCGCGATCACCGAGGTGTTGCCGGGGTTGCCGTCCCAGCCCTCCCAGGTCGGCGCGTACAGCACGGTCGTGCGCGGCCCGGCCGGCGGGCCCGCGTAGGGCAGCACGCCGTCCAGCTGCGGGCGGCCCGTCTCCACCACGTCCTTGTCCTCGACCCCGACCTCGGCCAGGGCGTAGCGCTCGCGCGCGGCGGGCCCGGCCACCCACACCTCGTCGTACGCCTTCGCGTACGGGTTGCAGGACGACAGCTTGTCGCTCTCGCCGTGGTTGACGAAGGTGTGCTTGATCGTGGGGATGCGCAGCACCTGGGAGGTCTTGCCGGAGTTCGACGGGTGGATGAGGACCTGGAGCGTGGAGTGCTCCAGGCGCATCAGCGTCGACACCTTCGGCAGACACACGATCGGGATGTCCGTCGCCGCGATCTTCTGCACCATGAACCGTTCGCGCAGGATGATGACCGGCCTGCCGTCCAGCCCGGCGAGCGGCTCCAGCCACATGTTCGCCTGATAGGCCGAGGAGGCACCGCCGGAGAAGTACAGGCCGGCGGTCGGCCGGTACGCGGCCAGCCACGCGTCGAACCAGTCGAGCACCTCCTGCTCGTCCGCCGGGCGGCGGCCCGGCAGCAGGCGCAGGAGCAGCGCACCGAGGCCGGTCAGCCCGAGGACGAGGGAGAGCGCGATGCCCGCCGCCGCGTAGACCGGCCGGTCGCCCGGCGCGCTGGCCAGCAGCCCGGCCGTCGCCGGCAGGCCGAACACCAGCAGCCGGTGGCCGGGCCGGCGCAGCAGCACGTGCGGTGCCGGGGACAGACGCAGCGCCGAGGCGTCGATGTTCCGGGTCACCACGGGCAGGGTGCGGGTGCGGCGGACCAGCACGGAGACCGCCTGGATCGCGCAGTGCAGCACGTAGAAGACGAGCAGCCCGGCCACCAGCGGGGCGTACACCGTCTCCCGGTCCTGCTCGCCGAGCCGCAGCAGGGCCACGACCAGCAGCAGGTCCCGCAGGACGTGCCGCACGGTGATGTCCGCGAGCGACTTGGCGAACAGCGACAGCACCCCGCGCTGCCAGCGGTACAGAACGCCCTCGGTGGCCAGGGAGACGGCCGTCGCGGCGATCAGCAGCGGAACGTGGGGCAGCAGCGCCGCGACCGCCTGTGCGGCGAACGCGGCGGCCAGGACGACGGTGACCAGCCCCTTGAGGAGGGCCTGCGGGCGGGGGAGAGGTACGGGCACTGCGGTCACTCCAGGAGCGTCGGGTCGGCGCAGGTCGGCCGTCCGGGTTAACGCGCGGCGACCTCCCGACGACACGCGCGTGTCGTCGGGGTGTGGGGACGGCTGCCGTCGCACGTGTGGTCGGACCGTAGCGGAAGATCGTGTTCCTGTCGTGGGCGGGGTCGGAGAAGGCGGGAGAAGGTTCGAGGAAGGCGACAGGCCGTGGAGCGAGGGGTGACGAAGCCGGCGGGCCGTGAGGCGAGGCCGGAGAAGGGGTGGCGGCGCTCCTGTGACGCCGACGGCACCGTCCGTAGCGTGGACCGGCGCCGCACCCCGTCCGGCCGTCCCGTAGATTTCCAGGTGAGCGACCGAATCGACACGAGGGGACGGACGGCGACGTGGCAGGGGCAAGGCAGGCCGTGGGCGAGGCCCGCAGGATCGTCGTCAAGGTCGGGTCCTCCTCGCTGACCACCGCCTCGGGCGGCCTGGACGCGGACCGGGTGGACGCGCTGGTCGACGTTCTCGCCAAGGTCCGCAGCGGCGGGGAACGCGAGATCGTCCTGGTCTCCTCGGGCGCCATCGCCGCCGGTCTGGCACCGCTGGGCCTGCGCCGTCGCCCCAAGGACCTGGCCCGGCAGCAGGCCGCCGCCAGCGTCGGCCAGGGCCTGCTGGTCGCCCGCTACACCGCCTCGTTCGCCCGCTACGGCGTCCGCGTCGGGCAGGTCCTGCTGACCTCCGACGACATGAGCCGCCGCTCGCACCACCGCAACGCCTCGCGCACCCTCGACAAGCTGCTCGCGATGGGTGCCTTCCCGATCGTCAACGAGAACGACACCGTCGCCACGGACGAGATCCGCTTCGGCGACAACGACCGCCTCGCCGCCCTCGTCGCCCACCTCGTCCACGCCGACCTGCTGGTCCTGCTGTCCGACGTGGACGGCGTCTACGACGGGGACCCCGCGAAGCCCGGCACCTCCCGCATCGGCGAGGTGCGTGACCCCTCCGACCTCGCACACGTCGAGATCGGCAGCACCGGCAAGGCCGGCGTCGGCACCGGCGGCATGGTCACCAAGGTCGAGGCCGCCCGGATCGCCGCGGCCGCCGGCGTCCCCGTCGTCCTCACCAGCACCGTCCACGCGGCCGACGCCCTGACCGGCCAGGACACCGGCACCTTCTTCCACCCCACCGGCAAGCGCTCCGCCGACCGGCTGCTGTGGCTCCAGCACGCCTCCACCCCGCAGGGCGCGCTGACCCTGGACGACGGCGCCGTGCAGGCCGTCGTGGACCGCCGCAAGTCGCTGCTGCCGGCCGGGATCGCCGCCGTCGAGGGCGAGTTCAGCGCCGGCGACCCGGTCGAGCTGCGAGACCGCACGGGCCACGCGGTGGCCCGCGGGCTGGTCAACTTCGACGCCAAGGAGATCCCCCGGCTCATCGGCCGCTCGACCCGGGAACTGGCCCGCGAACTCGGACCCGCGTACGAACGCGAGGTCGTACACAGGGACGACCTGGTGGTCCTGCACCCGTAATGGGTCGAAACGTCCGCCCCCGGTGGTGGACGTTCCGCAAAACCGCCCCGCGATCCCTTGCGGCCTGCTCAACTTTGTCCCAGGGAAACTGTTCCGCAGCAGCGCCACTGTGCAAAGGAGGCCGTCGTGAGACGAGTGCGCCCTGGGACTCAGGCGTCCCGCGGTGGTGCCGGCTCCCGTGCGGCCGGTGAGGAGCGCGCCCTGACGAGCGTGGCGGCCGGGGACCGGTTCCGGGGCGAGGAACCCGGCGACACCCCGCGGCTGTGGCACGTCACCCTCAGCGTCTCCGGCAAGGAGGCCCCGCTCCCGGAGGTCCGGCGCGCCCTGGAACAGCTCGCCCATGACCATCCCTTCTTCCTGACCAGCCGGTACGCGGTCGACCACGCGGAGATCCGCTACTGGGAGGAGGCCCGCGACCTGCACGACGCGGCCGCCGTCGCCCTGCGCCTGTGGGGCGAGCACCGGCAGACCGCCGGGCTGCCGCCCTGGGAGATCGTCGGCCTGGAGGTCATCGACCGCGCCACCTACCACCAGCGCATCGCGGAGGGATACGGGCCGCCGCCGGCCTCGCCGGTCGGAGTTCACCCGTTTTGATCCGGTCCGGGCAGCGTCTCGGGGTGTGAAACGCGCGATGAACGGATCCGCCCGGCGCACTACGCTTTCCCCATGACCACGCTTTCGCCGTACGACTCCATGTCCCCGGTCACCGAGGCCGCCTACCGCGCCAAGGCCGCCGCCGCGACCCTCGCGCCGCTGCCCCGGGCCGAGAAGGACGACGCGCTGCTCGCCATCGCGGACGCGCTGGAGGTCCGTGCGAGCGAGGTCGTTGAGGCCAACGCCAAGGACGTCGCCAAGGCCCGTGAGGCCGGCATCAGCGAGGGCATGATCGACCGGCTCACGCTCACCCCCGAGCGGATCCGCGCCATCGCCTCCGACGTGCGCGACGTCGCCGCCCTGCCCGACCCGGTCGGCGAGGTCGTCCGCGGCTCCACGCTGCCCAACGGCATCGACCTGCGCCAGGTCCGCGTGCCGCTCGGCGTCGTCGGGATCATCTACGAGGGCCGCCCCAATGTCACCGTCGACGCCGCGGCCCTCTGCCTGAAGTCCGGCAACGCGGTCCTGCTGCGCGGCTCCTCCTCGGCGTACCAGTCGAACACCGCCCTCGTGCGCGTCCTGCGCGACGCCGTCGGCGGGGCCGGGCTGCCCGCCGACGCCATCCAGCTCGTCCCCGGTGAGAGCCGCGACAGCGTGCGCGAGCTGATGCGCGCCCGCGGCCTGGTCGACGTACTGATCCCGCGCGGCGGTGCCTCCCTGATCAACACGGTCGTCCAGGAGTCCGTCGTCCCGGTCATCGAGACCGGCACCGGCAACTGCCACGTCTACGTCGACGCGCAGGCCGACCTCGACATGGCCGTCGAGATCCTGATCAACTCCAAGGCCCATCGGGTCGGCGTCTGCAACGCCGCCGAGACGCTGCTGGTCCACCAGGACATCGCTGCCGAGTTCCTGCCCCGCGCCCTGGACGCCCTCGCGGAGGCGGGGGTCACCGTGCACGCCGACGAGCGCGTGCAGGCCTACGCCAAGGACTCCAAGGCCACCGTCGTCGAGGCGACGGCCGAGGACTGGGAGACCGAGTACCTGTCGTACGACATCGCCGCCGCGGTCGTGGACTCCCTGGACAAGGCGGTCGAGCACATCCGGCTGTGGACCTCCGGCCACACCGAGGCCATCGTGACGACCTCCCAGCAGGCCGCCCGCCGCTTCACCCAGCTGGTCGACTCCACCACCGTCGCCGTGAACGCCTCCACCCGCTTCACGGACGGCGGCCAGTTCGGCTTCGGCGCCGAGATCGGCATCTCCACGCAGAAGCTGCACGCCCGCGGCCCCATGGGCCTGCCGGAGCTGACCAGCACGAAGTACATCGTCACCGGGGACGGGCACGTACGGCGCTGACGATGCCGGCCCACGCTCTCCGGAGCGCGGGCCTATGCGGAGAACCGCATGAGCGTGCAGGGTCACCCGAATGGCGCAGGCGTGCGCGACAGGAGTACCGAGCGGGCGTGCGCCCTGCACACCCCGGCGCGAGCCGCCCCGACCGGCGGATGAATTTCCGTACCGTCTGCCCAAATTGACCCCCCAGGTCTACTCTGGATTCGTGCCGGAGGACGTGGGGGGCACGCCGTTTCCGGACGGCCGGGAGCCCGACGACGACCACGACCGCGGGGTGTCGGACGAAGAGTTCGCCTCCGTGGTCTTCGACGAGGCCTTCGTACGCGCGGCCGTGGTGCACGAGCCGACAGCGGTGGAGCGCCTCCTGGCCGCCGCACAGGCGAGAGCCGAGGCCTCCGAGGCCGAGTCGCGCCGCGCCCACACCAGAGGCGAGCGCTACGACGATCTGTACGGTCCGGACGGGCGCGGCGATTTCGGCCATGACCCCGAGCTCGACGAGCTCGACGTCGTCGAAGGCCACTACGGCAGCACCGGGCCGTACTCCAAACAGGTCCGCTGGCACCGCCCCGTCGCCTGGCTGCTCGCCCTCGTGATGGGCATCGGCATGGTCGCCCTGGCCTTCACGGCGGTCTACCGCGGCGCGTCCTCCAACCGGGACGAGCCCGCGCCGCCGCCCGCCTCGGCCGGCCTGGAACAGGGCGGCGGAGCCTCCCCCTCGGCGTCCGCCGACTACTCCCAGCCGGCCGTCTCCGTGATCCCCCGCAGCCCCTGACCGGAACCCGCCCATCCTGGTGAGAACCTGTCAGAACTTGTGGAGCAGCCGGGCGTTTACCCGAGCTTCCGGCGACCTACCCTGAAGATATGGGCGGGCCTGGAAACCCACCTGAGGGGAGTCCCGAGGGCGCCCCCGGAGGTGGAGAGGACGAGTACCGATCCGTCGTCTTCGACGAGTCGTTCGTCCGTGCTGCCCGCCTCCAGGAGTTCTCCGCGCAGGAGCGCATCGCCGACCACGCGCCCGCCGTGCGTCGCCGGCCGCCCCTGCGCCGGGGCCTGTCCCGGCAGGCCCTGGTCCTGGTCCTGCTGATCGCCGTCGCCTTCGGCACCGCCATCTACATGGGCGTACGGCACCCCTACCAGGCCCCCGCCGCCCGCGAGCCCGTCGAGCCTCTCCGGATGACCGTCATCCCGCTCGCCCCCGAGGGCAAGGTGCCCGGCAGGGCCGACCTGGCGTACCTGTACGAGCACAGCCCCGCCGCCCAGTTCCGGACCGGCGCGGAGGGCGTACCGCTGCCCGCCTCGCGGCGCACCGCGCACTTCTCGGACAGCCAGGTCGTGAGTGCCCTGAGCACCGCCAAGGACTACATCGTGCGGTCGGCCCTCGACCCGGAGGTGCTCACGGGCGGCGAGGTCCGGGCCGTCCGTGTGCTGCTCGACCCCGAGCAACTGGACCAGTTCGACCAGAGCTTCGCCCGCCCCACCGCCGACGGACGGCACGCGCCCACCGGCTGGCTGGTCCGCTTCGACCCCTCGAGGGCCGAGCTCGCCGACCACAGGGTCCGGGTCCAGGGCACGCTGCAGGCCGCCGAGGCCGACTCGTCCACGCTCGAGGTCACCGCCGACCACACGTTCGTGTACGCGCTGCGGGCGACCGGGTCCGGCTCCGGCGGCAAGGACGAGGTGTCCCTGTTCACCCTGCGGCGCGAGCTGCACTTCCGCTTCGACCGCGACGACCTGCGCCTGCACCAGACCCAGCTCGTCGTCTCCTACGTCCAGGCCGGCCCGCTCTCCTGTGCCGAGGACTCCACGAACCACCTCCGCCCCCTCCTGGCCGGCCAGACGGCCAAGGAGGGCGGCCCCGCCGGCACCGACCCGTACGCCACGGGCAGCGCGACGGCACTGTGCGGCACGCTGGCGACGAGCGCGCAGCCGAAGGTCTGAGGGGCCCGAGAGGGCCGATGGATCCGGGGCTAGCTCGCGTCGCGCGGCGGCTGGTCGTCCCCCGCGGAGTCCGACGGGCCCGTCTCCGGCCCCTGGGGCGGCTTGGGGGAGGCGTTCGTGAAGCCGCCGAAGCCGCGGCGGACCCGGTCGCCCAGGTCGCCGGCGCCGCCCGCGAGGTCGGTGACCAGCTTCATCAGCGGGTCCTTGGAGCTCTTCACATGCGTGCTGTAGTGGTTGGCCGACTCGCGCCAGGAGTCCCGGACCGAGGTGTCCTTGTCCTCGTCGCGCCGCGGGTAGTGGCCGTCCATGATCCGCTGGTAGTCCCGCGACTCGGCCCACTTCTTCAGCTCGGCCGCCCGTACGGTGGTGAAGGGGTGGGAGCGGGGCAGCACGTTGAGGATCTTCAGCACCGAGTCGCGCAGGTCACCGCCCGCCTCGTACTCCTCGGCCTGGGCGAGGAACGCGTCCACGTTCATCTCGTGCAGGTGGTTGCCGCCCGCGATCTTCATCAGACCCCGCATGGAGGCCTGCAGATCCTGCCCGACCAGCAGCCCGGCCCGGTCCGCGGACAGCTCCGACTTGCGGAACCACTCGCGCAGCCCGGTCACGATCGCCATGATCGCGAGGTTGCCCAGGGGGATCCAGGCGACCCGGACGGCGAGGCTGGTCAGGAACAGCAGGATCGTCCGGTAGACGGAGTGGCCGGACAGCGCGTGCCCCACCTCGTGTCCGACGACCGCCCGCATCTCCTCCTCGTCGAGGAGCTCGACGAGGCCCGTCGTGACGACGATGATCGGCTCGTCCAGACCGATGCACATAGCGTTCGGCTGCGGGTCCTGGTTCACGTACATCGGCGGGACCTTCTCCAGGTCCAGGATGTAGCAGGCGTCCCGCAGCATCACGTTCAGATGGGCGAACTGCTGGTCCGAGACCCGCACCGAGTCGGACAGGAACAGCAGCCGCAGACTGCGCTCGGGCAGCAGGCCGCTGAGCGCCTTGAACACCGTGTCGAATCCGCTCAGCTTGCGCAGCGCCACCAGGGCGGAGCGGTCGGCCGGGTGCTCGTAGGTGCGCGAGGAGATCCCGGGGAAGCGCCTGCGCTGCCTGCTCGGCACGTGCTCGTGACCGTTGTGCTCGTGGCCGTCGGACATGTCTTCCCCCAGCGTCTGGTGTGACCTTTGCGGCCCTTTGTGCGGCCTTTTGCTTCCCCGAGGCAGAGCCCAGCCTAGGCGGAGTTACGGTGGTCGGGCAGTACAGCGAAGGAGACCACCGCCATGGAGCACCACCCCGCATCCGCCTGGCTCGCCGGGGCCGCGAACGCCGCCGAGGGGCAGGGGCCGGGGTTGCTGCGGATCGTGCTGATCGTGATGATCCTGGGCTGTGCGCTGACCGCGTGGTTCCTGCTGCGTGGCTACAGACGGAAGGACGACTGAGGCCACGCGAAGGTTCCCCGCCGGGCCCCGGGACCGGCCCCGGCGGCGGCGCGCGTGACCGGTCGCGGCACGAACAAGCGGAGTCGGGGTGATCGCGGAACGGGCGCCCGCTTACGATGAGCCGACGTCTTTAACCCGCCCTCACGCGATAGGTCCTGCCGAAGATGAGCTTCCACAGCACCGCTGCCCAGTTGGTCACCCTCGCCGCCGAGGGCGAAGAGCACGGCGGAAACCACGAGAGCCTGAGCCCCTACCTCACCGGTGGTGGCGCCCTCTTCATCCTGCTGCTCCTGCTGTGGATCACCACCCGCTTCAACCGCGACCGCTGAGACCGGCAGGGCATCCCGCCGAGGACGCCCGGGGGACCACGGGGGCGGCCGGAGCCCTCAGGCAGGGCCGGTAGGGTCTGCACGCATGGGAGAGCAGGACATGCCTACCGGTCCGGCGAACGAGACGCCGCACGACCCGGCACAGGACACGGCGAGCGGAACCGAGCGACACTCGGAGCCCCGCCGTGCCTCCGCGGTGGCCGGACGGACCGACGGCCCCGGAAAGAGCCCGTCGCGACCGGGCAAGCGCCGCCTCGGTGTCATGGGCGGCACCTTCGACCCGATCCACCACGGGCACCTGGTGGCGGCCAGTGAGGTCGCCGCGGCGTTCCGTCTGGACGAGGTGGTCTTCGTGCCGACCGGCCAGCCCTGGCAGAAGACCCACCGCAGCGTCTCCCCGGCCGAGGACCGCTACCTGATGACGGTCATCGCGACCGCCGAGAACCCGCAGTTCTCCGTGAGCCGCATCGACATCGACCGGGGCGGCCCCACGTACACCGTGGACACCCTGCGCGACCTGCGCGCGCTCAACCCCGACACGGACCTGTTCTTCATCACCGGCGCCGACGCGCTCGCCCAGATCCTGACCTGGCGGGACAACGAGGAGCTGTTCTCCCTGGCACACTTCATCGGAGCCACCCGGCCGGGTCACCACCTGGACGACGCCGGACTCCCGGAGGGCGGTGTCTCGCTCGTGGAGGTTCCGGCTCTGGCCATCTCCTCCACGGACTGCCGTGCGAGAGTCGCCAAGGGCGACCCCATCTGGTACCTGGTGCCGGACGGCGTCGTGCGCTATATCGACAAGCGCGAGCTGTACCGCGGCGAGTGAGCCGAGAGGGGCACCGGTGAACGACCGATACGACTCGGGGGCCGCGGGATACGGCGCCGACCAGTACGAGCTCGTCGGCTACGACGAGTACGGCCAGCCTGTCTACCGGCAGGTCCAGGCGCAGCAGGCCCAGCAGCAGCCCTACGACCCGTACACCCAGCAGCACCAGCAGGGCTACGGCTACGACCCGTACGCGCAGCAGGGGCAGCAGTCCCCGCCCGCGTACGACTACGGCACCGGCGGCCGGCCCGCCCCCGACTACGGCTCCTACGACCCGTACGGGACCGCCACGCACCAGGGCGGTGCCGCGCAGGGCGTCCCGCACGACCCCTACGGCCAGGCCACCGCCGGTACCACCGGCCGGCAGCCCCGGGTCGCCGAACAGACCGCCCGGCAGACTCCGCACATCCCGCAGCAGGCCGGCCCCGACCACGACCAGGAAGCCCCCGGCGAGCCGCAACGGGAGTACCACACCGAGCAGTTCGCCTTCGTCGAGGAGCCGGACGCCAACTCCGAAGACGTCATCGACTGGCTGAAGTTCACCGAGAACCGCACCGAGCGCCGCGAGGAGGCCCGGCGCCGGGCCCGCGGCAGGATCGTGGCCCTGGTGGTCGTCCTCGCGCTCGCCGCGGCCGGCGGCGTCGGCTACCTCTGGTACGCGGGGAAGCTGCCCGGCCTGTCGTCCGAGGACTCCAAGGCGGGCACCGCGACGGCCGCGGGCGCCCAGAAGCGCGACGTGATCGTCGTCCACCTGCACGACACCAAGGGCGGCGGCACCTCCACGGCCCTCCTCGTCGACAACACCACCACCGAGCGGGGCACCACCGTCCTGGTACCCAACTCCCTCGCCCTGACCAGCGACGACGGCACCACGACGACGCTCGCCAAGTCGGTGGAGGACGACGGCTCCGACGGCACCCGTGATGCGCTCGACACGGTCCTCGGCACCGACATAGAGGGCACCTGGCGCCTGGACACCCCCTACCTGCAGAACCTCGTCGACCTCGTCGGCAACATCGACGTCGACACCGACGCCGAGGTGCCCGACCCGGCCGCCAAGAAGAAGGGTGAGGCCCCGCTGGTCAACAAGGGCCGGGACCAGACCCTCAGCGGCAAGATGGCGGTCGCCTACGCCACCTATCGCGCTCCCGGCGAGGCCCAGAACGCCCAGCTGGAGCGCTTCGGCCAGGTCGTGCATGGCGTCCTGCGCAAGATGTCCTCCGACCCGCAGGCCGCGACGACCACCATCCAGACCCTCGCGCAGATCCTCGACCCGTCCCTCACCGACAAGGACCTCGGCACCTTCCTCGCCGGGCTCTCCGACCTCGCCAAGGGCGGCGACGTCAAGACCGACCTGCTGCCCGTCCAGAACGACGGCACGCTCAGCGCCCAGGCGAGCGCGCGGGTCGTCAAGAACGTCCTCGGCGGCACCGCCAAGAGCCCCGACAAGGACGCCGCCGTCAGCGTCTCGGTGCAGAACGCCACGGGCGTCAAGGACAACACCGAGAAGGCCCGGGTCGTACTCCTCAACGGCGGCTTCACCTTCCTGGAGAGCGGCACCGGCACCGCCCGGACGACGTCGGAGGTCGTCTACGCCGACGCCGCCGGCAAGGCGAACGCCGCCGAGGTCGCCAAGACCCTCGGCCTGCCCGCGGGGTCCGTCACGAAGGGCAAGACCTCGGGGAACGCCGACGTCTCCGTGGTCCTCGGGCAGGACTACAAGCCGTCGGCCGGCTAGCCGGCGAAAGGCCGCTCCCTACGTGATCCCCGTCATCGCGTGGGGAGCGGGCGGCGGTCCGTGAGACCCTTGGTGGCAAGTGCCCGCCGACCGAAAGCCTTGTAGTGACCGTGACCGACCGCTCTCACGAGCTGATCAACACCGCCGCCCAGGCGGCCGCCGACAAGCTGGCCCACGACATCGTCGCCTATGACGTCAGTGACGTGCTGTCCATCACGGACGCCTTCCTGCTGGCCTCGGCGCCCAACGACCGCCAGGTCAAGGCGATCGTCGACGAGATCGAAGAGCGCCTCTCGAAGGAGCTCGGCGCCAAGCCGGTGCGCCGCGAGGGCGACCGCGAGGCCCGCTGGGTCCTGCTCGACTACGTCGACATCGTCGTCCACGTCCAGCACAGCGAGGAGCGCGTCTTCTACGCCCTGGAGCGGCTGTGGAAGGACTGCCCCGAGGTCGAGCTGCCCGAGGAGGCCAAGGCCACCCGCGGGAAGGCCGAGGAGCACGCCAAGCTGCGGGCGGCCGAGGAGGCGGCGGAACTGGACGGTGACTGGCGGTGACCTCCTTCAGTGAGGCGTCCGCCGGGAAGGGCCGCGGCCGTCGCGTCATCCTGTGGCGGCACGGCCAGACCTCGTGGAACGTGGAGCGCCGTTTCCAGGGCAGCACGGACGTCGAGCTGACCGAGACCGGTATCGCCCAGGCCCGCCGCGCCGCCCGGCTGCTCGCTTCCCTGAGGCCGGACGCCATGGTCGCCTCCGACCTGCGGCGCGCAGCGGCCACGGCCGCCGAGCTCGCCACGCTCACGGGCCTCGACGTCACCCACGACGAGGGGCTGCGGGAGACCTACGCGGGCGTCTGGCAGGGCCTGACGCACGACGAGATCATCGCCCGGTACGGCGAGGAGTACGCCGCGTGGAAGCGCGGTGAGCCCGTCCGCCGCGGCGGTGGCGAACTGGAGACCGAGGTCGCCGACCGCGCCGCCCCCGTGGTGCTGCGGCATGCCGAGAAGCTCCCCGACGACGGCACGCTCGTCGTGGTCAGCCACGGCGGCACGATCCGCACCACCATCGGCCGCCTGCTGGGGCTCGATCCCCACCACTGGGAGAGCCTCGGCGGACTCTCCAACTGCTGCTGGTCCGTGCTCGGCGAAGGCGCCCGCGGCTGGCGTCTGCTGGAGCACAACGCCGGCACCCTGCCGGAGCCGGTGCTCGGCGACGACGACTGACCCCGGATTTCACTTTCCGGCAGGTCGCAGGCTAAAGTTCTTCTTGTTCGCCCCGCCAGGCGGGGAGAGCGCAAGGGGCTATAGCTCAGTTGGTAGAGCGCCTGCATGGCATGCAGGAGGTCAGGAGTTCAATTCTCCTTAGCTCCACGTCAAGATCCCGTTCCCACTCAGGGGGCGGGATTTTTCGTGCTCCGGCTTGAGTCACTCGGGCTCGCTGAGGCGTATACCTCTACGGCCCCGCCGGGTGCCGTGTCCGGACTGGTACTGAGGCGTCGCTGACCGTATTGGTCCGGCCGTGGCAGAATCAAACGGCCGGAAGGGGGCGCGGCCCGACGGGAGGAGTAGCGATGCCTGCGAGCATCCTCGAGGAGGTCGACCACCTCCTCGAAGCAGCGTTCACACGGGACATGTCCACCCGCCTCAGCTGCCCTTCCTGCGGTTCCGCGCACGTGGCCCAGATGCTCGGCGACAACGGCGGGATTTCCTACGTGTGCACGGCCTGCGGCCACAGCTGGAGCTGATCGATGGGTGCACACAGGCGGAAGTGCGACTGGTGCGGCAGCGGGACTCCGATCGTCCGCGACATGGAGCCGATCAATCCCGACTACCAGTACTGGTGCGAGGAATGCGCGCGGGCGCTGATCATAAAAGGCGACCCGATCGAGACGTACCGCGAGTTGGAGGGCGAGCCGATCTACGGCCGGCTCCTGGAGGAGCACTGCACGCTCAAGCGGTTCTATTCGTTCGTCACGGCATAACGGGCATTTCGGTCAAAGCGAAACCGATTTGGTGTTGGGCCTGATGGGCCAGTAATGTTGGCGTCGCCGCCGGGGAAACCCGGGGGAGCACCGGCAAGGGGCTATAGCTCAGTTGGTAGAGCGCCTGCATGGCATGCAGGAGGTCAGGAGTTCAATTCTCCTTAGCTCCACAGCAGATGAGAAGGCGGGCCATCCGATTCGGATGGCCCGCCTTCTTCGTGTGCGCGTCCTTCGTGCCCGGAGCCCGGGAGTGCTCACGGCGGGCCCACAGGGGCCCGCCGTGTCGGTGCTCAGCGGCCGAGAGCGCGGCGGCCGCGGCCCTGGGAGAGGACCGGGAGGTTGCGGGACGGCGCTCCCGGCGCGCTCGCCTCCTCGAGGCGCAGCGCCAGGGCCGGGCACCGGCGCACCGCGCGTAGAGCCTTGGCCTCGGCGTAGCGCGGTACCTGCGCCTGCGCCACGGTCGGGAAGCCGTCGGCGCCGAGCTGGAACACCTCGGGGAGGATGTCCGCGCACAGCCCATGGCCCCGGCACAGCGTCCAGTCCACGTAGATCTTCTGGCGGCTGGGGCCGTTCTCCTCCGACTCTCCGCCGCCCGGGATGCCCGTGGGGGCCCTGCCGCCCTCGAAGAGCGGCAGAACGCCCTCCACGGGCCGTCCGCAGCCGTTGCCGAGGACATGGGCGGCCAGGTCGTCGGTGAAAGCCTTGATGGTCGACTCGATGAACATCGCGGAGCCGTCCGGGTGCGAGCACGCACCGCGCCGCTTCACGTTCTTGGCGACCTGTTTGAGGGCCTCCAGGGCGGCCGGTCCGCCGCCGTTGAGGATGTCCTCCAGACCGCGTGCGGCGGCCGGCAGGCCGAGGTAGCAGGGGCCGCACTGGCCCGCGCTCTCCTCGGCCAGCCACTGCGCCACCCGCAGCGACTCGCCCAGTGGGCAGGTGTCCTGAGTGATCGGCAGAATCGCGCCGGCGCCCAGTGCGCCGCCCACCGCGTCCAGGGAGTTGCGGGAGACGACTGCCTCGTTGACCGTCGCGGCGTCGATCCACTTGCCGTGGTAGCCGCCGGTGAGCACGCCCTGCGGCACCGGCGGGGCGCCGGCGAGCTGCAGGACGTACCGGAGCGGCACGCCCGTCGGGACCTCGATCACCATGGGGCGGGCGACCGCGCCGGAGACCGTGAGCATGACGGTGCCCGGCTCGTCGTACAGGCCGGTGTTGCCGTAGCGCTCCGGGCCGATGCGGGCGGCGATCGCGAGCTGGGCGAAGGTCTCGGCGTTGGACAGCAGGGTGGGTGCCCCGCCGACGCCGTTCTGCGAGGCGCTGACCTTGCGGCCGGGCGGGACGGCCGGGCCGCCGTCGATCGAGCGGATCAGCGACGCGGCGGCGCCGGTGACCATGCGGACCGGGTTGCGCTGGACGCGCGCGCGCAGCGCCGACCGGCGGCCGTTGTTGAGGCCGCGTTCGGCGAGCGCGGCCTCCATGGAGCGCTGGGTCGACTCACGGGTGACCCCCACCACGAGCGTGCGGGCACCCAGGGCCTCGGCGCACAGCAGCGCGCCGTCCAGGATCAGATGCGGGGCACGGTTGATCAGCACCGTGTCCTTGCGGCAGGCCGGCTCGTCCTCGCTGCCGTTCACGACGACGACCGGCCGGACGCCGCGCTTGATCGCCGCGTCGGCGACCGAGCGCAGCTTCTTGTGGAAGGGGAAGCCCGCGCCGCCGCGGCCCTTCAGGTTGATGCGTTCGGCGAGCTGCGCGAGCTGCTCGCCGCCCATCGGTTCGAGCGGCCCGTGCACCTTGAGGTGCATGGGCAGATCGAGCCGATCGACAAGGTCGAAGCCTGACGTGAGCTGGGGAAGACCGACCACGCGGACTTCGGGTACGTCGGGCAGGGCCTCGTTCACTTAAAGCCTCCGGAAGGCGTGTTCCAAGGTTCGCCCGATCCCGGTGCGTCGAAGTCATAGGACGCACCGGGGTTTGGTTCATTGGCGGGACCGCTGTTGTACGTGTCGTTCGGGTAGTACGTGTCGTAGACGGCATTCGTCTCACCCGTGTCGTACACGTCACTCGATCCATAGCCGGCGGCGCCTGGATTGCCATAGGCCGGGATGCTTTGTCCGGTGTCCTGCAGGGGGTCGTAGGGCGGGATGTTGAAGCCCGTGTCCTGGAGCGGGTCGTAGGCCGACGGCGGGGCCTCGCCGACCGGGGGCGGGGACGGGATCGGCCAGTTGCCCGAGGTGCTGGAGAGTCCGTCCACGGTCGGGATGGTCTCGGTGGGCTGCATGTCCAGCGGCAGTTGCATGCTGGTGGTCGGCCCGGGCGCGAAGGCCTGCCCGCCCTGGGGAGGGCCCGAGACGGCCCGGTAGGCCGCGGCGAAGCCGTTCGCCGGTTCTTTGGCCGCGCCGCGTTCCGCCTTCTCGTACAGCGGTCCCGTCGGGGACGCCGTGGGACGCGCGGACGCTCCCCGGCCGTCCTGGTCGCCGCGCGCGAACCCGCCCGCCGCCCGGGCCCGGCTCTCCTCCAGGTCCCTGCGGCCCAGACCCTCGCCGGGTCCGATCATCGAGGCGACCTTGTCGGCGACCTTGCGCTTGACCTGGCGCGGAGCCGCACGCAGGGCGAGCGCTCCGGCCACGCCGGCCAGGGACAGGCAGTACAGGATGACGAAGATCGGCTTGGCGGAGCGACCCGCGTAGAGTCCGTGGACCAGGGCGGCGCACCAGGCCGGGTAGGCCAGCATGTGCATGGCTCGCCAGCGCGCCGCGACGGGCGCGGGGGACGCGAAGCGGTTGCGCAGCACGCCGGTGATGCCTACGAAGATCATGAGCATGCCCGCCAGGGTGCCCAGCCCGATCAGGAACGACCTGCCCCCGACCACTTCCTCGTCCGTGAACGCCAGCCCGAAGGGGATCACCGCGGCGATCCACGAGGTGTGGGCCAGCGCCAGCTTCACGCCGATGTGCACCAGCAGGAAGACGATCGAGGCGACGGCCGTGGTCCGGTGCACGGCCTGCGCCAGGATGCGGCGGCGCGTGTCGAGGAGGACCCGGTCCTGGGCGATCAGGCCCCAGATCACCGAGCACGTCAGACACACGAGGGACAGCACGCCCGCACCGAAGTTGAGGAATTCGGCGAACGAGTCGTCTGCCGTGGAGTCGTAGGGGTTCACGACGAGCCTCCCCACGTCCCGGCCACCGGGTGTAGGGAGGTGTTACTGCGATGAGGGTTCATGGGGGCAACTCCGAGCGGTTCGGGAAAGCAGCGGTCCCGCTGCCGAACTCTAAGCGGAGCCATACCGATGAGTACGAGGTTTGAGTTATTGCGTTGTTATCAAAGGACAATGTGCCTGGTGTGATGCCCCTTAGTGGCTGTTACGCGAAGTAACTATTGACCTTGGTTCAGCTTTTTGGGCACCAGGACGGGCCCGAGAAGCGCGTCGCGACGCGCTGAGGGCCTGCGGTACCCTAGCGCCATGCGTGCCGTACGCCTTCTGCTTAGCGGGCCGCGCTGATCAGTCCCGGCCACCGGACGAGTCGAGTGGCCGGCATCGGCGCGGCGTCCCCTCCTGTGTGAGGGGATTTTTCGTTTCTCGAACCAGACAGCCGCAGGCAGAGACGATCGATGGAGCTTTGAGGATCATGAGCGAGACGAACCCCGCCGTCACCTCCGAGGTGGCGGCGCCGCACCGCTACACGGCCGCCATGGCTGCCGAGATCGAGGCACGCTGGCAGGACTTCTGGGACGCCGAGGGCACCTACGCCACGCCCAACCCCAAGGGTGACCTGGCCGGTGCCCCGGAGATCGCCGCCCGCCCCAAGAAGTTCATCATGGACATGTTCCCGTACCCCTCCGGTGCGGGCCTGCACGTCGGCCACCCCCTGGGCTACATCGCCACGGACGTCTTCGCGCGCTTCCAGCGGATGACCGGCCACAACGTCCTGCACACCCTGGGCTTCGACGCCTTCGGCCTGCCCGCCGAGCAGTACGCGGTGCAGACCGGCACGCACCCGCGCGTGTCCACCGAAGCCAACATGGAGAACATGAAGTCCCAGCTGCGCCGGCTGGGCCTGGGTCACGACAAGCGCCGGTCGTTCGCCACGATCGACCCGGACTACTACAAGTGGACCCAGTGGATCTTCCTGCAGATCTTCAACTCCTGGTACGACCACGACGCCCGCCGGGCCCGCCCGATCGCCGAGCTGGTCGCCGCGTTCGAGTCCGGTGAACGGCCCGTACCGGGCCACACGCGCGCGTGGAGCGAGCTGAGCGCCGCCGAGAAGGCCGACGTCCTGGGCGAGTTCCGGCTGGCCTACGCCTCCGACGCGCCGGTCAACTGGTGCCCCGGGCTGGGCACCGTGCTGGCCAACGAGGAGGTCACCGCCGAGGGCCGCTCCGAGCGCGGCAACTTCCCCGTCTTCAAGGCCAAGCTGCGCCAGTGGAACATGCGCATCACGGCCTACGCCGACCGGCTGCTGGACGACCTGCAGGAGCTGGACTGGCCCGAGGCCATCAAGCTGCAGCAGCGCAACTGGATCGGCCGCTCCGAGGGCGCCCGCGTCGACTTCCCCATCGACGGCGAGCGCATCACGGTCTTCACCACCCGCCCGGACACCCTGTTCGGCGCCACCTACATGGTGTTGGCGCCCGAGCACCCGCTGGTCGAGAAGTTCACCCCGGCCGCCTGGCCGGAGGGCACCCACGAGGTGTGGACCGGCGGCCACGCGACCCCCGGCGAGGCCGTCGCCGCCTACCGCGCCCAGGCCGCCTCGAAGTCCGACGTGGAGCGCCAGGCCGAGGCCAAGGACAAGACCGGCGTCTTCATCGGCGCGTACGCCACCAACCCGGTCAACGGCGAGCAGGTCCCGGTCTTCATCGCCGACTACGTCCTGATGGGCTACGGCACCGGCGCGATCATGGCCGTGCCGGCCCATGACACGCGCGACTTCGCCTTCGCCCGCGCCTTCGAGCTGCCGATCCACTGCGTGGTCGAGCCGACCGACGGCCGCGGCACCGACACGTCCACGTGGGACGACGCCTTCGCCTCCTACGACGCGAAGATCGTGAACTCCTCCGGCACCGGCGTCTCCCTGGACGGCCTGGGCGTCGCCGAGGCCAAGGCCCGCATCACCGAGTGGCTGGAGGCCGAGGGCGTCGGCGAGGGCACCGTCAACTTCCGGCTGCGCGACTGGCTGTTCAGCCGCCAGCGCTACTGGGGCGAGCCCTTCCCGATCGTCTACGACGAGGACGGCATCGCCCACGCCCTGCCCGAGTCGATGCTGCCCCTGGAGCTGCCCGAGGTCGAGGACTACTCGCCGCGCACCTTCGACCCGGACGACGCCGACACCCAGCCCGAGACCCCGCTGTCGCGTAACGAGGACTGGGTCAACGTCACGCTGGACCTGGGTGACGGCCGAGGCCCGCGCGCGTACCGGCGCGAGACCAACACCATGCCCAACTGGGCCGGTTCCTGCTGGTACGAGCTGCGCTACCTGGACCCGCACAACTCCGAGAAGCTGGTCGACCCGGAGATCGAGCAGCACTGGATGGGGCCGCGCGAGGGACAGCCGCACGGCGGTGTCGACCTGTACGTCGGCGGCGCCGAGCACGCCGTGCTGCACCTGCTGTACGCGCGCTTCTGGTCCAAGGTCCTGTACGACCTGGGCCACGTCTCCTCCGCGGAGCCGTTCCACAAGCTGTTCAACCAGGGCATGATCCAGGCCTACGTCTACCGCGACAGCCGTGGCATCGCGGTGCCGGCCGCCGAGGTGGAGGAGCGCGACGGCGCGTACTGGTACCAGGGCGAGAAGGTCTCCCGGCTGCTGGGCAAGATGGGCAAGTCCCTGAAGAACGCGGTCACTCCGGACGAGATCTGCGCCGAGTACGGAGCCGACACGCTGCGCCTGTACGAGATGGCGATGGGCCCGCTGGACGTCTCCCGGCCGTGGGACACGCGCGCGGTGGTGGGGCAGTTCCGGCTGCTGCAGCGGCTGTGGCGCAACATCGTCGACGAGGCGACCGGCGAGCTGACCGTCGTCGACACCGAGCCCGGTGAGGAGACGCTGCGCGCCCTGCACAAGGCGATCGACGGGGTGCGCGGCGACCTGGAGGGCATGCGGTTCAACACCGCCATCGCCAAGGTCACCGAGCTGAACAACCACCTGACCAAGGTGGGCGGGGCCGTGTCCCGCCCGGTCGCCGAGGCGCTGGTGCTGATGGCCGCGCCGCTGGCCCCGCACATCGCCGAGGAGCTGTGGCGCAGGCTGGGGCACACGGACTCGGTGGTGCACCAGGACTTCCCGGTGGCCGACCCGGCGTACGTCGTCGACGAGACCGTGACCTGCGTCGTGCAGGTCAAGGGCAAGGTCAAGGCCCGGCTGGAGGTCTCGCCGTCGATCTCCGACGACGAGCTGGAGAAGGTCGCGCTGGCGGACGAGAAGGTCGTCGCCGCGCTGGGCGGTGCCGGGATCCGGAAGGTGATCGTGCGCGCGCCGAAGCTGGTGAACATCGTTCCGGCGTAGTCGGCAGGGCGTATGGACCGCTGTCGGGGCCCTTGCCCACGGGCATGACCGCTCTCGGGGTGGTCTCGACGTGCAGGGCCCCTCTCGGGGTGGTCCCCTACGGGCAGGTTCGGGGTTTTTCTGGAACTCCGGACCTGCCCGTTGCGTTTACCGTTGAAGAGCGACGTGAGGCGCCGCGACGTCCTGAGGAGGAGCCCCTTGTGGAAGCAGTGATCGCAGTCTTCGCCCTGCTCTTCGTGCTCCTTGTCGGGCTCGGGGTGTACGCCACGGTGAAGGCGGTGGGCGCCGCCAAGCGCGGCGTGGACCGCGGTATCACCCAGGCCCGTCGCACGGTCGAGGACCACACACTGCGCGCCAAGTCCTTCGTCCAGCCCGGCGCCGCGGGCGAACTCGCCCAGCTCCGGCTGAAGCTGCGCACCTCGATGCGGGCCACCCAGGAAGCGCTGCACGCGGCCGTCGCCGAGGACGAGTCCCTGAAGGAGTCCCTCGGCCTCTTCGAGCGGCTCAGCGCGCACGGGCACGAGCTGGACGGCGAGCTCAGGCGCCTGGAGTCCGAGCCGGACCGTACCGCGCTCGCCGAGCGGCTCCCCGAGCTGCGCGAGCGCACCGAACGCATCACGCACTCGGCGGACTCGCTGCGCTGGGCGGCACGCGACCGCGCCGGCCGCTTCGCGGAGGACGACCTCGACTCGCTCAGCGCGCAGATCGACCTGGAGTCCGGGGCGCTGCGGCACTGGACGTCGCCGGAGCCGCAGCCCGCGCCCTCGCAGGAGTCCGCCGCCTCCGGGCAGCCCGCGTCCTCCTCGCGGCCGGGCTCGCCGTCGTCGCCGCCCGCCACACCGCCGTCGTGGCCCGAGGCCCCCGCCGCCGACGCCGCCACGGCCGGGCAGACCTGGCCGGACACCGCGCGGCCGAGCCCTGATCAGGAGCCCGCGCGGCCCGCCATCACGCCGCCGGCACCGCGGCCGACCTACCCCTGGCAGAAGAAGCCCCGTCCCGAGAGCACCACTTGATCCGGCCGGCGGCCCCGCAGCCCGCAGGGGTCGGGCTGCCGCACGGGCGCTACGGCAGGTAACCTCCAGCTCATGTCCCGCCATGTCGCTATCGTCACCGATTCAACGGCCTACCTGCCGACCCGGACGATGGAGCGTCACGGCATCACCGCGGTGCCCCTGACCGTGGTCCTCGGTGACCGGGCGCTGGAGGAGGGCACCGAGATCTCGACCCGCGCCCTCGCCCAGGCTTTGCAGAAGCGGCGCCCCGTGACGACCTCGCGGCCCGGTCCCGCGGTCTTCGAGGAGACGTACCGCAAGGTCGCCGAGTCCGGCGCCACCGGCATCGTCTCCCTCCACCTCTCCGCCGAACTCTCCGGGACGTACGACGCGGCCGTCGTGGCCGCACGCCGGGCGCCGGTGCCGGTGCGGGTGGTGGACACGGGCATGATCGCGATGGCGCTCGGGTTCTGCGCGCTGGCCGCCGCGGAGGCCGCGGAGTCGGGCGGGACGGTCGACGAGGCCGTCGCAGCCGCCGAGAAGAGGGCCGCGGGCACCTCTGCCTACTTCTATGTCGACACCCTCGACTACCTGCGGCGCGGCGGGCGTATCGGCGCCGCGCAGGCCCTGCTCGGCTCGGCCCTCGCGGTGAAACCGCTGCTGCAACTGGCCGACGGCCGGATCGAGCCGCTGGAGAAGGTGCGGACCGCGTCCAAGGCGATCGCCCGCCTCGAGGAGATCGCCGCCGACCGTGCGGGCAGCGCCCAGGTCGATGTCGCCGTCCACCATCTCGCCGCCCCGGACCGGGCGTCGGCCCTCGCCGACCGGCTGCGGACCCGGGTGCCCGGGCTGGCCGATCTGCACGTCAGCGAGGTCGGGGCGGTCATCGGGGCGCATACCGGACCCGGACTGCTGGGAGTCGTGGTTTCGCCCCGGTGAACGTTGCTGTGAGGCTCCGTCCACCCGTGTGAGTGGCGGAGTTGTCCACAACCGGGGGCTTGTCCCCGGGAATTGACCAAGATCATCGCGGGTGGGCCAAGGTGGCCGATCCTCGTCGCATGGCACTTCGATCACGTTCACACACAGCGACCGCGACCAGTGGGCCGGGCCGGCACCCGGCGTCCGACGGGCGCGTCCGTCATCACCGACGCCCGCCCGGTGTGCGCGGCGGGGCCCGGCAGCGTCATGCCTCGGCGGAGGAACTCCGGCGGCGTGCGGGGGTGTTGTTCGGCGAGCCCGCCGGGCCGACGGGACCTCCAGCGCGGGTAGAGCAGGTCGAACCGGCCGGGGAGCGGCGGGAGTCGGGGCAGGGACCGCCGGGCTCCGGCGACCTCGGCGAGACTCCGCGAGGGCTTGGTGGCCGCCCCGCGCTCGCGGAACCCATGGGCGGTCTCCCCCGCATGGAGGGCGAGGACGTCCGCGCGGGTGAGGGACCCTGGCGGGAGCGGGCCGGGTCGGCACTGCGGGAGCGCATGCCGCTGTGGTTGCAGACCAGGTGCGGTCTGGAGCGGCGGAGTGTGCGGGCTCTGGCGGTGGTGCTCGTCGTCGCCGCGGTCTTCGCCGTGCAGCACTTCTGGGCAGGCCGGACCCAGTCCGTGCGGCCGCCGGAGGTGGTGCGGGCGGCGGTGCCGTTCGGGGAGGGGGAGGAGAGCGAGCAGGCCGGAGGGAAGGGCGCTGCCGGGGTGCCCGACGGGGCTGCTCCGGGGGCTTCCGCCGGATCCGCGAAGGCGAGGGCGCCCGAGATCGTCGTGGACGTGGGCGGCAAGGTGCGCGAGCCGGGGATCCACCGGCTGCCGGCCGGCTCCCGGGTGGCGGACGCCCTGAGCGCGGCGGGCGGGGTGAAGCCGGGCACGGACACCGACGGGCTCAACCGCGCCCGGTTCCTCGTGGACGGTGAGCAGGTGATCGTCGGGGGACCGGCTCCGGCACCGGCTCCCCGGGCGAGCGCTGGTCCGGCTCCCGGCGGCCCGGGCGGTGGGGTGGCTGCGCCGGCCGCTCCCGTCTCCCTCAACACCGCCTCCGCGGACCAGCTCGACACCTTGCCGGGTGTCGGCCCGGTGCTGGCGCAGCACATCATCGACTACCGCACACAGCACGGCGGTTTCCGTTCCGTGGACGAGCTGCGCGAGGTGAACGGCATCGGCGACCGCCGCTTCGCCGACCTGCGCACCCTCGTACGGCCATGAGGAGCCACACCGGCCCGCCCGCGCGGCAGGACGAGACCGCGTCGGGGCTCCGTCCCGCCCGGTCGCCCGTGCACGCCTCCTCCGGCACACGTCTCGGCACCGCCCGGCCGCGCCAGGAGGGCCCGACGGACCTGCGGCTCGTGCCGCCCGCCCTCGCGGCCTGGGGCACGGCGGCGCTGCTGCTGGACGCGTCGCCGACGTGGGTGATCGGCATCGTGACCGGCTGCCTGGCGGCCCTCGGACTGCTGCCGCTGGTCCGACGGCACCGGGCGGCGTCCTGGCCGCGCGCCTCGGCGGCCGCCCTGCTCCTGTGTGTCGCGGCGGCCGCCGCCTCGGCCGGGCTGCACGGGGCGGATCTGCGCCGGGGGCCCGTGCCCGGTCTGGCGCGGGAGTACGCGACGGTGACGGCCGAGGTCGAGCTCACGTCCGACCCGCGACTCACCCGGCCGAAGGTCCGGGGCGATCATGTGGCTCCGACGGCCGTGCTGATCGACGCCGACGTGCGGCGCGTCCAGGAGGCGGGCGGCACGACGGTGACGACACGGGCGCCGGTGCTGATGATCGTGGACGTGGACACGGCCGCCCCGCGCGGCCGGGTGGCGGCCGGTGGGCGCGGGCGGTCACCGTGGCTCGGCCTGCTGCCGTCGACGCGGCTGCGGGTCGGTGCGCGGCTGGCGCCCGCGATGATCGGCGGCGACCGGGTCGCGGCCGTGCTGCGGGTGCGGAACCGGGGCCGACCGGCCGTGGTGGGAGAGCCCTCGGGACCGCAGCGGCTCGCCGGGCGGCTGCGCGCCGGGCTGCGCGAGGCGACCGACGGGCTGCCCGCGGACCCCCGGGCACTGCTGCCCGGCCTGGTGGTCGGGGACACCTCGCGGATCACTCCGGAGCTGGAGGAGGCGTTCAAGGAGACCGACCTCACGCACACGCTCGCCGTGTCCGGGGCCAACTTCACCATCCTGCTCGCGCTGCTGCTCGGCCCGCCGGGCCTGGCGCAACACGTCGAGCGGCGGGGCCTGGCGCCCCGGCTCGGTATCTCCCTGCGCGGGACGGCGGTGCTCGGGGGCGCGCTCTCGCTCGGGTTCGTCATCGTGTGCCGGCCGGATCCCAGCGTGGTGCGTGCCGCGGCCTGCGGAGCCGTGGCGCTGCTCGCCCTGGCGACCGGCCGCCGGAGGTCGATGATCCCGGCGCTGGCGACGGCCGTTCTGCTGCTGGTGCTCTACGACCCGTGGCTGGCGCGCAGTTACGGGTTCCTGCTGTCCGTCGTGGCGACCGGTGCCCTGCTGACGCTCGCGCCGCGCTGGAGCGCAGGACTCCGGCGGCGCGGGGTCCCGCCGCGGGTGGCTGAGGCGCTCGGCGCCGCCGCGGCCGCGCAGGCCCTGTGCGCGCCCATCGTCGCCGTGCTGTCGGCACGGGTGAGTCTGGTGGCGGTGCCGTGCAATCTGCTCGCGGAGTTCGCGATCGCACCGGCGACCGTGCTGGGGTTCGCGGCGCTGGCCACGGCGCCGGTGGCGATGCCCGTGGCCGAGTTCCTCGCCTGGTGCGCGCACTGGCCCGCCGGGTGGATCGCGCGGATCGCCCGGACCGGGGCGGCGCTGCCGGGTGGGGGAGTGGACTGGCCGGGCAGTTGGGCGGGTGCGGCGCTGCTCCTGGCCGTGACCCTGGTCGTGGTGCTCGTCGGACGGCGACTGCTCGGGCATCCCTGGTGGTGCGGGGCCTGCGGACTGCTGCTGGCGCTGGTCGTGGTGCAGCCGCCGCCGCTGACCCGGGCGGTCACGGGCTGGCCGCCGACCGGCTGGCGGCTGGTGATGTGTGACGTGGGGCAGGGCGACGCCATGGTGCTCGCGGCGGGCGAGGGGACCGGCGTGGTGGTGGACGCGGGGCCCGATCCGCGACTCGTCGACCACTGCCTGCGCTCACTGGGCATCAACAGGATCCCGCTGGTCGTGCTCACCCACTTTCACGCCGATCACGTGGCGGGCCTGCCCGGGGTGCTGCGCGGCCGGGCGGTGGGGGCGATCGAGACGACCGGGTTGGAAGAGCCCGCGGAACAGGCCGCGTTCGTGCGGAGGCTGGCGGCGGCGCAGCGGATCCCCGTGACGCGGGCGGCGGCCGGGGAGCAGCGGCGCACGGGGGAGTTGTCCTGGCAGATCGTGTGGCCGCCCCCGAGCCCGCCGCCGGACTCGCCTCCGTGGCCGCCGCCGGGAACGCCTCCAGGAGCCCTTCCGGTCCACCCGCCGGAGCCGGAGGGGCCGAACGACGCCAGCGTCGCCATGCTGGTCCGCACGGCCGGACTGCGCCTGCTGCTCCTCGGAGACCTGGAGCCCCCGGCGCAGCGCGCCCTGGCGAGATCACCCGCGGCCGGGATGCTGGAGGGTGTGGACGTCCTGAAGGTCGCCCACCACGGCTCGGCCTACCAGGACCCGGGCCTCATACGACGGGCGGCACCGCGACTGGCCCTCATCTCCTGCGGCGAGAACTCGTACGGCCACCCGGCGCCCGGCACGGTCGCGGCGCTGCGCGCCGGGGGCGCGGCGGTGCTGCGGACGGACCGGGACGGCGCGCTCGCGGTCGCAGGAGGGGGCGGACAGCTGAAGGTGGCGCGAGACTGAGGGCATGAACTCAGCACAGGTTGATGCCTATCTCCGCCGACTGGGAGCAGAACACCCGGCGTGGCCCACCGTCGACGCGCTGCGGGAACTGCACCTGCGTCACCTGCGGACCGTGCCGTTCGAGAACCTCTCGATCCATCTGGGCGAGGAGATCGTGCTGGAGGAGAAGCACCTGCTGGACAAGGTGGTGGGCGCGCGGCGGGGCGGGTTCTGCTACGAACTCAACGGCTCCTTCGGAGCGTTGCTCGCCGCGCTGGGGTACGACGTGGCGCTGCTGGCGGGGCGGGTGTACGGGGACGAGGGGCGGCTCGGGATCCCCTACGACCATCTCGCGCTGCGGGTACGGACGGTGGACGGGGGCGACTGGCTGGCCGATGTCGGGTTCGGGGCGCACAGCCACCTTCCGCTGGCGTTCGGGGACCGGGGTGAGCAGGAGGACCCGGGAGGCACGTTCCGGATCGTCGAGGCGGGGCCGGACGCGGCCGGGGTGCGCGGCGGGCACGGCACGGTGGACGCGGCGGACCTGGACGTGTTCCGGGACGGCAGAGCGCAGTACCGACTGGAGGTGCGGCCGCGGGCGCTCGGTGACTTCGTGGCCGGGGCGTGGTGGCACAGCACGTCGTCGGGGTCGCATTTCACGCGGTCGCTGGTCTGTTCGCGGGTGACGGAGGAGGGAGGGCGGATCACGCTCAGCGGGCGCAGGCTCACGGTGACGGCGGCCGACGGGACGCGGGAGGAGCGGGAACTGGAGGCGGACGAGGAGATTCTGGGGGTGTACCGGGAGCGGTTCGGGATCGAGCTGGACAAGGTGCCGACGCTGCGAAATCCCGCGTAGACGTCCATTCCGGCCACACGGGGCTACTCGTGCGTAGTACCAGCACATGTGCTGGATTCCCGTGATGTGGTCCCGTGTTGCCTCGAAAGCCTCACCGGTGGTCGAATGCGTCTCCGGCAAGATGTGATCAACAGTGATCAACAGGGGATTTCGAGTCACTCAGGGGAGTCGTGGATGATCGGCCGCTGGCGGGCAAGCCGCACCGACCGGGTGCAACGGACGAGTCCCCTGGCGGCGGTGCCGACGCCGCCCAGCGCGGGGGTGCTGGCCTGCCGGGTGCTGGACCCGGTCAACGAGCCGGTCAGGCACGCGGAGTTCGCGGTCACCGACGCCGCGGGGCGGCCGGTGGTCAGCGGGGGAGCCGATCCGTACGGGTCGTTCGTGACGACCGTGCCCGCCGGGGAGTACCGGCTCGCGGTGTCGGCGGAGGGGTACACGCCGTACCGGGCGACGACCCAGGTCGCTGAGAACGCGCTCGCGTCCTTCGGGGACGTGACGCTGCAGGTGGCCCGGCCGCCGGAGCTTCCCGATGCCGGTGACTGGGAGATCGAGTCGGCGCACTCCTCGATCGGCTTCACCGCGCGGCACATCGGACTGGCCCGGATCCACGGGCGGTTCAAGTCGTTCGCGGGGGTCATTCGGGTCGCCGAGCAGATGGAGCGGTCGGCGATGCACGTGGTGATCGACGCGGCGTCCATCGACACCGACATGAGGATGCGCGACGACCATCTGCGCTCGGCGGACTTCCTGGACGTGGAGAACTTCCCGACGCTGGAGTTCTACAGCGAACGTTTCGTGCACAAGGGCGGGAACCGTTGGGCCGTGACGGGGGCGCTGTCGCTGCACGGCGTGACGCGGACGGTCACGCTGGACACGGAGTACCTGGGGCTGGGCAACGGCATGGAGGGCGAGGTGCGGGCGGCCTGCCGGGCCACGACCGAACTGCACCGGGACGACTTCACCGTGAGCTGGCAGACCATGCTGGCGCGGGGCATCGCGGTGGTGGGGCCGAGCATCAGGGTCGACCTCGATGTGCAGGTCGTGCGCAAGGGCTGAGCGACCGGGCCGCTGTGCGGTGTCGGACAATGTCCGGCGTGAGTGATGTGCGACATGTGCTGGTACTGCCCGACCGTGATGCCGCGGAAGAGGTGGTGGACGCGCTGCGGGAGAGGTTCGGGGTCTCCGAGGAGCCGCAGCTGGTGCGGGATGCGCTGGCCGGTGAGGACGACGCCGAGGACGCGCAGTGGCTGGTCGTCCTGCGGGACGAGGACGAGCGGATGGATTCCGTGGAGCTGGACCGGCTGGCCGGCGAGTGGGAGGGCTGGCGGGAGGAGCCGTAGCGGCTCCCGGTCCCGTCTGCGCGCACGGCCCGGGCCGTGGGGAGCCTGGCCCGGTCCGCCGGGACCCGATGTCAGTGGCGCGTGGGATGCTTGGCGCGATGGCCAGGAAGACTGCGAATGACGACCCCCTCGCCCCGGTGACGCTCGCCGTGGGCCAGGAGGACCTGCTCCTCGACCGTGCCGTGCAGGAGGTGGTGGCCGCGGCGAAGGCCGCCGACGCCGACACGGACGTACGGGACCTGACCCCGGACCAGTTGCAGCCCGGCACCCTCGCCGAGCTGACGAGCCCGTCGCTCTTCGCGGAGCGCAAGGTCGTGGTCGTACGCAACGCGCAGGATCTGTCGGCCGACACGATCAAGGACGTGAAGGCGTACCTCGGGGCCCCGGCCGAGGAGATCACCCTGGTGCTGCTGCATGCGGGCGGGGCCAAAGGCAAGGGGCTGCTCGACGCCGCACGCAAGGCCGGGGCGCGTGAGGTGGCCTGCCCGAAGATGACGAAGCCGGCGGACCGGCTGGCGTTCGTGCGGGGCGAGTTCCGGGCGACGGGGAGATCCGCCACGCCGGAGGCGTGCCAGACGCTCGTCGACGCGATCGGCAGCGATCTGCGGGAGCTGGCCTCGGCGGTGTCGCAGCTGGTCGCGGACGTCGAGGGGACGATCGACGAGGCCGTCGTCGGGCGGTACTACACCGGGCGGGCCGAGGCGTCGAGCTTCACGGTCGCCGACCGGGCCGTCGAGGGGCGGACGGCGGAGGCCCTGGAGGCGCTGCGCTGGTCGCTGGCGACCGGGGTCGCGCCGGTACTGATCACGAGCGCGCTCGCACAGGGCGTCCGGGCGATCGGGAAGCTGTCCTCGGCCCGCGGGGGCCGCCCGGCCGACCTCGCGCGGGAGCTGGGCATGCCGCCCTGGAAGATCGACCGGGTGCGGCAGCAGATGCGCGGCTGGACTCCGGACGGGGTGTCCATCGCGCTGCGCGCGGTGGCCGAGGCGGACGCGGGGGTGAAGGGCGGCGGCGACGACCCCGCGTACGCGCTGGAGAAGGCAGTGGTCACCATCGCCCGGGCGGCCCGCTCCAGGGGACGCGGCTAGCGGGGCCGACCCCGGCCGATCGGACTCGGGCCAGGGGCGACCTTCCTCCCCGGCCCGGCCCGGCGCGGCTCGTGCCAGGCACCGCCTCCGCCTCAGAACACGGGCTCACCCATCCCCAGCAGGTTGCCCTCGCTGTCGTGGAACCAGGCGCCGCGTTCGCCCCGTGCGCCCTTGCTCGGATAGTTGCCCTCGACCTCGGCGATCCCGCCCCGGGTGCGGAAGCCGGGGGCGTCGACCTCCTCGAAGACCACGCCGCGCCGCTTCAGCTCGGCGACCGCCGCCTCGATGTCCTCGACCTCCAGCGCCATCTGCGTGAAGGTGCCGGGCGAGGTTCCCGTCGACCGGAACAGCACGAACTCCGCGCCACCGCAGCGGTACAGAAGCCCGCCGGGGCGTTCGTCCACGGGGTCCAGACCGAGTTTCTCCGAGTAGAAGCGCCGTGCCCGCTCCAGGTCCTGGGCGGGGAGCCTGGTCGCCGCGCGGACCAGGGCCGGCGCGTTCGTGTCGTCTGCGTCCATGTCTCCACTGTGCCGTGATCGAGTCGCCCTCCTCCTGCCGAAGAGGAGAATCGGGTGTATCAGCCGTACGTCGCCGAGTGACGGAGAGGTGGCGAGGGTCATGGCTGAGCACCCGCACGCAACGCTGGTCCGCAAGGGGTTCGAGGCCTTCTCGCGCGGTGATCTGGACACCCTGCGGGAACTGATCGCCAGGGACGCGACGCATCACGTGCCCGGCAGTCACCCGCTTTCTGGTGACTTCAAGGGCCAGGACGCGATCATGGACATGTACCGGCGGCTGGGCGAGGAGACCGCCGGGTCGATGCGTCTGGAGATGCTCGGCATCGCCGTCGACGGCCGGGGGCACGCGGTCGGCATGTGCAGGTTCACCGCCGAGCGGCAGGGCAGGAAGCTGGACGACACCGGCTGCATCGTCTTCCGGATCGTCGGCGACAAGGTCACCGACCTCGACGAATGCGTCGAGGACATCGAGAAGAACGACGAGTTCTGGTCGTAGGGCCACGGACCGGGCAGGCATCGCCGGCGCCGGGGGCAGACAGGCCGAAAGGCCCCGCCCGCCGCCCTGGGGAAGGGCGGAAAGCGAGGCCTTCGGTTCAAGCTGCGGGATCCGCGCCCGCGTGGCGAACGCAGGCCGCGCGCGGATCCGGGGGTGCCGGACGGGAGCGGATGAGAGAGGGCCCGCTCGATTCCCTCCGGCGTCACATCAGATGTCAGCCCTTGAGCGCGTCGACCTTCTGAGCCAGCGCGGACTTCTTGTTGGCAGCCTGGTTCTTGTGGATGACGCCCTTGGAGACGGCCTTGTCGAGGTGACGCGCGGCGAGGCGCTGGTACTCGGTGGCCTTCTCGACGTCACCCGCGGCAGCAGCCTCACGGGCCTTGCGGATCGCGGTCTTGAGGGAGGACTTGACGGCCTTGTTGCGCAGCCGCGCCTTCTCGTTGGTCTTGATCCGCTTGATCTGGGACTTGATGTTCGCCACGAATGAGCCTTCTCAGGTTCTGGCACGAGGCCGCACGGACACCGCACGATTCCCGCACCGGGTGATTTCTTGAGGTCGTGCCTCGTGCGAGAGGGCATGAGGCACAGCCACCCAGGCTACCAGTGGGCCCTTGCGCGGCCCAAACCCGGCCATGGTCCCCACCCGTGGGACCATGGAGGCTACGTATCGATCCGACCCGAGACCGCAGACACTGCGGACGCCTCAAGAATCAGGACCCTGCGTGCCCGCGATCCCCAGCCACGTGCCCGAGCCGAGCCGTACCGACCCGGCTCTGATCCGCAACTTCTGCATCATCGCGCACATCGACCACGGCAAGTCCACGCTCGCCGACCGGATGCTCCAGCTGACCGGAGTGGTCGAGCAGCGACAGATGCGCGCCCAGTACCTCGACCGCATGGACATCGAGCGCGAGCGTGGCATCACGATCAAGTCACAGGCGGTGCGTCTGCCGTGGGCCCCGACCCACGACAAGAACGACACGCACATCCTGAACATGATCGACACCCCCGGGCACGTCGACTTCACCTATGAGGTCTCCCGGTCGCTCGCCGCGTGCGAGGGGACCATCCTCCTGGTCGACGCCGCCCAGGGCATCGAGGCGCAGACCCTCGCCAACCTCTACCTGGCGATGGAGAACGACCTCAAGATCATCCCGGTGCTGAACAAGATCGACCTGCCGGCCGCGCAGCCCGAGAAGTTCTCCGAGGAGCTCGCCAACCTCATCGGCTGCCAGCCCGAGGACGTGCTCAAGGTCTCGGCGAAGACCGGCATCGGCGTGGACGCGCTCCTGGACCGGGTCGTCCGCGACGTCCCGCCCCCGGTCGGCGTCAAGGATGCCCCCGCCCGCGCGATGATCTTCGACTCGGTCTACGACTCCTACCGTGGCGTGGTCACGTACGTCCGTGTCGTCGACGGGCAGCTCAACAAGCGCGAGCGCATCAAGATGATGTCGACCGGCGCCACGCACGAGCTCCTGGAGATCGGCGTCTCGTCGCCCGAGATGACCCCGGCCGACGGCATCGGCGTCGGCGAGGTGGGCTACATCATCACCGGCGTGAAGGACGTCCGTCAGTCCAAGGTCGGTGACACCATCACCAGCAAGGACAAGGGCGCCACCGAGGCCCTCGGCGGGTACAAGGACCCGAAGCCGATGGTCTTCTCCGGCCTCTATCCGCTGGACGGCTCGGACTACCCCGACCTCCGCGAGGCGCTGGACAAGCTCCAGCTCAACGACGCCGCCCTGGTCTACGAGCCCGAGACCTCCGCGGCCCTCGGCTTCGGCTTCCGTGTCGGCTTCCTCGGCCTGCTGCACCTGGACGTCATCCGTGAGCGCCTGGAGCGCGAGTTCAACCTCGAACTCATCGCCACCGCGCCCAACGTGGTCTACCGCGTGATCATGGAGGACGGGAAGGAGCACACGGTCACCAACCCGAGCGAGTTCCCCGAGGGCAAGATCGACAAGGTCTTCGAGCCGGTCGTCCGGGCCACGATCCTCGCCCCCAGCGAGTTCATCGGCTCGATCATGGAGCTCTGCCAGACCCGTCGCGGCACGCTCCTCGGCATGGACTACCTCTCCGAGGACCGCGTCGAGATCCGCTACACGCTCCCCCTCGCGGAGATCGTCTTCGACTTCTTCGACAACCTGAAGTCCAAGACCCGCGGCTACGCCTCCCTGGACTACGAGCCCACCGGCGAGCAGGACGCCCAGCTGGTGAAGGTCGACATCCTGCTGCACGGCGACCGTGTCGACGCCTTCTCCGCCGTCACCCACAAGGACGCCGCGTACGCGTACGGAGTGCGGCTCGTCGCCAAGCTGCGCGAGCTGATCCCGCGCCAGGCCTTCGAGATCCCCGTGCAGGCGGCCATCGGCTCCCGGGTCATCGCCCGCGAGACCATCCGCGCCATCCGCAAGGACGTCCTCGCCAAGTGCTACGGCGGTGACATCTCCCGTAAGCGGAAGCTGCTGGAGAAGCAGAAGGAGGGCAAGAAGCGGATGAAGATGGTGGGTTCCGTAGAGGTTCCGCAGGAGGCCTTCATCGCGGTCCTGTCCAGTGATGACAGCGCGGGGTCGGGCAAGGGCAAGAAGTAATCACGGATTACCGTGGGTTACACCGCAATCCGGGTTGAACAGGGGCCCGTCGTGCGAAAGTACGGCGGGCCCCTGCGCGTTCCCGGGGTGGCTCTCGGTACGAAGTGACAGGCCGCAGCCCCTTACGCGGGGGACGGTCGCCCTTTACTCTGATCCCTGCTCGATAGTTACTCGCGAGTTAAACAAGGGCTCGTGAGTAAACCCAGCCGCACCTGAGCCAGCCGCATCGTCGCGGGCCCCGGAGGATGTCGTGAGCGACACACAGACCCTGATCGAGAACCGTCCGCCGTCCGTGGCGGGCCTCTTCCTGGAGCGCGTCGCGGCCACGCCGGACGCCGAGGCCTATCGGTATCCGGTCCCATCGTCGGCCGGCCAGGGGCCGGACGAGTGGAAGTCGCTGAGCTGGGCGCAGGCCGCCGAGCGGGTCTACGCCATCGCGGCGGGCCTCATCGAGCTGGGCGTGCAGCCCGAGCAGCGCGTCGCCCTCGCCGCCGGCACCCGGATCGAGTGGATCCTCGCCGACCTCGGCATCATGTGCGCCGGCGCGGCCACGACCACGGTGTATCCGCAGACCAACGCCGACGAGTCCGCGTACATCCTGTCGGACTCCGAGAGCCGGGTGCTGATCGCGGAGAACGCCGAGCAGCTGGCCAAGGCCAAGGAGAAGCGCGCCGAGCTGCCCGAGCTGACGCATGTCGTGGTGATCGACGCGGCCGGTGTCGAGACCGCCGACTGGATCCTCACCCTGGACGAGCTGGAGAAGCGCGGCGCGGCCCGGCTGGAGAAGGACCCCGACCTGATCAAGGAGCGGGTCGGCGTGATCACCAAGGACCAGCTGGCCACCCTCATCTACACCTCCGGCACCACGGGCCGCCCCAAGGGCGTGCGCCTGCCGCACGACAACTGGTCGTACATGGCGAAGGCGATCGCCGCGACCGGGCTGGTCAGCTCCGAGGACGTGCAGTACCTCTGGCTGCCGCTCGCGCACGTCTTCGGCAAGGTGCTGACCTCCGGGCAGATCGAGGTCGGACACGTCACCGCCGTGGACGGCCGGGTCGACAAGATCATCGAGAATCTGCCGGTCGTGCAGCCGACGTACATGGCGGCCGTGCCGCGCATCTTCGAGAAGGTCTACAACGGCGTGGCCGCGAAGGCCCGCGCCGGCGGCGGCGCCAAGTACAAGATCTTCCAGTGGGCGGCCGAGGTGGCCCGCGAGTACGCCAAGGTCTCCCAGGACAACTTCCGGCGGACCGGGACCGCGTCCGTGCCGTTCGGTCTGGGCGCGAAGCACAAGGCCGCCGACGCGCTGGTGTTCGCCAAGATCCGCGAGGCCTTCGGCGGCAACCTGCGGGCGTGCGTCTCGGGGTCCGCCGCGCTGTCCCCGGAGATCGGCTACTTCTTCGCGGGCGCCGGCATCCACATCCTGGAGGGCTACGGCCTGACCGAGTCCTCGGCCGCGTCCTTCGTGAATCCGGGCGAGGCCTACCGCACCGGCACGGTCGGCAAGCCGCTGCCCGGCACGGAGGTGCGGATCGCCGACGACGGGGAGATCCTGCTGCGCGGCCCGGGCATCATGGAGGGCTACCACAAGCTGCCCGAGAAGACCGCCGAGGTGCTGGAGCCGGACGGCTGGTTCCACACCGGGGACATCGGGGAGCTGTCGCCCGACGGGTACCTGCGGATCACCGACCGCAAGAAGGACCTCATCAAGACCTCGGGCGGCAAGTACATCGCCCCGGCGGAGGTCGAGGGGCAGTTCAAGGCGGTGTGCCCGTACGTCTCCAACATCCTGGTGCACGGGGCCGACCGCAACTTCTGTACGGCGCTCATCGCGCTGGACGAGCTCGCGATCACCGAGTGGGCCAAGGAGAACGGGCTCCAGGGGAAGTCGTACGCGGAGATCGTCGCCGCGCCGGTGACCGTCGAGATGGTCGGCGGGTATGTGAAGCAGCTCAACGAGGGGCTTCAGCGCTGGCAGACCATCAAGAAGTTCCGGCTGCTGCCGCGTGATCTCGATGTCGAGCACGGGGAGATCACGCCGAGCCTGAAGCTGAAGCGGCCCGTCGTGGAGCGGGAGTACAAGCACCTGATCGAGGAGATGTACGACGGCTCTCGCGAGCGGTAGGGGCCCTCAGGCCTCCGGATGATCAACCCGGCGTCGCAACTCCTGGACCTCCGTCCTCAGGCGTTCCACCTCTCTGCCCTTGCGGTAGAGGTCCAGGAAGACGCTGACCTTTGCCCGCAGGACCCATGGGTCGAACGGCTTGGTCACGTAGTCGGCGGCGCCGGTCGCGTAGCCGCGGAAGGCGTAGCCCGAGTCGTCGTCCGCTCCGGTCAGGAAGATGATCGGGACGTCCCGGGTCTGGTCGAGGCGTTTGATGTGGGCGGCCGTCTCGAAGCCGTCCATGCCGGGCATGCGGATGTCGAGCAGGACCAGGGCGATCGGCTGCCGCAGCAGGGCCTTCATGGCCTCCTCGCCCGAACGGGCCCGGACCAGCGGCTCGTTGAGGGAGGCCAGGACGGCCTCCAAGGCGGTCAGATTGTCCTCCATGTCGTCGACCAGGAGGATTCCGGCGCGTTCGGGGTGAGTGGCCGTGCTGCTCATGCCTCTTCTTCCGTGCCCTCGGGGTCCAGCAGTTCGCACACGACCGTCAGCAGGCCCTCGATGTTCACCGGTTTGGGCACGTAGTCGTTGGCGCCGCGGGCGATGGACTTCTCCCGGTCACCGGGCATCGCCTTGGCGGTCAGCGCCACGATCGGCAGGCCCGTCCAGCGGGGTGTGCGGCGGATCGCGGAGATGGTCTCGTAGCCGTCCATCTCCGGCATCATGATGTCCATCAGGACCAGTTCGACGTCCGCGCTGCGCTCCAGGGTCTCGATGCCCTCGCGGCCGTTCTCCGCGTAGAGCACGGTCATGCCGACCCGGCCCAGGACATGGGTGAGGGCGAACACGTTGCGGATGTCGTCGTCGACGATCAGCACCCGACGCCCGGCCAGGATCCGGCCCGGCCTCCCGGACGTCCAGGCCTCCAGCTTCGTGGGTGAGGGCCACGCGTCGTCCGTGTCGTGCGCGACCGGGGGGAAGGGCCCGGTGGTCGGCTGGAGCGGCAGGGGCAGGGCGTCACGGTCCTCGGGGAGCGGGGCGGGAGCCGTGTGACCGGGGCTGACGACGGGGACGTAGAGGGTGAACCTGGAGCCCTTGCCGGGTTCGCTCTCGGCGATGATCCGGCCGCCGAGCAGGCCCGCGATCTCCCGGCTGATGGAGAGGCCGAGGCCGGTGCCGCCGTACTTGCGGTTGGTGGTGCCGTCGGCCTGCTGGAACGCCTCGAAGATCACCGGGAGTTTCTCCGGCGCGATCCCGATGCCGGTGTCGGACACGGCGAACGCGATGACGTCGTCGGTCTCCCGGACTCCCCCACTCTCGACTTCTCCCCCACTCTCGACTTCGCTCGAGCGGGGGGACCCCCATGAGCGGGGGGACCCCCGTCGGTGCTCGGTGTCCTGCACCCGGTCCACCCGCAGTTCGACCTTGCCGCTCGCGGTGAACTTGATCGCGTTGGAGAGCAGGTTGCGCAGGATCTGCTGAAGGCGCTGCTCGTCCGAGTACATCTCGCGCGGTACGTCCTCGCCCACCGCCAGCTCGAAGGCGAGCCCCCGGTCGATGGTGAGGGGGCGGAAGGTGGCGTGGACGTAGTCGAGCAGCTTGATGAGCGGGAGCCGCTTGGGGCGTACGTCCATCCGGCCGGCCTCGATCTTCGACAGGTCCAGGATGTCGTTGATCAGTTGCAGGAGGTCCGAGCCCGAGCGGTGGATGGTCGTCGCGAACTGCACCTCCTGGTCGGAGAGATGGCCGTCGGGGTTGTCGGAGAGCAGCCGGGCGAGGATCAGCAGCGAGTTCAGCGGCGTGCGCAGCTCGTGCGACATGTTCGCCAGGAACTCCGACTTGTACTGGGAAGACGTGGCCAGCAGCGCGGCCTTCTCCTCCAGTTCGGCGTTGGAGCGCTGGAGTTCGCCCTGCTGCTTCTGGAGTTCGTCGGAGCGTTCCTGGAGCTGCATGGCCAGGCGCTGGGACTCGCCGAGCAGGGACTCGGTGCGGGAGTTGGCGATGATCGTGTTGATGGCGACGCCGATCGTGTTGACGAACTGGTCGAAGAACGCCAGGTGCACATCGGAGAAACGGGAGAACGAGGCGAGTTCGATGACGCCGAGGAGCTTGTCCTCGAAGAGGATCGGGATGATGACGATCGTGGTCGGGGCCGCCTCGCCGAGGCCGCTATTGATCTTGATGTAGTCGGGCGGGGCGCCCTCCACCAGGATCCGCTTCTTCTCCCGGGCCGCCTGCGCGACCAGGCCGTGCACCGGCAGGCCGCCGGTCTCGACGGTCGCGTCCTGGGCGGCGCCGTACCCGGCGATGAAGGCCAGGCCCTTGATCGGCACGGTGGTCCGCGGGCCGGCGCTGTCCTCGTCCGGGTCGGCCAGGTAGAACGCGCCGTACTGGGCGTTCACCAGCGGGGTCAGCTCGCGGAGTATCAGGTCGGCGACCTCCATGAGGTCCCGGTGGCCCTGCATCAGGGCGGCGAGCCGGGCCAGGTTGGACTCCAGCCAGTCCTTCGCGCGGGTCGTCTCGCGCAGGTTGGCCACCATCAGGTTGATGTTGTCCTTCAGCTCGGCGACCTCGCCCTGCGTCTCCACGGTGATCGAGCGGGACATGTCGCCCTGGGCCACCGCGGAGGCGACCTCGGCGATCGCGCGGACCTGGGTGGTGAGGTTGAGGGCGAGTTCGTTGACGTTGGTCGTCAGGCGCTTCCAGGTGCCGTAGACGCCCTCGACCCGGGCCTGGCCGCCGAGCTGGCCCTCGCTGCCGACCTCCCGGGCCACGCGGGTGACCTCGGAGGAGAAGGAGGACAGGGTGTCGACCATCGTGTTGATGGTGGTCTTCAGCTCCAGGATCTCGCCGCGCGCGTCCACGTCGATCTTGCGGGACAGGTCGCCCTGCGCCACGGCCGTCGCGACCTGGGCGATGTTGCGCACCTGGGAGGTGAGGTTGTCGGCCATGTAGTTGACGTTGTCCGTCAGGTCCCGCCAGACGCCGGAGACGCCCAGCACCTGGGCCCGGCCGCCGAGCCGCCCGTCGGTGCCGACCTCGCGGGCCACGCGGGTCACCTCGTCGGCGAAGGCGCGCAACTGCTCCACCATCGTGTTGACGGTGTCCTTCAGCTCCAGGATCTCGCCGCGGGCGTCGACCGTGATCTTCTTCGACAGGTCGCCGTTGGCGACGGCCGTGGTCACCTGGGCGATGTTGCGGACCTGCGACGTCAGGTTCAGCGCCATGAAGTTGACGTTGTCGGTGAGGTCCTTCCAGACGCCGGAGACGCCCCGCACCTGGGCCTGTCCGCCGAGGTTGCCCTCCGTGCCGACCTCGCGGGCGACGCGGGTGACTTCGTCGGCGAAGGCGGAGAGCTGGTCGACCATCGTGTTGATCGTGGACTTCAGCTCCAGGATCTCGCCCTTGGCCTCCACGGTGATCTTCTTGCCGAGGTCGCCCTGGGCGACGGCGGTGGAGACCAGGGCGATGTTGCGCACCTGGGAGGTGAGGTTGTCGGCCATGAAGTTGACGTTGTCGGTGAGGTCCTTCCAGACCCCCGACACGCCCCTGACTTGCGCCCGGCCGCCGAGGTTGCCCTCGGTGCCGACCTCGCGGGCGACGCGGGTGACTTCGTCGGCGAAGGCGGAGAGCTGGTCGACCATCGTGTTGATCGTGGACTTCAGCTCCAGGATCTCGCCCTGCGCGGCGACCGTGATCTTCTGGGACAGGTCGCCGTTGGCCACGGCCGTGGTCACCTGGGCGATGTTGCGGACCTGGGAGGTCAGGTTCGACGCCATGAAGTTGACGTTGTCGGTGAGGTCCTTCCACACCCCGGACACGCCCCGCACCTGGGCCCGGCCGCCCAACTGGCCCTCGGTGCCGACCTCGCGGGCGACGCGGGTGACTTCGTCGGCGAAGGCGGAGAGCTGGTCGACCATCGTGTTGACGGTCAGCTTCAGCTCCAGCAGCTCGCCGGTCGCCTCCACCGTCACCGTGCGGGTCAAATCGCCCCGGGCCACCGCCGTCGTCACCGCGGCGATGTCCCGCACCTGGGCCGTCAGCCGGGACGCCATCGTGTTGACGGCTTCCGTCACGTCCCGCCAACTGCCCGACAAACCCTGCACCTTGGCCCGGCCGCCGAGCCTGCCCTCGGTGCCGACCTCGCGCGCGACCCGCGTCACCTCGCCCGTGAACAGGGAGAGCTGGTCCACCATCGTGTTGACGGCCCGGCCCAGGCGCCGCAGGTCGCCGCGCAACTGCCGTGTCCCGTCGTGCAGATCGACCCGCTGGGTCAGATCGCCGCCGGCCACCGCGTCCAGCACGCGCGTGGCGTTGGCCGCCGGGGCGACCAGGGCGTCGAGCAGCTGGTTCACATCGTTGACCCGGGACGTCCACAGGCCCTGGCCGGGGCTGGCCGAGAGGCGCTCGTCGAGCCGGCCGTGCCGCACCAGCTCCCGTCTGACGCGTCGCGTCTCGGAGGTGAAATGGATGCTGCGGTCCATGATCTGGTTGAAGACCGCGGTGAGTTCGGCCACCATCCCGTGGCCGGATTCCGGCGCCTTGGTGAAATCGCCGTCGCGTGCCGCTGTCATGGCTGCGAGCAGGGGACGCAGATCGGATGCACGAATCTGACCGTCTTCGTGCCGGTCTTCGACCACAGGGGTAGCACTGTTCTCACTCATGACGGCCCACTTCGGTAACTCGGCGCTTATGGGCGGGGCCAGTCTGTCACTCTGTCGGCATCGACTGTGGCGTATTCGTACGAACTGCCCGGGGAGCTGTCCATGGGGGCCATTCCGACGCAACGGGAGACCGCTCCCCGGGCCTCAGAGGCGCCTGCACATGCTTGGGAGACGCCTGTGCCCGTCCAGGAGGGGCCCGTTTCCGAGGAGCCCGTACCGTCCGCGGAGGTGATCACACCGCCCGCCGGGGCGCCCGCACAGGAGCGCGCGCGGGCGCACGCGACCCTGCCCGGCAGCTCCCTCGCGCCGGGCGCCGCACGCGCCTTGGTGCGCGCGGCGCTCGCTGAGTGGACCGGACTGGGCCTGCCGGGCGCCGAGCACCTCACCGACCGCCTCGCCGACGACGCCGCGCTCGTCGTCAGCGAACTCGTCACCAACGCCGTCGTGCACGCCGGCACCGACGTCGAGATGGAGTGCCGGCTGGAGGGCGACACCCCGGACACGGCCGCGCTCGTCGTCGAGGTCTCCGACCAGCACCCCTCCCGCGCCCCGCGCGGCAGCGAGCCGGAGACACCGCACGACACCCCCGAGTACGGACGCGGCCTGCGGCTCGTCGGATCGCTCTCCGAGGCGTGGGGGATCACCTACCGCACGGGACGCAAGACCGTCTGGGCGCGGCTGCCCGCCGGGGGCTGCGCGGCGGGCGAGCAGATCGAGGCGTACGCCGGGGAGCACGCGCTGGCGAGCGGCCTCCGGGTGGCGGAGAACCTGGCGCCCGAACCGCGCCGGGGCGACGAGGCGGCGGAGGACCTGGCATCCGAACCGCCCAAGGGCGACGAGGCGGTGGAGGCCGCACGGGCCTGGCGCGGCGCTGGCGACGCACGGGAGCCGCGAAGCGGAGGCGACACGTGGGACCTGCGTGGCGGACGCGACACGTGGGACCTGCGTAGTGGAGGCGACGCATGGGACCTCCACGACGGAGGAGAGACCTGGGAATCGCGGGAGGGCGGCGAGGCGCGGAACTGGCCCGCCTTACGGGAGGCTCGTGACCTGCGCGACTGGAACGACCTACGGGACTGGCGGGACCGGCACGAGAACCGCGACGGACGCAACGGGCCCGACGGTGCCTGGCTCGGCCGCGGTGCCCTCTCCTTCCTCGCCGAGGCCTCCGACCTGCTCGCCGGACAGCTCGACGAGGACCTGGTCGCGGCCCTGGCCGGGCAGCTGATCGTGCCCCGGCTGGCCGACTGGTGCGCGGTGTGGCTGGAGGACGAGGCCACCGGCGGCGGCTGGAGCGGCGGGGCGGGCGCCGGCGGACCGCGCCTCGCCCGGGTCTGGCACGGCAGCGAGAACCGCATCGAGGAGCTGCGCCGCGTCCTGGAGAAGGACCCGCCGCGGCCGTTCGACCCGACGGGGTCGTCGTCCCCGTTCGAACGCGGCCGGGACCGGGGCGGGTCCGGGCCCGTCGAGTACCCCTGGCCAGGCGAGGCGCTGGGCGACGGTGAGCCCGGCTCGGCCCTCGCCTACCGGCTGGTCGCCGGGGGACGCCCGCTGGGCACCCTCGTCATCGGGCGCTCCGGGAAGGCCGGCTTCCCCGACGAGATCACCGGCCTCGCGGAGGACCTCAGCCGCCGGGTGGCCCTCGCCATCGGCGCCGCCCGCCAGTACGCCCGCCAGGCCACCATCAGCGCCGTCCTGCAGCGCGGCCTGCTGCCCGGCGCCGTGGCCGAGATCCCCGGCATGCGCAGCGCCCTCGTCTACGAGCCGTGCGACAAGGGCGGCCCGAGCGGCGACTTCTACGACCTGTTCCCGGCCGGCGACGGCCGCTGGTGCTTCGCCGTCGGCGACGTCCAGGGCAAGGGACCCGAGGCGGCCGTCGTGATCGGCCTGGCCCGGCCCTGGCTGCGCCTGCTGGCCCGTGAGGGCTACCGGGTCGCCGACGTCCTCGACCGCCTCAACCAACTGCTCCTCGACGACGCCACGGAGGCCGCCGACGCCGCGGCCCGGGCGCTGGTGGCCGCGGGGGCGCGTCCGACCCCGCCCGGCGACGGCCCCCAGACGCGCTTCCTGTCCCTGCTGTACGGCGAGCTCGCGCCCTTCGACGGCGGCGTCCGCTGCACCGTCGCTTCCGCCGGGCACCCGCTGCCGCTGCTGCTCGGGGCGGGCGGCGAGGTCCACACGGCCGCGCAGCCCCAGACTCTCCTCGGTGTCGTGGAGGACGCCACCTACACCAGCGAGACTTTCGAGCTGCGCTCCGGCGACACGCTGCTGTGCGTCACCGACGGCGTGACCGAGCGCCGCTCGGGCTCCCGCCAGTTCGACGACGGGGACGGGCTCGCGACGGCGCTGGCCGGGTGTGCCGGGCTGGACGCGGAGCTGATAGCCGAGCGGATCAAGCGGCTGGTGCACGAGTTCGGGGCGCGCCCGCCCGCGGACGATCTCGCGCTGCTGGTCCTCCAGGCGGACTGACCGCCGCTCCGGGCGGAGCGGGCGCGCCGGTGCTGGACAATGGAAGGCATGCCTTCCGCACTCCCCGACGGCGAGCCCGTCCCCGACGACGGCGCGTTGCCCGCGTCCGCGCTCGCCGGGGCCGCCGACCGCCCTCTCGGGTTCTACCTGCACGTCCCGTACTGCGCGACCCGCTGCGGCTACTGCGACTTCAACACGTACACCGCGACCGAGCTGCGCGGCACCGGCGGGGTGCTGGCGTCCCGCGACAACTACGCCGAGACACTGGCCGACGAGGTCCGGCTCGCCCGCAAGGTGCTGGGCGACGATCCGCGTCCCGTCCGCACGGTGTTCGTGGGCGGGGGCACGCCCACGCTGCTGGACGCCGGTGATCTCGTACGGATGCTGAAGGCGGTGCGGGACGAGTTCGGGCTGGCGGAGGACGCCGAGGTCACGACCGAGGCGAACCCTGAGTCGGTCGACCCGGCGTATCTGGCCGCCCTGCGCGAGGGGGGCTTCAACCGGATCTCCTTCGGGATGCAGAGTGCGCGGCAGCACGTGCTGCAGGTGCTGGACCGCACGCACACGCCGGGGCGGCCCGAGGCGTGTGTCGCGGAGGCCCGGGTGGCCGGGTTCGACCATGTGAACCTCGACCTGATCTACGGCACGCCGGGTGAGTCCGACGACGACTGGCGGGCGTCGCTGGACGCGGTGCTGGGGGCGGGGCCGGATCACGTCAGTGCGTACGCGTTGATCGTCGAGGAGGGGACGCAGCTCGCGCGGCGGATCCGGCGCGGCGAGGTGCCGATGACCGACGACGACGTGCATGCCGACCGGTACCTGATCGCGGACGAGGTGCTCTCGGGCGCGGGCTTCGAGTGGTACGAGGTGTCGAACTGGGCGACCTCGCGGGCCGGGCGGTGCCTGCACAACGAGCTGTACTGGCGGGGGGCCGACTGGTGGGGGGCCGGGCCCGGTGCGCACAGCCATGTGGGCGGGGTGCGGTGGTGGAACGTCAAGCACCCGGGCGCGTACGCGGCCGCGCTGGCGGCGGGGCGGTCGCCGGGGGCCGGGCGTGAGGTGCTGAGCGATGAGGACCGGCGGGTCGAGCGGATTCTGCTGGAGCTGCGGCTGCGGGAGGGGGTGCCGTTGTCGCTGTTGCGGGATGAGGGGCTGGCGGCCTCGCGCAGGGCGTTGGCGGATGGGCTCCTGGACGCCGGGGCGTATGACGAGGGGCGGGCTGTGCTCACTCTGCGCGGGCGGTTGCTGGCGGACGGGGTTGTCCGGGACCTCGTGGACTGAGGTGCTCGGGGTGGGTGCTGGGGGCGGGGCGATACGCAGCTCGGCGCGACGAGGTGCCGCTGCGCCCACCCGTGCCGCCCCCAGCGGCACGCCTGCCCGCAGCTAGGCGGCAGCGCGCGTCCGCAGCTAAGCGGCACGTCCGCTGCTGGGTGGCTGCGCGCGTCCGCGCTGGGTGGCCGCGCGCTCCCGCAGCTGGTTGGCTGCGCGCGCCCGCCGCCAAGCAGCCGCGCAGCCGCACAGCCGCACAGCCGGGTGACTGCTGCGCGTGTCGCGGTCAGGGGGCCGTCACGAAGTCGATCAGTTCTTCCACCCGCCCCAGCAGTTCCGGCTCCAGGTCCTTGTACGAGTGGACCCCCGACAGGATCCGCTGCCAGGCCGCCCCGGTGTTCTCCGGCCAGCCCAGTGCCCGGCACACGCCGGTCTTCCAGTCCTGACCGCGCGGGACCCGGGGCCACGCCTGGACGCCCAGGGACGACGGTTTCACCGCCTCCCAGATGTCGATGTACGGGTGGCCCACGACCAGCGCGTGCTCGCTCGTCACCGACTGGGCGATGCGCCACTCCTTCGAACCCGGTACGAGGTGGTCCACCAGGACGCCCAGGCGCGCGTCCGGGCCGGGGGCGAACTCGGAGACGATCGACGGCAGGTCGTCGACGCCCTCCAGGTACTCCACGACCACGCCCTCGATGCGCAGGTCGTCGCCCCACACCTTCTCGACCAGCTCGGCGTCGTGCCGGCCCTCGACGTAGATACGGCCGGCGCGGGCGACACGCGCGCGTGCGCCGGGGACGGCCACCGAACCGGAGGCCGTGCGGGCGGGACGCACGGGGCCGCCCGGCGCGGGGCGGACGAGGGTCACCACCCTGCCCTCCAGCAGGAAGCCGCGCGGCTCCATCGGGAACACCCGGTGCTTGCCGAAGCGGTCCTCCAGGGTCACCGTGCCCGCCTCGCAGCGGATCACCGCGCCGCAAAAACCCGTCCCCGGCTCCTCCACCACGAGGCCGGGCTCCGCCGCGACCTCGGGCACCGGCTTCGGCTTCTTCCACGGCGGGGTCAGATCGGCGGAGTACTGGCGCATTCGGATGACGATAGGAGAAGCCGGTGGGTGATCACGGAGACACGCCGAAACGCGCCGCCAGGGCGTCCCGTTGCGCCCGCACGAACGCCGCGTCCACCACCGCTCCGTGACCGGGCACATACACCGCGTCCGCACCGCCCAGGTCGAGCAGCCGGTCCAGGGCGGCCGGCCAGTGCGACGGCACCGCGTCGGGGCCCGCCTGCGGCTCGCCGGACTCCTCGACCAGGTCGCCGCAGAACACCACCTCCGGATCGCCCGGCACCAGCACCGCCAGGTCGTGCGCGGTGTGCCCCGGGCCGACGTTCGCCAGCAGCACCTGCCGCCCGCCGCCCAGGTCGAGCGTCCACTCGCCGGAGACCAGGTGGCCGGGCGGGACCAGCCGCTCCGCCGCCTCCTGGGCCGCGGGCGCCGCCAGACCCTGGCGCACCCCGTCCTCGCGCAGTTCCTCGCGGTCCCGCACCCGCGTCAGCAGCGCGTCCACGCCCACCGCGCCGAACACCTCGGTGTCCGGGAGCGCCGCGGCGCCGAAGACGTGATCGAAGTGCGGGTGGGTCAGCGCGAGATGTGTCACACGGTGACCGGTGAGTGCCCGCGCCTGCGCGCCCAGTTTCGCGCCCTCGGCGAGGCTCGACCCCGCGTCGATCATGAGGACCGCCCCCTCCCCGGCGACCAGCCCGATCGTGCAGTCCCACACCGGAAGCCGGCACCGCCCCACACCGGCGGCCACGCGCTCCCATCCGAGGTCTTCCCAAGTCACCGTCATACGGCGACGCTAGCGGTGCGCCCCGCTCGGGGCACGGCGCCGCACGACCAGCCTTGCCGGGGGAGTACCCCACCGCCGTACACTGGGCCGGGGAATGCTGGCACTCGCACGCGCAGAGTGCCAGGCTCGACAGGCAGGACCACGGGCGGACGACTTCTGGAGGTGTGCGCGATGCTCAGTGAACGCAGGCTTCAGGTGCTGCGCGCCATCGTCCAGGACTACGTCGGCACCGAGGAGCCGGTGGGCTCCAAGGCCCTCACCGAGCGGCACAGCCTCGGCGTCTCCCCGGCCACCGTCCGCAATGACATGGCGGCCCTCGAGGACGAGGGGTACATCGCCCAGCCGCACACCAGTGCCGGGCGCATCCCCACGGACAAGGGCTACCGGCTGTTCGTCGACAAGCTCGCCGGCGTCAAGCCGATGACCGCGCCCGAGCGGCGCGCGATCCAGAACTTCCTCGAGGGCGCCGTCGACCTCGACGACGTCGTGGCGCGTACGGTGCGGCTGCTCGCGCAGCTCACGCGTCAGGTCGCCGTGGTGCAGTACCCGTCGCTGACCCGATCGACGGTGCGGCACGTGGAGCTGCTCTCCCTGGCGCCCGCCCGCGTCATGCTCGTGCTGATCACGGACACCGGGCGGGTCGAGCAGCGGGTCGTCGACTGCCCGGCGCCCTTCGGCGACGCCTCGCTCGCGGATCTGCGCGCCCGGCTCAACAGCCGTGTGGCGAACCGCCGTTTCGCGGATGTGCCGAGTCTGGTGGAGGATCTCCCGGAGGCGTTCGAGCACGAGGACCGGGGTACGGTCTCTACGGTGCTCTCCACACTTCTGGAGACGCTCGTCGAGGAGAACGAGGAGCGGCTGATGATCGGCGGCACCGCCAATCTGACCCGCTTCGGGCATGACTTCCCTCTCACGATCCGGCCGGTGCTGGAAGCGCTTGAGGAGCAGGTCGTGCTCCTCAAGCTGCTCGGCGAGGCGCAGGATCCGGGCGTGACCGTACGGATCGGTCACGAGAACGCCCACGAAGGACTCAACTCCACGTCCGTCGTGTCGGTCGGCTACGGTTCGGGCGGCGAGGCAGTCGCCAAGCTCGGCGTGGTCGGACCGACCCGCATGGACTACCCGGGAACGATGGGAGCGGTACGCGCAGTGGCACGGTACGTCGGACAGATCCTGGCGGAGTCGTAGTGGCCACGGACTACTACGCCGTACTCGGCGTGCGCCGCGACGCGTCGCAGGAAGAGATCAAGAAGGCCTTCCGGCGGCTCGCCCGCGAGCTGCACCCGGACGTCAACCCCGATCCGAAGACCCAGGAGCGGTTCAAGGAGATCAACGCCGCTTACGAGGTGCTGTCGGACCCGCAGAAGAAGCAGGTCTACGACCTCGGCGGCGACCCGCTCTCGCAGGCCGGTGGCGGCGGCGCGGGCGGCTTCGGAGCCGGTGGCTTCGGGAACTTCTCGGACATCATGGACGCGTTCTTCGGTACGGCGTCGCAGCGCGGACCGCGCTCGCGCACCCGCCGCGGCCAGGACGCGATGATCCGCATCGAGGTCGAGCTCGACGAGGCCGCCTTCGGCACGACGAAGGACATCCAGGTCGACACGGCCGTCGTCTGCACCACCTGCAGCGGTGAGGGCGCGGCCCCGGGCACCTCCGCCCAGACGTGTGACATGTGCCGCGGCCGCGGTGAGGTCTCGCAGGTCACCCGGTCCTTCCTGGGCCAGGTCATGACGTCCCGCCCGTGCCCGCAGTGCCAGGGCTTCGGCACGGTCGTGCCGACCCCGTGCCCGGAGTGCGCGGGCGACGGCCGTGTCCGGTCCCGCCGTACCCTCACGGTCAAGATCCCGGCCGGTGTCGACAACGGCACGCGCATCCAGCTCGCCGGCGAGGGCGAGGTCGGTCCCGGCGGCGGTCCGGCCGGTGACCTCTACGTCGAGATTCACGAACTTCCCCACGCGCAGTTCCAGCGCCGCGGCGACGACCTGCACTGCACGGTGACGCTCCCCATGACGGCGGCGGCGCTCGGCACGAAGGTGCCGCTGGAGACGCTCGACGGCCTCGAAGAGGTCGACATCCGCCCGGGCACCCAGTCCGGCCAGTCGATCCCCCTGCACGGCCGGGGCGTCACACACCTGCGCGGCGGCGGACGCGGCGACCTCATCATCCACGTCGAGGTCACCACCCCGACCAAGCTCGACCCCGAGCAGGAACGCCTGCTGCGCGAGCTCTCCAAACTCCGCGGCGAGGAGCGCCCCACGGGGCAGTTCCAGCCGGGGCAGCAGGGGCTGTTCTCGCGGTTGAAGGATGCCTTCAACGGGCGCTGACGCGGGTGGTCCGGCTGCTGCCGGGGGTCCGGGGGTCGTCCCCCGGGCAGGCACGGTCAGCCGGGCCGGCAGGGGCTGTTCTCGCGGTTGAAGGACGCCTTCAACGGGCGCTGAGACCGAGCGTGCTTCTGGTCTATGCCAGTCGGCAGGCCGGTTTCTGGGTTGTTCGGAGGACGTGACAACATGCGGTCATGTCCTCCGCACTGACCGATCTCTTCCCCCTTCCGATCGTGCAGGCCCCCATGGCGGGCGGCGTCTCCGTACCGCAGCTCGCCGCGGCCGTGTGCGAGGCGGGCGGGCTCGGGTTCCTCGCCGCCGGGTACAAGACCCCCGACGGGATGTACCAGGAGATCAAGCAGCTCCGGAGCCTCACGGGCAGGCCCTTCGGCGTCAACGTCTTCATGCCGCAGCCGGAGCTGGCCGACCCCGCCGCCGTGGACGTCTACGCCCACCAGCTGGCCGGCGAGGCCACCTGGTACGAGGCCGAGCTCGGCGATCCGGACAGCGGACGCGACGACGGCTTCGAGGCCAAGCTCGTGGTGCTGCGCGACAACCCCGTGCCGGTGGTGTCGTTCCACTTCGGCGTCCCGAGCCGTGAGGTCGTCGACGCCCTGCACCGCGTCGGCACCTTCGTCCTGGCCGCCGCGACCACCCCCGACGAGGCCCGGGCGGTCGAACGGGCGGGTGCGGACGGGGTCATCGCCCAGGGCGTCGAGGCCGGGGGCCACCAGGGCACCCACCGGGACATCCCCGAGCTGGACGGCTCCGGCATCGGGCTGCTGTCGCTGATCGCCCAGGTCCGCGAGGCCGTGAGCATCCCGATCGTCGCCGCCGGCGGCATCATGCGCGGCGGCCAGATCGCGGGGGTCCTCGCGGCGGGCGCGAGCGCGGCCCAGCTGGGCACCGCCTTCCTCGCCACGCACGAGTCGGGCGCGAACGCCCTGCACAAGCAGGCGCTGACCAACCCGCTGTTCGTCCGCACGGAGCTGACCCGGGCGTTCTCCGGGCGGCCCGCGCGCGGCCTCGTCAACCGGTTCCTGCGCGAGCACGGCCCGTACGCGCCCGCCGCCTACCCCGAGATCCACCACCTCACCTCGCCGCTGCGCAAGGCCGCCGCCAAGGCCGGTGACGCGCAGGGCATGGCGCTGTGGGCCGGGCAGGGGCACCGGATGGCGCGGGAGCTGCCCGCCGGGCAACTGGTCGAGGTGCTGGCCGGTGAACTGGCCGCCGCCCGAGCCTCGTCGGCGGGCGGGGGCGCGCTGTGACCGCGCCGGTGTTCGTGGTCGAGCACTTCGACGCGGGCGGCGGCGGCCGGTACGTCCTGGACGGGCCGGAGGGGCGGCACGCCGTCTCCGTGAAACGGCTGCGCGCCGGTGAGGACGTCATCCTCACGGACGGGGCGGGCCGCTGGGCGGACTGCGTCGTGCTCGGCACGGAGGGCAAGGACCGGCTGATCCTCCAGCTGGACTCGGTGTCCGAGGAGCCCGCCGAGCAGCCCCGGGTCACCGTCGTCCAGGCCCTGCCCAAGGGCGACCGGGGCGAGCTCGCCGTCGAGACGATGACCGAGGTCGGCGTCGACGCGATCGTGCCCTGGGCGGCGGCGCGCTGCATCACGCAGTGGAAGGGCGACCGCGGGGTCAAGGCGCTGGGCAAGTGGCGTGCCACGGCCCGGGAGGCCGGCAAGCAGTCCCGCCGGGTGCGCTTCCCGGAGGTCGCGGAGGCGGCGACGACCAAGCAGGTGGCCGCCCTGCTGGCCGGGGCGGACTTCGCCGCCGTGCTGCACGAGAGCGGGGACGAACCGCTGGCGACGGCCGAACTGCCGTCCACCGGTGACATCGTGCTGGCCGTGGGGCCCGAGGGGGGCGTCGCGCCGGAGGAGCTGGCGCTGTTCGAGGAGGCGGGGGCGCGGGCGTACCGCCTCGGGCGCAGTGTGCTGCGCACATCGACTGCCGGGACGGCCGCCGCGGCCGTGCTCCTGGCACGCACCGGACGCTGGTCCTGACCCCCTTGGAGGCACCGTGGAGCTCGCACAGGTTCGTCTGCTCGTGACCGACTTCGCCGCTTGTTACCGCTTCTACGGCGAGGTCCTCGGCCTCAAACCGCAGTCGGGGGCGGCGCAGGGGCCGTACGAGAAGTTCAGCCCCGCGGTGGGCTCCGCGGGGATCGCGTTGCAGGACCGGTCGATGATGGCCGAGGTGCTCGACGAGCTGGGCGACACGGCGGCCGGTCACCGCTCCCTGGTGGTGCTGCGGGTGGACGGGCTGGACGCGTACTGCGAGGAGATCACGATGCGCGGCGCGACGGTCCTGCACGGCCCGGCGCCCATGACGGACCGCATGCGGGTGGCGCATCTCAAGGACCCCGAGGGCAACGTGGTGGAGCTCCAGGAGTGGCTGCTGCTGCGCGGCTGACGCCTTTGCGCCCTACCGCGCGGCCTCCGTCGGTGGCAGGCTCCCCTCCATGGGGGCTTCGACGAGGAATCGACTGGGGCCGCGCGGACGGCGCGTGGCGGTCGCGGCGACGTTCGCCGTGCTGGCGGTGGGCGGCGCCGTCGCCTGCGAGCCCGGCAGCATCAGCTCCGCGTCCGTCGCGTACACCACCGACGAGACCGTGACCAAAGAGCTCAACCGGCAGAAGGCGGGCGTGCGTTGGCTCACCTGCACCGCCTCCTACGGGGAGAACGGCGGGAAGTCGTCACCCTCGGCGCGTGAGCGGACCGTCGCGACCGTCGACTGCCAGGGCGAGACGAACGACGGGAAGGACATCACCGTCGACGGCAAGGTCACCCACGCGGTGGACGGCGCCTGCGTGCGCGGGAACATCACCGCCAAGGTGGACGGCAAGGTGTGGTTCCGGGTCGACGGGCTCGGCGACTGCGACTCCACCAGCCCGCCGCCCGTCGGCGGGCCGCCGAACGGACAGCCCGGGCCGACCGTCACCGTGACCGTCACCCAGACCATCTGGTGCGAGCGGTACCCGGACTGCCGCCCCGTCGAGGGCAAGTGATCCGAACCCTGTCCGCGCGGCGTGGTCCCTGCATAGGGTGATCAGGTGACATCGCCTGCTTACCTCCGGTTCCCCCATGTGCACGGTGACCTGGTCGCCTTCACCGCCGAGGACGACGTGTGGCTCGCCCCGTTCGACGGCGGCCGGGCCTGGCGGGTCAGCGCCGACAACATGCCGGTGACCCAGCCCCGCATCTCGCCCGACGGCACCACCGTCGCCTGGACCTCCACCCGTGACGGCGCCCCCGAGGTGTACATCGCCCGGGTCGACGGCGGGCCCGCCAAGCGGCTGACGTACTGGGGGAGTTACAAGACACAGGTGCGCGACTGGACCCCGGACGGCGAGGTGCTGGCGATCAGCACCGAGGGGCAGGCGAGCCTGCGCCGCACCTGGGCCCGCGCCGTGCCGCTGGACGGCGGTCCGGCCACCACCCTGCCGTACGGACCCGTCGGCGACGTCGCCCACGGCCCGCACACGGTGCTGCTGTCCGCGCCGATGGGGCGTGAGGCGGCCTGGTGGAAGCGGTACCGCGGCGGCACGGCGGGCAAGTTGTGGATCGACCGCGAGGACGACGGGGAGTTCGTGCGGCTGCACGAGGACCTCGACGGCAACCTCGAGTATCCGCTGTGGGTGGGGGACCGGCTCGGCTTCCTCTCCGACCACGAGGGCACCGGAGCGCTCTACTCCTCCCTCGCCGACGGCTCCGACCTACGCCGCCACACCCCCCTCGACGGGTTCTACGCCCGGCACGCCGCGACCGACGGCACCCGGGTCGTCTACTCCAGCGCCGGTGAACTGTGGGTGCTGGACGACCTGGAGGGGGCCGAGCCGCGGCGGCTGGACGTGCGGCTTGGCGGACAGCGCGTCGATCTGCAGCCGTTCCCGCTGAACGCCTCCCGCTGGTTCGGGTCGGCGTCCCCCGACCACACGGCGCGCGGCAGCGCGGTCGCCGTCCGCGGCTCCGTGCACTGGGTCACCCACCGCGCCGGACCGGCCCGCGCGCTGGCCGCGACACCCGGGGTGCGGGCCCGTCTGCCGCGCACCTTCCGCGCGGACGGCGAGCAGTGGGTGGTGTGGGTGACGGACGCCGAGGGCGACGACGCCCTGGAGTTCGCGCCCGCCACCGGACTCGCCCCGGGGGCGACACCCCGCCGGCTAGCCGCCGGGCAGCTCGGCCGGGTGCTGGACCTCGCCATGGCGCCCGACGGCAGCCGGGCCGCCGTGTCCTGCCACGACGGCCGCCTGCTGCTCGTGGAGCGGGAGACGGGCGAGGTGCGGGAGGTCGACCGCAGTGAGGACGGTGACGTGTCGGGCCTCGTCTTCTCGCCCGACTCGTCCTGGCTGGCCTGGTCCCACCCCGGCCCCCGGCCGCTGTGCCAGCTGAAACTCGCCAACACCACCGACCTGTCGGTCACCGAGGCCACCCCGCTGCGCTTCCAGGACTACGCGCCCGCGTTCACCATGGACGGCAAGCACCTCGCGTTCCTGTCGACCCGCTCCTTCGACCCGGTCTACGACGAGCACGTCTTCGACCTGGCCTTCGTGGTCGGAGCCCGGCCGCATCTGATCACCCTCGCGGCCACCACACCCTCCCCGTTCGGGCCGCAGCGGCACGGCCGGTCCTTCGAGACGCCCGACCGGGAGGAGACCCCCGACAGCGAGGGCACCCCCACCACCCGCATCGACCTGGAGGGCCTCGCCGACCGCATCGTGCCGTTCCCGGTCGAGGCCGCCCGCTACACCAACCTGCGCGCCGCCAAGGACGGTGTCCTGTGGCTGCGCCATCCGGTCGCCGGTGTGCTCGGCGCGTCCCGGGCCACCCCGGACGACCCCGAACCCAAGTCCGAGCTGGAGCGCTACGACCTCGCCCAGCAGCGCATCGAGCACCTCGCCGCCGACGCCGACCACTTCGCGGTCAGCGGCGACGGCAAGCGGGTGCTGCTGTGGACCGACGGGCGGCTCAAGGTCGTCCCCAGCGACCGGCGTGCCTCCGGCGACGACGACAGCGACTCCAACATCACCGTCGACCTGGGCCGCGTACGCCAGTTCGTCGACCCGGCGGCCGAGTGGCGCCAGATGTTCGACGAGAACGGCCGCATCATGCGGGACCACTTCTGGCGGCCGGACATGAGCGGCGTCGACTGGGACGGTGTCCTCGACCGCTACCGCCCGGTCGTGGAGCGGCTCGCCACCCACGACGACCTGGTCGACCTGCTGTGGGAGGTCCAGGGCGAGCTCGGCACCTCGCACGCCTACGTCACCCCGCGCGGCGGCCACGGCGGCGCCCGCCAGGGTCTGCTCGGCGCCGACATCTCCCGTCACGAGGACGGCAGTTGGCGGGTCGACCGCATCCTGCCCTCCGAGACCTCCGACCCGGACGCCCGCAGCCCGCTGGCCGCCCCCGGCGTCGCGGTGCGCCCCGGCGACGCCATCGTCGCGATCGCCGGGCAGCCCGTCGACCCGGTCGCCGGGCCCGGCCCGCTGCTGATCGGCACGGCGAACAAGCCGGTCGAGCTGACCATCTCCCCGTCCGGCGGCGGCGACCCCCGGCACGCCGTCGTCGTCCCGGTCGCCGACGAGGAACCCCTGCGCTACCACGCCTGGGTCGCCGACCGCCGCGCCTACGTCCACGAGAAGTCCGGCGGCCGCCTCGGCTACCTCCACGTCCCCGACATGCAGGCCCCCGGCTGGGCCCAGATCCACCGCGACCTGCGCGTCGAGGTCGCCCGCGAGGGCCTGGTCGTCGACGTCCGCGAGAACCGCGGCGGCCACACCTCCCAACTGGTGGTCGAGAAGCTGGCCCGCCGCATCGTCGGCTGGGCCGTCCCGCGCGGCATGCGCCCCTACAGCTACCCGGAGGACGCCCCCCGAGGCCCCGTCGTGGCCGTAGCCAACGAGTTCTCCGGGTCCGACGGCGACATCGTCAACGCGGCGATCAAGGCCCTCGGCCTCGGCCCGGTCGTCGGCACCCGCACCTGGGGCGGCGTCATCGGCATCGACAGCCGCTACCGCCTCGTCGACGGCACCCTGGTCACCCAGCCCAAGTACGCCTTCTGGCTGGAGGGCTACGAGTGGGGAGTGGAGAACCACGGCGTGGATCCCGACGTGGAGGTCCTGCAACGCCCGCAGGACTACGCGGCGGGGAGGGACACCCAACTGGACGAAGCGATCCGACTGGCACTGGAGGCACTGGAGACCAGTCCCGCGAAAACGCCCCCGGGCTTGCCCACCTGAGGGGCGCGGGGCTGTGTCGATGTGCGGCTCCGCCGCGTGGGCGCGACCAGCCACAACGCACCCGCACCCGACGACGATACGATGCCCAAGTCGGACCGCACGGCCCAACCCCCGGAGGAGACATGGCAGGGGAGCCCCAGGAAGACTGCCTGTTCTGCAAGATCGTCGCAGGCACCATCCCGGCGACCATCGTCCGCCAGACGGAAACGACCATCGCGTTCCGCGACATCAACCCTCAGGCCCCCACCCACGTCCTGGTCATCCCCAAGGCGCACTACAAGAACGCCGCGGCCCTGGCCGCCGCCGATCCGGCCCTCACCGCGGACGTGCTCCGCGAGGCCCAGGCCGTCGCCGACGAGGAGAAGCTCGACAGCCACCGCCTCGTCTTCAACACCGGCGGCGGTGCCGGCCAGACGGTCTGGCACGTACATGCCCACGTGCTCGGCGGCCGCGGCCTCGACTGGCCTCCGGGGTAATCCGCCTTGTCCGTTCGTGAACTCGTGGTCCTCGGCACCGCCAGCCAGGTCCCGACCCGGCACCGCAACCACAACGGCTACCTGCTGCGCTGGGACGGCGAGGGCATCCTGTTCGACCCCGGCGAGGGCACGCAGCGCCAGATGCTGCGTGCCGGGGTCGCCGCGCACGACCTGAACCGGATCTGCGTCACGCACTTCCACGGCGACCACTCCCTCGGCCTCGCCGGTGTGATCCAGCGCATCAACCTCGACCGGGTCCCGCACGAGATCACCGCCCACTACCCCCGCTCCGGGCAGCGCTTCTTCGACCGGCTCCGGTACGCCACCGCCTACCGCGAGACCGTCGGCATCACCGAGGCCCCGGTCGCCGCCGACGGGCCCCTCGCCCGCACCGGCGGCTACACGCTGGAGGCCCGGAAGCTGTCGCACCCGGTGGAGTCGTACGGGTACCGGATCGTCGAGCCCGACGGCCGCCGCATGCTGCCCGAGCGGCTCGCCGCGCACGGCATCAAGGGCCCGGACGTCGGCCGGATCCAGCGCGAGGGGAGACTCGGCGCGGTGTCCCTGGAGGACGTCAGCGAGACACGGCGCGGACAGCGGTTCGCGTTCGTCATGGACACCCGGCTCTGCGACGGGGTGTACGCCCTCGCCGAGGGCTGCGACCTGCTCGTCATCGAGTCGACCTTCCTCGACGAGGACGAGGAACTCGCCGTCGAGCACGGTCACCTGACGGCCGGTCAGGCAGCTCGGGTGGCCCGGGACGCCGGCGTGCGGCACCTCGTGCTGACCCACTTCAGCCAGCGCTACACCGACCCGGACGAGTTCGAGCGTCAGGCCCGGGCCGCCGGGTACGAGGGTGAGCTGACCGTGGCCCACGACCTACTGAGGGTGCCGGTTCCGAAGCGTCGGTGAAACGGCCGTACGATGAATTGATGTCCCTCCCCAAAGCCGAACTGCACCTTCACATCGAAGGCACCCTGGAACCGGAACTCGCCTTCGAGCTCGCCGCGCGCAACGGTGTCACGCTGCCGTACGCCGACACGGACGAGCTGCGCGAGGCCTACCGGTTCGAGGACCTGCAGTCCTTCCTGAACCTGTACTACGAGCTCATGGCCGTCCTGCGCACCGAGCGGGACTTCGAGGACCTGGCGAACGCCTATCTCGCCCGGGCCGCCGCGCAGGGCGTGCGGCACGCGGAGATCTTCTTCGACCCGCAGGCCCACACCGGCCGCGGCCTGGAGATCGGCACGGTCGTCGAGGGGCTGTGGCGTGCGCTGGGGAGCAGCGAGGCCAACCACGGCGTCTCGACCCGGCTGATCCTGTGCTTCCTGCGCGACGAGTCCGCCGAGTCGGCCCTGGCCACACTGGACGCGGCCAAGCCGTACCTGGACCGGATCACCGGCGTCGGCCTCGACTCCGCCGAGGTCGGGCATCCGCCGGTGAAGTTCCGCGATGTCTATGAGGCCGCTGCCGCGCTGGGCCTGCGGCGGGTCGCCCACGCCGGCGAGGAGGGCCCGCCGGAGTACATCACCGAGGCGCTGGACGTCCTCGGCGTGGAGCGGGTCGACCACGGGCTGCGCTGCGTGGAGGACCCGGCGCTGGTGGAGCGGCTGGTGCGCGACCGGGTGCCGCTGACGCTCTGCCCGCTGTCCAACGTCCGGCTGCGCACGGTCGACACCCTCGCCGACCACCCCCTGCCCGCGATGCTGGACGCGGGCCTGATGTGCACGGTCAACTCCGACGACCCGGCCTACTTCGGCGGCTACGCCGGGGACAACTTCGACGCCGTGCGCGCCACCCTCGGCCTCACCGAGGAGCGGCTGCGCGAGCTGGCCCGCAACTCCTTCCTCGCCTCCTTCCTGGAGGACGACGAGGAGCTGCGGGCGCGGTATCTCGCCGAGGTGGACGCCTACACCTTCGGTTAGGCCGTGGCTCCGGGCGGGTCTCAGAAGACCTCCGACCCCGCCTTGTCGTAGGCGCGCTGGGCGGGGACGGCGGCGGCCTCCACGGGGATCTCCACCACCGGCTGCTCCGGGGCGCCGATCTCGGGGATCGCGCCGGTGGGCGTGCCCGTGGCGGCGGCGACCAGGGCGGCCGGGTGGCCGCCGCGGCGGCGGATCGCGCCGGGCAGCAGCGGGCGTCCGCCGGTGTGCAGGGCGACGGCGGTCATCGGCAGGGCGATCACCAGCAGTCCGGCGCCGAGGACCGCGCCCATGACCGGGAACCCGGCCTGCGCCGACAGCACACTGCCGGTCAGCGGCCCGGCGGCCGTGCCCAGCGAGGACGCCGAGCCGACCAGCACCGCCCAGCGGCCGCGCGGGTCGAGCGAGGCGGCGAGGCCGATGAGGTACGACAGCACCACCGGGTAGAGCGTGTTCCAGGCGATCTCGCCCGCCGCGAAGCTCCCGAGGTCGGTCGCGGAGGCGCTGAGCGCGATGCAGACGGCGATGAGGACCGTGCCGCCGCCGATGGGCACCGCCCGTCCGAGGCGGGCCCCGAGGGCGCCCGCCGCGAGGACGCCGGCCAGTCCGGCACCCAGTCCGAGGGCGAAGACGACGCCGACGGTGGCCTCACCGAGGTGCGCCTGTTCCAGGCCGATGCGTCCGCTCACGCCCCACAGGGAGTTCTGGGCGAGCGACCAGTAGACCATGGCGGCGGCCAGCAGCAGCCCCGAACGGGCGTGCGGCAGCCGGGCCTTGTCGTGCCGGGCGGGCGCGACGGGTGTGCCGATGGGGAGGCGGCCGGTGAGCGGCCACACGGCCAGGGCCGTGACGGCGATCGCGGCCAGCGGCAGGCCGTGCCCCGGGCCGAGGTGCGGCACGGTCAGGTACACCGCGCCCGCGAGGGCGGAGACGGTGAGCAGTCCGGCCGTGGAGGCCCGGTGCGGATCACGCTGCCCGGCGATGAGGGTCGCGGCGACGGTGGTGGCCGTGCCGGAGCCGAACCCGCCGACGATCGCGCCGGCGACGACGGCGGGAACGGCGGTGGTCAGGGCGGCACCGCCGTAGCCGAGCAGGGCCAGGGCGAGGCCGAGCCGGGCGAGGGTGCGGGCTCCGACCCGTTCGACCCGGGAGGCGAGGACGAATCCGGCGGTGGCCGAACTCAGCAGCAGGGCACTGCCGACGGCGCCGGCCTGCGTGGCGGAGAGCGGAAGGTCCGAGTCGAGCCTGCCCACGGTGGTGGGCAGCAGATACGGAGCGAGGTACCCGGCCGTGAAAAGGGCGACGAGGGGCCAGGGAGTGGTGCGGGGGGCGAACACGGGCGTTCCCAGGGCATGCGAAAGGAGCGGGGGAAAGGGGGGGTGGGCGACGACCGTCGACGGACAGGAACGCGCGAGCAATTTGTATCAAGCACGTAGTCGCACACGGGAGCCCGGGGCCTGTGATCTGGAGCACGTTGGGTTTGGGGTGGTGAAGCCCGGGTAAACGAACGGCTTTCAGTGGGTGCCCACGGCGTTCTCGCTAACGCCAGTGCACCGATCCGGACCCCGACGGAACCGTCGCCTCGGCCTTGATCCGGATCTCCCGCATCACGGCGACGATCCGCTCCTCGTGCGCGGGCGTGAGCCGGGCCACGGGCACCGAGCAGCTGATCGCGTCCAGTGCCGGACTGTCGTAGCGCAGCGCGAACCCGAAGCCGACGATGCCGGGCACGCCCTCCTCGCGGTCCACGGACCAGCCGCGCGAGCGGGTCTCCGCGAGGTCGGCCAGCAGGGACTCCCGGCTCGTGTGCGAATTCGGGGTCAGCGCGTCGTAGGGGCCCTCGGGCAGCTCGCCGTCCGGGCGTTCCGCCAGCAACGCCTTGCCCAGGGCTCCGACGTGCGCGGGCAGGCGCCGTCCCACCCGGCTGATCGTCCGCAGGTACTCGTGCGACTCCCGCGTGGCCAGATATGCCACGTCCCGGCCGTCCAGCCGGCCCATGTGGATGGTCTCGCCGAGCGCCTCGGACGCCTCGTCGAGGTATGGCCGCACCGCCCGGACCCGCGGGTCGGAGTCGAGGTAGCTGGTGCCGGTGAGCAGGGCGTGGATGCCGATGCCGTACAGGGAGCCGGTGACGTCGGTGCGGACCCAGCCGCGCGAGATCAGGGTCTGCAGCAGCGCGTACATCGAGCTGCGCGGCACGCCGAGTGCGTCGGCCAGTTCCTGGAGCCGGGCCGGACGGTCGCCGCGTGCGGCGAGGAGTTCCAGCAGCTCGACCGTGCGCGCCGCGGACTTCACCTCGCGGACGCCCCCTGTGTCTGACATGTACCGATGGTAATCGGGCCGCCCGGGCGGTTGACGTTCGCATACCCAGCCCTCATTCTCATATATAGATGGCGTCTACATAAGGAGATGACTGGGTGATGACCGTGAGCGCTGGACCGGCGGCGGTCGCGCAGCGGCTGAGGGACGGCATGGCGGGCGGCGTGCTGTCGTTCCCGCTGACCGCCTTCCGCGACGACGGCACCCTCGACCCGGACGGCTACCGCGCCTATGTCGCCGAGCGGCTCGCCGCCGGGCCCGGCGCCGTCTTCCCGGCCTGCGGCACCGGCGAGTTCTTCTCACTCGACGAGGACGAGTACCGGCAGGTCGTCACCATCACCGTCGAGGAGGCCGCCGGCCGCGTCCCCGTGGTCGCCGGCACCGGCTACGGCTGGGCGCAGGCCGTCCGGTTCGCGCGCATCGCCGAGGACGCCGGGGCCGACGCACTCCTGGTGCTGCCGCACTATCTGGTCGCCGCCCCGCAGGACGGCCTGGTCGCCCAGCTGGAGCAGATCACCGCCCGCACCCCGCTGCCCCTGATCGCCTACCAGCGCGGCCAGGTCGCCTTCACCGCCGACTCGCTCCGCCACATCGCCGCCCTGCCGAACGTCATCGGCCTCAAGGACGGCCACAGCGACCTCGACCGGCTCCAGCGCCTCACCCTGGCCGCACCCGAGGACTTCCTGTTCTTCAACGGCGCCTCCACCGCCGAGATCCAGGCCCGCGCCTACGCCACCGTCGGCGTCCCCGCCTACTCCTCCGCCGTCCACGCCTTCGCCCCCGAGATCGCCGGCGCCTTCTTCACCGCCCTGCGCGACCACGACCACGGCACCGTCGACAAGCTGCTGCGCGACTTCTACGTCCCGCTCGTCGAACTGCGCGACCGCGTCCCCGGGTACGCCGTGTCCCTGGTGAAGGCGGCGGCCCGGCTCCGCGGCCACCGGGTCGGCCCGGTCCGCGCTCCGCTCACCGACCCCTCACCCGCCGACGTGGCCGCCCTCACCGCCCTCCTCACCGCCGGCCTCGACCTCGTGGGAGCCTCCCTGTGAACCTCACCATCACCGACGTTCGGCTCACGCCGATCCTGGTCGCGGACCCGCCGCTGCTGAACACCCAGGGCGTCCACCAGCCGTACACACCCCGGCTCATCGTCGAGGTCGTCACGGCCGACGGGATCACCGGCGTGGGGGAGACCTACGGCGACGCCAAGTACCTGGAGCTGGCCCGGCCCTTCGCAGAGCGGCTGAAGGGACGCCAGGTCAGCGACCTGAACGGCCTGTTCACGGTCGCGGACCGGGTCGCGGTGGACGCCTCCCGCGTCGAGAACGCCGTCGACGTCGGCGGGCTGCGCGGTGTCCAGACCGCCGACAAGCTGAGGCTGTCCGTCGTCTCCGGCTTCGAGGTCGCCTGCCTGGACGCCCTCGGCAAGGCACTCGGACTGCCCGTGCACGCGCTGCTCGGCGGCAAGGTGCGCGACGCCGTCGAGTACAGCGCCTACCTGTTCTACAAGTGGGCCGGCCACCCCGAGGGTGTACCCGCGGAGAAGGACGACTGGGGCGCCGCCGTCGACCCGGCGGGGGTCGTGGAGCAGGCCCGCCGCTTCACGGAGCGGTACGGCTTCACCTCCTTCAAGCTCAAGGGCGGCGTCTTCCCGCCCGACGAGGAGATCGCCGCGATCAAGGCCCTGGCCGAGGCGTTCCCCGGGCATCCGCTGCGGCTCGACCCCAACGGCGCCTGGTCCGTGGAGACCTCGGTGAAGGTGGCCGAGGAACTCGGCGAGGTCCTGGAGTACCTGGAGGACCCGGCGCTCGGCACACCCGCCATGGCCGAGGTCGCCGAGCGCACCGGGGTGCCGCTCGCCACCAACATGTGCGTGACGACCTTCGCCGAGATCCGGGAGGCCTTCACCCGGGGCGCCGTCCAGGTCGTGCTCTCCGACCACCACTACTGGGGCGGACTGCGCAACACCCAGCAGCTCGCCGCCGTCTGCCGCACCTTCGGCGTCGGCGTGTCGATGCACTCCAACACCCACCTCGGCATCTCGCTCGCCGCGATGACCCACGTGGCGGCCACCGTCCCGGACCTCCACCACGCCTGCGACTCCCACTACCCCTGGCAGTCCGAGGACGTCCTCACCGAGCGGCTCACCTTCGAGGGCGGCAAGGTCGCCGTGTCCGACACCCCCGGCCTCGGTGTGGAGCTCGACCGCGCGCGGCTGGCCGCACTGCACCAGCGCTGGCTGGACGACGACGGCGCCCTGCGCGACCGTGACGACGCGGCCGCGATGCGGATCGCCGACCCGGAGTGGGTGACCCCCGCGATGCCCCGCTGGTGAGGCTCGCCGAGGCCGGGGGAGGGGAGCGTGCGGGGGCCCGGCGCGAGCTGACGGGACGGGTGGGCCCGGCGTGATCGGCGTCACGTCGTCGGTGATGTGGTGCAGACTGGCCTGATCCGCACCACGTCAGGGAGCGCACAGTGACCGCGTCCACCGCCCCGGCCGGAAAGGGACCGGCCGGAAAGGGATCGCACCGCCAGAGCCAGGTCGATCCCCTCGCCCCGCTGCGCAGGCCGGACGACCCGCCCTGGGACGTCTACCTCACCGGCACCGTCTTCCTGGACATCATCTTCACCGGGCTCGACTCCGCCCCGGTGCGCGGGACGGAGTCCTGGGCGCGGGGCATGGGGTCGAGCCCCGGCGGCGTCGCCAACATGGCCACGGCCCTGGCCCGCCTCGGCCTGCGCACGTCCCTCGCGGCCGCCTTCGGCGACGACCACTACGGCGACTACTGCTGGGACGCCCTGGAGCACGGCGAGGGCATCGACCTCTCCCCGTCGCGTACGGTGCCCGGCTGGCACTCCCCGGTGACCGTCTCCATGGCCTACGAGGGCGAGCGCACGATGGTCTCGCACGGCCACGAGCCGCCCCCCGAGGAGCCCGCGCCCGTCTGCCCCTCACACGCGCGTGCCGCCGTCGCCTCCCTCGCCCCCGGCGTGAGCGCCCCCTGGATCGCCCAGGCCGCGGGCAACGGCACCCGGGTGTTCGGCGACGTCGGCTGGGACGACACCGGGGCGTGGGACCTGGCGGGGCTGCCCGACCTGCGGCACTGCGAGGCGTTCCTGCCCAACGCGCAGGAGGCCATGCGGTACACGGGCGCGGACTGCCCTCGGGCCGCCGCGCACGCCCTCACCGAGTACGTGCCGCTCGCGGTGGTCACCCTCGGCGCGGACGGTGCGTACGCCGTGGACCGGCGGACGGGGGAGACGGCGGAGGTGCCGGCCATCGCGGTCGAGGCGCTCGATCCGACCGGGGCCGGTGACGTGTTCGTCGCCGGATTCGTGGCCGGCACCCTGGCCGACTGGTCGCTCGCGGACCGGCTGGCCTTCGCCGGGCTGACCGCGGCACTGTCGGTGCAGGAGTTCGGCGGGTCGCTGTCGGCGCCGGGCTGGTCCGAGATCGCGGCGTGGTGGCGGAAGGTCCAGTCCGTCGAGGGGCAGTCGCCGGCGGCGCTGGAGCGGTACGGGTTCCTGGCGGAGCTGGTGTCGGAGGAACTGGTGCGGCCCTGGCCGCTGCGCAGGGCCGTGCCGACGATCGGTTTCCGGCGCTCGGCGTGAGGTGCTCGTGAGGCGCCGGTGGAAACAGCGGCCCCAAAACCCCTACGGCGTTGTCACTCCCCCGTCGTACCCTGGGAGTCGCGAGGCCGCCCTCAGCTGTGCGGCCGTGACGAGGAGGAACCGCAGGCCTTAAGCGCCGGCCCATGACTCAATCACCGACAGCTCACACCCCCGCGCAGGAGCAGGCGAGAGCGCAGCTCACCGTCCCCGCCCAGCACCCCATGGTGACCGTGCTGGGGTCCGGCGACTCCCTCCTGCGCGTGATCGAGAAGGCCTTCCCGGCGGCCGACATCCATGTCCGGGGCAACGAGATCAGCGCGGTCGGCGACCCGAAGGACGTCGCCCTCATTTCGCGCGTGTTCGACGAGATGATGCTGGTGCTCCGCACCGGGCAGCCGATGACGGAGGACGCAGTGGAACGCTCGATCGCCATGCTGAAGGCGAGCGACAACGGCGAGAGCGACGGCCAGGAGACCCCGGCCCAGGTGCTCACGCAGAACATCCTGTCCTCGCGCGGCCGCACGATCCGCCCCAAGACGCTCAACCAGAAGCGCTACGTCGACGCGATCGACAAGCACACGATCGTCTTCGGCATCGGCCCCGCGGGCACCGGCAAGACCTACCTGGCGATGGCCAAGGCGGTGCAGGCCCTGCAGTCCAAGCAGGTCAACCGCATCATCCTGACCCGCCCCGCGGTCGAGGCCGGAGAGCGGCTCGGCTTCCTCCCGGGCACGCTCTACGAGAAGATCGACCCGTACCTGCGCCCGCTCTACGACGCGCTGCACGACATGCTCGACCCGGACTCGATCCCGCGGCTGATGGCGGCGGGCACGATCGAGGTCGCGCCCCTGGCGTATATGAGGGGTCGCACCCTCAATGACGCCTTCATCATCCTGGACGAGGCCCAGAACACGAGCCCCGAGCAGATGAAGATGTTCCTCACCCGCCTCGGCTTCGAGTCGAAGATCGTGATCACGGGTGACGTGACGCAGGTCGACCTGCCGGACGGGACGAAGAGCGGTCTGCGCCAGGTGCAGGACATCCTGGAGGGTGTCGAGGACGTCCATTTCTCCCGGCTGTCGTCCCAGGACGTCGTCCGGCACAGGCTGGTGGGCCGTATCGTCGACGCGTACGAGAAGTACGACACCACGCACGGCACCCAGAACGGCACGCACAAGAGCCGCGGCAAGTCCGGGCACAAGGGGAAGTAGACACACACAGCACCATGTCGATCGACGTCAACAACGAGTCCGGCACCGAGGTCGACGAACAGGCGATCCTCGACATCGCCCGCTACGCGCTCGCACGGATGCGCATCCACCCGCTCTCCGAGCTCTCGGTGATCGTCGTGGACGCCGACGCCATGGAGCAGCTCCACATCCAGTGGATGGACCTCCCCGGTCCGACGGATGTCATGTCCTTCCCGATGGACGAGCTGCGCCCGCCCTCCAAGGACGACGACGAGCCGCCGCAGGGGCTTCTCGGCGACATCGTGCTGTGCCCCGAGGTCGCCGAGAAGCAGGGCAAGGACGCTGACACGGAGCACTCCATGGACGAGGAGCTCCAACTGCTCACCGTCCACGGGGTGCTGCACCTGCTGGGCTACGACCACGAGGAACCGGACGAGAAGGCCGAGATGTTCGGCCTCCAGGCGGCCATCGTGGACGGCTGGCGCGCGGAGCGGGGCCTGACCGGCCCGTCCCCGGCTCCGACGGTTTCCTGATCCGCCGATGAGTCCTCAACTCGCCCTGGGCGCCATCGCCCTGGTGGTCGTGGCCTGGCTCGCCGCCTGCGCGGAGGCGGGCCTCGCGCGCGTCTCCAGCTTCCGCGCCGAGGAGGCCGTGCGCTCCGGCCGCCGCGGCAGCGCCAAGCTCTCCCAGGTCGCCGCGGACCCGACCCGCTACCTCAACGTGGCGCTGCTGGTCCGCGTCGCCTGCGAGATGGCCGCCGCCGCGCTGATCACCTACGGCTGTCTGAAGGCGTTCGACGGCACCACCGAGGCCCTCCTGGTCGCCATCGCGGTCATGGTCCTCGTGTCGTACGTGGCCGTCGGCGTCTCCCCGCGCACCATCGGCCGCCAGCACCCGCTGAACACCGCGACGGTCTCGGCGTACGTCCTGGTGCCGCTGGCCCGGATCATGGGCCCGATCCCGTCGCTGCTGATCCTCATCGGCAACGCGCTCACCCCCGGCAAGGGCTTCCGCCGCGGCCCCTTCGCCTCCGAGGCGGAGCTGCGCGCCCTGGTCGACCTCGCCGAGAAGGAGTCCCTCATCGAGGACGAGGAGCGCCGCATGGTGCACTCCGTCTTCGAGCTCGGCGACACCCTCGTCCGCGAGGTCATGGTCCCGCGCACGGACCTGGTGGTCATCGAGCGTTTCAAGACCATCCGCCAGGCCCTCACCCTCGCCCTGCGCTCCGGCTTCTCGCGCATCCCGGTGACCGGGGAGAGCGAGGACGACATCGTCGGCATCGTGTATCTGAAGGACCTGGTCCGCAGGACGCACATCAGCCGCGACGCCGAGTCCGAGCAGGTCTCGACCGCCATGCGCCCGGCGTTCTTCGTACCCGACACCAAGAACGCCGGCGACCTGCTGCGCGAGATGCAGAAGGAGCGCAACCACGTCGCCGTCGTCATCGACGAGTACGGCGGTACCGCCGGCATCGTCACCATCGAGGACATCCTCGAGGAGATCGTCGGCGAGATCACCGACGAGTACGACCGTGAACTGCCGCCGGTCGAGGAGCTCGGCGACGACCGCTTCCGCGTCACGGCCCGCCTCGACATCGGCGACCTGGGCGAGCTGTACGGCCTGGAGGAGTTCGACGACGAGGACGTCGAGACGGTCGGCGGCCTGCTGGCCAAGGCACTGGGGCGCGTCCCCATCGCCGGAGCCTCGTCCGTCGTGGACCTTCCCGACGGCCGGGAACTGCGGCTGACCGCGGAGGCCGCGGCCGGTCGCCGGAACAAGATCGTGACGGTGCTGGCGGAGCCGGTGGGCCCGGCGGACCCGCCCGAGGAGGAGAAGCCGGAGTGACCCCGCAGGAACTGCGCGCGTTCTGTCTGTCCTTCAATGCGGCGGTGGAGGACTTCCCCTTCAGCCCCGAGATCTCGGTCTTCAAGGTGCGGGGCAAGCTCTTCGCCCTGTCCCACCTCGACGCGCGTCCCCTCAAGGTCAACCTCAAGTGCGACCCGGACGAAGCGGTGCGCCTCCGCGGCGAGCACGAGGGCCTCATCGTCCCCGGCTGGCACATGAACAAGCGCCACTGGAACACCGTCACGGCCGACGGCGACCTCCCGGACCAGCTCGTCCGCGAGCTCGTCGAGGACTCCTACGACCTGGTCGTCGCGGGTCTGCCCCGAGCGGACCGCCTCCGCCTCGACCGGCCCTGAGACGGGCCCGGGGCGCTCGCTACGTATGCTCGGATCATGACCGACAGCAGCGCGCTCGACCCCGAGGACCGCAAGATCGTCACCCTGGCCCGTTCCGCGCGGGCCCGCAACGGCGTGCCGGAGGGCGCGGCCGTACGGGACGAGACCGGACGCACCTATGTCGCGGGCACCGTGGCCCTCGACTCCCTGAAGCTCAGTGCCCTGCAGACCGCGGTGGCGATGGCGGTGGCCTCGGGCGCGACGTCCCTGGAAGCGGCGGCGGTCGTGACGGAGGCGGAGACCGCGTCCGACGCGGATCGGGCGGCCGTACGGGATCTCGGCGGTGCGGGCACGCCGGTGTTGGTGGCGGGGCCCGACGGAACGGTCCGGACCACCGTCACCGCCGGCTGAACTTCGCTGTAACCGGCGGTAATTAGGCCAGTTTTCAACCTTGCCGCCGCCTGCCCCACACGCATCAATGGAACCGTCCATTCCGACGGACCGTCAGGTTCGACTCTCGGCGGTGTGCCCGCATCCCTGCGCCGAGCGGTCCGCCCCCCACGGAAACGGAGCCGGAATCCCATGAGACGCAAGCGAATCGGAGCAGGTGCGGCACTGGCGGCCGGAGCCCTCGCGGTCACCGGGCTCGCCTTCGCCCCCGCGGCCCTGGCCGTCACCCCCCAGACGGCGACGATCAGCGCGGACTGCGGCACCTTCGGCAGCGGCGAGGCCACCCTCACGGCCACGCAGGACGGCACCGCCGCCACCCTCACCGTCAAGTCCTCCGCGATCACGGCGCCCATCGCGCTGGGAGAGGACTCGATCTCGTCCACCCTCACCCTGGTGAAGGCCGGCGGCGGCACCGTCGACTTCTCCGGAACGGAGAACCCGGCGATGGCCGCCGGCGCACCCGTCGAGGTCGGCCCGCTCAGCGGCACCGTGGCCTCCGGCGACAGCCTGGAGGCCTTCGGCGGCTCGCTGAAGATGACCGTCTTCGGCATCACCATCACCTGCACGGCGGCCGGGCCGCAGTCGCCGGGCCCGTTCGTGTTCGACTGAGAACGACCGCGAGCGCGGCCCCGGTGTCAGAGCGCGTCGGGGCCGCGCTCGCCCGTCCGCACCCGTACGACCGTGTCGACGGGCAGCGCCCACACCTTGCCGTCGCCGATCTTGCCGGTGTGCGCGGCCTTCACGATCGCGTCGATGACGTCCTCGGCCACCGCGTCCTCGACGACGACCTCGATCCGGACCTTGGGCACCAGGTCGACCTGGTACTCGGCGCCGCGGTACACCTCGGTGTGACCGCGCTGCCGGCCGTAGCCGCTGGCCTCGCTCACGGTCAGGCCGTGCACGCCGAGTTCCTGCAGGGCGTTCTTGACCTCGTCGAGGCGGTACGGCTTGACGATCGCGGTGATGAGCTTCATGCCTGGGGGGTGACCTTCTGGGCGGGGGAGACGACGGAGGAGGAGACCGGGGCACCGTGGCCCAGGACCCCGTGATCGTAGGCCGTCTCGGCGTGCACCGTAAGGTCCAGGCCGGTCTGCTCCTGCTCCTCGGTGGCGCGCAGGCCCATCGTGGCGTCGATCAGCCTGCCGATTCCGTAGGTCACGCCGAACGCGTACGCCGCCACCACGACCACGGCCAGCAGTTGCTTGCCGAGCTGGGCGAGGCCGCCGCCGTAGAGGAGGCCCTCGGCGCCGCCCGTCATCGACTCGACGGCGAAGACGCCGATGAGGAGCGTGCCGATGACACCGCCGACCAGGTGGACGCCGACGACGTCCAGGGAGTCGTCGTAGTTCAGCTTGAACTTCCAGCTCACGGCGTACGAGCAGACGACACCGGCGGCGAGGCCCACGACCAGCGCGCCGAGCAGGGAGACGGACCCGCAGGACGGGGTGATGGCCACCAGACCGGCGACCGCGCCGGACGCGGCGCCCAGGGTCGTCGGATGGCCGTCGCGCTTCTGCTCCACGAAGAGCCAGCCGAGCAGGCCCGTGCAGCCCGCGGCCAGGGTGTTGAGGAACGCGGCGGCCGCGAGACCGTTGGCGCCGAGCGCCGAGCCGGCGTTGAAGCCGAACCAGCCGAACCAGAGCAGACCGGCGCCCAGCATCACCATGGGCAGGTTGTGCGGGCGCATGGCGTCCTTCTTGAAGCCCATGCGCGGGCCCAGGACCAGGCACAACGCCAGCCCCGAGGCGCCGGACACGATCTCCACGGGCAGCCCGCCCGCGAAGTCCAGGGCGCCGAGCCTCTCCAGGATCCAGCCACCCGGGCCCCACACCCAGTGCGCGACCGGAACGTATACGAGCAGCGCCCACACCGGCACGAAGACCAGCCACGCGGCGAACTTCGCCCGGTCGGCGACCGCGCCGCTGACCAGCGCGGCCGTGACGATCGCGAAGGTGAGCTGGAAGGTGGCGAACAGGACCGTGGGCACCGTGCCCTGGACGCTGTCCGGGCCGAGCCCGCTCATGCCGACGTGGTCCAGCCCGCCGATGAGTCCGCCCGCCGCGTCCTCGCCGAAGGCCAGGGAGTAGCCGGCCGCCAGCCACACCACCGTCACCAGCGCGATCGACACGAAGCTCATCATCAGCATGTTGAGCACGCTCTTCGTGCGGACCATGCCGCCGTAGAAGAGGGCCAGGCCCGGGGTCATCAGCAGGACGAGGGCGGTGGCGGCGAGCAGCCAGGCGGTGTCACCGGTGTCGGCGCTTGCGGCGGCGAGGGTCACGGTCGTCTCCAACGGTCCGGGGGCTCGTCAGAGGTTCACCGGCCCTCGTTTCCGGTCGCGTACGGGTGTGTTTCCGTGACGTTTCGTTGCGTGAGGGTTTCGGAAAGCTCTCGAAGCCCGTCCGGTACGGGGCGGCTCCGGGGATCAGGGAGAATGGGCGGCATGAGCGTTCGTACCCAGTCATCCGAAGAGCCGGCCGACGCCGTCCACAGGGCCGGTTTCGCCTGCTTCGTGGGCCGTCCCAACGCGGGCAAGTCCACCCTCACGAATGCTCTGGTCGGCCAGAAGGTGGCGATCACGGCGAACCAGCCGCAGACGACGCGGCACACCGTGCGGGGCATCGTGCACCGCCCGGACGCCCAGCTGATCCTGGTCGACACCCCGGGGCTGCACAAGCCGCGCACGCTGCTGGGCGAGCGGCTGAACGACGTCGTGCGCACGACGTGGGCCGAGGTCGACGTGATCGGCTTCTGTCTGCCGGCGAACGAGAAGCTCGGCCCCGGCGACCGGTTCATCGCGAAGGAACTGGCGTCCATCAAGAAGACGCCGAAGATCGCGATCGTCACCAAGACCGACCTCGTGGACAGCAAGACGCTCGCCGAGCAGCTGATCGCCATCGATCAGCTCGGCAAGGAGCTGGGCTTCGAGTGGGCGGAGATCGTCCCGGTCTCGGCGGTCGGCGACGATCAGGTGGGTCTGCTGGCCGACCTGCTCGTGCCCCTGCTGCCCGAGGGCCCGGCGCTCTACCCCGAGGGCGACCTGACCGACGAGCCCGAGCAGGTCATGATCGCGGAGCTGATCCGCGAGGCGGCGCTGGAGGGCGTGCGCGACGAGCTGCCGCACTCCATCGCCGTCGTCGTCGAGGAGATGCTTCCCCGCGAGGACCGCCCCGCCGACAAGCCCCTCCTCGACATCCACGCCTTCGTCTACATCGAGCGCCCCAGCCAGAAGGGCATCATCATCGGCCCCAAGGGCAAGCGCCTGAAGGAGGTCGGCATCAAGTCCCGCAAGCAGATCGAGGCGCTGCTGGGCACGCCCGTCTTCCTGGACCTGCACGTGAAGGTGGCGAAGGACTGGCAGCGGGATCCGAGGCAGTTGCGCAAGCTGGGGTTCTGAGGCGTCGTCGGGGGTTTGTGGCTGGTCGGCGTCGGGCTTGTCTGGTGGTTCGGGGCTTTGCTGGGCGCGTCCGCCGCGCGGCGGTAGCCGCATGTCGATACAGCCTGGACCTGCACGTGAAGGTGGCGAAGGACTGGCAGCGGGATCCGAGGCAGTTGCGCAAGCTGGGGTTCTGAGGTCTCGCGGGGCAACCGGGCCCCTTGAGGCTCGTACCGCGTTATAAAGCCGTCCCCAGGCTCGCCCACACCGCGTTTCCGCCCGTGAGGGTCGAGCGGGTGATGCCCCAGCTGTCGGCTATCTCCCGGACGAGCAACAGGCCGCGGCCACCCTCGTCGTCGGGGCCGGGGCAGCGGTCGGGGATGCCGCGGCCCGTGAGGTCGCCGTCGTGGACCTCCAGCCGGAAGCGCGCGTCCGTCATCAGCTGGACGCCGCACAGGATCCGTTCGCTGAGTGTGTGCAGCACGGCGTTGGTGACCAGCTCGGACACGAGCAGCACGGCGCTCGCGCACACCTCCTCGGGCACCTGCCACGAGGCCAGGCGCGCGCCCGTGGCGCGGCGGGCGACTCTGACGCTGGTCCGCTGTGGGGGCAGCTCCAGCCAGTCGGTGCGGTCCGGGCGCACCGCGTCCAGGAACCGGGGGGTGGATGTCGTGTGGGGGGACACGGCGATCGCCTTCCGTGGGGGGTGGGCGAAGTCAAGGAAGGGGCGAGCGGACAACGGACCGGCCGGTTGGGGGAGTTGTTGCTTCCGGAACCCTGGTCACACAAGTAACTATGCTCGTAGAGCAGTTCACGCTGCAACCATCTGCCTGCCACCGACATCTACACCTCGGCCGGCACGCCGGTGCGGTTCCGCTCGCGGGAGGAGGTCGCCCGCTTCTTCGAGGGCCTGGATCCGGGCGTCAGCGTGGGCCACCGCTGGCGGCCCGACGCGACCGGGGGCGGCGCCCCGACGGACGCCGAGGTCAGCCTGTGGACCGGGGTGGGCATCAAGCCGTAGGCCCCTGTGCCCTCAGCAGCTCCCGGTACCAGTGGTAGGACGCCTTGGGGGTGCGCTCCAGGGTGTCGAAGTCGACGTGGACCAGGCCGAAGCGGCGTGCGTAGCCCTCCGCCCACTCGAAGTTGTCGAGCAGGGACCAGACGAAGTAGCCGCGCACGTCGACGCCCGCCTCCACCGCCCGGTGCAGGGCCCGGACGTGGCCGTCCAGGTAGGCGATGCGGTCCTGGTCGTCGACGCCCGGGTAGGAGCAGCCGTTCTCGGTGATGACGACGGGCGGGAGCCGGTCGCCGTAGCGGTCGCGGAAGGAGGTGAGGAGCTCGGTGAGCCCTTCGGGGACGACGGGCCAGCCGAAGTCCGTGACCGGCTGGCCCTCGATCTCCCGGACGGAGAAGGGCAGTTCGGCGGGCATGGTGATCCCGCCGAACTCGATCTCCGCGCCCTGCGGGGCTCCCACCCGGGTCGGGGCGTAGTAGTTGATCCCGTACCAGTCGAGCGGCTCGGCGATCACCTTCAGGTCCGCCTCGACGTCCCCCGGCATGAGTTCGCCGATGCCGTCGGGGTAGCGGCCCAGCAGCAGCGGGTCCGCGAACAGGCGGTTCAGCAGCAGGTCGTAGAAGTCCGCCGCCTCCGTGTCCGCCGCCTCGGCCGACGCCGCCCAGGTCGGGCCGTGCGAGTTGGCGATGCCGATGTCCGACGCGCCCGAGGCGCGCAGGGCCCGTACGGCCAGGCCGTGGGCGAGCAGCTGGTGGTGGGCGGCGGGCAGGGCGTCGAAGAGCAGTCGTCTGCCCGGCGCGTGCGTGCCCAGGGCGTGGCCCAGCAGGGTGTGCTCGGCGGGTTCGTTCAGGGTGATCCACTTGGTCACGCGGTCGCCGAGACGGTCCGCGACCAGCGCCACGTACTCGGCGAAGCGCTCGGCCGTGTCCCGCTCCAGCCAGTCCAGGTCGGCGGGCAGGTCCCAGTGGAACAGCGTCGGCACCGGGCGGACGCCGGCCGCGCACAGGTCGTCGACCAGCCGGTCGTAGAAGTCCAGACCCTTCTCGGAGCGCACCCGCGGCCAGGAGACGGAGAAGCGGTAGGCGTTCACGCCCAGGCCGGCCAGGAGTGCCACGTCCTCGCGGTGGCGGTGGACGTGGTCGCAGGCCACCGCCGCCGTCGAGCCGTCCTTCACCCGTCCCGGCTCGGCCGTGAAGGCGTCCCACACGGAGGGCTCGCGCTCGTCCGCGGCGCCCTCGATCTGGTGCGCCGAGGTGGAGACGCCCCAGAGGAAGCCGGACGGGAAGCGGGGGATCGGACTGCCTGTGTCAGTGGCCATGCGCTGGATCATCCGTACCGGTGGTAACGGAAGTCAACGGCCGGGCGGGAAGGAGCTGTTGCCCGGCCGGTGACGAGAACCCGTCAGGCCCCTTCCTTCAGCACCCGCGAGATCAGCTTCCGCTGCTCGTCCGTCAGTCGGGGATCCGCGCAGTACACGGTCTTCCCGTCCACGGTGAGCTGGTAGGTGAACCCGTCCGGGACCCCGACCGGCGGTGTGCTCCGGCCGGCGGCCACGGCCTGCTCCGCGAGGGCGTGCCACGCGGAGGCATCGGGCCGGTCCGAGGTGTCCACCTCGGCATGCCGCTCGATGCCCGCGAACCCGCCCGTGCGCCGCACCTGAATACGCATGGCTCCTGTCTAGTACGGAACTACAGGGTCCGCACCCCGACCTGCTCCCAGGCCTTCGACACGGCGTCCAGTTCCTCCCCGTCGCCGAAGCGCTCCCGGGCGGCCTTCACGGTGAGGGTCGCGAAGTCGGCGAACATCGCCTGCTGCTCCAGTTCGCCGCCGGTCAGGACGTCGTACCAGACCTGTCCGGCCCGCTCCCAGGCGTGGCCGCCGAGGGCCGTGGCCGCGAGGTAGAAGGCGTGGTTCGGGATGCCCGAGTTGATGTGGACGCCGCCGTTGTCGCGGCCGGTGCGCACGAAGTCGTCCATCGTCGCCGGCTGCGGGTCCTTGCCGAGGACGTCGTCGTCGTACGCCGTGCCCGGCTTCTTCATGGAGCGCAGCGCCGTGCCGGTCACGCGCGGGGCGAGCAGGCCCGCTCCGATCAGCCAGTCGGCCTCGGCGGCGGTCTGGCCGAGCGTGTACTGCTTGATCAGGGCGCCGAAGACATCCGACAGGGACTCGTTGAGCGCGCCGGGCTGGCCGAAGTAGGTGAGGTTGGCCGTGTACTGGGTGACGCCGTGCGCGAGTTCGTGGCCGATGACGTCGATCGGGATGGTGAAGTCGAGGAAGATCTCCCCGTCCCCGTCGCCGAACACCATCTGCTCGCCGTTCCAGAAGGCGTTGTTGTAGTCGCGGTCGTAGTGCACCGTCGCGTTCAGCGGGAGGCCGTTCCCGTCGATCGAGTCGCGTCGGTAGGCCTGGAGGAACAGCTCGAAGGTGGCGCCGAGGCCGGCGTAGGCGCGGTTGACGGTGGCGTCCTTGCCGGGCTTGTCGCCCTCGCCGCGGACCTTGTGGCCGGGCAGGTCGGTGCCGTGCCGGGCGTCGTGGACGGTGCGCTGCGGCTTGCCGTCGGCGGCCGCGGCGACGGCGGTGGCGCCGATGACCGTGGTGAGGCGGCGCTGGGTGCGCTCGTAGGCGTCGCGCTGGAGGGTGCGGCGGGCGGGACCGGCGAGCGAGGGGTCCTCGGCCTGGGCGAGCTTGTCGAGGACATGGGGCGGAACGATGGTGCAGAAGACGGGCTCGAAGCCCCCGTGAGTCGTCATGCCCGGCACCCTTGCACTGCGTGACGAAACTGTCACTAGTCGCCACCATGATTGGTGAAATACCGGGACAACGCCCCTCACGCTCCGTGATGAGTGCTATGGCGAAGTGGTATAGCGCACTTTTTGTCCCGTATGCGCCCCGGGTCCCGCATACTGATACGACCCCACGCGCCGGGAGGGGCTCGGCTAGCATGCTGCGCATCATGCGTTTCGGGCTGCTTCTCCTTAGCTGCCGCGGCGAGGGCCTGTAGTCGAGGCCGACTCCCTCCCCGCGGAGCTTGGTGCTGCGTCGTCGGCCGTCCTTCCGGACACCCTCTGAGGAGCCCCCGCATCATGGCGAACCGCCAGCAGCCCAGTTCCATGCCGATCCACAAGTACGGCCGCTACGAGCAGGTCGACATCCCGGACCGCACCTGGCCGGAGCAGCGCATCACCACCGCCCCCCGCTGGCTCTCCACCGACCTGCGCGACGGCAACCAGGCCCTGATCGACCCCATGTCGCCCGCCCGCAAGCGCGCCATGTTCGACCTGCTGGTGAAGATGGGCTACAAGGAGATCGAGGTCGGCTTCCCGGCGTCGGGCCAGACGGACTTCGACTTCGTACGGTCGATCATCGAAGAGCCCGGGGCCATCCCCGACGACGTCACCATCTCCGTACTGACCCAGGCCCGCGAGGACCTGATCGAGCGCACCGTGGAGTCCCTGAAGGGCGCCAAGCGCGCGACCGTCCACCTGTACAACGCCACGGCCCCGGTCTTCCGCCGGGTCGTCTTCCGCGGCTCCAGGGACGACATCAAGCAGATCGCCGTCGACGGCACCCGGCTGGTCATCGAGTACGCCGAGAAGCTGCTGGGCCCGGAGACCGAATTCGGCTACCAGTACAGCCCCGAGATCTTCACCGACACCGAGCTGGACTTCGCGTTGGAGGTCTGCGAGGCGGTCATGGACGTCTGGCAGCCCGGCCCGGGCCGCGAGATCATCCTGAACCTGCCGGCCACCGTGGAGCGCTCCACGCCCTCCACGCATGCCGACCGCTTCGAGTGGATGGGCCGCAACCTCTCCCGCCGCGAGCACGTCTGCCTGTCGATCCACCCCCACAACGACCGCGGCACCGCCGTCGCCGCCGCCGAGCTGGCCCTGATGGCCGGCGCCGACCGCGTCGAGGGCTGTCTGTTCGGGCAGGGCGAGCGCACCGGCAACGTCGACCTGGTCACCCTGGGCATGAACCTGTTCTCCCAGGGCGTCGACCCGCAGATCGACTTCTCCGACATCGACGAGATCCGTCGCACGTGGGAGTACTGCAACCAGATGGAGGTCCACCCGCGCCACCCGTACGTGGGCGACCTGGTCTACACGTCCTTCTCCGGCTCCCACCAGGACGCCATCAAGAAGGGCTTCGACGCCATGGAGGCCGACGCGGCCGCCAAGGGCGTCACCGTCGACGACATCGAGTGGGCCGTCCCCTACCTGCCGATCGACCCCAAGGACGTCGGCCGCTCCTACGAGGCGGTCATCCGGGTCAACTCGCAGTCCGGCAAGGGCGGTATCGCCTACGTCCTGAAGAACGACCACAGCCTGGACCTGCCGCGCCGTATGCAGGTCGAGTTCTCCAAGGTCATCCAGGCCAAGACCGACGCCGAGGGCGGCGAGGTCACGCCGAAGGACATCTGGGCGGTCTTCCAGGACGAGTACCTGCCGAACCCCGAGAACCCCTGGGGCCGCATCCAGGTGCGCAACGGCCAGTCGACGACCGACACCGACGGCGTGGACACGCTGAAGGTGGAGGCCACGGTCGACGGTCAGGACACCGTCCTGACCGGTACGGGCAACGGTCCGATCTCGGCCTTCTTCGACGCCCTGCAGTCCGTCGGCATCGACGTACGCCTGCTGGACTACCAGGAGCACACGATGAGCGAGGGCGCCTCCGCCCAGGCCGCCTCGTACATCGAATGCGCCATCGACGGCAAGGTCCTGTGGGGCATCGGGATCGACGCCAACACCACCCGGGCCTCGCTGAAGGCGGTCGTCTCGGCCGTCAACCGCGCGGCTCGCTGACCAGCCGTACGGGTTCGCGGCCGCAGGCCGCTCACCGGTGTCACCGGGGCTCCGTCCGCCGATGTACGGCGGGTGGAGCCCCGTCGTATACCGGCCATTTGCTGTGGAGGTCACGGAAAGGTCTCCTCCGGGGTGCTGACTCCTCGTCTCTGATGTGGCTAACATCACGCAAGCGCGGCGACGTTGCCGTGCGGCGTGACGGAGGTGCGACGTGCTGCCAGGACGGGGACGAAACGGCCATGCCGCCAGGCTTTCTCGCGTCCTGGGCACCCGGACCGCGTGGACGGCCTCCGGTGACGGGGAGTTCTTCTGCCCCGGCTGCGGCGGCGACCGCAACTACCAGCGGCTGACCGGACAGCGCCGCTTCACCCTGCTCGGCCTTCCCGTGCTGCCGCGCGGCGAGACCGGACCGGTCGTGGAGTGCGCCGCCTGCCGCCGCCACTTCGGCACGGACGTCCTCGACCATCCGACCACCACCCGCTTCTCCGCGATGCTCCGCGACGCCGTGCACACGGTCGCCCTCGCGGTGCTGGCCGCGGGCGGCGCCGGGTCCCGGTCGGCCCTGGAGGCCGCCGTGCTCGCCGTGCGCGCCGCCGGCTTCGACGACTGCACCGAGGAACAGCTGGCCGCCCTCGTCGAGGCCCTGGAGGCCGACACCGGCCGGATCGCCGGCGAACCCTGCGGCGCGGGGCTGGCCATAGAGCTCCACGAGGCCCTGGACCCCCTCGCCCCGCACCTCGCCACCGCCGGCCGCGAATCGATCCTGCTCCAGGGCGCCCGCATCGCTCTGGCGGACGGGCCGTACACCCCGGCCGAGCGGGACGTGCTGGCGACGGTGGGCGCGGCGCTCACGATCTGCACCGACGACGTGACCCGCCTGCTGGCCGCGGCGGCCCGCACACCCTCGTAGGACCCGCCTCCGCGTTACTCCCCGGGGAGTAACGCCCGGCCCGGACCGCCCCCCGCAGTACCCCTCGACTCGACCTCAGGCCCGACGAACCGGCCCCCGTCCGGCGGGAGTCTGGAGACCGATCCAGACACCGACCGGAGGGAGCCGGACCCATGGGGGCCGTAAGGACGCGTACCGGGCGGAAGCGGGCCGTGCCCTGGGTGGTGGTCGGGCTGTGGCTCGCCGCGCTCGTGCTGGTCGGGCCGCTCGCCGGCAAGTTCGCCGACATCCAGCAGAACCGCGCGGTCGACTACCTGCCCGACAGCGCCGACTCGACCCAGGTGGCGCGCATCCAGGACGAGTTGCCGGGCGGCGAGTCGACCGACCTGGTGCTCGTCTACCACCGGGACGACGAACTCACCGACGCCGACCGGCGCACCGCCGACCGGCAGATCACCGAGGTGAGCGGCGCCTACGACCTGGCGGGGCAGCCGCGGGGCATCCCGTCGAAGGACGGCTCCACCCTGATGTACCCGGTCTCCAGCACCCAGCCCGGCCAGGACGAGGAGGCCCGGGACGCCTTCGTCGACGGGGTGCGCGACATCGTCGAGGGCGGCGGCGGACTGAGCGCCGAGGTCGGCGGGCCCGGCGCGCTCAACACCGACATGAACAAGGTGTTCGGGACGCTCGACGCCACCTTGCTGCTCGCCACGCTCGGCGTCGTCACCGTGCTGCTCGTCCTCATCTACCGCAGCCCCTTCCTGTGGCTGGTGCCGCTCGCCGTGGCGGGCGTCGCCGCCGCCGTGTCGATGGCCGCCGGGTACGGGCTGCACGAACTGTTCGACGTCACCGTCACCGGCCAGAGCGGCGGCGTGATGACCGTGCTGGTCCTCGGCGCCGGCACCGACTACGCGCTGCTGATCGTCTCCCGCTATCGCGAGGAACTACGGCGTCACGAGCGGCCGTACGACGCCATGAGCGCCGCCCTGCGCGGCTGCGGGCCGGCCGTCCTCGCCTCCTCGGGTACCGTCGCGGCCGGGCTGCTGTGCCTGCTCGCCGCCGACCTCAACAGCAGCAGGGGCATGGGGCCGGTCGGCATGGTCGGGGTGCTCGCCGCGCTGGTCGCCATGACGACCCTGCTGCCGGCGGTCCTGGTGCTGCTGGGGCGGCGGGTCTTCTGGCCGCTGATCCCCGCGTTCGGCAGCGAGCCGAAGGCCCGGCGGTCGCTGTTCGCCGCGATGGGTACCTCGGCCACCCGGCGGCCCGCCACCGTGCTCGTCGGCGGGGCCGCGCTGCTCGGCGCCCTCGCGCTCGGCACGCTGAACCTGTCCGGAAGCCTGAAGCAGGAGGACTCCTTCACCGAGCGGCCCGAGTCCATCACGGCGATGGGGACGCTCGCCCAGGAGTACCCCGAGCGCAGCAGCCGCCCCGTGACGGTCATCGCCCCCGACGAGCGGGCCGCAGCGGTCGCCGACCGGGCCCGGACGACCGAGGGCGTCGCCGAGGTGACCCCCGGGCGCAGCGGCTCGGGCTGGACCGAGATCGCCGTGTTCACCACCGCGGCCCCCGAGACCCCGGCCGAGACCCGGACCATCGAGGCGCTGCGGGCCGGGCTCGACCCCGCGGGCGCGTACGTCGGCGGGCCCAGTGCCCAGCAGATCGACCTGGCCGGCAGCGAGTCGCGGGACCGGAAGGTGATCGTGCCGCTGGTGCTGGCCGCCGTGTTCGTCATCCTGGTCGGGCTGTTGCGCAGTCTCGTCGCGCCGCTGCTGTTGCTGGCGGCGGTGGTGGCGGTCTGGGGCGCCGCGCTCGGGATCGGCGGGCTGGTGTTCGAGCCGGTGTTCGGGTTCGCCGGGACCGATCCGGGGCTCGGGCTGCTGTCCTTCGTGTTCCTGGTCGCCCTCGGCGTCGACTACGGCATCTTCCTGATGCACCGGATGCGGGAGGAGTCCGTGCGCGGGGCCGAACCGGAGGCGGCTGCGCTCACCGCGCTGCGGACGACCGGCGGGGTCATCGCCTCGGCGGGGGTGGTGCTGGCGGCGACCTTCGCGGTGCTGACCACGCTGCCGATGGTCGGGCTGGTGGAGCTCGGGTTCGTCATCGCCGCAGGGGTGTTGCTGGACACGTTCCTGGTGCGTACGTACCTGGTGACGACGGCGAGTGTGCTGCTGAAGCGGCGGATGTGGTGGCCCGGGAGGCTCTCCCGGGCGCCGGAGCGGGCCGCTCCGCCGCGGGAGCGGAAGCCCGTGGCCGCAGACGCCCGCTGACCGAGGGCGCCCCTCCCCTCCCGGAGGGGCGCCTTCCTGGCCGAGGATGAGGACCGTGCAGGCACCCACCACCCCGCAGACGACCTGGTCGCGGCCCGCGGAGCGGATCATGGCCGCGATCAACCGCGACCCCCTGACCGCCCCGCACGCCTTCCGCAACGACGCGCTGCTCGCCGTCGTCGCCACCGCGCTCGCCATCGCCCTGGCCCTGCTCGTCGGCGACGGACGCCGCCCCGACGCGCTGGGCTGGACGCTGCTGGTCGCCTGCAACGTTCCCATCGCGTGGCGGCGACGGCGGCCGCTGCTCGTGCTGCTCGCGGTCGTGGCGTGCGTCGCCCCGTACCACGCCCTCGACAACACCCACTCCGCGCCGACCCCGGCCACCTACATCGCCCTGTACACCGTCGCGGTGACCGGCCGTCCGCTGCGCACCGTCCTGGTCGGCGCGGGTGTCATCGGCCTCTCGGTCAGCGTGATGCTCACCGTCAGCATGCACGAGGCGCTGGAGGTGCTCCGGATCTCGGGCTGGGTCGTCGCCGTGCTGTTCTGCGGGGTCGACGTGCGCGTCTACCGCCAGTACGTCGCCTCCATCGTGGAACGCGCCGAACGGGCCGAACGCACCCGGGAGGAGGAGGCCCGGCGGCGGGTCGCCGAGGAGCGGCTGCGCATCGCCCGGGACCTGCACGACCTGCTCGCCCACAGCATCACCCTCATCGGCGTGCAGACCTCCGTCGCCGCCCATGTGCTGGCCGCCGACCCGGAGCGGCTCGACCGGGAGACGGTGGCCAAGGCCCTCGACGACATCGCCGAGACCTGCCGCAGCGCCCGCGGCGAACTCCGTACGACCCTGGAGGTGCTGCGCGAGCACGGTCCTCCGGACGTCCGCGGCCCGCTGCCCGGCCTCGACGGTCTGCCCGATCTGGCGGCGGCCGCGCGGCTGGCCGGTGCCCGGGTCGAGCAGACGGTACGCATAGCGCAGGCACCGCCCGCCGTCGGCGCCGCCGCCTACCGGATCGTGCAGGAGGCCCTGACCAACGCGGTACGGCACGCGGGGCCCGAACCGGCCGTCCACGTCGCACTGGACGAGCGGGACGGTGCCCTGCACCTGTCGGTCCGCGACGACGGCACCGGACCGGCCCCGGGCGGCACCCCGGGCTTCGGACTCGTGGGGATGCGCGAGCGGGCCCGCAGCGTCGGTGGCACACTCGACGCCGGACCGCGCACCGGGGGCGGGTTCGAGGTCACCGCGGTCCTGCCGCTGGCCACGACGGGGGAGAGGACCGGATGACCGTACGGGTGCTGCTCGCGGACGACCAGACGCTGGTGCGGGAGGCGTTCGCGCTGCTCGTGGAGTCGGCCCGCGACATGGAGGTCGTCGGCCAGGCAGCCACCGGCAGGCAGGCCGTCGAACTGGCCCGCGGGGTGCGCCCCGACCTCGTGGTGATGGACATCCGCATGCCGGACCTGGACGGCATCGAGGCGACCCGGCTCATCGCCGCCGACGAGGACCTCGCGGGCGTACGGGTGCTCGTCCTCACCACCTACGACACCGACGAGTACATCGTGGAGGCCCTGCGGGCCGGTGCCTCCGGGTTCCTGGTGAAGGACACCCGGCCGGCCGAACTCCTCGACGCCATCCGCACGGTCGCGGCCGGCGAGGCCCTGCTGTCGCCCGGGCCCACGGCACGGCTGATCGATCGGTTCCTGCGCAGTCCCTCGGCACCGGAGACGGGCGGGCCCGAGTGCCTGTCCGGCCGGGAGCGTGAGGTGCTCGCGCTGGTCGGCCGCGGCCTCAACAACACGGAGATCGCCGACGCGCTGGGCCTCAGCCCGCTCACCGCGAAGACCCATGTCAGCCGCATCATGGGCAAGCTGGCGGCCCGGGACCGGGCGCAACTGGTCATCATCGCCTACGAGTCGGGGATGGTGACCCCGGGGAGCGTCTGACGGACGGGCACGGCCCGGCCGCTAGAGCAGACCGGCCGCCGCGAGGTACTTCCCGACCTGCTCCACCTCGCCCGGCGACAGCGGGATCTGCGGCTCCGCCGTCGTCGGGGAGTCGATCACGCCCCGCAGGTGCAGCGCGGTCTTGAAGGCGCCGATCGCCGAGGAGTTCGGGCCCATCCGGGCCGGGTCGCCGACGGTCACCATGCCGAACAGGGCGCACAGCCGCTCCTGTTCGGCCCGGGCCGCCTCCCAGTCCCCGGCACGGCACAGACCGTCCAGGCGGACATAGCCGTGCGGGTCCACGTTGCCGAGGCCCGGCACCGTGCCGTCCGCGCCGATCGCGAGGGCCGCGTCGACGATCAGCTCCGAGCCGGTCAGCACGCTGAAGCCGGTGATGCCCCGGCGGTCCCGGACGCCGGTCACGACCTGGCGGAAGGCGGCCAGGTCGCCGCTGGAGTCCTTGAGCCCGGCCACCACACCGTCGGCGGCCAGCTCCAGCACCACGTCGGCCGGCAGCTTCGTGTGGACGGCGACGGGAAGGTCGTAGGCGATCACCGGGACCGGGCTCGCGGCGGCGACCGCGCGGTAGTGGCGGGCGATCTCCGCGGGGTGGGTGCGGGCGTAGAACGGGGCGGTGACGACGACCGCGTCCGCGCCAGCCGCCGTCACCGCCGCGACATGGTCCAGCACCCGGGGCGTCGTCATGTCGATCGCCCCGGCCAGCACCGGGAGCTGCCCGCCCACATGGCTCGTGACCGACTCGACGACCAGCCTGCGCTGCCGGTCCGGCAGATACGCGGCCTCCGAGGTCGACCCGAGCACGAAGAGGCCGTGCACCCCGCCGGCCACCAGATGGTCGACGAGCCTGGTCAGCGAGGCGACGTCCACCTCGCCGTCCGATGTCAGGGGCGTGCAGACGGGCGGGATGACACCGGTCAGCGGGGTGAGGGTCATGGGGCCTCCATCGGGTCGCGTCGGCGGACGAGCTCGCGGGTCGACTCGTCCTCCCGGACAGGATGGTGGCAGCGGAAGCGGTGCGCGGGCGCCGACGCGGCGGAGAAGCCCGGCATCTCGTCCGCGCACACGCCGTCCGCCTTCCAGCAGCGGGTGCGGAACGGGCAGCCGCTCGGCGGGCGGGTCGCCGACGGCAGCGGACCGGCCAGCGGGATCGGGTCGACCGGGTCGAGCAGGCCCGGCGTGGCGGAGAACAGGGCGCGGGTGTACGGGTGCCGGGCCCGGTCGGTGACCAGGGCGGCCGGGGCCTCCTCCACGATCCGCCCCAGATACATGGTGATCACACGGTCGCTCATCCGCCGTACGGTCTGGATGTCGTGCGAGACGAACACCAGGGCCAGGCCCAGGCGTTCCTTCAGGTCCAGCAGCAGATTGAGGATCTGGGCGCGGACCGACACGTCCAGGGCGCTGGTCGGCTCGTCGGCGACGACCAGGTCCGGCTCCAGCGCCAGGGCCCGGGCGATCGCGACGCGCTGGCGCTGGCCGCCCGACAGCTGGGCCGGCACCGCCCCGGCGAGGGCCCGGGGGAGGCCGACGAGTGACATCAACTCGCGGACCCTCTCCTCCCGTTCGGTCCTCGTGCCCCGGTCGTGCACGTCCAGCGGGTCCCGCAGGGCCTGCCGGACGGTCAGGCGCCGGTTCAGGGCCGTCGACGGGTCCTGGAAGATCATGCCGATGCCGGCGCCGACGGCCCGGCGGCGTTCGGCGGCCGGCATCGCCCACAGGTCCCGGCCCCGGAACGCCACCGTGCCCCGCGTCGGCGGCTGCACCCCGACCAGCACCTTCGCCAGCGTCGACTTCCCGCAGCCGGACTCGCCCACCACGCCGACGGTCTCGCCGGGCGCGATCGCCAGGTCGGCACCGGTCAGGGCGTACACGCGGTCCCGGGTGAAGAGCCCCCCGCTGCGGGCCTTGTGGACGACGTGGGTGCCGGACAGCTCCACCAGGGCGTTCATGTCACGGCCTCCGACAAGGCGTTCATGTCACGGCCTCCGAGGTGACCAGGTCGATCGCGGGATGATGGCAGGCCGCCGTGTGCGTCGGCGTGCCCAGCGGGCCGGGAGGTGTCGTACGGCAGGTCTCGGTGGCGAGCGGGCAACGGTCGGCGAAGCGGCAGCCCGCCGGGAAGTCAGCCGGGGACGGCACGACGCCCTTGATCTGCGTCATCCGCTCGGCCGCCGACTCCAGCGACAGCACACTGCCGAGCAGTCCGCGCGTGTAGTGGTGCGCCGGGGCCTCCACCAGGTCGGCGGTCACGCCCGTCTCCACGATCTGCCCGCCGTACATCACCACCACCCGGTCGGTGACGTCCGCGACCAGCGCCAGGTCGTGCGAGACGAGGATCAGCGCGAAGCCCAGCTCTTCGCGCAGTCGCAGCAGCAGCTCCATGACCTGCGCCTGCACGGTCACATCCAGGGCGGTCGTCGGCTCGTCGGCGACGATCAGCTGCGGGTCGCGGGAGAGGGCCATGGCGATCAGGACGCGCTGGCGCTGTCCGCCGGAGAGTTCGTGCGGATAGCTGCGCAGGGTGCGGCCGGGGTCGAGGCCGACCAGGGTGAGGAGCTCGGCGGGGGTGCGGCGGCCTCCCCGGCGTACGACCTGTTGGAGCTGGGCGCGGATCGTCATCGCGGGGTTGAGGGACGACAGCGCGTCCTGGTAGATCATCGCCATCTCGTGGCCGAGCAGCCTGCGGCGCACGCGCATCGGCTCGGCGAGCAGGTCCCGCTGGTGGAAACGGACCTGGCCGCCGATCCGCGCCCCCTTCGGCTGGAGTCCCATGATCGCCAGGGCGGTGAGCGACTTGCCGCAGCCCGACTCGCCGACCAAGCCCAGCACTTCACCGGGACGCACCTCGAAGCCGATGCCGTCGACGATGTCCACCCCGCCGTGCCGGCCCTCGAAGCCGACGGCGAGGTTCTCGACCGCGAGGACCGGTTGCCGCCCCTGGGGCAGGGGGCGGGCCCGCGCTCGCAGCCGTTGCGCGGCTGCCGCGAGGCCCGGCAGTGGCAGCACCTCGCCGCTGCCCGGCTCCGGGGCCTCCAGCGGGTCGTCGTTCACGCGTACGTCCACCTCCCGCGCCGACGGAACCGCCCACGCGTCGGACACGCCCTCGGACAGGATGTTCAGCGAGAGCACCGTCACCAGCATCAGCAGCCCGGGGAACACCGTCGCCCACCAGCCGCCGGTCAGCACCATGTTCTTGCCGTCCGCGATGACACTGCCCCAGGACGGGTCGGGCGGCCGTACGCCCGCCCCGATGAACGACAGCGACGCCTCGAACACGACCGCCTCGGCGACCTGGACCGTGCAGAACACCAGCACCGGCGCCGCGCAGTTGACCGCCACGTGCCGCAGCACGATGTGGGGGGTCCGCGCGCCGATCACCCGTTCCGCCGTCACATAGTCCTCGCCGTACTGGTCGAGGACGTTGGCCCGGACCACCCGTGCCACCGGCGGCGTGAACAGGAACGCGATCGCGCAGATCAGCACCGTGATCCCGCCGCCGAACACCGCCACCAGCACGGCGGCCAGCGCGATGCCCGGGAACGCCATCACCACGTCCAGACACCGCATCAGCGTCTCGTCGACCGCCTTGCGCGAGGTGGCCGCGACCGCGCCCAGCAGCGCCCCGGCCACCAGGGCCAGCCCGGTGGCACCGAGCCCGATCGCCAGCGACCAGCGCGCCCCGTACATCAGCCGGCTGAGGATGTCCCGGCCGAGGCTGTCCTGACCCATCCAGTGCCCGGCCGACGGATGCCCGGTGCCGTCGGCCGGCGGCTGCTGGTCGAGCGGGTCGTGCGGGGCGAGGAGCGGCGCGAGCAACGCCGTCAGGACGACGACCGCCAGGAAGAAGACGGCGATCTTCGACAGCGGCGGCAGCCTGCGCCAGCCGCGCAGCCGGATGCCGGGCCGGGACAGCTCCGCGGTGAGACTCGTGCGGGTCATCATGGGGCGGCGTCCCTCAGTCGCGGGTTGACCAGCAGGTACAGCACGTCGATGACGAGGTTCACGACGACGAACCCGGCCGCCGTCGTCAGCACGACGCCCTGGACGACGGCCGGATCGCCGTTCTTCACGGCGTCGATCATCAGCTTGCCCATGCCGGGCAGCGAGAAGATCGTCTCGATGACGACCGCGCCGCCCAGCAGATAGCCGACGCGCAGTCCGAGCACGGTGAGCGGGTTGATGAGCGCGTTGCGCAGCACGTTCCGCCCGACGACCACCCGCGGCGGCAGGCCGCTCCCGATCGCCGTGCGCACGTAGTCCTTGTCCAGCTCCTCCACCACGGCCGTCCGCACGATCCGGGTCAGCTGCGCCGCCACCGGCAGCGACAGCGCCAGGGCCGGCAGGGTCATGGTCCTCAGCCAGCCGGTGAAGGAGTCGGCCGGGTTGATGTAGCCGCCGGTCGGGAACCAGCCCAGGTCGACCGCCAGGTACTGGATCATCAGCAGGGCCAGCCAGAAGCCCGGCGCGGCGACCCCGGTCAGCGACACGACCCGGATGATCTGGTCGGGCAGCCGGTCCCGGTGGATCGCCGCGGTCACCCCGCCCACGAGGGACAGCACGACCGCGATGCCCAGGCCGAGGAACGTCAGCTGGAGGGTGAGCGGCAGCGCGGTGGTGACCTGGTCGATCACCGGAGCCCGGGTCAGCGCGCTGGTGCCCAGGTCGCCGTGGAGCAGGGCGGCGACGAAGTCCGCGTAGCGCACCGGCAGCGGATCCAGCAGGCCGTGCTCCTCGCGGAAGTCGTGCAGCTGCTGGGGCGTCGGGTTGGCGCCCTGGAAGAACGCGGACGCCGGGTCGACGTCCGAGAACCGCATCACCAGGAACACGAACAGCACGATCCCGAGCATCAGCGGCACCAGCAGGGCGACACGGCGGAGCAGGATCCGCAGGACGGCCGTCACGGCGCTAGGCCCACTTGGCCTGGAGGAGGTTGATGCCCGGGTACGGCTGTGCCCTTATCCCGCTGAGCCGCGCCGGGTTCCAGGCGGTCATCAGCTCGTTGTGGACGACCGGGTAGAGCACGGCCTGTTCGGCGACGACGTCGAGGTAGTCCTGGACGATCGCCCTCTTCCTCGCCGGGTCGGGCTCCCGGGTGGCCCGGTCCATGTCCTTGAAGAGCTGCTTGGCGACCGGGTCGGCCGCCCAGCGGGTGTACTGCATCCAGAGGTTCTCGGGCCCGTAGTTGTAGTGCATGATCAGGTCGGCGTCGAGGCCGAACTGGTTGGGGTTCGAGGCGGCGGCGACGACCTGGTAGTCCTGCTTCTGGTCCAGCTTCGTGAACACGGCCGTGGTCTCCTGGGGCGACAGGGTCGTCTTCACCCCGATCGCGTCCCAGGACGCCTTGACGGTGGGCAGGCAGTCGACGATCCAGCTGACGTTCACGGCCAAAATCTCGATGCTCAGTCCCTCGACCCCGGCCTCCTTCAGCAGCGCCTTGGCCTTGTCCGGGTCGTGGTCGTAGACGGTCTTCGCCCGGCGGTAGGACGGGTTGGCCTCGTCGAGGAAGGAACTGGACGGCTTGCCGTGGCCCTTGAGCGCGACCTCCACCATCTTCTCGCTGTCGATGGCGTAGTGCAGGGCCTGGCGCACCCGCACGTCGTCGAACGGCTTGCGCTCGGTGTTGAACATCAGGAACAGGTTGTTCATCCCGGCCCCGCCGGCGACCGTCATCCCGCCGCTCTCCAACTGCCCGATGTTGGCGTACGGGATGTTGTCCGCGATCTGCGCGCCCGCGCTCGATCCCGAGATCTTCGCGACACGGGGCGCGGCGTCCACGATCGTCAGCCAGTTCATCTTCCGGAAGGCCGGCTTGCGGGGGCCGTTGTAGCCGTCGAACGCCTCGAAGGTCGTGTTCGACTTCGGATGGTGCGCGGTCTGCCGGTACGGCCCCGAGCCGATCGCCTTGCCCTTGATGGCCTCGTCCCAGGCGCCCGGCCGGGAGAACACGTGCTTAGGCATGATCTTCGCGAGGGTCAGCCGCGAGAGCCCGTCCGGGAACGGGAACTTCAGCACCAGCTCCACGTTCCGCGCGTCGATCTTCCGGACCTCCTTCAGCCAGCTCGCGAAGAAGCCCTTGGCGAGGGTCTGGGTGTCCGGGTCGAGGATCCGCTGGAAGACGAACACCACGTCGTCGGCGGTGACGGGTCTGCCGTCGTGGAACGTCGCACCCGCCCGCAGCGCGAACCTCCACGACGTGCCGTCCGGGTCCTTCGGCACCTCGGTCGCCAAGGCCGCGTACGGCTCACGGGAGATCGGATCCGTGTCCAGCAGGCCCTCGTAGATGTGGTGGTTGGCGGCCATGCAGAACGCGGACGCCGTCTGGGTGGGGTCCCAGCTGCCGTCGTTGCCGTAGCCGATCACCGCGGTGAGGGTCCGGTCCCGGCCGGTCCCCGTACCGGTGTCGTTGGTGGACTCCGGCCCGGACGAACAGGCCGACAGCGACGCGGAGACGACGGCGGCCGCGCCGAGGGCGCCGCTGTACTTCAGGAACGACCGGCGGTGCGGCGCCGGCACGTCGGGGGTCTCGTCGCGCACGGGTCCTCCAGCGAGGTCTGGGGGGGAGGGGAGGGACTGGCAGAGGAGATACGACGTCCTACGTCCTGCGGTCAGCGCGACCATAGGAGGGGGTCTGGGGGCGGTCAAGGGATCGCACACGAATGGCGTATCTGTCAGAGGTCGGGCCAATGGCGCTTCTGGCGAACCTGGTTGACGGCTCGCCAGGGCAGGCCCGGCACCGGGTACCGCAAGAGGCGGGACGTGGGATGTCCGGGGTGCGTACGATGCGGCGCATGTCCGAGGAGCCCAGGACCAGCCGGATACAGCGCCAGGTCGTCCAGCTCATCCTCGACCGCAGACTCACCGCCGGCGCACCGCTGCCCACCGAGGCCGCACTGATGGAGGACCTCGGCGTCAGCCGCAACTCCGTCCGTGAGGCGCTCGAAGCCCTCCAGGCCCTCGACATCGTCGAGGTCAGACACGGCTGCGGCACCTATGTCGGCCGGCCTCCCTCACTCCGCTCGTCGACGGCCTGACCTTCCGCGCCCCGGCCCGCCACGACGACGACACCGCGGCCCTGGCCGAGATCCTCCAAGTGCGAGAGGGGCTGGAGGAGGGCCTGATCCGCCGGGTCGCCGCGACCGCCACCGAGGCGGAACTGGACCGGCTGGAGGACGTGGTGGCCCGCATGGAGTCCGCCCGCGGCACGGGCCGCTCCTCGCCCGAGCTCGACCGCGAGTTCCACGAGGTGCTGTACGCATCCCTGGGCCACGATCTCGTCCCGCAGCTCCTCGCCACGTTCTGGACGGTCCTCCGCCGGGTGTCCGGGGCCCGCGGCCACTTGCGGGTCGGGCGGGAGCCGGGGGGGTGGGGCGAATCCGTCACCGGGAGGGGCGAGGGCGGAGCATGATGAGGGCGTGAGCGAGCTGTGGAGCGAGAGCGACATCGGCGTCCTGCGCCTGCCGTCCGGCCGACTGGTGCGAGGGCGGGGTCTCCGCCACCCGCTGCCCCCCGGCCCGCCCCTGCCGGCCTACGCCCTCTACCTCCTCGGCAAGCAACCCCCCGACGTCCCCTGGAACTCCGCCTGGATCCGCTGGCCCGACTTCCGCCTCCCGGCGGACCGGACGGCCGCCCGTGACCTGCTGACCGGGGCGTGGGAACGGGCCGCCCGGGAGCGGGTGGAGGTCGCCTGCGGCGGAGGACGCGGCCGCACGGGCACGGCGCTGGCCTGCCTGGCGGTGCTGGACGGGGTGCCGGCGCAGGAGGCGGTGGCGTACGTCCGGCGGTACTACGACCGGCGGGCCGTGGAAACACCCTGGCAGCGGCGGTACGTGCGCCGGTTCGGGGAGCGATGAGCCTCTCCTTCGGCACGGCGCCTCATCCCTTGGTCGCACGGCCGTAGACCGACGGCCGACAGCGGGCCCGGTGCCGCGCTCGGCACAGTGGGCCGCATGGCAGAGACCAAGGGAAGCGGGCAGACGAAGGGGATCAGCCGGGCGCAGTTCCTGGCCGGGGCCGCGGCGGTGGGAGCCGCCGGGGTGGCGGGACCGGCGGGGCAGGCCCGGGCGGCACAGGCCCGGCACGGACGGGGACTGCGCCGGCGGGGCGTCGTCTACACCGTCGGGGCGGGGGAGACTCCGGGGACCGCGTGGAGTGCCCGGCGGATGCGGCACGACATCCGGGCCATCCGGGACGACCTGCACGCCGACACCGTCGACGTCACGGGCGACGGCGTCGAACGCCTCACGACGACCGCCGCCGAGGCGGCGGAGCGAGGGCTGCACGTCTGGCTGCAGCCGACCCTCGGGGACGCCCCGCAGCGGGACATCCTGGAGCACATCGCCGAGACCGGCCGGTTCGCGGAGCGGCTGCGGAGGCAGGGCGCGAGTGTCGACTTCAGCGTCGGCTGCGAGTTCTGGCTCTTCGTCCCCGGCATCCTGCCGGGCGAGACGGTGCTGGAGCGCATCGAGAACCTCCGGAACGGCACGGTCGACTGGCCGCGGATGCGGCGGCGCCTCGCCGATTTCACGGTCCGGGCGGCGAAGGTCGGCCGCTCGGTCTTCCGGGGGAACCTCAGCTATGCGGCGGCCCAGAGCATCGACGCCCCGGACTGGAACCTCTTCGACATCGTCGGCATCGACTACTACGCGCACTTCGACAGGCCCTCCGACCACGTCCGCGAGCTGCGGCCGTACCTGAAGTGGGGCAAGCCGCTCGCCATCACCGAGTTCGGCACGTGCGCGTACGTCGGTGCGCCCGAGACCGACGGCATGGGCTGGGACATCGTCGACTACGACAAGGAGCCGCCGGAGATCAAGGGGAACCCGGTCCGCAGCGAGCGCGTCCAGGCCGACTACGTGGGCGGGTTGCTGGACGTCTTCGCGTCGATGGGCCTGTACGCGGCGATGGCCTTCGAGTTCATCAGCGCCGACGCCCCGCACCGCCCGGACGCACCCCGCCTCGACCTCGACATGGCGTCGTACGCCCTCACCAAGGTGATCAGGGACCGCCCGGACGACCCCGCCTCCGGCTGGCACTGGGAGCCGAAGGAGGCGTTCCGCGCGGTGGCCCGCCGATACGGGGCGGCGGGCCACCGCACCTCTCAGTCGCAGTAGAGGTCGCGGGCGGGCCGTACGCCGGTGGCCAGGAAACGGGAGACGGCCCGGTCGCCACAGGCGTTGCCGTTGGCCAGATAGGCGTCGTGGCCGGTGGAGTTCACGGTGACCATGACGGCCCGGTCGCCGAGGGCCCGGCGCAGCTTCCGGGCTCCGGCGAGCGGGGTGGCGACGTCTCGCCGGTTCTGCACGAGCAGGAGGTTGGAGGGGCCGCGGTCGGTGATCCGCACGGCCGGCTCCCTCGGCGCGTACGGCCAGGCCGCGCACACCATCGGCCCGCGCGGCATGCCCGCGGTCAGCGGGTACGCGGCCCGGCTCTCGGCGACGTCCTTCTGGTAGGCGGCGGCCGAGTCGGGCCAGTCGACGTCGTTGCAGATGGTGCCGACACCGACCGCGGTGACGTTCTGCAGGACCGACTCGGGCGGAGTCTCGGGCACGGGCGGCGCGGTGCCCTCGCGGACGGCCCGGATGGTCTTGGCCAGGGCCGGGTAGTCGTCGGGGTCGTAGAGGCTGGACAGCATGGTCTGACGCAGCGCGTTGCCGTCCAGTCGCGGGGGGTTGGCGCCGGGCCAGGGGAGCGGGTCGCGGTCCAGCCGGGCGGCGAGCCGCAGGAAGCCGGACCGTACCTCGGCGGGCGTACGGGCGACCCGGTACGGATTGCCGGGCCGGGAGGCCCACGTGGCGAACTCGGGGAAGTTGTCCTCGACACCGACCTCGAAGGCGGCGAGCCAGTTGCGGGTCACGCGGGTGTGGTCGGGGTCGTCGTTGCTGTCCAGCACGATGCGGTCGGTGCGGTGCGGGAACAACTGGCTGTAGACGGCGCCGACATAGGTGCCGTACGAGACGCCCCACGCGGAGATCTTGTCCTCGCCGAGGGCGGCCCGCAGACGGTCCAGGTCGCGGGCCTCGTTGGCGGTGCTGATGTGCCGGATCAGCTCACCGCCCTTACGGGCACAGGCTCCGGCCGTACGCCGGGCGGTGGCCATGTTCTCGTCGACGGAACCGTCCGGGGCCGGCCAGGGCAGGAGCTTGGTCACGCCGAGGTCGGCGGGGTCGAGTGCGCAGTCGACGGCGGTGGACGGGGCCATCCCGCGCGGCGCGAACCCGACGAGGTCGTAGGCGTTCCGCACGCTCTGCGGCAGCTTCTGCCCCTTGCCGGAGGGGTCGGCGAGACTGTCCCCGCCGGGGCCGCCCGGGATGAGCAGCAGGGCGCCGCGCCGGGCGGACGGTTTCTCACTGGGGATACGGGAGACGGCGATCCGGATCTCCGGGCTGTCCGGGTCGGAGTAGTCCATGGGGACGTCGAGGGTGGCGCACTGCTGTCTGGGGTCGAGACCAGGGCCGCTGCAGTCGGCCCAGTCGAGGAGGTCGGGCCCGGTGGCGGACGCCCCACCGGGCCCGGCAAACCCGAGCACCGCACCGGCGGCGGCGACCAGCGCCACGCATTTCGTGATCCGCTTCATGTCCAGCAGCGTGGCCGCCTTCGACGAGGGATCACATCCGGGTAACTGCCCTATCTCCCAGGGGGGTTACCCCAGGGCCAGGTCTCCGGGGTTACGCCCGCAGTCAGGTCAGGGAAAGCAGCCGGGACTCGCCGCCTTTCACGCGTGGCGGTGGTGATCAGGCTGTCGTGGGGGGGGCGAGTGATCCAGCTCCGTCGAAGTCCGGCGTGCGGTGCCGGTGGGGGCCGACCGGGGAGGTGCTGGTGACGGTCCCGACCTGGGAGAGCTGCCCGTGCCACGCCCATGCACGTCAGGTGTAGCTCATGGTGCCTTCGCCCCTCCGCCCGGCGCGTGGTCGCCGCAGCATGAACACATCGACCGCGTCCTGCGTCTCCACCGTGAACCCCTGGCGCTCGTAGAGCCGGCGGGCCGGGCTGCCCCGGAGGACGTTCAGCCGGACCAGGTCGCCGGAGGTGTCCGTCCCGTGCAGCATCGTCCCGAGGACCGCCGACCCCAGGCCCCGGCCCTGGAGCGCCGGGGTGAGGTAGAAGTGCTCCAGCCAGAGGCAGTCCTCGGACGGGCGCAGGGCGATACTGCCCGCGAAGGTGCCGGCCGACTCGATGATCGACGTGTGCCGCGGGGAGAAGCCGTCCCGCAGGCGCTGTCTGACCCGGTGCTCGTCGTAGCGGCCCAGCCGCTCCAGGTCCGGGCGCATCACCACGGCCCGAAGTTCCGCCATCGCCTCGACATCCGCCGGCCGCGCGGGGCGGATGTCCCATTCCGGTTCCGGGTGGCCCTCTGACGTTCGCACGGCCGGATTGTCTCAACGGCCCGTGACGCCCTCTCGTCCGCGGTCCCCGAAATACGCCACGCGGCGTGCCGCTTTTCGTCGATCGGCTGCCTGCCAACCGATCGAAATTGCCCTCGGTTTGCGACGTCCCGCGCCGAACCCCTTTGTGTCGCCGCGCAGTTGTAGGACACAGACCCCTCCGGAGTTTAGTCGCGGAGCGTCACCACAGGGATGCGAAGAGTGAAACCGCGCAAGAAGGGGGAGCACGGTGGAGGCACGACACTCGGCGCTCTGTGCCGAAGAAGCGGAGGACGCGGTGAAAGAATTGCGGGCAGAACTCGCCAAGGCCGGAATCATCCTGCTCTCACGGGGACTTGACCCGGTGAGTTTTGTGCGGGAAGCGCCCTGCCCGCTCGTCGAATCGGTCCGGCGTTCCCCGGCGAGCGTCCGGCGGCACGCGGCGGTGCGGCGATGAACCCCCCCGTCGGCGCCTACGTCGTGGACACCCGCAGCGGACGCATCGGCATCGTCATGGGGCATGAGGGGCCCTACGTGCAGTTGCGCCCGTACGGGGGCGGCCGGGAGTGGGACGCCGACCCCGGGGCCGTCCGGCACGCCACCCCGGCCGAGCGGCTGCGCGTGGCCACCGCGTACGCCAACGCCCGCAGCAGGGGTGAGGTCCCTTGACGTGACGACCCTGCCAGAATGGCTCCATGAGTCTGTTCCGCGACGACGGCATCGTGCTGCGCACCCAGAAGCTGGGTGAGGCGGACCGGATCATCACGCTGCTCACGCGCGGTCACGGACGGGTACGCGCGGTGGCCCGGGGCGTGCGCCGGACGAAGTCGAAGTTCGGTGCGCGTCTCGAGCCGTTCTCCCATGTCGACGTGCAGTTCTTCGCCAAGGGGAGCGAGCTGATCGGGCGGGGGCTGCCGCTGTGCACCCAGAGCGAGACCATCGCGCCGTACGGCGGCGGGATCGTCACCGACTACGCCCGGTACACGGCCGGGACCGTCATGCTGGAGACCGCCGAGCGGTTCACCGACCATGAGGGGGAGCCGGCCGTGCAGCAGTACCTGCTGCTGGTCGGCGGGCTGCGGACCCTCGCCCGGGGCGAGCACGCACCGCACCTCGTGCTCGACGCGTTCCTGCTCCGCTCCCTCGCCGTCAACGGGTACGCCCCGAGCTTCACCGACTGCGCGAAGTGCGGGATGCCCGGGCCCAACCGGTTCTTCTCGGTCGCCTCGGGCGGATCCGTCTGCGTGGACTGCCGCGTGCCCGGCAGCGTCGTACCCTCGCCCCAGGCCCTGGAACTCCTCGGCGCCCTGCTTACGGGAGACTGGGAGACCGCGGACGCGTGCGAGGCGCGCTACGTCCGGGAGGGCAGCGGGCTGGTGTCCGCGTATCTGCACTGGCACATGGAGCGCGGACTGCGCTCCCTGCGCTACGTCGAGAAGTAGCGCGGCGGCGGAGCAGAGCAGCACAGAAGCAAGCGAGCACGAGGAGACGAGAAACACATGGCCGTACGCGGGATCCTGGGGCGCCAGCGCCGGGAGTACAGGACGCCGGAGCCGCACCCGTCCGGCGCGCGGCCCCCGAAGATCCCCGGGGAGTTCGTACCGCAGCATGTGGCGATCGTCATGGACGGCAACGGCCGCTGGGCCAAGGACCGCGGACTGCCGCGCACCGAAGGGCACAAGGTCGGTGCCGAGCGCGTGCTGGACGTGCTCCAGGGGGCCGTCGAGATGGGCGTCGGCGCCATCTCCCTGTACGCCTTCTCCACCGAGAACTGGAAGCGCTCGCCCGACGAGGTGCGCTTCCTGATGAACTTCAACCGGGACTTCATCCGCAAGACCCGCGACCAGCTCGACGAGCTGGGCATCCGGGTGCGCTGGGTCGGTCGTATGCCCAAGCTGTGGCGCTCGGTCGCCAAGGAGCTCCAGATCGCCCAGGAGCAGACCAAGGACAACGACCGGCTGACCCTGTACTTCTGCATGAACTACGGCGGCCGGGCGGAGATCGCCGACGCGGCCAAGGCCATGGCGGAGGACGTGAAGGCCGGGAGGCTCGACCCCTCCAAGGTCAGCGAGAAGACCTTCGCCAAGTACATGTACTACCCGGACATGCCGGACGTGGACCTGTTCCTGCGGCCCAGCGGCGAGCAGCGCACCTCCAACTACCTGATCTGGCAGAGCGCCTACGCCGAGATGGTCTTCCAGGACGTGCTGTGGCCGGACTTCGACCGGCGTGACCTGTGGCGGGCCTGCCTGGAGTTCGCCTCGCGGGACCGGCGCTTCGGCGGGGCCGTCCCGAACGAGGAGCTGCTGGCCATGGAGGGCGAGCAGCAGTAACACGCCAGGCCCGGCGGCCTCATCCGTCGCAGCCGCCGCTGCGGCCCGACAGGCCCCTCCAGTGGCAGCCGGGCCGCAGCGGCGGTGTCCTGATGGCATGGGTTCCACCGCCGTCGGCGCACCCCGGCGGACCACGAAACAGACCGGGGTCTTCGTCGCGGCCTCGCTGGCCCTGCTCTGCATCCAGCTGGACTTCTTCGCGCTCAACCTGGCCATCCCCGGGATCTCCGACGAGCTGGACACGACCGTCTCCGCGGCCCAGTGGACGCTGTCCGCGTACATGCTCGCCGTCGGCTGCCTGTTCATCGTCGGGGGGCGGCTGGGTGATCTCCTCGGCCGGCGGCCGGTCCTGCTGGCCGGGACCGGGCTGTTCGCCGCCGCCTCCGTCGGCTGCGCCCTCGCGCCGAGCCTCGGGGTGCTCGTCGTGGCCCGGATCGTGCAGGGCGCGGGCGCGGCGCTGATCTTCCCCGTGTCGGTCTCCGTGATCACCAACGCCTTTCCCGAGGAGGCCCGGGCCCGGGCGCTCGGGGCGATGTTCGGCATCGCCAACGTCGGCACCGCCCTCGGACCGTTCGTCGGCGGCGGCTTCACCGACGGGCCGGGCTGGCGGTGGATCTTCTGGCTGCTGGCCCCGCTCAGCGCCCTCTCCCTGCTGATCGCCCTGCGCTGCGTCCCCGACTCGCGGGACGAGAGCGCCCCGCGCCGGATCGACCTGCCGGGCTGTGTGGCCGTGGCGACGAGCCTGGGCGCGCTGACCCTGGCCGTGGAGCGGGGGAGCGCCTGGGGGTGGGACCACGCCCGCACGCTCGCCCTGTTCGGGGTCGCCGTGGTGGCCGGCGGGCTCTTCGTCCTGCGGGAGCGGACCTGCCGGCATCCGCTGGTCGACTTCCGGCTGTTCCGCAACCTCCGCTTCAGCCTCGTCACCGTGATGGGGTCGGTCGCCAACATGGGCTACGCCGTCACCGTGTTCCTCGCCACGCTCCAGTTGCAGCAGGTGCGGGGCCTGTCGGCGATCCTGTCCGGCACGGTCTTCCTCGCTCCGGCCGTGATGGTGGCCTGCTCGGGGCCCATCGGCGCCTGGCTGTCCGGCCGGATGCGCGCCACCAGCGTCATGGCACTGGCCGGGGCCATCGCGGGCACCGGCATGATCGGGCTGAGCTTCGCCCGGTCCTGGTGGGTCTACCTGCCCGTCTTCACCTGGTGCGCGCTCGGGCTGGGCCTCGGCTGGACCTTCGCCAGTGTCGCCACCCAGCAGGTCGTCTCGCCCGCCCGCGCCGGAGAGGCCTCGGGCGTCGTCCTCACCGCCCTGGTCACGCTCGGCGCCATCGGCCTGGCGGCCGTGGCGGCGGCCATCACCTCGCTCACCCCCGAGACCGGCCCGGAGGCCGCCTACGACCTCATCCTGCGCGTGGGCGGCGCCGTGATCCTGGCCTCCACCGCCCTGTCCCTGCTCGTCCGCCGCGGGCTGAGCGCCCGGCTTACGTAGGAGGCTTCCGACCTCAGGGGGCGCGGGGAACTGCGCGAACAACCCCCACGCACCCGCACCCGGCAACGAACCCGCACCCCCACGGCGATCAACCGCTCAACCGCCGGAGGCCCCCGCACAGTCGGCGCACGTGCCGAAGATCTCCACCGTATGAGCCACATTCACATAGCCGTGCTCCGCGGCGATGGACTCGGCCCACTTCTCCACGGCCGGCCCCTCGACCTCGACGGCCTTGCCGCACCCGCGGCACACGAGGTGGTGGTGATGGTCGTCGGTGGAACAACGCCGGTAGACCGACTCGCCGTCGGCCGTGCGCAGGACGTCGACCTCACCGGCGTCGGCGAGGGACTGCAGGGTGCGGTAGACCGTGGTGAGCCCGACCGAGTCGCCCTTGTGCTTGAGCATGTCGTGCAGTTCCTGCGCGCTGCGGAACTCGTCGACCTCCTGCAGGGCCGCCGCCACAGCGGCCCGCTGCTTGGTGGCGCGGCCCTTCACGGACGGTCCAGCGGTCGTCACCGTTGCCTCCCTACGTCTGCCTTGCCCGGGCCATTGTGCCAGCCCGGGGTGGGGGCGGTCAGACGCCGACTTCGTCGGCCGACGCCCGGCTGCCCGGGATCGCGCACTCTGCGGGGTCGGCCGTGCCGTCCGAGGCCGCCGCCGCGCGGGCGCGGCGGCGGGCCAGCGGGACCGCGAGCGCCGTCAGCACGATGAACGCGCCGATGGTCAGCAGCACGATCGTCGCGCCGGGCGGCACGTCCTGGTAGTACGAGGTGACGGTGCCGCCGATCGTCACGCTGACGCCGATGGCGACGGCGATCGCGAAAGTGGCGGCGAAGCTGCGGGAGATCTGCTGGGCGGCCGCCACGGGCACCACCATCAGCGCGCTGACCAGCAGCAGCCCGACCACCCGCATCGCCACCGTCACCGTGACGGCCGCGGTGACGGCCGTCAACAGGTTCAGCACGCGCACCGGCAGGCCCGTCACGCGGGCGAACTCCTCGTCCTGGCTGACCGCGAACAGTTGCCGCCGCAGGCCGAGGGTGACCAGTACGACGAAGGCGGCCAGGACGCAGATCGCGGTGACGTCCGAGTCGGACACCGTCGACAGGGAGCCGAACAGGTACGACGTCAGGTTGGCGTTGGAGCCCGTCGGCGCGAGGTTGATGAACATCACACCGCCGGCCATGCCGCCGTAGAACAGCATCGCGAGGGCGATGTCGCCGCGGGTCTTGCCGTACCAGCGGATCAGTTCCATGAGGACCGCGCCGAGGACGGAGACGAGGGTCGCCATCCACACCGGGGACCAGGTCAGCAGGAAGCCGAGGCCGACGCCGGTCATCGCGACGTGGCCGATGCCGTCGCCCATCAGGGCCTGGCGGCGCTGGACCAGGTAGATGCCGACCGCGGGGGCGGTGATGCCGACCAGGACGGCGGCGAGCAGCGCCCGCTGCATGAAGGCGTAGTCGAGGAAGTCCATCAGCTCAGCAGTCCCGTGCGGATCGGTTCGGCGCCCGCGGGTGCGTGCGGGTGCACGTGGTCGTGGCCGGGCAGGGCGTGCTGTCCGACGGCCTTCGGGGGCGGCCCGTCGTGGACGACGCAGCCGTCGCGCAGGACGACCGCCCGGTCGATCAGGGGTTCCAGGGGGCCCAGTTCGTGCAGCACGAGCAGCACGGTCGTGCCCCGCGAGACCTGCTCGCGCAGCGTGTGCGCGAGGACCTCCTGGCTGGCCAGGTCGACGCCGGCCATCGGCTCGTCCATGATCAGCAGCTCGGGTTCGGAGGCGAGCGCGCGGGCGATGAGGACGCGCTGGTGCTGGCCGCCGGAGAGGGCGTCGACGGAGTCCTTGGCCCGGTCGGCCATGCCGACGAGGTCCAGGGCGCGTCGTACGGCCGCGTGGTCGGCCTTGCGCAGGACGCCGAAGCGGGCCCGGGACAGGCGGCCGGAGGAGACCACCTCGGTCACCGTGGCGGGCACGCCGCCGGCGGCCGTGGTGCGCTGCGGGACGTAGCCCACACGGTGCCAGTCGCGGAACCGCCTGCGGTCCACGCCGAACAGCTCGATGGCGCCGGCGCCGGTCTGCACCTGGCCGATGATGCTGCGCACGGCCGTGGACTTGCCGGAGCCGTTCGCGCCGAGCAGCGCGACGACCTCGCCGCGGTGCAGGGTGAGGTCGATGCCGCGCAGCACGGGGCGCGAGCCCAGGTCCGCGCGGACGCCGCGCAGGGATACGACGGGCTCGGTCATGCCGTCCTCCGATGGGTCGATCACTTGGCTCCCAGGGCCTTCTGCAGGGCCTTGAGGTTGGCTTCCATGACCTGGAAGTAGTCGTCGCCGCGGGACCGGTCGGTGATGCCCTCCAGGGGATCGAGGACGTCCGTCTTCAGGTTCGCGTCCCGGGCGAGGGTCTTCGCGGTCTTGTCGGAGACCAGTGTCTCGTAGAAGACGGTGGTGACGCCGTCGGCCTTGGCCTCCTGCTGGAGCTCCCGCACGCGGGCGGCGCTGGGCTCGCTGTCGGGTTCGACGCCGGAGATGGCCTCCTGGGTGAGGCCGTAGCGCTCGGCGAGATAGCCGAAGGCGGCGTGGTTGGTGAAGAAGACCTTGGACTTGGTGTTCTTCAGGCCGTTCTCGAAGTCGCCGTCGAGGCCCTTCAGCTTGGTGACCAGGGCCGCGGTGTTCTTCTTGTAGTCGGCCGCGTGGTCCGGGTCGGCCTTCTCGAAGGCCTTGCCGACGCCCTGGGCGATCTCGGCGTACTTCACCGGGTCGAGCCAGACGTGCGGGTCGCGGCCGTGCTCCTCCTCCTCGGCGTGGCCCTCCTCCTCGGAGTGTCCTTCCTCACCTTCGTGGCCGTGGCCGCCGGTGCCGTGGTCCTCGAGGGGGGTGAGCGTGGCCGCGTCGATCTTGGTGTTGATGCCGGTCTGGCCGACGGCCTCGTCGACGGCGGGCTGGAGGCCCTTGAGGTAGAGCGCCGCGTCGGCCTCCTCCAGCTGCGCACGCTGCTGGGTGCTGAGCTCCAGGTCGTGCGGCTCCTGGCCGGGCTCGGTCAGGCTGGTGACGTTCGCGTGGGCGCCGCCGATCTGCTCGGCGAGGAAGGCCATCGGGTAGAACGACGCGACGACGTCGAACTTGTCCGTGTTGCCCGTCGCCGCGCTGTCGCTGGAGCAGGCGGTCAGGGCGCCGAGGCCGAGGGCGGAGGCCAGGGCGGCGGGTATGAGGCGTCGTCGTACGTTCATGACACTCATTTTCAACAAATATGGAAACCGTTGTCAACAAACGTCCCGACCGGGGCCTTGAGGGCCTCGGAGGGGGAGCGATTTGATTGAGGGGGCGTCCCCGCCGGTAACCTGAGTCATTCGCTGGAAGCATCTCGCTTCGTCGCCCGTCGTCGTAATGAAGAGAGCACCGTGGCCGCCGACAAGATCGACACCATCGTCAGCCTGAGCAAGCGCCGTGGCTTCGTATTCCCCTGTAGTGAGATCTACGGCGGCCAGCGCGCCGCTTGGGACTACGGCCCCCTCGGTGTCGAGCTCAAGGAGAACCTCAAGCGCCAGTGGTGGCGCTACATGGTGACGTCGCGCGAGGACGTCGTCGGTATCGACTCGTCCGTCATCCTGGCCCCCGAGGTCTGGGTCGCCTCCGGTCACGTCGCCACCTTCACGGACCCGCTGACCGAGTGCACCTCCTGCCACAAGCGGTTCCGCGCGGACCACCTGGAGGAGGCCTACGAGGCCAAGCACAAGCGCCTGCCGGAGAACGGCCTGGCCGACGTCAACTGCCCCAACTGCGGCAACAAGGGCCAGTTCACCGAGCCCAAGCAGTTCTCGGGTCTGCTGTCCACCCACCTCGGCCCGACCCAGGATTCCGGCTCCGTCGCCTACCTGCGGCCCGAGACCGCGCAGGGCATCTTCACCAACTTCTCCCAGGTGCAGACCACCTCGCGCCGCAAGCCGCCGTTCGGCATCGCCCAGATGGGCAAGTCCTTCCGCAACGAGATCACGCCCGGCAACTTCATCTTCCGCACCCGCGAGTTCGAGCAGATGGAGATGGAGTTCTTCGTCAAGCCGGGCGAGGACGAGAAGTGGCAGGAGTACTGGATGGAGCAGCGCTGGAACTGGTACACCGGTCTCGGCCTGCGCGAGGAGAACATGCGGTGGTACGAGCACCCGAAGGAGAAGCTCTCCCACTACTCCAAGCGCACCGCCGACATCGAGTACCGGTTCTCCTTCGGCGGCAGTGAGTGGGGCGAGCTCGAGGGTGTGGCCAACCGCACCGACTACGACCTCGGCGCCCACTCCAAGGCCTCCGGCCAGGACCTCACCTACTTCGACCAGGAGGCCGGCGAGCGCTGGACTCCGTACGTCATCGAGCCCGCGGCCGGTGTCGGCCGCGCGATGCTGGCGTTCCTGCTGGACGCCTACATCGAGGACGAGGCCCCCAACGCCAAGGGCAAGATGGAGAAGCGCACCGTGCTGCGCCTCGACCACCGCCTCGCCCCGGTGAAGGTCGCGGTGCTGCCGCTGTCCCGCAACCCCGAGCTCTCCCCGAAGGCCAAGGGCCTCGCCCAGGCGCTCCGGCAGAACTGGAACATCGAGTTCGACGACGCCGGCGCCATCGGCCGTCGCTACCGCCGCCAGGACGAGATCGGTACGCCGTTCTGCGTGACCGTCGACTTCGACACCCTCGAGGACAACGCGGTGACCGTCCGCGAGCGCGACACGATGAAGCAGGAGCGCGTCTCCCTCGACCAGATCGAGGGCTACCTGGCGTCCCGTCTGATCGGTTGCTGACCGCCTTTTCCCGTGCCACGGTGCCGGGTTCCTCCTCGGAGGGGCCCGGCACCGCCGCGTTTCACAGGTCGAGGTCGACGTAGACCGCCGCGTGGTCCGAGGCGCGGTTCCACTTCGAGGTGACGGTGTCGAAGGACTTGATGGTGGACGGCGCCCAGACGCCGCGCCGTTCGACCTCCACGTGCTGCACCTGATCCCACAGCGGCGGCGGCAGCAGCACGTAGTCGAGCTTCTGGCTCTCGGAGGTGCCCGTGCCGTGGGTGCCCGGGGCGCCCCGGTAGGACGGGTGACTCATCACGTCCCGCAGGCCCGTGCCCAGCAGCGCCCCGATCGCCTCGCTGGACGGCTCGTCGTTGAGGTCGCCGGCGACCACGACGTACGGGGAACGCTCCAGTGCCGTCTGGTAGATCGACGCCACCCGCCGGGCCTGGGCGACGCGCAGTTCCGGGTCGTCGCCGCTCTGGCTCTTGAGGTGGTTGCCGAGCAGCCACAGCGGGGTGCCGCCGGTCTGGAGCTCGTACTCGGGGCAGTCCCGGCTGAACAGGCGCTCGCCGGGGTGGTCCGGGTCCGGGTCGAAGACGTGGGTCCGCAGGGACGTGATCGGGTGGCGGCTGAGCACGCCCACGTCGATGCCCCGCGGGTCGTTGCCGTCGATCACCATGTCGTACGGGTACGGCGTCTTCTTCAGGTCGGCGCCCAGCACCTGCTCGTTGAAGCGGCGCAGGGTCGTGCGGTCCTCCACCTCCACCGTGAGCAGGATGTCGGCGTCGACCTCGGCGATCACCCGGCCGGTGTTGTGCACGGCCGCCCAGTCGAGGTCGTCACGGACCAGCTCCACCCAGCCGGTCCACCCCGAGCGGCCTTTGGCCACGACCTCGAAGGTGACGTTCTCGCCGCCGCCCTTCGTCCTGAAGAGCGTGCCCTGGCCGCGTGTTTCGTTGATGAAGAACGGCCTGTCGCCGCGCGAGTCGTGCACCCGGTGCTTCTTGAGGAGCGCGGCGACGCGGGTCCTGGTGTCGTCGTCGTAGGTCTCCTTCTCCAGGAGGGAGACCAGCTCGGCGTAGTCGTCGAGGACCTCGCGGCGCTGCTTGTCGCCCGAGAGGCGGAAGACCATGGGGCGGCGGAAGAGGTTCTCCGTGTTGAAGGTGGCGATACGGATCGTCATGGCGCGCTCCCTCGGGCGGCGCAGAACTCCGCGCGACCGGTGGGCGGGCGCCGCCGGGGAGACCGCTCACCGGCACCTTCCATTGTCCGAGCGGCTGTGAAGTGTGTCGAACGGTGGGGCCCTTGGGGTCGCTGAGGTGCGGGGGATTGGTCCCGTAGCACCGGGGTCGATTGGTCCTGTTCCCGGGCCGCGGGGGCGCGCCAGGGTGACGGCATGAGCATCGCGTTCCTGCTGACCACCCTTGTCGTCGTCGCCACGCCGGGCACCGGCGTCGTCTACACCCTCGCCGCCGCGCTCTCCCGGGGGCGCCGCGCGAGTGTCGTCGCGGCCGTCGGCTGCACGCTCGGGATCGTGCCGCACCTGCTGGCCACAGTCACCGGCGTCGCCGCGCTGCTGCACGCGAGCGCCACCGCCTTCCAGGTGCTCAAGTACGCGGGAGTCGCCTATCTGCTGTACATGGCGTGGGCGACGGTGCGGGACAAGGAGGCGCTCGTGGTGGCGGAGCGGGAGGCGACCCCGGAGGTGTCGGCGCGGCGGGTGATCGTGCGCGGGGTGCTGATCAACATCCTCAACCCGAAGCTGACGATCTTCTTCTTCGCGTTCCTGCCGCAGTTCGTGAGCCCCGGGGAGCCGCACGCGGTGCTGCGCATGGCGGGGCTCGGCGGGGTCTTCATGCTGGCGACCTTCGTGGTGTTCGCCGCGTACGGGGTGCTGGCCGCGTCGGTGCGCAGCCATGTGATCGGGCGGCCCCGGGTGATGGCGTGGCTGCGGCGGGGATTCGCGGGGTCGTTCGTGGCACTGGGCGCGAAGCTGGCGGTCACGGCGCGGTAGCCGGGGGCGTGCCGCGGCTCTCGAGGCGGATGACAAATATGGAATGACAGATATTGAAATCTGTCATCCGTCATGGCACAGTGGACGGCATGACGATGCGAACCCGAACCCTCGGAACCACCGGCCCCCAGGTCTCCGCCCTCGGTCTCGGCTGCATGGGCATGTCCGCGCTGTACGGCGAGGCGGACCGGGTCGAATCCATCGCGACCCTCCACGCGGCGCTCGAAGCGGGCGTCACCCTGCTCGACACCGGCGACTTCTACGGCATGGGCCACAACGAGATGCTGATCGGCGAGGCCCTGCGCGCCGCCCCGGCGGCCCGGCGCGAGCAGGCCCTGGTCAGCGTCAAGTTCGGCGCGCTGCGGGGCCCGGACGGCAGCTGGCTGGGCTACGACGGCCGGCCCGCCGCCGTGAAGAACTTCGCCGCCCACTCCCTTCAGCGGCTCGGCGTCGACCACATCGACGTCTACCGCATCGCCCGCCTCGACCCGGACGTGCCCATCGAGGAGACGGTCGGCGCGATAGCGGAACTCGTCGAGAAGGGCTACGTACGGCACATCGGCCTCAGCGAGGTCGGCGCCGGGACGATCCGCCGGGCCGCGGCCACGGCACCCATATCCGACCTCCAGATCGAGTACTCCCTCATCTCCCGCGGCATCGAGGACGAGATCCTGCCCACCACCCGCGAGCTGGGCATCGGCATCACGGCGTACGGGGTGCTCTCCCGGGGCCTGATCTCCGGCCACTTCACCGCGGACCGGCAGCTCGGCGCCGGCGACTTCCGGGCGATGTCGCCGCGCTTCCAGGGCGACAACCTCCGGCACAACCTGAACCTCGTCGAGGCGCTGCGGAAGATCGCCGAGCAGAAGGGCGTCAGCGTCGCGCAGATCGCCATCGCGTGGGTGCTCTCCCGCGGCGAGGACCTCGTGCCCCTGGTCGGCGCACGCCGCCGCGACCGGCTCACGGAGGCGCTCGGCGCGCTGGACGTGACGCTGGACTCGGCCGACCTGGCCGCGATCGAGGAGGCCGTACCGCCCGGTGCCGCCGCAGGCGACCGTTACCCGGCGGCCCAGATGGCTCACCTCGAGAGCTGAACCGGGCTTTGGGTACGGTCAGGGGCATGGCACCGACCAGCGAGATCCTGACCGCCGAGCGCATCCTGGAGGCGACCGAGGAGGTGCTGCGCCGCCACGGCCCGGCCAAGGCCACCGTGGTGGACGTGGCCCGCGCGCTCGGCGTCAGCCACGGCAGCGTCTACCGTCACTTCCGCACCAAGGCGGCGCTGCGCGAGGCGGTCACCAAGCGCTGGCTGGACCGCACGTCCGGGCAGCTGTCCGGGATCGCCGCCGCGGACGACCGCGTCCCGGAGGACCGGCTGCGGGACTGGCTCGCCGCGCTGTTCGCCGCGAAGCGCCGCAAGGCGGGCGAGGACCCGGAACTGTTCGCCACTTACATGGTCCTCACCGACGAGAACGGCTCGGCGGTCGGTGAGCACATCACCGACCTGGAATCCCAGCTGACCCGCATCATCCAGGCGGGCGTGGAGAACGGCGACTTCGCCGCCACGGACCCGGAGGCCTCGGCCCGCGCGGTCTTCCAGGCCACGGGCCGCTTCCACGATCCGTCCTACGCCCGGGAGTGGAAACAGCCCGGGATCGAGGGGGACTTCGCGGCGGTCACGGATCTGCTGGTGCGGGGGCTGCGGCCCTGAGGCGTCCTTGCGCTCATGGCGCCAGGACCCCTGAACGGCGTCGCAGTACCCACCGGGTGCACCCCGGCCGGGAGGGGCACAGGATGGAAAGTGAGGGGTGAGTCGCCGCGCGGGGCGCTGAGAAGGGGATGGCGGTCGTGGACCTCATACTGCGTCCGGGCACTGCGGACGATGCCGCAGACTGCGGAAGGATCTGCTACGAGGCCTTCTCCGGCATCGCCCAGGAGCACGGATTCCCACCCGACTTTCCGAACCCCGAGGTGGGTGTCGCGCTGATCGAGGGAGCCCTGACGCACCCGGGCTTCTACAGCGTCGTCGCCGAACGCGACGGGCGGATCGTGGGCAGCAACTTCCTCGACGAACGCTCGACCGTCGTCGGGATAGGGCCCGTCACCGTCGACCCCACGGTGCAGAACGCGGGCGTGGGCCGCCGCCTGATGCGGTCGTGCAGCTGATGAGCCTGATGACCATCGGCCTGTACAACCGGCCCGACGGGGCGTACCTGCCGTCGATCCTCTACTGAGGGCTCGTCCTTCCAGGCCCTCCCGTTCACGCCGCCGTCGGGTCCACCGTCGCCTGATGGGCCTCCGCCAGGTGTTCCTCGGCCTTCAGCCAGGGCAGGAACTGGGCCTTTCTGCGCCAGCCGCAGGTGTCGCAGCTGATCGTCCGCTGTACGCCCGTGCGCTGCACGCGCACCACGTGCTCCCGGCCGTGCTGGTCCCAGCGGCTGACCTTGCTGGTGTCGATGTGCGCCACGACGTCTCCCGCGTCCAGGAAGCCGGCGGATCCGGTCTGCTCGCAGCAAGGAGTGTGCAGCATGACCAACATCAACAGGGCTTTGCCCGGGAGCGAGTTATCCAGTTGTGAGACACGGGGAAGCACGGCTGTCAGGAACCGCCCGTGCCGGACTGTGCCGTGTGCCAGGGCACAAACGCATTGGTCAGCCCCGCCAGGGCCGGGCGCAGCTCCGGGTGGTGCCGGAGGATCACCGTGGCCATGGTGTTGTCGTCGATCCAGGCCATTCCGGCCTTGGAGTACACCTCCGGGGTGTAGTACTCGGTGAAGAAGCGGTCACTGCTCAACCTGACCGAAGCCATCAGGATGAAGATGCGGAACGCGGTGTTGCTGAAGGTGAACCCGGCCGGAAGCCTCTCGGCGTACATCCCGATCGTCAGGTCGACCTTCTCGATGTCGTTCCCGTACAGCCGCTTGATCTCATCGGCCCACACTGGGTTGTCTGTCAGATCCTCGAAGCTTGCCGCGGGCTTCATCCGCAGAAGCCGTCGGAACTCGTTGTAGCGGGGGACGCCCAGCTCCCGGCTGCGCAGGATGTCGGTGGCGGCAAGGTCCTGCAGGTGCCCGTCGGGGCGCTGGAACTCCTGGAGAAACTTCGGGAAGTTGTGCAGGGTGACCAGACCCGGGTGGAGCGTGCCGAAACTGTAGAGCAGGTCGGCCATGCTCGTGGTCTCGAGGACTTTCAGCGCCTCGGGTCCGGAGATGTCGCGCAAAGTGCAATGGCGCAGGGTCTCGTCGTCGACGGCGGAGCGCAGGTGCCAATCGTCGCGGATCAGCGGATGCATGCGGTAGATGGCCACGAACTCCTCGGTGAGGGCGAACGGGGCGCCGTAGTGATCCGTTTTCGCGCCGGGGATGCCGCTGACGAGCTCGCTGCCGCTGATCCGGCCGAGAAGGTTGTGGACGCGTTCCCCCGCGACGCCCCACCAGTTGGTCTGCAGGGCCTTGACGGTCGTGGGATGACTGATCACGGCCGGCGTCCACTCCACGGTGTGGATCTTGGCGATGAGTGCGGAGTTGACGAGCCGCGCCCGCTGGAACAGTTCCTCGTCGTCCCAGGACGGATACGCGGCGTGCAAGTGGTCGCAGATGGCGTTGTGTTCCCGGGCGAACAAGTTCTGCATGATCACCAAGCCCAGCCAGAAGCCGGGCACCCGCGACGGGTCGCGTGAGGGGTCGGGGAACGGGGTCTGCTCGTCGTCCCACAGCCGCAGCCTGCCCAGCTCGCCGGTGCGCAGTTGGCGTTGCTCCGCCTCACTCGACCCATAGACCTGCGACGCGTCCCACCAGTGGGAGGAGACGTTGACGCGCGTGTCGGGCATGTCGGCACCCGCCCGCGGGTCCCGGGTCGGGTCGTCGGGTGTCCGCGTGATCCGCATCGGGCGCTCCGGCCATGGATCGTCGTCCATGAGGGGCACTTCCCAGGGCCGGTCCTCAGGGCTCGTACCGTGGCTGAACCAGTCGCGGATCATGAACTGCAGCCAGGTGGAGATGAGGGAGTTCACTGACTCGGCCGGGATCAACTCGTGACGGGTGAGCAGGGCTCGGCTGACCTCGCGCGGGTTGGGCCGGGAGAGAACGTCCTCGGGTGTGGCCGACGGGATCTTGTCCAGCGGGATGTTGCGGTTGAAGCGTGTGCCCGCCATGCCCATCCGAGGCTCGTCAAGATCGTTGAAGCTGCCGTCGGCGCTTCGGTTGACCTTGTGCTTCTCGGACTTCGGCCCGGGATCGGGAAGGTTGACCGAGGGCAGGTGCGTGGTGTCGTGGAGGTTCTCCTGACGGAGCTTCATGCGCAGTCCGAAGAGGACCGCCAGGCCAGGAAGCACGGCCAGCTTGTCCCAGCCGATGCGCCGGTCGACATACTCGGCGAGGCCGCCGACGATTCTCCGCGGAAGAGACGCGGATGCGGAGCGGGAGCGGCGGAAGAGGGAGCGTTGTGTGCTCATGGTGGACTCCTTGGGGCACTCCTGGTGGGTGTTCCATCGGGCTGACCACACCGGCCTTGTAGCGGTTCGCGGCGTCTACCCGCGCCGACAATCCCGTGTCGGCTCGCGGAACGCCGGACTCCGCCGTCGCCGCGGCGCCTTCTACCCGGATCTCGGATCGCGATGACCTCTGCCGCCATGGCACACATGCGCCTCGACATCACATCTGAATCGGCGTGAAATTCACACTAGGAGAAGTTCCGCTCGCCTGCATGTCGGAACAAGGCCGTTTCACGGCCCTGTTTCAGTGCTGGTCCAGTCTGCGTGGAATCGTCAATTATTGACGGCTACATATTCGAATGCGCGACCTTCTTGAGGTCTGGCGAGGCGTCCGCTGCGCAGATGCGGACCCTGGTGGCGGCAGTTACGGTGGTATGCGTCCCAGAAGATTCCCGATGTTGGGATTCGGACTGCCAGGAGACGGGGAATTCCTATGCTCAGTGTCATCATGACGTGTGCGGCAATCATCCTGGTCGGCTTGATGGTCCGCTCTTCGCGGTCCGTCCATGCCGACCTGAAGTGTGGCGACGCGCCGATGCATTTCGATGACGGACTCGTTGTCACGTGGGCGGGCCCCGCACCCGAAGAGGCGCGGGTGAAGCTGGGGAACGGTGGCATATTCGAGCGGGTGGAGGAGGTGACAGGGACAGGAATTCCGGCGGGCTATCCGGAGAAGTACCTGGAGAACCTTCGCACATCCGAGGTGTTCAACGCGAGCATGGCTTGGACTCCTGACGAACTGGTGCGCTGGCAGGAACGCCATGGAATCGAGATGGAGCCCGAGGCCATGAGCGTATTCGGAAGCTACCTCGACAATGGTCACCGCATCTTCATGACGCTGGTGGATCATCCGAACGTCTCTGATCCGGGATCGTTCGTAGCTTGCAGCCTGGTACTCCAGCGTGCCGTGATCGTCTATAACGGCCGACGGCAGGATCTCTTCCTCCGTTCATACTTCCACAGCGCACGGACCGACTCATCGGAGTACGTCAACTTCGTGCCCGGTGGCAGTGTGCACTACTCCTTCAAGACGGATTCGGTCTGGTTCCCGCTGGAGCTGACCCGGCTGATCTCCGAACCGGCCTCCTACGTCGAGTTGGACATCGTCACCCCCGAGGAATTCGACGAGGGTCTTCTTCCGGCTCCGTTCTCGGCGCAGACAAGTGGGCCCGTGCTCCTGGGAGACGTCAAGTATCAGGTGAGGCGAGCCTCGGCTGCTTTCAGGGTGGGAGCAGATCAATCCGCAGCCATCCCTGACTTCAGGATGGCAATGAGCTGACGAGCCGTGCGGGCCCGTTCCGGAGGGTTGGTTGAGCAAGCCGACCCTCCGAGGGTCGGGGACTCAGGGAGTGATCAGTGCACATTGCGGAGCTTGTTTACCTGGCCGGTTTGACGCTGACATTCTCGGTTATCGCTTCATTCGCATATTTCGTTCGCGTGGTATCTGAGTCCATGGCGCCGACGCTACTCGTTGATGACCGGCTCCTGGTGATCCGGAGGACAGTGCTGACGCGGTGTTTCCCCGCTCGCGGCCAGATCGTGGTCTTCACTGCTGACGCCAAGGGCCCGGAGGGAGAAAGCAGCCGGCGCAGGATGGTCAAGCGGGTGGCCGCCACAGGCGGGGACAGCGTCCTTGTCGGTGATGATTTCCTGACGGACGGCGTATGCGGGCTGAAGCGCGTTGACGTACCGGCAGGCGGTGTTTACGTACTGGGGGACAACCGGCCGGTTTCGCGCGACTCGCGGGAGTATGGGTGTGTCCCTTCACGACAGGTGACGGGCTTGGTCGTTCTCGTCGTGTGGCCACTGCGCCGGGCGCGCAGAGTCCGATGACGCGATCCGCCGTCGCGGCCCGGAGGTCGTCCGCCGACCAGCGGTGGGGCCGTTCGTGGACGCTTCAGGCCCGCTCCGCGGCCACGACCACATCCCGCACCTCCGCCGCCTCCAGCCGCTCGGCCGCCCGCTCGGCGGTCCCCCGGGCCCAGCGCCCGTTCGTCACCGCCCCGAGCGCCAGCACCGCGAACCCGCACACGGCGAGGATCCACCACCCGGGCCGTGCCGCGGACACGAACACGTCCCGGTACGGGGACGAGCCGACGCCCGAGGCGAGCACCGCGCCCACCACGGCCACCCCCAGCGTCTGGCCAAGCTGGCGGCTCGTGGAGGCGACCGCTGCCGCCACCCCCGCCTGGGCGCGCGGCATGCCGGACACCGCCGTGTTGGTGATGGGCGCGTTGACGAAACCGAAGCCGATGCCGAACAGGACGTAGCCGGCGAAGAGCGTGACGTTCGAGGTCTCCGCCTCGAACGCGGCGAACAGGACACCGCTCGTCGTCATCGCGAAGCCCGCGATCAGCAGCGGCAGACGTGGGCCGCGCGAGCCCACCAGCCGGCCCGACAGCGGCGCGCACAGGAACGTCGGGACCGCCATCGGCAGCATCCACAGGCCCGCCTCCAGGGCGGTCAGACCGCGGACGTTCTGCAGATACAGCGTCGACAGGAACAGGAAGCCGCCGAGCGCGGCGAACGCGCCGATCGCGATGAGCGTCGCCCCGCTGAACGGCGCCGACCGGAAGAAACGCAGGTCGATCAGAGGTTCCTCGCGGCGCGGCTCGTAGAGGAGCAGTCCCGCCAGGGCAGCGAGGGCGAGGACGGCCAGCGGCGCGATCGACCGGAACGGGGTGCTCGGCGCCTCGATGATCGCGTACGTGAGCGAGCCGAACAGCGCGATCACCAGCACCTGCCCGACGGGGTCGGGGCGGCGGGCGCGCGGCGCGCGGGACTCGGGCACGAAGCGCAGGGTGAGCAGCAGGGCCGCGAGCCCCACCGGCAGGTTGATCCAGAAGATGGAGCGCCAGCCGACGGAGTCGACCAGGAGGCCGCCGACCAGGGGGCCCGCGGCCATCGATATGCCGACGACCGCGCCCCAGACGCCGATGGCCCGGGCCCGCTCGCGCGGGTCGGTGAAGGTGTTGGTGATGATCGACATGGCGACCGGGTTCAGCATCGAGCCGCCCACCGCCTGCACCGTGCGGAACGCGATCAGCGCCTCCAGGTTCGGCGCGAGGGAGCACAGCACCGAGCCGAGGGTGAAGACGACCAGGCCCGCCATGAAGACCCGCTTGCGGCCGATCCGGTCGGCGGTGGAGCCCGCGAGCATCAGCAGGGAGGCGAGGACGAGGGTGTAGGCGTCGATCGTCCACTGCAGACCCGACGTACTCGCGTGCAGGTCCTGCTGCATGGACGGCAGGGCCACGTTCAGGACCGTGTTGTCGAGGCTCACGATCAGCAGGCTCATGCAGCAGATCGCGAGCACCAGCATGCGGCGGCGGGGGCTGAGCTCGGGCATGCGCTCGATCGTACGCCCATTTCGATAGTGTGGCTAACTAATGAATTTTGCCATCTCATTGCACGGCACAATGGAGGCATGTCCACGCCCCTCCAGATCGGTCCGCACACCGTCCGGCCCCCCGTCGTCCTGGCCCCCATGGCCGGGATCACCAACGCGCCCTTCCGCACCCTGTGCAGGGAGTTCAGCGGTGGCAAGGGTCTGTTCGTCAGCGAGATGATCACCACCAGGGCGCTGGTCGAGCGCAACGAGAAGACCATGCAGCTCATCCACTTCGACGCGAGTGAGCGCCCCCGCTCCATCCAGCTGTACGGCGTGGACCCCGTGACCGTCGGCAAGGCCGTCCGCATGATCGCGGAGGAGGACCTCGCCGACCACATCGACCTCAACTTCGGCTGCCCCGTGCCGAAGGTCACCCGCAAGGGCGGCGGCTCCGCGCTGCCGTACAAGCGGAACCTGCTGCGGGCCATCCTGCGCGAGGCCGTCACCGGCGCCGGCGACCTGCCCGTGACGATGAAGATGCGCAAGGGCATCGACGACGACCACATCACCTTCCTCGACGCCGGCCGGATCGCCGTCGAGGAGGGCGTCACCGCCATCGCCCTGCACGGCCGCACCGCCGCCCAGCACTACGGCGGCACCGCCGACTGGGAGGCCATCGCCCGGCTGAAGGAGCATGTGCCGGAGATCCCGGTGCTCGGCAACGGCGACATCTGGTCGGCCGAGGACGCCCTGCGGATGGTGCGCGAGACCGGCTGCGACGGGGTGGTCGTGGGCCGCGGCTGCCTGGGGCGGCCCTGGCTCTTCTCCGACCTGGTCGCCGCCTTCGAGGGCCGCACCGAGGACATCGCCCGTCCCGCCCTGCGCGAGGTCGCCGACGTCATGGTCCGGCACGCCACCCTGCTCGGGGAGTGGATCGGCGACGAGTCCCGGGGCGTGATCGACTTCCGCAAGCACGTCGCCTGGTACCTGAAGGGCTTCGCGGTCGGTTCCGAGATGCGCAAGCGTCTCGCGATCACCTCGTCCCTGGAGGAGCTGCGCTCCGGCCTGGACGAGCTGGACCTCGACCAGCCCTGGCCCACCGGCGCCGACGGGCCCCGGGGCCGCACCTCCGGCAACAACCGCGTGGTGCTGCCGGACGGCTGGCTGAAGGACCCCTACGACTGCGCCGGAGTCGGCGAGGACGCCGAGCTCGACACCTCGGGCGGCTGATCAGCCCTTGGAGGGGTGCGGTGTGGAGCCGAACGCCTTCAGGAAGCGGTCGCGGAAGGCGCTCATCTTCCACACGGGCGCGTCGCGGCCGGGCTTGAGGCCCTCCGTCCAGTTCCAGTCGGCTACCTTGTCCAGGACCCTCGGGTCCTTCGCGACGATCGACACCGGCACGTCCCGGCTGGCTCCGTTCCCGCTGACCCGGGCGATGGGCTGGTGGTCGCCGAGGAAGACCAGGACGGTGTCGTCGGTGCCGTAGCGCTCCAGCCACTGGGTGAGGCTGGTGACCGAGTACTGGATGGACCTGCCGTACTCCTCGCGGGACTTGGTGGTGTCGGTGATGACGTCCGACGCCTTGTTGCCCGCCTTCTGGATCGCGTCGAAGACCGAGCCGTCGCCGAGTTCGTCCCAGCCGACCATCTTCGGGATGGGCGCCCAGGGCTGGTGGCTGGAGGTCAGGATGACGAACGACATCAGCGGCTTGTCCCGCTTCTTCCCGTGCACCCGCCGCTGGAACGCCTCCAGCGCGTACTGGTCGGGCATGGTCGACCAGCTGAACTTCGGCCCCTGGTAGCCCAGGTCGAAGGCGTCGTAGAGCTTGTCGAGGCCGTACCACTTCTCCTCCGGCCATCCCTTCTGCACGCCCGGCATGACGCCGACCGTGTCCCAGGCGCCGGTCTTCTGGAAGGCCTTGGTGAGGGTGAGGTGGTCGCCGGCGCTGACCGTGCGATAGCGCCGCTGGTTGTCGATCCACAGGCCGGACATGGTCGTGGAGTGGCCGAGCCAGCTGCTGCCGCCGTACGTCGCCGAGGTCAGCCAGCCGCTGCGGGCGGCGAACCCGGCCTTCTCCAGGGCGGCGGTGCTCGCGTCCAGGGTCCGGTCGACGCCGGGTGCCATGACCGGGTCCTCGATGGCGCTGCGGCCGTAGCTCTCGATGAACGTGAAGATCACGTCCTTGCCGCGCAGGTCCGGCAGCAGTTCGCCGGGCGGGGTGTTCCCGAAGGTGTCCGCCTTCGACTGCCGCACGAACGCCGCCTCGTCCCGCAGCGACTCCACCGTCCGCTGCGCGTGCACCCGGAGGGCACCCGCCCCGCGCTCGGAGGCGATCGGGCCGCCGAACAGGGTCAGGCCCAGTGCGGAGCAGGTGACCCAGACGGTGCCGGCGATCAGGGCGCCCTTGGTCGCCCGCACCCGGTGGCGGGCCAGCACGTGCGCGAGCCGGATCGTCGCCGCGACCATGACGGCCGCCACCAGCAGCACCAGCACCACGGCGCCGACGGTGACGGCGGTCGCGACGCCCCCGCCCAGCGTGTCCTCGACGTACGCCTGCGCGTCGGGCAGCAGGTCCCAGTCGAGCGCGGCGTTGAAACCCCGGCCCAGGTACTCGTTGAACCCCATGTCGAGCAGGTTCACCGTGGTCAGGACGGTGAGACCCAGCCCGTACAGCACCGCCGCCACCAGCCGGGGCCGGCGCGGCAGCGCCAGCACGACGACGGCCCCGATGACCGCCTCGGCCGGGATCCGCGCGAAGCCGGCCGCCTTGAGGGCGGGGAGGGTGTTGGGCAGCAGCAGAGCCCCGAGGACCAGGGCGGCGGCGAGGGCGGTGGTGGCGAGGCGAAGGGCGCGGGCGGCCCGGGGGTGGCGGGTGCGCCAGGCGCGGAGGCGGGTGAGGCGGTGCCCGGGCAGAGTCGGGGAGGGGGCATGGCCCGGACCGGGTGCTGCCGCTGCCTCTCTCTCGTCCTCCTCCCTCTCCCCGCCCGCCTGCTCCTCCTCGGCCTCGGACACGCCGTCGCCAGGCTGCGACGAGTCGCTGGAGCGTGTGAAGACAGGCACCCGGAGGTCCTTCCCGTACGGAACAGGTGAGGTGGCGGACCCGGGTGGGGGTGCGGGTCCGCCACTGTTCCCTACGGTGCGCCCGCCAGGTGTGTTCAGCCCGCCGGGCCAGCGCTCGGCAAACACCCGGCAAACGGCAGCCCAACCGGCCCTCAGACCACGCCGACCGCCGTGAGCAGCGCCAACGGGGCTGACGCGGAACGGGATTCACGCACGCACGCGTGCGGGTACGGCACCGGCTCCGGGTGCGTGTCGCGGTCGTAGCCCGCGAGGACCTCCGGGAGCCGGTGGCCGGTGGCGCCCGCCGCGTCGACCAGGCCGTGGGCGATCGCCCGCGCCTCGTCGTGCAGTCCGTAGCGGGCCAGGCCCAGGGCGATCAGCGCGTTGTCGTGCGGCCAGACCGAGCCGCGGTGGTAGGAGAGCGGGTGGTACGCCGGCTGCCCGGCGGCCAGGGTGCGCACGCCCCAGCCGGAGAAGAAGTCCGGTTCGAGGAGCCGTCGGCCGACCAGTTCGCCGTACTCCTTGTCCAGCAGCCCCGACCACAGCAGGTGCCCGGCGTCGGAGGCCAGCGCGTCGACCTGCTGGCCCCGGCCGTCCAGCGCGAGGGCGGGGAAGGAGTGCTCAGGCATCCAGAAGTCCCGCTGGAAACGGTCGCGCAGATCCCCGGCCGTCTGCTCCAACAGATGGGCGTACGTGGTGTCCTGCCACACCGTACGGGCGAGACCCGCCGTGCGGCGCAGGGCGTCGTAGGCGTAGCCCTGGGCGCCCGCCGCCGTCACCGGGCCGTGCGGGCGGGTGCCTTCGGCCGAGCAGATGGCGCCGGGGGAGTCCTTCCAGTTCTGGTTGGCGAGGCCGCCCTGGTCGGCGCGGTAGACGAGGTAGCCGCGCGAGGTGAGGCCGCCGTGGTCGAGCATCCAGGTGACGGCGGCCCGGGCGTGGGGTTCGAGACGGCGGGCCGGGCCCGTGTCGCCGGTGTGCTCGGTGTACGAGCCGAGCAGGACGAGGAACAGCGGGGTGGCGTCGACCGAGCCGTAGTAGCGGCCGTAGGGGACCTGGCCGAAGTGGGCCAGTTCGCCATGGCGTACCTCGTGCACGATCTTGCCGGGCTGGGCGATCCCGTCGGCGCCGGTTCCGGTGGCCTGGGTCGCGGCGAGCGCGGCCAGGGTGGCGGCGGCCGGCCGCGGCCGGTAGGGCAGCGCGAACAGCGAGGTCAGCAGGGCGTCCCGGCCCAGCAGGGTCAGGAACCAGGGGGCGCCGGCGGCCGGGACGCGCAGGTCCTCGCCGTCCGGGCCGGTCGCCGGGACCTGGAGGGCGGCGAGGTCGGCGAGCCCCCGGGTGCAGGCGGCGGCCAGCTCGGGCCAGCCCTCCGGGAAAGCCACCCCCTGGACGAACTCGTCCTCCTGGGAGCGCAGTTGCCGCTGGACGGCGGCGGGGGAGCGGGGCACGCGCAGGGCACGCCGGTCGCCGTGCGGGCGGGCCATGACCCGCAGGGTCAGCTCGGCGGTGCCGTGCGGTTCGAGGTCCAGGGCCCACGACAGACGGCGGGCGCCGGTGCCGGTCTCCTCCACGGCGTCCGGCTGGGGATCGGCCGTCACGGTCGTGACGGACCGCCACTCGCCGCGCCGGTAGGCGAACTCCACGCCGTGCCCGAGCACGCGGCGGGAGCGGACGGCCCCGGCCTTGGTGTAGGTGCGGTGGTCGGAGCGCAGCTCGAACTGGTCGGTGAAGTCGGCGTCGGCGGTGACCGCGAGATGGACCGTCGTCGGCACCGGGCGGTTGCTGGTGACGCGCAGCGACTCCACGAACGCGGAGTCCCCGACGGCCTGTTCGCGGAAGAGCGTGTACGCGGGCGGTTCGTCGCGGCCGCCGCGCGGGACGAGCACACACCGCGCGGTGTCCCCGTCGGCCACCGGAGACAGCGTGTCGGGCACCGCCCCGTCGACGGTGAGCTGCCACCGGCTCAGATGCCGGGCGTCCCGTACGAACATGCCGTCCGGGGCGCTGCCGCCCCGGTAGCCGCTGATGTCGCCGCGGTCGCCGACGGCGGCGAACGTCCGGCCGTGCACGAGCAGATGATGCCGGTCCGTCATGCCCGGTCCTCTCCCTTGATCGCCGTGAGGCCGTTCCCGCCCCGTGCGGGTCGGTCGTGCAGCAGGTCGAGCGTGAGCGCGGCGGTCCAGCCGAAACCGGTGACGCCGCAGGCCTGTGCCGTGTATGGGTCGACGTACTCCGCGAAGCCGGAGGCGCCGGCGGTGTGCAGCATGCCCTTGCGCAGGGCGTCGGCCCGGCCGCGTGCGCCGTGCCGCCGCAGCCCGCGCTCCAGCAGCCAGTTGGTGTTGAACCAGGCCGGGCCGCGCCAGTAGCGGTGCGGGTCGAAGGCCTCGCCCAGCAAATCGAAGCTCGGGACCAGGCGGGTCGTGCCGCCGAGGCCGAAGTGCGGGCCGCACATCGTGCGGACCAGGGTGGCCGCGAGGCCGCGGGGCAGGGCCGGCAGCAGCAGGGGGATCAGCCCGGAGACGCCGCGCTCCGGGATCGTTTCCCCGGCGCGCACGTCCCGGCACAGGAACATGCCTGCCGCCGGGTCCCACAGCCGCTCCACCAGAGCCTCCGTCAGGCGCTCCGCGCGGGCCCGCCGAGCCGGGCCGGTCACGCCGAGCTCGCGGGCGATCCGGTCCAGGGCGTACTCGGACGCGGCGAGCAGGGCGTTGAACGCCGGGTCCTCCACGGCGAAGTCGCCGGGGCCGTCGGCGTACCCACGGTCCCGGTAGTCGGCCGCCAGCCGTACGTACCGCCCGTAGTCCAGATCCGTCGGCCGGTCCTCGGGGGCGCCGTGGTCGAGGTCGGCGCGGCGGAAGGAGCGGGCCGGGGCCGGGGTGACCCGGGACAACGGGCGGTCCCAGCAGGGGCTGTTGTCCATACCCTGTTCCCAGGGGTGCACCACGGACACCAGCCCGCCCCCGCCGAGGTCGCGCCGGTGCAGGAGGTAGCCGTGCCAGGCGGCCAGCCGGGGGTACGCCCGGGTGAGGAAGCCGCGCGCCCTGGACAGGCCCGGGTCGGCGAGGTGCACCAGCCACGCGGCCAGGGCGTGGACCGGTGGCTGCACGATCCCGGAGGTCTGTACGGTGCGCGGGGCGCCGGCGGTGCGCCCGGCGGTCGACGAGCACCAGAAGTCGGGGCTCGGGAAGTACGCGTCGAGGGGGACGGAGGGGTTGAAGACGATGTGCGGGATCCGCCCGTCCGTCCACTGGGCCGCCAGCAGCGTCTCCAGCTCCGTCTGGGCCCGTAACGGCGAGAGGTGCCGGAGGCCGATCGCGATGAACGCCGAGTCCCACGACCACTGGTGCGGATACAGGCCGCGCGAGGGCACCGTGGACGTCCCCGTCCAGCCTGCCTCCAGCACGGCGGCGGCCCTCACGTGCAGGGGAGACGCGGCACTGGACGGTTCGTATGCAACGGTGCGTCCTGGGGGACGCGGGGCGCGTTGGGCGGTGCGGTCCACTCGGGGCTCTCCGATAAGACGTCCGGCCGGAAGGTTCGGCTGCGGCTACCGTGGGGTTACGTCTATTTAACACGCAAAACCCACTATGTAAGGCAAGGTTGGGAAGCACAAGGGGGTGTGCATGACCGGACAGCCCGGGAGAACCGGACGCGGCGCGGGTCAGGCGAGCGCCGGTGAACTGCTCGAACTGGTGCGCAGCCGACGCGCCGTGACCCGGGGTGCCCTGCAGCAGGCGACCGGACTGTCCCGGGCCACCGTCGGGCAGCGGCTGGAGCGGCTCTTCCGCGCGGGCTGGCTGCGCGAGGGCGCCGGGGGGCCGGTGGACTCCCCGCTGGGCGGGCGGCCCTCCATCACCCTGGAGTTCGACGACGAGCACGCGGTGGTCCTGGTCGCCGACCTCGACACCCGGCACGCCCGGGCGGCCGTGCTGTCGCTGAGCGGCGAGATCCTCGCCGAGCACTCCGGAACCCTCGTCATCGAGGACGGACCGGACGCCGTGCTCGGCGAACTCGGGCGATGGTTCGCCGAGTTGCTGGTCAAGACCGGGCACGGGGCCGAGGCGGTCTGCGGCGTGGGTCTCGCGGTGCCCGGCCCGGTCGACACCGAGACCGGCCGTGTCGTCCAGCCGCCGATCATGCCCGGCTGGGACGGCTACGACATAAGGGGCCGGCTGGCCGGGGCGCTCACCGAGCACGCGGGCGCCGCCGGGGTGCCCGTGCTGGTGGACAACGACGCCAACCTCATGGCCTACGGCGAACAGCGCGCCGGCTATCCCGGCTGCTCCGCCTTCGTGCTGGTGAAGGTCTCCACCGGTATCGGCGCCGGGGTCGTGGTGGACGGCGCGGTGTTCCGGGGCGTCGACGGCGGCGCCGGCGACATCGGGCACATCCGGGTGCCGGAGGGCGCGGGGGCGCTGTGCCGGTGCGGTTCCTACGGCTGTCTGGCCGCCGTGGCGAGCGGCGGCGCGGTGGCGCGGCGGCTGGCGGAGACCGGGGTGCCGGCGGCCTCCGGCTCGGACGTACGGGACCTGCTGGCGTCCGGGCACCCGGAGGCGGTCGGACTCGCCCGGGAGGCCGGGCGCCGGGTCGGGGACGTTCTCGCGACCGTCGTGACACTGCTCAATCCCGGCGTGCTGATGATCGCCGGGGATCTGGCCGGAACTCCCTTCCTGACAGGAGTGCGCGAACTGCTGTACCAGCGGGCGCTGCCCCGCTCCACCGCCCACCTGGACGTGGTCACCGCACGGCTGGGTGAGAGGGCCGCGCTGGTGGGAGCCGGTGCCATGGTCGTGGAGCACCTCTACGCGCCCCAGCGGGTCGAGGAGCGGCTGCGCGCGCTCGGGGTGTGACGGCCGTGTTTCCGTCCCGGGACGCGTCCGCATGGTGAAATCCCGGCGGCTGTGGCAGCGTGATTCTCGCCACCCCTGATAAGGGTTGCGCTCAGATGAGCGGATCTTGAGCGACTGCACTTCTCCAAAGGGTGGCACTGAGTGCCACCCTTTGATCGTTCATCGAGCGAAATCAAGTGTGCGGAAACCCTGCTCAGATGAGCGCTCAGAGGGGGCGAGAGAGGTTCTTGCGTTCAAGAAGTGAAAACACGCGCCCGCGATCGCTTGCCGAGCCTTGACTTTCGATCCGCTGGCGGACGACTGGTTACAGGCGTATGACGCACGAGTGGACGTACCCAGAAGCCTTTGATCTGGGTATGTTCCTGGCCGTCAGGGCAGCCACCGCGTCCTCGAGGAGTCGAGACCCGTGTCGGAAAACAAAGATCTTCAGGTAGCTGAGCACGGCACCAGCGTTGAGGGCGTGAAGTTCGTCTACGACTTCACCGAGGGCAACAAGGACCTCAAGGACCTCCTCGGCGGCAAGGGCGCGAACCTCGCGGAGATGACAAACCTGGGCCTTCCGGTCCCTCCCGGCTTCACCATCACCACCGAGGCCTGCAAGGTCTACCTCGACAGCGGCGAGGAGCCGGCGGCACTGCGTGACGAGGTGAGTGCGCACCTCGACGCGCTCGAGGCCCGCATGGGCAAGAAGCTCGGCCAGGCCGACGACCCGCTGCTGGTGTCGGTGCGCTCGGGCGCCAAGTTCTCCATGCCCGGCATGATGGACACCGTCCTCAACATCGGCCTCTCCGACAAGTCGGTGCAGGGCCTGGCCAAGCAGGCCGGCGACGACCGGTTCGCGTGGGACTCCTACCGCCGCCTCATCCAGATGTTCGGCAAGACCGTCCTGGGTGTCGACGGCGAGCTGTTCGAGGACGCGCTGGACGCGGCCAAGACGGCCAAGAAGGTCACGGTCGACACCGAGCTTGAGGCCGCCGACCTCAAGAAGCTCGTCACCAAGTTCAAGAAGATCGTCAAGACCGAGGCCGGCCGGGACTTCCCGCAGGACCCCCGCGAGCAGATGGACCTCGCCATCCACGCGGTCTTCGACTCCTGGAACACCGACCGGGCCAAGCTCTACCGCCGCCAGGAGCGCATCCCGCACGACCTGGGCACGGCCGTCAACGTCTGCTCCATGGTCTTCGGCAACCTCGGCCCCGACTCCGGCACCGGCGTCGCCTTCACCCGCGACCCCGCCTCCGGCCACCAGGGCGTCTACGGCGACTACCTCCAGAACGCGCAGGGCGAGGATGTCGTCGCGGGCATCCGCAACACCGTGCCGCTCGCCGATCTGGAGCAGATCGACAAGAAGTCCTACGACCAGTTGATGCAGATCATGCAGACGCTGGAGAACCACTACAAGGACCTCTGCGACATCGAGTTCACCATCGAGCGCGGTGTCCTGTGGATGCTCCAGACCCGCGTCGGCAAGCGCACCGCGGGCGCGGCCTTCCGCATCGCGACCCAGCTGGTCGACCAGGGCCTGATCGACGAGGCCGAGGCGCTCACCCGCGTCAACGGCGCCCAGCTCGCGCAGCTGATGTTCCCGCGCTTCGACGAGGACGCGAAGGTGGCACAGGTCGGGCGCGGCATCGCCGCCTCCCCGGGCGCGGCCGTGGGCAAGGCCGTCTTCGACTCCTACACGGCCGTGAAGTGGTCGCGTTCCGGCGAGAAGGTCATCCTGATCCGCCGTGAGACCAACCCCGACGACCTGGACGGCATGATCGCCGCCGAGGGCATCCTGACCTCCCGCGGCGGCAAGACCTCCCACGCGGCCGTGGTCGCGCGCGGCATGGGCAAGACCTGTGTCTGCGGCGCCGAGGAGCTGGAGGTCGACACCAAGCGCCGCCGGATGACCGTGCCGGGCGGGCACGTCGTCGAGGAGGGCGACGTCGTCTCCATCGACGGCTCCTCGGGCAAGGTCTACCTCGGCGAGGTACCCGTCGTGCCGTCGCCGGTCGTGGAGTACTTCGAGGGCCGGATGCACCCCGGTGCCGACGACGCCGACGAGCTGGTCGAGGCCGTCCACCGGATGATGGCCTTCGCCGACCGCAAGCGCCGCCTGCGGGTGCGCGCCAACGCCGACAACGCCGAGGACGCGCTGCGCGCCCGCCGCTTCGGCGCCCAGGGCATCGGCCTGTGCCGCACCGAGCACATGTTCCTCGGCGACCGGCGCGAGCTGGTGGAGCGGCTGATCCTGGCCGACACGGACACCGAGCGCGAGGAGTCCCTCAAGCAGCTGCTTCCGCTCCAGAAGCAGGACTTCGTGCAGCTCTTCGAGTCGATGGACGGCCTCCCGGTCACCGTCCGCCTGCTGGACCCGCCGCTGCACGAGTTCCTCCCGGACATCACCGAGCTGTCCGTCCGCGTGGCCCTCGCCGAGTCCCGCCAGGAGCCGCACGAGAACGAACTGCGCCTGCTCCAGGCCGTGCACCGGCTGCACGAGCAGAACCCGATGCTGGGCCTGCGCGGTGTCCGTCTCGGCCTGGTCATCCCCGGCCTGTTCACCATGCAGGTCCGCGCGATCGCCGAGGCCGCGGCCGAGCGCAAGGCCGCCAAGGGCGACCCCCGCGCCGAGATCATGATTCCGCTCGTGGGCACGGTGCAGGAGCTGGAGATCGTGCGTGAGGAGGCCGACGCGGTCATCGCCGAGGTCGAGGCGGCCTCGGGCGCGCAGCTGAAGCTGTCCATCGGCACGATGATCGAGCTGCCGCGCGCCGCGCTGACCGCCGGTCAGATCGCCGAGGCCGCGGAGTTCTTCTCCTTCGGCACGAACGACCTCACCCAGACGGTGTGGGGCTTCTCCCGGGACGACGTGGAGGCGAGCTTCTTCACGGCGTACCTGGAGAAGGGCATCTTCGGTGTCTCCCCGTTCGAGACGATCGACAAGGACGGCGTGGGTTCCCTCGTGAAGCTGGCCGCCAAGGCCGGCCGCGAGACCCGCCCCGACCTCAAGCTCGGCGTCTGCGGCGAGCACGGCGGCGACCCCGAGTCGGTTCACTTCTTCCACGAGGTCGGACTCGACTACGTCTCCTGCTCCCCGTTCCGCATCCCGGTGGCCCGCCTGGAAGCGGGCCGGGCCGCGGTCCAGTCCCAGGGCAGCGACCACCGCTGACCCGGGGGCGGAGAACCCGGAGCCGTCGGCGGTCCCCGACCCTCACCGATCGCGGCGGCTCCGGTGCACGGAGAAGAGCGGGGCGGCACCTTGTGCGGGGTGCCGCCCCGCTCTCGCGCGTTCCGTCTTCTCGCGTTGTCGCGAGCTCCGTTCAGGGCGGCCCGGCGACGGTCACTGCGGCAGGCCGTCGCGCAGGCATACGACCGTGCCGCTGCGGGCCGCGGTCAGCAGGGCGGTGAGGGTGGGAAGCCCGGTCGCCAGCGGGGTGGCCTCCAGGTCGGCGAGGGCGAACAGGCCGTGGTGGTCGTGCTCCGAGCTGCGCCGGACGGGCTGCCCCGCCGGGAGCCTGCCGCCGTGGAAGTAGAAGTCGATCACCGGCCCGGTGTCCAGCACGTCGGCCCGGTGGTCGTACCCGATGAACGGCAGGTCCCCTTCGAGGGTGATGCCGGTCTCCTCGTGCAGCTCCCGGCGGGCGGCGCCGACGGGGTCCTCGCCGTGGTCGAGCATGCCGCCCGGCAGCCCCCAGAGGCCCGCGGCGGGCTGGCCCCCGGCGTAGCGCAGCAGCAGGATACGGTCCTCGGCGTCGAGCAGCAGGACGCAGGACGCGACGATGGTCTGCGGCAGTGTCCTGACCCACTCGGCACGGGGCAGCACACGCGGCGCGTTCGGGGCGGGCACGGTCGTGTCCACGGTGGTGTTCCTTCCGTCGGCTGGGCAGCCCGGAACGAGCTGCCCGAACGGTGGAACGGCCGGGCCCGCCGATGGTCACCGGCACGTCCGCCTCAGATGTCGCAGGCGACCCCGTCGTTGTCCCGGTCCAGGTGGGAGGCGTACCCGGGCTCACCCCGGTGGATGGGCGCGGCCCCGGCGGCACGGACCTCGCTGCAGTTGCCGTAGTACACGTCCGCGCCGCCCCCGGAGCCGCCTGAGCCGCCGTCGTCGGACCCGCCGGCCGCCGCCGGTCGTGCGGTGACCGTGGTGGTGACCCTGACGGTCTTCGTGGCGGTGACGGTGGGAGCGGGCTCCGGCTCCTTCGGGGGCGGTGTCGTGGTGGCCGTGGTGGTGGCGGTGACCGTGACGGTCGGACGGGGCTTGGCGGACGCCGGCTTCGCGTCGTCCGTGGTCTCCCCGCCGCTCGTGCCGATGCCGGCACCGATGAACAGGGCCAGCCCGAGGGCGGGCAGCACGTAGCGCTTCCGGGCCCAGCGGGGTGCGGGTCCGCCGGGCTGCGGCGCCGGCGGTGCGGGGTACGGGCTGTTGTGCGGGCCGGTGTACGGATTGGTCATGGTCATCCCCCCAGGGCTGGTACGTGAGGGGATGACCGTAGGGCCGGACGGTCCGGCGTGAGGGAGGGGTGACCAACTTGTGATGATCGTGTGAAGCAGGTCCCGTCGGCTACGAGCGGAACGGGCCCGTCACCTCGTACGTGATGCCGCCCGAGGACGAGCCGCTGGTGCCGCGCTGGCTGGAGAAGTAGAGGCGGGTGCCGTCCGGGGAGAAGGCGGGGCCCGTGATCTCCGAGGCCGACTGGCCGTCGACGCGCAGGAATGAGGCGACGACGTCGTCCGGGGTGATCACGCAGATCTCCATGGTGCCGCCGTCCTCGGCGACGAACAGGTCGCCGGAGGAGGTGCCGGTGATGTTGTCGACGCCGGTGAGCGGGGCCGTTCCGTTGACGAGGGAGTCGTCGTAGGCCAGCTCGTAGGTGTTGTCGAGGAGGTTGAGCTGCCAGACGCGGTTGTCGCCCTTGGTGGTGAACCAGACCGTGTCGTTCGCGTAGTGGCAGCCCTCGCCGCCGTTGAAGGACTTCGAGCCGGAGACCTGGGAGCGGGTGGCGGTGGGGGAGCCGTCCGGGTCGGGGATGTCGGTCCAGGTGAAGGAGCCGCTGGTGGCGCTGCCCGCGACCATCACCTGTAGTTTGCCGGACGACAGGTTGCCCCAGGTCGTCGGGACGAAGCGGTAGAAGCGGCCGTTCGTCTCGTCCTCGGTCAGGTAGATCACCCTGCGCACCGGGTCGGCGGCTGCCGCCTCGTGCTTGAAGCGGCCCATCGCCGCGCGCTGCACCGCCGCGTTCGTGCCCCACGGGTCGGTCTCGTAGACGTAGCCGAGGGAAACCTCCTCGCAGGACAGCCAGGTGTTCCACGGCGTCTTGCCGCCTGCGCAGTTCTGCCGCGTGCCCGACAGGATGCGGTATGCGCCGGTGATCGCGCCCGTCGACGAGAACTTCACCGCGCTCGCGCCGCCCGAGGGGTTGATCTCGGAGTTGGAGACATAGATCCAGCCCGTGCCGTCGGCGTAACAGGCGCCGCCGTCCGGGGCGTTGTGCCAGGTGTACGACGTGGTCCCGACCCGCTGGCCCGACCGGGCGATGACGCGGCTGGTGAAGCCGGCGGGGAGTCTGACGCCGTTGGCGTCCGGGGAACCCAGCGGCCCGTAGGGGCCGGTGCCGGGCTGGGCCGGGGCCGCGTACGCGGCCCCGCGCCACAGGGTTCCGCCCAGAGCGGCCGATGTGCCGCCGAGGACGGCCGCACGCAGGAGGCTACGACGTTCCACTCTCACTCCAAGAGGTGCCGTACCGCCCCGCCGCCGGTCGACGGCAGGGTCGTGCGTGGGGGGAGGCGGAAAGGACGCTAGGGGCGCCGGATTGACGGGGCATGGACAACTTGTGGCCGTGGGGCGGCATGCTGTGTACCGCCTGTTCTCGGAGTGCGGGAACCGCACCCGGAAGCGGAACCGCACCCGGAAGCCGCAGCACCGTCTTGGTGCCTACGCCGGCAGCGCCGGGGCCTCCCGTCTCGGCCTCCTCGGGCGGTCGCCGCCCGGCCCGGGGGCGACCTCGCCCGGCGGTCGCGCGGACGGCAGCCGGATCACCACGTCCAGGCCACCGGTCGCCGCCGCGCGCAGCGCCGCCTCGCCGCCGCTGGCGTGGGCGAGGCGCTGCACCAGGGCGAGACCGAGACCCGTACCGCCCTTGGGCGCGCCCGGGGCCCGCCAGAAGCGGTCGAAGGCCCGGGCCCGCTGCTCCTCCGTCATCCCCGGGCCCTCGTCGGTGACGTGCAGGTCGACCCAGCGGGGCCGGCTGTCACGCAACGCCCGTCGGGGCGGCGCCTGGAGCCGCAGCTCGATCGTGACGGTGCTGCCCGTCGGGGATGCCCGCAGGGCGTTGGACAGCACGTTGTCCATGATCTGCTCGACGGCCCCCGGTACGGCGAGCACCGGGCCCACGCTCCCCGCGAAGAGCACGAGGGAGACGCCCTCCCGGGCGAACAGCGGCTGCCAGGTACGGTGCCGCTCCGCGCAGACCCCGCCCAGATCGACGGTGGCGGGGATGGCCGCGTGCTCCTCCAGCCGGGCCATGGCCAGCAGATGCTCGACCATGCGGGCCAGCCGGTCCGTCTCGGTGACGGCGGCGGTGAGGCTGCCCCGGGCCCGGGCGGCGATGTCCGGCTCCAGGTTCTCCAGACGCAGCCGCAGCGCCGCCAGCGGGGTCTTCAGCTGGTGCGAGGCCTCGCCCGCGAACGCCCGCTGGGACGCCAGCAGATGGGCGAACCGGGCCGCCGTGTGGTTGAACGCGGCGGCCAGACTGCGTACTTCCGGTGGCCCCTTCGTGATCGTCACCGGCGCGAACCGGCCGCCCTCGGCCAAGTCGTGCGTGGCCTGCTCCAGTTCACGGATGGGGCGGCCCGCCCAGCGGGCGAAGGCGAAACCGACCACGGCGACCGCCGTCAGCACGGCGCATCCGCCCAGCGCGAGCAGCAGCCAGACGTGGTGCACCCGCTCGTGGACCGTCCTCGTCGGCACGGTCAGCCACACCGCACCCACCGGCCGCGCCTCCTGGCCGACCGGCGCGGCCACCGACAGGTACTCGACCCCGCCGATGGTGGAGGTACGGACGTCCACGGTCGAGGTGCCCCGCAGCGCCGCCGCGATGCCCGGCCGGGCGGCCAGGGTGCCGGACATCCCGGGGTCCAGCCGGTGCGAGGCGGCGAGCAGCGTGCCCGCCGCGTCGACGATCACGACCTTGCCCCCGATGCGCTGCGCACAGTGCGCCACCCGCGCGGGCAGGTCCCGCTCGGCCCGCCCCGCCGCGAGGGACAGCGCGGCGTACGCGGAGACCGACTCGGCCTCGTCCGTCGCCGCGTTGACGACCCGCTCCCGCTCACCGCGCGAGTACACGAACCCCAGCGGGATCTCCAGGCAGAGCAGCACCAGCACCGCGAGGCTGAGGTAGCTGAGCAGCAGCCGGCGGGTCACGGAGAGGCCACCCGCGCGGTCGGCCCCGTGTGCACCGCCAGCCGGAAACCGACGCCCCGCAGGGTCCTGATCCACGCCGGGTGCCCCAACTTGCGTCGCAACGCGGCCACATGGACGTCCAGGGTCTTGGTCGGGCCGTCGTAGTGCGGGTCCCAGACGCGGTCGAGGATCTGCTGCCGCGAGTAGACCGCGCCCGGGTCCTCGCTGAGCAGCGCCAGCAGGTCGAACTCCTTGGGCGTGAGCGGGACGGGGGCGTCGCCGACCCAGACCTGGCGGGTACGGCGGTCCACCACGAGCGGGCCCGGGTCGTGCGCAGGGTCGGGGGCGGGGTCGTCCGCGGCGGTCGCGGGGGGCTCGTAGGAGAGGGCCGGGGCCGGTTCGTACGCGGGGGCGGGAGGCCGTTCGTACGCGGAGGCCGGAGCCGGTTCGTAGGCGGGGGTCGGAGCCGGTTCGTACGCGGGGGGCCGGGCCGGTTCGTACGGTGGTGGCTCGGGGAGGCCCCGGGCGCCCGGGGCCTCGGGGAACGCCTGGTGGGCGCGGTGTGTGCGGCGGGTCACCGCGCGGACCCGGGCGACCAGTTCCCGCACGCTGAATGGTTTCGCCAGGTAGTCGTCGGCGCCCAGTTCCAGGCCCAGCACGCGGTCGGCCTCCTCGCCGCGCGCGCTGAGGATGACGATGGGCACGTCCGAGACCTGCCGGATGCCGCGGCACACATCGATGCCGTCCATGTCCGGCAGTCCCAGGTCGAGCAGGACGACGTCGTGGTACGGGCCTCTGAGGCCGTCCGTGCCGTTGGCGACGTGGTCGACCGTCAGCCCGAAGTTGCCGAGCCCTTCCATGAGCGGCTCGGCGATCGTCTCGTCGTCTTCGATGAGCAGCACTCGTAGGCCCATACGTCCCGTCTCTCCGTGAAGTCGGCATGAATCCGGGCAGGGTGAATTCGCATTCTCTGCCGAGGAGTTCACACGCTACAAGAAGACGCTGCTTCTGGGAATCCGGACAAAGAATGTTCAATTGCTGGACGGGCTCTGGGGTTTGCTTAACCTTCTGCTGTAGGTCGGCGGTCTACGGTGGGGTGCACAGGAGGAACTACCAGCTCAGGAGGTTGTTTTGAAGACTCTGCTGGATCGTGCCCGCACGTTCAGGACGCGCGTCGATTTCGACAGCGTCGCATATCGGAAACTGGCCGAAGGGCAATATCCGGAGGCGCTGTTCATTACCTGCTCGGACTCGCGCGTCATACCAGCGATGATCACGGGTGCACGGCCCGGGGAGATATTCGAGCTACGGAACGCGGGCAATATCGTGCCGCCCTACGGACGGCCCGGGGCCTGTGGAGAGGCGGCCACCATCGAGTACGCGCTGGAGGTGCTCGGGGTTCAGGACATCGTGGTGTGCGGTCACTCACACTGCGGTGCGATGGGTGCCCTGAAGTCCGGTGACGACCTGTCGTCCCTGCCCGGCGTGGACGCCTGGCTCCGCCTCGCGCGCCCGGAGCTGACCTCCGTACTGGAGACCGCGCCGGACGACCCGTCCCTGCCGGAGGTCTCCCAGGGCAATGTGGTCAACCAGCTGGCCGCACTGCGCAGTTACCCCGTGGTGCGGCAACGCCTCGACTCGGGCCGGCTCCGGCTGCACGGCTGGTACTACGAGGTCGACACCGGCTTCGTCTACGAACTCGGCGACGAGGGCGACTTCCGGGTGCACGCCGCGTGAGCGGGGCGCATGCGCGGGGGAGGGGACGGGGAGGGCGGCCGGCCTACCCGGCGGGGGGTGCAGTGGGCCGGGGGGCCGCCGACACCGGGGGCTGGGGGACAGCCGACATCGGGGGCTGGGGGCCACCAGAGCCCCTGGAGGGGGCCGGGGGATGGGGGACGGCCGGAGGGGAGACAGGGGCTGGGGTTTGGCCGGCGGGTGATCCTGCGGGGGGCGCGGGAGCCGCCTGGGGGCCGGGGGGTGGGACACCGGCAGGTGCGCCGGGTGATCCCGGGGACGGTCCGGGGGGCTTTGCCGGGGACCTTTCCGGGGGCGGCGGCGCCGGGGGAGGCCTGGCCGGTGGGGCAGGCGGCTGGGGGATGGGCGGGTCGGCAGAAGGGGGGCGCTCGGCCCGCGGAACGGGCGGGAATCCTCCCGGTGGCCCGGTCGCAGGCCGTGCGCGCGGTGGTGCCCTGGGCGGGCTGATCCGCGGAGCGATGAGCGGCGCCAAGGGCCTGGGGGCCAAGGGCGCCGACGGCAAGGGTCTCCGTGGCGAGGTGCCCGGCGGCAAGGGTCTCGGTGGCAAAGGTGGCGCCAGGAGGGACCTCGCCACCGACATCACCGCCTCCCTCGTCGTCTTCCTCGTCGCCCTGCCGCTGTGCATCGGTGTCGCCGTCGCCTCCGGCGTCCCCGCCGAACTGGGGATCATCTCCGGGGTGATCGGCGGCCTGGTCGTGGGCGCGGTCCGGGGCAGCACGCTCCAGGTCAGCGGCCCGGCCGCCGGTCTCGCCGCGCTGGTCGCGGAAACCGTCGCCGAGGTCGGCGTGGCCATGCTCGGCGTGATCGTGCTGTTCGCCGGCATCCTCCAGATCATCCTGGGGCTGGTCCGGCTCGGACGGATGTTCCAGGCCATCTCCGTCGCCGTCGTCCAGGGCATGCTCGCCGGCATCGGTGTGCCGCTGATGTTCAGCCAGGCCTATCCGATGGCCGACGCCAAGGCCCCCGGCACCGCGCTCGAGAACATGGCCGGCATTCCCGGGCTGCTGGCCGCCGTTCTGACGAACCCGCAGGCGATGATCGCCACCCTGCTCGGCGTCGTCACGATCGTGCTCAGCTTCGTCTGGAAGAAGGTGCCCGGGCCGGCCGGGAAGATCCCCGCCGCCCTGGTGGCCGTGGGGATCGGCATGGTCGTCGCCGCGCTGCCCGGCGTGGACGTGAAGACGCTCCAGGTGGGCAACCTGCTCAACTCCGTGCAGGTGCCGGGCGGTGCGCAGTTCGCCGCGCTCGCCGACGGGACGATCATCACCGCGATCCTCACGTTCACGGTCATCGCGTCCGCGGAGAGCCTGTTCACGGCCGCTGCCGTGGACCGTATGCACAGCGGCCCGCGTACCCGCTACAACACCGAGCTGATCGCGCAGGGGGCGGGCAACACCGTCGCGGGCATCCTCGGCGCGCTCCCCATCACCGCGGTGGTGGCACGCAGTTCGGCGAACGTTCAGGCCGGGGCCAAGACCCGGCTCTCACGCACCCTGCACGGCCTGTGGCTGCTCCTGTTCGCGCTGCTGCTGCCGCAGGTGCTCGCGCTGATCCCGATCTCCGTGCTCGCCGGTGTCCTCGTGCACAGCGGCTGGAAGCTGTTCGGGCCCGCCGAGTTCCCGAAGATGTGGCGGCAGGACAGGGGCGAGTTCGCGGTGATGACGCTGACCATGCTGGTCATCGTGGCGACCGCGCTGCTGGAGGGCGTGCTGTTCGGTCTCGCCGCGGGGATCGTGCTGGCCGCGCTGCGCATGTCGCAGACCGTGATCCGCCAGCACGTGGAGCAGGACACGGCGAAGGTCGTCATGGCGGGCAACGCCACGTTCCTGCGGCTGCCGAAGGTGATCGACGCGCTGGAGGCGGCCGCCGCGTCCGGGAAGCCGCGGATCCGGCTCGACCTGACCGGCGTGACCCACCTGGACCACGCCTGCCGCCAGCAGGTCGAGGAGTTCACCGCCCAGCAGCGGGGACTCGGGCTGCGGGTGGAGCTGCTGATGCCGGGGGAGGCGAAGCCGGCCGGTGCCGCGCCGCCCGCCTTCGAGGGCCCGGCGACGGCGCCGCTGCCCAGGCGTCCGGTCACCACCGCCGGGGAGGCCGCGGTGGAACCGCCGCCCTGGCCCACCGTGGACGCCGAGTGGTTCTACCTCGACACGAGGCCCCTCCCGGAGGAGCACGCGCGCTCACCCCTCGTGGGCTGATCCGCCCGCCCGGGACATGCCGAGGTGGCGTGCACGCCCGAGCAGGCGTGCACGCCACCGCGTTCGTGCCGGGGCCGGATCAGCCGCAGCTGCCCGAGATCCACCGGTGGGAGCGGACCTTGTACGTACCGGCCAGGTTGCCGCCGTGCTGCTGGCGGGTGCAGCCGACGCGGTCGGAGTAGTTGGCGCCCCGGTAGTACGCGACACCGGTGGAGCTGCTGGTGCCGGCGTTCCACACCGACTTCACGTTGGTCGTGGCGGCCCAGGAACACCTGACGGCACCGCTCTGCCAGTCGGGGTCTGCCACGTCCCACGCGCACTTGCTGCCGGTGAAGTTGGCGCCGGTCCAGAAGCAGATGTGCCCGGACGCGCAGTCCACCGCGGCGGGCGCGGCAGGAGCCGCCGACGCGGAGCTCGGCACGGCCAGGGCGGTGACGGCGGCGGCGCTGACGGTGAGAACCGCGAGCAGTGACTTCGTACGAGAGTTCCGGCGTACGGAAAGGCGCATGAGCCTGGTCTCCTCGGAGGTGGGGACGGTTGAGCGGACGGCCCGACGCTGGCAAGGCACGACCGGGCCGGGCAAGGACGCAGGGGCCTTCTGGGATGCCGGGACGGCGGCCCGGCGCCTGCCTGGCGTGTTCCGGAACTGTTGGGACGGCCATGGGACGCCTTTGGTGGCACAGTGTCGGCACGAGACGCCCGACCAGCGTCCGTTGGGGATTCCCGAGGGGGGAATGGCGTTGTCCGCATGCCCTGAAACGGAGCGGTTCGCCGCGTTGTTGCGTTCGCTCAAGAGCCGGTCCGGGCTGAGTTACGAGGCCCTCGCCAGGAAGTCCGGGCTGGCGGGCTCGACGCTGCACCGCTACTGCCGCGGTACGTCGGTGCCGCAGGACTACGGCAGCGTGCACCGGCTGGCCACGGTGTGTGGCGCGACCCCGGACGAACTGCGCACCCTGCACCGCCTGTGGGCCCTGGCCGACGCGGCGCGGGCCGCTGCCGCGGCTGGTGCCGGTGCCGGTTCCGCGGCCGGTGCCGGTTCCGTGGCCGGTGCCGGTGACGGCTCCGCGGCCGGTGCGGAGGAAGGGGACGACCGAGCGGAATCCGAGGCCGGAGGACGGGCACGCGCCACGGACTCGGCCCCCGGCCGGGACGCCGGGCCCGTCACGGACTCGGCCCCCGGCCGGGCTGTCGGGCCCGCCGCGGACGCAGCCCGTGGCCGGGACGCCGAGACCGCGACAGATGCGGCCTCGGGCCGGGCTGCCGGGCCCGTCACGGACTCGGCCCGCGGCCGGGCTGTCGGGCCTGCCGCGGACGCAACCCGTGGCCGGGACGCCGAGACCGCGACAGATGCGGCCTCGGGCCGGGAGACCGTGCGCGCCACGGACTCGGCCCGCGGCCGGGCTGTCGGGCCTGCCGCGGACGCAACCCGTGGCCGGGACGCCGAGACCGCGACAGATGCGGCCTCGGGCCGGGAGACCGTGCCCGTCACGGACTCGGCCCCCGGCCGGGACACCGCGCCCACCACGGACACCGCCCCCGGCCGGGACCCAGGCCGCCCGGGCATCGCGCCGAGCCCGCGCCCCGCCGGGTGGTCACGTCGGCGCCGGCTGCGCACCTCCGTCGTCACCGCCGCGGTTGTCGCCGCCGTTTCCGTCTCCGCCTGGGCCCTGACGAACGGCCGGTCACCCTCCGCCGGCGCAGGGCGCGGCGCCGGCGAGGACCGGCCGTTGTTCTCGGCCGGCTGCTCGTCCGTGATCGCGATGGGCCAGCACGACGAGTGCGTGCGGGAGGTGCAGCGGCTGCTGCACGCCAAGGGCGCGGACATCGGCGTGGACGGGGACTTCGGGCCGCAGACCCTGCGCCGCGTCACGGCCTTCCAGGTGCTCGCCGGACTCCAGCCCAACGGAGTCGTCGGGGAGCCGACGAAGAAGGCGCTGTACACCTCGCGGGTCCGGATGGGCGTGTGGTCGCCGCAGAAGGTGCGGCAGCGGGTGCGGGAGGCGTTTCCCGAGGTGCCGGACAAGGCGGTGGCCATCGCCGACTGCCAGTCCTTCCTCGACCCGCTGCACATCCTCCCCAACACCAACGGCACCCGGAACTGGGGCCTGTTCCAGATCTCCGACGCCCGGCTGCGCGAACTGGGCGGCACACCGCGCGAGGCACTGGACCCGGAGTGGAACATCCGGGCGGCCCGGAAACTGTGGAGCCGGGACCGCGACTTCGGCGACTGGCCCCACTGCGAACGCGCCGCCGACGCCCCCCGCTCCCCGGCGACAGCTCACTCCGGGACGTGATCAATGCACAGAGCACCCCTCCGTGAAGAAGGGGTGCTCCTGTTCCGGGGGACTGCTCCGGCCGTCCGGCTACGCGATCCGCACCTTGTACGCCGTCACCCGTACCGTCTCGTCGTCCAGGCACTCGCCCGACGTCAGGTCGAAGCGCTGCTTCAGCAGAGGGGAGGCGACGAAGGGGCGGCCCTGGTGGGTGCCCGTGAGGCCCCGGGAGAGGACCGCCGCGCCGGTGAAGGGGTCGCGGTTGTCGATGGCGAAGAGGTCGCCGGAGCGGTCGCGGAAGATCGCGGCCTGCCGGCCGTCCGGCAGCAGTGCGGCCACCCCGCGCCCCGGCAGCAGCGCCGTCAGGTCGCAGACCGTGAACCAGTCGTCGTCCAGGGCGAGTTCGATCTTGAGGTCGGTGGTCTCGAGTGCCAGGGTCATCGCTGGGCGCTTCCTTCCAGTACGTCAGCGGCGGGTCGCATGCCGATGGACAGCAGCGGCAGGTCGGGCTTCATCTGGTCGCGCTCGGGCACGAAGGCGACGACGGGGTCCGGGGTGTCCGGGGCGTTCACGAAGGACACGAACCGGGCAAGCTTCTCGGGGTCGTTGATGGTCTCGGCCCACTCGTCGCGGTAGTGCGCGACGTGCGCCCGCATCAGCTGCTCCAGCTCGTCGCAGATGCCGAGCGAGTCGTGGACGACGACGTCCCGCACGTGGTCGAGGCCGCCGGGGATCCGCTCCAGCCAGGTGGAGGTGCGCTCCAGGCGGTCGGCCGTACGGATGTAGAACATCAGGAACCGGTCGATCAGGCGGATCAGTTCGGCGTCCGACAGGTCCTGCGCGAGCAGGTCCGCGTGACGCGGGGTCGCGCCGCCGTTGCCGCCGACGTAGAGGTTCCAGCCGTTGGCCGTGGCGATCACGCCGAAGTCCTTCGACTGGGCCTCGGCGCACTCGCGCTGGCAGCCGGAGACCGCCGACTTGAGCTTGTGCGGCGAGCGCAGGCCCCGGTAGCGCAGCTCCAGGTCGATCGCCATCTTCACCGAGTCCTGGACGCCGTAGCGGCACCAGGTCTGGCCGACGCAGGACTTCACCGTGCGCAGCGACTTGCCGTAGGCGTGGCCGGACTCGAAGCCGGCGTCCACCAGCCTGGCCCAGATCAGCGGCAGTTGCTCGACGCGGGCACCGAACATGTCGATCCGCTGACCGCCGGTGATCTTCGTGTAGAGGCCGAAGTCGCGGGCGATCTCGCCGATCACGATCAGCTTCTCCGGGGCGATCTCGCCGCCGGGGATCCGCGGCACGACCGAGTACGAGCCGTTCTTCTGCAGGTTGGCCAGGAAGTGGTCGTTGGTGTCCTGAAGGGCCGCCTGCTCGCCGTCCAGGACGTAGCCGCTCGCGCCGATCGTCGGGGCGAGGGAGGCGATGATCGAGCCGACGGCCGGCTTGCAGACCTCGCAGCCGTCACCGCCCCGGGCCTCCTCGCGGCCGTGCCGGTCGAGCAGGTCCTGGTAGGTGGTGATGCGCAGGGCGTGGACGATCTCGTAGAGCTCCTCGCGGGTCTGCCCGAAGCAGCCGCACAGGCCCTTGTCGACCTCGACGCCGCTCGCCTCCAGCTCGGCGTTGACGAGCTGGCCGAGGACCTTGACGCAGGAGCCGCAGCCGGTGCCGGCCTTGGTGCACTTCTTCACCTCGGGCACCGTCGTGCACTGGTGGTCGGTGACCGCGCCGCGGATCGTGCCCTTGGAGACGTTGTGGCAGGAGCAGACGATCGCCTCGTCCGGCAGCGCGGACGGGCCGAGCTGCACGGACTCCCCGGCCCCGGCGGGCAGCACCAGCGACTCGGGGGAGACCGGCGGGACGGATCCGGTGAACGCCTTCAGCGTGCCGTACGCCTCCGCGTCGCCGACCAGGATGCCGCCGAGCAGCGTGCCGTCCCGGCCGATGACCAGCTTCTTGTACAGGCCCGCACGGGAGTCGGAGTAGACGACGTCCAGGCAGTCCTCGGCGGTGCCGTGCGCGTCACCGAAGGACGCCACGTCCACACCGAGCAGCTTCAGCTTGGTGGACAGGTCGGCACCGGTGAAGGACGCCTCGTCCGAGGCGATCGTCGCCGCGGCCGTCTCGGCCTGCTCGTAGCCAGGCGCCACCAGGCCGTACACCCGGCCGTCGGAGGCCAGCGCGCACTCGCCGATCGCGAAGACGTGCGGGTCGGCGACCGTACGGCACTGCTCGTCGACGGTGATGCCGCCGCGCTCCCCGACCGTCAGGCCGCAGTCGCGGGCCAGTTGGTCGCGGGGGCGCACACCGGCCGAGAACACCACCATGTCGGCGGCGAGTTCGGAACCGTCGGAGAGCTTCATGCCGGTGACGGCGCCCTCGGAGTCGACCAGGATCTCCTGCGTGCCCACGCCCGTGTGGACGCTCAGGCCCATCTCCTCGATGGTGCGCAGCAGCGCGGCACCGCCGCCGTCGTCGACCTGGACGGGCATCAGCCGGGGCGCGAACTCCACGATGTGCGAGGTGAGTCCGAGGCCCTTCAGCGCCCCGGCGGCCTCCAGTCCGAGCAGGCCGCCGCCGACCACGGCACCCACCTCGGCCTTCGACTTGGCGTACTCCTCGATCGCGAGGAGGTCCTCGATCGTGCGGTAGACGAAACAGCCCTCGGCGTCCTTGCCCGGGACCGGCGGGACGAAGGGGTAGGAGCCGGTGGCGAGGACGAGGACGTCGTAGTCGAAGACCTCGCCGGACCTGGCGGTGACCTTGCGGGCCTCGCGGTCGACGGAGACCGCCGGGTCACCGACGTACAGCTCGATGCCGTGCGTGGCGATGAACTCCATGTCCGTCATGGACAGGTCCTCAGGGGTCTTCCCCGAGAAGTACGACGTGAGCGCCACGCGGTCGTAGGCCGGGCGCGGCTCCTCGCAGAGCACGACCACGCGGTGCGTGGCGGTCAGGCCGCGCTCGGCGAGGGCCTCGAGGAAGCGCTGGCCGACCATGCCGTGGCCGACGAGCACGATCGTGGGGGTGGCCTCCGTGGCCTCCGGGGTGGCGGTCATCAGGAGCCTCCATCGTTGGTGAGCAGGTGGAGCAGCGGGCCGCCGTCGGAGGGGAGCGGCTCTGCTCCCTCCCAGGCGCGGGCGAGCGCGCCGACGGTGCCGAGTTCGCCGACGAGGACCCCGCCGACCAGGCGGTCGTCGCGGACGACGACCTTGCGGTAGGTGCCGCGGGTGGCGTCGGCGAGCTGGACGACGTCGTCGCCCGGGAGGGCCTCGGTCTCGCCGAACGCGGCGAGGTCGAAGGGGCTGTCGTGCCCGTTGAGCGTGAGCCGCGTCAGGGAACGCGTGCCGGTGTACCGGGCGGTGGGGTCACCGGCCAGCAACTCGGCCAGCGCGTCGGCCTGTTCGAGTGCCGGAGTGGCGAGGCCGTACACCGTGCCGTGGTGCTGGACGCAGTCCCCGAGGGCGTGGATGTGCGGGTCGGAGGTGCGGAGCTCGTCGTCGACGACGATGCCCTTGCGCACCTCCAGGCCGGCTGCCTGCGCCAGACCCACCCGCGGATGGACCCCGCAGGCCAGGACCACGAGGTCGGCGTCGAGGGCGTAGCCGTCGGCCATCTCCACCGAGCGGACCGCACCGCCGACACAGCGCACGTCGCGCACGCGCAGGTCGGTGTGCACCTCGACGCCGAGGTCGGTGAGATGGCGCCGGACCAGCTTCGAGGCGGCCGGGTCGAGCTGGCGCTCCATCAGCCGCTCGGACTGCTGGGCGAGGACGACCTGCGCGCCGCGCAGCGCGAGGGCGCGGGCCGCGGAGACGCCGAGGAGCCCGCCCCCGATGACGACCGCCTTCGTGCCCGGCCGGACCGCCTTGGACAGTCCCAGGCAGTCGTCCATGGTGCGGAACGCGTGGACGCCCTCGGGAAGTTGGCGGTTCTCGGTGAACAGGCCGCGCAGGGGCGGCAGCACGGGGTTGGATCCGGTGGCCAGGACGAGCGTGCCGTATGCGATCACCGAGCCGTCCGCGCACCGCACGGTCCGCGCCGCGCGGTCGATCCCGGTGACCCGGCCGCGGGTCAGTGCCGCGGGCGCCGGCAGGGCGATCACCTCGGGGCTGTACCGTCCGGCCAGCACCTCGGCGAGCAGCACCCGGTTGTAGGGCCGGTGTTCCTCCTCGCCGATCAGCAGCGCGGGCGTGCCGAGCTCACCGAGCCGCCGGGCGAGCCGTACGCCCGCGAGGCCGGTGCCGATCACCACCACACGCTCATTCGAGGTCATGTCCTTGAGCGTGCGGTGCCGGTGTTACCCGGCAGCATCACCTCTGTTTCCCGCGGGGAACGCTGCCCTCAGCGGGCAGGGGCGCCGGGTGTGAGGGTTCCTGAAGTGCGAAGACGGCTGGCTGTGAGGGGTTCGGCGGTGCGGGGGCGGCGGTTTGTGAGGGGTTCCCGCGGTGGTCGGAAGGGTGGGGGACGGCGGTCTGTGCGGGGTCCCAGCAATGGTCCGTGGTGCGGGGGACGGCGGTCTGTGACGGATCCCGCGGTGGTCCGTGGCGCGGGGGACGAGGAACTGTGACGGTTCCCGCAGTGAGGCGACGGTGGGCTGTGAGGGGCGTCGCAGAGGCGGCGTACCGGCCTCGCATAAGGTCGCGATCATGCCCGACATATCGCTGACCATGATCGTCCTGCTCTGCGTCGCGGCCCTCGCCGCCGGCTGGATCGACGCCGTGGTCGGCGGGGGCGGCCTCCTGCTGCTGCCCGTGCTGCTGCTCGGACTGCCGGCGAACACACCCGCCGCGTGCGCGCTCGGCACCAACAAGGCCGTCGCCATCGTCGGCACCACCGGCGCGGCCGTGACGTACGCCCGCAAGGCTCCCGTGGACGTCCGTACCGCCGTCCGCATCGGGCTGGCCGCCCTCGCCGGATCCTCCGCCGGGGCGTTCTTCGCGGCTGGGATGAGCACCGACGTCCTCAAGCCGGTGATCATGGTGGTGCTGCTCGGGGTCGCAGCTTTCGTGATCCTGCGGCCCGCCTTCGGCACGGCCCCCGCGACCGGCCCGGCCACCCGCCGCCGGGTCCTCGCGGCGATCGGCCTGGCCGGCCTCGGCATCGGCTTCTACGACGGACTCATCGGCCCCGGCACCGGCACGTTCCTGGTCCTCGCGCTCACCGCGATCCTCCACCTCGACCTCGTCACGGCCTCCGCCACCGCCAAGATCGTCAACTGCTGCACCAACGCGGGCGCCCTCGCCACTTTCGCCTGGCAGGGCGCGGTCCTGTGGCAGCTGGCCGCCCTGATGGCCGTATTCAACCTGGCGGGCGGCACCCTCGGCGCCCACACCGCCCTCAAGCAGGGCAGCGGCTTCGTGCGCGTCGTGCTGCTCACGGTCGTCTTCGCCCTGGTGGCGAACCTGGCCTACGAACAGTGGCTGGCCTAGCGCCCTCGCAGGTCCAGCAACTCCACCATCCCCGTCCCGTCCTCGTCCCCGTGCCCCTGCGCGAGCCGTCGCTCCATGAGCTCCGCGTACGGCGTCAGCAGCTCCGGACTGACCCGCTGCTCCTCGGCCGTGCGCAGCAGGGTGGCGTTGCCCGCGACCTGCATCGCGAGGTTGGAGACGACGTCGCGGGTGTAGTCGCCGCTCTGCAGCCGGTCGGCGCTCTGGTGCACGGCCGGGGCCATCGCGGTCAGCCAGTCAGCGAGCAGCGGTGCGAAGTCCTTCGGCGCGATGTTCTCCGGGCGGATCAGCGCGAAGGCGTGGGTGATGCCCGCGAACATGCCGCTCATCGCGCTCAGCAGCGCCACGTCGTGCAGCGCGGCGAACCCCGGGTCGGCCCCGACGAAGCGGGTGCCGGCCGGGACACCGAGGGTGTCGCGGTGCTCCTCGAACAGCTCGGGGGAGCCGCTGTAGAAGACGTAGCCGCCGGAGTCCGGGGCGCCGATCATCGGCGGGACGGCCATGATCCCGGCGTCCAGGAAGCGCGCGCCGCGCGCCTCGGCCCAGGCGGCCCGCGCCCGTCCCTCGGCCGGGGTGCCGGTGGTGAGGTTCACCAGGTCCCGCCCGGCGAGATCGGCCCCGTCGAGGGCCTCGCCCACGGAGACGTCGTCCAGGAGGCAGACGATCACCAGGCGGTTCGCCGCCACGGCGTCGGCGGCGCTCGCGGCGACCGTGGCGCCCTCGGCGGCGAGGGGCTCGGCCCGGGCGGCGGTGCGGTTCCAGACGGTCACTGCGTGCCCGGCGGCCAGCCAGACCCGGGCGAGGGCGGTGCCCATGGCGCCGGTGCCGAGAAGGGTGAGGGGAGTGAGGGGGGTGAGTGGCGTGCGGGGAGCAACTGCGTTGTCTGTCATGGCGTTTAGGCTCGTCGCAGGGGAGGCGCCTGCTCAAGTACCTACTTGGAAGTGGGTGGTTACCCCGGGGGAAGGGTGCAGGCAGCGGCAGCGGCAGGGGAGGGGCGGGGCATGGGGACGAGGACGACCGGGCGACGGCCGGGGGCGTACGTGTGCGGGATCGACGCGGCGATGGACGTGATCGGCGGCAAGTGGAAGGTGCTGATCCTCTGGGCGCTGAACGAGCGGCCGTGCCGCTTCGGGGAACTGCGCCGCGAACTGCCGGGCATCACCGAGAAGGTGCTCGCCTCGCACCTGCGGGAGATGGAGGCCGACGGCCTGGTGCACCGGGAGGCGTACGACGAGGTGCCGCCGCGGGTGGAGTACTCGCTGACGGCCCGGGGCGAGTCCCTGAACGAGGCCTTGGAGCCGCTGGGGGCCTGGGGGCGGGCCAACGTCCTGAGCGCGTCACCGGCTGCCGGTCAGGTGGGCGAAGACGACGACGTTCCCCTGGTACCCGGTGCCGCGTGAGTACCCGCCCCCGCAGGTGATGACGCGCAGTTCGGGACGGCGGGCGGGGCCGTAGACCTTCTCGTCGGGGAAGTCCTTCGCGTCGTACACCTCGACGGCGTCCACGGTGAACACCGCGACGCCGCCGTCCCGCCGGTCCACCTCGATGGTGCTGCCCCGGGCCAGGGCGCCGAGGTCGAAGAAGACGGCGGGGCCGTCGGCGTTGTCGACGTGGCCGGCGACGATCGCCGTGCCGGGCTCACCGGGCGTGGTGCCGGACTCGTACCAGCCGGCGAGGTTCTCGTCCGCGGCGGGCGGTACGTCGAGGCTGCCGGTCCTCGTCAGGCCGAGCCCGGTCAGCGGGGCGTTCACCCGGATCGCGGGGATGCGGATGCGGTCGGGCGGCGAGGGCGGCAGCGCGGGCACGGCGGGCCGCTCCCCGGCCCGGCCGTCCAGCCCGGCCCGGGCCTGCGCGGCGGACGGCTGCGGCGGGCCCTGCGTCGCGACACCGTCGCGCAGCAGCCACACCCCGGAGCACAGGGCGAACACCGTGACGGCCGCCATGGCCGCGTTCGCGGGATCGCGGACGCCGCTGCCGATCCAGGGGAACCTGCGCACACCCACCCCTTTCTGAGCCTCGGCCCCGTACCCCCCTCCGGGCCGCGAGGGGCGTCGGACCCGGAGGGGGAGGGGACATGCGGTACCGGCGACGGACAGCGGAGGGTGTCCGTCAGATCCCGTCGCCTCTCGCCCGGCGATGCAGGAGCCAGGTACCGCCCGCGGCGGCGACGGCGAGGGCCGCCACACCGGCCGCGGTCTGCACGGGGTCGGGGCCCAGGGCGCCGCCGACCCCCGTCTTCACGCTCCCCCGGGGATGCACCTGCCCGCGCATCGACGTCAGCGTGACCACCAGGTCCCCGGTGATCCGCCGGCCGCTGTCGCCGCAGGTGGCGGTGATCTCGTACGTGCCGGGCTGCGCACTCGGCGGCACCCGGAACCGCCCGGTCGCGTCCTGCCCGTGCGCGTCCGGCGCCAGGCTGAGGGAACCGGCCCCGACCGCGCTGGCGTCACCCGTCGCCGAGCCGCCGTCGCCGCAGGCCGCCGTGCGCACCGTGACCTGACCGCCGGGCCCGACCGAGTCCGGGGACACCTCCAGGCCACCGGCGGACGCGCCGTACGCGGGTGCCGCGGCCAGAGCCGCGGCGGCGACGGCGAGCGCGATGCCGGTCAGCGGCCGGGCGGTACGTCGCATCGGTGCTCCCCCTTCGAGCGGGTCGGTCGTGCGCCTGCCCTTCCGAGGTAACGGGCAGCGGGACGACCGCGCTTGCTGAGGGGGCGTCAGAATTGGGGTGAACGAGTGTCAGGGGGAGGTGAACCGGCGGCTTGTCGCGTTCGTTTCGGCAGGTCACGGGCGTTCGGCGGACCGGGTGCGGAAATGCGCGGGGTGCGCGTGTGAACGGGTGACCCGGGTATCCACGCGCCGCCGCTTGACCTCAAGGAAGGTTGAGGTACGAGGGTGTGCGACATGAACACAACCGCCATCGCACCAGCCGCCGCCGCGGCCGAACCCCTCCGCCTGACCCTCGTCGTGGGCAGCAACCGGCACGGCCGTTTCGGCCCCGTCGTCGCGGACTGGCTCCTCGGCCGCATCCGGGACCGGGACGACCTGGTCGCCGAGGTCGTGGACGTCGCCGAGGCCGCCCTGCCCATGTCGCTCGAACCGACTCCGGAGGCGACCGCCGCGCTGTCCGGCATCACCCCGAAGCTGGCCCGCGCGGACGCCTTCGTGGTCCTCACCCCCGAGTACAACCACTCCTTCCCGGCGGGCCTGAAGAACCTCGTCGACTGGCACTTCACCGAATGGCAGGCCAAGCCCGTCGGCCTGGTCTCCTACGGCGGCGTGTCCGGCGGCCTGCGGGCGGCGGAGCACCTGCGTCAGGTCTTCGCCGAGCTCCACGCCGTGACGGTCCGCGACACCGTCTCCTTCCACAACGCCGGTGCCTCCTTCGACGACCACGGCGCCCTGCGCGACCCCTCCGGCCCGGACGCGGCGGCCAAGACCATGCTGGACCAACTGGTGTGGTGGGGCCGGGCGTTGCGGGAGGCCCGGCTGAGCCGGCCGTACGGGACCTGAGCCCGCACCGCGGCCCGTCACACCCGCGCCCGCCAGTCCCCGCCCGCGATCGCCCGCCCCCGGGCCCGCAGTCGCGCGGCGACGGCGGGCGCGGCCAGGTACACCCAGGCCGGCACGGCCGCCCCGTCGGCCTCCCGTGCGACCGTGCGCTCCACGCGCACGTACAGACTGCGCGGATCCCCCGGCACGTACTCCTCCAGCCGGTCCAGCTCGGCGAGCAGCCCCTCGTACGCCTCCGGCAGCGCGGTGACCAGCTCCCCGCCGACCACTCCGCCGCCCGGTTCCTCGACCGCGTAGGGGTAGCCCGGCCCCTCGTACAGCACCGCGTCCGCGAGCCGGCCCGGCTCCTCGGAACGGGTGCGGCCGCGCAGGAAGAGGTCGTGGTTGACCTCCCCGGGACGGAGGGTGCCGTAGACGAAGAAGGGGAGGGTCACAGGAACGATTCTGCACCCTCACACACCTCCACAGCGGGGCTATGGACATGCCATGTCCGCGCCGCCTTAACTCGCGGTCAACATCAACGCCGCACCCGGTCGACCCCACGCGACCGGGTGCGCCCGTATGAGGAGACCGATGAGTCGGATACGTCATGTCCGCGGTTCCCGTCTCGCCCTCGCCGGTGTGGCCGTCACCGGCACCACCGCCCTGCTGGCCGCCGTCCTCTCCCCGGCCGCCGGCGCGGCGGACCGGCCGACCAGGTCGGGCGCGATCGAGGACGCGGAGGCGGTGCTCGCGGACCGGGCCGGAGCCCTGGGCCTCACCTCGGCCCAGGAGACGAAGGTCCGCGACGTCGTCGTCGACCAGGACGGCACCCGGCACGTCCGCTACGACCGCACCTACCACCGGCTCCCGGTGCTCGGCGGCGACTTCGTCCTCCACCTGAACCCGGATGGCACGTACCGCGGCACGAGCCGTGCGACGAAGTCCGCGCTCTCCCTGGCGAGCGTCACCCCGAACGTCACCGCCCCCAAGGCCGCCGACCTCGCGGCGAACCTGCTGCGCGCGGCCCACCTCGGCGAGACCCTGAAGAGGCTGACCGCCAAACCGCGGCTGGTCGTCGACGCCCTGCACGGCGTCCCGAAGCTGGCCTGGCAGACCGACGCGGTGGCGCACGACGAACTCGGCAACCCGGTCGGGCGCACCGTGCTGACCGACGCGACGACCGGCGCCCGGATCGATGCCTGGGACTCCATGGAATCGGCCTCGGGCGACGGCAAGTCCCTCTACGGCGGCACGGTTCCGCTGGAGACGACGGCGGCCGGCTCGTCGTACCAGCTCAAGGACGCGACGCGCGGCGGCACCTACACCGGCGACGCCGCGAACAAGACGGACAAGTGCCTGCTGACCGTCTGTCTGACCCGCGCCCCCGCGACGCTCTTCACCGACGCCGACAACCAGTGGGGGACCGGCGCGGCGGCCGACCGGTCCACCGTGGCGGTGGACGCCCAGTACGGCACGGACGTCACCTGGGACTACTACAAGAAGGTCCACGGCCGTAACGGCATCGCCGGTGACGGCAAGGGCTCCTTCAACCGCGTCCACTACGGCAAGGCCTACAACAACGCCTTCTGGGACGACAACTGCTTCTGCATGACGTACGGCGACGGCGACGGCAAGCTGATGGGCCCGCTGGTGTCGCTGGACGTCGCCGGGCACGAGATGTCCCACGGCGTGACGTCGAAGACGGCGGCGCTGACCTACTCGGGCGAGTCCGGCGGTCTGAACGAGGCCACCTCGGACGTCTTCGGCACGCTGGTGGAGTTCTACGCGGCCAACGCCGAGGACCGGGGCGACTGGCTCATCGGCGAGAAGGTCGTCCGCTCCGGCCTCGGCCGCGAGGCCCTGCGCTTCATGGACAAGCCGTCCAAGGACGGCAAGTCGGCGGACTGCTGGAGCGAGAAGCTGGGCGACCTGGACGTGCACTACTCCTCGGGCGTCGGCAACCACTTCGCCTACCTGCTCGCGGAGGGCAGCGGCAAGAAGTCCCTCAACGGCGTCGCCTACAACTCCCCGACCTGCGACGGCTCCACGGTGACCGGCATCGGCCGGGCCAAGCTGGGCAAGATCTGGTACCGCGCGCTGACGGTCTACATGACGTCCTCGACGAACTACGCGGACGCGCGCACGGCGACCCTGAGCGCGGCGAAGGACCTCTACGGCGGCGACAGCACCGAGCAGAAGGCGGTGGCGTCCGCCTGGAAGGCCGTCGCCGTGAGCTGACCTACGCCTCCACGGTCTCCAGCCGCACCGCGCACGCCTTGAACTCCGGCATCCGGGAGGTCGGGTCGAGCGCGGGGTTGGTGAGGGTGTTGGCGCGGCCCTCGCCCGGCCAGTGGAAGGGCATGAAGACGGTGTCGGGCCGGATGGCGTCCGTGATCCTCGCGGGCGCCACTGCCCGGCCCCGCCGCGACACGACGGCCACCGGGTCCCCCTCGGCCGCCCCCAGCCGGGCGGCCAGCCTCGGGTGCAGCTCCACGAACGGCCCGGGCGCCGCGGCGTTCAGCTCTGCCACCCGCCGGGTCTGCGCCCCGGACTGGTACTGCGCCACGACCCGCCCGGTGGTCAGCAGCACCGGGTACTCGTCGTCCGGCTCCTCGGCGATCGCGCGGTGCGAGACGGGGACGAAGCGGGCGCGGCCGTCGGGCGTGGCGAAACGGTCGAGGAAGAGGCGGGGCGTGCCCGGGTGCACGGCAGGCTCCTCCCCGCCGGGAGGGGTGTCCTCGCCCGCGCCGTCCTCCTCCACCGCCGCCGGACAGGGCCAGAACACCCCGTCCTCCTCCGCCAGCCTCCGGTACGTGATCCCCGAGTAGTCCGCCGCCCCGCCCGCCGACGCCCGGCGCAGCTCCTCGAAGACCTCCTCCGGGTCGGTCGGGAAACCCTTCTCCACGCCCAGGCGGGCGGCCAGTTCGTGCAGCACCTCCAGGTCGCTGCGGATGCCGTCCGGCGGAGTGACCGCCCGGCGCCGCAGCAGCACCCTGCCCTCCAGGTTCGTCGTCGTGCCCGTCTCCTCGGCCCACTGCGTGACCGGCAGGACCACGTCCGCCAGCTCCGCCGTCTCGGACAGCACCACGTCGCACACCGCCAGGAAGTCCAGCGACCGGATGCGCTCCTCGATGTGCGCGGCACGCGGCGCCGACACCACCGGGTTGGACGCCATCAGCAGCAGCGACCTGATGTCGGTGCCCAGCGCGTCCAGCAGCTCGTACGCACTGCGCCCCGGGCCGGGCAGGCTGTTCGGATCGACACCCCACACCTCGGCGACATGCGCCCGCGCGGCCGGGTCGTCGAGCTTGCGGTACCCCGGCAACTGGTCGGCCTTCTGCCCGTGTTCCCGTCCGCCCTGCCCGTTGCCCTGCCCGGTCAGACAGCCGTACCCGGACAGCGGGCGGCCCGCCCGGCCGGTCGCCAGGCACAGGTTGATCCACGCGCCCACCGTGTCGGTGCCCTTGGACTGCTGCTCGGGCCCGCGCGCGGTGAGCACCATCGCCGACTCCGGCTCGCAGAACAGCCGCACGGTCTCGCGGAGTTGAGGAACGGACACCCCCGTGATCCGCTCCACGTACTCCGGCCAGTGCGCCATCGCCGCGGCCCGGGCGTCCTCCCAGCCGGCCGTGCGGTCCCGGACGTACTCCTCGTCCACCCGCCCCTCGGCGATCACCAGGTGCAGCAGGCCCAGGGCGAGGGCCAGGTCCGTGCCCGGCCGGGGCGCCAGGTGCAGGTCCGCCTGCTCGGCGGTCTTCGTGCGGCGCGGGTCGATGACGATCAGCGTGCCGCCGTTCTCCCGCAGCTCGGTGAAGAACCGCAACGACGGCGGCATGGTCTCCGCGAGGTTCGACCCGACGAGGATCACGCAGCCGGACTTCGGGACGTCCTCCAGCGGGAACGGCAGCCCCCGGTCGAGCCCGAACGCCTTGATGCCGGCGGCCGCCGCCGACGACATGCAGAAACGTCCGTTGTAGTCGATCTGCGACGTGCCGAGCACGACCCGCGCGAACTTGCCGAGCGTGTACGCCTTCTCGTTCGTCAGCCCGCCCCCGCCGAACACCCCGACCGCGTCCGGCCCGTGCTCCGCGCGCGTGCGGTCCAGGCCCGCGGCGATCCGGTCCAGCGCCTCGTCCCAGGAGGCGGGCACGAGTGTGCCGCCCTCGTCGCGCACCAGCGGGGACGTCAGACGCACGCCGGGCGCGAGTACCGCCGCGGCCGTCCGGCCCTTGCCGCACAGGGCGCCCCGGTTCACCGGGAAGTCCGCGCGCTCGCTCACCTCGACGGTCCCGTCCGGCACGGGCGTCAGGTTCATCCCGCACTGCAGGGCGCAGTACGGGCAGTGCGTGGGCGTCACGGTGCTCTGCATACCGTTCAGCGTGCGTCGGCCGTGTTACACCCGGGCCGGTTCCCTGTTACGCGGCCGGGACGGCAACCTCCCCGCCGCCGGGCCGCCCGCGTGAGGCAGGAGCGCGCTGCCCGGTACGGCACAGGCCTGCCCTCCTACAGGTCGTCGCCGACCGGCACGGACGTTGCCCGTGGGACGAGAAACGCCACATGTGGCTCATTGCGTTCCTTTCTTGGCCGATCCAACCTCGTTGAGAGTTGAAGCAGCCGCACTACGCTCTCGCTACGCGCAGCGCTCGCACGACTCCGCACGGCGTTCGACACCCGGGCATGCCCGCCGATCACGGCTGCATCCACCCGCGGCCGGCCCGCAGGTGGCAATCCGACCTCGAAACAGCCAGGAGGCCACTCGATCATGCCTCTGCGCCACTTGACCCCTCACGACCAGCGGCTCTTCCGGCAGTACGGCCGGGGGCCCACCGTCCCCGTCCCCGACCCGCTCCTGCACCACGCCGTCGCCCGGCACGCCACGGCCACCCCGCACGCCGTCGCCGCGGAACACCAGGGCGCCCGCATCACCTACGGCGAGCTCGACCGGTACGCCGGTGCCCTCGCCGCCCGCCTGGTCCGCGAGGGCGTACGCCCCGGCGACCACGTCGGCCTGTTCGTCCGCCGCTCGATCCCGATGCTGGTCGGCCTGCTCGGCATCCTGAAGACCGGCGCCGCCTACGTCCCGCAGGACATCGGCCTCGCGCCCCCGGCCCAGCTCACCCACGTCATCCGCACCGCGCGGACCCGGGTCGTCCTCACGGTCGCCGAACACGCCCACCGCGTACCCCTGCCGGACGGCCATCTGCTGCTCCCGCTCGACGAGCCGGCGCCGTACGCCCCCGCCCCACGCGTCCGCGTCACCGGCGACGACGGCTGCTACGTGCTGTTCACCTCCGGCACCACCGGCCGCCCCAACGGCGTGAAGGTCACCCACCGCAACGTCGCCAACCTCCTGCTCACCGCCCCCGGCGGCCTCGGCGTCCGGCCCGGTGACCGCGTCGCCCAGCTCCTCAACATCGCCTTCGACATGGCCGCCTGGGAGATCCTCGGCTGCCTCACCCAGGGCGGCACGCTCGTCATCCGCGGCAAGGACCCCGCCGCCGCGGCCCGCACGGCGGACGTGCTCGTGGCGACCCCGACCGTGCTGTCCGGCCTCGACCCGGCCGCCTGCCCGCGGGTGCGCACGGTCGCCGTCGCGGGGGAGCCCTGCCCGCGCCCGCTGGCCGACCGGTGGGCCCGGCGGGCCGCCTTCTTCAACTGCTGCGGCCCGACGGAGACGACGATCGTCAACACCATGAGCCGCCACGACCCGTCCGCCCCGCTGCTCACCATCGGCCGCCCCACCCCCAACAACACGGTCTACGTCCTCGACGCCGACCGCCGCCCCCTGCCGATCGGCGAGGTGGGCGAGATGTGGGCGGGCGGCGACTGCGTCTCCGCCGGCTACCTCGGCGACGACGCCCTCAACGCCGAGCGCTACGCCCCCGACCCGTTCCTCGACGGCGGCCGGCGCATGTTCCGCACCCGCGACCTCGGCCGCTGGACCCCCGGTGGCGAGCTGGAGCACCTCGGCCGCACCGACGACCAGGTCAAGGTGCGCGGCTTCCGCGTCGAGCTGGACTCCGTCTCCTCGGTCCTGGAGTCGGCCGCCGGCTGCACCCGCGCCGTCACCCTGAGACGCGACGCCCGCACCCTGGTCTCCTTCGTCTGCCCGGCGGACGTCGACCCGGACGCCGCCCGCCGCGCGGTCGCGGACGCCCTGCCGTACTACTGCGTCCCCGAGCAGATCCTGCCGCTGAACCTGCTCCCCGAGACCGACCGCGGCAAGGTCGACAAACAGGCGCTGCTGCACATGATCGAGCAGCGCGTGGCGGTGGCGCGATGACCACGTCCCCGCCCCGGAACCAGCGAACCCGGAACCAGCAGGCCACCGGCGGACGCCCGCCGCTCCTGTCCGGCCCCCGCCGCCTGCTCAAACACCCTCGCCTGATGCACTACAACCGGCTCGCGGCCCTGGTGCTCCTCGTCAACCTGACCTTCGCGTGGGCCCTTTGGCCTCTGGACGCCGCCACCCTCGGGCACGCGGCCCTCGCCAACCTCGCCCTCGCCGTCGTCGTACGCCAGCAGTACGTCATCAACCTCTTCTTCCGGCTGGCGACTTCGGCGCCGACGAGCTGGCCGCTGCGGGTCCGCTGGACGCTCGGCAAGGTGTACCACTTCGGCGGGCTGCACGTCGGCGGCGCACTGGCGGGCACCGCCTGGTTCCTGGCGCTGACGATCACGACCCCCAGCGGCACCCTCAGGGCCGTCGGCTGGACCCTGATCGCCCTCCTCGCCCTGATCACCGCCACCGCCCTGCCGCCCTTCCGCTCCCGCCACCACGACCACTTCGAGAAGATCCACCGCTTCGGCGGCTGGACGGCCCTGGCCCTGTTCTGGACCCACACGCTGCTGGCGTCGCCGGGCCCCTGGGAGGTCGGCACGCTCGCGGTGGTCACCTTCAGCGTCGCCCTGCCCTGGCTGCGGCTGCGCAAGGTGGACGTCCGCCTGGAACGCCCCTCCTCCCACGTCGTCCTGGCCCGCTTCGACCACGGCGAGACTCCCTTCGCCGGCTCCTCCACCGCGATCAGCCGCAACCCGCTGAAGGAATGGCACTCCTTCGCCAACGTCCCCGCCCCCGGCGAGCCCGGCTTCCGGCTCACGATCTCCCGGGCCGGCGACTGGACCGGCTCCTTCATCGACGACCTGCCCCGGCAGGTCTGGGTCAAGGGCATCACCACGGCCGGCGTCGCCAACATCGAGGTCCTGTTCACCAAGGTCGTCTACGTCGCCACCGGCAGCGGCATCGGCCCCTGCCTGCCCCACCTGCTCGCCGCCCAGGTGCCCTCCCGGCTCGTCTGGGCGACCCGCGACCCCCGCGCGACCTACGGCGACGCCCTGGTCGACGAGATCCTCGCCGTCCAGCCGCACGCCCTGATCTGGGACACCTCCCGGCACGGCAAGCCCGACATGGTGCGCCTCGCCCACGAGGCCCACCGGGACTTCGGCGCCGAGGCGGTCATCTGCATCTCCAACAAGAAGCTGACCTGGCAGGTGGTCCACGGCCTGGAGCGGCGGGGCATCCCGGCGTACGGCGCGATCTGGGACTCGTGACCCTGCGCACGATCCTCGAAAGGAGAAGAGAGATGAACCATCTGAAGGTCGAACGGCACGGCCGTGTGGTGACCGTGCGCCTGCACCGCCCGCACGTCCGCAACGCGCTCAGCAGTGAACTCCTCGCCGAACTCCTCTGCGTGCTCCGTCCGTTGGATGCGGACCCGGAGACCGGCTGCTTCGTCGTCACCGGCTCGGACACGGTCTTCGCGGCGGGCGCCGACATCAAGGAGATGGCAGGGAAGTCCGCCGTCGACATGGCGGCCGAGGACTACTTCGCCGCCTGGGAGGAGTTCGCGGACCTCCGCACCCCGAAGATCGCGGCCGTCAACGGCCATGCCCTGGGCGGCGGTTGCGAGCTGGCCATGATGTGCGACCTGGTCGTCGCGGGGGAGTCGGCGGTCTTCGGCCAGCCCGAGATCAAACTCGGCGTGATCCCCGGCATCGGCGGCACCCAGCGGCTGACCCGGCTCGTCGGCCGGGCCACCGCCATGGACCTGGTCCTCACCGGCCGCACCATGGACGCACGGGAGGCTGGACGCTGCGGTCTCGTCTCCCGAGTGGTCCCGGACGCCCGGGTCCTGCCCGAGGCCCTCGAAGCGGCGGCGGCGATCGCCTCCCACGGCCGCGCGGCGGTCAGGGCGGCCCGCGAGTGCGTCGACCGGGCCCTGGAAACCGGCCTGCGCGACGGCATCCGCTTCGAACGCCGCGTCTTCCACGCCCTGTTCGCCACCGACGACCAGAAGGAGGGGATGACGGCGTTCCTGGAGAAGCGCCCCCCACGCTTCCACGGACGCTGACGGCGGCCCGGCCATCCGAGAGGGTCTCGGCTGCCGCCAAGGCCCGCCCGGTCAACCGAGAGGGCCTCCGGCTGCCGCCAAGGCCCTCTCCACCCCCGGCTCCCGCGGCCCGAGGAACCGCGGATCCGGCCGGAACACCGAGTCCAGAGCGGCCTTCCCGGCGGCGAAGATCTCCCGGGCGCCCCCGTAGTACCAGGTCGCGTCGTGTACGGCGTCCACCCCGACCCCGTACGACGCGACCCCCGCCGCCTCGCACAGCGCCACCGCCCGCCGGATGTGGAAGCCCTGGCTGATCAGCACGGCCTCGTCCACCCCGAAGATCTTCTTCGCGCGCACGCACGAGTCCCAGGTGTCGAACCCCGCGTAGTCGCTGACGATCCGCCCGTCGGGCACCCCGTGCCGCGTCAGGTACCCGCGCATCGCGTCCGGCTCGTCGTAGTCCTCACGGCTGTTGTCCCCGGTGACGAGCACCACCTCCACCCGCCCCTCCCGGTACAGCGTCGCCGCCGCGTCCAGCCGGTGCGCGAGGTACGGCGAGGGCTCCCCCTCCCACAGCCCGGCACCGAACACCACCGCCACATCGGTACGCGGCACATCCGCCGTCGTACGCAGCCGGTCACCCGCCACGGTGTACATCCACGTCGCCGGAAGCAGCGCGAGCACGCACCCGGCCATCACGGCCTGCACCAGCCGCCGCTGCCCCCGCCGGCTACGCGGCAGCCGCGGTCTGCGCAACGTCACACGACGCATCGGACGGTCCCTCCCCAGGTCGGCCTCTCGACAGTCAGGGACGTCCTCCCGGGCCGCCCGGTTCATCCGCGGCCGCGTGACCAGCTTCACTCGATTCACCGAAACCGCAGGTCACGCCACCTCACACCCCCCTGTCCCACAGCGTGAACCGCTGGAAAACACCCGTGACGCCCAGGCAACGGGAAGGCAACGTGGTGCCGCGACCATCGGTACATGCCCAGTCAGCTCAGCCTCGTCCCGCCGCCCGCCCCGCGCCGCCCGGCCGCGCCCGCCCTCGTGGTCGTGGCGCACGGCAGCCGCGACCCCCGCGCGCTGAGCACCGTGAGCGCACTCCTCGACCGGGTCCGGGCCCTGCGCCCCGACGTGCCGGTGCACCTGGGACACATCGAACTCAACGCCCCCCTGCTCCCCGACACGCTCGCCGCCCTGGGAGACACGGAGGCGGTCCTCGTCCCCCTCCTCCTCAGCCGCGGCTACCACGTCAAGCAGGACATCCCCGAGATGGCCGCGGCGTCCCGGGTCCGCACCCACCTGGCGGCCCCCCTCGGCCCCCACCCCCTCCTGGTCGACGCCCTCCAGGCCCGCCTGCTGGAGGCCGGCTGGGGCGCGACACCCCGCAGCAGCAGTGCGGTGGTCCTCGCCGCGGCGGGCTCCCGCGACCCGGACGCGAAGACGGACACCGCCCGCACGGCCCACCTCCTGGCCGCCCGCCTCGGCGTCCCCGTCGTCCCGGCCTACGCCTCCGCGGCGACCCCGACGGTGGAAACAGCCGTCCGCACCCTCCTGGCCGGGGGCCGCCGCCACATCGCCCTCGCCTCCTACTTCACGGCCCCCGGCCGCTTCGCCACGGAGTGCGCCCGGAAGGCCCCCTGGACAGCGGCGGCCCCCCTGGGCACCCACCCGTCGATGGCCGAACTCGTCCTCCACCGCTACGAGGAGGCGCTGTCACACGCGGCCTCCAGGGAGCTGGCCTCAGCCTGACATCGGGGGGCGGAACCACGTCCCCCAGGAGCGCGGGGAACAGCGCGACCAGCCACAATCCACCCGCACACGCCCGAAATCAGAACCCGGCACCCGCGGACGCGCTTACTGTCGTCACATGGACGGCACCGCACAACACCCCCCCGCCTACGACCCGACGTCAGTCGACCGCTGGGCCCCGGAACCCGACAAACGCCCCGGCCGCACAGCATTCCAACGCGACAGGGCAAGGGTCCTGCACTCCGCCGCCCTACGACGCCTCGCCGGCAAGACCCAAGTCGTGACGCCCGGCACCATGGGCCCCGCCTGGGACGCCAGCCCCCGCACCCGCCTCACCCACTCCCTCGAATGCGCCCAGGTCGGCCGCGAACTGGGCGCGGCCCTCGGCTGCGACCCCGACCTCGTGGAAGCCGCCTGCCTCTCCCACGACCTCGGCCACCCGCCCTTCGGCCACAACGGCGAACAGGCCCTCAACGAGTTCGCGGCGGACTGCGGCGGCTTCGAGGGCAACGCCCAGTCCCTCAGACTCCTCACCCGCATCGAGCCCAAACGCTTCACCCCGGACGGCTCCGTCGGTCTCAACCTCACCCGCGCCGCCCTCGACGCCGCCACCAAGTACCCCTGGCCCCGCGGCGCCCACCCCACCGACCCGGCGTCGCGCAAGTTCGGCGTCTACGAGGACGACCGTCCGGTCTTCGACTGGCTCCGCAAGGACGCCCCCGGCACCCGCACCTGCTTCGAGGCGCAGGTTATGGACTGGTCCGACGACGTGGCCTACTCCGTGCACGACGTGGAGGACGGCCTGCACGCCGGCCACATCGACCCGAACTGCCTCCAGGCCGACCCCGAACGCCGGGACGTCTTCGAGGTCGCCCGCGGCCGGTACGTGCCCGCCGACACCGACCCCGCCGAGCTCGCCGAGGCCCTGGACCGGCTCCTCGCCCAGGAGTGGTGGCCGCACGGCTACGACGGCACCGCCGTCGCCCAGGCCCGGCTGAAGGACGCCACCAGCCAGCTCATCGGCCGCTTCTGCCTGGCCGCCGAGACCGCCACCCGCACCGCCTACGGGGCCGGGCGGCTCACCCGGTACGCCGCCGAGCTGGTCGTCCCGCGCGAGACCCGGATGGAGTGCGCCGTCCTCAAGGCCGTCGCCGACCTCTACGTCATGCAGCGCGCCGAGCAGGAGCGGCTGCGCGCCGACCAGCGGATCGTCGTCGCCGAACTGGCCGAGGCGCTCACCGCCCGCGCCCCGGACGGCCTGGACCCGCAGTTCCGCTCCCTGTTCGACCGGGCGGCGGACGACCGGGCGCGCAAGCGGGTGATCGTGGACCAGATCGCCTCCCTCACCGACACGTCCGCCCGTTCGCTTCACGCCCGTCTGACGGGGCAGGGATGAGACTGACGCGACGGGCGGGACGCGAGCACCCCCGAATGTGACCCTCCGTGGCCTGATCGGGTCACTCCCTCTTCCCCCATCACGCTCCGTGCGGGACGCTCGCAAGTGGCGACACCCTGACGAGGAGGCAACAAGTGGTCGACGCGGATCAGACATTCGTCATCGTCGGAGGCGGACTGGCCGGCGCGAAGGCGGCCGAGACGCTCCGCGCGGAGGGCTTCACCGGCCGCGTGATACTGATCTGCGACGAACGCGACCACCCCTACGAGCGCCCGCCGCTGTCCAAGGGCTACCTCCTCGGCAAGGAGGAACGCGACAGCGTCTTCGTGCACGAACCCGCCTGGTACGCGGCCCACGACATCGAGCTGCACCTCGGCCAGACCGTCGACGCGATCGACCGTACGGCGAAGACGGTCCGCTTCGGCGAGGACGGCACCGTCGTCCGCTACGACAAGCTGCTCCTGGCGACCGGCGCCGAGCCCCGCCGCCTCGACATCCCCGGCACGGACCTGGCCGGCGTGCACCACCTGCGCCGCCTCGCCCACGCCGAGCGCCTCAAGCACGTCCTGACCAACCTCGGCCGGGACAACGGCCACCTCGTCATCGCCGGAGCCGGCTGGATCGGCCTGGAGGTCGCGGCGGCGGCCCGCGAGTACGGCGCGGAGGTCACGGTCGTCGAGCACGGGTCCACCCCGCTGCACGGCGTGCTGGGCCCGGAGCTCGGCGGGCTCTTCGCCGACCTGCACCGCGAGCACGGGGTGCGCTTCCACTTCGGCAGGCGGCTGACGGAGATCGTCGGCCAGGACGGCATGGTCCTCGCGGCCCGCACGGACGACGGCGAGGAGCACCCGGCGCACGACGTGCTGGCGGCGATCGGCGCGGCCCCGCGCACCCACCTGGCGGAGGCGGCCGGCCTGGAGATCGCCGACCGGGCCCACGGCGGCGGCGTCGTCGTCGACGAGCGGCTGCGCACCTCCGACCCGGACGTCTACGCGGCCGGCGACGTCGTGTCCTTCCCGCACCCCCTCTTCGGCACACGGGTGCGCGTCGAGCACTGGGCCAACGCGCTCAACGGCGGACCGGCGGCCGCACGCGCCATGCTGGGCCGCGAGGTGACGTACGACCGGGTGCCGTACTTCTTCTCCGACCAGTACGACCTGGGCATGGAGTACTCCGGCTGGGCCCCCGCGGGCAGCTACGACCAGGTGGTGATCCGGGGCGACGCCGGGAAGCGCGAGTTCATCGCGTTCTGGGTGAAGGACGGCCGGGTGCTGGCCGGGATGAACGTGAACGTGTGGGACGTCACGGACAAGATCCAGCGCCTGATCCGCTCGAAGACCCGCGTCGACACCGAGGCGCTCGCCGACCCGCACGTGCCGCTGGACAGCCTCGCCTCCTAGGCGCCGGGCCTGTCAGGAGTGTCGGTCCGCCACCGTAGACTTCACGCGTGGCAGGACGGATCAACGACGAGGACGTGAAGGCGGTACGGGACGCGGTCCCGATCGACGCCGTGGTGTCCGAGTACCTCCAGCTGCGCAACGCGGGCGGCGGAAACCTCAAGGGTCTCTGCCCCTTCCACGACGAGAAGTCGCCGTCCTTCCAGGTCAGCCCGAGCAAGGGGTTCTTCCACTGCTTCGGCTGCCAGGAGGGCGGCGACACCATCACGTTCGTGATGAAGATCGACCACCTCACCTTCTCGGAGGCGGTCGAGCGCCTGGCCGGCCAGGCGGGCATCACGCTGCGCTACGAGGAGGGCGGCTACAACCCCTCCCACCAGCGCGGTGAGCGGATCCGCCTGGTCGAGGCCCACAAGATCGCCGCCGACTGGTACGCGGAGCAGCTCGCCACCAGCCCGGAGGCCGACACCGGCCGCCAGTTCCTCGCCGAGCGCGGCTTCGACCAGGCCGCCGCCCAGCACTTCTCCGTCGGCTACAGCCCCCAGGGCTGGGACCACCTCACCCGCTTCCTGCGCGGCAAGGGCTTCACCGACAAGGAGCTGGTCCTCTCCGGCCTCTCCCAGGAGGGCCGCCGCGGCCCCATCGACCGCTTCCGCGGCCGTCTGATGTGGCCCATCCGCGACATCGGCGGCGACGTCGTCGGCTTCGGTGCCCGCAAGCTCTACGAGGCGGACAACGGCCCGAAGTACCTGAACACGCCCGACACGGCGATCTACCGGAAGTCCCAGGTCCTCTACGGCATCGACCTGGCGAAGAAGGACATCGCCAAGGCGTCCCGCGCGGTCGTCGTCGAGGGCTACACGGACGTCATGGCCTGCCACCTCGCCGGTGTGACGACCGCCATCGCCACCTGCGGCACCGCCTTCGGCGGCGACCACATCAAGATCCTCCGCCGGCTGCTCATGGACAACGGCTCGGCCCGCGTCATCTTCACCTTCGACGGCGACGCCGCCGGCCAGAAGGCCGCGCTGCGCGCCTTCGAGGACGACCAGAAGTTCGCCGCCGAGACGTACATCGCCATCGCCCCGGACGGCATGGACCCCTGCGACCTGCGCCTCGCCAAGGGCGACGAAGCCGTCGCCGACCTCGTCGAACCCCGCACCCCGCTCTTCGAGTTCGCGCTGCGCCAGATCGTGAGCCGCTACGACCTCGACACCCCGGCGGGCCGCGCGGCAGCGCTGGACGAGGCCGCCCCGATCGTCGCCCGCATCAAGAACAGCGGCGCCCAGCACGAGGTCGCCGTCCAGCTCGCCGGCATGCTCGGCATCCTCGACACCCAGTTCGTGGTCAAGCGCGTGGCCCAGCTGGCCCGCTGGGCCCGCGACCGCGGCGGCAAGGGCCCCGCCCCGGAGCGGCACCACCAGGGGCAGCAGTACGCCGGCCCGCCCCAGCCCGCCGGCCCCCGCGGCCCGGCCCTCAACCTCCGCAACCCGGTCTTCGCCACCGAGCGGGAACTCCTCAAACTCGCCCTCCAGCGCCCCGAGTTGGTCTCCCCGGCCTTCGACGCGTACGGCGTGGACGAGTTCACCGCCCCGCCCTACGCCGCCGTCCGCCAGGCCATCCATGACGCGGGCGGCGCCGAAGCGGGCGTCGCCGACCCCCAGGACTACCTGGTCCGGGTCCGCGAGGCCGCCCCGGACGACGCGGTCCGCGCGATGGTCACGGAGCTGGCCGTCGAGGCGATCATGCTGCACAAGGGTGTGAAGGGCGCCGACGAGGTCTACGCGGGCGCCCAGTTGGTGACCGTCCGCCGCCGGGCCGTCGAGCGCCGCATCCGCGACATCACGGGCCGGCTGACCCGCCTCGGCACCCACGGCGACCCGGCCGAGCTCGCCGCCGTGCAGAACGAACTGTGGGTCCTCCAGCAGTACGACCAGACCCTCCGGGAACACGGCGCCGCAGCGCTCTGACGTCACCGCGCGGTCACGGACCGGAAGCAAAAAGTCATCGCACGCCCCTCGTGGCGACGATGTGTCTTACCCCACACTGGGTTCCGGTGCCTGAGTCCTCGGAGCGCGGCCGATCCGTCACCGACGGGTTCCAGACCCCCGCGGTTCCGCTCATCGCGTACGGGACGGAAAGCGGCGAGGCCGACTCCGCCCCCGAAGTACCGCTGCCGTCCTCCTTGGCAGCGATCATCCTGGAGGTCGCCCCCGTGCAGACCCAGACCCTCACCCAGACCGACGCCGGTGCCGCGCCCGGCGCCGACGGCACCGCGCCGGACGCGGAGGCCGACGCCCTGCCCGCGGTCCCGGCGCAGAGCCGTGCGGCGCACCACCCGGAGTCGGAACCGGAGCCGGAGGAGCCGCCCGCCGAGGCGGTCGAGGAGGCCGAGCCCCCCGAGGCCGTCGTACCGACGCCGACCCGTACCGAGTCCGGCAGCCCCTCCTCGGACCTGTTCCGCCAGTACCTGCGGGAGATCGGCCGCATCCCCCTGCTGACCGCCGCCGAGGAGGTCGAACTCGCCCGGCGCGTCGAGGCCGGCCTGTTCGCGGAGGAGAAGCTGCGGCTCACCCCCGACCTGGACAGCCAGCTCGCGCTGGACCTGGACCGGCTGGTCGTCATGGGCCGCATGGCCAAGCGCCGCCTGATCGAGGCGAACCTGCGCCTGGTCGTCTCGGTCGCCAAACGCTACGTCGGCCGCGGGCTGACCATGCTCGACCTCGTCCAGGAGGGCAACCTCGGCCTGATCAGGGCGGTCGAGAAGTTCGACTACGCCCGCGGCTACAAGTTCTCCACGTACGCCACCTGGTGGATCCGCCAGGCCATGTCCCGCGCCCTGGCCGACCAGGCCCGCACGATACGGGTCCCGGTCCATGTCGTGGAGCTCATCAACCGGGTCGTCCGCGTCCAGCGCCGCATGCTCCAGGAGCGCGGCTACGAGCCGACGCCCGAGGAGGTCGCGGCCCACCTGGAGCTGCCGCCGGAGCGGGTCAGCGAGGTCCTGCGCCTCGCCCAGGAGCCGGTGTCGCTGCACGCGCCCGTGGGCGAGGAGGACGACGTCGCCCTCGGCGACCTGATCGAGGACGGCGACGCGGCCTCTCCGGTGGAGTCGGCGGCGTTCCTGCTGCTCAGGGAGCACCTGGAGGCGGTCCTGTCGACGCTGGGGGAGCGGGAGCGGAAGGTGGTCCAACTCCGCTACGGCCTGGCGGACGGCCGCCCGCGCACGCTGGAGGATATCGGCCGGATCTTCGGCGTGACGCGGGAACGGATACGGCAGATCGAGTCGAAGACGCTGAACAAGCTGCGGGACCACGCCTTCGCGGATCAGCTGAGGGGTTACCTGGACTGACGCGGCCCGCGCCCCTTCAGGGGCGCGGGGAACTGCGCGACCAGCCACGGCGGTGCCGCGCTCGACCGACGGCGGATTGCGGCACCTCCAGCGGGGCGTTCAGTCCACCTCGGCCACCGCCTGCGCGAACTGCGCCTTGTACAGCCGAGCGTAGGCACCGTCCCCGGCCAGCAGCTCCTCGTGCGTGCCCTGCTCCACGATCGACCCGTTCTCCATCACGAGGATCGTGTCGGCGTCCCGGATCGTCGACAACCGGTGCGCGATGACGAACGACGTGCGGCCGTGGGCGAGTTTCGCCATGGCCTTCTGGATCAGCACCTCCGTGCGCGTGTCGACCGAACTCGTCGCCTCGTCCAGCACCAGGATCACCGGGTCGGACAGGAACGCCCGGGCGATGGTGATCAGCTGCTTCTCTCCCGCGCTGACCCCCGTCCCCTCGTCGTCGATCACCGTGTCGTACCCGTCCGGCAGCGTCCGCACGAACCGGTCCGCGTGCGCGGCGCGGGCCGCCTCCTCGATCTCCCCGCGGGTCACCTCCCGGGACGCTCCGTACGCGATGTTCTCCGCGATCGTGCCGCCGAACAGCCAGGTGTCCTGGAGCACCATGCCGATCCCGGCCCGCAGTTCGTCCCGGGACATCCGCGCGATGTCGACGCCGTCGAGGGTGATGCGCCCACCGGTGACGTCGTAGAACCGCATCAGCAGGTTCACCAGGGTCGTCTTGCCGGCACCCGTGGGGCCGACGATGGCGACCGTGTGCCCCGGCTCGACCTTCAGCGACAGGTCCTCGATGAGCGGCTTGTCGGGGTCGTAGCGGAACGACACGTGCTCCAGCGCCACCTGCCCGCGCAGCTCCTCGGGCCGTACGCCCGGCACCGGATCGGCGCCCTGCTCCTCCGCGTCGAGCAGCTCGAAGACCCGCTCCGCCGAGGCGACACCCGACTGCACCAGGTTCGCCATGGACGCGACCTGCGTCAGCGGCATCGAGAACTGCCGCGAGTACTGGATGAAGGCCTGCACATCGCCGATCGACAGCGTGCCGGAGGCCACCCGCAGCCCGCCGACCACCGCGACCAGCACGTAGTTGAGGTTCGACACGAACATCATCAGCGGCTGCATGACCCCGCTGTTGAACTGCGCCTTGAACCCCGCCTCGTACAGCGCGTCGTTCTGCTCGGCGAACTGCTGCGCCGACTCCTCCTGCCGCCCGAACACCTTCACCAGGGCGTGCCCGGTGTACATCTCCTCGATGTGCGCGTTCAACTGCCCCGTGGAGCGCCACTGCTGCACGAAGTGCGGCTGCGACCGCTTGCCCACCCGTGTGGCCACGACGAACGACAGCGGCACGGTCACCAGCGCGACCAGCGCGAGGATCCAGGAGACGTAGAACATCATGGCGAGCACGCCGATGATGGTCAGCACCGAGTTGATGAGCTGCCCCATCGACTGCTGGAGCGTCTGCCCGATGTTGTCGATGTCGTTGGTCGCCCGGGACAGCACCTCACCGCGCTGGCGCTGGTCGAAGTACGACAGCGGCAGCCGCGACAGCTTCGTCTGGACGTCCTCACGCATCCGGAACATGGTCCGGTTCACGGCCCGGTTCACCAGCCGTGTCGCCACCGCCATCAGCAGTCCGGCCACCGTGAACACACCCAGCGCCAGCAGCAGCACATGGCCGACGGCCGTGAAGTCGATGCCCTCGCCCGGGGTGAAGTCGGTGCTGCGCAGCATGTCGGCGACGTCACCGTCCCCGCGCTGTCGCATCGAGTCGAGGACCTGCTCCTTGGTCGCCCCCTCCGGCATGCCGCGCCCGACGATGCCCGAGAAGACCAGGTCGGTCGCCTTGCCGAGGATCTTCGGCCCGACGACGTTCAGGCCGACGCTGAGCACCACGCACAGCAGCAGCACGTAGATGGTCACGCGCTCCGGCCGGAACTGCGCGACGAGCCGTTTGCCCGACCCCTTGAAGTCCAGCGAGCGAGAATCGGGGCCGCCCCCGGCCATCATCCGCCCCATCGGCCCCGCCATCAGGCAGCCTCCGCTTCCGTCAGCTGGGAGAGCACGATCTCCCGGTAGGTCTCGTTGTCCGCCATCAGCTCGTGGTGCCGGCCGGTGCCGACGACCCGGCCCTCGTCGAGGACGACGATCCGGTCGGCGTCCCGGATGGTCGCCACCCGCTGCGCGACGATCACCACGGTCGCCTCGGAGGTCTCCTGTGTGAGCGCGGCCCGCAGCGCGGCGTCCGTGGCGTAGTCGAGCGCGGAGAACGAGTCGTCGAAGAGGTAGATCTCGGGCCGCTGCACCAGCGTCCGGGCGATCGCGAGCCGTTGGCGCTGCCCCCCGGAGACGTTCGTCCCGCCCTGCGCGATCGGCGAGTCGAGACCGTTCTCCAGCCGCTCCACGAAGTCCTTGGCCTGCGCCACCTCCAGCGCGTGCCACAGCTCCTCGTCGGTGGCGTCCGGGTTGCCGTAGCGCAGGTTGGTCGCCACGGTCCCCGCGAACAGGTACGGCTTCTGCGGCACCATCCCGACGGTCTTCGCGAGCAGCTTCGGGTCGATCTCCGCCACCTCGACACCGTCGACGAGCACCTGTCCCTCGGTCACGTCGAACAGCCGAGGGACCAGCCCGAGCAGCGTGGACTTGCCGCTGCCGGTCGAGCCGATGACGGCGGTCGTCTCACCCGGCCTGGCCACCAGATCGACGGCCCGCAGCACCGGCTCCTCGGCACCCGGATAGCGGAAGCCCGCCCCACGGATCTCCAGATGCCCGTGCCGGCGCAGCTCCCGCACCGGCGCGGACGGCGGCACGACGCTGGAGGAGGTGTCCAGCACCTCCTGGATGCGCTCGGCGCACACCTCCGCGCGCGGCACCATCATGAACATGAAGGTGGCCATCATCACGGACATGACGATCTGCATCAGATAGGCCAGGAACGCCGTCAGGTCGCCGATCTGCATCCCGCCGCTGTCGATCCGGTGCGCACCGAACCACACCACGGCGATCGACGACAGGTTCACCACCGTCATGACGATCGGGAACATCAGCGCGAGCAGATTGCCGGTGCCCAGCGCGAAGTCGGTGAGATCGGTGTTGGCCTTCCGGAAGCGCTGCTGCTCGTACTCGTCCCGGACGAAGGCGCGGATCACGCGGTTGCCGGTGATCTGCTCGCGCAGCACCCGGTTCACCGAGTCCAGCCGCTCCTGCATCGACCGGAACAGCGGCCGCAGCCGCCGCACGATCAACGTCACGCAGATGCCCAGCACCGGTACGACGGCCACCAGCACCCCGGACAGCGGCACGTCGAGACCGAGCGCGAGCACGATGCCGCCCACGCACATGATCGGCGCCGACACCAGCAGCGTGAACGTCATCAGCGCCAGCATCTGCACCTGCTGGACGTCGTTCGTCGTCCGGGTGATCAGCGACGGCGCCCCGAAGTGACCGACCTCACGCGCGGAGAACGACTGCACCCGGTCGAACACGGACGCCCGCAGGTCCCGCCCCAGCGCCGACGCCGTACGGGCGCCGTAGTAGACGGCGCCGATGTTGCACACGACCTGGACCAGCGAGATGCCGATCATCAGGCCGCCGTAGCCCAGGATGTAGCCGGTGTCGCCGTTCACGACACCCTGGTCGATGATGTCCGCGTTCAGCGTGGGCAGGTAGAGCGTGGCGCAGGTCTGCAGGAACTGCAGCAGCACCAGGAGAGCGATGGGTCTCTTGTAGGGCCTGAGACAGGTCCGCAGAAGTCGTATGAGCACGCTGCTTCTCTCGGAGTGGACGACGGGGCGAGTGGTTGCCCCTGGCCCCTATCGTCGAACACTCCACCCGCGTTACCTCAACCGAATTACCCCAACGGACGGTCAAGCCCTCACAGGGCGCCCGGGTGCGTCTGCTCCCGCACCGCGACGAACTGCTGCCGCACCGCCTGCCCCACGGCCAGCTCGTCCCCGGGCTCCAGCACCTGCGCCACCGCGCCCTGCCAGGCCGGCGGATTGCGCACGTCGAGCGTGCCCTGCGACGCGCCGAGCGCCCAGGCCGCCTGGCGGGCGGCGCCGATCGCCGCGTAGTCCGCGGGCTGGGGCACCACGACCTGCGTCCCGAACAGCGCGGGCGCGGCGGCCTGCACGGCGGGCAGTTCGGCGGCCGGCCCGAGCAGGAACACCCGCCGCACCTCCACACCCCGGCCGCGCAGCACGTCCAGCGCGTCCGCGAGCCCGCACAGCATCCCCTCGAACGCCGCCCGCGCCAGATGCTCCGCCTTCATCGACTCGCGCCTGAGCCCGGCGAGCGTCCCGGCGGTGTGCGGCAGGTTCGGCGTCCGCTCACCCTCCAGATAGGGCAGCAGCACCAGCCCGTGCGACCCGGGCGTCGACTTCATCGCGAGATCGGACAGACTCTCCAGATCCGGCAGCCCCAGCAGCTCGGCGGCCCCGCGCAGTGTCCGTACGGCGTTGAGCGTGGTGACGACGGGCAGGTGCATGCCGGTCGCGTCCGCGAGCGCGGTGATCATCCCGGACCCGTCGACCAGAGCCTCGGGGTGCACGGCCATCACGGACCCGGACGCGCCCAGGGACACCACCGCGTCGCCGAGGCCGATGCCGAGACCGAACGCCGCCGCCATGGTCTCGCCGGTCCCCACGGAGATCAGCAGCCCCTCCGGCGTCGTACCGGCCGCGTCGGCCGGGCCGATCACCTCCGGCAGCATCACCTGGTGCCCGAGCGCCAGCTCGACGAGGTCGGGCCGGTAGCCGCCGCTCGCCGCCGACCAGTAGCCGGTGCCGGACGCCCCGCCCCGGTCGGTGGTTCTCCGTACCGGCCGGCCCAGCAGCTGCCACACCAGCCAGTCGTGCGCCTGGAGGAGGATCGCGGTGCGCTGGGCGTTCTCCGGCTCGGTCCGGGCCAGCCAGCGCAGCTTCGTGATCGGCTGCGCGGCCTGCGGCACACAGCCCACCGCCTGCGCCCACGCCTCACGCCCGCCGAGCGCGTCGACCAGATCGGCCGCGGCGACCTGCGTGCGCTTGTCGTTGCCGACCATCGCGGGCCGCACGGTGTTGCCCTGCGCGTCCAGCGGTACGACGGCGTTCTGCTGCGCCGAGACGCCGATCGCCTGCACGCCCTCCAGCAGCCCGCCGCCCGCGGCTTCGCCCAGGGAGAGCAGCCAGGCCTGCGGATCGACGTCCGACGGCCGGCCGCCGCCCTCGGGGCCTTCCACCGGATGCTGCGCATATCCCTGCCTGAGCACGGCTCCGGAGTCCGTGTCACAGACGACGATACGAGTGAAATCGGGTGAACTGTCCAACCCGGCGACTATCCCCATGGCCAAAATTCTGCCGTACCGCTGTGCCGGCTTGGGCCGTGGGCGCCGTCGGGGTTCTCGTCAGGGGCCGGCTGCGGGGCCGTCGTGGCTGGTCGCGCCCACGCGGCGGAGCCGTACATCGATGCAGCCCCGCGCCCCTTTCTCAGGGGCCCGGGGCCGCTCGGCATCAGAAGGTCAGGTATTGCTCGTGCCCCAGTCGTCCTCGCCGCCGTTGTGGGTGGCTCGGTCGCGGAGGTGGCGGACGCGTTCCGCCACCGAGTCGGGGACACGGTCGCCGACCTTGTCGCTCACCACGTGGTACGCCTTGCCGGCGAACTCACGGCCCTGGTGGGCCGCCGTCTCGGCGGTGTTGCGGACGGCGGGGTTCTGAGCGAACTGCCGGGCTGACTTCTTGAGCTGCTCGTAGCGCTCGCGTCCGGCCCTCGTGCCCAGCACGTAACCCAGGACGACTCCGGCGACGAACGTGAGCCGGTAACGCATGGCGGCCACCCTTTCCTTGCGTAGGTCTCCGGTGCGGCGTCGGTGCCGGGGAGTACCGATTGGCGGAGCACCCCCCTGCTTGCGCTAATGTATGTGTCGCAGCGAACGCGCGCCCCCTGGCGGATACCCAGGTAGGTACGTTCGATGCAATACGAGACCTTCCTCGGTAGCTCAATTGGCAGAGCAGCCGGCTGTTAACCGGCAGGTTACTGGTTCGAGTCCAGTCCGGGGAGCTCGGTCCTCCGTAGCTCAATTGGCAGAGCAGCCGGCTGTTAACCGGCAGGTTACTGGTTCGAGTCCAGTCGGGGGAGCAGGATGAACGAGGACCCCTCTCAGGGGTCCTTTTTCATGTCCGAACCGCTGTCCCGGGAACCGCGCGGCACCCGGCGCAGTCCTCAAGGTCACGTAGGCCGTGCGAAGCCGCCCAGCCGAAGCAGGAGATCGTATGAGCGGCTATGCTGCGGCAGACGGCGCGCACACATGTACGCGACACGCCGCTATGGGGCGGTAGCTCAGCCGGTTAGAGCAGCGGACTCATAATCCGTCGGCCGTGGGTTCGAGTCCCACCCGCCCCACCTGTGCAGGTCTGTGACCTGCGGAAACGTCTCAGTGGGCGTGCGGGTTCGGGACTTTGGGCGAACGGACTGAATCCGCCGCTCGTGAGTTCAACCGCGTTGTCATCATGGTTGGTTGCCGCAGCAGCCGCGCAGGCGTATCAGCCCGCTGCCGGGGCACGCCGCCGTAGGTGGGCTGGGTGAGCGGTCTCCGGTCGCCCTGGGTGTGGTGCGGGCCGACAGCCAGGAGCGTGCACGGCGCGTGTGGTCGGCGACATGGGGCGCCCGGTGCACCGATCTGCTCGTTCTGCGTGACGGCCGGTGATCCGAGCTCTCCCGGCAGGGGCGCCGATCCATGGACGAACCGTCCGCTCCCCGCTCCTGCACTCCGCATGACGCGCATCCTCCGCTGCGACGAAGCCTTGCGTCTGACTCCTCAGTTCGGTAGTCGACGTGGTGGCCCTCCGGACACGGCGCGACGCACTCGCCGAGGACGGTGACGTGGCCGGGGTCCTGGGGTCGGGCCATGGTGGCTGTCTGCCTCTCTCGGAAGAGCGCGGGTGACGAGGGGCACCGGGCCCGTGGCCTGATGCAGCCCATGCGCAGGTATTGACATGCCGCTCAAGGCGGACGTAACTTCCCTGCCACACGGAAGTAACGCGCGTTATTAAAGCGCGAAACCGGAGGCGGTGTCTCGGCCCCCGGTCGGGCGAAAGGGACTGGAAGTGGCCACGAACAAGTCGCAGCGCGTCACCATGAGCGATGTGGCGCGCCATGCGGGCGTCTCGCGGACCACGGTCTCCTTCGTCCTCAACGACAAGCCCGGTGCCGCCATCCCCGACGAGACCCGTCGGCGGATCCTGGACGCGATAGACGAGCTCGGCTACCGGCCCAACGCCGGGGCGCGGGCACTGGCCGCGAACCGCAGCGGGTGGTTCGGACTGATCACCGAGATCGTGACCGGCCCTTTCGCGGCCGAGGTGATCACGGGCGCGCAGAGCCGCGCCTGGGGTGACCGGAGGTTCCTGCTGATCGCCGCGAGCGAGGGCGACCCCGCCCAGGAGGCCGCCGCGCTCGACCAGATGCTGGAGCACCGCGTGGAGGGGCTCCTGTACGCCACGACCTGGCATCGGGCCGTCACGCTCCCCAAAGCCGTCCGCGAGGTGCCGACCGTGCTCGTCAACTGCTATGACGCGGAAGGGGAGCTGCCGTGCATCCTGCCCGACGAGGAGTCGGGGGGACACCGGGCGACCCGACGGCTCCTCGACGCCGGTCACACCCGTATCGGGTTCATCAACCTCGACCCGGCGATCCCGGCCGCCATCGGCCGGCGCGAGGGGTACGAACGTGCCCTGCGCGAAGCCGGGATCACCCCCGACCCCTCCCTCGTCATCCCCGGCTGGGCCACCGCCGACGGCGCCTACACCGCCGCCTGTGAGCTGCTGGACCGTCCGGCCGCAGTCCGGCCGACCGCGCTGTTCTGCGGAAACGACCGGATGGCGATGGGTGCGTACGACGCGATCAAGGAACGTGGGCTGCGTATCCCGCACGACGTGGCCGTGGTGGGGTTCGACAACCAGGAACTCATCGCCGCCTATCTGCGGCCGAAGCTGACGACGCTCGCCCTGCCCTTCGAGGCCATGGGCACCAAGGGCGTCGACATGCTCGCCGCTCTCGCAGCGGGGCAGTCGCTCGACACCCACCGGGTGACGGTCGACTGCCCGCTGCTCGAACGCTCGTCGGTCTGACCGCTAATCAGTCCGCCGAGGAATCCCATCCCCGTCTTCGCCCTGTGTGTTGAAGAGAGGAAAGAGTCTCCATTATGGCACCCTCCCGCATACCTTCTCGGCGGCCCCGGGCCGTCCTGGGAGCGGTCACCGCGGCCGCCGCCGCGGCCCTGGTCCTGTCCGCCTGTTCGGGTGGCTCGGGCGCCTCCGGCGCCGGTGACACCTCCGGCAACCAGCTGCTCACCATCCCGCGTGAGGATCTGGCGACGTTCACGCGCAACTTCAACCCTCTCTCCCCGCAGGCCGCCCCCATGACCAAGGAGGCCGTCTACGAGCCGCTGGTCGTGCACAGCATGGCGGACGCCAAGGACACGCCGTGGCTCGCGACCAAGTGGGAGCAGGCCAAGGACGGCAAGTCCCTCACCTTCACGCTGCGCGAGGGCGTCAAGTGGTCGGACGGCAAGCCGCTCGTCACCGACGACGTCGTCTACACCTTCGAGCTGCGCAAGAAGGTGCTCGGCGGCCTGGAGTACCTCGACAAGGTCACCGCGGTCGACGAGCACACGGTGAAGTTCTCCTTCAACAAGCCCTTCTCGCCCGGCTTCTTCGAGATCGCCGGCCAGCAGATCATGCCGAAGCACATCTGGTCCAAGGTCAAGGACCCGGCGAAGTTCACCAACCCGAACCCGGTCGGCACCGGCCCGTACACCAAGATCGAGAAGTTCCAGGCCCAGTCGTACGAACTGCGCAAGAACCCCGACTATTGGCAGCCCGCGAAGCAGCAGATCGCCGGTATCCAGATGCTCGCCTTCTCCGGCAACGACAGCGCCAACCTCGCCTTCACCAACGGTGAGGCGGACTGGACGCAGTCGTTCATCCCGGACATCGAGAAGTCCTTCGTGGCCAAGGACAAGAAGCACAACCACTACTGGAACCCGCCCACGGGCGCCATGATCAACTGGCAGCTGAACACCACGAAGGCCCCCTTCGACGACCCGGCGCTGCGCAAGGCGCTCAGCATGGCCGTCGACCGCGACCAGATCGCCAAAGTCGCGATGAACGGCTACGCCGAGCCCGCCGACTGCGCGGGCCTGGCCCGCACGTACGACAAGTGGCGCGACAAGGACCTCGCCGCGTCCTGCACCTGGACGAAGTACGACACCGACGCGGCGGCCAAGGCCCTCGACGCGGCCGGCTACAAGGAGAGCGGCGGCAAGCGGAAGCTGAAGAACGGCAAGAACTTCACGCTCGACATCTCCGTCGGCTCCGCCTCCTCCGACTGGATCTCGGCCGCGAACATCATCAAGCAGAACCTCGCGAAGGTCGGCATCACCGCCACCGTGAAGACGCCCGACTGGGGGGCGGTGGTCAGCTCGTACGAGCAGGGCACCTTCGAGACCGGCATCGTGTGGAGCAGCAACGGTGCCACCCCGTACGAGTACTTCCGCGACGTGATGTCGAGCGGGATGCTCAAGCCCGTCGGCGAGAAGGCCACGCAGAACTACCACCGTTACGCCGCCCCGAAGGCCGACAAGCTCATCGACGCCTTCGCCGCCGCCACGGACGAGGGCGCGCAGCGCGAGCAGGTCAACGCCCTGCAGAAGCTGTACGACAAGGACGCCCCCGCGGTGCCGCTGTTCACCGGACCCGAGTTCGGCGCGTACACCGACAAGCGCTTCACCGGCTGGCCGTCGGAAGACAACCCGTACGCCACCCTCGGCAACCGCAACACCAGCACGATCCTCGTGCTCACCTCGCTGAAGCCCGTCAAGAGCTAGTCACGAGCTGACGCGAGTGCGCGTGGACCGGCGGCCGCCCTCCTCCCCGGACGGCCGCCCCCGCGCACCGCATCCCCGTTCACCCCCACCGACAGGGAGCACGAGCAGTGCGTCTCATCCTGCGCAACCTGGGGTTCTATCTGCTGGCCTTCTGGGCCTCCATCACCCTCAACTTCCTGCTTCCGCGCTTCATGCCGGGCGACCCGGTCTCCCGGATGTTCGCGCAGCAGGCGGGTGCGATGCAGCCCGAGCAGATAGCCCAGTTGCGGAAACTCTTCGGCCTCGACGACCGTCCCTTGTGGGAGCAGTACATCTCCTACGTCAAGAGCGTCTTCACCGGCGACCTCGGCATCTCCATCTCCCGCTTCCCGACCCCGGTCACCGAAGTGATCGGCTCGCAGATCGGCTGGACGCTGCTGCTCGGCGGTACCGCCCTCGTCATCGCGGCCGTCGTCGGCAACCTGCTCGGCATCGTCGCCGCCTGGCGGCGTGGCGGCGTCCTCGACTCCGCCTTCCCACCCCTGCTGATCTTCGTCGGCTCGTTCCCGTACTTCTGGCTGGCGATGGGCGCGCTGTACCTGTTCGGGGTGACGCTGGGCTGGTTCCCGCTGCGGCACGCGTACGACACGGGTCTGACCCCCGGTCTCAACGCCGAGTTCGTGGCGAACGCGGGCACCCACCTGGTGCTCCCGGCGCTCACCGTCGTGGCCGTCACCGTGGGCAGCTGGATGCTCGGCATGCGCAACACCATGATCGCCACGGCGGCCGAGGACTACATCACCATGGCCGAGGCGAAGGGGCTCAGCCCCTCGCGGATCATGTTCCGCTACGCCGCCCGCAACGCGCTGCTCCCCTCCGTCACCAACCTCGGCATGGGCCTCGGCTTCGTCGTCGGCGGCGCCCTGCTCACCGAGGTCGTGTTCGCCTACCCCGGCATCGGCTTCCAGCTGCTGGCAGCCGTGCAGGGCCTCGACTACCCGCTGATGCAAGGCATCTTCCTCACCATCACGGCAGCCGTGCTCCTGGCGAACTTCCTGGTCGACATCATCTACGTCCGCCTCGACCCGCGCGTGCGCGTCCGCTGAAGGGAGCCGACGAGACATGACCGCCGTAGACATCGCGGGCGAGACCCCGGCCGAAGCCCCGTCAGCCCCGCCCACCGCGCAGGGACCGGGCCGACGACGCGGAGTGGCACGCCAGCTCCTCGGCAGCAAGAAGGCGCTGTCGGGCCTGTGCCTGCTCGTCGTCTTCGCAACTCTGGCGCTGCTCGCGCCCGTCCTCGCCCCCGGCGACCCGTCCCTGATCAACTCCACCGGCAGCCAGGCCCCGTCGGGAGCGCACTGGCTCGGTACGACCACCAAGGGACAGGACGTCCTCGCACTCACCCTGTGGGGCGCGCGCTCCTCGATGTTCGTCGGGTTCACCGTCGGACTCGCGGCGACCGGCATCGCCATCCTCGTGGGCCTCGCGTCCGCGTACTTCGGCCGGCTGTTGGACGACGCGCTGACCCTGATCACCAACGTCTTCCTGCTGCTGCCCGGCCTGCCGTTGCTGGTCATCCTGGCGGCGTTCCTGCCCCCGGGAACATCCACCGTCGTCCTGGTGCTGGTGATCACCGGCTGGGCGGGCTCTGCCAGGGTGCTGCGCGCACAGGCCAGGTCGATCCGCGGCAAGGACTTCGTGGCCTCCGCCGTCGTCACCGGTGAGCGCCCGCTGCGGATCATGTTCCGGGAGATCCTCCCCAACATGGCGTCCGTGGTGATGACCACCCTGCTGGGCTGTGTCGTCTTCGGCATCACGTCCCAGGCGGCGCTGGAGTTCCTCGGCCTCGGCGACAGCAGCGTCGTCAGCTGGGGCACCAACCTCTACTGGGCCAGCAACGACGGCGCGCTGATGACCGGCACGTGGTGGGTCTTCATCCCCTCCGGACTGTGCATAGCCCTCGTCGCCTTCGCGCTCGCGCTGGTCAACTACGCGGTCGACGAGATCACCAACCCGAGGCTGCGCTCCGTGAGGCGTCGACCCGTGAAGAGGAGGGGCTGAGCCATGGACCCCGTACTTGAGGTGCGTGACCTACGGGTCGAGTACCGCGGTGACGGCCGTACGGTCGTCGGGGCGGACAACGTGTCGTTCGAGATCGGCCCGGGTGAGATCTTCGGCCTCGCCGGAGAGTCCGGCTGCGGCAAGTCGACCATCGCCAACGCGGTGATGCGGCTGCTGAAGCCCCCGGCGGAGATCACCGCGGGCAGCATCCGCTTCCAGGGCAAGGACGTCCTCGCCTTGGACGCACGCGAGCTGCGCGCCTTCCGGTGGCGGGAGATCGCCATGGTCTTCCAGTCGGCGATGAACTCGCTCAACCCCGTCCTGACCATCGGCGAGCAGATCGTCGACATCTTCACCACCCACGAGCGGATGAAGAAGCGGGCCGCGCGGGAGCGGGCCGGCGAGCTGCTTCAGCTGGTCGGCATCGACCCGGGAAGGCTGAAGGCGTACCCGCACCAGCTGTCCGGCGGCATGCGCCAGCGCGTGGTCATCGCCATGGCCGTCGCACTGCGCCCCCGGCTGCTGATCATGGACGAGCCGACCACCGCGCTCGACGTGGTCGTGCAGCAGGAGATCATGGCGCAGATCCGCGACCTCCAGCGGGAGCTGGGCTTCTCCATCCTCTTCATCACCCACGACATGTCCCTGATGGTCGAGCTGTCGGACCGCATGGGCGTGATGTACGGCGGACGGATCGTCGAACTCGCCGACGCCAAGGACCTGTTCGCCCAGCCGCTCCACCCCTACACCGAGGCGCTGATGAACGCCTTCCCGCCGCTGACCGGCCCACGCCAAGAACTCACCGGCCTCTTCGACGCCCCACGCACCGCCGACAGCTGCGGCTTCCACGTCCGCTGTCCCGAGGACCGCTCGGACTGCTCCATGAACATCCCCGACCTGCGCGAGATCGCCCCCGGCCGCTGGGTGGCCCGCAGCCTCGAAGGAGCCCCCCGATGACCGAACCCCTGCTGTCCGTACGCGGTCTGACCAAGGACTTCCAGGTCGGCACCGTCTTCTCCCGGCGCCGCGTCCGAGCCGTCAACGACGTGTCCTTCGACCTGCCGGCCGGCCGGATCACCGCCCTGGTCGGCGAGTCCGGCAGCGGCAAGTCCACCATCGCCCGCTGCCTCGCCCGCCTCGAACAGCCCTCCGCCGGACAGGTGCTGCTCGACGGCGAGGACGTCCTGCGCACCGAGCGACGCCGGGCGTCACGGGCCTACCGCCGCAAGGTCCAGATGGTGTTCCAGGACCCCTTCGGCTCGCTCAACCCCGTCCACCGCATCGAGCACTTCCTCACCCGGGCCCTCGTCCTGCACGGCCATTCCGCCACCCCCGAGGCGCTGCGCGAGCTGATGAAAACGGTCGGCCTGACCGAGGACATGCTGCAGTCCTACCCGCACGAACTCTCCGGCGGCCAGCGTCAGCGCGTCTCCATCGCGCGCGCGTTGGCGGTGGAGCCGCGTCTCATCCTGGCCGACGAACCGACCTCGATGCTGGACGTCTCCGTGCGCGTCGGCGTGCTCAACCTGATGCGCCGCCTGCGCGACGAGCGGAACATCGCCATGCTCTACATCACCCACGACCTGGGCTCCGCCCGCTACCTCGCGGACACCACGATGGTCATGTTCGCCGGCGAACTCGTCGAGGGAGGGGACGCGTTGGCGGTGATGGACGCCCCCGCCCACCCCTACACCCGCCTCCTCCTGTCCGCCGTACCCGACCCCGAACGGGCCGGCAGCTACGACCCCGTCGAGCGCGCCCGCCTGCGCGAGGCGATCCTCAACCCCACGTCCTGCCCCTACGGCGACGACGGCACGTGCAGCCGCACCGAGCCAGTCCGCCACATCGTCGGCGAAGACGACGGCAAGCCCCACTGGGTGCGCTGCCACCTGCGCGCACCCGCCTCCGACATCGCCCGCCGCGTCCTCAAGGCCACCGACCGGCCGGACGACGAGGCCACCGACGACACCCAGAAAGCGGAGACCACCGCCGCATGACCCACGACCTCACCCTTCCCTCCGGCAGTCCCACCGCCGAGGGGCTGGCCGAGCGCGCCCTGCGCGACCCCCACCGCCCCGGCTTCCACTTCACCTCGCCCGGCGGCTGGCTCAACGACCCCAACGGGCTGAGTCACTGGAACGGCGTCTACCACCTCTTCTACCAGTACAACCCGCTCGCCGCCGCCCACCACCGCATCCACTGGGGCCACGCCACCAGCACCGACCTCGTGCACTGGGCCGATGAGCCGGTCGCTTTGGTGCCAGGCTCGGACGGCCCGGACCGCGACGGCTGTTGGTCCGGTGTCCTGGTGGACGACGGGGGAGTACCCACGCTCGTCTACTCGGGCAGGCACGGTGAGCATGAACTCCCTTGCGTGGCCAGGGGATCGGCGGATCTGACGTACTGGACCAAGGATCCGGCCAATCCGGTCATCACGGCCCCGCCCGAGGGCCTCGACACCACCGCCTTCCGCGACCACTGCGTCTGGCGGGAGGGCTCCGGCGAGAACACGGTGTGGCGTCAGCTGGTGGGCTCGGGAATCCGGGGCGTCGGCGGAACGGCCTTCCTGTACGAATCCGACGACCTGCGCAGCTGGCGCTACGTCGGCCCCCTGCTGACCGGCGACGCCTCGCAGAACCGGGGCGAGCTCGACTGGACCGGCACGATGTGGGAGTGCGTCGACCTCTTCCGGCTCGGCGAGGACGAGGAGGCCGGCGGCACCGACGTGCTGGTCTTCTCCGCCTGGGACGAGGGCACCACCCACCACCCCTTGTACTGGACCGGCCGCTACCAGGGCGACACCTTCACCACGACCGCCCTCCACCGCCTCGACTACGGCGGCCGCTACTTCTACGCCCCCCAGTCCACCCGTGACGAGCACGGCCGCCGCATCATGTTCGGCTGGCTCCAGGAGGGCCGCACGGACGAGGCGAACGCGCAGGCCGGCTGGTGCGGTGTGATGTCCCTGCCGAGGGTCGTCACGCTCGCCACGGACGGCGGCCTGCATCAGGCCCCGGTGCCGGAGCTGGCCGAGCTGCGGCGGGAGCGCGCAGAGGTGGCTCCGGGCCGGCTGGCCGGCTCGTACACCCGGCTGCCCGCCGTGCGCGGGGACCAGCTGGACATCGAGACAACCCTGCGTCTCGCTCCCGGAGCGACCGCCCGGCTCGTGCTCCGGGAGACACCGGACGGCGCGGAACGCACGGTCGTGGAGGTGAGCCGGTCACACGACGGAGCGAGCGGCACCCTCCGGCTGCACCGCGAGACCAGCAGCCTCGACTCGACGGTCGACACCGAACCCCGGTACGGCGAAATGCCGTTGGACCCCCACGGGCGGGTCGACCTGCGCGTCCTCGTCGACCACTCCGCACTGGAGATCTTCGCCAACGGGCGTGCCCTGACCGCCCGCATCTACCCCACCCGTCCGGACGAGGCCGTCGGCGTCGGTATCGGTGCGGACGGCGACGTGGCCCTGGAGCGGTTCGACGCCTGGCAGATGGCGTCGGCCTTCACCGACGGACCCCGGCCGCTGTGGCCGTGACGGTCTTACACACGGCCACGGCCCGCGGGGTGGACGTCCCCGCGGGCCGTGGCCCACCCTCCTCCGTTCTCCCTCAGGAGCCGCCATGAGCGTGTCCCGCCGTACCCTCCTGCTCGCCGGAGGAACCGCCGCCACCCTGCTGCCTCTCGGAGGCATCCTCCCCGCGGCACAGGCCGCCGCACCGAGCGCCGCCGGAGCGACCCCCGCCGCCACCCCGATTCCCGACCCCGTCCCCGTCGCCGGCACCTGGGCCCGCACCTCCGACGGTGGCCAGCAGGTGACCGCCGGCCGTCGCGGGCCCTCCCTCGCCCTGTCCGAGCAGCAACTCGCGGCCAAGGGCACGTACGCGGCCCGCGTCACGCCCCAATCCTCCTCCGCTGTAGGCGCGTTGGTGTTCCGGACAGCCCTCGACGGCTCGACCGGATACGCGGTCGCCCTCGACCCCGGCCGGGCCCGCATACGGCTCTACGACCTGGCCGGCGCCGACACACTCGCCACCGCGCCGCTGCCCGGCGCACGGGCCGGAAGGTCCTACGACCTCGAAGTGGCCGTCGACGGGCCGGAGTTGTCGGTGTACATCGACGGCAAGCGGCTCCTCCACACCCGGGACCACCGCCATGACAGCGGCTCGGTGGGCCTGCTCGCCCAGGGCGGCAAGGTCACCTTCGGCCCGCCCTCCCTCTCCTCGGTCACCACCAACCTCACCGGCTGGACCACGAGCGGCGGCACCTGGACGGCGAGTCCGCTGGGCTGGCGCGCGGCACCGACCCAGGGAGCCACCGCCCGCGCCGTCACCACGACCACGACGTACGACACCGCGCTCCAGGCCGACCTTCTCCTGGGCGAGGCCTCCGCCATCGCCTCACTGCTGGTGCGCACCGACGCCAAGGCCACGCGCGGCTACGGCGTCCAAGTCGACGCGGGCCAGGGCAGGCTGAGGCTCTACCGCATCGACGGCGACGTCACCCTCGGCACCTACGCGACCACCGTCAAGGCCGACACGGTCTACCGTCTGCGCATCGAAGCCGAACACGACGAACTGCGCGTGCACTGGCAGACCGACTTCCTCTCTCCCGACGGCTACAGCCCCGTCATCACCGCCCAGGACTCCACCCACACGAAGGGCCGACTCGCCGTCACGGCTTCGACCGGAGCGGTGTCCTTCGAGAACATCGCCGCCGCCGACCTCGTCACCGGCCTCCAGGGCTGGACGGCCCGCTCCGGCACCTGGACCCCGGACCTGCGCGGCATCCGCGGCGAGAGCGGCCTGCGCACGGCCCCCTTCACCGACGGCGACCTGGTGGCGAGGGCCGACATCACACCCGGCGACCGCTCCTCCTCGGCCGGCCTCGTCCTGCGCGCGTCCGCGAACGGTTCCGGCGGCTACGAAGCCCGCCTGGAAGCCGGCCGCAACGCCGTCGTCCTGCTGGACCGCTCCTCCGGCACCCGCCTCGCCTCCGCCTCCGGCCCGGTCCGGCGCATCGCGTCAGGCGGCACCTACCGCGTCGAGGCCCGCGCGACGGGCAGAACCGTCGAGGTGTACGTGGACGGCGTACGGGCGCTGAAGACCCGCGTGTCCCGCACCAAGGGCGCCGCCTTCGGCACCGCGGCCGCGCACGGGACGTCGTACTTCCAGAACGTCGAAGTCCGCGGCACCGCCGACCACTTCACCGAGCCGTACCGCCCCACGTACCACTACTCCCAGCTCACCGGCTCCACCAGCGACCCCTGCGGTCTGCTGCACCACGACGGCGAATACCACCTCTTCCACCAGGACGAGGGCCGCTGGGCGCACGCGGTCAGCACCGACCTCGTCCACTGGCAGCCCCTGCCGATCGCCCTGCCCTGGAACGCCTACGGCCACTGCTGGACCGGCTGCGCGGTCGTGGACGCCGACGACACCTCCGGCCTCTTCGACGGCGGCTCGGGCCTGATCGCCTATTACACGAGCTACCACCCGGACAAGCCGGGCGGGAACGCCGGCGTGCGCATCGCGTACAGCAAGGACAAGGGCCGCTCCTGGCAGCTGCACGGAGGCTCCAGCCCGGCCGTGCAGAACCCGGGCGGCCCCGATGCCGGCTGGACCTTCCGCGACCCGAAGGTCATCCGCGACGAGGCCCACGACCAGTGGCTGATGGTCGTCTCCGGCGGCGACCACATCCGCTTCTTCACCTCCACCGACCTCCTCACCTGGACCCAGGTCAGTTCCTTCGGCTACGGCGACTGGGCCACAACCGGCGTCTGGGAGTGCCCCGACTTCTTCCCGCTCCCCGTCGACGGCGACAAGAACCGGGTGAAGTGGGTCCTCACCCTGAGCACCGGTGCCGTACGCGCCACGAACGGCTCGGCCGCCCAGTACTTCACGGGTGAGTGGAACGGCACCGGTTTCACCCCCGACCAGAAGCCCGGCACGGTCCTGCGCGCCGACTCCGGCCGTGACTACTACGCCGCCATGTCCTTCTACGGCATGCCCGACGACCGCCGCGTCTGGCTCGGCTGGATGAGCAACTGGGACTACCCCTTCAGCGCCCCGACCGGCACCTGGAAGGGCCAGCTGAGCACCCCGCGCGAGCTGACCCTCACGGACACCGCCGACGGCGTACGCCTGGCGCAGCGCCCGGTCCCGGAGCTGGTCACGCTGCGCACGTCCACCACGACCCGCACGAACCTCGCCGTCGGCCCCACCTCCGCGAACCCGCTCGTGGGAGTCCGGGGCATCGCCTGCGAGATCGAGGCCGGGATCACCCTCGGCACCGCCACGGAGATCGGCTTCCGGCTCCGGACCGACGACGACCAGCACACGACCGTCGGATACGACGCCGAGGCCCAGGAACTGTTCGTGGACCGCTCGGCATCGGGCCTGAGCGACTTCACGCAGTACTTCACGGGCCGCACGACCGCGCCGATGAAGGCGACCGACGGCCGCGTGACCCTGCGGGTGTACGTCGACTCGTCCTCGGTCGAGGCATTCGGCGCGGACGGACAGGCCGCCGTGACCAGCCTGATCTTCCCCGGCCCGGACGCCGACGGCATGGCCTTCTACGCCAAGGGCGGTACCGCGCACATCGAGTCGCTCAAGGTGCACAAACTGGACGGCACCTACCGCCTCGTGGACCGAGTGAAGCCGCTACCGACCGCCCCGATCGGCGGCGAATTCCGCTCGGACCTGGGCAAGCTGACCATCACTCCCGCCGGCCGCTGGTCGACGGCCAGCGCGGGCCGCGCCGCGGTCTTCGACAAGGACTCCAACGCCATCTCGGCCCGCACGGCGACCGACCTGGACCTCACCACCCTGGTCCGACTCGGCAGCCCCGACCCGGACACCGGCGGCGCCCTGTCCCTCCTCTGGCGCGCCTCCTCCGACGGCACCGACGCCTACTGCCTCAACATCGACCCCGACCTGCGAGTGATCCGCCTGGTCGCCAAGACCGACGGCCACTTCGACGACGCCAAAGCCCTCGCCCGCGTCCCAGCCCTGGTCCGCCGCGGCACGACGTACCCCGTCCGCGTCCTCACCGAGGGCGACCGCATCCAGGTGTTCCTCAACGGCACCCGGATCATGGATGTGACGGACACGACGTACAGGAGCGGACACGTCGGCCTGAACGTGTTCGGGGGGAGGGCGGCGTACCAGGACACGTACGTGCGGGAACTGTGACCGCCGGGCGGCCCGAGCTGTAACACCGTAGGGGCTGTGCTTCGGAGAGCATGGCGCAGCCTCCGAGCGGTGGAAGGGGAATCCGCTGCCGGTGGGTTGGAGGCCACGCGTCCGATGAGACGCGGACCGTCGGGCCGGCGCACCCGGTTCACCCGCCCGGCCCCGCGGTAGGGGCCGTGGAGATGCGGGCTGCTGCCGGCCCGTCGGCAGCGGATGCGGCCGGGGTCGCGCCGAGGTGGCGCCGGCGGTGGGTGTAGGCGGTGAGCGCCTGCCAGAGGTCGCGGCGGTCGGTGTCGGGCCAGAGGCCCGGGGTGAAGTGCAGCTCCGCGTAGGCCGTGTGCCAGGGCAGGAAGTTGGAGACGCGCTGTTCGCCTCCGGTGCGCCAGAGCAGGTCCACGTCCGGCATGTCCGGGAGGGGCAGGTGCCGCGCGAAGTCGTCCTCGGCGATCAGGTCCGGCTCCAGACGGCCCTCCCGGGCCCCGCGGGCCAGGGCGGCGGCCGTGCGGGTGAGCTCGTCCCGGCCGCCGTAGTCGATGCACATCGTCAGCGTCAGGCCGGTGCGGGCACGGGTGGTGCGCTCGCGCAGATGGAGGATGTCGACCAGGTCGGGCGGCAGGCGGCCGGCGCGGCCGTGCCAGCGCAGCCGGACGTCGAGGTCGCGGAAGGGGTTCTCGGCCAGTTCCCGGCGCAGCAGGTCGAGGATCGCGTCGACCTCCTCCGGATCGCGGTGCCAGTTCTCCGTGGAGAAGGTGTAGAGCGTCAGGTGGCGCAGGCCGGCGTCCAGGGCGCCGTGCACCACCTCGCGGACCGCGGTGGCACCGGCGCGGTGGCCCTCGTGCCGGGGCAGACCGCGCTGCTGGGCCCAGCGGCCGTTGCCGTCCATGATCACGGCGACGTGGGCGGGCAGGTCACCGGGCGGGATCTCGGGGGGCCGCTCGCCGCTCGGGTGGGGCGGCGGCAGCCGGTGGGTGCCGGTGGTGGATGCCGGCCGGTCGGGCGCCGCCGGGCGGTGGGTGCCGGGGCGTTGCGGTGGGGGCACCGTCAGCGGGGTCAGGCTCCAGGCCAGGGCCGCGCGGGTCCGGGCGGGGGCGATGATGCGGACCCGGGTGCGCAGTGCGGGCCGGGGCGCGGTGCGGAGCAGGGCCGGACCGGCGGCGTCGATCGCGTCGAGCTGGGCGCGCAGCAGGGCGGCCATCGTGTGCAGGACCGTGGCGGGGCCGGGGTGCATCCCGCGGGTGAGGGACTCCTGGCTCACCCAGCGGCGGGCCAGGCCGGTCAGGTGCGTGACCAGGGCGGCGACCGCGGGGCTCCAGCGGCGCCGCGTCAGGTCGGCCGCCGACCCGGGGTGCAGGTCGAGGGCCTCGGCGGGCAGCAGGAGGTCGCCCTGGGCGAGGTCGGCGGCCAGGTCGGTGAGGATGTCGGTGAGCCGTACGCCGTCGAGGAACTCCTCGTAGGCCTCCCGGGTGTCCAGACGCAGGGCCACGGGGACACCGGCCCGGTCGAAGACCGTGCGGACCAGGCCGAACCAGGGCAGGAGGTTGTCCCGGCCCCAGGTGCGCCACTCGGCCCAGTCGGTGAAGTGCCTGCCGGCGGTGTCGTCCTGGACCTGGGCCATGGCGTCCCGCAGCTCGGACAGGTCCAGGCGCCAGCGGTTCGCGGTGTCGACGAGGGCCCGGCGGACCGGGTCCGGGCTGGAGCCGGTGGGCAGTTCGCGGTGCAGGGCGGTGATCCAGGCCCCGACCCGGGCGGCCCGTTCGGCGGCGGGCGCGGTGCGGTCGTCGCCCAGGTCGTCCAGGGCGTTGGCGGCTGCCCACAGGGCGTACAGCGCCGGGCGCAGGGGCGTGGGCACCAGCTGGATCAACGCGTACTCCGCCGGGTCCTCGTCCTTCGTCCGGCGGCGGCACAGTCGGTACGCCGTCCGCAGGGCCGGGTCGTCGCCGGTCACCGGGGGCTGGGCCGGGCCGGGGGTGGGGGAGGTCGCTTCTCGGTCTGCCGGCGTTGCGGTCGCGGGGGGCACGTCGCTCACACCCAGGACGATACGTCCTGGTTCTGCGCGGTGATCACAGGGGCCGGGCGCGCGTCAGCGCCGGACGTCACGGGCCCGGACCCGGGTCAGGGCGCACGGCCTCGGTGATGCCGGCCCGGGCCGCCTCGAGCTGGGCGGCGAACGCGATGCCGAGGAACAGGACCACACCGGTCAGGTTGGCCCACAGCAGCAGGGCCACGAACGCCGTCAGCGGCCCGTACACAGCGCCGAAGGAACCGCTCTTTGCGACGTACAGGGCGAGCAGCCAGGTGGCCGTGGTCCACAGCACCAGGTGGACCGCCGAGCCGAACGCCAGCCAGGTGTAGCCCGGTTGGTCCCGGCGGGGAGCCCAGCGGAAGATCACCGCCGAGGCGACCCAGGCGAGCACCACGCCCAGGGGCACGTCGAGGGCGCCCCACCAGTCGAGCCAGGTGCCGGACCAGCCGAGGGCCTCCACCACCGCACCGCCGACCGCGTCACCGGCCACGAGCACGAGGAACCCCAGGACCATCGGCATGCCCGCGGCGAAGGCGAGGAGCAGGGAGCGGCCGTACTTGGCCAGGAAGGGCCGGTCGCGCTCGATCCCGTAGATGCGGTTGGCGCCCCGCTCGACCTGGGCCATCGCCGAGGCCAGGTTGAGCACGGCGAAGGCCAGGCCCAGCCACATGGCGACGGCGCTCCAGACGCCGGAACCGGCGCTGCGCTCCGTGCCGTCGAGGGCGTCCTCGATCAGCTCCGCGCTGGCGCCGGGCACGATCCGGCCGAGGGTGAGTTCGATGATCCGCCCCACGCTCTCGGTGTGCACGGTGGTGGCGACCCCGACCAGGGCGATGGTGAACGGCACCATGCCGAGGACCACCTGGAAGGCGAGGGAGCGGGAGTTGCTGAAGCCGTCGGCGTAGCGGAACCGGGTGAAGGCGTCGACGAGGAGCCGACGGCCTCCGTAGCGCCGCAGCGCGGTGAACGCCTCGTCACCGGAGAGTTCCTCCCCGATCATGTCCCGCGTCTGCGGGACATGCACAGCGGTTCCCATCGAGAAGGTCTCCTTCTGCCTGCCCTGTGTACCGGATCAGCATGCCGGGCGCGCCGTCCGGCCGACGGGTCAGAAGGGCATACGGCCCCGCGTGCGGCGCCCGGCCGAGCCGCTGCGGCTCACCGCGCGGGAGCTCGTGTGGAAGGGCTTGCTGAAGAGCCTGCCCAGGACGCCGGGTGCCTTGCCGCCGGCGCGGGCACCGGCGCCGAGTGAACGCTGGGTGCCGCGTTCGGGGTGGCGCGAGAGACGGGGGACGAGGAAGGCGAGCACGGCCAGAAGCACGCACCCGGCGATGACGACTGCGACGATCACGGGTAACTCCCTTGGGTGGTCGGGGAGATACGGGTGCCCCGTCGTGCCGCGCCTATGTCGCCTTGCCGGTTCCCCGGCGGCGCCTGGCGACAGCCCGGTGCAGTGCCGTGCGCAGCTCCGGGGACGGCGGGGGGCCGTCCGCTTCCGCGCTCGCGGTAACCGCCGCCGCGACATCGCGCAGCTTCGTGTTCGACAGCTGGGACGTCTCCCGCAGGATGTGCCACGCCTCGTCGGAGGTGCAGCCGTGCGTGGCCATGAGGATGCCCCGGGCCTGGTCGATGACCGGGCGGGAGGCGATGGCCTGGCGGAGCTGCTCGACCTCCTCCTGCAGCACGTGCAGGCACTCCGCGCGTTCCAGGGCGACCGCCGAGGAGGCGGGGGCGGTCGGCGGCGCGGCGGCAAGCGGGTCCGTGACGGCCAGACCGGTCAGCGGGTCGGTCGTGTCCAGGCCCGCCAGCTCCAGGATCCGGCGCGGCTGGCCGTTCCAGTTCGTCGCCGTGACCGTCAGCGACCGCCGCCGCCCGTGGTCGGCCAGCACGTCCAGGAACTGCAGACCGGCCGTGTCCATGAAGTGCACGCCCGCCATGTCCAGGTCGACCCGGGCGACGGTGGCCGGCAGGCCCGCCAGGGCCCGGGCCAGGATGTCCGCGCAGCCGTGGACGAGCTCGCCGCGCGGGGTGAGCTCGGCGCGGTCCGCGTCGACGCGGCCGCAGATGACCAGGGTCTCCGGTCCTCCCGTGAGATGTGGTGATGCCGCTGAGGTCATGTCACCGCCTTGTCGGTCCTCGTCGGTCGTGTTCGTCTCGCCGGACTGCACGACGTCACTCGCCCCCCGTGGACGTCGGTGTGAGGTGCGCCTGCCCGCCGTTCGGCGTACTACACACCCTTTGAGGGAATGAGCTTTCGTCGTACGGGTACGTGCGCTGTGGTCCGGAAGCATCGGGAGAGGGCCTTGAACACTCGGCATCAGCTGTCGGAGACCGGTTCCCGAGGTCCGGAGCCGGGCCTCGCCGTGTTCCCGCTGGCCGGGCGGCGGGGCGTCCGGGCGGCCGGAGAGGTCGGTCTGACGACCCGCGCGATCTGGGAAGGCGTACTGGAACAGGCTGTTCGCGAGGACGATGACGTGTATTACCTGGAGTTGTCCGGCGTGACGTTCGTCGACGTCGCGGGCGCCGGCGCGCTCGCGGCCGCCGCGGGGCAGCTCCGGGACGGCCGGCGGTTCGTGGTGCGCAGGCCGCCGCCCGCCCTGCGGCGCACGCTGGACCTGCTGTGGCCCGACCAGAGGGGAATCGAGGTGTCGACATCATGACCGCTGCCGCCACCGAGCCCTTCGGGCCCCTCGCCCCCTTCGCCCACCCCGCGTTCTTCTACCGGGACGAGCAGGAGTACCTCGACGGCACCCTGCCGTTCGTGCACGACGGCCTGGACGCCGGCGAGCCGGTCGCCGTCGCCGTGCCCGGCAAGAACCTCGCCCTGATCAAGGACGCGCTGGGGGACGCCGCCGGGGCCGTGCGGCTGCTGGACATGCGCGAGGCCGGACGCAATCCCGGGCGGATCATCCCCGGCGTGCTGCGGGCCTTCGCCGACGCCCAGCCCGCCGGCCGCCGGGTGCGGATCATCGGCGAGCCCGTCTGGGCGGGCCGCTCCGACACCGAGTACCCGGCCTGCGCCCAGCACGAGGCGCTCATCAACGCCGCGTTCCAGGGCCGTACGGCGACGATCATGTGCCCGTACGACGTGGCGCGGCTGCCCGAGCACATGGTCGCCGACGCGTACGCCACCCACCCCACCGTCATCCACCCCGGCACCCGCACGGCCCGGGACAACGACGCGTACGCCCCCGGGGACGTCGTCAGCCGCTACAACGAGCCGCTGGCGCCCGTGCGGGACGCGCTGACGTTCTCCTTCGTCTCCGACTCGCTCCCCCACGCCCGGCACGTCGCCGTCGGGGAGGGCGCGCGGCTCGGCCTGGTCGGCGTGAAGCTGGACGACCTGGCCCTCGCCACGGCCGAACTCACCACCAACAGCGTGGTGCACGGCGGTGGTTCCGGCGTGCTGCGGGTGTGGGCCGAGGACGGGTACGTGGTGTGCGAGGTGCGCGACGAGGGGCGGCTCGCGGACATCCTCGCCGGACGCCGGCCCGTGCCCCGCGACCAGCGCGGCGGGCGCGGGATCCTGCTGGTCAATCTGATCGCCGACCTGGTGCGGGTGCACCGGAGCGACAGCGGGACGACCGTGCGCTGCTGGTTCGCACGCTGACCGGTGTCCGACGCTCGGGTGCTCGGGTGCTCGGGTGCTCGGGTGCTCAGTTGCTCAGCGGGTCCAGCGCCAGCGGCGCGATCCTGCCCTCCAGCATCGCGCCGAGACCCTGCACGGCGCACACGTCCGGGCGCTCGGCGATGTGCACCGGCATGCCCGTCGCCTGTCGCAGCATCTGGTCCAGGCCCGGCAGCAGGGCGCTGCCGCCGACCATCATGATGCCCCGGTCGGCGAGGTCGGCGACCAGGTCGGGCGGGCAGGACCGCAGCACCTTGCCGATGCCGTCCAGGACCGCGGTGAGCGGCGTCTGGATGGCGTCCCGCACGGCGGCGGTGTCGACCTGGACGGAGCGGGCCAGGCCGGTGGCGACGTCCCGGCCGTGGATCTCCGTGGAGGCCGGGCCCTGCGCGGTGAGGCCGTTGCCGGACAGGGCCAGCTGCAACGGCCGTACCGACTGGCTCGGCAGCATCAGCTCGTGCTCGTGGCGCAGGTGCTGCACGATCGCGTGGTCGACGGCCTCCCCGCCCACCGGGATGCGCTCGGCGGTGACGATCGAGCCGAGCGACAGCACGGCCACCTGGGTGGCCGCCGCCCCGCACACCATGATCATGGTCGCCTCGGGCTGCTCCACAGGCAGCCCGCAGCCGACGGCGGCGGCGATGAGCGTGTCGACCAGTTCCACGCGGCGCGCGCCCAGGCCGACGAGCGTCTCGATCGCGGCGCGCTGGGCCAGCGGGTCGGCGTCGTGCGGGGTGCAGGCCGCGGCGCGCAGGATCGGCTTGCGGCGCAGGCCGCGGCGCATCTTGTCGCCGAGCAGGTGGCGCAGCATGCGCTGCGCCATCTCGATGTCGACGACGGTGCCGCCGGAGACCGGCCGCACCACCCGGATGTAGTCCGGGGTGCGGCCCGTCATCTTCTCGGCGAACTCGCCGACCGCGATCAGGGCGCCGGTACGGGTGTTCACGGCGGCGGCGGACGGCTGGTCGACGACGAGCCCGGCGCCCTTGACGTAGACGCGTGTGCGGGCCGCCCCCAGATCGACGGCGAAGTGGCAGCGGCGCAACTGCTCCAGACTGGCGGTCATGGCAGGTCCTCCCGAGAGCACAGACCGTGGGGGGCCGCCAGGTGGCGGGCCTCGCAGACGTGGGTCCGCCGGGACGGCGGGCCTTCTTCGCATCGTGCGCGGGAGGGGGCCGGGCCGCCTTTCGTGGGGGGCCGGGCGGGGTGCCGCCGAACGGGGGGTTCGCCGTTCGGTCACAGGGAGTGCGCGGCCTCCAGCAGGGGCGCGAGGGAGGTCACGGTGGTCTCGCAGCCGGCCTCGCGCAGCTGCCGGTCGGTCGTGGTGTTCCTGGCCAGGCCGACGAAGCGCAGCCCGGCCCGCTGGGCGGCGGCCAGCTCGGCGACCGTGGAACCGATCACCAGGCCCGTCGCGGCCGGCCCGTCGCAGGCGTCGAGGGCGCGCAGCATGCAGTCCGGGTGCGGGGTGAGCAGGGCGAGGTCCTCGGTGCGTCCGTGGACGCCGGCCAGGGGCAGGGCGCCGTAGGGCCGCAGATAGCGGGGTACGGCCTGGACACAGACGTCCGTGATGACACAGACGCGGCGGCCGGAGGCGTGCAGGGCGCGGACCAGGGGCGCGGAGTTGTGCGTCGCCGGGGCGTGCGGCACCGCCCCGAGTTCGATCTCGTCCAGGCGTTCGCGCAGCAGCGGACCGACCGGGTCCCGCGCGAACGCACGGAGCACGTCCAGCGGATGGGTGAACGTCTCCCGCACCGCGTCGGGCAGGGCGTGCCGTGCGTCGCGGTGCTCGTCGACGAGGGCGAGCAGGCCGAGCACGGCCTCGCGCGCGGTGCCCGCCGAGAACAGGCGGGTCATCGGGCCGTCGAAGCCGACCAGGACCGTCTCGGACTCGGCGAGGAGCTGCGGCAGCGGAGGCTGCGCGGGAGCGGCCCCCTGCGGTTCGGGCAGGGCCGCGCCCTCCCGGTCCAGTCGCACCGAGGCCGTCACCGACAGCCCGGGCACCGGCCAGCGGCGCAGCCCGGCGTTGACCGCGCGCTGGGCGGCGCCCGCCCGGCGCAGCGGATGCCGGCGGGTGATGCGGGCCGCCTCCTCCAGCAGGTGGGCGAGGAGCGGTTCGGACACCCGGCCGACCTCGGCCCGTACGAAGGCGACCGGGTCCTCCACGTGCCAGGACAGCTCGACCGAGGCGGCGAAGACGGCCTTGCCGGAACTCGGCAGGGAGATCCGGTGGTGGGCCTGGTGCGTGGTGAGGTCGACCTCGTAGTACGTCACGAGCCGCGGCTTCCCGTCGCCGTGCGGCCGGGCGGGGTCGAGGAGGGTCAGCGGGCCGTCGGGCCGGGTGTGGACGACGGCAGTGCGGCCCGGGGCCGGTATGCCGAGCCGGCGCAGGTCGCGGGTGATGAAGGGGCCCCGCACCAGGTCGCGGGCCTCGGGCACCGGGGTCGTGGCGGGGGACAGCGGGCAGTACCAGGCGACGGGCGGGGTGTTCGTGGCGCCGTCCTGGTAGAGGGGCTGGAAGCGCCGGGGGCCCTGGGCGGCCGAACTGGCGGCGAACTGCTCGTACAGGTCCGGGGAGACGATCACCTGGATGCCGGCGGGCACGGGCGGCGGCCCGGGCGGCGGGACGGGCCGGTCCCAGAACGTGACGGTCAGGGGCGGCGGGTCCACGAGTCCGGTGAGCACCTCGGGCAGGCCGCGCAGGACGGCGACCAGCACGGGCAGGAGGTAGGTGCCGGGTTCGGTGTGGACGTCGTAGCCGCTGCCGCGGACGCGTACGTCGAACCGGTGGGGGGCGATCGCGCCGCGGGAGAGCATCTCGTGCACCGCGTACTCGAGGGTGATGCGGGCCTCGGGGTGGCCGGTGAGGTCGTCGGACTCGAAGAGGATCGTCGGGCCCGCGGCCCCCGTGCCGGGCTGCGGGTCCGCCCCGCCCAGCCGCCGTACGGTCTCCTCGCTGACCGTCGCGAACGCCGGGCCGGCCGCGCCCTCTCCGTCGCCCGTCTCGGCCCGGAACTGGCCGGCCGTGAGCCCCGCGCGCTCGTCGATCAGGCCCCCGACCCGGGCGAGGAACTCCCGGGTCCGGCCGCGGGCCGTGCGGGGCAGGGAGCGCAGCAGCAACTCCCGTACCCCGGGCCGGAACGTGTAGGAGCCGGGTGGGCCGGGGGTGGCGGTGAGCATGCCGCTGAGGATCACCTCGGCCAGGTGCTGGGGGCGCGCGTCGCGGTCCAGGGTGCGCTGCACGAGGCGCATCACCGGGACCGAGGGGACCGCCAGTGCGAGGTGTCCGGCCAGGCGGAAGGCCTCGGGGGAGGCGGTCGCGCGAAAGCGCAGGACCAGGTCCTCGGGGGAGGCGGTGGTGAGGTCGGGGGCGGGCTCGGCGGGGGGTGCGGGAGCGGGCGGAAGCCAGGCCGCCGCGCCGGGTGTGCGGGCGCCGCCCGGGTCGGCGAGCAGGGCGGCCCAGTGGGCGAGCCAGGGGGCGCCCGGTTCCAGGACCGGCAGCGGGAGGGCCCGGTCCGGGGGCGGTGACGCGTCGTACGGGGTGAACGAGAGGGCCGCCGTGGGGGCCGCGGTGGCGGGGGACGTCAGCAGGCCCGGCTCGGCGGGCAACGCCGTGGTGGACCACAGGTGTTCGGGGAGGGGCTGGATCATCGCGAGCGGCATGCGGTGGGCCCAGCTCCGCAGGGTGCGGTACCAGCGTTCGCCCGCCTCGCCCGGGCGCCACTGCGGGCCCATGCAGTCGCTGACGACGAGGGTGGCGGTGCGGCCGTCGTCGAGGACGGGGACCTGGCGGGCCCGGCCGTCGGCCGTGGCCGGGTGCAGGGTGACCGTGCGGAAGATGCCCGACTGGGCGAGCGCCGCGTGCAGTTCGCTCACCAGGGGGCGCCAGACCGGCATGGTGGGGCCGGTGTCGTGCACGAGGTTCAGGCGCAGCCAGCGGTCGGGTGCCGGGCGCAGCACGGGGAGCCACACGTCGGGGTGGGCACCGAGCCGCGCGATCCGGTCGGCCGTCGCGCGCTCGTCCAGCAGGCGCGCGTGCGGGGAGGGCACCTTGCGCTGGAGCGGACGCAGGGCACGCTGTAGCGCGAGGGGGTGGGGGAGCATCGGGGGTGCGGGTGCGAGGAGGGGCGATCCAGCACCGCCGGGTTGGTGGTGGGGACCGTCCGGGGTCCGTGGGGCGGGGAGGCGGAGGGGGACGCGGCCGGGAGCGGCCCGGACCGGGGGCTCGGTGGGGTGCGCGGGTGCGGGGGTGGAGGGTGCCTGCTCGCCGGGGCCGGGCGGGTCCTGCGGGGCGGTGGCGGGGGTCTCCGGAGCGGCCGCCCGGCCGGTCTCGGGCTGCCCGGCCGGGGGCTCCTCGACGAGGGACCCACCTGCCGGGTGCTCCAACTGCCCTGCCAACCACAGCAGTTCGGCGATCTCCCGGGGTGTCGGCGCGGCGCCCGCGGCCGACAGGGCAGCCGCCAGCCGGGCGACCGGGGACGGCCCGGATCCGGCCTCAGAAGCCATCGCCGTCGGCCGCCGCGCTGAGGTACGGCATCAGCTGCTCGGCGAGGTCGTCGCGGGACTCGGCGTCCAGGCCCGCCACCCCCGTGAGGTAGAGGGCGTTCAGCAGCTGGTCGGTGGCCAGTTCGCCGCCGGCGGCCCGCTCCAGGAAGCGGCTGATCAAGCGGTCCGCGTCACCGTTCGGCGTGTCCAGATGGGCCCGGACGATGTGGGTGAGCTGGTCCCGGCCGGGGTGGCGCAGCTTCAGCCGGACGCAGCGGCGCAGGAAGGCGGGCGGGAACTCGCGCTCCCCGTTGCTGGTCAGCACGACGAACGGAAAGGCGCGGCAGCGGACCCGGCCTCGGCGGACGGCGACCGGCGTGTCCGTGCCGTCGGCGAGGACCTCGGCCGTGCCGTCGCCGGAGTGCCGGGCGGCACGGACCAGTTCCGGGATCTCGTACTGGCCCTCCTCCAGGACGTTCAGCAGATCGTTCGGCAGATCGAGGTCGCTCTTGTCGATCTCGTCGACCAGCAGCGCGCGGGGCCGGTCGTAGGGGAGCAGGGCGGTGCCGAGCGGGCCGAGGCGCAGATGGTCCTCGACACCCCCGGGTCCGTCCTGGCCTTCCCGGGCCGCGTACAGCCGGGACAGCGGGTCGTACTGGTAGAGGCCGTCCGCCAGCGAGCTGCGGCTGGTGATGTTCCAGCGCAGCACCGGGCCGAGCCGCAGCTCCCGCGCCACCGCGTAGGCGAGGGACGACTTGCCGGTGCCGGGCGGGCCGGTGACGAGCAGGGGGCGGCGCAGGCAGAGCGCCGCGTTGACGAGCCGGACGCTCTCCTCGGTGGCGACGTACGACTTCGCCCGGTGCACGCGGTCGGGGGAGACGGCCGTGGCGTCGTCGCCGTCGTGCGGCGGCGGCACGGCGGGCCCGCCGTCGAAGGCACGCCAGGGCGGCGGGGCGGGCAGATCGTCGATGCCGTCGTGCGGCTCGTTGCGGCCGGTGTAGACGGACCAGTGCGGCATGGGGAGTGGTCTCCGCTCTCCGTTTTCGTGCGGGTGTTTCTCGAAGCGCGTCGCGTGCGGGGGTCCCGCAGCACGTCGCGTGCGGGTGGGTCAGGCCACCGGCGACCTCGCGTGCGCGGCGGTGACGGCGTGCGGGTCGGTGAAGAGCCGCGGGTCGTCCCAGAGCAGCTGGATGCCCTGGGCCCAGTGGTCCTCCTCGGCGAGCGCCTCCTCGCGCAGGGCGAGGACATGGCGCGGGAGTTCGGCGGGCGGTACGGCCATGACATGGGCGTCGAGCGCGTCGAGGAACGCCTTGCCGGTGCAGCCGTCGGCTCCGGCGCACTCCTCCTGCCCGGAGCCGCAGCCGCCTCGCGACCACACGATCACCGGGGCCGGCGCGGTGAGCGAGATGTCGAACTGGGGCCGGGTGCGGGCGGTGGCCGGGGCGGTGCCGAACCCGGCGAGGCAGGCGTCGCGCTGCCGCAGCCGCAGCCGCAGCCGCCCGGGTTCCTCCGGCCCTGCGCACTCCACCCGGTGCATCCGCGCTCCCGGCCAGGAGTCCAGGCGCTTCCACGCCCGGGTCAGCACGTGCCGGGTGCTGGCCTTGCGGCGGGCGTGGTCGGTGACGACCAGCGGGTAGACGCAGCCGAGCGGCGTGTCGTCGTCCGGGGCGCTCTCCCAGCGGTCGACCGGCCAGTCCAGCCAGTCCCGGGGCAGCGCGAACGCGACCAACTCGTCCGCGCCGGGCGTCAGATGACGGAAGGCGGCCTCGATTCCCTCCTGCACGTACGTGTGCAGCCGGTGCCGCTCGACCGTGCCGGACTCGACCGGGTGCCGCCGCCCCGAGCTGTACGCGGACACCTCGACCCGGACCAGGCCGTCGCCCGCCCCGCTGCGCCCGAGCTCCACCAGGATCGGCGACCAGTCGGGTGCAGACGGCTCCGCGGCCGGGGCGTGCAGCAGGCCCCGGAGCCGGTCGGCGAACCGGGCGACGGTGCGGGCGGCGCCCGGGCCGTCGAGTTCGCACAGCACGAACAGGGCCGCCGACCACAGCGAGTCGAACCCCTCCTCGGGCGGCGGGGGGTCGAACGGGTCGGCCGCGGCCGTGTACAGCCGCGTCGGGTCGCAGTCGACGCCGGTGCGGGCCGCCTTCTCGACGAGGGCGCGCAGCCGGGCCCGGTCGGCGCTGGTGTGGTCGGAGGTGGGGACCAGGCTCTGCAGGTCGGGCCAGTAGCGGGCCATGACCTGGGTGGGCATCATCCGGCCGGTGCGCACCTCGCCGCTGCCGGAGTCCGCCGTGACCATGCCGACGACCTCGCCGGTGTCGGCCAGGGTGACGGCGGCCCCGCTGAAGCCGGGGGCCAGGGGTCGGCCGCCCTGGTGCCAGCCCTCCAGCTGGAGCCACTCCCGTCTGATCAACTGCGGTGCCGTGACACGGCATTCGGTGAGCGTGCCCTCGTCGAAACCGCGCGGGAAGCCGTAGACGACGAGCTTGCGGGCGGTCGGGCCGTGCGCCGCGTCGACCGGGGCCAGCGCGGCCGGGGCCATCGGCATCTCCCGGTCCAGCTCCAACACGGCCAGGTCGCCGGGGTCGGTGACGCCACCGGCCCAGCCGCCGTGCGCGACGACCCGGGCGGGGACGGCCGGGGTGCCGGGCCGCTCGGTGAAGGTCACCGCCAGGTCCTCGCCGTCGCCCACGACATGAGCGCACGTCAGCACCGTGCTCGGGGTGACCAGGAAGCCCGCTCCGGCCACCCGGCCCCGTAACTCGATCCGGGCGTGCCACTCGGCGCTGTTCATGAGGCGGAGCTCGCCCCAGGGGCGTCCGGGGACCAGGTCAGCCTGACCACCAGGTGGCCCTCGGCGGTGCCCTTGGCGATGAACGCGCCCGTCTCGGCGGCCAGTTTCACCCCGAACTCGATCTCCACGCCGTCGGGCCTCAGCGAACCGTCCCGGAAGACGCGCAGCGCGGACTCGGCCGCCGCCCGCACGCCTTCCAGGGCGCCCTCGAAGGTGCGGGCCGCCTGAACCGTGCCGTCGCCGCGGGAGACCAGGCGGGAGCCGGACCGCTCCTCCACCGCCTCGACCGCGACCACGGCCCCGTCATCGGTCTTGAACTCGACCAACCCGTCCACGACACCCCCGTCGTCCGATTGCGCTGGGCAGCACCATTGTGACGGAAGGTACTTGATGGCGTGGAGGGCATTCACGGAACTCACCCACCGACCGTCCCCCGGATCACCCCCAGCTCCACCAGGTCCTGCGGACGGATGCGGAGCTGGTCCGCGGTCGACTCGACCTCGCGCGGGGGCCGTTTGAGGATGGCGGCGGCCAGCTCCGGCGCGATCACCGAGAAATAACTGTCGGGCGTGGCCCATGTGTTGCCGGGGGCGGCCAGGGCCAGGGCGCCGCCGGAGCCCCCCTCGCCGATCACCAGCGTGGTCACGGGGGTGCGGGCGCTCGCGACCGCGCCGAACAGGTCGGCGATCGCCGCGCCCGCGCCCTGCCGCTCCGCCTCCGCGTCGTTGGCCGCGCCCGGGGTGTCCACGAGGGTCAGCACCGGGATGCCGAGCCGGTCCGCGAGGCGGATCAGCCGGGCGGCGGTGCGGTACCCGGCGGGGCGGGTCGCGGTCCCGGTCTGCGCGGCGTACGCGACCGTACGGCCCTCGTGCGTGCCGAAGCCGCACAGCATGCCGTCCGGGTCGGTGCCGCCGCAGCGGTCGCCGCCGATGGCCGTCCTCTCGGTGAAGTAGGCATCCAAGTAGGCGTCGGCACGAGGCCGTTGCGGGGAACGGGCCCGGCGCACGGCGTCCCAGCCGGTGACGGGCAGCACCGCGGACTCACCGAGCGGCCCGGGTGGCGGAGCGGGTGTGGTGGACGGGCAGGTCAGCAGCCGGAGCCAGCGCCCGAGCGTCTCGCGCAGTTCCTCAGGCCGTACGACCGCGTCCGCCGCCCCGGCCGCGACCTGCGCCTCCGCCGTGTACGCCGCCGGATCCGCGTCCGCCGGCCGCACCCGCGACCCGGCGAAGCCGACCTGGGCGCCGGGCAGCGCGAGCACCACGTCCGCGCCCGCGCCCAGGGTGGCCCAGCCGCCCCCGGTCGTCGGGTCGCGCAAGACCGCGACCTGCGCGAGACCGGCCTCCCGGGTGAGCGCCGACTGGCGGGCCACCCGCTGGAGTTGGGTCAGCGCGAGCATGCCCTCCTGCATGCGGCTGCCGCCCGTCGCCACCAGGGGCACCACGGGGAGGCGCCGTTCGCGGGCGTACGCGTACGCCGCCTCCAGCCGGTCGCCGGTGCGCTCTCCCAGGGAGCCGCCGAGGAAACCGAACTCGAACGCGATCAGCACGGCCCGGATGCCGCCGACACGGGCGGTGCCGCAGACCACGGACTCCTGCTCGCCGGTGCGCTCGGCGGCACGAGCGCGGGAGTCGTCGTAGCCCGGCCAGGCCAGCGGGCCGTCGGGCCGCGACTTCCGTTCGGGGGCCGGGAGTCCGGCGAAGGTGGCGTCGTCGGCGAGGGCGGTGACGACCTCGCGCGCGGAGAGGCGCTCAGCCATGGGCCAGCGACCGCTTCATGATCTTCCCCATGTCGTTGCGGGGCAGCGCGTCCAGGTGGTGCACGACCCGCGGCCGCTTGTGCGGCGCGAGCCGCTGCGCCACATGGTCCGCCAACTCCTCCAGCGTGGGCGGCGACTGGGGATCCGCCGGCACGATCCACGCCACGATCCGTTCGCCCAGGTCGGCGTCCGGCTCCCCGGTGACGGCCGCCTCCCGCACCCCGGGGTGTTCCAGGAGCGCGTTCTCGATCTCACCGGCCCCGATCTTGTAACCACCGCTCTTGATCAGGTCGGTGGCCTTGCGGCCGACGATCCGGACATAGCCGTCGGGGTCGCGCACCGCCATGTCGCCGGTGCGGAACCAGCCGTCGGCGGTGAAGGCGGCGGCGGTCGCGTCGGGGCGGTTGAGGTACTCGGTGAACAGGTTCGGCCCACGCACCTGGATCTCGCCCACCGTCTCCCCGTCGTACGAGGTGACCTCCGCACCGTCCTCCTCGACCAGCCGCAGTTCCACGCCCGGCAGCGGTACGCCGACCGTGCCCGGGCGGGCCTCGCCGTCGGCCCGGACGCTGGTGTTCATCAGCGTCTCCGTCATGCCGTACCGCTCGATCACCCGCCGCCCGGTCGCGGTCGCGATCCGGCCGTGGTCGTGCACGGGCAGCGCGGCGGATCCGGAGACCAGCAGCCGGGCCCCGGTCAGCGCCTTCACCAGGTCCGGGTCGCTCGTCACGGCCTCGGCGATACGGTGGTACATCGTCGGCACGCCGAACAGCATGGTCGCGCCGCCGTTCAGCTCGCGGGCGACACCCTGGGTGGTGAAGCGGCCCAGGTGCCGCACCGATCCACCGCGCCGCAGCGGGCCGAGGACACCCAGGACCAGGCCGTGCACATGGAACAGCGGCAGTCCGTGGACGAGGACGTCGTCACCGGTCCACTGCCAGGCGTCGGCCAGCGCGTCCAGGGTGCTCGCGAGGGCCCGGCGCGAGATGACGGCGCCCTTGGGCGGACCGGTGGTGCCGGAGGTGTAGACGACCAGGGCCGGATCCTCGTCCGCCGCGCGGCTCTCGGGGACCGGGCCGGTGGCCTGTACGTCGACGTCCACGCGGGTGAGCTCCCGCAGGGGCGCGGGGAGCAGGTCGTCGGGAGCGGTGAGCACGAGCTCGGGGGCGCTGTCGGACAGGATGTGCCCGAGTTCCTTCTCGCCGGACTTGGGGTTGAGCGGCACGGCCGGGACTCCGGCCAGGAGCGCGGCGACCACGGCGACGGCCGTCTCCATCGTGGGCGTAGCCCAGACGGCGACCCGCGTGGCTCCGCCGATGCGGCCCGTGAGCGCTCCGGCCGCGCCGGCGAGCTGCGCGTAGGTGAGGGAGCGCTCGCCGAAGCGGAGGGCCGGCCGGTCGGCCGGGCCGTCGGCCGGGCTGTCGGTCAGGGCCGGGAAGAGAGAGGGCACGCGTCACATCTCCTTGACTGTTGACTGCTGTTGTCCATGGGCGGTGGGTCCGGCCGGGTCATCCCCAGCCGGGGACGACCATCACCAGCCAGGCCGCCGCCGGTACGACCGCCACCACAATCCCTCCGTACACCATCAGCTGCCGGAAGAAACGCTCGCGGTCCACGTCCGGGGCGGCGGCCAGGACGAGTGCGCCGTTCGTGGAGAACGGGCTCACGTCCACGACGGTCGCCGACACGGCGAGCGCGGCGATCATGCCGACCGCGCCGATCTCGCCCCGCTCCAGGAACGGCACGGCCAGGGGGATCAGGGCGCCCATGATCCCCACGGAGGAGGCGAACGCGGAGACCAGGGCGCCGATGTAGCAGAGCAGGACGGCCGCGAGGAGGGGGACACCGATGCCGCCGACGCCCTCGCCGGCCCAGGTGATGGTGCCCATCTCGTCGAGCACGCCGACGTAGGTGAGGACGCCGCAGATGAGGAGGACGGTGGGCCAGGCGATCTCGCCGGTCGCCTTGCGGCTGTCCTTGGGCCAGGCGGTGCTGAGGAGGACGGCGAGGGTGATGGCGGTCAGGCCCGCGTCCAGGTCGAAGACCAGGACGGCGAGGACCAGGGCCAGGAGTGAGGTGAGGGTGGCTGTGCGGGCCGGGGTGAGGCGGGCTTCTTCCGGGCTCCGGGTGGGAGCGGCTGGGGCCGGGTGGGTCCGCAGCCGGGCGGTGCCAGGTGCCTCCCCCAGGCTCTCGGCTTCGCTCGAGCAGGGGGTACCCCCATCGCCCACCCGTACCGCCCCAGCGGTACGACGGCCCGCGGCGGGGGCGGGGGCTGGACTGCCCGCAGTCGGGGCTGGACTGCCCGCTGCCGGGGCTGGACTGCCCGCTGCCTCGACGGGGCCGCTGCTTCCGCTGTCGCTTTCGTTCACCGCGCCCCGCGCCCACAGCTTCAGCCCCCCGCACATCACGAACACCACCGCCGCGATGACCAGGTTCGCCGCGAGCGACGCCAGGAACAGGACGACCTCGTTGCCCGGGAGCTTCTCGCGCTCGACGATGCCGTTGACGATCGAGCCGTAGATGCTGATCGGGGAGAAGCCGCCGGCCTGGGCGCCGTGGACGACCATCGCGCCCATCAGCAGCGGGCTGATCCCGTACCGCGCGGCGAAGCTCAGGGCGATCGGGGCGACGATCGCCACGGCGGCCGGGCTGACCGCGCCGATGGCCGTGAGCGCACCGGTCAGGGCGAACATCACCCAGGGGATCAGCGCCACCCGCCCCCGCACGAGCCGGACGGCGGCGTGCACCAGCCAGTCGGTGGTGCCGTTGGCGCGGGCGATCGCGAAGAGGTACGTGACGCCCACCAGGACGACGAACAGGTCGCCGGGGAACCCGGCGAAGATGCCGTCGGCGTCGAGGTCCGCGACCAGCCCCCCGACGGCGAACGCGGCGGCGAAGGCGAGCGCGCCCATGTTGACGGAACGGGTGGTGGCGATGACGAACACCACGACGAGGACGAGGATCGAGATGAGTTCGGGGGACATACGGGCTCCCGTCGTTGGGCCCCGGAGCGGCTGGGCGCACCTCCAGTGGACGAGTGGCTGAGCCACTTGAGGTGCGTTGGTCGAACAGCGTGGGGGCGGGCCGGGCGCCCGTCAAGGGGGTGGGCGAGAATTGGCTCAGCCACTCCGCCACTGTGCAGGGCCGGTGTTACGCTCCCGGCGAGAGGGGGAGCCCGTGACCGACGCCCTGCGCCCCATGACGAAACAGCGCCTCTACGAACAGGTGCTGGAGCGGCTGCGCCAGTACGTCGCCGAGGGCGGTCTGCGGGCCGGTGACCGGCTGCCGCCCGAGCGGGATCTCGCCCAGCGGCTCGGGGTCAGCCGGGCCTCGGTGAAGCAGGCGATCGTGGTGCTGGAGGTCCAGGGCCTGGTGGAGGCCCGGCACGGCGGGGGCACCTACCTCGTGCGGGACAGCCTCGACACCGAACCGGTCGAGCGGATGGTCGAACGCCGCCGGCGCCTTCCCGACGTCCTGGAGGCGCGGGAGGCGCTGGAGACGAAGCTCGCGGAGCTGGCCGCCGAGCGGCGCACCGAGGACGACCTGGCGGCGATGCGCTCGGCGCTCGGCGTGATGACCGAGGAGATCGAGGCGGGCGGCCACGGCGTCGAGGGCGACCGGCTGTTCCACGCGGCCGTGACGGCGGCCGCACACAGCAGTCTGCTCGCCGAGTTCATGCGCTCCATCGCCGAGCAGATCGCCGAGAGCCGCACCGAGTCGCTGCGCCAGCCCGGCCGGCCGTCCCGCTCCCTCTCCCAGCACCGGGCGATCCTCGACGCGATCGCCGCCGGGCAGCCCCGGCAGGCCGCCGCGGCCATGCGGCGCCACGTCCGCACGGTGGCGAAGGTGCGGCTGCTGGACTGGGAGCCGGAGGAAGAGAGCTAGACCCGGGGCGGGAGGTCAGCCGGTCGATGCCACGTAGTGACGGTGTGCCGGTGAGAACCGCACCTCGGGCTGCCCGGCGAGTCCGACCTCCTGCACGGCCGGGGCGAGACGCGTGGCGAAGAACTGCCGGAAGTCCTCTTCGGCGTTCCACACGTCGGTGACGTGCATGGCGCCAGGCTCGAACCACGCCGCGTGCAGGACCAGACCGTCCGGCACCTGCTCCTCCCAGCGCACCGCCGCCAGCATCGCGTCGTACTGCTCGGGAGTCACCCCGGCCCAGCGCAGGGACAGCACCACAGCCATGGGAAGGTCCTTCCTCTGTTCGGTGTCTGCGCTCAGTAGACCGGCCGGGGGCGCCCGCGGCCCGTGGTCCTGGGCCGTCCGGGTCAGCCCTCCACCCCGTCCGCCACCACACAGCCGACGTTGTCCGGCCCGCCCGACGCGTTCGCCGCCGCGACCAGGGCCTGAACGGTCTCGTCCGGGGACGCGGGCGCGACGAGGAGTTCCCGGACGCGGTGCTCGGGAACGACGCCAGGTGAAGGTCAAACGGGGTGTCGCGGTTCCGGACGGGATTGTTAGCCTGCGACGGACATCGCATCGATCGCCTGTACGAGGATGGAGTCGCCGTGGCCGGCACCCCGCGCATCGCCGTCGTCACCTACGACCCCCGCGGCGAGGAGCACAAGGACCGGGACCTGCCGGTGCTGGTGGCGGCGTTGCGGGAGGCCGGGGCCGATGCCGTCGCCGTCCCCTGGGACGACCCCGCGGCCGACTGGGCCGCCTTCGATCTCGCCCTCATCCGCTCCACCTGGGACTACAGCTGGCGCGCCGACGAGTTCACGGCGTGGGCCGAGCGGTGCGGGAAGGCGACGCGGCTCGCCAACCCGCTCGGCGTCGTGCGGTGGAACGCCGACAAGCGCTACCTCGGGCAGCTCGCCGAGGCCGGAGTGCCCACCGTGCCCACCCGGTACTTCGCGCCCGGCGACCCCGTCGAGCTGCCCGCCGACCGCGAGTTCGTCGTGAAGCCCGCCTCCGGGGCCGGCGCCCGCTACGCCGCCCGCCACCCGGCCGGGGAACGCGACGCCGCCGTACGGCAGGCCGAGCGCATGCACGCCGAGGGGTTCACCGTCATGGTGCAGCCCTACCTGAGCAGCATCGACACGCACGGCGAGCGGGCCCTGCAGTTCTTCGGCGGACGTCTGCTGCACGCCAGTGTCAAGGGCGCCGTCCTCGCGCCGGGCACGCCGTACGACGCCGACAAGGTCGCCCACCCCGACCTGCGCCGCTGGGAGCCGACCGCCGCCGAACTGACCGTCGCCGAGCAGGCGCTGGCCGCCGTGCCCGTGGACGCGGAGCTGCTGTACGCGCGCGTGGACCTTGTCACCGGGCCGGACGGCGAGCCGTGCGTGATGGAACTGGAGCTGATCGAGCCGAACCTGTTCCTCGCTCTGCACCCGGACTCCGTGCCGAGGGTGGTGGAGGCGGTGCTGGCCGCCACCGGCTGAGCACCGTGCGCGGGGCATACGCCCCCGGATGAGGCTTTTGGTGTAGTGCTACCACCATGCCCCCCGAGCAACGGACCTGGGCACCGCTGCTCGCGGTGTGCGCCGGGTACTTCATGGTGATCCTGGACGTGACGGTGATCAACGTCGCCGTGCCGGTGGTCGGGCGGGAGCTCTCGGCCTCGCTCACCGGCATCCAGTGGATCACCGACGGCTACACCCTGGTCTTCGCCGGGTTCCTGCTGACGGGCGGGGCGCTGGGGGACCGGCTGGGCAACCGGCGGGTGTTCTGCTGGGGTGTGGCCGTGTTCACGGCGGCCTCGGCGGCCTGCGCGCTCGCACCCGGCACGCCCTTCCTCGTGGTGGCCCGGCTGGTGGAGGGGCTCGGCGCGGCGCTGATCGTGCCCGGTTCGCTGGCCCTGCTCCAGCAGGCCTACCCGGAACCGGACGTCCGCTCGCGGGCCTTCGGACTGTGGGGGGCGATGGCGGGCATCGCGGCCTCCGCCGGGCCCCTGCTGGGCGGGCTGCTCGTCTCCACGGTGGGGTGGCGCTGGGTGTTCCTCATCAACCTGCCCGTCGGCGCCGCCTGCCTGGCGCTCACCCTGCGGCACATGGCCCGCTCACCCCGGCGCGCCGACCGGGCCCTGGACTGGCCCGCGCAGGTCGCCGTCGTAGCCGCGGTCGCCCTGCTGACCGCGGGGCTCAACGAGGCCGGGCGGCGCGGCTGGTCCGACCCGGCCGTGCTCGCCGGCCTGGGCCTGGCCGCACTGTCCGCCGTCGCCTTCGCCCTGCGCGAGCGGCTGGCCCGGTCCCCGGCCCTCCCGCTGGTCCTGCTGCGCTCCCGCGCGATGAGCGGCGGCGCCGCCATCGGCCTGCTGTTCAACTTCGGCTTCTACGGCATGGTGTTCACCGCCAGCCTGGAGTTCCAGCACCAGCGCGGCTACAGCCCCCTCGGCACCGGCCTGGCGCTGTTCCCGGCGGTGGCGATGACCATGTTCGCCTCGGTGCTGTCCGCCCGGCTGTCCCGCCGTACCGGCGACCGCCCCCTGGTGGTCTCGGGCATGCTCCTGGCCGCCCTGGGACTGGCCGGCTGGGCCGCGGCGGGCGCCGACCCCGCCTACGGGCTCCTGGTGCTCCCGATGATGGCCGCCGGCTTCGGCACGTCCTTCGCCCTCACCGGCTCCACCGCCACCGTGATGGGAGCCGCGCCCCCGGCCTACTCGGGCGCCGCCTCCGCCCTGTTCAACACCACCCGCCAGGTCGGCAGCGCCACCGGCGTCGCGCTCGGCGGCAGCCTCCTCGCCTCGGCCGCGAACTACGGCACCGGCATCCGGACCAGCATGGGCATCGGGGCCGTCGCCTATCTGGGCGCGGCGGTCCTCGCGTGGTGGTGCGTACCGGCGAGGGCCCGCCGCCCTCCAGGAGTCACGTAGCTCGGACCCGGCCGCCGGTGACGGCCACCCGCTGCACCAGCCCCCAGGTGAACTCCGCGACGGCCTCCCGCCGCACCCCCTGGGCGTCCGGCGCGGTGAAGGCCAGCCCCCACCGGGTCGGAGCCGAGCCCTCCAGGGGACGCGCCGGGGCGAAGGCCCGGGCCGCCTCGTCGACGGTGCAGGACCAGGGAGTGAGATCGTCGAGCGTGTTCAGCTCCGGCCCCGGGGCGCCGGGGGCGCGGACCAGCCACTCGTTCCACACCGCGCGGTTCGGGGCGGTCAGCACCTCGAAGCGCAAGGAGGGCCAGAGGGGCACCGGCCACAGCCAGGCCTCGCAGTCGAGATCACCGATCCGGCGCGGCGTACGGGACTCGGGGTCGCCCAGCACCTGCCGGTAGCGGGACAGGGGCGCCCGCGAGCGCGGCGAGCGGACCATGGCCTGCCAGCGCTTGTTCGCCTCGCGCATGTCCGCGATCGACACCCCCAGCGCTTGGCGGGCGTCCTCCACGAGCCCGGGGTTGTGGTCGGCCATGCGGCGCAGCAGCACCAGCTGGAAGTCGAGCGGGGTGAAGGGGCTAGCGGGGTGCTTTCCGGAGGGCATGGGACCCATGGTCGCCCACCGGTGTGCTGCCGGGGCGGCGGCCGTCGGGCAGGAACAGGACGGAGTTGACGTAGCGCGGGCCCCGCAGGAGCGGGGAGGGCAGGACGCGGCGGAGCAGGCCGTGGGAGACGACGTAGGACGCGCGGGCCTGGTGGTCCTCCAGCGGGAACTTCACCAGCGGGACCCAGGTGTCGCCGGGCAGCACCCAGCCGTCGTAGCCCAGCAGCGACAGGTAGGTCACGACCGGTGCGATCGGCTGGATGCGGGACTCCAGTTCCACGAACAGGGCCGGCCGGTCACGGGCCAGCAGGCCCGTCGCCCCGCGCAGCACCGCCGGCTCGTTGCCGTCCACGTCGATCTTGATGAAGCCGACGTCGCGCAGGCCCAGTTCGTCCAGCGTGACACAGGGGACGTCCAGCGCCCGGCCGTGGATGTCGCGCCGGACCAGCGAGGACACGCCCCGGTCGCCCGAGTCGTCCGACGGCAGCCACAGGCGGGCGATGCCCGGCCGGTCCGAGGCCGCCGCCCGGATCACGCGGACGTTCGGCGGCGCGGCGTCGGCCAGCAGCCGGGCCAGATGGGGCACCGGCTCCACCGTCACGACCCGCTCGGCGAGGCCGGACAGGCGGTGCGTCCAGGGTCCGTACCAGCCGCCGACGTCCACCGCCGTGCGCAGGTCCGGGGGGCACAGCTCGGCGAGCCGGGCCAGCTCCGGTTCGAACCGGGGGTAGAGCGCCCGGGCCGTCGCGGCCACCAGACGGGTGGGCAGCAGAGGGGCGATGCGGGCCGCCAGGCTGGTCACGGTGCCATCCTCTTCAGCAGTTCCTCGTGCTCGTCGTCCGGCACCTGCTCTCCCGAGGACGGCAGCAGCTGCGGAATGCCGTCGGTGATCGGGTAACGCCGTTGCAGACGCGGGTTGTACAGCGCCTCCTCCCGCCCGGCCTCCTCGGCGAGCAGATGCAGCGGCCCCTTGTCGAGCGGGCAGGCCAGGATCTTCAGCAGCGGGTCGTCGGGCTTCATGGGGATGCGAGCTCCTTGGCGGGTGGGGAGGGTCGGGGAGCGGTGTCGTGCTTGGGCATGGTCAGCAGCACGGCCACCGCCAGGGCCGTGCCCGCCACCCGCAGCGCGAGCCGCAACGGCTCGTCCGGCAGGGCCTCGCCGAACGACAGCGTGCCGAGCACCGCCGTGAACAGACTGGTCACGGTCGTGCACACCGGCACGATCAGCGAGGCCCGGCAGCGCTGCAGCGCCGCCTGCGACATCACCAGGCCGAACACACCGGTGAACAGCAGCAGGTACGGATAGGGGGAGCTCAGCAGGGCCGGCACCGCGCCGCTGATGCCGTGGGTGGTCAGCCGGCTGGAGACGCCCTTGATGGCCAGCGAGCTCACCCCGTAGAGCAGGCCCACGGCCACGCCGTACTCGACGCCGGTCGTCGGCCGCCGGTGCCGGTTGCGGGTGCGCCGCTCGGCGGAGGCGTACAGCCATACCCCGGCCGCCAGCGACGGCACGCACACCAGCAGGATCAGCTGGTAGGGCGCGTCGTGGCCGACGGTGTCCGACCCTTCCCGCAGCGACAGCACCACCATCAGCAGCGCCAGCAGGATCGCGCCCAGCGCGTACCGCTCCCGGCCGGACGTCTCCTCCCCGAGCAGCCGCGCCGACAGCAGCACCAGCAGCACCAGGCCGGAGACGAAGATGCCCTGGGCGGCGGCGATCGGCAGGGTGCGGTAGACGACGAGCTGCGCGGCGAAACCGGCCGCGAGGGCGAGGGACCCGCCGATCCACAGGGGGCTGCCGAGGACGAGGCGCAGCAGCCGGGCCGGTTGCCGGATGCTCACCTCGGGGAGAGAGGTGAGCGCCCGCTTCTCCAGCACGAAGCCCACGCTGTAGAGGGTGTTCGCCAGCAGGGCCGCGGCCACTCCCCACCACATGGGCTACGTCCTCCTGGCGTGCAGCAGCAGGATCGACGCGAGCTGCGGCCGGGCGCAGGCCAGCCGGTCCAGCGGGCGCAGCGGGCGCGGCACGCCGTGGAAGGGAGCCCCTTCGAGCCGTACGACCGTGAACCCGGACGCGGCGACGAACTCCTTCAGCGCGCGGGCGGTGTAGAGCCGCAGATGCCCCACGACCTCCTTGCCGGGGCGGCCGTGGATGCCGCGCAGGCTGACCTCGGAGAACACCGGTTGCACACCGGCCAGCAGCAGGCCGCGGTTGTACCAGGCGGCCAGGTTCGGCGTGGACAGCATCAGATGGCCGCCGGGGCGCAGGATCCGCCGGATCTCGTCCAGCGCGGCGTCCGGGTCGACGAGGTGCTCGACGACCTCGCTGAACAGCACGGCGTCGGCCGTCCCGGACGCGAACGGCAGCCCGCCGCCGGTGAGTTCGCCGCGCACCGCGTACGGGATGCGGGTGCGGGCGCGGCGCAGGGCGTCCTGGGACCAGTCGACGCCGATGACGCGGTGGCCGGGCAGGAGCGGGGCGGCGGTGGCGGCGGCGGTGCCGTCCCCGCAGCCGATGTCGATGATCGTCCGCGGGTGAGCGCCCGCCGGGCTGCCCAGGGCCCGGGCCAGCATGCGGGCCTGGCGGAGGCTGCGCGGCGTGCCGGAGGCGACCGGCACGGCGGGGTTCTCGTAGAAGTCCCGCAGGTCGCGGGGCGGAGGTCCGGTGGTGGCCGGTGCGGTCACGGGGTCACCTCCGTGGTGTGCAGGTAGTGCTCGAACAGGTCGCGGAGGTGAGCGCCGTCGCCGTGGCTGAGCAGGGCCTTCGACCAGCGCAGGGCCAGATGGAGGCGGCCGGCCGTGGAGGCGGTGGTGACGGTGAGGCCGCGGGGCATCCGGGCCGGCGCCGAGAACCAGACCGCGTGCGCGCGGCCCGCCTCCTCGCCGAAGTCCAGGGGGTAGGGGATGCGGCCGATGTTGCTGAGCAGGGTCGTCGACGTCCAGGGCGCGGCGGCCCGGCGCAGGGTGCGGGTGAGGGCGGCGCGGGCGGTGACGGGCGCCCAGGGGGCGGTCAGGAGGGCCGCGCCGTGGCCGAGTTGGGGGCGCGGGAGGGCCTTCAGGGCGCGGGTCCGCTCCGCGGTGCGGCGCAGCAGGGCCGGCATGTCGGTGACGTCCAGTTCTCTTGGCGCGTACGGGACTTCCACCAGGCGGGTGCCGTTGCCGATGGGCATCGTGGTGTCGCGGGGGCGGTCGTCCACCGGCATCGTGATGCGCAGGGGGCGGGGGCGGGCGCCGTGCTCCCGGTTCCAGTGGGCGATGGTCAGGGCCGTGGTGACCATGAGCTGGTCGTTGACGGTGTACGGGGAGCCCTTGGGGCGGTGCGGGAGGGGGAGTTCGGTGACGAGCAGCCCGTTGCCGGGGGAGGGGTCGGGGGTGCCGTGCGCCACCCGCGCTGGGGGTGACCAGCCGGCCGGGGTGTCCGGAACCTCCTGCCGCGGCTCGGCGGCGCGGGTCGGGGGCGCCGCCGGGGCGTTGTCCCGGCCCCCGTACAGCTCGGCGGCCGTGGCCAGGACGCGCAGGCAGGCCGGGCCGTCCAGGGCGGTGTGGTTGATGGTGAGCAGGAGGACCGAGTCCACCACCTCGAGCCGGACCGGCGGGGACATCGACAGCGGCGGGGCGTCCGTGAGGGCCCGGGTCCGGGCGTCGTGCAGGGCGCGTGGGCCCGGCGGGGCGAACGTCACCACCTCCACATCGGGCTCCGGCGTCAACTCCCACTCGTACTGCCGCCGGTACCAGGGCCCCCGCGCCTCCCGCATCAGGATCCGCGGATGCCGGTGCAGGGCCTCCAGGAACGCCTTGCGCAGCCGCGCGTGGTCGAGGGGGCCCGGGAGGTGGACCTCGATGTGGACCGTCTCGGGCTCCGCCTCCTGGAGGCAGTGCCGGGACACCTCGTCCACCACCGGGAACGGGATGCGTACCGGTGCCGTCATACGGGCTTGCCCTCCCCGGTCTCCGTCCTCGGCAGCTGCCGCGTCGGCGCCTCCGACGGCCGCGGCCCCTCGCGCAGGCTCACCAGTCCCGCGAACAGACCGATCAGCGCCAGCAGTTGTGCCAGGTGACCGAACGCGCCCTCGCCCGCGCCCACCGGTTCCCCGGCCCCGAACGCCGCGATGATCCCGGCACCGGCCAGGGCGGCGAAGGCGATCGGCACCAGCAGGGCGTGCCGCCGCGCGGCGAGCAGCGCCAGCGCCGGGACCAGCAGCGCGAACCAGCCCGCGATCACCACCCCGACCAGCGTCAGCACCACCGTGCCGAGCCACAGCCCGGGCAGCGGCGGGGCCGGCTGCGCGGCGTCGGGGTTGGGAGCGCGGCGCCGCCACAGCGCCAGGCCCAGCAGGACCGCGATGCCGGCGCCGCTGCCGATCAGGGCGGCGTCGTACGTCGTGGCCGGCTCGTAGGACAGCGTCACGCTGCCTCCCGCCCCGGCCGGGACCCGCCAGCCCTGCTGCCAGCCGTCCAGCCGCACCGGGGTCAGCTCCTTGCCGTCCAGGGTGGCCTTCCAGCCGTCGTTGAAGTTCTCGTACGTCGTGAGGTACGAGGCCGCGCCCGAGCCGACCGTCACCGCGCGCCGGTCGCCCAGCCAGTCCCGGACCCGCAGGTCGCGCCCGGCCGCGGCGGCCTCGGGCACCGTGCCGCGGGTCAGGGTCACGTCCGTCAGCGCGAGCGGACCGGCGTCCCCGCCCTCCAGCCGGTGATCGCCGGAGGAGAGCCGCACCTCGGCGTCGCCCCGTCCGTCTTGACAGAGGGTCACCTTCACGCCCCGACGCTCCACCAGATCCCGTACGGTGCCCTTCGCGCTCGTCTGGTACAGCTCACCGTCCAGCGCCACGTCCGGGCCCTTGCCACACGGGAGGGAGAACTTCCGGGTGCCGTCCGGCTGCGGGGTGCGGTACTGGTCGAGGGAGGGGATGTACGCCTCCGTGAGGCCCACCGGGAGGCGCAGGTCCTCGTCGGCGACCGGGTTGTGCAGGGTCAGCGGGGCCGTTTCGGTGATCGTGATGTCGAGCCGGTCGGTGGTGATCGGCGGGAAGCGCACCCAGCCGTTCTCGTCGACGCCGGCGATGGCCGCGCCGTCCGGGGAGCTGATGTGCACCTCGGAGGCCCGGGCGGACAGGCCGCCCGCGGGGGCCAGGACCAGTTCGCCGACCGGCTGCTTGCCCTCCCAGCGCAGGTGGATCACCGGCCGGTCGCCCGCGACCCACGCCGTCGTCAGGTCGCCGTCGGTGAGGTTGCGTGCCGCGAGGCCCGCGCCGAGGCTCGCCGTGGAGTCGGCGGTGGCGACGATCCGGGCCTGCTGCTCGGGCGCGACCTCGTAGAGCAGCTCGTCGAATTCCGCGCCCGGCACCGGCACCGCGCTCGCCTTCACCTCGTACGTCCCGGCGGCCGGGGTCGTGAAGCGGCGGTGCAGGCCCGCCTCGGTGCCGGTGGCCGAGAGACCCGTCGGGTCGGAGGCGCGGTGCAGGGAGACGACGGTCGCGGCCGACGTGGCGTCCTCGGCGTCCGCCGGGAGCCGCAGCAGCCGTGTCACCCGCACGTCCGGCAGGTCGATCTCGGAGAAGCCCGCGCCGGTCAGACCGGCCCGGCGCTCCACGGAGTCCACGATCGTCAGCTTCATCCAACCCGTCGCGCCCGCGGGCGCCTTGATCCGCTGGGTCATGCCGTTCGGCCGGAGGAAGCTGGTCCGCTCACCCTTCTCGGTCTCCACCCGGACCTTCGTCGCCGCCGCGCGCACGCTCTCCTGCGGCAGCGGCGTGACCTTGAACGAGGACGGCATGTCGTAGGAGCCGGGGAAGCCGATGCGCAGCCACTGCCCGTCCGGTGTGTCCGGCGCGCCCTCCGCCCACGCGGTGTCCGGGTTGCCGTCGAAGGCGTTCACCGGGTCGTACTGCGGGAGGTGGAACAGCCAGTTGCCGTACGAGGACGCCGACACCGAGCGGGCGCCGCGCAGTTCGGCCACCGTCTGGTGGTCCGTGCCCTCGGCGGGCAGGATCTGGCGGGGTTTCCCGCCCGGGTCCTGGAGCGCGTCCGGCGCGTTGCGCTCGTCGCGCGTGTACGTGTACGACGTACCGGCGTTGACCAGCCCGAACCGGGTGTCCGCCCGCCGCAGCCCGTCGCCCACCACCTGTACGGCCGGGGTGCCGAGCCCCGGGTGGTTGTCGCCGGTCAGGACGGTCGCCCGCCCGCGCAGCCGCTCCGCCAGCGGCAGCAGCGCCTCCGGCCCGCCGGACACCACGGCCGTGTCGGCGACCGGGGCGAGCCCGGCCTGCCCGGGCCGGACCACGTCCTCACCCGTGGGCCGGTAGATCTCCACGGCCCGTTGCCGCGGGTACAGCCCCTCCACCTGGAGCGGCGCGTCCTGCGCGATCCGGCCGCCGGTCATCACCGGCCCGAGGCCCGTCACCCGCTCGTACCCCGACTGCTCCAGGGTGCGCTTGACGGTCGTGGTGGGCACGTAGCCGATCTGGTCGGGGTCGAGGTCGTTGCGTACGACGACGTAGTACAGCCCGGCCCGGCTCAAGTAGTCGGCCAGGCCCGGCACGTGGGAGCCGGACAGCAGGGCCTGCTCGACGGCGTCCATCGCACGCCGGTTGCCGGGGGTGCCGAACGGCACGTAGTCGCGCTGCGCCCACCGCGACTCGGCTAGCACGTCGAGCGGCTGGTCGATGGGGGAGCCCCAGGAGTAGACGCCGTGCGCGGTCGCCGGGACGACCAGGGCACGCGAGTCGGGCGAGTACTTCTCCAGCCAGTCGGCCGTGGCCTGCCAGTAGGTGGGGAGCTTCTGGAACGAACCCGGGTTGAGGATCGAGCCGTTGAGATACGGCCACAGCAGCCCCGGCAGGATCAGCACGGCCGCGATCAGCGGGGCGAAGCGCCGGCCGCGCACCTGCCGGGCGCCGCGCGGCTCGGCGGCCACACCCACCAGATGCGCCAGACCCAGTGCGAGCGCCAGCGCCACACCGGTCTGGAACTTGTAGATGTTTCGGAACGGCGACAGCCACCCGTCCAGCCAGCCCTGCACGGTCCCGTGGAACGGCGCCCCGAACGCCCCGCCGTACCCGGCGAGCAGCACCAGCGCGGCCACGAGCACCGTCAGCACCAGCCATCGCCGCTCGGGCATGTCCCGCCGGGCGAGTCCGGCGAGCCCGAGTCCGGCCGCGAGGGCCGAGCAGAGGATCACGACGACGGAGGAGGCCACGGCCCAGCCGGCCGGCAGCCACGCCTCACCGAGGTGCAGATAGGCGACCCAGTTCCCGGCACCGCGCAGCGCCTCGGTCGCCGACATCGTGTCCGTCGTCGTCCGCGCTGTCTCTATATAGGGGAGGAAGTTCTCGCCGTAGACCCCGAGCAGCAGCAGCGGCACCCACCACCAGGCGGTCACCACGATCACGGCCGGGGCCCACCAGGCGATCAGCTTGCGCTGCCGTGGCCCGGGCGGCCGGGACAGCAGATACAGCCCGGCCGGCAGCAGTGAGGCGAGCGTCGCCGACGCGTTCACCCCGCCCATGAACGGCACGAGCAGCGCCGACCGCAGGGCCGCGACCCGGGCGGCGTACCGCCCGTCCGTCAGCGGCAGCAGCACCCACGGCAGGAACGCGCCGGGCAGCGCCGCGGCCGACGTCGACCCGATGACGGTGGTGAACACCGGCCACAGCGCGTACACCACCGCGCCGAGCAGCCGGGACGCCCCACTGCCCACCCGCAGCCGCTCGGCCAGCCGCAACGCCCCCCAGAAGGCGACGGACACGATCAGCGACAGCCACAGCCGCTCCGCCAGCCACACCGGCAGCCGTACGAGATCGCACAGCCAGTAGAACGGCAGCATCGGCCACAGGTAGCCGACGTACTGGTCCTGGATCCCGCCGAACCCGGCCCGGTCGTGCCACAACTGCCCCAGGTCGGCGAGGAACTGACCCGGGTCGACCGTCACACCGAGCTTGGAGTCGAAGGTCTGCCGCCCGGGCTGCACGGCCAGGAACAGCACGAACGCCACGGCCCAGAAGCCGAGCAGCCAGCGCCGCGACCGCGGGCCGTCGGGCGGGCCCGCGGTGGTCGCGGTGCTGGGAACGGCTGCCGGTGGAGGAGCCTGGACCGTGGTTGTCATGTAGGACACCGCCGCAGGATGAGGAGGAGGTTCCAGGTGGCGAACTCGCGGATGCCGGGCGCCTTGACGACGGTCTCCGCGAGGAACGGCCAGTAGCGGGAGCGCGCCGAGACGACCGTGACGTCGTCCCGGGCGCGCACCTGCCGCAGGGTGGAGCCGATGTGCACCGCGAACAGGTTCTCGCCGAGCGTGTGCTTCGCGGCCTTTCCGGTGCGCCGCTGGAAGCGGGCCCGGGCCCGCGCGGCACCGAGGTAGTGCCAGGGGGCCCATTCGTGCCCGCCCCACGGCGACAGCCAGTTGGTGAACGACACGTAGATCAGCCCGCCGGGCCGCGTCACCCGGGCGAGCTCGCTGAGGAACGTCTCCGGATCGGCCACGTGCTCCAGCACGTTGGAGGAGAAGGTGACGTCCGCGACGCCGTCCCGCAGGGGCAGCAGGTACCCGTCGGCGACGACGGCCGCCGCGTGCGGCTCCCCGCCCAGTTCGGACGGGTCGGGCTCGAAGAGGAACGCGTTCGCCCCGCGGCGCCGGAACTCCTCGGTGAAGTACCCGCTGCCGCCGCCGACGTCGAGGACGGTACGCCCGGCGACGGGCCCGTCGTAGGCCTCGACCTGGTCGACCGCGTCGCGGGCGAGCAACGCGTAGCAGGCCTCGGGATCGTCCTGCTCGTGGAGGAAGGCGCGGAACAGGGCGACCGAGCGCCGGATCGACGGATCCCTCCAGGCGGGGCGCACGGACGTGCCGTCCCGTGGGCGGCTGCGCAGGGACGGTGTCACGGGGCCCAGCCCTTCACCGCCTCCGTGGCGACCGCCCTGAACTGCCGGACCGTACGGTCCCACCGGAACAGGGCCGCCCGCTCCCGGGCCGCCTTGCCCATCAGCTCCCGCTGCCGCCCGGACAGGGTGAGCGCGCACCAGGCCGCGGCGAACGAGGACTCACCGCGCGCGAGAACGCCCGTCTCACCGTCCGCCACGGAGTCCTTCAGGCCCGGCACGTCGAAGGCCACACTCGGCGTCTCGCGGGCAGCGGCCTCCGTCACGACCAGGCCCCACCCCTCCACGGCGGAGGGGTGCAGCAACAGCCAGGCGGCGCACAGCAGCCGGTGCTTCTCGGCTTCCGTCACATACCCGGTGAACTCCACACCGGGGCCGGCGAGCCGCTCGAGGCGTTCCCGCTCGGGCCCGTCACCGACGATCACCAGCCGGCCGCCGGTCACCGGCCGCACCCGCTCCCAGAGCCGCAGCAGCAGATCGATCCGCTTGTACTCGACCAGCCGCCCGACGGCGACGAACAGCGGCTCGGCCGAGCGGTCGGCCCGCGGGCCCGGCTCCTCGACCCCGTTGTGCACGACCCGGATCCGGTCCCGATCCACCCCGATCGCGCGCAGCGCGTGGGCGGTCGAGGAGGACACGGCGACGAGCAGGTTCCGCTGCTGCGCCCCGGTCAGAGCCCAGTGCTCGAGTCTTCGGCCGATTCGCGCCGCCGGTGCCAGCGGACCGCCGAAGCGCATCTTCCACAGGTCGGTGTGGACGTGGTTGACCAGGGTCAGCGTGGGCCCCCGATGCCACAGCGGCGCCAGGTACGGCATGCCGTTGCACACCTCGACCAGCAGGTCGCAGTCGCCGACCCGGCGGGTGAAGGCCGACCGTGCGCGCAGGTAGTGCCCGTAGGGGCCGCCCGCCGACACGACCCGGTAGTCGCGAAAGGCCGCGGGCCCCCCGCACAGCAGGGTCACCTGGTGGCCCAGGCGGGTCAGGCCGTCGGCGAGCTTGTCGACCAGCAGCTCGGAGCCGCCGGCGGACGGGTTGTCCAGATCACGATGGGCGAGGAAGACGATCCGGCGCGGATGTGGGGGGAGCGCCGGGGGGTGCTGCGCGCTGGGGGACACGATGCGCAGCGTGGACGGTACGTGCTGGGGCATGGGTGCTCCAACTCGTCTCGGGGTGCGGAACTCAGCGTGGGGAAAACGTGGGGGTGTGTTCGTCACGGAGGGGTCGGCTCGTGGGGAGCCCGAGCCCTTCCTGGGAGGGGAGTGTGGACGGGATGTGCTGGGGTGGGGTTGGACAGTTTTCGCCCGGACGTTCGCCACGGCTACTCACCGACGTGACAATTTCGGGCTTTGTTGGAGCTGACGTCACATCACTTCGTGAGAGTGGGCTGGGGCGTTCCGGACGTATCGGCCGGAACGGGGTTCTCCGGCTCCTTCCGCCCGCGCGCCACGAGGACGCCCCCCACCACCGCGAGTACGAAGCCACCCACCGCCGCCCCGATCGGCAGTGTCGTGCCCACCATCCGCAGCTGCCCGCTGTCCCGCTTCGCCTGCCGCACGGCCTCCTTCTGGGTCGCGGTCGTGAACGAGACCTTCCGGCTGTCCAGCAGCACCGCCGCGTCCTTCGTGCCGCCCGGCGCCCGCAAGGTCCGCCTCGGGCCGGTCTGCGCGTAGATCACCCGGCCCGTCGCCTGGTCCACGACCAGCTCGAAGCCGTGGTTGGAGTACCACTCCTCGGCCAGCACCTGCGGCCGGTTCGGCTGGTCGACGAGGCTGCCGGGGACCATGCGCGTGCCGGTCCTGGTCGGCGGCACGGAGCCGGTGAACTTGTAGCCGGTGTACCCCTGGATCTTCGCGGTGCCGCGGTAGCGCAGCACCACCGTGTCGCCGAGGGTGTTGTCCCACCACCGGTAGGAGCGTTTCTGCACGTCGAAGGGGAACTTCAGATACGCCTCGCCCTCGATGTACGGCTTCTCCCCGCAGCAGTGCACCGGCCGCGTGGTCTCGCGGTCCATCACCCAGCGGTGCGGCACGAAGTCCAGCGCGTCGTGCGGATCGGCGGCCGGCAGCGACTTGTCGGTGTCGACCGTCGTCGTCACGTCCCAGACGGCGTTGCCGCTGCGTTCGCTGTCCTCGACGTTGCCCCGCACCCGCTGGGTCACGGTGATCGTGCGGTCGGGCACCGTCTCGATCCGGTCAGTGTCGAAGACGCTGCCCCGGCCGGTGTAGACGGCGGTGGTGTCGATGTCGATCGGGTTCACCGCGGCTCGCGGCTCCACGTACCAGGCGAGTAGGGGTGCCAGCACCAGCAGGAACGTGCCGAGACCCAGCAGGACCAGGGAAAAGGGAGAGGTTGTACGGCGCATCCGGGCACTCCAGTGGCTTGGGACGGCTCGACGTACGAGGGGGCCGACACGGCGGCGGAATGCGCACGTGCGGTTGGGCCGGGAACCGTAGGCCGCTCTTGACGGGGTGTCAATGCTTGTCGAGACTGGGCGCGACAGGCAGGGACGGGATGCCGGGGTGGGGAAAACCTCCGGATGATCTCCGGACGAATCCGGACAGAGAGGCTGACCCTGCGATGTCCAGACTGCTGGCTGCCGCGCTGACCGTCGCGCTCGGCGCCGCCCTCGCCGTGGGCGCCGCCTTCGGCACGGTCGCGCTGCTCGAAGCCACACCCGACCAACCGAACACCCCCCTGATCACGTACGAGCAAGACGGTCAGGGGAGTTGACGGTGACGGCCGCCCGCGCCGCAGCCGTCACGACCCGCTCGGCCTGGCACGACGTACCGCGCTTCCAGGTGCGCCGGTTCGCCGCGATCGCCATGGCCGAGGCGCCCGCGCTCGCCGAGGAGATCCTCTGCGAGATCCAGCGCGAGTACCCGCATCTGCCCGTCGTCCTCGACGACTCCGGCGAGCCGATGGCCCTGGTCGGCATCCGCCGCGCCATCGAGGTGTTCGTGCAGCACCTGGAGCACTCGGAGGGACGCCCGACCGTCCCGCCCGGCGTCTTCCAGGACTTCGGCCGCGGCGAGGGCCTGAACGGCCGCTCCCTCGACTCCCTCCAGGCCATCTACCGCATGGGCGTACGCCTGGCCTGGCGCCGCTTCGCCGACATCGGCCAGCGCGTGGAGATCCCGCCTCCGGCGATGTACGAACTCGTCGACGCGGGCTACGAGTACCTGGACGGCCTGGTCGACCAGTCCGTACGCGGCTACGCCGAGGCCGCGGCCCGCCAGGCCGGCGAACGCCTGCGCCTGCAACGCCGCCTGATGGAGTTGCTCCTCGCCGAGCACCACCGCGGCGACCCCGCCGAGGCCCTCACCGAACGCGCCGCCCGCATCGGCTGGCCCTTACCGGCGAAAGTCGCGGTCGGCGTGCTGCTGCGCCCCGCCCGGGAGGCGATGGCCCCCGCGGTCGGCCAGGGCGTCCTGCTCGACATGGAGTACGAGCAGCCCCGCATGGTCGTGCCCGAGCCGGATGCGGCGGGCCGCTCCGAGCTCATGCACCGGGCCCTGGCCGGCTGGTCCGGCGCGATCGGCCCGCCGGTACCGCTCACCGACGCGGCGAAATCGCTGCGCTGGGCGGAGGCGGCGGTCCGTCTGATGGAGCGCGGCCTGCTCCCCTCCGGCGAGGTCCTCTACTGCACCGAACACACCGAGGCCCTGGTCCTCCTCCAGCCCGAGGAACTCATCGACGACCTGGCCCTGAGATGCCTGGCCCCCCTGACCCACTGCGGCCCCACCCATGGCCGCCGCCTCGCCGAGACCCTCCTGGCCTGGCTGGAGACCCGCGGCGGCGCCCCCGAGGTCGCCACCCGCCTCGGCGTCCACCCCCAGACGGTCCGCTACCGCCTGCGCCAGATCCGCGAACTGTGGGGCGACGAGATCGACGACCCCGACCGTCGCTTCGAACTGGAACTGGTGCTGCGGGCGCAGCGGTTGCGGGGGGAGCTGGGGGTGGCGCGGGAGCGGCGGGGGCGGTGACCAGCGCCGCCCGGGCGTCACACCGTGGCCCGCTCCTTCCCCGCCGTGCGCCCGGTGGCGGGAGCGTCCAAGTGGGCCATCACCGAGCTGTGGAAGCGGTCCACGGCATCGTCGACGCTCCGGATGAATCCGGACTCCGCGCTGCCGCGGCCGCTTCCCATGCCCTTGAAGAGCGACAGCCGGAAACCGGTGATGCGGGTCGAGCCGTCCTTCGGCAGCAGATCCCCCGGTTCGGGACGCAACCGCTCCAGTGTGCCCCGCGGGCCGCCCGCCTCGCCCTCCACCAGAGTCTCGACGTGCAGGTCCGCCGGCGCTTCGGCCAGACGACGGATCAGGCGCTTGGCCCAGGTCAGCGGATAGCCCTGCTCGGGCGCCGGGATCTCCACGGACGTGCGCAGCTTGGCGGTCCGCAGATCGGCGCTGATGGTGAGCAGCCCCGGCGCCCCCTCGACCCGCAACTCCGCCTGGAGCCTGCCCTCCAGGCACAGCTGGTCCGCCAGGCGGGCGCGTCGGGCGCCGGGGTCGGTGCCGCGCCGGGAACGCTGTGCGGGCAGCACCTTCTGCCCGAGCTCGCCCCCGAGCCGCAGGCACACCTGCCGGATGAGCCGCTCCCAGCTCTCCACGACCTCCAGGGCGCGGGGGTCGCCCTGGCAGAGGGTCTCGTCGTTGATCCCGTTGCGCACGGGCACCCATGCGGCGCCCATGTTCTGGAAGCCGTGGCAACCGGAGTTGTCGTGCTGGAGGTAGTGGAGCAGATCCTGGAGCAACCAGGTGCGCGCCGCGTTGCCGACGCCCTCGTGCCGGATCAGCATCTGGGCCTGGTGGGCCACTTCGGCCCAGGAGAGGTGCCACAGCGCCACCTGGTGTTTGCGGCGCCGGTCGATCTTCACGTCGACCAGCGGGCTGCCCTCCAGCGCCACGTCGTTCGACAGGGTGATCACGGCCTCGTAGCCCCGCCGGGCCGCGATGTCCATGTAGGCCTGCACCTGGTCGGACTTCAGGGGGTTGCCGTTGGTCTTGGTCTCGACGAGGGCCGTCCACAGCTTGCCCGCGCGCTCGACGCGGATCACTCCGTCGGGGCGCCGGGGTGTGTCCCCATGCGGCAGGGAGACCTCGGTGAACGTCTCCATGCGGCCGGACGGCGCGCCGAAGGGAGCGGTGATGCGCCGGCCGAACCGGGGTACGTGGGCCATCACCGACAACAGCACCGACGTGGCCCGTGTCTCCCGGTCCCGGTCGTTCTTGAGCGCCGACACCGGGAAGAGCCGTGCCTGCCTCCACGACTCGTTCTCCGCCAGGCTCTTCACCGGCGCCCTCGGCGGTGTGACCTTCTTCTTCGCGGTGCGGGGCCGAGTGGCCCGCTTCTTCGGCGCGGCTCCCTCCTCGGCCGGGCGCGGTGCGGGGACCGCCTCCAGCGTCGCCTGCGGCGGAGTGCCGGGGATGCTCACGGCGCGCTCCCGTGCCGCCTCCGTCCCGGACTCCTCCTCCTCGTCGTCCTCGATGTCGACGCCGAAGTCCGTCGCCAGCCCCGCCAGCCCGCTCTCGTACCCCTGACCGACGGCCCGGAACTTCCACTCCTCGCCCCGCCGGTACAGCTCACCGAAGATGATCGCGCTCACCTGGCCGGCGTCCTCGATGACGAACCGCAGGAGGCTTTCGCCCACGGCGTCGGCCAGCGTCACCTTCAGGTCGTCGAGTTCGCAGAAGCGCGCTCCCTCGTAGCGGCTCGCGGCCACGACGATCCGCTCCACCTCGGCCGGGATCGCGGTCAGGTCGAAGCTGATCCGGTCCTCGCTGCCGTCCCCGGTCGGCTCCTTGCCGAGCAGTTGCACGCTGCCGTCGGCGGCCACCGGGTTGTTGTAGAAGTAGAAGTCGGCATCGCTGCGCACCTTGCCGTTCCCGTCCAGCAGCAGGACGGACACGTCGGCGTCGCCCTCCCCGGACGGGCTGGACCAGCCCAGACCGACGATCGCGGAACCGACGTTCTCGCTCAGGGCCGTCAAAGACACGTTCGAGCCCATGGTCATGTCACGCACAGGAATCCCCCCACCTCTGCGACACCTGTGACGTGCCGCACACCGGGCACTTTAATGTGCACACCACGTGAAGGTGGGGCGCTCGCGGGTTTCCGCTCCTTGGGCCGCTGCCCATTGCCCGGGCATTCCTCTATGGCTAGCCTGTGTTCGTCATGCCGATCGCCTGTTGAAATCTCGAACACAGGCGCCTGAGACATTTAGGGAGGGTGCCGGTCGTGGGACGCCTCGTACCAGCTGTGACCCGGGCTCTCGACATTCTCGAGCTCTTTCTCGACGGGGACGGGACGCTCTCCGCCCCCGACATCGTGCGCCGGCTCCAGTTGCCACGCACCACCGTGCACGAGCTGGTGACCACGCTCGCCGCCCGGAAGTACATCGTTCCGATGCCCGGTCAGCCCGGACGCTACCGGCTCGGCGTGCGCCCCTACCAGCTCGGTGCCCGCTACTCCGAGCAGCTCGACCTCGCGGCCGAGGGCCAGCAGGTCGCCCGGACCGTCGCCGAGACCTGCGACGAGACCGTGCACGTGGCGATCCTCGAGGACACGGACGTCATCTACATCGCCAAGGTCGACTCCACGCACGCCGTGCGGATGGTGTCGGCGGCCGGCCGCAGGCTGCCCGCGCACTGCACGTCCGTCGGCAAGATGCTGCTGGCCTCCCTTCCCGAGCCGGAGCTCGCCGCGCGCATCCCCGACGGCGCCGAGCTGGTCGCCATGACCCCCAACAGCATCACCGACCCGGGCGTCCTGCGCGAGGCCCTGGCCGAGATCCGTGAGCGGGGCCTCGCCGTGGAGAACCGCGAGTCCAACCCGGACGTGTCCTGCGTGGCCGCGCCGGTCCGCGACCGCACCGGGCAGGTCGTCGCCGCCCTGTCGATCTCCGTGCCCATGATCCGCTGGAGCGAGGAGCGCCGGGCCGAGCTGGAGCAGCTCGCCGCCAAGGGCGCCGCCGAACTGTCCGAGCACCTCGGGCACCGGGGCCTCGTATGACGACGCCGTACGAGGTGGCGGTGCGTGCCGAGGCCGAGCTCGGCGAGGGACCCACCTGGGACGCGGTGACCGGCCGGCTCCTCTGGATCGACATCCTCGGCCGCCGCCTGCACACGTACGACCCGGCCACCGGACGCCGCACGGTGCGCCGCACGGAACAGCACATCGGCGCCGTCAAGCCGCGCGCCGGCGGCGGGCTGGTGCTGAACCTGCGCGACGGGATCGGCCTCCTCGACCCCGACGGCGGCTTCCGCTGGCTCCACCACGAGCCGGTCCCCGGCCGCCGCGCCAACGACGCCGCCGTCGCGCCCGACGGCGCGCTCTGGGCGGGCACGATGCGCTACGACGAGGCGCCCGGGGGCGGCACGCTGTCCCGCGTCACCGGGGACGGCTCGGTCGACGTCGTGCTCGACGACGTGGCCGTCAGCAACGGCACGGGGTGGAGTCCCGACGGGCGCCTCATGTACCACATCGACTCCCCGACCCGGCGGGTCACCGTCTTCGACCACGCGGACGGGCGGATCACCGGGCGGCGGACCCTCGCCGAGATCGAGGAGGGCGATGGCTTCCCGGACGGGCTGACCGTGGATGCCGAGGGGTGCGTGTGGGTCGCCCTGTGGAAGGGGGCGGCGGTGCGGCGGTACACCCCGGACGGCGAGCTGGACCGGGTGATCGAGCTGCCGGTGTCACTGGTCACGGCCTGCGCGTTCGGCGGGGCCGACCTGAGCGATCTGTACATCACCACGGCCCGGGTGGGGCTGACCGAGCCGCCCGCGCTCGCGGGCTCCCTGTTCGTGGTGCCGGGGGCGGGGAAGGGACTGGCGCACCCGCCGTTCGCGGGCTGACGTGAAGCGGGGGGCCGTCCTCGGAACGGCGCGGGCGGCCGGTCCCCGAGGTGGCCCTTGCCCCCCCGCGTACGCCGCCGGAGCGCGGACCCCGGACCGGGATACCTCCCGGCCCCGGCCCCAACCCCCGCCCTCAGCCTCCCGTCCGGTCCAGCCGCCGCAGGACCGTCCGCTCCTCCTCCGTCAGCGGCGCCCCCACCGTCGCCGGCAACGGCGGCCCGCTCAGCGTCGCCAGGACGGTCGAGGGCCGCAGAAGCCGCGTCGGCCCCGTCGTCATGCTCATCACGTCCCAGAGCGCCGACGCCGCCGGGTACGAGCCGGTCGCCGTGCGGATCACGCGGCGGGTGTAGGCGGTGACCAGACGGTCGGCGACCCCGGGCGAGCCCCCGCGCGTCCCGGGGTACCAGACGTCCTGGCTCACCGCCATCGTCCACGCGGCCTCCACCGGCCTGGCCGCCCGCCGCTGCACACGCCGGGCGAGCCCGGGCTCGCCGAGACCGGACCGCCGCAGCTCGCGGTCCAGCTCCCGGGCGCCGAGCGCGGCCACCGACATGCCTTGTCCGTAGGCGGGGTTGAACGTGGCCAGCGCGTCACCGAGGACCACCAGGCGCTCGGGCCAGGAACGGACCTTCTCCAGGTACCGGCGGTGATTGCTGGTGCTGCGGCTGACATGGACGTCGGTGAGCGGCTCCGCTCCGGAGATCAGCCGGCCCACGACGGGGTCGGGCAGGTCCAGGGTGTACCGGAGGAACGCGTCCGGGTCGGACGGCGGTTCGCCCCCGCCGCGCGTGCCGGCGAGGCTGACCATCCAGCGGTCCCCCTCGATCGGCAGCACCATGCCGCTGCGGCCGGGCCGTCCCTGGTACGGATCGGCCTGCACCATGGTCAGGGGGAAACGCCCGGCCCCCTCGGGGGTGCGGTAGAGACGGGTGGCGTTCACCAGACCGGCGTCCACCGTCTTCTCGCGCACGTCGTCGACGCCCAGCCGCTCCAGCCAGTGCACGATCCGGGAGCCACGTCCGCTCGCGTCCACCACGAAGTCGGCGGCGAGGTCCTCCTGCCCGGCGGCGGTCGACAGGCGCACCCCGGTCACACGCTGCCGCGACCCGGTCAGCTCCAGCACCCGCGCCGTGCGGATCACCACCCCGGTGTTGTCCAGCACGGCGCCCCGCACCGCCCAGTCGAGCAGGGCCCGGGTGCAGGTCAGCATGCTCGGGCCGGGGTGACGCCAGCGCCGGAGCCAGCCCTCGGGCGTGAGGGCGACCATGCCCGAGCCGAGCGGTATCTCGTGCGCACCGGCGGCGAGCAGGTGCTTGCGCATGCTCACGCCCGGCACCAGGTCCTCCATGGAGGCCAGCCCGCCGGCCATGAGGAGATGCGCGTGACGTCCCTGGGGCAGGCCCTTGCGGTGCTCCGGCCCCTCGGGCAGGTCGTCGCGGTCGAGCACGACCACCTCGTCCGCGACGGCGGACAGGGCCGCCGCGGCCAGCATGCCGGCCAGACCCGCACCGATGACGACTGCTCTACGCGACATGCGACTCCTCGCACTCAGCCATGAAGGCTCCTCCGCCCTGCGGGCATTCCCCGACGTCCGGCCACAGCCGCGCGCAGCGCACAACACCGCCCGCCGGCAACGGTTTCGAGCCAAGCGGGCCCCGTTCCGGACGGCTCTCACCGTACCTTCACGTACCGTGCCCGCGGCCCCCCGTGCACGTCTCGTCCGTGACTGCCGCCGGGGGCGACCTCGGGGGCGTGGTCAGGCGGTGAGCGACCTGCCGTCCGTGTGGTCACACCCCAGGGCGCGGATCGCCCGGAGGTCCTCCGTGCGGCGCAGGGCCCGGGACACGGTGCCGATCTCACGCAGCAGGTCCGTGGTGTCACGGGCACCGGTTCCGTCGTCCTCCCGTGTCCGGTTCCTGGCGTCGGCCGCGTCCAGGATCGCCGCGGTGGCGGCGAGTGCCTTCGCCAGGTCGGGCGGGTGGCCGAGGGCGAGGGCGGCCTCGTGGAACCTTTCGCGCCGGTCCTCGTCGATGTGCCGGGCGAGCGGCAGCAGCACGTCGCGGATGAACGTCTCCCGGCGGACCAGCCGCAGCTCCGGTGTCGCGCGCAGCAGGAAAGGGACTCCCGTGCCGTTGACCGTCTTCATCAGCAGGTAGAGCGGCCGCAGTTCGTGGAGGGCGAGCCGGACGTGCCAGCGGCCGTGCAGGTACTGCCCGGCGTGCGGGAGGATGAAGCCGACGGCGATGAGCACGGCGGACAGGCAGGCGAGCGGCGGCGCGACGGCCGTGCTCAGCCAGTCCAGGTTCCGCCCGGACCAACGGGCCGCCACGGCACTGATCTTGGCGGCGTCGAAGAGCAACTGCGCCGCGTAGCCCACGCCGAGGAACTTCAGCCCCCAGCGCAGCAGCGAGTCGAGCCCGTCCGTGCGGACCCAGTTCCAGATCAGCCCGTTGGTGACCAGCGCGGCCACGGTGTGCGCGAGCAGGTAGAGCACGATCACTTCGCGCATGTACGGGGTGTTGGCGTAGTAGGTGTCGAGATCCCGCAGCCGCTCCTCCGGTACGTCCGCGAGAGCGAACAGCACCCACATCGCGACGATCACGCTCGAGTAGACCGCCACGACCCCCCGCATCGCGCGCCGGGTGCGGTCCGAGCGGTCGGACAGGCCGTTGCGCCAGGAGATGATCAGCAGCAGGCAGAAGGCGCAGAACGCGGTGAGCAGCGAGTAGACCCAGGGGCCGGAGAAGTTCGCCACCCCGGTGAGCCGGTTGACCCGGGCGATCGTCGACGGCGCCACGAAGACGAACACCGCGCAGGCGAGCAGCAGCAGCCCGCCGACCGCGCGCAGCATCGGGTCCTTCCAGAGCCGGATGATGCTCGGCAGTTTGATGGCCAGGGCGGCGGCGAGGACCCCCGCGGGGATCCACCAGAAGTTCGGATAGAACTGGTTGACGAACTCGGCCGGGGTCAGCGCCACCGTCGTCACGGCGCCGCACCTCCTCGCGGTCCCCGGTAGCCCAGCGACCGCTGCAGGGGTTCGAGGGGGACGTCCGGACCGCGTCCGCCCGGCAGCAGCGCCCGGCAGCGCGCCGCCAGCTGATGTCCGAAGGCATCGGCCTCGGACTCGTCCCGTTCCCGGGAGCCGTCGCGGGCGGCCACGGCCAGCGCGACGTCCTTCCACCCCGGCCGGTCGGCGAACGCGTCGGCCGCCGCCGCACCCGCCCCCTGGTGATGCCGGTGCCCCGCGTGCAGATGCCACAGCTCGTGCCCGAGTATGACCAGTTGCTGCACGGCCTCGGCCCGTTCCTCGACGATGACGAGGTCGAAGTCCTGGAACTCCACCCACAGGCCGGTCACTTCGATCTCGTCCGGGAAGCGTTCGAAGCGCAGCTCGACGGGCCGCCCGCCGCGCCGGGTGCTCATCTCCTCGCACAGCGCCCGGCACAACGACCGTACGTCGGTGGGGCACCGGGGTCTCGCCCCGACCGCGGTGGCGAGCTCGGCGGCCAGGCCGCGCATGGCCGAGCCCCTGCGCGGGCGCCTGAACGCGGCGGTGACTCGGGCGGCCCTGGTCCGCGCGCCCGCGATGTCCATCGCTCCCCCTTCTCACCGCCGGCCCGTCGACCGACGACGGGGCCCTGCCGGCGCGTCCGAGACTACGCGCCCGAAAGTGTGCGCGTCATGCGATCCGACGTCCGATGTTCAACGGAGAACGACCGTTCCCGCCCGGAACGTCCTGTCCGGAATCCGGCCGGACCATTGACGCGCAAGCGCTTCGAATTTACGGTCCCGTTCGAAGTAACGAGCGGCATCCGAAATACCGAACGGTCTCTGATCATCGATGGTAAGGGCAGGGCATGGGACGACCTGACCTGAATCGCAGGCAGCTTCTCGGCGGGCTCGGCGGCCTCTTCGTCGCGAGCAGCTTCGGCTTCGCCGCGCTCGGCACCGGAGCCGACGCACTCGCCGCCGACGCCGACACCCGGGTGCGCTACTGGAACCTCTTCAGCGGCGGCGACGGCTCCAACATGATCGCGATGCTGGACGCCTTCCGCGCGGCCAACCCGGACATCGCCGTCAAGGACTCCACGCTCCAGTGGGGCAGCCCCTTCTACACCAAACTCGCCATGGCGGCGGCGGGCAACCGCGCCCCCGACCTCGGCGTCATGCACCTCGGCCGCGTCACCGGCTTCGCACCCGGCCGCCTCCTCGACCCCTGGGACACCGGCCTGCTCGCCAAGTACGGCGTCCGGGAGCAGGACTACAACCCCACCCTGTGGAAGCGCGGCGTCATCGACGGCGAGCTCTACGCCCTCCCGCTCGACATCCACGTCCAGCTCTGTTTCTACCGCAAGGACGTGCTGAAGAAGGCGGGACTGCTCGGCGCCGACGGCCGGATCGTGCCGGTCACCTCCCCCGACGAGTGGTTCGACGTGCTGAAGGAGGCGAAGCGCGCCACGAGGAAGGGGCTCCAGACCATCGGCATGTGGAACGCCGACCAGAACTTCCAGTGGTGGTTCTTCGTCGCCTTCTACACCCAGCTCGGCGGCACCTGGTTCAACGCCGCCGGCACCGAGGTCACCTTCGACACCGACAAGGCCGTCGAGGTTCTTCGGTTCCTGCGCCGGCACGTCACCGACGGGTACTCCGACCCGGGCTTCGGAGGCCTCGCGAGCGCCGAACAGTTCATCAACGGCTCCCCCTTCGTCTGGGAGGGCAACTGGTCGGTCCCGGTCTACTCCGGAGCGAAGCTCGACTACGGAGCGACCCCGCTGCCGCCCGTCTTCGGTCGGCCGGCCACCCACGCCGAGTCGCACTCCTTCGTCCTGCCGCACCAGTCCGACCGCGGCGGCGCCGCCAACGAGGCCGCCCACCGGCTCGCCGCCTACGTCGTCCAGCACGCCCGGCAGTGGGCGGCCGGCGGCCACATCCCCGCCTACACCCCCACCCTGTCCACGGCGGCGTACAAGAAGCTGGACCCGCAGAGCGAGTACGTCTCCGCCATGGACCACCAGGCCACCGAGCCGAAGGTGTGGTTCGCGGGTTCCACCGGCATCCTCGCCCAGCGCGTCGGCCCCGTCGTCGTCTCCTCGACGATGGGCTCCGCCGAGCCGGAAACCGCGGCCGGCCGTATGAAGAAGGCCCTCACCCAGCTCCTTGCCACGAAGAACCCCATGGACGGGAAGATCGCCGCGCAAGGAGGTGCCGCCTGATGGCGACCAGCGCCCACACCATCGCCGCACCCGCACGCGCGACGACCGCCGCCGGCAGCGCCACCCTCCGCAGCAAACAGGGCTTCCAGCACGGCGGCTGGTTCGTCGCCCCGTTCCTGCTGCTCTTCGCCCTCTTCGTGATCTGGCCGCTGCTGCGCGGCGTCTACCTCAGCTTCACCGACGCCAACATCACCGGCGAGGGCGCGAGCTTCGTCGGCCTCGACAACTACCGCGAGGCCCTGGACGACCCCCTGGTGTGGGACTCCCTCGGCCACAGCGCGTACTTCACGCTGCTGGTCGTCCCCTGCATCACCGTCCTCGCCTTCCTCCTCGCGATGCTCGCCCACCACATCGAACGCGGCAAGTGGCTGTGGCGGCTCTGCTTCTTCGCCCCGTTCCTGCTGCCGTCCACCGTCGCCGCCAACCTGTGGCAGTGGCTGTTCAACCCCGGCACCGGCATGATCGACCACGTCTTCGGCCTCGACACGCCCTGGCTGACCGACAAGTCCTACGCGATGCTCGCCATCGTCGTCACCACCCTGTGGTGGACCGTCGGCTTCAGCTTCCTGCTCTACCTCGCCGCCCTCCAGGGCATCCCGGACCACCTCTACGAGGCCGCCAGACTCGACGGCGCGAACGCCTGGTACCGCATGGTCCACATCACGCTGCCGATGCTGCGCAACATCACCGGCCTGGTGATCGCCCTCCAGGTCCTCGCCTCGCTCCAGGTCTTCGACCAGGCCGTCGTGATGATGGACTTCCTCCCCGGGCCCGAGGGCTCGACCCGCACCTTCGTGCAGTACACCCTCGAAGAGGGCTTCACCAGCTACCGCGTGGGCTACGCCTCCGCGATCTCCGTCATCTTCTTCGTGATCATCGCGGCCGTCGCCCTCGCGCGGATGTGGCTGCTGCGCAACCGTGAGGAGAGCGCCCGATGACCACCAAGGCGTGGACACCCAGCCAGATCCTGCTCACCCTCCTCGGCACGGCCGTGTCGGTCGTCTTCCTCGCCCCCTTCGCCTGGGGCCTGTTCACCTCGCTCAAGTCCGAGACCGAGGCGGTGGAGGTCCCGGCGCACTGGCTCCCGAAGGACTGGACGGGCCAGGCCTGGCAGGCCCTGTTCGAGTCCGGCAACATCACCAACTGGTTCGTGAACTCCCTGGTCGTCTCGGTCTGCGTGACCTCCGTCGTCCTGCTGGTGAGCGCCCTGGGCGGCTACGGCTTCGCCCGCACCGAGTTCCGCGGCAAGAACGTCCTGATGGGCCTGGTCATGGCGGGCCTGATGATCTCGCCGGCCGTCCTCGGCGTGCCGCTGTTCACCACGGTCCAGCAGATGGGGATGGTCGACACCTACTGGGGCATGATCCTGCCGCAGTGCGCGCCCGCCGCGATGGTCTACATCCTCTACAAGTTCTTCCAGGGCATCCCGCGGGAACTGGAGGAGGCCGCGTTCATCGACGGCGCGGGCCGCTGGCGGGTCTTCTTCACCATCGTCCTGCCGTTGTCCCGTCCCTCCCTCGCCGCGGTCGGTATCTTCACCTTCATCGCCTCGTGGAACAACTTCCTCTGGCCGTACATGGTGACCAACAACCCCGACCTGATGACCATGCCGAACGGCATCGCGACCGTCATGAACTCCTACGGCATCCAATGGGCCCAGCTCATGGCCGGCGGTCTGATGGCGGGCCTGCCACTGATCATCGTGTTCGTGTTCTTCCAGAGGCAGATCGTGGCGGGCGTAGCCCATACGGGCTTGGCAGGGCAGTAACGCCCTTCCTCCAGGGGCGCGGAGAACCGCGCGACAAGCCACGAATCACCCGCACCCGCCCACGAGAGAGAACCACCCACCCCGAAAGGCGAACATGCACAAGGCCCGCTTCACCCTCGACCCCGCGTTCACAGTCGGCGAAGTGAACCCCCGCCTCTTCGGCAGCTTCGTGGAACACCTCGGCCGCTGCGTCTACACCGGCATCTTCGAACCCGGCCACCCCACAGCGGACGCGGCAGGCCTCCGCCAGGACGTCCTGGACCTCGTCCGCGAACTCGGCGTCACCGCCATCCGCTACCCCGGCGGCAACTTCGTCTCGGGCTACAAGTGGGAGGACTCGGTGGGCCCGGTCGAGGACCGCCCCCGCCGCCTCGACCTCGCCTGGCGCTCCACCGAGACCAACCGCTTCGGCCTCTCCGAGTACATCGCCTTCCTGAAGAAGGTCGGCCCCCAGGCCGAGCCCATGATGGCCCTCAACCTCGGCACCCGGGGTGTCGCCGAGGCCCTCGAACTCCAGGAGTACGCCAACCACCCCGCCGGCACGGCCCTGTCCGACCTCCGTGCCGCGCACGGCGACAAGGACCCCTTCGGCATCAACCTCTGGTGCCTGGGCAACGAGATGGACGGCCCCTGGCAGACCGGCCACAAGACCGCCCAGGAGTACGGCCGGGTGGCCGCCGAGACGGCCCGGGCCATGCGCCAGATCGATCCGGGCGTCGAACTCGTCGCCTGTGGCTCCTCCAGCCAGTCCATGCCGACCTTCGCCGCGTGGGAGGCGACGGTCCTGGAGGAGACGTACGACCTCGTCGACCACATCTCCCTGCACGCCTACTACCAGCCCGAGGACGGTGACCTCGACTCCTTCCTGGCCTCCGCCGTCGGCATGGAGTCCTTCATCGAGAACGTGGTCGCCACCGCCGACCACATCGGCGCGAAGCTGAAGTCCAAGAAGAAGATCAACCTCTCCTTCGACGAGTGGAACGTCTGGTACATCTCGGAGTGGCACGAGATCGAGAACTCCGGCGCGCGGGACTGGGCCGAGGCCCCGCGCCTCCTGGAGGACAACTACAGCGTGATGGACGCGGTCGTCTTCGGCTCGCTCCTCATCGCCCTGCTCCGGCACGCCGACCGTGTCACGGTCGCCTGCCTCGCACAGCTCGTCAACGTCATCGCGCCGATCATGACCGAGCCCGGCGGCCCGGCCTGGCGCCAGACCACGTTCTTCCCGTTCGCGCAGGCGAGCAGGTACGGCCGCGGCCGGGTCCTCGACGTCCGCGTGGACTCCCCGACGTACGAGACCAAGAAGTACGGCGAGACCGACCTGCTGCACGCCACCGCCGTGCGCGCCGAGGACGGCACCGTCACCGTCTTCGCCGTCAACCGCAGCCGCACCGACGCCCTGCCGCTCGACATCGCCCTCAACGGTCTCGACCTGACGCGGGTCGTCGAGCACAGCGCCCTCGCGGACGCCGACCCCGACGCCCGCAACACCCTCGACGACCCCGAGCGGGTCGCCCCGCACGCGGTCGACGGCACGGCCCTCCGGGACGGCACGCTCAGCGCCGTCCTGGAGCCGCTGTCCTGGAACGTGATCCGGCTGGCCTGACGGCTCCGGACGGTCCGGTCAGACCGGTTTCACGGGTACCCCTCCGGCCGCGGCGCCCAGCAGCGTCAGCCGCGCCTCGCCCGGCCCGGAGGGGGTGGTCCCGTCGGACAGCACCGCCAGTGCCAGTGTGTTGGCACCCCGTGTGCGCAGGATCCCGTTGGGCAGCACGAAGGTGTGCTGCGGGCCCACGTCGTTGATGTACTGGCCCATGTTCCAGCCGTTGAGGAAGATCTGGACGCGGTAGGCCCGGTCCGGGTCGTCGTCGAGGACGAGTCCGACCGAGGCGTCGACATCCGGGGCGACGTCCAGCCGGAAGTCCGTCCGGTACCAGGTGACGCCCTGCCGGCGGTCGGACCGGGGGAGCCGGGCGTCCTTCCAGTCCCCGTCGTCGTGCTCGGGCAGATGCCAGCCCTCGCGCTCCCCGTGCAGCCCGCCGGTGTTCATCGGCCCGCGCACGGGATCGGGCGTGGCAGCCCCCTGGATCCGCCACTTCACGCCGGGGGAGTCGCCCTCGAAGGTGACGGCGGTGAGACCCCGCGCGGCCTTGTGCGTGTCGAGGGCCTCGCCGTCCATGTCGTGCTGCATCGGCCGGACGAGCACGGACAGCACGTGCCGCTGCTCCGGGTCTCCCTCACGGAGCTTCTTCCGCAGCCGCTTCGGCAGGGTGAAGCCCGCCTTCGCCGTCCACGTGCCCTGCCGTGCCCGGTCCTTGTCCGGCACCGGCATGCGGTGCGTGCCCAGCGGCTCACCGTCCAGCCAGGCCATCAGCAGGCCCTGCGTGCCCGTGCTGTAGGAGAGGGAGACGGACTCGACGCCCCGCGCGCCGGTCCACTCGCCCCGGTACCAGACGTCGCCGTAGTGGAATCCGTAGTCGTCGGCGAACAGGACGGGCTGTCCGTCGGGCACGGGCGTGGTGCTGAAGGTCGTCTCCTTGTCGGCCGTCGTCCAGTCCGAGTCGTCGAAGTCCGGCTCGGACTCCGGGTTGCCGGCCCGGCGCCGCCAACCGTCGAGGGCGGGCAGGGCCGGCCGGGTCACTCCGGGCAGCGGCCGCAGCGCCAGCAGGCTGCCGGAGGCGCTGATCCGGGTGGGGACCGGGCGCCCGTTCCAGGTGACGTGGGTGATGCCGCGCGGCCCCCACACCTCCAGACCGGTCTGCCCGGTGGTGTCGCCGGTGAGGTGGACCGTGGAGCCGCGCAGCTCCGCCGAGCGCAGCAGGGCGGGGCCGTAGACGAGGAGCGGGCCGGAGGGGGTCTCGTAGGGCCACAGCCGCAGGGCGGTGGCATCGTCGGCGAACAGCACCAGCATCGGCGTGTCCACCCCGTCGCCCTCGACCCGCACCCGGCTCAGCCCGCCGGCGCCGAGCGGGGCGGTGATGTTCAGCTTGCCGAGGTTGTACGCCCAGGCGGGCTCCGCGTCCAGCCGCATGGGCGTCGGCTCGTCCGCGCACTCCAGGACGACCTGCGCCATCTCGCCCCGGCGGCCCGCGAACACGGCGATGTCCTGCCGCCCGGCGGCCAGGCTCACCATGGGCTGCACGGTGGAGTGCACCAGCGTCCGGTTCCCGAGCCTCAGATGCGCGGCGATCAGCTTGGCGTCCCGGGCCGGGACGGTGACCGGCACGTCGATCCCGGCGTCCGGCAGCGTCGAGGTGACCGCGTCGCCGGTGTCGTTGCGCAGGACGTAGAAGTGGGCCCCGGTGTCGGGGTTGGTCAGGTGGTAGACCTTGATCCGCTCGTCGGTCGCCCGCACGGACTTCGCCCGGCGCAGCTTGGCGAGGTCGGGCACGAACCGCAGCAACTGCCCGGTCTGGTGCATCGGTGCGAGCTTCGGGGTGACATTGCGGGCCTCGTCGAACGCGGCACCGTAGTCGTACGAGGTGTAGACGGCGGGTGCGGGCAGCCAGCCCCAGGAGGTGCCGCCGTACGTCATGTAGACGTTGTGCAGGGTGATGCCGTTGGCGAGGTTGGTGAGGTGGAAGCGCCGCTCGTACGCCGCGTCCCGGGTGCGGCGCGCCTCGGCGTACCCCTTGCCGTCGAACGCCGACCCGCCCCACGGGTCGAACCAGCCCCCGCCGAACTCGGGCAGGAACCCGGGCGTCTTCGGACTGGCCGTGGCCCCGCCCGTCGCGCCGCCGTTTCCGAAGAGACCCCAGTCCGGCGGCACCCGGCCCGGCTCCGGATACCCGTCGAACCCGTACAGCCAGCGCCCCTTCTCCCCGCCGGTGCCGAACGACCCCGGGGTCCAGTGGCCGTTGCGTCCCTTGTCGTTGTGGAACAGCGGTACGTCGATGCCGTCGGCGCGGACCTTCTCGTACAGGTACGACATGTAGGCGCGCCCGGACGGCTCGTCGACGTGCGCGTCGTACTCGTTCTCGATCTGGTAGAGCAGGACCGTGCCCGTCCCCCGCGTGAACAGGCGTTTCGCGACGATGGCGTTGACGGCGGTCAGCCACTCGTCGACGTAGCGCAGATACGTCGGGTCGGAGGTCCGGGCCCGGCCCTCGGTGGCGGTCAGCCAACCGGGGAAGCCGCCGGCGTCGACCTCCGCGTTGATGTACGGCCCGGGCCGCAGGATCACGTACATCCCCGTCTCGGCGGCCGTCCGCAGGAACAGGTCCAGGTCGCGCACGCCGGTGAAGTCGTAGCGGCCGGGCGCGGGGGAGTGGTAGTTCCAGGCGACGTACACGCTGACGGCGTTGTAGCCGTGGGCCCGCATCTTCTCCAGCACGTCCCGCCACAGCGACGGGCTCGGCAGCCGGAAGGGGTGCAGCTCGCCCGACCAGAGCACCAGGCGGCGGCCGTCGACCAGCAGCGAGTAGGGGTCGAAGCCGATCTCGTGCGGTCTGCCGTCCGCGCTCGGTACGGGTGGCGGTGGGCCGGTGGGCGCGGTGCGTGCCGGGTGGGCGGAGGTCGGCGACCCGCTGCCGGTCAGCGCGAAGCCGAGCGCCGCCGTGCCGGCCAGAGCGTGGAAGGTACGCCTGCTGAGCTCCAAGGGAGCGCCTCCTGTTGAACCTTGCGATATGTGGTGCGCGGTGCGTGTGCTCAATGTCTACAGGGTCACGGGGACAATGGTCCTATGAGGATCTCGGCACGTGCGGACTACGCGGTACGAGCGGTCGTGGAGCTGGCCGTCCGGCAGGGGGAGGGGCCGGTCAAGGCGGAGGCCGTCGCCACCGCGCAGGACATCCCCCACAAGTTCCTGGAGGGGATCCTCGGCGATCTGCGGCGCGGCGGGGTCGTCGACAGCCGGCGCGGCGGGGGCGGCGGCTACCGGCTGGCCCGGGAGGCCGCGGAGATCACGGTCGCGGACGTGATCCGGGCCGTGGACGGGCCGATCGTGTCGGTGCGCGGCGAGCGGCCGACCGGTCTCGCCTATTCCGGCACGGCCGAGCCGCTGCTGCCGTTGTGGATCGCCCTGCGGGCCAATGTGCGCAGGATCCTGGAGGGCGTGACGATCGCCGACCTCGCGGCGGGGGCGCTGCCGGAGCCGGTGGAGCGGCTGGCGGCGGAACCGGCGGCCTGGGAGAACCCGTGAGGGGCTGCGGCCGTGCGCGGCGCTGTGCGTGATCCTCATTCCGTCCTCGGGATGTCCTCGGTCTGACGCACTGGTGCAACGCACCCTATGTGCCTGCCGGTGTCCCAGTGAATTCCCGCCAGTGTGAATGGCCGGAGAGCGACCTGGCCGACCCCTGCCGCCCTGCGTACGATGCGACCGCTCCCGCTCTTCACATCTCCTTCATGGAATGGTCACAGGCCGGGGGTGCATGCGTCTGTCACTTTGACATGCGCATGATCTGTCCTGTCGCGATCCACCCCCCACGAACGGATGGGAGAACCATGGCCGGTGGCCTGCTCCTGAGCGGTGCGGTAGCCGCGCTCCTCACCAGCGCACTCCCCGCACAAACCCCGTCTTCCGGGTTCGACGACCCGCCCCCGGACAAGATCATCATCCAGGTCGCCACGGTGAACGGCTCCGGCTGTCCGCAGGGCACGGCGGCGGTCGCCGTCTCCGAGGACAACACCGCCTTCACGGTGACCTACAGCGACTACCTCGCCCAGGCGGGCGGGAACTCCGATCCGACCGCGTTCCGCAGGAACTGCCAGCTCAACCTGAAGGTCCACGTCCCCGGCGGCTTCACCTACGCCATCGCGAGCGCGGACTACCGGGGATTCGCCTCCCTCCAGCGGGGCGCGAGCGCCTCCCAGCGGGCCTCGTACTACTTCCAGGGCTCGCCCAGCACGGTGCACAAGAACCACCCCTTCAGCGGCCCCCTCAACGACAACTGGCAGGCCACCGACGAGACGGACTGGGCCCAACTGGTCTACGCACCCTGCGGAGTCCAGCGCAACTTCAACATCAACACCGAGATCCGCGTCAACGCCGGCACCCAGTCGGCCGACAAGGTCAGCTTCATGACGATGGACTCCACGGACGGGGACATCAGCACGGTGTACCACCTGGCGTGGAAGGAGTGCCCGAAGAAGGCGTGACGGTGTGAGGGGCGGCCCGCCGGTCGGCGGGCCGCCCCTCACGGGGTGTTCGGGACACCCCTAGCCGCTGCGCGCCGTACGGTCCCCGGCCCCGGCCAGTCCCGTCCCGGCCAGTACGTAGAAGACCAGGAAGGGCAGCGGCATGGACCCGTCCGGCCTGTCGATCTCGTCGACCAAGGACAGCGAGAGCAACGCCCAGAGCAGTCCGCCGCCGACCATCAGCGTGGTGTTGCCGCGCTCCCGCATGGCGCGCATCCCGGCCCCCAGCAGGAGGGGCATGAGAGCCCAGGATCCGGCCGTGGTCACCAGCCACTCGAAGGCGCCGGCGAAAATCGTCGCTTCGCCCGTCGCCGCTTTGGCGCCGGCCCAGGCGTAGCCGGCGGTCATGAGGGTGTGGCAGACGGCCGTGGCAGCGGTGACAGTGACGGCGCCCTTGGCGAGTCGTGCGTACCGCATGAAGGGGTCCTCGTTCCTCGTTCCTCGGTGATGAGGGCCGGTCAGTCCCGGGACGTCAGTGCCGCGGCGGTGGCCCGCACGAAGGTCTCCGGGTTGTCCAGCATGATGTTGTGGCCGCAGTCGGGGATCGGGACGACGGACACGCCCGCCTCGGTGAGGGCGTCGGCGCCCGGAAGCGGGCCGTCCGCCGCGGGGAGCAGGAAGGTGCGGGGAATCCTCAGGTCCAGCAGGAGCTCGCGCATGGTCGGGGTCGTACCGCGGGTGAGGTGGAACGCGCTGCGGTGCAGGGCCTCGCGGCCCGCCAGGCGCATCGTGGACCACCAGTGCGGGCCCACCCGGTCGCGGACCTCCTCCCAACCGCCGTTCAGGAACTCCTCCTCGGAGTGGGCGGCGATGCCGCTGCTGCCCGACGAACCCGGGATGCGCGGGATCGGGTCCAGGTTCGCGTCGATCAGGACCAGGCGGGAGACCAGGTGAGGGTGGCGGGCCGCCAGGACGATCGCGACCGAGCCGCCCATGCTGTGGGCGATCAGCTCGGCGGCCGAAACACCCGCCGCCGTCAGAGCGTTGGCGAGTGCGTCGGCGTGCGACTCCAGCGTGTAGTCGAAGTGCGTCGGGCGGTCGCTGATGCCGTGGCCCAGGAGGTCCAGGAGCAGGGAGCGGCGGCCGGACAGCCTCGGGTCGACCGCGACGGCGGCGAAGTAGGCCGGTGACGTGGCGCCCAGCCCGTGCACGTAGACGCGTGGCGGCTCCTGCCCCGGCAGCTCGACCCAGCGGATCTGGTCGCCCTCGGGCGTTACGGCGGCGCTGCGCACGGTCTGTGTCTCCTGCGGTCGCGATGATGGGAGACACGAGAGTAACCACCGAGGTTGGATGAGCCATGGAGTTTTTCTGCTACCACCGCGACCGGCCCGGCTCCCTGCCCTTGCGCGAGGAGCTGGGGGAGGCGCACTGGGCCTATATGGACCGGTACGAGGCGGAGTTGATCGCCCGGGGGCCGACCTTCGCCGATGACGGGGAGACGCCCACCGGCAGTGTGCACATCGTGGACCTGCCGGATGCCGCCGCCGCCCGGGCGTTCGCCTTCGACGAGCCCAACTACCAGGCCGGGGCGTACCGGGACGTGCTGGTGCGACGGTGGCGGAACCTGCTGGGCCGCACCATGTGGGAGTTCCCAGGCGGCCGGACAGGCGGGAAGCGGTACCTCGTTCTCGGGCTCGGCGCGGGAGACGGTGCCGACCTCGACGTGCCGGGTGCCTGGCAGGACGAACTGATCGCGTACGGACCGCTGCTGTCCGACGACGGCGCCGTGTGGGTGGGCACGGCCGCACTGGTGCGGGCTGCGGATGCGGAGGCGGCGCGTGCGGTGCTGACCTCGCATCGGTACGCCGCAATCGAGGTGCATGACTGGGAGTTCGGCGGGCGACGGTGAGGCGCGGGGGCACGTCCGTCCGTGTCCCTGCCGCCCATAGGAGGCTGTGTCGGTCACCGTGGAGAAGTAGGTTCCCGGGTCCGCTCCTGTCCTGGCCGCGGTGCGGGCGCTGACGCGGGAGTTCACGCTCGCCGGCATCGCGCTGACCGAGTACGAGCGGGGGGAAGACACCGGTCAGGAGGAGGCCGTACTGCGGCGGATCGTCGACGGGCTGTTCGGGACCGCCCGGGGCTGAGCTGGGAAGTGGGCGGCGGCCCGGCAGTTACTCGGCGGCGTGTGCGAGGAAGGCGGCCCAGGCGGTGAGGGAGAGGCGGAGCTCGGGGCCCTGCCTGTTCTTCGAGTCCCGGATGTGGATGGTGTCGAGGTGAGGGGTTACGGCTACTTCGACGCAATCGCCGTCGCCACTGCTGCTGTAGCTGGACTTGAACCAGGCCAGTTCGACGGTGCTCATAGGTTTCCTCGCATCCGCTGCAACAGGCTCAAGGAGTCTTCGAGGGAGAGAGCCTGCGAACGCATCCTGGCATACCGCCTGTGAAGCACGCTGATCTCTTTCGGGTCAGAGATGAACTGGCCTCCGCGCTGGCCTTCGTTGTAGGCGAGCCACCGGTTCTCGGGTGTTTCCAGCAACTGCATGGGACCCGCCAACCCTGCGTGTGCCCCTTGCGCCACCGGCATGATCTGGACCTCGACGTTCCGCAGCTCCGCGATCTCCTGCAGATGATCGACGAGCTCACGGGTGACTCCACCCCCACCCAGGCATCGCAGGAACAGGTGCTCCTCCAGGATGAAGCTGAACGCGGTGTTCGGTCGCCCCTTCAGCAGCTTCTGCCGCTCGGCCCGAGCGGCCCACCGTTCCTCGATCTGTCCGTCGTCCAGCGGCGGCAACTGATTGGCGAAGAGCGCTCGCGCGTATGCCTCAGTCTGCAACAAGCCAGGAATCATGCGGCACTCGTACGTGTACAACGTGATCGCCGCCTGCTCCAGCGCAGCCCACCGCCGAAACCAAGCCGCCAGCCCCGGCTGTCGCTCCAGACACCCCGCCGCCCTCCGCAACGCCCCCGTCCTCCCGAACACCTCCTCCGCGCGCTGCACGAATTCCGCGTCCGGCATCCTCCTTCCCAACTCCACCGAAGCCACCGTGTGTTTGGAGAACCGCACCAGCTCCCCGAACTCCTCCCGGCTCAATCCCGCGTGCTCGCGCAAGCCCTGGACCACCGCTCCGAACGTCCGCAGACTGTCGGACGACTCCGGCTCGCCACCCGTGCCCGTCCCCACCACGCCATCGACCACCGTCGGTCACCTCCCGAAGAGATCGTCACGGGTAGTCACCGGTACTGTCCAGTCCGTCACCGCGTACGCTGCCGCGGCGTACGCGGCGGCAGCCTGGAGAATCGCCCGTCTCAGCCGTCAGATTGGGCGCATGACGCCACAGTCCATCTCCCAGAACCCGGTTACCGTACGTGTGTTCAGGCAGCGCCTCAGCTCCACCCCGCGTGGTGCCCGCCTCGCCCGCAACCTCACGCTGAACCAGTTGCACTCCTGGGGCATCCCCTGCGGGTCGGACGTCTCCTGCGCGGCCGGCGCGATCGTGGCCGAGTTGGCGGCCAACGCCGTGACGCACGGGCGAGTTCCGGGCCGGGACTTCGAACTGCGGCTGGCGATCGTCACGGGCGGTGTCCGGGTGGAGGTGACCGACGCCCGCAGTGGGCCCCCGTATCCGCCCGCCCCGGATGCCGTACGCCCGCCTCGGCCCGTCGACGAGCACGGCCGGGGGTTCGTCCTGGTCGACGCACTCGCCGACCGCTGGGAGGTGATCGACCGCGAACCGCCCGGCAAGACCGTGCGTGCGGAGATCCAGCTGCCGGAGTGGATTTCGGAGCTGATTTCGAAATGACAGAGCAGCGAACGGTGTTGGCGATGTCATGAACGACAGACCGACACCCCGCCTCCTGTCCGACGCAGCCCTCTCCGACCTGCTCGCCGCGCAGCAGTTCGGCACACTCGCCACCGTCAAGCGCAGTGGCCATCCGCACCTGACCACCATGCTGTACAGCTGGGACGCCGAGTCCCGCACGGTGCGCTTCTCGACCACCGCCGACCGTGTCAAGGTCCAGCACCTGCGCCGTGAACCGCGTGCGGCGTTGCACGTGCAGAGCGGGGACGTCTGGTCGTTCGCCGTCGCCGAGGGCGAGGCGGAGGTCTCCGAGGCCACCGCGGTCCCCGGCGACGCGGTCGGCCGGGAACTGCTCGCGATGATCCCGGCGGGCGCCCGACCGGAGGACGAGGACGCCTACCTCCGGCAACTGGTGGACGAGCGGCGCGTCGTCATCCGGCTGCGGGTGGACCGGCTGTACGGGACCGCGCTCGACATCGGGTAAGGGGGCTGCGGCACGATGAGCGCATGAACGAACAACGGGGAAGCACTGAAGAGCCCTCCCTCGCGGAACTCGCCCGGCGGCTCCGCGCGGTGGACACCGGTGGCTGGACGCCGGACGTCGTCACGGCCTTGTCGGACGCGCTCGGCTGGGTCCGGGGCGGCACCGCGGACCAACCCGTCCTGGTCACCGGCCGGCCCGCGGGCGACGCCCGGCTGCGTCCCGTCGGCACCTACGAAGAGCGGTACACCGACGGCGAGTCGTACGTGGAGCTCGCGGTACCGGTGGCGGTCGCCGCACCCGACGCCCCCGCACAGGCCGCCGCCTTCCGCGCGGCCCGCGAGGAACTGACCTCGGCCCTGGGCCGGCCGTCCGTCATGGGTTCGCACGGCGACATGGGCCCCTTCTACGACAGCGGGCCGCTGTGGGGCGCCCCCTTCGTGCGCTGGCGCGGCAGCCCGGACACCCTGGAGCTGCGCGCCGGGAAGGCGGGGCCGGAGCTGGTCCTGCAGCCCACCGACCCGGCGGAGAACTGGTTCTGGCGTCAGGGCCACGGCGAAGAGCACGCTCTCAGCGGCTTCTTCGGCAGCGATCGCGACCCGGCCAACGCCGGCCTCGGCTTCCCCGGCGGCTGGACCGCCCGCAGCTGGGAGACCGTCACCCGGTCGCTGGGCGACTTCCTGGGAGCCCTGCCCGCCGAGGCCGCCGCGCTCGGCGTCGGTTTCGGGATGCCCTTCTACGGAAGGACCGGCGAGGGAGCGCCCCTCCTCTTCGACGTGGCGTGCGGCGACCGGCTGTCGATCGGCTGCTTCGCCCCGGACGGCGTCGACGCCGCCTCTCTCGGCTGGGGCACCGTCGCCGAACACCCGGCCACGGCCTCGGTCTGGCGGGACGACGATCCGGTGTGGCGCGTGGACGCGGGAGGCCCCGGCGAACCCAAGGGCCGCGCTCTCGCGGAGATCCTCGTGGCGACGGCCAGGGCGGCGGGGGTGAGCGAACCGGCCGGTCTGATCGTCGGCGGCGAGGCCGAGTACGTGGACGGCTATCACGTGACGTACTACGGGTTGGGTCTCCCCACCGGCTGATCCCCGCGGGGAACGGCGACAGTCCCGGGGAGGAGTCTCCTCCTCGGGGCGCGGTCGTTGCTGCGCGGACCATTGACGCGCAAGGGGTTCGATTCTACGGTCCGTTCGAACTTGCGAGCACTGTTCGAAATGTCGACCAGTCGTGCACCCCCACCGCAAGGAGGACCCCGCATGAGCCGCACCCCCGTGCGCAGGCGCACCGCCCTGCTCGCACTCCCCGCCGCAGCGCTGCTCGCCCTGCTTCCGAGCACGGCGTCCGCGTACCCCAACCCCGGCCGGGTGACCGGCGACGTCGTCACCCACGACCCGTCGATGATCCGCACCTCGTCGGGCCAGTACCTGCTCTACGCGACCGGCGGCGGCATCGCCAACAAGACCAGCAGCGACCGCACCGCCTTCAGGAACGGCGCCGACGCCTTCTCCAGCCGGCCGGGCTGGTGGCGGAACTACTCGTCCGTCCCGGAAGCCTGGGCGCCGGACATCTCGTACCACGGCGGCACGTACCTGATGTACTACTCCGTCTCGAAGTTCGGCTCGAACACCTCCGCCATCGGCCTCGCCACCTCCAGCACCGGCCGGCCGGGCAGCTGGACCGACCAGGGCACGGTCTACACGTCGAACTCCGCCAGTGACTTCAACGCCATCGACCCGAACCTCTTCGTGAACGACGACGGCAAGTGGTGGCTGTCGTTCGGAAGTTGGTGGACCGGGCTCAAGATGATCCAGATCAACCCCGCCACCGGCAAACAGCTCTCCTCCGACACCACCCGCTACTCGCTCGCCTCCCGCCCCACCGGGACCAAGGCCGTCGAAGCGCCCTTCATCGTCAAAAGGGGCGGCTACTACTACCTCTTCGCCTCGTACGACACCTGCTGCGCCGGCACCAGCTCGACGTACAAGGTGAAGGTCGGGCGCGCCTCCAGTGTCACGGGGCCGTACCGCGACAAGAACGGCGTGGACCTGATGAAGAACGGCGGCACGCCCGTCCTGGAGTCGCACGGCAACGTCGTCGGCCCCGGCGGACAGTCGATCATGAACGACGCCGATGGTGACCTGATCGTCTACCACTACTACGACGGCAACGACAACGGCACGCCCAAGCTCGGCATCAACCTCCTGAACTGGAGCAGCGGATGGCCCGTCGCCTACTGACCCGGCTGGCGGCCCTCCTGCTCGCGCTGAGCCTCGGAGATCTCGTGGAAACCGGCAGCGGTCTGACGCCCTGGGGGCGCGGGGAACTGCGCGACAAGCCACGTCGCGCCCGCACCCGCCGAACTACCCCGTCTGCCCCATGCCCGCCGCGTTGGGCCAGCTCTGCGCGGCGGGCCACCCCGTGGCCGGCGCGGGCGTCAGTCCGTTCGTCCCCCGCACCTGCGCCGCCGTCAGGCCCCCACGGGCCGGAACGCCGGGCGGCGTGGGCCCGGTGAACGGAGCGGCCATGGGCGACGGGGCGGGCGCGGGAGCAGGGACCGGCGCCGGAGCTGGAACCGGCGCAGGCGCCTGGGCCACGGGTGCCAGGGGCGTAGCCGGGGCGGCCACCGGCTGGGGAGCCGGCTGCGGCACCGCCTGCGGCATCTGGGGCTGGGGCGGCTGCGGCTGCGGCTGCGGCATCGGCGCCGCGGCCGGCATCGGCATCCCGCCGCTCGTACCCGCCGGTACGGCGGACGCGGCGGCGGGGAGCGGCATGCCGATGCCGGTGGCCGGAGCGGGAGCCGGGGCGGCGGCCGCCGCGGCGGGAGCGAACCCCATCCCACCCGTACTCGCCGCCGCCGGGGCGAACCCCATCCCACCCGTACTCGCCGCCGCCGGGGCGAGCCCCTGCCCTCCGGCCGTGGCCGCGGCGGGGGCCGGCGCCCCGGCCATCCCCACCGCCTGCGCCGCGAGCCCCCGCATACCCGACCCGTTCGTCTCGCTCACCAGACGGTCCACGGCCGCCGTACCCGAGCTGTAGCTGGTCCCGTTGCCCAGCTCGGGTACGGCGGCTCCCCTCCTGGACGTCCCGTAGAGCACCTGTTCCAGGCCGGACACCAGGCGACGCACGTCCACCTGGGGGCGCACCACGAGACGCAGGAAGCGACTGGACGAACCGATCTTGTTGCCGCACTCGCGGACCAGGATCCGGTGCTCGGTGAGCATCCGGTCCCGGACCACGGTGCCCTCGGCGCCCACGGGGAGGCGCACGAAGAGGAAGTTGCCCTGTGAGGGGTAGACCGTGAGCCCGGGCAGGGAGGAGAGCTGGCCGGCCATGTCGAGGCGGTCGCGGCGCACCTGCTGGAGGCTCTGCGCGTACTCGGAGCCGTGCTCCTTCAGCATGAAGACGACGTGCTCGGCGAAGGAGTTGAGGTTCCACTTCGGGAGCATCGAACGAACCCGGCTCGCGAGCGCCGGGTTGGCGACGAGGTAGCCGAAGCGGATGCCGTGCAGGCCGAAGTTCTTGCCGAGGCTGCGCAGCACGACCACGTTGGGCCGCAGCATCGCCTCCTGGACGACCGACGGCTCGGCCTCGGCGTCGGCGAACTCCAGGAACGACTCGTCGATGACGATCAGGTCGAGGTCGGCCATGGCGTCCATGAACTGCACGATGGCGTGCTTGTGCAGGAAGCCGCCGTCGGGGTTGTTCGGGTTGCAGATCACCGCGACGCGGGTGCCGCGGGCCCGGATGAACTCGGCGTACTGCGCGAGGTCGAGGGCGAAACCGCTGGACTCCTGGAGCGGGAACATGTCGACCCGCTTGCCGGTCTCCATCGGCTGGTCGGTCCAGCGCCCGAAGGTCGGGACGGGGACGGCGAGGGACTCGCGGACCAGCAGGTGGTCGATCCAGGTGATGAGTTCGGTCGAGCCGTTGCCCATGGCCACGCACTGCGGGGGCAGCTGGAGCAGGCTGCACAGCTCGGCCGTGATCGTGTCCGCGCTGCTCGGGTAGTACGTGATGATGTCGCGCAGCCGGCCCGCCATGTCCTCGAACATGGCCGGGGTCGGGAAGTACGGGTTGCAGGGGATACAGAAGTCCACGGGGCCGGCTCCCTCGCCGCCCTCACGTGTCAGAGCCGCCATCGACGGGCTGTGTGCCGCGGTACTGCGGAACAGCGACGTGACGTTGTCGGCCATGGAACCTCCGTATGGGGCGGGCCCGTTGGGGACGGACGGGCCCGACGTTTAAGGGCGGCCCGCGCGGGGGAGCGCGGGCCGCCCATTCATACGGAGACCACGGGGGCGCCGTTCAACCGTCGGGAAAACGGTCGGAACATGTGCCCATTGTGTGAAGACCTGTCAGTGGTCTCAGCAGCCGAACGTGTGGATCGTGGTCGTGCGGTACGTCTGCCCCGGTCGCAGCACCGTCGACGGGAACTTCGGCTTGTTCGGCGAGTCCGGGAAGTGCTGCGTCTCCAGGCAGAGTGCGTCACCCTGCCGGTAGGTGCGGCCGGACGGGCCGGTCAGCGTGCCGTCGAGGAAGTTGCCGGAGTAGAACTGCAGGCCCGGCTCGTTCGTGGCGATCTTCATGCTGCGGCCGGAAGCCGGGTCGCGCAGGGTCGCGACGTGCTCGGGCCGGGCGGTGATGCCCTTGTCGAGGACCCAGTTGTGGTCGAAGCCCTTGGCGGTCACCAGCTGCGGGTGGGAGACGCGGATGTCCCGGCCGATCGGCTTGGCCCGGGTGAAGTCGAACGGCGTGCCCGCGACCTTGGCCAGCTCGCCCGTGGGAATCAGACCCGCGTCGGTGGGCGTGTAGCGGGAGCCCGCGATGTGCAGCTCGTGGTCCTCGATCGTGCCGCTGCCCTCGCCGGCCAGGTTCCAGTAGACGTGGCTGGTGAGGTTGACGACGGTGGCCTTGTCCGTGGTGGCCTCGTAGTCGATGCGCCAGTCGCCGTGTCGGGTGAGCGTGTACGTCACCTTCGTCTTGAGCGTGCCCGGGTAGCCCATCTCGCCGTCGACGGACGTGTAGTACAGGTGCAGGCCGACGTCGGAGCCCTTGGTGAACGGCTCGACGTCCCACACGCGCTTGTCGAAGCCCTGGGTGCCGCCGTGCAGGCTCTGCTCGCCGTCGTTCACGGACAGCTGGTAGTTCTTGCCGTCGAGGGTGAACTTGCCCTTGCCGATGCGGTTGCCGTACCGGCCGATCAGGGCGCCGAAGTACGGGGTCTTCGCGACGTAGTCCTCGAGGTTGTCGAAGCCCGCGGAGACGTTGGCGTAGCGGCCGCGACGGTCCGGGATCTCCAGGGACTGGACGACACCGCCCCAGGAGAGGACCTTCAGGCGGGTGCCGCCGTTCTCCAGCGACCAGCTGTAGACCTTGGTGCCGTCGGCCAGCTTGCCGAAGAGCGTCTTCACCGGCTTCCTGCCTCCCGTGGCGTGCGCCGTGCCGCCGAGCGTGGTGGCGGCTATGCTCGCCGCCGCTGCTCCCGCGATGACCGTGCGTCTGTTCAGTTCCATGTGTGCGGCTCCCGGTAAGGAGAGGGCCCCGCCTGGTGGCGGGGCCCCGATCTGACTTACGAACCGACCTTGCGCTTGTTCCACACGTCGAACCCGACGGCCGCCAGCAGCACCATGCCCTTGATGACCTGCTGCCAGTCGGTGCCGATGCCGACGAGGTTCATACCGTTGTTCAGCACGCCCAGGACCAGGCCACCGATGATCGCGCCGAGGACGGTGCCGACACCGCCGCTCATCGACGCACCGCCGATGAACGAGGCCGCGATCGCCTCCAGCTCGAAGTTGAGGCCGGCCTTGGGAGAGGCCGCGTTGAAGCGGGCGGCGAAGACCAGACCCGCCAGGGCCGCGAGCATGCCCATGTTCAGGAAGACAAGGAAGGTGACCTTCTTGTCCTTCACACCCGACAGCTTGGCCGCCGGGAGGTTGCCGCCGATCGCGTAGATGTGGCGGCCGATGATCGCGTTGCGCATGACGTAGCCGAAGCCGACGAGCAGCACGCCCAGGATGAGCAGCACGATCGGGGCGCCCTTGTAGCTGGCCAGCAGCATGGTGAGCGTCAGCACCGCGGCGCCGATCGCGACCAGCTTCAGCAGGAACAGCTTGGTGGGCGGGACGTCCAGGTCGAACTCCTGCTGCCGCTTGCGGTCACGGACCTCCTGGAAGATCACGAAGGCGATCATCGCGAAGCCGAGCAGCAGGGTGAGGTTGTGGTAGTTCGTGTTGGGACCGACCTCGGGCAGGAACCCGTTGGCGACCTTCTGCAGCCCGTCCGGGAAGGGGCCGAGGGTCTGGCCCTCCAGGAAGATCTCCGTGAGACCGCGGAAGATCAGCATGCCCGCCAGGGTCACGATGAACGACGGTATCCCGCCGTACGCGATGAAGAACCCCTGTACGGCACCCGCGACCGCGCCCACGGCCAGACACAGCACCACGGCGAGCGGCCAGGGAAGGTCCTGTTTGACCATGAACACGGCGGCCATCGACCCGACGAACGCCGTCAGCGATCCGACCGAGAGGTCGATGTGGCCGGCGATGATGACCAGCATCATGCCGATCGCGAGGATCAGGATGTAGCTGTTCTGCAGCACCAGGTTGGAGACGTTGCGCGGCAGCAGCAGGTCACCGTCGGTCCAGACGGCGAACAGGACCACGATCAGGCCCAGCGCGATCAGCATGCCGTACTGCCGCATGTTGCGGCGCATACCGTCCATCACCAGCTGCAACAGGCCGTCGCCCGCGGCCCCTCCGCTCTTGCCCGGCGGCGCGGGGGCCGGGCTCTTGGCGGTCACGTCCGTGCTCATCGGGATACCTCTTTGTCCTTCGTCATCTGACGCATCAGCGATTCCTGGGAGGCCTCGGCCCGCGAGAACTCACCCGTCAGCCGCCCCGCGGCCATCGTGTAGATGCGGTCGCACATGCCGAGCAGCTCGGGCAGCTCGGAGGAGATGAAGACGACCGCCTTGCCCTGGGCGGCCAGCTGGTCGATGACCGTGTAGATCTCGTACTTGGCGCCGACGTCGATACCGCGCGTCGGCTCGTCCAGGATCAGCACGTCCGGACCCGAGAAGATCCACTTGCTGAGGACGACCTTCTGCTGGTTGCCGCCGGACAGCTTGCCCACCGGCTCGAACACCGTCGGGGCCTTGATGTTCATGGACTTGCGGAAGCCCTCGGCGACCTGCCGCTCCTCGTGCTCGTCGACCACACCGCGCTTGGCGACCTTGCCCAGGGCGCTCAGCGAGATGTTCCGGTTGATGGTGTCGATGAGGTTGAGGCCGTAGTGCTTGCGGTCCTCGGTCACGTAGGCGATGCCGTGCTTGACCGCCTCGGGGACGGACTTCGTACGGATCTCCTTGCCGTCCTTGAGGACCGTGCCGCCCGCGTACCGGCCGTAGGTCCGGCCGAAGACGCTCATCGCGAGTTCGGTGCGGCCGGCGCCCATCAGGCCCGCGATGCCGACGATCTCCCCGCGCCGCACGTGGAGCGAGACGTCGTCGCACACCTTGCGCTGCTGGTCGATCGGATGGTGCACGGTCCAGCCGCGGATCTCCAGGGCCGGCGCCGCGCCCTCCTCGGGCTCGTGCGGCGACCGCTCCGGGAAGCGGTTCTCCAGGTCGCGGCCGACCATCCCGCTGATGATCCGGTCCTCGGTGGTCTCCGCGGCCTTCACGTCGAGGGTCTCGATGGTCTGGCCGTCGCGCAGGATCGTCACCGAGTCGGCGACCTTGCGGATCTCGTTGAGCTTGTGGGAGATGATGATCGAGGTGATGCCCTGCTTCTTCAACTCCAGGATGAGGTCCAGGAGTTTGCCGCTGTCCTCGTCGTTCAGCGCGGCGGTCGGCTCATCCAGGATGAGCAGCTTGACCTTCTTCGACAGGGCTTTCGCGATCTCCACGAGCTGCTGCTTGCCCACGCCGATGTCGGCGACGCGGGTGTCCGGGTGGTCGGACAGGCCGACCCGGCGCAGCAGTTCGGTGGCGTGCCGGAGGGTCTCGGTCCAGCTGATGATCCCCCGGGTGGCGTGCTCGTTGCCGAGGAAGATGTTCTCCGCGAGGGAGAGGTAGGGCACCAGGGCCAGCTCCTGGTGGATGATCACGATGCCGCGTTCCTCGCTGGCCCGGATGTCCTTGAACTGGCAGACCTCTCCCTCGAAGAGGATGTCGCCCTCGTACGTGCCGTGCGGGTGGACGCCGGAGAGGACCTTCATCAAGGTCGACTTGCCGGCGCCGTTCTCCCCGCAGATGGCGTGGACCTCGCCCTGCCGGACGGTCAGCGTGACGTCCGACAGCGCCTTGACGCCGGGAAAGGTCTTGACGATCGAGCGCATTTCCAGGACGGGTCCCGCCATGGTCGTGCCTTCCAATCAGTGGTGAATCGTCGGTGGGCGGCGGGGACTAGTTGACGTCGCTGGCCTTGAGGTAGCCCGAGTCGATGAGCTCCTTCTGGTAGTTGCCCTTGTCGACGGCGACCGGCTCCAGCAGGTAGGCCGGGACGACCTTCGCGCCGTTGTCGTAGGTCTTGGTGTCGTTGACCTCGGGCTTCTTCTTGTTGAGCAGCGCGTCGACCATGTTCGAGGACACCTTGGCGAGCTTCCGGAGGTCCTTGTAGACGGTCATCGACTGCTGGTCGGCGATGATCGACTTCACCGAGGCGACCTCGGCGTCCTGGCCCGTCACGACCGGCAGCGGCTTGGCCTTGGAGCCGTAGTCGTCCGACTTCAGCGCCGACAGGATGCCGATGGAGATGCCGTCGTACGGGGAGAGGACCGCGTCGACGCGCTCGCTCTTGTAGGCCGAGGTCAGGATGTCGTCCATGCGCTTCTGGGCGGTGCCGCCGTCCCAGCGCAGGGTCGTGACCTGGTTGAGCTTGGTCTGGCCGGAGCGGACGACGAGCTGCTTCTTGTCGATGTAGGGCTGCAGGACCTTCATCGCGCCGCCGAAGAAGTAGCGGGTGTTGTTGTCGTCGTTGGAGCCGGCGAACAGCTCGATGTTGAAGGGGCCCTTCTTGCTGCCGTCCTTCAGGCCGAGCTTCTCGACGATGTAGGTGCCCTGGAGCTCGCCGACCTTCTCGTTGTCGAACGACGCGTAGTAGTCGACGTTCTTCGTGCCGAGCATCAGGCGGTCGTAGGAGATGACCGGGATGTTCGCGTCCTTGGCCTGCTGGAGCACGTTGTTCATCGACTTGTTGTCGATCGCGGCGATGATCAGCGCCTTGACACCCTGCGTGATCAGGTTCTCGACCTGGGAGACCTGCTGGTCGGGGTCGTCCTCGCCGTAGACCAGCTTGGTCTTGTAGCCCTTGGACTCCAGCTCCGTCACGACGTTCTTGCCGTCGGCGATCCAGCGCTCGGAGGACTTGGTCGGCATCGCGATGCCGATGGTGGCGCCCTTGGCGCTGTCCCCGCTCTCCTCGCTGCCACCCTCGCTGTTCTGCCCGCAGGCGGACAGGGTGAGGGCGAGGGACGCGGCTCCGGCTATGGCGGTGAGAGCGGCTCTGCGGTTACGCATGATCATCATCCTTGATCTGTGGCAGGGCTCGGTCTGAGAGGCGCGAAGTCGCTCCGGGTGGTCGTGCCGGAAAGACCGAGAAGAGATGTGGTGGATTGTGGTCGGCTGTGTCTTCTTTTGTGAAGCCGAGTATCCGGAACGTTATGACGAGATTTCGAACCGTTGCAGATCGCCCGGCAGCCGCGAGCCGAGCGGCGCCATGTCGCCGTCCGCTCCGTGGCGGGCCAGGAGGTCCAGGGCGAGCCGGCCGCGACGCACGCGTTCCTTGGCGGTGGCCAGGGTCAGCTCCCGCATGTGGTGCCCGTAGGGGTAGATCCCGGGCGCCTTGGAGAGGCCGAACTTCAGGTAGAGCGGTGCGCCGCGTCTGATGAGTTCGGCGACCTCGTACATCCGGACGTAGCCGCCGAGGTCGTCGGGGGCCTCGATGTACATGTCCATCGGAGCGCCCGACACCCGCCGGATCTCCGTGAGGTGATCGAGCGTCAGGTCGCTGGGCACGTTGATCGAGTCGCCGCCGAGGCGCTCGTAGACCGCGTACGCCGCCGGGTTGACCGGTCCGATGAGTGCGGAGACCTTGAGCGTCGTGTCGGCCGGGATGATCCCGGCGGCCCGTGCCCGGTGCAGCGTCCACAGCACGCCCTCGTCGGCGACGAGCAGGCACTTGACGCCCAACTCCGTTGCCCTGACCGCGTCTTCGACGCAGCCGGCGACGGCGTCATGACCGCGGGCGCGCAGGCCGGCCCCCCGCGAGTCGGTGCGCGTGGACCCGCCGATGTCCCAGGTGCCGCGCGGGCCGGTGAACAGGCAGAGCTCGATGTCGCGTTCGCCGGTCGACTCGACCATCTCGGTGATCTCGGCGTCGGTCAGCATCCACACGCCGCTGCCCTGACTGATCCGGTGGATCGGGACGTCCAGCCGCGAGGCCTCCTTCAGCACCACCGCGAGCGCCTCGGGGCCCTCGCAGGAGGGGATCTCGGTGCGCCAGCGGCCGCCGCCGGGGAAGGAGTGCGCGGAGGTGTCGGCGGGATCGGGGGCGGGCGCGCTCAGACCCAGTGCGGTGAGCGCCTGCTCACCGGGCCTGCGGGCTGCCGTGGTGGAAGCGTCGGTCACAGGAATGTCCTTCGGTTCGATATTTCGGACGAGGTTCGCGGCTCTGGGTAGGGCGAGGCTGGGGTACGCCGGTACGGGAGCCGTCAGGTTGCCCCCGTACCGGCGTACGTCTAGGGGCGGAGCAGGACCTTGCCCACCTTCGGATCACCGGCCCCGACCAGCTCGATGGCCTGTGAGAACTCGGTGAGCGGCAGCTCGTGCGTCACCAGCGGCAGCGGATCGAGCAGCCCGGCGGCGAACACCCGCACCGTGTGCGCCCAGGCGTCCGGCGGCGCACCGAAGACGGTGTGCACCTCCAGCTGCCGTACGACGAGGTCGGTCGGGTCGAGGCCGTCGGCGTCCGGCGCCGGGATGCCGGTCAGAACCAGCCGGCCGCCCCGCCTGAGCAGGCCGGCCGAGATCCGGGCGGCGTCCGCGGACCCGGCCGTCTCGATCACCACGTCGAAGTCGTCCCCGAGTTCCTGGTCCTTCGTCCGGAAGTCAGTCGCGCCGTACTGCCGCGAGAGCGCCTCGCGGTCCCGGCGGGTGCCGACGACCAGCAGCTCGGACGGCGAGTTCGCCTTGAGGAACTGCACGGCGAACATGCCGAGGGTGCCGGTGCCGACCACGGCGACGCGCTCGCCGGGCTGTGCGTTGCCCTTCAGCGCGGCGGCCGCGATGCACGCGGCGGGCTCCAGGAGCGCCGCGGCCGTGAGGTCGCAGTCGTCCGGGAGGGCGTGCAGGAGACGGGCCGGGAGGGTCAGCGTGGCCGCCATCGCGCCCGGCTGGGTGAACCCGGTCTCCTCGTAGCCGGCCGTGCACAGGGTCGTGTCGCCCGCGTGGCAGCGGTCGCAGACCTGACAGTTTCGAAAGCCCTCACCGACCACCTTGCGGCCCACGAGGGACTCCGGGACACCGGTGCCCACGGCCTGAACCGTCCCGGACCACTCGTGGCCCGGGGTCAGCGGGTAGCGCACGTAGCCCTCGGGGCGATTGCCCTGGTAGACCTCGCGGTCGCTGCCGCAGATCCCCGAGGCGTGCACCCGGACCAGTGCCTCGCCGGCCTCGGGCCGCCGGGGCTCGTGCGGGACGAGCCGGTGCTCGCCCGGGGCGTCGATGACGACAGCGGTGCTCACTGTGCGCCCTTCGGCTTGCGCTGTTCCCAGCCCTCCGCCCAGAGGTCGAAGCGGGCCTGCTGCTGGGGGAACTCGGCGGCGGCGTCGACGTCCAGCTCCACACCGAGGCCCGGGGCGTCGGAGAGGTGGAAGCAGCCGTCCTCCGGGTTCACCTGCGGGGCGCCCTTGACCACCTTCTTGATCTCCGCGTCGGCGAAGTCGTTGAAGTGCTCCAGGATCTTGAAGTTCGGGGAGGTGAAGCCGACCTGGAGGGACGCGGCGGTCAGGACCGAGCCGCCCACGTTGTGCGGGGCCACCAGCATGTAGTGCGTCTCGGCGGTCGCGGCGAGCTTCCTGGTCTCCCAGATTCCACCGATATGGCCGACGTCCGGCTGGATGATGTCGACGGCCTGGCTCTCGAACAGCTCCCGGAACTCGATCCGGTCGTGGATGCGCTCACCGGTGGCGACCGGCATGTCGACCTTGGCGGCGACCTTCTCCAGCGCCTTCAGGTTCTCCGGCGGGACCGGCTCCTCCAGCCACGCCGGCTTGAACGGCGCCAGCTCCTTGGCCAGGCGCACGGCCGTGGCGGGGGAGAAGCGGCCGTGCATCTCCAGCATCAGCTCGGCCTCGGGGCCGATGGCGTCGCGGACCGCCTCGATCAGGGAGACGGCGTACAGGGTCTGCTGATGGTCCAGCTCGAAGTGGCCGGTGCCGAAGGGGTCGATCTTGAGCGCCCGGTAGCCGCGCTCCATCACACCCTGGGCGGCCTTGTGGTAGGCCTCCGGGGTCCGCTCGGTGGTGTACCAGCCGTTGGCGTACGCCTTGACCTTGTCGGTGACCTTGCCGCCCAGCAGCTGCCAGACGGGGACGCCCAGGGCCTTGCCCTTGATGTCCCAGCAGGCCATCTCGATCACGGCGATACCGGACATGACGATCTCGCCCGCGCGGCCGTAGTCGCCGTACTTCATGCGCTTGACGAGGTCCTCGACAGCGAAGGGGTCGGAGCCGAGAATGTGATTGGTCTCGGCCTCCCTCAGGTATCCGAGAAGGGCGTCGGTGTGTCCCAGCATCCGGGTCTCGCCGACTCCGGTGATCCCCTCGTCGGTGTGCACCTGGACGTACGTCAGGTTGCGCCAAGGCGTCCCGACCACGTGTGTGCTGATTCCGGTGATGCGCACGGCGATTGTCCCTCGCAGCTTCGTCGGCTCAGTTCCGTCAGTGTGTTCCGTCAGCGTCTCGCCCGCGCTCCGGCGACTCGATCTGTTCGAGATTTCGGCACACGTTCGAAATGCTGGCGTGACAGTAAGGATCGGGCGGCAGGGGTGTCAATGGGTCGCGCGCATAACGGTTTCGACAGTTTCGAAACCATGGGTGGGCCGTGTCCCTACAGAACCTTCACAGCCGGCTCTAGGAACGTGACCTGCGCGGAACTTAATCTTCCCGCGTCATGGACTACTGCGACCCGTGCCGACGGCACCTCAACGGCGCCCTTGCCTGCCCGGGGTGCGGCACCTCGGCCGAAACGCTGCGCAGGCGCGGGCCGGAGTACGGCGGGTACGACGCCGCCGTGGCCGGGCACCCCGGCGCCGGGCCGGAAAGCCCGGCGGAGCCGGACGCCATCGACTACGGGCGCGACGGCTACGCCGGGTACGAGGATGCCTACGACGACCCTCATGCCGATGCCGATGCCGATGCCGATGCCGATGCCGATTTCGATGCCGACGGTGATGACGACGGCGAGTACCCGGGGCGCGCCGCCCGACGGCGTGGCCGCGGGCGCGGTCCGGCCGCCGACGGCCAGGGTGGGGCGAGCCGACGGGACCGCAAGGCCGCGGCACACCGCCGGCGGCGGCGCCGGACCCTGTTCGTGGCGGCCGGGTTCGTGCTGGCCGCCGGTGGCCTGAGCCTCGCGGAACTCGGCATGGACGCTCCCGACCCGACGCCGAAACCGGCCGCGGCCGGGGGCGAGTCGGCGGACGGCGACGCCTCGGTCGAGGCGGGGAGGACGGGCTCCGGTCCGGACGGAAAGGGTGCCGGGCCTGACGGCGCGTCACCGTCCGCCTCGCCCACCACGTCTGATACTCCGTCCGCTTCGGAATCCCCGAAGGACGAGAAGTCGGAGTCCCCGAAGAGCGACGAACCGACGAAGGATCCCGAGTCGGCGACGGGAGGCGCCCCCAGCCGCCCGGCGTCCGGCCCCACGGCCGCCCCGCCCGCCCCGGAGCCGGCCCCGACCTCGGGTCCGACCACGCAGGCCCCTGAACCGGAACCGTCCGCGTCCGAGCCGTGCAAGCGGTTCCTGTGGTGGTGCACCTAGGGCCCGCTCGGGCAGGGCGGCCCTCCGGCATGTGTGCGGCCGGGGCGGCGGCCAGGTGCTCGCACCGCCAACAGACATGCGCTCGGATAGAGTTGAAGCGAACTCGAAACTTGCCGGCGAGCCCGCAGACCGACGCAGTCGGGTAGGCCGCATGGGGAGGTCCCCTGGATGGGGGGCCTGACCTGTGTTTCGAGCCTCCTCGGATGAGGGGGCTCAGCCGGCCGAATCGCACGGAAAAGGTCAGCCCTGACGGGACCTTCACAAGTCGCTTCGCGTGCTCTGAACGCGCGGGTGCCCCGGAAGCCACGACGGCTCTCCGGGGCACCGATGCGCTAACCGGCAGGGGCCAGCCGGAACAGACGAGGCACCCCCGGACCGAACAGCACGCCGTGCGGGGCGGCGGTGGTCTCGACCCAGAACATGCCGGTGTCGGCCTTCAGGAAGTCCGTGAGCTCCTGCATCTGGTTGTCATCCGTGTCGCCGTCCTCCGGCGGCTCGTAGTCGCCCAGACGGACGACCCGCTGCCACTCGTCCCCGACCCACGCCTCGATGTGTAAGAGCTGCATGGCGTACAAGTTCCCACAACCGTGGCACGCCAGGGGCACTTACGGGTGAGGGAACCACCCCTGCGGTGCCGGCTGTCATCGGAGAGGCCGGCACCGGCCGCGTCCCGCGGAACGCCGGGTGGACGGCCCGGCGTACGGGCACGTGCGCAACGCCCCGTACGCGGTCCGGACCACCCGCTCCGCCGAGGCGGCCTGCCTCAGCCCAGCATCCGCCGCAGCGTGTCCCGCAAGGCCACCCGTTCCCCCTCGGAGAGCCCCGCCAGGGGCTCGCGGGCGAATCGGAGCGACTCCCGCAGGCTCCGGGCCACCCGGCGTCCCTCCTCAGTCGCAGCCGCCACCTTCACCCGGCGGTCGGCGGGGTCCGGACGGCGCTCGACCAGCCCCCGCGCCTCCAGCCGGTCCACGATCCCCGTCACATTGGACGGCTCGCACTTCAGCTGCTGGGCCAGCCTCCGCATCGGCAGCGGTTCGAGGCACAGCAGGCTGAGCAGCCGCGCCTGCGCGCCGGTCAGGGCGTGCTCCGCCGCTCCCGACTCGTAGTCCTCGTGGAACCGCGCCACGACCTCCCCGATCAGCTCGACGACCTCGACGGTCAGCGGATCAGGGCGGTTGGTCATCTCTTGGGGCGTCGGTGTGGTGGAGGCCATGCCATCGAGGGTACCCGGTTATTTGACAACCTGAAATTTTCAGGAGCATGGTTGTTTCAGGTACTGAAACATCCGCATCGAGCCAGTGAGGTAAGGCGCACCATGACCGACACCCCCACCCTCCCCGCCGTCAGCCGCGAGTGGCACCTGGCGAGCCGTCCCGTCGGCTGGCCGAAGCCCGAGGACTTCTCCTTCGTCGAGGCGGAGGTCCCGCAGCCGGGTGAGGGGCAGGTCCTCGTCCGGAACAAGTACCTCTCCGTGGACCCGTACATGCGGGGCCGCATGAGCGACGCCAAGTCCTACGTCGCCCCCTTCGAGCTCGGCAAGGTCATGCAGGGCGGTGCCGTCGGCGAGGTCGTGGCCTCGAACGCCGAGGGGCTGTCCGTCGGGGACCACGTACTGCACTTCTTCGGATGGCGCGAGTACGCGGTCGTCGGCGCGAAGAGCGCCGTCAAGGTGGACCCGGACGCCGCGCCGCTGTCGACGTACCTCGGTGTGCTGGGCATGACCGGCCTCACGGCCTACGCGGGCCTGCTGCGCACCGCCGCCTTCAAGGAGGGCGACACCGTCTTCGTGTCCGGCGCCGCCGGAGCCGTGGGCGGCCAGGTCGGGCAGATCGCCCGGCTGAAGGGCGCCTCGCGCGTCATCGGCTCCGCCGGGTCGGACGAGAAGGTGAAGCTCCTCAAGGAGGAGTACGGCTTCGACGCCGCCTTCAACTACAAGGACGGGCCCGTAGCCCAGCAGCTGCGCGCCGCCGCCCCCGACGGCATCGACGTCTACTTCGACAACGTCGGCGGTGACCACCTGGAGGCGGCCATCGGCTCCCTCAACGAGGGCGGCCGGATCGCCGTCTGCGGCATGATCTCCGTCTACAACAACACCGAGCCCGCCCCGGGCCCGAAGAACCTCGCCCGTCTGATCGCGACCCGCGGCCGCATCGAGGGCTTCCTGGTCGGCGACCACTACGACCTGCAGCCGCAGTTCGTGCAGGAAGTCGCCCCCTGGGTCGCCTCCGGCGAGCTGAAGTACCGCGAGACCGTCGTCGAGGGCATCGAGAACAACCTGGAGGCCTTCCTCGGGGTCCTGCGCGGCGACAACACCGGGAAGATGATCGTCAAGCTCTGACATCTTCCTTCAGGATTCCGGCATGCGGTAACTTGTTTCCGAATCCGTCCCGGCCCGGGCGCGAGCCGCGGCGGACGGCCTAAGGAACACAACCGCATGCCGATCCAGCAGTCCGACGTCCTGTACACCGCCGTCGCCACCGCAGAGAACGGGCGCGACGGCCGGGTCGCCACCGACGACGGCAGGCTCGACGTCGTCGTCAACCCGCCGAAGGAGATGGGCGGGAGCGGCGCCGGCACCAACCCGGAGCAGCTCTTCGCCGCCGGATACAGCGCCTGCTTCCAGGGCGCTCTCGGTGTCGTCGCCCGTCAGGAGGGGGCGGACCTCACCGGTTCGACCGTGACCGCCAAGGTCGGCCTCGGCAAGAACGGGGACGGCTTCGGGATCATCGTCGAGATCTCGGCCGACATCCCCGAGGTCGACCGGGGCACCGCGCGGTCGCTGATCGAGAAGGCTCACGAGGTGTGCCCGTACTCGAAGGCGACCCGCGGCAACATCACCGTGACGCTGGTCTGACCACGGTCGTTGCACACGCGGAGGCCGCACCCCTGGACGTGGGGTGCGGCCTCCGCCCGTGCCCGGGCCAGGGGGCCGGCGCCCCGCCCGCCCCTCAGAGAGCCAGCGCCGCCGCGTGCACCGCCCGCGCCAGCCGGTCGTTCTCCGGGGCCGCCCCGCCCGGGAAGGCGAACCGGCGGCGCGTGTAGCCGTAGGCGAGGCCGCTCCAGGGGTCCGCGAAGGCCTGGGAGCCGCCCGCGCCGCTGTGCCCGATCGTCCCGGCACCGAGGAACGGGTGCCACGTGTCAGCCGTCATCTGGAAGCCGAGGCCGAACGACTTGTGGGCCCGGGCCACCAGGTCGTAGCCGGCCGAGTGGAACTGCCCGAACTCCGCCACCGTGTCCGGCTTCAGCAGCGCCGGCTGCTCACCCACCACGCTGATCGCCGCCGCGTACATCCCCGCCAGACCCCGCGCGGACGCCACCCCGCCCACCGACGCCGGGCCCTTCGCCCGGATCAACGGCATGTTCGGGAGGGAGGCGAGGTCGGTCGGCTCCGCCGCGTTGCGATTGAACGCGATCGAGGCGAGCGAGTGCGGGCCGGTGGGCATGGCGTCGAGGACGGCCTGCTGCTCGGGGGTGGGGGCCATCGGCTGGGTGGTGCGGAAGCGCGGTTCCTCGGGCGCGGGCAGCCCCAGGTGGAAGTCCAGTCCGTACGGAGTCCTGATCCTCTCCTGGTAGACGTCCTGGAGCGTGCGGCCCGTCGCGCGGCGCACGACCTCGCCGGCCAGGGCACCGGCGCCCAGCGCGTGATAGCCGAACGCCGTGCCCGGACGCCAGAACGGCCGCTGGTCGGCGAGCCGCTCGGCGAGCTGGCGGTCGTCGGCCAGCTCGGCGAGCGTGAACCCGGTGTCCGTGCCGACCACGCCGGCCCGGTGCGCCAGCAGATCCCGCAGGGTCAGGGCGCCCTTGCCCTCGGCCGCGAACTCCGGCCAGTAGTACGTCACTTTGCGGTCCAGTTCGAGCGTGCCGTCCTGGACGAGCAGAGCCACGACCAGGTAGGCGGCGCCCTTGGTGGACGAGAACACGCCGTAGAGGGCGTCCGCGCCGGTCCCCGCCCACAGGTCGACGACCTTCCGGCCGTGGACGTAGGCGCACAGCTGTCCCTCGTAGTCGGTTCGCTCCCCGGCGACGAACGCGGCGAACTCCTCGCGCACCGCCTCGAAGCCGTCCGCCACGGTGCCGTGGATCTCCTGCGTCATCCGCTCTCCTTGACTGAAGCGCTGTGTGCCACTGTGAACAATGCCCTCGCCACCTGCGGGAATTCACCCTTGGGGTGGTCCCGGAAGAGTGGTTCGGTGCCGAAGAGGACCGTGTTGCCCCCGCTGACGACCGAGGCCTGCCCGGCGGCAGCGGCGGGACCGCCGGTGCCGTCCCGCAGCGGCCGCCAGTGCCCGGAGACCAGCGGGTTCCCGGTCGCGTACGACTGCTCCACGCGGACGCCGGGGCCCGGGTCGGTGAACCAGAGCGGGGCGTAGACGAAGCCGTGGTCCGGTGCGTCGCGCGTGATGCCGCCCGTGTTGGTCACCTTCACCACACCGTTCGCGTCCGCGTTGCCCTCCACCGGCTTGACGGCCAGCCGCCCCGTCGCCGCGTTCAGATCCGCTCCCGTCGCGCCCCGGCCGACCAGGCCGTGCCCGTCCAGGAAGGTGTCCAGGGCTCGCCGGGCAGGGGCGGTCAGGGCCGCGTGCTCCAGACCAGCGGACACGAACAGCACGTCCGTGCCGGACCAGTCGAAGCCCGCGTTCAGGACGGCCGTCGAGACCGGTGTGACGTCGAAGTCCATCTCCCGCAGGGCGAACAGCTCACCCGGCGTGACGGCGGCGGCGATCCGCAGGCGGTGCAGCGGTGCCGTGCCGGTCTGCCGCGTGGCCGTGAAGGAGACGTCGTGGTCGCGGGCGGCCGTGCGTGCCGCGCGTCGGGCCGACGCCGGGACGACGACGCCGCCGTCCGCCGCCCGCCGGACCGGGACGCCCTGCCGGAGCAGGGAGTTGAGGGCGGCGATCTCGCGCGGGTCGGTCAGGGGCAGCGACAGATCGCCGTGCGCGGGCACGCGGGCGACCGGCGCGGCCTCGCCGATCGCGCGCAGCGGCGCACCCCGCAGGCTGCCCGACGGCACCCGCTCGACGGTGGCGCCCCACAGCCGGCCCAGGCTCCAGCCGGAGATGTCGTACATCACCGAGACCGTGCCGCTGATGTCCCGGCCGTCGGCCAGCAGCACGTTCGCCATGCCGCGCTTGGGCTGATGCATGTCGACGACGTACGAGCCCCCGGGGTAGGTCCGTCCGGCGAGCCGGAAGGGGCGGGTGGCGCGGGTGACGCGGACGTCGTTCGCGATGAGGTGATCGACCAGACGGGCGGCGGCGGGCCCCGAGCGCTGGGTGCTGGCGCCGCCCGGGGGGATGACGTAGGCGCGCGGGAACCTGGTCGTGTAGACGTCCTCCGGGCCGATGCCGGGAACGCCCGGGACCGTCTCCGGTGACACCGGCACCTGGGCGGCGCCCGTAGCACCGCGGCGGAAGACCTCGATCTGGTCGGTGATCAGCGTGCCGCGGTGCTCGCGGACATGGGTCAGGGTCGCGCGGATCGCCGCCCCCGCCACGGCCGTGTTGATCGCCGAGCGGCGGCGCAGCTCCGTGACCGGCAGATCGTCGTACTCCTCGTTGTTCACCGCGAGCGGGATCTCCACCGTGTGGGCGGCCACCGTGCCGTGGAAGGCCGCGTACTGCGGGGTGAAGATCGGCGGCCAGTCGTCCCAGCCCTCCTCCTGGTCGCGGAACGGGATCTGGGCCGCCTCCACACCGTCCTTCGCGGGCGTGTAGCCGAGGGCGTTGACCGCAGACTCCATGCCGAGGGCGTTGGCGTAGGTGTTCTTCAGGAAGAGGTCGTACTCGTAGTTCTCGCCGTGCGGGGGAGTGGTGGGCTCGATGAGGGTGCCGTTGACGTAGCCGTGCAGGTCGAGCAGGACGGCCGGCTGCGTGCCTAGTTCGATCTGCCGCATCGCCCGCGTCTCGGGCTGGGAGGCGGTGACGAAGTCCCGGTTCAGGTCGAAACCGTTGGCGTTCGCGCGGGTCCCGGCGATCCGGCCGTCCGGGTTGGCCGTGATGTTGAAGTACAGGCGGCTGTGCGCGAGGAGGTCCCTGGTCTTCGCGTCCTTCGCCGTCGCGAGCCGCTCGATGGTCTTCAGGGAGGCGTCCGTGCCCTCCCACTCGTTGCCGTGGATGTTGTTGTTGACGAAGACCGGGGTCTTGTAGGCGCGCTTGATCTCACGGGACGTGGCCGCAGCCGCGGGGGCGTCCCGGATCAGCTCGCGCATCCGCTCCTGGGCGCGGGCCTGCCGGAGGGTCTCCGGCGCGGTGACGGTGACGAGGTAGAGGCGGTGGCCGCCGGCCGAGCGGCCCGTCACCTCCACGCTCACCCGGTCGCCCAGACGCTGTAACGCGTTCAGCTTCGGCGCGATCGCGTGGTACGGCGTGAGGCCCAGCTTCAGGGACGTGTCGGCGGGGTTCCGCGGATCGGGGGAGAGGAGCAGGCGGCGGGGGTAGGCGCGGGTGGTGGTGCCGGTGGTGACGTCCGCGGTCAACGCGCGTCGCGTCGCGCTCGCGGGAGCCTGCGCCGCGCGGTCGTCCACGGCGGAGCCCTCACGGGTGACGGGCCTCGGGTCCGCGCCCGCGGCGCCGGGGGCGAGCAGGAGGGAACCCGCCGTGGCCAGGGCCAGGGCGGTGATCAGTACAGGTCTCGCAGGAACGCTTCTCGTGGTGCGCACGCGTGCCTCCTCCGGGGCTTCCTGAGATCGGTACGGCGAGGTGTACCGCTTCGACTCAACCGCAACAAGGCCGCCTTGGTGTCACCGGAGCCCCGTACGGCCCTGCCGGGGGTGTGCCGGGGGTGTCCCGGCCTGCCCGGATAGGCTTTCCCCATGCGCGATCTAGGGGCGGGTTTCCAGTACCTCCTGAAGGGCCAGCGATGGGTGGCCCGGCACGGCAGGCAGTACGGCTTCGGGCTGCTCCCGGGCCTGATCACCCTCGTCCTGTACGCGGCGGCGCTCGTCGCGCTGGCGCTGTGGGGCGAGGACGCCGTGGGCTGGGCGACGCCCTTCGCCGACGACTGGACGAGCCCGTGGCGCGGCCTCTTCCGCGGCTTCCTGACCGCCGTGCTGTTCGCTCTCGCCCTGCTCCTCGCCGTCGTGACGTTCACCGCGGTGACCCTGCTCATCGGGCAGCCCTTCTACGAGAACCTCTCCGAGAAGGTCGACCGGGACGTGTCCCCGGACGGGCACGCCCCCGAGTCGGGGCTGCCGCTCTGGCGCGAGCTGTGGATCTCCGGCCGGGACAGCCTGCGGATCGTGGTGCGGGCCGCCCTGTGGGGGGTGCTGTTGTTCGGGTGCGGCTTCATCCCGGTGGTCGGGCAGACGGCCGTCCCGGTGATCGGGTTCTTCGTCACCGGGTTCTTCCTCACCGAGGAACTGACCGCGGTCGCCCTCCAGCGCCGCAGCGTCGAACTGCGCACCCGCCTCACCCTGCTGCGCTCCCGCAAGACCCTCGTCTGGGGTTTCGGCACACCGCTCGCCGTGGCCTTCCTGGTGCCGTTCGTCGCGGTGTTCCTGATGCCGGGCGCGGTCGCGGGCGCCACCCTCATGGCACGTGACCTGCTGGGCGAGGAGATCCAGGAGGGTGACGGGGACGGCGACCAGGCCGCTACGACGCTTCCGCAGCCACCCGCAGGATCGCCTTCACCTGGGCGATGATGTCCAGCCGGTTCCGCACGAACTCCGGGTCGGTGACCTCCGTGGTGTTCCCCGCGCCGAACTGCAGCACCGGCGTGTGCACATGCCCGCCCGGCAGCGTGCCGTGCAGCCCCAGCCGGTCCCGCAGCAGCGTCGCCCGGTAGGCGATCTCGTTGGACAGGTAGTCCCCGCCCCCGCCCGCGCGGGCGGTCGAGCCGGGCGTCGGCCCGTCCGGGCGTACGACGGGCTGGGTGCCGCCGGCCGGGATCTCGGTGACGCTCGTGTTGTCGTACACCGGGAACCGGCCGGTCTGCGCGGCGGCGATCGCCGCGTACGGCAGCGTGGTCGTCGTCCACTGCGGCTGCGAGGCCGGGTCGCTCACCGGCACGGTCTCGGTGCGACCGACGTTGTCGTTGTCCTCGAAGCCGCCCCGCCAGGCCCCGTTGGTCCGCTCGATGTCGAACCGCCCGACCCGGCCCTGGCTCACCGTCGTGAACAGGTCGACCTTCGGCAGGTGCGGCCGCAGGGCCCGCTCCACCGTGCCCCGAGCGAAGTCCTGCCAGCGCACCGGGAACACGGCCGTCTCGATCCGGGCCGGGCCGTCCGCCGTCTCGATCACCGTGCCGTCGAGGGCCAGCGCGGTGGCGCCGGAGGGGTTGGAGATGCGGATGTCCCGGTCCAGGGTGAACGGGTCGAAGCCGGTGAGCAGGATCCGCTTCAGGCCCTTGCCCCGTGGATAGCCGATGGTGTCCTGGCCGCGCGAGGCGCGCTCCAGCCCGTCCAGCAGCGCCGCCCGCTGTCCGTCCGTCAGGCCGAACTCCGGCTCCCAGGTGCGCACCTCACGCGTCATGCCGAGCCGCGCCCAGTACAGCGGCCGGTCGTCGTCCCGGCTCATGTCCCCGCCGGCAGGCCCGCGCCCCTGCGCCCGGTCGACCGCACGCTGCCACAACCGCGCGCCCTCACGGCCGACCGCCCGGCGCGCCTCCCCGTAGGAGCGGGCCCCCTCCAGCGCCCGGGCCAGCCGCGGGGCCGCGCTGTCGAATCCGGAGCGGCGCAGGATCTCCTGGGGAGCGGCTCTGCCGAGCCGCTGCTCCTCGACGGTGGGGGAGGGGGCCGCCTGCGCGGCGCTCGCAGCCGCCGGGGTGGTGAAGCCGGTCAGCAGGGCGAGGCCGAGGACGCCGAGGCGAACGCGTATGGGGTTCAAGGGTGTTCAGGCCTTCCGTCGCGGTGGGGGGTCGGTGCCGGACGGCCGAAGTATCGCGTGACGGGTGTGGTCCACGCCATGGGCGGGGTTCAGGTGGGGATCGTCGCCGTCGCCTCCCGCACCGCGTCCAGGAACGCCGAGGCCGCGGGGGTCAGGGACCGGCCGCGCAGGGTCGCCGCGTACACCGCCCGGGCCGGGGCGCCGTCGTCGAGGACCCGCAGCAGTGCGATGTCCGGGCGTACGGACGCGGCCGCGAGCGCCGGTACCAGGGTCACGCCGAGCCCGGCGGCGACGTAGCCCTGCTTGGCGGTCCACTCGCCGACGACATGGGCGACCCGCGGGCTGAAGCCCTGGCGCAGGGCCGCGTCCAGGAGGGTGCCCTCGGGCCGCGGGCTGCCGGAGATCCAGTCGGCGTCCGCGAACCGGCCGAGCGCCACCGGGCCTTCGTGTCCGGCGAGGGGGTGGCCGGCGGGCACGGCGACGTACAGCGGCTCGTCGAGGAGGTGGTGGAGCTCGTACGACTCGAGCGGCGCGCGGCCCGTCGTCGAGACGACCGCGACGTCCAGGTGACCGGCCGTCAGCCGGTCGAGCAGCGCGGGCGTGAAACCCTCCTCGCGGACGACCCGGACCCGGGGGTGGCGGGCACGGAAGAGGGCCAGGGCGTGCGGCACCAGGGCCGCGTCGGCGGTGGCGAAGGCGCCGAACCGGAGTCGGCCGCCGGCCGCCTCGCGCAGGGCGCCGAGTTCGCGCCGGGCGTCGCGCAGCGCGCCGGTGACCGTCTCGGCGTACGGCATCAGCAGCCGCCCCGCCTCCGTCAGCGCCACCCCGCGCGGCAGCCGGTCGAAGAGCGGGCCGCCGTCCAGCGCGGCCTCCAGCGAGGCGACCTGCCGGGACACCGCGGACTGCGTCCAGCCGAGCGTCCGCGCCGCCACCGTGAACGAGCCGTGCCGGGCGACCTCCAGGAAGACCCGCAACCAGACGGTGGAGAGCTCGGGCCCGGTCTCACGCGTGTTCGGCGGGGAAGTCTCATGCGTGTTCGGCATGGCAGCCATGCTAGACATTCGCTTGTCGCATCACGGGGCCGCGCCTAGCGTCGGCGGCATGCAGATCAGCCTGGACAGCCCCGCCTCCGCGCCCCAGCCCCTGAGCCCCTACTACTCCCAGGTCGCCCGCATCGAACACCCCGACGGCAGCGCCCTGTTGTTCGTCTCCGGGCAGATCGCCGAGGGTGCCACGCTCGCCGAGCAGACCCGGGGCGTGTTCGAGACCCTCGCCGCGCTGCTGAAGGCCCACGGCGCCGGTCTGGCCGACGTGGTCAACATCCGCACGTACCTCACCGACATCGGCAGGCTGGACGAATACGGCGCCGTACGACGGGAGTTCCTCACCGGGACCCCGCCGACCAGCATGACCTTCGAGGCCGCCCGGCTCTTCCGCCCGGAGGCCCTCGTCGAGGTGGAGGTCGTCGCCGCCGTACCGGCCCGCTAGGTCAGCCGTCGGTGTCGTCGTGCTCGCCGAACAGGGTCAGGAAGTCGCGGAAGGCGGACGCCATGTCGACGGACTCCGGGTCCAGCAGCCACTGGTACTGCAGCCCGTCCAGGATCGCCACGAGGAGCGGTGCGGCCCGCTCGGGGGTGAGGCCGCCGGGCAGCCGGTCGCCGTACTCGGCGCGCAGTACCTCGGCCATGCCGGCCCGCACCCCGACGTAGCGCTCCGTGAAGTACGCCCGGGCGGGATGCTCCTCCGTCACGCTCTCGCCGAGCAGCGCCGAGAAGGTCTGGACGATGGCGGGCCGCATGGCGTTGTACTCGACCAGCGAGGCCAGCAGGTCGAGCCGCAGCCGCCCGGCGGGCATCGCGTCCCAGCGGTCCCGCTCCTGGAGCACCGCAACCAGCAGCGCCTCCTTCGTGGGGAAGTGGTGCAGCAGCCCCTGCTGGGTCAGTCCGACGCGCTCGGCGACCGCGGCCAGGCTGGCCCCCCGGTAACCGCGCTCGGCGATCACCTCCAGAGCGGCCCGCACGATCTCCGCGCGCCGTTCCTCGCTTCTCGTCCTGGCCGTCATGGCGTCACCGTACGACATGTCGAACCACCGAATATCACGAGGAGATAACGAAACCTACCACGTTACAGGGAACCCGTGCACGATGGTGACATCCAGCGGCTTTCGACGTGGAGGTGCCGACGTGGCGGAGACAGCGGAGGAACGGCGTGAGGCGGCGGTCGGGGCCGCGCTCGGTGCACTCGACCTGGACGCCAAGACGCGGCTGCTGGCCGGCCAGGACTTGTGGAGCCTGCCCGCGATCCCGGAGGCGGGGCTCGCCTCACTGGTCATGTCCGACGGCCCGATCGGCGTCCGGGGCGTGCACTGGAGCGCCGAGGACCCGTCCGTCGCCCTGCCCTCCCCGACCGCCCTCGCCGCCGCCTGGGACCCCGAACTCGCCCACCGGGCCGGGGTGCTGCTGGCCCAGGAGGCCCGCCGCAAGGGCGTCCACCTCCTGCTCGCCCCCACCGTCAACCTGCACCGCTCCCCGCTGGGCGGCCGCCACTTCGAGGCTTACAGCGAGGACCCGTACCTCACCGGACGGATCGGCACCGCCTACGTCCGCGGCGTGCAGTCCGGCGGCGTCGGCACCACCGTCAAGCACTTCGTCGCCAACGACGCCGAGACCGACCGCCTCACGGTGAACAACCTCGTCGGCGAACGCGCCCTGCGCGAGCTGTACCTGGCCCCCTTCGAGGTGATCGTCGAGAACGCCCACCCCTGGGGCATCATGACCGCCTACAACTCCGTCAACGGCCCGACCATGACCGAGCACCACCATCTGGTCGACGAGGTCCTGCGCGGCGAATGGGGCTTCGACGGCGTCAACGTCTCCGACTGGACCGCCGCCCGCTCCACCACCGGCGCCCTCACCGGCGGCCTCGACATCGCCATGCCCGGCCCCGGCACCGTCTACGGCGAGACCCTCGCCCGGGCCGTGCGGGACGGCGAGGCGGACGAGGCCCTGGTCGACGAGGCCGTCCGCCGTGTCCTGCGCCTCGCCGCCCGGGTCGGCATCCTGGACGGCGCCGAACCGGCCGTCACCGACCCGCCCGCCACCGTCGACGGCGAGGCACTCGCCCGCGAGATCGCCCGCCGCTCCTTCGTCCTCGTCCGCAACGAGAACGGCGCGCTGCCGCTGAAGCCGGGCCGGGTCGCGCTGATCGGCGCCGCCGCCCGCGATGCCCGCGTCCTCGGCGGCGGCTCCGCCACCGTCTTCCCCGCCCGGGTCGTCTCCCCGCTCGACGGACTCACCGCCGCCCTCCCCGACGGCACCCTCACCTACACCCTCGGCGCCGACCCGAACACCGAACTCCCCGTCGCGGACCAGGGCTTCGAGCTGCGCGCCGTCTGCCGGGACAGCCATGGCACCGTCCTCGGCAGCCGCCCCGCTCCCAGCGGCCACATCCAGTGGATGGGCGACGACCTCCCCGACGGCGTCACCCACGACGCCCTGCACAGCGTCGAACTGACCGGCACCTTCACCCCGCGCGAGAGCGGCACGCACACCTTCGGCTTCAAAGGCCTCGGCCCCTTCAGGCTGACCATCGCCGGCACCACGTACTTCGACGACGTCCAGCGCCCCGCCGGGGACGGCGACCCCTTCGCCGCCTTCTTCGGCGCCCCGGTGCCCCACGCCCGGCCCGAACTCACCGCGGGCGAACCGGTCGAGGTGTCCCTCACCTACACGGTCCCGCCGCTCGGCGACCACCCCATGCGGGTCATCGGCTTCACCCTCGCGCACCAGGACCCGCAGGGCGACGCCGACGACCTCATCGCCGAGGCCGCCGCGGCGGCCCGGGCCGCCGACACGGCCGTCGTCGTGGTCGCCACCACCGAGCGCGTCGAGTCCGAGGGCTTCGACCGCACCGACCTGCGCCTGCCGGGCCGTCAGGACGACCTGGTCCGCGCGGTCGCCGCCGCCAACCCGAACACCGTGGTGATCGTCAACTCCGGCTCCCCGGTGGAACTGCCGTGGCGCGACGACGTCGCCGCCGTGCTCCTGTCCTGGTTTCCCGGCCAGGAGGGCGGCGCGGCCCTCGCGGACGTCCTCACCGGCGCCCACGAACCCGGCGGGCGCCTGCCCACCACCTGGGGCAGCCTGGCCGACGCCCCGGTCACCCGGGTCGTCCCGGAGGGCGGCGAACTCCCTTACGACGAGGGAGTTTTCATCGGCTACCGCGCCTGGGAGAAGCACGGCCGCAGCCCCGTCTACCCCTTCGGTCACGGCCTCGGCTACACCGACTGGACCTACGAATCCGTCGAGGTGGAGGAGACCGCCGGGGGGACCACCACGAAGGTCCGCCTCCGCAACACCGGCGACCGCCCCGGCCGCGAGGTCGTCCAGCTCTACCTGGCCCCGGGCGACCCCGACCCCACCCGCCCGGCCCGCTGGCTGGCCGGCTTCGCGAGCGTCGAGGCCGCCCCCGGCGAGAGCGCCGAAGCCAGGGTCGAACTGCCGCGCCGCGCCTTCGAGATCTGGGACGAAGCGACCGGCTCGTGGTCGTATGTGAAGGGTTCGTACGAGATCCAGGTCGGACGCTCGATCGCGGACCGCAGGATCACCGCGACGATTAACGTCTGATCCGGGACAAGTTCCCCACCAAGCAGCCCCGGTCCGGGACCTGACCTCCGGACCGGGGCTCGTGGTCTGTCAGGGGCCCGCCCTTCAGCGGACGCCGAACCCGTACACCGTCTCCGAGCGGAAGACCTCGCCCGGCCGCAGTACGGTCGTCGGGAACTCCGGCCGGTTCGGCGAGTCGGGGAAGTGCTGGGTCTCCAGCGCGATGCCGTCGCCGGGCGCGAAGGGACCGGACAGGTGGTCCGCGGTGTACAACTGGAGGCCGGGCTCGGTGGTCGCCACCGTCAGCAGCCGCCCGGACGCCGGATCGTGCAGCTCGGCGACCTCCACCGGAGTGTCCGTCACACCCTTGTCGAGCACGAAGTTGTGGTCGTAGCCGGAGCCGGTCTTGCGGGCCTCGCGGAAGTCGAAGCGCGTGCCGGTCACGTCCTCCGGACCGCCGGCCGGGATCAGGCCGGCGTCGACCGGCGTGTACCGGGAGGCGGCCAGCCGCAGTTCGTGACCGCCGGCGTCACCGGAACCGGCCAGGTTGAAGTAGCTGTGGTTCGTCAGGTTCACCACGGTCGGCGCGTCCGTCACCGCCTCGTACGCGATGCGCAGCGCGCCGGAACCGTCGAGCGTGTACGTCGCCGACACCTCGAGCCGCCCCGGGAACCCCTCCTCGCCGTGCGCACTGATCCGCGTCAGTCGCACCCCGTGCGCGACGGGCTCCGCGTCCCACACCCGCTTGTCGAAGCCGCGCGCCCCGCCGTGCAGCGAGTTCGGCCCGTTGTTCGGTTCCAGCGCGTACGTCCGGCCGTCCAGGGTGAACCGGCCGCCGGCGATCCGGTTGGCGTACCGCCCTACCAGGGCGCCGAGATACGGCTCCGGGTGGGCGAGATACCCGTCGAGATCCGGGAACCCCAGCACCACCTCCCCGGCCCGGCCCTCCCGGTCCGGCACCTCCACGGACTGCACGATCCCGCCGTACGACAGGATCCGCACCCGCACACCCGCCCGCTCCAGGGTCCAGCGGTGCACCGGGGTCCCGTCGGAAAGTGTTCCGAAGAGTTCGTTCATGTGCGGAACTCTAAGTCAGGGGCCTTTTCGCGGTGACGGTGCGGTACGCGATCTCCGCCAGCCGGGCCTGTCCGTTCACGCTGGGGTGGAAGTAGTCCCAGCGGCTCAACTGGGTGGTGCCGAAGCGGTAGTCGTACACCGCGCCCCCGTCGTGGCGGCACCGCTTGTCCTCGGCGCAGACCTCCGCGAGGACCTCGTTGTAGTCCTCCACCCGCTTCTGCACCGTGTCCCGCCGCAGGGTCGCCGCCGAGCCCAGGGCGTCCGCGTCGCCCAGCATCGACGGGCAGATGCCCAGCTTCCACACCTGCTTGCCCATCGGGCTGCTCCGGCCCTCGGACCACAGCCGCTTCAGGTTGGGCACGCTCGCCACGAACACCTGCGCCTTGGGCAGGGCCTTGCGCAGGGAGCGCAGGGAGTCCTCGAAGTCGGCACGGAAGGCGGAGACCGGAGTCATCGCCGAGGGCGTGGACCGGCAGGCGTCGTTCGCCCCCACCATCACCGTCACCAACTGCGGCTTGCGCCGCACCGCCTGTGCCATCTGCCCGGGCAGGTCGGCCATCCGCGCCCCGGTCACGGCGTAGTTCCAACTGCGCTGAGCGGCCCCGGTCCGCCCCAGCAGCCGCACCGCGAGCGAGTCGACCTCGGGGCTGGCACCGGTCGCCCAGGACGCCTCCGGACAGTCCGACAGCACGTCACAGGCGTCGAACCCCCGTGTGATGGAGTCCCCGACGGCCGCGACGGAACCCGGGCTGCGGTCCCACAGGGGCGTGGGCTTCGGGGACGGCTTCGCCTTCTCCGGCGGGGCGGCGGAATCACCCCCCACGGCATCACACCCCGCGACACCCAGCGCGGCCGCCGCGACCACGGCCAGCACGCCCCGTGTACGACGGCCCCGCTTCCGCATCCCTGGTCCATCCCCTCGCCACGCCGTACCTGTCTCCCCAACCAATAACAACGCACGAGGGTTCCCGACCGATCAGGTGCAACGGCTCACACCCGTACAAGCGTCCCCCTGGGTGAATGGGGGGCGTTTCCCGGCACCTGGAGCGACCGTACGTCACACTCCTTGCGCCCCCGCACGGTAGCCTCGCCATCAACGTGACCCGCCCGGTCACAGCCGTTCCGCCCGTTTGCACCATGTCCCGCTCTGCCCGGAGGTTCCGGTGACGACACGTGGAGTTCTGTACGTGCACTCCGCGCCGCGCGCGCTGTGTCCGCACGTCGAGTGGGCCGTCGCCGGGGTGCTCGGCACACGCGTCAGCCTGGACTGGATCCGGCAGCCGGCCGCCCCGGGCACCTGGCGCTCGGAGTTCTCCTGGCAGGGCCAGGTCGGCGCGGCGTCCAAACTCGCCTCCGCGCTGCGCGGCTGGCACCTCCTCCGCTTCGAGGTCACCGCGGAGCCCTGCGCAACCGCCGAGGGCGAGCGCTACAGCTGCACCCCCGACCTGGGCATCTACCACGCCGTCACCGGCATCCACGGCGACATCCTCATCCCCGAGGACCGGCTCAGAGCGGCCCTCCAGCGCTCCCAGCGCGGCGAGACCGACCTGGAGGCCGAGCTCAGCAAACTCCTCGGCAAGCCCTGGGACGACGAGTTGGAGCCGTTCCGCTACGCCGGTGAAGGCGCCCCGGTCCGCTGGTTGCACCAGGTGGTGTAAGCGCCCCCAGGGGCGCGGGGAACTGTGCGAACAACCCCCACCATCCGGCTCCCGGCACACAACACGAAGCAAAACGGCGAGTGGCCCGAACTCGAGAAGAGTCCGGGCCACTCGCCGTCATGGCGAATCAAACCGTCCGGAACGCCAGCACCACGTTGTGCCCACCGAACCCGAACGAGTCGTTCAGCGCGGCGATGCGGCCTTCGACGGGCAGCTTCCGAGCCTCACCCCGGACGACATCGGCATTCGCCTCCGCCTCGGGGTCGAGGTTCTCCACGTTGATCGTCGGCGGAGCCACCCGGTGGTACAGCGCGAGCACGGTCGCGACCGTCTCGACACCACCCGCACCACCCAGCAGATGCCCGGTCATCGACTTCGTCGCGGACACCGCGAAGTGGTCGGCGTCGTCGCCGAACACCTTCCGCAGCGCCTTCAGCTCGGCGATGTCACCCGCCGGTGTCGACGTCGCGTGCGCGTTGACGTGCACGATCTCCGCCGGGTCCAGGTCGTTGCGGTCCATCAGGTTCTGCAGGGCGTGCGAGATGCCCCGCCCCTCCGGCTCCGGCTGCACGATGTCGTGCGCGTCGGCGGAGATGCCCTGCCCGACCGCCTCCGCGTACACCCGGGCACCGCGCTTCGCGGCGTGCTCGGCGGACTCCAGGACCACGACACCGGCGCCCTCACCGAGGACGAAGCCGTCGCGGGCGGTGTCGTAGGGACGCGACGCGCCCTGCGGGTCGTCGTTGTTCTTGGACATCGCCATCATGTTGCCGAACGCGGCGATGGGCAGCGGGTGGATCGCCGCCTCCGTGCCACCCGCGACGACGACGTCGGCGCGGCCGGTGCGGATCATCTCGATGGCGTAGCCGATGGCCTCGGCGCCCGAGGCGCAGGCGGAGACCGGCGTGTGCACGCCCGCACGGGCGCCCACGGCCAGACCCACGTTGGCCGAGGGGCTGTTGGGCATCAGCATGGGCACGGTGTGCGGGGAGACGCGGCGGACGCCCTTCTCCTTCAACACGTCGTACTGGTCGAGCAGCGTCGTCACACCGCCGATACCGGAGGCGATGACCGCGCCGAGCCGGTCGGGGTC